>JAWKWW010000001.1:0-616556 GCA_041397385.1 Paracoccaceae bacterium
TATCTGGCCGAATATCTGGGCCAGGCCGGCTTTGCCGTGGAAATGGTCCGGGCCGAGGGTGCGCTGGGCGACAGCACCAGCCATCCGCGCTGGAACGTCGTCGCCCGCCATGACGGCGCAGGCGCCGGCGACTGCCTGCATTTCAACAGCCATCACGACGTGGTCGAGGTTGGCCATGGCTGGACGCGCGACCCGTTTGGCGCCGCGATCGAGGGCGACCGCATCTATGGCCGGGGATCCTGCGACATGAAGGGCGGCCTCGCCGCCTCGATCATCGCGGCCGAAGCCTTCATTGCGGCCTGTCCCGGCTATCGCGGCGCCATCGAGATCAGCGCGACGGCGGATGAGGAATCCGGCGGGTTCGGCGGCGTTGCCTATCTGGCCGAACAGGGGCGGTTCAGCCCCGAACGGGTCCAGCATGTGATCATCCCCGAACCGCTGCACAAGGATCGCATTTGTCTGGGCCATCGCGGTGTCTGGTGGGCCGAGATCGAAACCAAGGGGCGGATCGCCCATGGCTCCATGCCGTTTCTGGGCGACAGCGCCATTCGCCATATGGGTGCGGTTCTGGCCGAGATGGAGGCGGTACTCTACCCGCTTCTGGCGACCAAGCGGACGGCGATGCCGGTCATCCCGGACGGCGCGCGGCAATCGACGCTCAACATCAACTCCATCCATGGCGGCGAAGCCGAGCAGGACGAAGGCTATAGCGGTCTGCCCGCGCCCTGTGTCGCCGACCGTTGCCGGATCGTCATCGACAGGCGGTTTCTGATCGAGGAGGACCTTGCGGAGGTGAAGGCCGAAGTGACACGGATGCTGGACCGCATTCGCGCCGAACGCCCGAGTTTCCAGTATGAGGTCCGCGACCTTTTCGAGGTGGTGCCGTCGATGACCGAAAGGGACGCGCCGGTGGTGCGCTCGACGGCGGCGGCCATCGAACGGGTTCTGGCGCGGCAGGCCGGTTACGTGGTGTCACCCGGCACCTATGACCAGAAGCATATCGACCGGATCGGACGGCTGAAGAACTGCATCGCCTATGGCCCGGGCGTTCTCGATCTGGCGCATCAGCCCGACGAATGGATCGGCATCACCGACATGCTCGACAGCGCCAAGGTCATGGCGCTGGTTCTGGAGGACCTGCTTGCCCCCTAGGCTCAGGCGCCCCGCGCGCCACCCGGCATGGTGCGCGCCGCGATCCGGCGTACCCGGCGTTCGCGCCAGAAGGTAAAGATGCCGGTCGCAACGACAATGGCGCTGCCCAGAAGCGTCAGCGCATCCGGCCAGTCGCCGAAGAAGACAAAGCCCAGTACCAGCGCCCAGAGAAGGCCGGTGTAGCGAAACGGGGTGACAAAGCTCAATTCGCCCTGACGCATGGCCAGAACCGCCAGCAGATAGCCGCCGATCACGAAGACCGCCGCGCCGACAAGCTGCAACGCCGGCGGTCGAGGGACGCACCCACGCGTCCCCGACCGAGGCAAGACCGAAATACAGCATGACCCCCGCCGCCGCCGAAAAGGCGACCATGATCGACGGCACTGCCGCCGACAGCCGGCGCGTGGCCAGATCGCGCACCGTCACGCAGGCAACCGAGGCCACGGCCATCACACCATAGGCGTTGAACCCTTCCGGACCGGGGCGAACGATCAGCAACACACCGGCAAAGCCGATCAGGATTGCCGACATGCGCCGCCAGCCGACCGGTTCGGCAAAAAACACGGCCCCGGCCAACGTGACCGTCAGCGGCAGCGCCTGCAAGACGGCGGTGACATTGGCCAGCGGCATGTGAAAGAGCGCAGTCAGGAAGAAATAGGCGGCAAGGATCTCAGCCAGGGTCCGCAGCGCGATCAGGAACCAGTCGCGGCGCGGCAGGTCGAACCGCAGACCCCGCCAGGCGATGCCGATCGCCAGCATGGCCAGCGTGGTCATCAGCCCGCGCAGGAACAGCGCCTGGTTCAGTGCCATTTCCCCCGACAGGGCCTTCATGCAGGTGTCGTTGGCGGTGAACGCGGCCATCGCCGCCATCATCAGAAGCGCGCCACGGGTGTTTTCGTTCATCGCCAGTCTCGCGCCCTGCACCACCTGACCTGCCATAGCAGCGCCATGGCGCCGGCGCCAGTAGCCCCCGCACGCCGGAACCGGGATGCGACACGGCGCATGGCGAGAACAAAAAAAGCCCGGCCGGAGACCGGCCGGGTTCTGAATACGCCAGATTGGTGGCGTTATTCCTCGCGCGCGTCGGGTGTGTCGACAAGGCCCATATCCACGTCTTCGCCGACGATGTCGCCCATGGGTGCGGCCAGCGCGGCCGCCGCTTCGGCTTCGGCCTGGCGGGCTTCCAGCACTTCGAGGTCGCGTTCGGCGGCGATCCGGCGCACACGCTTGGTCGCGCCACCGGTCCCGGCCGGGATCAGCCGGCCGACGATGACGTTTTCCTTCAGCCCGACAAGCTTGTCGCGCTTGCCCTGAACCGCGCTTTCGGTCAGCACCCGCGTGGTTTCCTGGAAGGACGCGGCAGAGATGAACGACCGTGTTTGCAGCGAGGCCTTGGTGATGCCCAGAAGAATCGGCTCACCGACCGCTGGTCGCTGGTTGTGCGCCTCGGCCTTCGCGTTGGCTTCGTCAAGCTCGATCTTGTCGACATGTTCGCCCTTCAGGAGCGTGGTTTCGCCGGAGTCGAGGATCTCGTACTTCTGCAGCATCTGGCGAACGATCACCTCGATGTGCTTGTCGTTGATCTTCACTCCCTGCAGGCGATAGACGTCCTGCACCTCGTCGATGAGGTAGTTGGCCAGCGCCTCGATCCCCATGATCCGCAGGATATCGTGCGGGGCGGGGTTGCCGTCCATGATGTAGTCACCCTTCTGGACGAAGTCACCTTCCTGAACCGGAATGTGCTTGCCCTTCGGCACCATGTATTCGACCGGCTGAAGGCTGTCGTCGCTGGGTTCGATGGCGATGCGGCGCTTGTTCTTGTAGTCTTTGCCAAAGCGCACGTAGCCGTCGATTTCGGCGATGATCGCGTGATCTTTCGGACGGCGCGCCTCGAACAGTTCCGCCACGCGGGGCAGACCCCCGGTGATGTCCTTGGTCTTGGCGCCCTCGCGCGGGATCCGCGCCACCACGTCACCGGCGTTCAGCTCCTGCCCGTCCTCGAGCGACAGGATCGCGTCGACCGACATCGGGTAGGAAATCGGGTTGCCCTGATCGTTGCGCACCGGTTCGCCCGTTGCCGGGTCCATGATGATCACTTCGGGCTTCAGGTCGTTGCCGCGCGGCGCCGAACGCCAGTCGGCCACGATCTTCTGCGTCATGCCGGTGGCATCGTCGGTCTCGTCGCGTACCGAGATCCCCGAAACGAGGTCCACGAACTTCGCCACACCGCCCTTTTCGGCGATGATCGGAAGCGTGTAGGGATCCCATTCAAAGAGCTTGGTGCCGCGCTTGACCGCCTGACCTTCCTTGACATGCAGCTTGGAACCGTAGGTGACCTTGTGGGTCCCCCGTTCCTGCCCTGCGCCGTCGATGATCGCGACCGACATGTTGCGGCCCATCACGATCTGTTCGCCGGCGGCGTTTTCCAGGATGGCGGGGTTGCGGAATTCCACCTTGCCCTCGGCGCTCGATTCCAGGAACGACTGCTGGCCGCCCTGGGCGATACCGCCGATGTGGAAGGTCCGCATGGTCAGCTGCGTCCCCGGTTCGCCGATCGACTGCGCCGCGATGATGCCCACGGCTTCGCCGACGTTCACCATCGTGCCGCGCGCCAGGTCGCGGCCGTAGCAGGTGGCGCAAACGCCTTCCTCGGCCTCGCAGGTCAGCGGGCTGCGGATGCGCACGCTTTGCACATTCGCCACCTCGATGGCATCGGCCTTACGTTCGTCGAGTAGTTCGCCCTGGGCAACGATCACCTCGTCCGTACCCGGTACCAGGACCGGTTCGGCCGCGACCCGGCCCAGCACGCGTTCGGCCAGCGGGCTGGCGACCTCGCCGTCGTTGACCGCCGCTTCCGCGGTGATCGAACGGTCGGTGCCGCAATCCTGCCGGCGCACGATGCAGTCCTGCGCCACGTCGACGAGACGGCGCGTCAGGTAGCCCGAGTTCGCGGTTTTCAGCGCGGTATCGGCCAGACCCTTGCGGGCGCCGTGGGTCGAGTTGAAGTATTCAAGAACGGTCAGACCTTCCTTGAAGTTCGAGATGATCGGCGTCTCGATGATCTCGCCCGACGGCTTGGCCATCAGACCGCGCATGCCGCCCAGCTGCTTCATCTGGGCCGGCGAACCCCGGGCACCCGAGTGGCTCATCATGTAGACGCTGTTCGGCTCCATCTCGGCGCCGGCATCGTCTTTGCGCACCGCCGAGATGTCGGCCATCATGGCGTTCGCCACCGCATCCGAGCATTTCGACCAGGCGTCGACCACCTTGTTGTACTTTTCGCCCTGGGTGATCAGGCCGTCCATGTACTGCTGTTCGAACTCCTTCACGCTTTCGCGCGTGTTGTTCACGATCTCCCACTTGCTGTCGGGGATCAGCATGTCGTCCTTGCCGAAGGAAATGCCGGCCTTGAACGCCTCGCGGAAGCCCATGCCCATGATCTGGTCGCAGAAGATGACCGATTCCTTCTGCCCGCAGTAGCGGTAGACGGTGTCGATGACGTTCTGGACGTCCTTCTTGCGCAGAAGCCGGTTCACCAGTTCGAACGGTGCCTTGGCGTTCAGCGGCAGAAGCGCGCCAAGCCGCAGCCGGCCCGGCGTGGTTTCGTACCGCTTCACTACCTCGTTGCCCTGATCGTCGATCTGGCGGATGCGCGCGGTGATCTTGGTGTGCAGATGCACCGCACCGGCGGCCAGCGCGTGTTCGACCTCTTCGACCGAGGCGAAGGCCATGCCTTCGCCCGGCATCCCGTCGCGCGCCATCGAAGTGTAGTAAAGCCCCAGCACCATGTCCTGCGACGGCACGATGATCGGGCTGCCGTTGGCCGGCGACAGCACGTTGTTGGTCGACATCATCAGCACGCGCGCTTCCAGCTGCGCCTCAAGGCTCAGCGGGACGTGCACGGCCATCTGGTCGCCGTCGAAGTCGGCGTTGAAGGCCGAACAGACCAGCGGGTGAAGCTGGATCGCCTTGCTTTCGATCAGGATCGGCTCGAACGCCCGGATGCCCAGACGGCGCAGCGTCGGTGCGCGGTTCAGAAGGACCGGATGCTCGCGGATCACCTCATCGAGGATATCCCAGACTTCCGGGCGTTCCTTTTCGACAAGCTTCTTGGCCTGCTTGACGGTCGAGGACAGGCCCTTGGCCTCCAGCCGCGCGTAGATGAACGGCTTGAAAAGCTCGAGCGCCATCTTCTTCGGCAGGCCGCACTGGTGCAGCTTCAGTTCCGGGCCGGTGACGATGACCGAACGGCCGGAAAAGTCCACGCGCTTGCCCAGCAGGTTCTGCCGGAACCGGCCCTGCTTGCCCTTCAGCATGTCGCTGGAGCGATTTCAGCGGGCGCTTGTTGGTGCCGGTGATGACCCGGCCGCGACGGCCGTTGTCGAAGAGCGCATCGACCGCTTCCTGAAGCATGCGCTTTCGCTGCGCACGATGATATCGGGCGCGCGCAGTTCAATAAGCCGCTTCAGGCGGTTGTTGCGGTTGATGACCCGACGATAGAGGTCGTTTGTCCGACGTGGCGAAACGGTCGCCATCCAGCGGAACCAGCGGGCGCAGTTCCGGCGGGATGACCGGAAGAACGGTCAGGATCATCCATTCCGGGCGGTTGCCCATCCGATGTAGTTCTCGACGATCTTCAGCCGCTTGATGATCTTCTTCGTTCAGCTCGCCAGTGGCTTCCTTCAGCTCTTCGCGCAGCTGTTCGGCGGTCGCCTCAAGATCGATGTTCTGCAACATCTCGCGGATTCGCCTCGGCGCCGATATTGGCGGTGAAGGTCGGCGCCGTACTGGTCCTGCGCGTCGAGGTATTCCTCTTCGGTCATCAGCTGGCCATAGGACAGGTCCGTCAGGCCCGGTTCGATCACTCACGTAGTTTTCGAAGCAGATGAATCCGCTCCAGATCGCGCAGCGTCATGTCGAGCATGAGGCCGATCCGCCCGGCAGCGATTTCAGAAACCAGATATGGCGACGGGCGCGGCCAGTTCGATATGGCCCATCCGTTCGCGGCGCACCTTCTGCAGCGTTACCTCTACACCGCATTTTCTGGTGGACGATGCCGCGATACTCTCATGCGCTTGTACTTGCCGCACAGGCATTCGTAATCCCTTGATCGGCCCGAAGATGCGGGCGCAGGAAAAGCCCGTCAGCTCCGGCCCAGCGGTGCGGTAGTTGATGGCTTCCGGCTTCTTGATCTCGCCATAGGACCACGACATGATCCGCTCGGGGCTGGCGAGCGAAATCTTGATTTCGTCGAAGGTCTTGACCGGCGCGACCGGGTTGAAGGGATTGGTGGTCAGTTCCTGGTTCATTGGCACCCCTTACATTCAGATGGGGAGAGCGGGCACCGGGGCGCCCCCTACCTTCGTCCTCCGCATCCAGGAGTTCCGCCGTTGAGGCCGAGGCCGCGGACTTCCTTCACGAGCACGTTGAAGCTTCCGGCACGCCGGCCCGAAGTTGTCCTCGCCCTGACGATCGATTCCATAGACCTTGGTCCGGCCTGCCACGTCGTCCGACTTCACCGTCAGCATTTCCTGCAAGGTGAAGGCGGTGCCATAGGCTTCCAGCGCCCAGACCTCCATCTCGCCCAGACGCTGACCGCCGAACTGCGCCTTGCCACCCAGCGGCTGTTGGGTCACGAGGGCTGTATGGGCCGGTCGAACGGGCGTGCAGCTTGTCATCGACAAGGTGATGAAGTCAGCATGTACTTCACGCCAACGGTGACCGGGCGGGCTGTTCGCCGGTGCGGCCGTCAAGTAGACAACCGACTGACCCGACTGCAACAAAGCCCGCGCGCACCAGCGCGTCGTTCACACAGGCCTCTTTCGCACCGTCGAAGACCGGGAGTCGCAATCGGAACGCCGGTAGCGACATTGCCGGCCAGTTCGAGAAATCGGTCGTCGCGGTCGGCAAAGGCCTCGTCATAGACCTCGTCACCATAGGCCAGGCGCACCGCCTCGCGCACCGGGGTCAGATCGCCGGAGCGGCGGTACCTGCGCAGCGCCTCGTCGATCTTGATGCCCAGACCGCGCGCGGCCCAGCCCATGTGCGCTTCCAAGGGACCTGCCTCGACGTTCATGCGGCTGGGCACGCCCAGCGGGTTCCTAGAACGAAGTCGACCGGGGTGCCATCGGCAAGGAACGGCATGTCTTCCATCGGAACGACCTTGGAGATGACGCCCTTGTTGCTGCAGATTGCCGGGCCATCTTGTCGCCCGGCTGCAGCTTGCGCTTCACCGCGACAAAGACCTTGACCATTTTCATCACGCCCGGCGGCAGGTCGTCGCCGCGGCGGACCTTTTCGACCTTGTCGGCAAAACGGTGATCCAGCGCGCGCTTCTGCGCCTCGTACTGGTCGTGCAGCGCCTCGACTTCCTTGGCCAGCTCCTCTTCGCCCACCGCAAGCTGCCACCACTGGCCGCGGCTGAGCGTGCCCAGAAGTTCCTCGTCGATGGTCGACCCGGTCTTGATGCCTTTCGGCCCCTTGACCGCCACCTTGCCCATGATCAGCGATTTCAGACGCGCATAGATGTTGCGGTCCAGGATCGCCAGCTCGTCGTCGCGGTCGCGCGCCAGGCGTTCGACTTCTTCGCGCTCGATCTGCAGCGCGCGTTCGTCCTTGTCGACACCGTGACGGTTGAAGACACGAACCTCGACGATCGTACCGAAAGCACCCGGCGGCAGACGCAACGAGGTGTCGCGCACATCGCTGGCCTTTTCGCCGAAGATCGCGCGCAGAAGCTTTTCTTCCGGCGTCATCGGGCTTTCGCCCTTGGGGGTGATCTTGCCCACCAGGATGTCGCCCGGCTGCACTTCGGCACCGATATAGACGATGCCCGCCTCGTCGAGGTTGCGCAACGCTTCCTCGCCGACGTTCGGGATGTCGCGGGTGATCTCCTCGGGCCCAAGCTTGGTATCGCGGGCGGCAACCTCGTATTCCTCGATATGGATCGAGGTAAAGACGTCGTCGCGCAGGATGCGTTCCGAGATCAGGATCGAGTCTTCGTAGTTGTAGCCGTTCCAGGGCATGAAGGCGACGACCACGTTGCGGCCAAGCGCCAGTTCGCCCATGTCGGTGCAGGGACCGTCGGCGATCACCTCGCCGCGGGTCACGCTGTCACCCACCTTCACCAGCGGGCGCTGGTTGATGCAGGACGACTGGTTCGAACGCTTGAACTTGCGCAGACGGTAGATGTCGACGCCCGGTTCGCCCGGTTCCAGAAGCTCGGTCGCCCGCACGACGATCCGCGAGGCATCGACCTGGTCGATGATCCCGCCACGGCGCGCCATGATCGCGGCACCGGAATCGCATGCCACGACCGCTTCGATGCCGGTGCCGACGAACGGTGCCTCGGACCGGATCAGCGGCACCGCCTGGCGCTGCATGTTTGAACCCATCAGCGCGCGGTTGGCGTCGTCGTTTTCAAGGAACGGAATAAGCGAGGCCGCGACCGAAACCAGCTGTTTCGGGCTGACGTCGATCAGGTCGACCGCCTCGGCGGGGTTCAGCATGAATTCGCCCGCCTTGCGGGTCGACACAAGCTCGTTCACGAACCGGCCCTTGTCGTCGAGGTTGGCGTTTGCCTGGGCCACGGTGTGGCGCATTTCCTCGGTCGCCGACATGTAGACCACATCGTCGGTCACCTGGCCCGCCTTGACCTTGCGGTAGGGGGTTTCGATGAAGCCGTACTTGTTCACCCGCGCGAAGGTGGCGAGCGAGTTGATCAGGCCGATGTTCTGGCCTTCCGGGGTTTCGATCGGGCACATCCGACCGTAATGGGTCGGGTGAACGTCGCGCACCTCGAAGCCCGCGCGCTCGCGCGTCAGACCGCCCGGCCCAAGGGCCGAAAGGCGCCGCTTGTGGGTCACTTCCGACAGCGGGTTGGTCTGGTCCATGAACTGGCTGAGCTGCGAGGAGCCGAAGAATTCGCGCACCGCGGCGGCGGCCGGCTTGGCGTTGATCAGGTCCTGCGGCATGACGGTATCGATCTCGACCGACGACATGCGCTCCTTGATCGCGCGTTCCATGCGCAGAAGGCCGACGCGGTACTGGTTTTCCATCAGTTCGCCGACCGAACGCACCCGGCGGTTGCCCAAGTGGTCGATATCGTCGATCTCGCCGCGACCGTCGCGCAGTTCCACCAGCGCCTTGATGCAGGCGATGATGTCTTCGCGGCGCAGGGTGCGCATGCTGTCTTCGGCGTCGAGGTCGAGGCGCATGTTCATCTTCACGCGGCCGACCGCCGACAGGTCATAGCGCTCGCTGTCGAAGAACAGCGAATCGAACAGGGTCGACGCCGCCTCGACGGTGGGAGGCTCGCCCGGGCGCATGACGCGGTAGATGTCCATCAGCGCGCCGTCGCGGTTCATGTTCTTGTCGGCCGCGACGGTGTTGCGGATGTAGGGGCCGACGTTGACATTGTCGATGTCCAGAACCGGGATCTCGGTGATGCCCTGATCCAGAAGCACTTTCAGCGTGCCGCCCTTGGCTTCGCCGTCCTTGTCGACTTCCCAGGTCAGCTCATCGCCGGCCTCGACATAGATTTCGCCGGTTTCCTCGTTGATGATGTCCTTGGCGGCAAAGCGGCCGACGATCATGTCGAAGGGCACCAGCAGCTCGGTAACCTTGCCTTCGTCGAGCAGCTTCTTGACCATGCGCGGCGTCATCTTGTCGCCGGCCTTGCAGATCACCTCGCCGGTGCCGGCATCGACCAGATCGTAGGTCGGCCGGGTACCGCGCACCCGCTCGGGGAAGAACTTGGTTACCCAGCCCTTGTTCTTCTTCCGCTTGAACGTGACGGTGTCGTAATAGGCATCCATGATGCCTTCCTGATCCATTCCAAGCGCATAAAGCAGCGTGGTCACCGGCAGCTTGCGGCGACGGTCGATGCGGGCAAAGACGATGTCCTTGGCGTCGAACTCGAAGTCCAGCCACGAGCCGCGATAGGGAATGATACGGCAAGCGAAAAGCAGTTTGCCCGACGAATGCGTCTTGCCCTTGTCATGGTCGAAGAAGACGCCCGGGCTGCGGTGCATCTGGCTGACGACCACGCGCTCGGTGCCGTTGACGATGAACGTGCCGTTCTGGGTCATGAGCGGCATGTCACCCATGTAGACATCCTGCTCCTTGATGTCCTTGACCGAACGGGCACCGGTATCTTCGTCGACATCAAAGACGATCAGGCGAAGCGTGACCTTCAGCGGCGCGGCATAGGTCATGTCGCGGCTTTGGCATTCGTCGACGTCGTACTTCGGCTTTTCGAGCTCGTATTTCACAAACTCGAGATGCGCGGTCTCGTTAAAGTCCTTGATCGGAAACACCGACTGGAAGACGCCCTGAATCCCCTCGCCATCGGCCGGCTTCGCGCCGTCGCCGGACTGCAGAAACAGATCGTAGGAGGATTTCTGAACCTCGATGAGGTTCGGCATCTCGAGGACTTCGCGGATCTTGCCGTAATACTTGCGGATGCGCTTCTGGCCAACGTAGCTCTGAGCCATGCTCGTCGTTACCTTTCATTGTCTTTCGCGGGCGCGCGGCCGTCGGGCACCGGCGCACGCCGCTTGCGAAACAAGGCGTCAGGTTCCATTCATGCCGACCGTCCCACCGATCGGCTCCCGAACCTCGAACTTACCTTGGGCAGGGCTTCGACCCGTGCGGCCGGATGAAGCCCTGTCCAAGACAGGTTCGGCTGGGCCCGAAAAATCGGACCCAGCCTGAAAATCCCGGGACGCCGAAGCGCGCCCCGCGCGATTACTTGAGCTCGACCTTGGCGCCAGCCTCTTCGAGCTTCTTCTTGATTTCCTCGGCCTCGGCCTTCGGCGCGGCTTCTTTCACCTTGCCACCGGCTTCCACCAGGTCTTTCGCTTCCTTCAGGCCCAGACCGGTGATGGTGCGCACTTCCTTGATCACGTTGATCTTGTTGGCGCCGGCGTCGGTCAGCACGACGTCGAACTCGGTCTTTTCCTCGGCGGCCGCGCCGGCGTCACCGCCAGCAGCCGGACCGGCCATCATGACGGCGCCACCGGCAGCCGGCTCGATGCCGTAGTCGTCCTTGAGGATTTGCTTCAGTTCCTGAGCCTGGAGAAGCGTGAGGTTCACGATCTCTTCGGCGAGTTTTTTCAGATCAGCCATTTCAGTCGTTCCGTTCTATCAGATGGGGTTCCAACATGGTGCAGCGTCCACACGCATGTCTTCGATTGCTCAAGCGGCTTCCCGCTCCTCCAGGGTGGAGAGGATGCCCGCGATGTTCGAAGCAGGTGCGCCAATGGCGCCGGCGATGTTTGCTGCCGGGGCACCGATGCACGACACGACCTGAGCGATAAGCTCTTCGCGCGACGGCAGTTGGGCCACGGCCTTGACACCGGCCGGATCCAGGGCCGTGTTGCCCATCGCACCGCCAAGGATCACGAACTTTTCGTTCTTCTTGGCAAATGCATCGGCGACCTTCGCGGCTGCGACAGGATCTTCCGAATAGGACAGCACGGTCATGCCCGTGAGAAGGTCGGCCATGCTGGAGCAGGGCTTGTCCTCAAGGGCGATCTTGGCGAGCCTGTTCTTGGCGACGCGGACGGACCCGCCGACGGCACGCATCTGCGCCCGCAGGTCCTGCATCTCGGCAACCGTGAGACCTTCGTAGTGTGCAACCACAACCACGCCAGAGCTTTCGAAGATCTGGCCGAGTTCCTCGACCACTTTCTCTTTCTGGGCTCTATCCACAGTTTCACTCCAAGTTTCGGAGGCTTGACCCTCCGGCTCGTTAAGCCGGGCCTACGGGTGGCCCGACATCGGGTCCGTACGGGTCCTTCGCAATCACGCCCGAGGCCGCCATGGCGCCCGGAGAGAATTGTTCATTTCCCGTCTCGGGCAGGAATTACGGACAGGCACAGGGCCTGTTCACCCACCGTCTCGGACGAATAGGCAAACGGCCACGCGGGTGCATGGCCGTCTGCCTGGGCTGCATGTAAGGGGTTTCGCCGGGAATGCCAAGATCAAAAGCGACATTTCCTGCCGCGTCGCGGACCGGCCCCGAGTTCTGGCCGCGCGCTACGCAACCGCCTTGTCTGCCTGGCGCCGTCCGGCGGGCAAACCGGCGGCAACATTTGCCCGATCCGGGGTGCGATGCTCCAGTGTTTTCGCTCGCCCCTGGCCTACCGGCCCAGGCCGCCGCGCAGGCCGAATCGGCCGGGTGCGCCCGGCCGGTCACGTGGGGTGGGGCATCGCCGCCGCGCAACGAAAAAGGGCGGCCGCATGGCCGCCCCCTGTCGCCGCAATGGCGCCGGATCAGGCGTTGCCGGTCGCGCTGACCAGATCGACGCTGACGCCGGGGCCCATGGTCGAGCTGAGCGAAACCTTCTTGAGGTATGCGCCCTTGGCGCCCGACGGCTTGGCCTTGTTGACCGCATCGACGAAGGCGCGGACGTTTTCGGCCAGTTTCGCTTCGTCGAACGAGGCCTTGCCGACGCCGGCATGGATCACGCCGGCCTTTTCGACCTTGAACTGCACCTCACCGCCCTTGGCGGCCTCGACGGCGGCCTTGACGTCCATCGTCACGGTGCCGACCTTGGGGTTCGGCATCAGGTTGCGCGGGCCAAGGATTTTGCCCAGGCGGCCAACCAGCGGCATCATGTCCGGCGTGGCGATGCAGCGGTCGAACTCGATCTTGCCGCCCTGGATGGTTTCCATCAGGTCCTCGGCTCCGATGATATCGGCGCCGGCTTCCTTGGCTTCGTCGGCTTTCGCGCCGCGGGCAAAGACCGCCACGCGCACCGATTTTCCGGTGCCGTTCGGCAGCGTCACCACGCCGCGAACCATCTGGTCGGCGTGACGCGGGTCGACGCCAAGGTTCATCGCGATCTCGACGGTTTCGTCGAACTTCGCCGTGGCCGCCTTCTTGACCAGGGCGACAGCTTCTTCGACCGTCACATTGGCCTTGCCGACAAAGGCTTCACGCGCCGCGCGCGTCCGTTTTCCAAGCTTGGCCATGACTTACCCCTTTACCTCGATGCCCATCGAACGGGCCGAGCCGAGGATGATCTGCATCGCGCCCTCGACGTCGTTGGCGTTCAGGTCCTTCATCTTGGCTTCGGCGATCTCGCGCACCTGCGCAACGGTCACGCTGCCGGCGGTTTCGCGGCCCGGCTTGTTGGAGCCCGACTTCAGCTTTGCCGCCTTCTTCAGGTAGTGCGACGCCGGCGGCGTCTTCAGCTCGAGGCTGAACGACTTGTCCTGATAGTAGGTGATGATCGTCGGAATGGGTGCGCCGGGTTCCATTTCCTGGGTGCGCGCGTTGAAATCCTTGCAGAACTGCATGATGTTCAGGCCGCGCTGGCCCAGGGCCGGGCCGACGGGGGGCGACGGGTTGGCTTGGCCCGCCTTCACTTGCAGCTTGAGCTGCCCAATCACTTTCTTGGCCATCCGGCCTCTCCTTCTTTCACCGCCGCGCCGGTCGCGACCGGGCGGCTTTCGGTAACGTGGTCCGGCCTTCGGGGCGCGCCCCGTCCGCCTCCCACACGAACACGATCAGGCGCCCTTGGACACCTGCGTGTATTCCAGTTCGACCGGGGTCGCCCGGCCGAAGATCGACACCGACACCTTCAGGCGCTGGTTGTCGTCATCCACATCCTCGACCATGCCGTCGAAGCCTTCGAACGGGCCGTCGGTGACCTGCACCTTCTCGCCCACCTCGAAACGGATCAGGTTGCGCGGCGCAACCTCGCCTTCCTCGACACGGTTCAGGATCGTGTTCACCTCGGCGTCGCGCATCGGCATCGGCTTGCCCTGGGTTCCCAGAAAGCCGGTAACGCGGTTGATCGAGTTGATCAGGTGATAGCCGCGGGTCGACATCTCCATGCGCACAAGGACATAGCCCGGCATGAAGCGCCGCTCGGAGGTGACCTTCTTGCCCCGGCGCACTTCGATAACCTCTTCGGTCGGGACCAGAACCTCTTCGATCTCGTCCTCGAGCCCGGCATCCGCCACAGACTGCCTGATCTGCTCGGCAACCTTCTTTTCGAAGTTCGAAAGAACGCTTACCGAGTACCAACGCTTGGCCATTCGCAGTCACCTTGTTTCGCCCGGCGAAGCCGACACCGGGAATTCCGTTCGCAGGCTGGCGCCTGCCCTGCCGGGAACACAAAACAGCGCGCACCCCGATTCGATGCGCGCCCGGTTCCGTCTTGGGCCCGCAATTACCGTCGAAGCCTTCGCAATTCAAGGGCAGAGCCGGCATTTTTTGACGCTGCGCGCCGAAACGAAAACGGCCCCGAACGGGGCCGCGCTGCATCGGGTCTGCTGACGGCGGTCAGCCGAACATCGTCAACACCGCCTGAAGGCCCGAACGGATCACCATGTCGACCAGCGTGAAAAAGATCGCCGTCAGCGTCGCCATGACAAACACCATCACCGTGGTCAGCATCACCTCGCGGCGCGAGGGCCATGCCACCTTGGCAATCTCCGAACGCGTCTGCTGGATAAACTGAAGGGGGTTGGTGCTGGCCATAATCTGATCCCATAGGAATGTGGGGGCGAGATACTGAGAGATTCGGGCGAATACAAGGCTGGCCCAAGGCACATCTTGTGGCTGTTGCACAGCTGCCAGCATGACCGGCGGAGGCTCGCCTATTCGTGAAATACCATCGGCGGGAAGCGGCTGGCAGGGGCAGCAGGACTCGAACCCGCGACCCTCGGTTTTGGAGACCGATGCTCTACCAACTGAGCTATACCCCTAGGCCGTGACGTGGATTACGGCACCGGGCGGGTGGAATCAAGGGGCCATTTCGGCCCTGCCGACCAACGGTCAAACCTCCGCAGCGCGCCCCTGCCGTCCCCCCCTGAGAGATCGCCGCACCGGGCTCGCCACGCGCCGTGGGGGAAATGCAGCCGCGCCGCTTGCCCGGCTCGGCCGAATGACCGCTCCCGAAACCGAAAGGACCGCCCCGGGGGGCGGCCCTTTGCATTCGCTGACTGGCGCGGGTGGGGTGTTTTCCCCACCCTGCCGGTTCTGGTTACTCGATGATTTTCGACACGACGCCGGCGCCGACGGTGCGGCCGCCTTCGCGGATGGCGAAGCGGAGCTTCTCCTCCATGGCGATCGGGGCGATCAGTTCGACGTTGAACTTCAGGTTGTCGCCCGGCATCACCATCTCGGTGCCTTCCGGCAGGACCACCGTGCCGGTCACATCCGTGGTGCGGAAGTAGAACTGCGGGCGGTAGTTGGCGAAGAACGGCGTGTGACGGCCACCCTCTTCCTTGGTCAGGATATAGGCCTCGGCCTCGAACTTGGTGTGCGGCTTCACCGAACCCGGCTTGCACAGCACCTGGCCACGCTCCACCGCCTCGCGGTCGATGCCGCGCAGCAGCGCGCCGATGTTGTCGCCGGCCTCACCGCGGTCCAGCAGCTTGCGGAACATCTCGACACCCGTGCAGGTCGTCTTCTGGGTGGTCTTGATGCCCACGATCTCCAGTTCGTCGCCCACGTTCACCACGCCACGCTCGATCCGGCCGGTCACCACCGTGCCGCGGCCCGAGATCGAGAACACGTCTTCGATCGGCATCAGGAACGGCATGTCGATCGCACGATCCGGCGTCGGGATGTAGCTGTCCACAGCCTCGATCAGCGCGCGGATCGACTTCTCGCCGATCTCCTCGTCGCGACCCTCGAGCGCGGCCAGCGCCGAGCCCTTGACGATCGGAATGTCGTCGCCGGGGAAGTCGTACGAGCTCAGAAGCTCGCGCACTTCCATCTCGACAAGCTCCAGAAGCTCCTCGTCGTCAACCTGGTCGACCTTGTTCATGTAAACGACCAGCGCAGGAACACCGACCTGACGGGCCAGAAGAATGTGCTCGCGCGTCTGCGGCATCGGGCCGTCCGCCGCGTTCACGACCAGAATGCCGCCGTCCATCTGCGCCGCACCCGTGATCATGTTCTTCACATAGTCCGCGTGGCCGGGGCAGTCGACATGCGCATAATGACGCGCCGGGCTCTCGTATTCCACATGCGCCGTCGAAATCGTGATCCCCCGCGCCTTCTCCTCAGGCGCGGCGTCAATCTGGTCATAGGCCTTGAAGTCGCCGAAATACTTCGTGATCGCCGCCGTCAGCGTCGTCTTGCCGTGGTCAACGTGACCAATCGTGCCAACGTTCACATGCGGTTTCGTCCGTTCAAACTTTGCCTTTGCCATAGTCTCGGCGCCTCGTGGTTGGGGGGCCCGACGGCCCGGGATAAACATCGCGCGCCGAATACTCACTGGGGAAAGGAAAATCAAGCGCCTGATGGCCCCGTGTCGGCCGGCGCATTGCCGGGCCGCGCGCCGGCGCCTATATCGACAGAAGGTCAGGGAAGCGCCATGAGTGTTGCAAGCCGCCCCGAAACGCCCGTCCGCGTGCCGCTGGTCAGCCGGCCACTGGGCATTCTCGCCTCGGCCCGGACCGCGCGGCGCAACCTGCTGGAAATCATCCCCGAAATCGCCACCCGTCAACCGATGGTCTCGGGCCGGACCGGCGCGCGCTGGCATATGGTAATGGACCCCGGCGCGATCCGGCATGTGTTGCGCGACGCGCTGGACAGCTATCCGAAGTCCGAGGTGACAAAGCTGATCCTGCGCCCGGCGATCGGCGAGAGCCTGTTTGTCGCCGAAGGCGCGCATTGGCGCTGGCAGCGGCGCGTCGTGGCGCCGGTCTTTTCGCATCGCAACGTGGCGGCCCTTGGCCCCTACATGACCGCCGCCGCCGAAAGGGCCAGCGCGCGGGTCGCCGCGGCCGCCGGCCGGGCTGCCAACCTGCACGACGAAATGGTCACCGCCACCTTCGAGGTGATTTCCGATGTCACCTTTTCCGGTGACGACGCCTTTGACCGCGCCACGCTGCATCGCGCCATCGACCGCTATATCGCACAGATCGCGCGCGTCTCGCTTCTTGATGTGATCGGTGCGCCTTCGTGGGTGCCGCGGCCGGGGCGGCTTTTTGCCGGGCCGGTCCTGCGCGAGATGAAGGCGGTGGCCGATGGTGCGATTGCACGGCGCCAATCCGGCGGGCCGCGCCCGCTGCCCGATCTTCTTGACATGATGCTGGCCGGCGAAGACCCCGAACATCACCGGCCGATGAACACGGCCGAACTGCGTGACAATCTTCTGACCTTCATCGTCGCCGGTCACGAGACCACGGCGCTGACGCTTGCCTGGTCACTATATCTTTGTGCCTTCGATACCGGCGTTCAGGATGCCGCCCGCGCCGAGGCGCAGGCGGTTCTGGGCGACCGGGCGGCAACGGCCGCGGATGTGACGAAGCTTTCGCTGGTGCGGCGGATCGTCGACGAGGCGCTGCGGCTTTATCCGCCGGCCGCGATCCTGTCGCGCACCGCGCAGGCCGACGACATGCTCTGCCGGCGCGGGGTGCGGCGTGGCGACACGGTGATGCTGCCGATCTATGCTTTGCACCGAAACCACATGTTATGGGACGACCCCGACCGGTTCGACCCCGACCGCTTTGTCGCCGGCCCGGCCGACCGCTTTGCCTATCTTCCCTTTGGCGACGGGCCGCGGATCTGCATCGGCGCGTCCTTCGCGCTGCAGGAGGCGGTGATCATCCTTGCAACGCTTCTGGCGCGGTTTCGCTTTACCCCCGTTCAGGGGCGCGACCCGAAGCCTGTCCTGATCCTGACCCTGCGGCCCGAAGGCGGTGTCTGGCTGAACGTTTCGCAGGTCTGACACCGTGAGACATTATTTCTGAGTTTTTTTGTCGGAATCTATTGACGCCCCCCACCGGTCCCGGTAACGCTGCCCGAGCAGTCCACTATGGAGATCGGCAATGACCAAGACCCCGCATAGCATCCGAACCGTCTCGGCCCGGCCCTGGACGACCCTGACCCTGGCTGGCACGGCGCTCGGTCTGGCCTTTGGAACCGCCGATGCCGGAGCCGGCGCGCAGCCGTTTCATGTCAAGCAGCCCGGCGGCATTTGGCTTGCCGCCGGTGAGGGCGGTGAAGGCGGCGAGGGTGGCGAGGCCGGTGCGGCGCTGATCGATGACGAGGCGGTGATGATCCTGGTTGCGCTTGGTCAGGTCGAAGGCCATTTGCGCGCCGGCGTCGCGCTTTACGAGGGCGGCGACACGGCCGGTGCTGCAAGCCACATGAAGCATCCCAAAGACGAGATCTACGAATACATCGCCGGCGAGATCGCCGAGCATGGCGGCGAAGCCTTTGCCGATCAGCTAAGCGCGCTTTCGGCAGCCGTCGAGGGCGGCGCAGATACCGACAGCGTTCGCGCGGCCTTCGCGGCCGTCCTGAAGGAAATCGATGAAAACCGTGAGCATTTCACGGCCGGACCCGCCGACACCGCCAAGGCCATCGAAGGGCTTTTGCGGGTGGCGGCCGATGAATACGGCGAAGGCGTCAAGGCCGGCACGATAGCCGAACTTCACGAATATCAGGACGCCTGGGGCTTCGTCGCCACCGCGCGCATCTGGGCCGCGGAATTGGGCGAAAGCACGGAACAGGCAGTTCAGGCGGTGGGCACCAAGTCGGTTGCCGCCATTGACGGTCTGGCCGCCTTTCTGCCCGAGGTTTCGCCGCAAGCCGCCCTGCCGGCGGAGGACGGCGCGCTGCTGGCCGTGGCGGCGCAGGTCGAACTGGCCGCCTATGCCCTGAGGTAGCCGATGTTCATCGCCATCGAAGGGCTTCTTGACGCGTCCAAGGTTGCCGCGATCCGCGTTGCGGCCGAAACCGCCGCCTTCGGCGATGGTGCGGCCACGGCGGGCCGGTTTGCGCGCGAGGTCAAGGCCAACGATCAGGCCCTGCCCTCGCCCGAACTGGACGCGATCCGCGCCAAGGTCGCGGCGGCGCTGCAGCGTCACCCTGTCTTTGCCTCGGCGGCGCGGCCGCGTGCGATGACGCCGTTGATCCTGTCGCGTTATCGGCAAGGCCAGACCTATGGCCTGCATGTCGATGACGCGCTGATGCAGGGATTGCGAACCGATCTTTCCTTCACGCTGTTTCTGAGCGAGCCCGACAGCTATGACGGCGGCGAACTTGTGGTCGAGGACACCGCCGAGGCCCGCGCCTTCAAGCTGCCGGCGGGCGGGCTGATCCTTTACCCCTCGACGACGCTGCACCGGGTTGCGCCGGTGACGCGCGGCACCCGGCTGTGCCTTGTCGGCTGGGTCGAAAGCTGGATCCGCAGCGCCGAGCAGCGCGAAATCCTCTTTGATCTCGACCGCGCAATCGAAACGCTGCACCAATCCGGCGAGCGGGGCGATACGCGGGCCACGCTGATCAAGACGCGGTCGAACCTCTTGCGGATGTGGGCCGGCGCATAAGACTGGCGTGACGCGCTGACGTGTTTTTTCCCCCTTCGCGACGAACCGCGCTAGTCTAGGTTCCTGTTTCGACCAAAAGGGGGATTTCAGATGAGCCTTATGGGAACGCTGGCCAAGGTGGCCATCGGCATCGCCGTAGCCAAGGGCGTCGGCAGCATGATGCAGAAACGCGATGCCGGCGACGCCGGAAGCGGCGGAACCTTCGGCGGGCCTCATTCGCCCGGCGGTGCCGGCGGCGGGCTTGAAGACATGATGGGCGACATTCTGGGCGGACGCAGCTCTCGCCGGTCGGGCGGTAACACGACACGCGGTCAGGCCGATGCCGGCAATGATGGCGGCCTTTTCGGCGGTTCCGGCGGCGGGTTGGGCGATATCATGGAAGAGCTTGGCCGCGCCATGCCCGACAAGGGCGCTGGCAGCGGCCGAACCGGTGGCGGCCTTGACGACATTCTCGGCAATCTCGGCGGCGGTTCGGCCCAGGGCGGTGCCGGCGGCGGCGGGCTTGGCGACCTTCTGGGTGGCATTCTGGGTGGGCTCGGCGGTGCTGCCGCCGGCGGCGCTTCCGGGCGCGGCGGAAGTTTCGGGGATATCCTGAACCAGTCGCTTGGCAACCGGGGGGAGCCCGACATCCAGCCGACCCGCGAACAGGACGCGGCGGCGGCGCTGATGTTGCGTGCGATGATTCAGGCGGCAAAGTCGGACGGAAAGATCGACGCCCGGGAACGCGAAAAGCTGCTGGGCAATCTGGGCGACATATCCGAAGCGGAAAAGCGCTTCGTCAATGCCGAGATGCAGGCGCCGGTCGATGTCGCCGGCCTTGCACGCCAGGTGCCGCGCGGGCTCGAGGCGCAGGTTTACACCATGTCGGTCATGGCCATCGACCTCGACAACCGCAACGAGGCGAACTATCTGCACCAGCTTGCCGGATCGCTCGGGATCGACCAGCGCCAGGTCAACCAGATCCATGCCCGGCTGGGCGTGCCGGCGCTCTACCGCTAACCGGCGGGCGACGGCGGATCAATCGAAACGGTTGTCGCGCGGGAAACCGTGCGGCGGCGCCTTGCCCACACCGGCGCGCTTGGCAACCCATTCGGCCATCGCCTCGGTGCGGGTATTGCCGTTGGGCATCGCCCAGCTCAGGCCTTTGGCCATCTCGAAGGTGGTTACATCGGACAGGCCGCCATCGAGTTCCAGCACACCCTGCCGGCCGCGCGCCATGTTGTATTTCTGCAGCCGGACACCCTTGCCGCGCGTCAGTTCCGGCAATTCCTCCAGCGCGAAGACCAGAAGCTTGCGGTTCTTCGACACCACCGCCACGTGGTCGCCCGCGACCGGCTTGCAGACCGCTGCCCGGGCATCGCCGGAAAGGTTCATCACCTGTTTGCCGGCGCGCGTCTGCGCAACCACCTCGTCCGAGGGGACGACAAAGCCGTCGCCGCCGCTTGAGGCGACGATGAACCGTTCGCCCGGCCGGTGGACCATCAGCGCGACGATATCGGCCTCGTTCGGCAGATCGACCATCAGGCGCACCGGTTCGCCCATGCCGCGCCCGCCGGGCAGGTTCGCGCCGCTCAGCGTGTAAAAACGGCCGTTGGTGCCAAAAAGCAGAATCTTGTCGGTGGTTTCGGCATGAAAGATGTAGCGGCCTTCGTCGCCATCCTTGAACTTCACCTCGGCATCAAGCGGCTGGTGGCCCTTCATCGTGCGGATCCAGCCCATTTTCGAACAGATGACCGTGATCGGCTCCCGCTCGATCATCGCCTCGATCGGCACATCCTCGATCACGCCGGCCTCAGCGAAATCGCTGCGCCGCGCGCCGCCCGGCGCGTCCTTGCCAAATTGCTTTTGCACGTCGCGCAACTCGCTGGCGATCTTTTTCCATTGCAGCCCGGCAGAGGCCAGCAGGTCGTCCAGTTCGGCCCGCTCGCGCATCAGCGCGTCCTGCTCTTTCAATAGTTCCAGCTCCTCCAACCGGCGCAGGCTGCGCAGGCGCATGTTGAGGATCGCTTCGGCCTGTACGTCGCTCAACCCGTCCTCGGTATGGGGCAGCGAAAGGGGCGACACGTAATCCTTCTCCGAATTGGCGCGGGTCTGCTTGCGGCTCCAGTCCTCGGCCATCAGCGCCGTCTTGGGGTCGGCGTCGTAGCGAATGATGTCGATCACGCGGTCAAGGTTGAGAAATGCCGTGATGAACCCTTCCAGCACTTCCAGCCGATGGTCGATCTTGTCCATCCGGTGCTGGCTGCGGCGGATCAGGACCTCGCGGCGGTGATCGAGGAAGGCGCGCAACACCTCTTTCAGGCTGCAAACCTTGGGCGTCCGCCCGTCGATCAGCACGTTCATGTTCAGGCTGAATCGCACTTCGAGGTCGGAGTTGCGAAACAGCATGCCCATCAACACTTCGGGATCGACGCTGCGCGAACGCGGTTCCAGGATCAGGCGCACGTCATCGGCGCTTTCGTCGCGGACATCGGCGAGGATCGGGATCTTCTTGGTCTGGATAAGCTCGGCGATCTTTTCGATCAGCTTCGATTTCTGGACCTGATAGGGGATTTCGGTCACCACCACCTGCCAGGTACCGCGCCCCAGATCCTCGACCTGCCAGCGCGCGCGCAGCCGGAAACTCCCGCGCCCGGTCCTGTAAGCCTCAAGAATGCTGTCGCGCGGCTCGACGATCACGCCGCCGGTCGGAAAATCGGGGCCGGGGACATAGCCCAGAAGCGTTTCGTCGCGCGCATCGGGGGCCTTGATCAGGTGCAGGCAGGCGTCGATCAGTTCATGGATGTTGTGTGGCGGGATGTTGGTCGCCATGCCCACCGCAATGCCCGAAGCGCCGTTGGCCAGAAGGTTGGGAAACGCCGCCGGCAGCACCACCGGCTCTTCCAGAGTGCCGTCGTAGTTGGGGCGGAAATCCACGGCGTTTTCCGCCAGCCCTTCCATCAGGGCCTCGGAGGCCGCGGTCAGCCGCGCCTCGGTGTAGCGGCTGGCGGCGGGGTTATCGCCGTCGATATTGCCGAAATTGCCCTGCCCGTCGACCAGCGGGTAGCGCATGGCGAAATCCTGCGCCAGCCGCGCCATCGCATCATAGATCGCGGCATCGCCATGCGGGTGATAGTTGCCCATCACGTCGCCCGAGATCTTCGCCGACTTGCGAAACCCGCCGGTCGAGGACAGCTTCAATTCGCGCATCGCGAAAAGGATGCGGCGGTGCACCGGCTTCAACCCGTCGCGCGCATCGGGCAGCGCGCGGTGCATGATCGTGGACAATGCATAGGTCAGATAGCGTTCGCCGATGGCCCGGCGCAACGGTTCGGAAACCGTCGTTGTCTCTATCTTGGGGGTACCTTCGGCGTCGCTCATAGATGCTGTGTAGCCAAGCGGGGGGCCGGGGTAAAGCAAGCTTTGAGGGGGAGCAAAGGGCAATCTTTACCCCGCCCGTCCGGCCGAATCGCCTATACTGCTGGTATTGATGTGAAAGGTGGTTGGGTATGATCCGATTGACGCTATATCTTTGTCTTGCACTTGCCGGTGTCTGGTATTGGGCCGACGGTTTGCCGGGACCGGCGCGCATCGTCGCCGATACGGTTGAACCCGAAGGCGCCGTCGCCGTGACCAAGGCCGTGGCCGACAGCGCCGAGGTGCCCGAAGTGGCACCGCAACCTGTGGCCGCGATCCTTCTGACACGCCGTGGCAAGCCCCTGCTGCAGATCTCGCGCCGCGACAAGCCGCTGGCACCCGAAGCGCTCCTGGCAAGCGGGGCGGAACTGCATGTTGTCACCGGCTGGTCGGTCAACCTGCGCAGCGGCCCGTCGGTTCGCAACGGCGTGACCGGGACGGTCCGGCGCGGCGATCTGGTGGCGGTCTTGAACCGGTCGGGCAACGGCTGGGCGCAGGTGCAGCTGGCCGCGGACGGCCAGCAGGGTTACATGGCCGCGAAGTTTCTGGCCCCGGCGCAATAGGCCTGGACTGACGCGGGGTCATTCCACGGCGCCGCCGGTTCGAATTGTCCGGCGGGCGCATTTCGCCTAGCCTGCCGCCCGAAACGGGCGGAAAGGCAGGACATGGCGAAACGGACGATCCTGATCACGGGGTGCTCTTCGGGCATCGGTTACGATGCGGCGCATGGCCTTGCCTCGCGTGGCTGGCGGGTCTTCGCGACCTGCCGGAAAGAGACCGACTGCGCGCGGCTGCGTGGCGAGGGACTGGAAAGCTTCGTTCTGGACTACGAAGACGAGGCGACAATTGCGGCGGCGGTCGACGAGACGCTGAGGCGCACCGGCGGCACGCTCGACGCGGTCTTCAACAATGGCGCCTATGCCGTGCCCGGTGCGGTCGAGGATCTGCCCACCGGCGCCTTGCGCGCGATCTTCGAGGCGAACCTTTTCGGCTATCACGAACTTACGCGCCGGGTCCTTCCGGTGATGCGGGCACAGGGTCACGGGCGGATCGTCAACTGCTCGTCAGTTCTGGGGCTCGTCCCGATGACCTGGCGCGGGGCCTATGTGGCCACGAAGTTCGCCATGGAGGGGCTGACCGATGTGCTGCGAATCGAGATGGCCGGCACCGGCATCCATCCGATCCTGATCGAACCCGGCCCCATCACCTCGAAAATCCGGGAAAACTCGATTGCGCATTTCGAAAAGTGGATCAATTGGCAGGGCTCGGCACGGGCCGAAGAGTATCGCAGCCTGCTTCACCGGCTTTATGACAAGCGCGGGCCCGACCGGTTCGAATTGCCGGCATCGGCGGTGACAGCGAAACTCATCCACGCGCTGGAGGCGCCGCGCCCGCACCCGCGCTACTATGTCACGACGCCCACCTATCTGATGGGAACGTTACGGCGCCTGTTGCCGACGCGCGCGCTTGACTGGGTGATTTCCCGCGCCTGACCGCCCTGCGCCCCGGGCGCGCTGCGAATCCGGGTTCGCATTCACCGCCGCCTCAGGTAAACCCGGCACGTCAAACAGGAGCCGGACATGCTGAACGACCCGTTGTTCTACGTCGTCGCCGCCTCGGTGCTGCTGGTGCTGGTGATCCTGATGATCGGCATCGGCGGATTTGCCAAGGGCGGCGATTTCAACCGCAAACACGCCAACCGGATCATGCGTTACCGCGTGGCGGCACAGGCGGTGGCGGTGCTCATCATCCTTCTTTTCATCTATCTGCGTTCGGGGGCCTAAGCATGGTTGTCTTGTCGAAAATCTACACGCGCACCGGTGACAAGGGCGACACCGCGCTTGGCGACGGGCAGCGGGTGCCGAAATATTCGGCCCGCGTATCGGCCTATGGCACGACAGACGAACTGAACGCGGTGATCGGTCTGGCGCGCCTGCAAGCGACGGGCGATCTGGCCGAAGCGCTGGCGCGCATCCAGAACGACCTGTTCGACCTTGGCGCCGATCTGTGCCGGCCGGATATGGAAAAGGACCATGAGGCGCCCTATACGCCGCTGCGCATGGTGGCCGAACAGACCGACCGGCTGGAACGCGAGATCGACGCGATGAACGCGCGGCTGGAACCCCTGCGGTCCTTCATCCTGCCGGGCGGGTCGCCGCTTGCCTCCTATCTGAACCTTTGCCGCACGTTCTGCCGGCGGGCCGAACGGCTGACGGTGGAGCTTGCTGCCGCCGAGCCGATCAATCCGGCTGCGGTCACCTTTCTCAACCGCCTGTCGGACTGGTTCTTCGTCGCCGGCCGGATCGCCAACGACGACGGCAAGACCGACATCCTGTGGGTTCCGGGCGCGAACCGGTAGCGAAGCGAAAGGCGGGGCCGCCAGTGGCGGCACCGGCGCCCGGAAGGGCGGAGCCCCGGCCCGCAAGGGCGGGCGCGAACCGGTAGCGAAGCGAAGAGCGCGGGCCACCTCTCCGTCAGCTTTTGACCGGGATCCAGATTGAAACGCCGCCGGGCCGGTCGGGGCGAAACGCAGCGCTGTAGCGTTCAAACTCCGGGCCCCTGCCGGGTTTCAGACCAGCGGCGTCTAGGCCCTTGTCGAAAATGCCCGCCCAGGTTTCGCTGATCGACGAAATGTGGCCTTCGTGGTCGAACACCGCATAGCGTCCGGCCGGCAGCTTCACATGATCGAGGCCATCGGGCAGGTTTTGGCCCTTGTCGGCAAATCCCACGAGATAGCCGAACTCTTCGCCATCGGCCGCGTGGCAGATGCCGAAGGTCTCCTCGCCGTACATGTGTTCGCCCAACTCGTCCATGACAGCGCCCCAGAGGTCGGGAATGCCGGCGCGTGTCGCGGCGGTATAGCGACGCGACCGGCCGACGACGTGCAGGCCCGGGAAATCGACGGCGCGGGCCTTGGGGGAGCGGTCGGGTTTCGGTGTCATGACGGTGACCTTTCGAGACGATGTCATGCCTGGCCGGTCGCCGCCGGCAGGGCTTCTGCGGGCAAGGCGAGCCTTGTTCCCGCCCTTACGGATGCGCGCGTGCGCCTTGCCCGCGCACAGCACCCGCCTATTCCGGTTGCCACAACTCCACCGGGTTTCCCTCCGGGTCGTGGATGCGGGCAAAACGGCCGATGCCATCCATCGTCATTTCATGGCTGATGTCGATGCCGGCGGCGCGCAGCTGGCCCAGCAGCCTGTCGAGGTTTGACACCCGGAAGTTCAGCATGAAGGCGTGGTCCGCCGGAAAATAATCGGTATCCGCCGCGAAGGGGGCAAACACCACCACACCTTCGGAGCTTTGCCATGGTGGCGTCGTCATGGCGGTCGGCGCGGGATTGATGCCCAAATGGCGTTCATACCAATCGGCCAGTGCCGCGGGGTCGCGTGCGCGAAAGAAGATACCGCCGATGCCGGAAACCTTTTCCATCCGCCGGATCCTTTCTTCTGCTGCCGGATCAAGTTTAGGCGGTCCAGCGCTCCAGCCGCGGTAACGATCGGGTGAAGAGCCATGCCATGACCCGCGGCATGCCCTGCTTGCGCAACTGGTCCACGCAATAGGCCTGCATCTGTTCGACGGTGAAGTCGGGGTGCACAAAGGCACCATTTCGGTAGCACAGCGAACAGAAACGGTGGCTTTTGCTGCCATCTGCCTCGGACCCGCCGCCGTTGGGGTCTTTGGAAAGCGGCATACCGCAGCTTTGACAAATCGTGGCCATCCGTGCCTCCGGGGGTTGCGTCGTCGGGCGCGAACAGCTAGGCAAAACCATGGAGTAAAGTCAACGGTTTTACGATGCGCATCGGCGAACTATCACGGCAGACTGGCGTGCCGCGCGATACGATCCGGTTCTATGAACGCGAAGGGTTGATCCGGTCTGCGCCATCGGCGGATGCGACCAACAGCTACCGCGACTATGGCGAAGAGGTGCCCGAGCGGCTGCAGATGATCGCCGAGGCGCAGGAGGCGGGGCTGCGGCTTGCCGATCTGGCCGTTCTGATCCGGATGATGGAACTGGACGAACCCGAGGCGACGGACGTCGAGGGGTTCCTTGACGGCCGGATCGCGCAGGTTGAGGCGACGATTCGCCGGGCGCGGCGTTTTTTGTCGTTTTTGCGCGAAACCCGCGCCGCGCTGGCACGCGCGCCGCTGGCTGCCGCCGCCGAAGCCCTGCAGACGGACGGATGAAGCCAAAACGCGACGTTACGGCGCTTCGCCGCGTCGATTTTACGCTGTTTTCCGCGCCGCAGAACCGCTAAACGGGGCGCGGAGAGCTGCAGACCGCCCCTTTGGGGCCGATTTTCAATGGGAGATACGCGCCGATGAAGGTTCTTGTGCCTGTCAAGCGGGTGATCGACTACAACGTGAAGGTCCGCGTGAAGGCGGACGGATCGGGTGTCGATCTGGCGAATGTGAAAATGTCGATGAACCCTTTCGACGAGATTGCCGTGGAAGAGGCGATCCGCCTGAAGGAAGCCGGCAAGGCCGAAGAGGTGATTGCGGTGTCGATCGGTGTCAAGCAGGCGCAGGAAACGCTGCGCACGGCGCTGGCCATGGGCGCGGACCGCGCGATCCTGATCGAGGCGGCCGATGACGTGCATACCGATATCGAGCCGCTGGCCGTCGCCAAGCTTCTGGCCAAGGTGGTCGACGAGGAAAAGCCCGGCATCGTTCTTTGCGGCAAGCAGGCGATCGACAACGACATGAACGCCACCGGCCAGATGCTTTCGGCGCTTCTGGGCTGGTCGCAGGCCGCGTTCGCCTCGGAACTGACGCTGGACGGCGACAGCGCCGTGGTGACGCGCGAGGTTGACGGCGGTCTGCAGACGATCAAGGTCAAGATGCCGGCCATCGTGACGGTCGATCTGCGCCTGAACGAGCCGCGCTATGCCTCGCTGCCGAACATCATGAAGGCCAAGAAAAAGCCGCTGGATGAAAAGACCGCCGCCGATTACGGCGTCGATGTCAGCCCGCGCCTGACCATCGTGAAAACCACCGAACCGGCGGGCCGCAAGGCCGGCATCAAGGTGGGTTCGGTCGACGAGCTGATCGCGAAACTCAAAGACGAAGCGGGGGTGATCTGATGGCTGTTCTTCTTCTGGGCGAAGTGACCGATGGCCAGCTGTCGGTCGATGCCACTGCCAAGGCGCTGAGCGCGGCGAAGGCGCTGGGCGATGTGACCGTGCTTTGCGCGGGCGCGAAAGCCGCCGATGCGGCTGCCGAAGCGGCGAAACTCGACGGCGTCAAGAAGGTGCTTTGCGCCGAGGATGCCGCACTGGGCCATCGTCTGGCAGAGCCGACCGCCGCGCTGATCGTCTCGCTTGCCGGCGACTATTCCCACATCGTGGCGCCGGCGACGACCGATGCGAAAAACGTGCTGCCGCGCGTGGCGGCCTTGCTGGACGTGATGGTCATTTCGGACGTCTCGGGCATCGTTGATGCCGACACGTTCGAACGCCCGATCTATGCCGGCAACGCGATCCAGACGGTGAAATCCTCGGACAAGGTGAAGGTCGTGTCTATCCGCACCTCGACCTTCGAGGCGGCCGGTCAGGGCGGTTCGGCCGCGGTCGAGAACATCGCCGCCGCCGGCAACCCGGGCCTTTCGGAATGGGTCGAAGACAAGGTCGCGGCAAGCGACCGGCCCGAGCTGACCTCGGCCAAGATCGTGGTTTCGGGGGGTCGTGGCGTCGGGTCGGAAGAAAACTTCAACCTGATCGAAGCCTTGGCCGACAAGCTTGGGGCCGCCGTCGGCGCCTCGCGCGCGGCGGTCGACAGCGGCTATGCGCCGAACGACTGGCAGGTCGGCCAGACCGGCAAGGTCGTGGCACCGGATCTTTACGTCGCCGTCGGCATCTCGGGCGCCATCCAGCATCTTGCAGGCATGAAGGATTCGAAAGTCATCGTCGCGATCAACAAGGACGAAGAGGCGCCGATCTTCCAGGTTGCCGATTACGGCCTTGTCGCCGACCTCTTCCAGGCCGTGCCGGAACTGACCGACAAGCTCTGAGCAGCGTCAAGAGAATACCACCAAAGGGCCCGGTTTCGGGCCCTTTGCCGTTTTAACACCGCCGCCAACCGCGCGCTGGCGCACCTGCCGGCGGATCGTTTACAACCGTCCGGGCATACCCGCCCAAGTCCGGAGCCTTGTCCGTGCAGTTTTCCTTCGGCGCCGAAACCATCCACGTCAACCTGCCTGATGCGCCCGCGCTTCTGAACGAAATCGCGCAGCGCTTCCGGCAGGGCAAGGGCTTTGCGCTTGCGACGATCAATCTCGATCATCTGGTCAAGCTGCGGCGCGACCCGGCCTTTCTGGCCGCCTATGCCGCGCATGATCTGGTGGTCGCCGACGGCAACCCGATTGTCTGGCTGTCACGCCTTGCGGGCCGGCCGGTTTCGCTGGTGCCGGGTTCCGATATGGTGCTGCCGATCGCGCGCGAGGCCGCCAAGGCCGGCGTTTCGGTGGCGCTGGTCGGTTCGACACCCGAGGCGTTGGCCGCCGCCGGGCGCGACCTTGTCGCGAAGGTGCCGGGGCTGAACATCGTGGCGGAGATCGCGCCGCCCTTCGGCTTTGATCCCGCTGGCGAAAGCGCCGACAGCGTGCTGGACCAGATTGCCGCCTCCGGTGCGGGGTTGTGTTATCTCGCTCTTGGCGCGCCCAAGCAGGAACGGTTCGCGGCGCGCGGTCATCAGAAGCTGCCCGGCGTCGGTTTCGCCTCGATCGGTGCGGGGCTCGACTTTCTTGCCGGTCGTCAACGACGCGCGCCGGCCTGGGTGCGCAAGCTGGCGCTGGAATGGGTCTGGCGCATGCTGTCGAGCCCGCGGCGTCTGGTGCCGCGCTATGCCGCCTGCGCCGCGATCCTGCCCGGCCAGTTGGGGGCCGCCATAGCCCTTAGGGGCACGGCCGCGCAAATCGGCGACGCAAAGGGATAGCGCCTCGGGCGGGAACGCCAAGTGCTTTGCCAAAAAGGGTTTTCCGTGCCAATCTGACCTCGGCGAATCGGGGGAGCGCCGGGATTCTTGCCATTCAGGTCAGGTCGGGTGCCGCCGCGTCGTCGGCACCGTTTTGGTGTTTGGGTGCGGGGCATGGCAGAGACACGGAATTCCAGCAAGGGGCGCGGTCGCGCCGGCAATGCCAGTGCATCGGCCCGTGGCGGTTACGTTTCGGTGTTTCGCAAGCCCGGCGGGCGTCAGCCCACCACCTCTTCGCGCACCACGCCTGCCGTTGCCGGCACCAGCATCGTTACCGTGCCATCGCTGCGGCTTGAGCCCGGCTGGAACAACCTGCGCGTGGTCGACATCGCGCCAAAGACGCTTCTTGACAGCCGGCTGGTTGCCGCAGCCGACCGCGCCTTTTCCTCGAACACATTTGATGTGCTGCGCACCACCGTCCTGCAGGCCGCGAAGGACCACGGCTGGCGCCGGGTCTTGCTGACCGCCCCGACACGGCGCTGCGGCACGACCTTTGTCGCGGCGAACCTCGCGCTCAGCCTGTCGCGCGGCGGCGCGGCACGCACGCTGCTTGTCGATCTGGAACTGCGCAACCCGAGCCTTGCCGCCACGCTGGGCATCGCTGATTGCGGGCCGTTATTGCCGGTTCTTCAGGGCCTCGGCGCCTGGGATGCGCATCTGCGCTGTTACCGCGGCAACCTTGCCCTTGCGCTGAACGATACCGCGGTTCCGGAGGCGGCCGAAACCCTGCTGGCCCCCGAAACCCGCGCCACGCTTGCCCGCATCGTCACCGCGCTTGACCCCGATGTCGTGCTTTACGACATGCCCGCCGCGCTCAGCTGCGATGACGTTCAGGCCTTCTTACCGGCGGTCGATGCGGTCATAGTCGTGGTCGACGGGACGAAGACGCTTGCCGATGACATCAGCCGGTGCGAAGCGCTTCTTGCCGATCGCGCGCCGGTTCTGGGGTTCGTTCTGAACCGGGCCGAAGACCATGGCGCTTCGCGCCGCCGTTATGGAAAAGGCAGATAGGCGCGATGGATCTGACCAGCATCCTGCACCAGGCGCTCAGCCTTTTGGAACGCCGATTTGCGCTGATCGTGGCGATCGTCTTTCTGGGTACGCTCGGAGGCGTGATCTTTGCGCTGACCAAGCCGCCGATCTATACCGCCACGGCAGTTCTGCAACTGGAATTGCCGGCCGCGGCCACCGCGACGGCCAGTGCCAGCGGCGATGACGAATTGCTGAATGCCGCAACGATCAATCGGCGACTGTCGCAGGTACAGCAGAAACTGACCACGCGGCAGACGCTCGTCGCATTGATCGAGAGGTTCCGGATTTTTGCAGACCTTCCGGCGCTGACCGAAGACGAACGCATCGCAATCATGCGCGAGAACCTGACCCTAAACCGGATCGCAGCCGCCCCGGGGCCGGCTGCCGACGGGCCTGTTACTGCCGTATCGGTACGCGCCAGTTTCGGCGATCCCGATCTGGCGGCGACCCTGGCCAACGAATTCGCCCGCATGATCGTCGACAATAACGAAGCCCTGCGCGATCGGGACGGGCGTGACCAGCTGGAATTCTTCCGCGCCGAGGAGGCCCGGATCAGCACCGATATCGCGGCTGTCGAGGCCCGGATTTCGCATTTCAAGAACGAAAACACCGATGCGCTGCCGGGCGCTCTTGACGATTTGCGTGAACAGCGTGGGCTGCTTGAGGGTGGGCTTCAGGAACTGGACCTCGACATCATCCGGTTGCGCGGAGAAATCTCCGCACTTGATCAAGGTTCGGCACTGCGCGCTCTCAGCCAGCATCGCCTCGCCCAGCTGGAATCGCAGATCGGCATGCTGAGCGACCAGCGCGGTGTGCTGGAATCCCGGCGGGGCGAAATTGACATGGCCATCGCGGCACTTCCCGAACGCGAACGCAGGCTCAGCGAGTTTGATCGCGAGTTGCAGCAATTGCGCGCCCGCTACGATGTGGTGACCAAGCTTCTGGCACAGGCCGAAACCGCCGAACGGATGAGCGCCGAACAGCAGACCGAAAAATTCCTGTTCATCGAGGAGGCCGTGCCACCGGTCTATCCCTCGAGCAGCCCGCGCAAGAAGATCGCGGCGATGGGGCTGGCGGGCAGCCTTGGCCTTGCGGTTGGTCTTGCCTTCCTTCTCGATCTCTTGCGGCCGACTCTGCGCACGGCGGCGCAACTGGAAAGCAAGCTGGGCCTCGTTCCACTTGTGGCGGTGCCGTTTGTATCAAACCCCGCCGATGCCCGGCGCGCCCGGCTGCGCAGATTGGCCAGCATGGCGCTCTTTTCCGCGCTCGGTCTTTTTGCCATGACCCTGGCGAGCCACGGCATGGGCCTTTAGGCCCGTGCCTCCGGCGTCCGGGCCGTTGTGCACCCGTCCCTTTCGGGCGCGGCGACGGGCTGTGGCACAGGTGGCGGTCCATAACGACAACGGCCGGGCATTGCCCGGCCGCGCTTTTCTGTCCGTTGTTTCGGCCCTGTCAGCAGCCGGTGCCGCCGATCACGACGCCAATGGTGCGATAGATCAGGCGCACGTCGGTTGCCAGCGACAGATCGCGGTCATAGGCAGTGTCATAAAGCGCGCGCGCCTCGAAGCTCGACTTGCTGCGGCCGATCGTCTGCCAGTATCCGGTCAGGCCCGGACGCAGACGGTAATAGGCGGTGCTCGGATAGAGCATCTGCTGGTTCAGCATCATCGGGCGCGGGCCGACAAGGCTCATCTCACCGGTCAGCACGTTCCAGAGCTGCGGCAGCTCATCCAGCGAGGACTTTCGGATGAACTGGCCGATGCGGGTGATCCGCGGGTCGTCGGTCAACTTCTGCTTTTCTTCCCATTCGGCGCGAGCCTCGGGGTTTTCGTCCAGATAGGCCTGAAACCGCTGGTCGGCATCCGGAACCATGCTGCGCAGTTTCCACATGCGGAACGGCTTTCCGGCGCGGCCGACGCGCATCTGCGAATAGAACGGCTTTCCGCCATCGGCTGCGATCGCGACAGCCAGCGCGGCGACGACCGGAACGACGAAAGGCGCGGCAGCGGCGACCAGGGCAATATCGAGGACGCGCTTGCCAATGCGGCCATAAAGGCCACGCTTCGGCTTCACCCGAAGGGCACCAGCCTGGCTGGAACCTTCCTGACCGGAAAACTCGGTGAAGTTAATGGTCATTGTCTACTCCTTGGAAACAAAACTCGTACGACGCGCAACAACTGCCGGAGAAATTTCGGCTCGCGGGCGGAGGAACTCCGCCGTCAGAGGCCCAAGAAAGAGAAATGAGATGGCTAGGAATCCGAGCATTCAATTCACCATTACTGTGGCAGCAGCACTGAACACATATTACCGCGCTTCGTCACACGGTGGCGAACACTTCGCGCCGAATGGGGGAGAATGGATTCACAACTTGCCCCGATCTTGACACAATGTTGCCATATTTGACCAAGTTGTTTCCAAAACCGCCTATGGCTTGTGGTTGATCGGGCTTACAGCACCAGATCGTCGCCTTCGTAGCGGAGAGCGATTCGTCTCGTCAACAGGGAAAGAACGCTGTCACGGATCGAATGTGGCGTTACCGTGGCACGCCAGAGACGACTTTGGGGCGCCCCACCGGTGACCCGGCATGGTGCCCCTCATTGTTTCCGGAAACGACCGAAACGCGCCGATGCGGCGATCGGCGCGTTTCACGGTCCGAAGGTTGTCTAGTGTACGGTGGACGTGCCGGCCCCAAAGGACATCGCGCGCTGGTTCTGTCCGCGAAGCGAGCGGAGATAGACGAAGGTCGCGGCGACGAGGATGCCCAGGAAACCGGCAACGGGATACATCGCAAGCGCGAACATCAGCGAGTTGCCATTCACCAAGGCAAGTACCAAGGCGGTAAGGCCACTGAACAGTCCCGCAAGTGCCAGTACGATGATCATCCCAATCGATCCCCTCTTCACTAAACGGCTGCCTGACTTCCGGATCTGCTGCCTCCGGTCGCTGGCGAACCGCCTGACTATGAGGAAAGTGTCACATTGAGGCCTTAATAAATCGCAAATGTGTCCGGATCGGGGCAAAATCGCCGAATTGGGCGAAGAATCGCTCAGGTTTTCTGTCCATTTGCGCCGATTGCGGCCATTTGAGCACAAACGGACCCTGCGTTACGTCAACATTGTTTACCATTATGGCGGCACCGCGGCGAAGATGCTGCGGCGCCGCATGACGCGTAAGGCCTAGAAATCGAATCGGATTCCTTGCGCAAGAGGCAGAGAACGGGAATAGTTCACCGTGTTGGTCTGGCGCCGCATGTATCCCTTCCAGGCGTCCGAGCCGCTTTCTCGGCCACCGCCGGTTTCCTTTTCGCCGCCGAAGGCACCGCCGATTTCCGCGCCCGAGGGGCCGATGTTGACATTGGCGATGCCGCAATCCGATCCGGCCGCCGAAAGGAAGGTTTCGGTTTCGCGAACATCGGTCGAGAAGATGCAGGAGGACAGGCCCTGCGGCACTTCGTTTTGCAGCGCGATGGCTTCGTCCAGTTCGCGGTACTTCACGGCGTAAAGGATGGGGGCAAAGGTTTCGTGATGCATGATCGGCGTCTGCGCCGGCATCTCGACGATGGCAGGGTGCACATAGGCGGCCTGCGGAAATTCGTTGGCCAGCGCCTGGCCGCCACCGTGCACGGTGCCGCCCTCGGCCTTCGCCTGTTCCAGCGACCGGTCCATCGCCGCCATCGCCGCAGCGTCGATCAGCGGACCGACCAGCGTTCCGGCTTTCAACGGGTCACCGATGGGCAAGCCCTGATAGGCCTTGACCAGCCGCGGAACCAGCGCGTCATAGACATCTTCATGCACGATCAGCCGGCGCAATGTCGTGCAGCGTTGCCCGGCGGTGCCGACGGCCGAAAAGACGATGGCGCGCAGGGCCATCTCCAGATCGGCCGAGGGCGCCACGATCATCGCGTTGTTGCCGCCGAGCTCCAGGATGGTGCGGCCAAGGCGGCGTGCCATGTCGCCGGCCACCGCCTTGCCCATCGGCACCGAGCCGGTGGCCGAGACGATCGCCACATCCGGCGATGCGGTCAGCGCCTCGCCCACGTCGCGAAGGCCGACCAGCGTCTGGATCAGGCCCTTGGGCGCGTCGGGGCCGAATTTCGCCATCGCGCGTTCGCAGATCTTCTGCACCGCCAGCGAGCAGAGCGGCGTCTTCTCCGACGGCTTGGCGATCACCGGATCGCCGCAGACAAGCGCCAGCGCCGCGTTCCAGCACCAGGGCGCGACCGGGAAATTGAACGCCGTGATGATCGCGCAGGTGCCCATCGGGTGCCAGGTTTCGCGCATCGCGTGGCCGGGCCTCTCGGATGCGATGGTCAGACCGTAGAGCTGGCGCGAAAGGCCAACGGCAAAGTCGCAGATGTCGATCATCTCCTGAACTTCGCCCAGGCCCTCCTGATAGATCTTGCCGCATTCCAGCGTGACAAGCGCGCCCAGCCGCTCCTTTTCGGCACGCAGCTCTTCGCCCAGAAGCCGAACCAGCTCGCCCCGGCGCGGGGCTGGCACCAGACGCCAGGCCTTGAACGCCTCTTTCGCGGCGGCAATCGCGGCTTCGGTTTCGGCCAGCGTGTTGACCTTCACACGGGCAATTTCCGAACCGTCGATCGGCGTCGTCACGGCCAGCGTGCCACCGGTCAGTTCAGCCTTGCCAAAGCCGCAGGCGTGCAGAATATCCGAATGCGTCATCGATCTTTCCCTTCCTGTTCCGGCGTTCAGCCGGTTACCGTCTTGCGTTGTTCCGCGATGCCCATCGACAGGACCAGCGGGTCAGTTTCCTGCCGGGTCTGAAAGCCCGCCTTGTCGCTCAGCCCCTGCCATTTCAGGGCAAGAAGCGACTGCGCAACCGCACCGCCCAGCGTCGTTCCCGGGCCCAGGACGATCACGGCCTCGGGCGCGAATTCGTGCATGCCCGTGCGGATCGCGGCGGTGAAATCGTAGGGTGCGACCACCTGATGCCCCAATGTGTAGTCCCACAGCGCGCGGGTGTCGGTCGACAGCGGGTACCAGGCCTGCCCGCGCCCGTCGACAAGAGGCAGCGCAGGGCCGCGAAACAGCCCCGGGGTCAGTGCCGCACGGCCCTTCGCGGCAACCGGCGCCTGCAGGGGTGAATGAAACCCGGCGTGATTGGCAAGCCGCATCGGGAAGCGGCCGGTCGCCATTGGCAACAGGCGTGCCTCGCAAGCAGCCAGCGCGGCATCGTCGCCGGCGAATACGATCATGCCGCCAAGGTGGATCGAAACATAAAGCCCTGCGATTTCGTCGCACAGGGCGAAAAGCACCTCGCGGCGGCCCGGAATCTCCACCCAGTCTTCATCCACGAAGGGCATCAGGATCTGGCCGCCGATCAGCGCCTCCTGCATCAGCGTGCCCATGGTGTTGACCAGCCGAAAGCCGTCGTCGCGATTGAGTGCGCCGGCACAGGCAAGCGCGATGTACCAGCCCATGGAATTGCCCGTGATCGCGACAATGTCGAAGGCATCGCGGTCGATCGCCTGAAAGTCGGCCAGCGCGCAGGCGTGGATCAGCGCCGAGGCATTGTCGCCCCGGCTGAAGGTGGCGACGGAATAACGCTCGGCACCATCCAGTTCGGAAAGCGGCACCTGCCCCGCCGAACGGCGCATGGCGTCAAAGGCATCCAGAAGCTCGCCGCGCTGGCCGTGATGGCGAGCGAAGTAGCCCAGTTCGTCCTTGTTATAGGTGCCACGCCCCGGGGCGACGACCAGCGCAGTCTTCCGGCTCATGCGCGCACCCCCTTCGCCAGCGCCAGCGCCGCCGCGACAATACCCTCGGCCGAGGGCAACGTGGCCGCATAGGCGGGGCCGGTGGCGATAAAGCAATCCTCGGCGGTCAGCCGCGCCACGTCCGGCCGGCCGGCTTCGGCGAAAAGCGCCATCAGCGCCTCGCTTTGCGACCCGGTGCGGCGGCATTCATCGACGATCAGCACCTTTGCGCAGCCTTCCGTCTCGCGCAGGATCGCGTCGACCGGAAGCGGGGCGAGCCAGCGGATATCGACGACCCGCGCCTTCAACCCATGGGTGTCGCGCAAAATCTTTTCTGCTTTTTGCGACAGATAAGCGCCGTTGCCATAGGTGACGATGGCAAGGTCGGTGCCCTGCCCTTGCACACCCACCTCGCCCAGCCGGAGCGCTTCACCGGGGGCGGGGTAGCGAAAGGTCCAGCCGCCGTCACCGGCCTCGTGGAGGTCACGCGTCATGTAAAGAGCAATCGGTTCGACAAAAGCGACGATGCGCTGTTCCTCGCGCGCCAACCGCACCGCCTCGCGCAGCATCAGCGCCGCGTCGCGCCCGTTCGAGGGACAGGCGATGACGATGCCGGGTATGTCGCGCAGCACGGCCAGCGAATTGTCGTTGTGGAAATGCCCGCCAAAGCCGCGCTGATAGCCGAGACCCGCGATGCGCAGCACCATCGGGTTGGCGTACTGGCGGTTGGAGAAGAAGGATAAGGTCGCCGCCTCGCCCCTCAGCTGGTCCTCGGCATTGTGCAGGTAAGCCAGGAACTGGATTTCCGGCATCGGCACAAACCCGTTCTGACCCAGCCCGATGGCCAGACCGAGGATCGACTGTTCGTCCAGAAGCGTGTCGATCATCCGGTCAGGGCCAAAGCGTTGCTGCAAGCGCTGCGTGACGCCATAGACCCCGCCCTTGCGGCCAACATCTTCGCCCATCATCACGATCTCGGGGTGTTCCAGCATCAGGTCGGTCAGCGCGAAGTTGATGAGCTTGGCCATATGCTGTGGCTCGTCCAGCGCGCGCATGTCCGAGGCCCCGAAAGTCGCCGCCCGCGCTTCGGGCGCGGGGCCGTTGCTGGCCGGGCAGTCGCGGCGAGCCGGCACGATCGAGGCCATCACATCGGCGGCGGTACGCAGTTTCGGCCGGGCAACGGCCTGTTCGGCGGCACGCGCCTCCTGCGCGTCGGTCTGGCCATAGATCGCCAGCACGTCATCGGCCGAAAGCCCGGCCTCGGCGATCAGCCAGCGGGCCGAATGCAGAAGCGGATCATTGGCCTCGCCGGCTTCGACCTCTTCCTTCGTCATGTAGGCGGTCTGCACATCGGCGCCGGCATGGCCGTAAAGGCGAACGGTGCCCATGTGCAGAAAGGCGGGTTTCCGGCGGCTGCGGATCCAGCCGGTCAATTCGCGGGCCACGGCATAGGTGTCGACGAGGTCGAGCCCGTCGCAGGTGACATAGTGCAGGCCCGGCCGTTCGGCGACGCTGGCAGCGACCCATCCGCGCGGGGTCTTGGTGGAGATGCCGATACCGTTGTCTTCGCAGACGAAAAGCAGCGGCAAGGGTACCGACTGATAGGCGGTCCAGCCAGCGGTGTTGAGCGCACCCTGCGCGGTGGAATGGTTCAGCGAAGCATCGCCGAAGCTGCACATCACCACGCTGTCATCGGGCCATTCGCGCGCCAGCGGTGCCACCCGCCGCGACAGACCGATGGAATAGGCCACGCCCACCGCTCGGGCAGGTGGCTGGCGATGGTCGAGGTTTGCGGCGGGATCGACAGCGCTTTCGACCCAAGTACCTTGTGACGGCCACCCGAAATCGGGTCCTCGGACGACGAGGTGAAAGACAGGAGCATGTCCCAGATCGGTGTCTGGCCCGGAACCTGCGCCGCGCGGGCAATCTGAAAGGCGCCGTCGCGATAGTGCAGGAAGGCCGGGTCGGTCGGGCGCAGCGCTGCGGCAATGGCCGCGTTGCCTTCATGCCCCGAAGACCCGATGGTGTAAACCCCTGCCCTCGCGCCTGCAACTGCTGGCGGTCCAGATGCCGGCTTAGCACCTGGGCCCGGAACAGCCCGACCAGCGCCGCGGGGCTCAGCCCGGCATCGGCCAGCCGGCGCTGCCCGCGCCGGGCCGGCAGATCACCCGCCGCCACGCGGGCCAGAAAGCTTTCGTGCACGATAATCGGCGCGATCCATGTTTTCCGGAGCCCAGAAGCCGCCGCAGCAGCCGGTTTCAGAAGAAGGCCTGAAGCCCGGTGATGGCGCGTCCAAGGATCAGCGCATGCACGTCATGGGTGCCTTCATAGGTATTCACGGTTTCAAGATTCACCATATGCCGCATCACCTGAAACTCTTCCTGAATGCCGTTTCCGCCGTGCATGTCGCGCGCCCAGCGCGCGATCTCCAGCGCCTTGCCGCAGTTGTTGCGCTTGACGAGGCTGATCATTTCCGGCGCGGCATTGGCGGCATCCATCAGCCGGCCGACCTGAAGGCTGGCCTGCAGGCCGAGCGTGATCTCGGTCAGCATGTCGGCCAGCTTCTTCTGGTAAAGCTGGGTCTGCGCCAGCGGCTTGTTGAACTGCTTGCGGTCCAGCCCGTATTGCCGCGCGGCATGCAGGCAGAATTCGGCCGCACCCAGAACCCCCAGCTGATGCCATAACGGGCGCGGTTAAGGCAGCCGAATGGGCCCTTCAGCCCCTCGACCCCGGGCAAGAGCGCGTCTTCGCCCACAGCCACATCCTTCATCACGATCTCACCGGTCACCGAAGCCCGGAGGGAGAGCTTGCCCCCGATCTTCGGCGCCGAGAGCCCGGCCATGCCCTTCTCAAGGACAAGCCGCGGATCTTGCCGCCATGCGCCTCGGACTTTGCCCAGACGACGAAAACATCGGCGATGGGCGCGTTGGATATCCACATCTTCGCGCCGTTCAGCACAAAACCGTCGGCGGTTTTCTTCGCGACAGTCTTCATCCCGGCCGGGTCCGAACCGGAGATCGGGTTCGGTCAGGCCGAAACAGCCGATCCATTCCCCCGACGCCAGTTTCGGCAGGTACGCTTGCGCTGCGCATCCGAGCCGTAGGCGTAGATCGGGTACATCACCAGGCTCGACTGCACCGACATCATCGAGCGGTAGCCGCTGTCGACACGTTCGATCTCGCGCGCGACCAGCCCGTAGGTCACGTAATTTGCGCCAAGCCCGCCGTATTCCTCGGGCACGGTCACACCCAGAAGCCCGGCCTCGCCCATCTCGCGGAAAATCGCCGGATCGGTCACCTCGTCGCGGTAGGCGGCAATGACGCGCGGTTGCAGCTTTTCCTGCGCGAAGGCACGGGCGGCGTCGCGCAGCATCCGTTCGTCTTCGCTCAGCTGGCTATCAAGGCGCAGCGCATCCTCCCAATCAAAGCTTCCCAGGTCAGGCCGGCTTTGCGGGGCGAGGTGATGATCTTTCATGGCGGTTCCTCAGTTCAGATCGGCTGTTGTGCAGGGCGAGCGAGGGCATCGCTCGTCCGGTGTCACTCGCTACCGGCGCGGGGCTGCCCCGACCATGCCAATCATATCGGCAAAATCGCGGATGCGCAGCAATGGCCTTCGCCCGATCGCCGCCCCCGATGGCCTTTCGCGCCACCTGCCACGGCAACCGCCGTTGGGTGGGGCGTGCGCTGCTGTGGCCTTTGCCAGGGTCATCGGCCGCCCGGTGCCAGTTTCGCGCGCAACCTGCCACGGGAAGCCAGCAAAGAAAAACGATGGTTCAACACATACTCATGACTATTAGGCATGAATATAGGTCACTCGACGCACCGAATGAAATAGGTTTGCGCTGAACCGCCGGCCTATTTCGCCCCAAAGGCAGCACCTAAGCACCGGCGGCAAAGCTCAGCCCTGCGCCGCATAGGCCGAACCCGTACGGGTTTTCAGAAATGCGGCCAGCGGAATGTCTTCCTGTTTCAGAAAGCCCGCATTCGGCAAGATGGCATCGCGCACCATCTCGATCACCGCCACGACGGATGACGCGGTTGTCCAGGCGATTGCGGTGCGGCGGCGGCCGGCCAGTTCGATCGGGGTGTAACCGCGCACGAACTCCTTCCGAGACATGCGGCCGTCGGCACGCCCTTCGGCGGCAACGTGGATATAGACGATATCCTCGTCGACCGGCGGCTTGGCGTGAACCAGGATCTCGCCCGCTTCTTTCCGGCGTTCGCGCATCAGCAGTTCATGGAAAAAGAAGTTCATCAGTTTCATATGCCCGGGGTAGCGCATCGTCTTGTAGTCGATGTTCGGCACTTTCCCGAGGTAGGTTTCGCACATCGTGCCAAGACCGCCCGAAGTGGTAAAAGCCTCCAGCTCGACCCCGTGGATATAGATCTTTTCATGCCACTCCATCGGTGACACCCACTTGACCTGGCCGTCTTCCAGAACCTCGCAGTCATTCAGGTATTCGTTCACCACACCTTCCGGCGACCAGTTGAAGGAATAGCCCATCAGCCCGGTCGGGTTTTGCGGCAGCGCGCCCACGCGCATCTTGCACGACCGGCAATCATCGAACTGCGAAATCAGTTCGGCGCCGACAATGCCCACGAAACCCGGAGCCAGCCCGCATTGCGGTGCCATCAGCCCGCGCGCGGTCTTGGAAAGCGCGATGATCGCCTTTGTCGTCGGCACATCCTCTGTCAGGTCAAAATAATGGATGCCGGCGGCATGGGCGGCGGTCGCGACCCCGGTGTTGAGGTGATAGGGCAGGCAGGACAGGACCGCGTCGACCCCGGAAAACAGCGCGGCCAGGTCGGCGGCAGAAGCCGTGTCGATCACGCGGGTGTCGAAGGCGAACCGGTCGGCAAAGGCCACGCGGTCGCAGCCCGTGACGCGAAAGCCCGCATCATGCAAAAGCTCGGCCGCCAGCGCGCCGACCTTGCCCAGCCCCAATACGGCAACCGATTTCATGGCCACGTCCTCCCTGATCGCTCATCTCAGCGATACTCGTGAAGCGAAGTCAAGAAAAGTCACTATAAAGGCAAGTATTGATGAGCTATAGTAATGTCATACACCGACTAATCGCCGAATTTCCGATGAATCAACGACGCTACCTGCCAACTTACGCGGTCCTGCGCAGTTTCGAAGCCGCCGCGCGGCACCAGAGCTTCACCCTGGCGGCAGAGGAGCTGAGCCTGTCACAAGGCGCGATCAGCCGGCAGGTCAAGGAACTCGAACAGACGATCGGCACCGCCCTTTTCCGTCGCGTCGGGCGCGGCGTGCGGCTGACCGAAGCCGGGTTCAACTTTGCCCAGTCCCTCGCGCAGGATCTGGAAAACATCCGCCAGACCGTATCGCGCGCCATCGCTGCCGGCAGCGGGCATTCGGTGCTGCGCGTTTCCGTCCTGCCAACCTTTGGCAACCGCTGGCTGGTGCCGCGGCTGGAGGATTTCACGCGGCGCAATCCGGAGGTGTCGCTGTCGCTTGCGACACGTGTGCGGCCGTTTGATCTGGCCCGTGAACGGTTCGATCTGGCGATCCACTTCGGGCAGGAAGACTGGCCCGATGCGCGCATGACCCACCTTTGCCACGAAACCCTGCTGGCCATCGCCGCGCCGGAATTTGCGAAACGCCATTCGATCACCAGCGCCGCGGCACTTTCCGAAGCGCCGCTTCTGCATCTGGAAACCCGCCCGCGCGCCTGGGCCGACTGGTTCCATGCCGCCGGAATCACCGACCGTGACGTCTATCCCGGCATGCAGTTCGACCAGTTCTCGATGATCATCACCGCTGCCCGGCACGGGCTGGGCGCCGGGCTGGTGCCGTCATACCTGATCGAAGAGGAGCTTTCGGGCGGCGCTCTGGTACAGCTTGACCCCGCCGTGACGCGCACCCGCAACAGCTATTTCATCGCCACGCCGGAAGGCATCGACAACCCCGCCGCCGCGGCCTTTGCCCATTGGCTGAGCGAACAGGTCAGTCGCGCCTTTTAGCCGAGGGAGAGATCAGGCAGCGCCGCAACGATTGCAGAGGCGCCGCATTCGGGCTAATTCGCCACGACAACGTGGCAATCGTATCCACCTCAGGGTAGACTCCACAAGGTCAGGGCCAAGGCCGAGCAGCAAACCAGGACCAAGACGAATGAACACAAGGCCGATGGCAGAAGTCAAACAGCACCCTGCTGTGCCGAAGAAAAAGATCCGCCCCGTCGCCCGCGCGGCGCGGCTGGCCATTCGGCACCGGCTGATCATGCTCAGCTTCATTCTGCTGGTCGTGGCACCGGCATCGCTGGTTGCCTGGTATCTGCATTACCGCGCCGCCGAGCAGTTCAGTTCGACCGCTGGCTTTCTGGTGCGAAGCGAGGATACCGGCGTTGGTGCGGGGCTGATTTCCGGCCTGTCGGCCTTTACCGGGTCAACCAGCACCGGGTCGGACCCCAATGTGCTTTACGAATATATCCGCAGCCAGCAGATGGTTGAGGAACTTGACAGGGAAATGGATCTGCGCAGCCTGTTCCGCAAGCCGCAGAACGACCCGGTCTTTGCCTTTTCCGAAGAGGGTTCCATCGAAGACCTGGTGAAGTACTGGAAATCGATGGTCGATGTGAACTTTGATTCCGGCACCCAGCTGATCGAGGTTCAGGTCCGCGCCTTCAGCCCCGATGACGCCAAGCTGATCGCCACGCATATCATCGAGAATGCGCGACGGCTGGTGAATGACCTGTCCGCCGCGGCCAGAAACGATTCCATGCGTTACGCGCTGGAAGACCTGACACGCGCCGAGGAACGGTTGGCGAAAGCGCGGCAGGAACTGTCGGCCTACCGCCAGCAGACCCGCATTGTTGACCCGGCTTCGGTCGTCAGCGCGCAGTCGGGCCTTCTGACCACGCTGAACCAGCAACTTGTTGAAACGACGATCCAGCTTGATGTGCTGAGCCAGCAGGATGTGAGCGACCCGCGCACCACGGCGCTGCAAAAACGCATCGAGGTCATCGAACAGCGGATCAAGGAAGAGCGTGAGAAGCTTGGCCAGTTCTCGGAGTCGCCGGACGAATTCGTGCAGGTGCTGGCCCATTACGAAGAACTGGCGACCAATATGGAATTCGCCGAAAAGGCCTATGTCGGCGCGCTGACCGCGTTGGATATCGCCCGTGCCAATTCCGAACGCGCCAGCCGCTATCTTGCGGTCTATATCCAGCCAACGCTCGCCGAACGCGCCCTTTTCCCGCAAAGCGACCTGATCCTTGGCCTGACGGTGTTCTTCCTGTTGCTCGGCTGGTTCCTGCTGGTCCTGATCGCCTACAGCGTGAAGGACCGCCGGTAACGACCATGCTGAAGCTGGACGGCATCTGTAAAACCTTTCGCTTGGGAAACCGGCAGAAGGTCGTGGCCAACAACATCAGCGTGGTCTTTCCCAGCCGCACCAGCGTTGCGCTGCTTGGCCGCAACGGCGCGGGCAAAACCAGCCTGCTGCGCATCGTCGCCGGCACCATGCGCCCGGACAGTGGGCGGGTGGTGTCCGATGGCACGATTTCCTGGCCCGTCGGTTTCGCGGGCAGTTTTCACCCCGAACTGACCGGTGCCCAGAACACCCGCTTCATCGCCCGGGTCTATGGCGTAGACACCAAGAACCTCAGCGCCTTTGTCGAGGATTTCGCGGAACTCGGTCTGCATTTTCATCAGCCTTTCAAGACCTACTCCTCGGGCATGCGCTCGCGCCTGGCCTTTGGCGTGTCGATGGGCATCCATTTTGACACCTACCTCGTCGACGAGGTAACCTCGGTCGGCGATGCCGCGTTTCGCGAGAAAAGCAAGGCCGTGTTCAACGCCCGGCTGGAAACCTCGGGCGCGGTGGTGGTTTCGCATTCGATGAGCATGATCAAGGCCATGTGCCAGGCGGCCGCGGTTCTGGAAGGTGGAAAACTGACCTATTTCGACGATGTCGACGAAGCGATCGCCCGGCACGAAGAAAACATGAAACGCGCAGCCCCGGTCTGAGCCCATGAGCCTACTTGAAAGCAGTCAGTTACTTCCTTCGCGCCGCTTCAAGACCCTGCGTACGATCATGGCGCTGATCCTGCGCGAGATGTCGACGACCTATGGCAAGTCGCCTGGCGGCTATATCTGGGCGGTCGTTGAGCCAGCGGCCGGTGTCGCGCTGCTCAGTGTCCTGTTTTCGCTCGCCTTCCGGGCCCCGCCGATCGGGTCCAGCTTTTCTCTGTTTTACGCAACCGGGCTGCTGCCCTTCATGCTTTACGTCGACATCAGCCGGAAGATCGCCGGGTCGCTGGCGTTTTCCAAACAGTTGCTGTTCTACCCGGGTGTTACCTTTGTCGATGCCGTTATCGCGCGGTTCGTGCTGAACTACATCACCCAGATCCTTGTCGTTCTGGTCGTGGCCTGGGGGATCATCTGGATGGAAGATCTTCAGCTTATCCTCAATGTCCGGGCCATCATTCTTGCCGTGCTGATGGCCGGTGCGCTGGGGTTGGGCGTAGGGGTGATGAACTGCTTCCTGTTCCGGCGGTTTCCGATCTGGGTGCGGGTCTGGGCAATCATGACGCGGCCGCTGTTTCTCTTGTCCTGCATCTTCGTGATGTACGACCACGTGCCCGAACCGTTTTCAAACTACCTGTGGTTCAATCCGCTGGTGCAAATCGTGGGGCAGATGCGGTCGGGCTTTACACCACCTATCGCGCCTATTACGTCGAGCCGATCTATGTCTTCGGCGTGGCCTTTACGCTTCTTGTCGTCGGTCTGGCGCTGCTGACCAAATGGCATCGCGACCTGAGCAACATGTAGGGCACAAGGCGAAGGCTCAGGGCCTCAGCCGCGTCAGGTTCTTGGCAAGAAACGCCACCACGACAAGCGGCCAGAGGCGCGGGAAAACCCGGCGAAATACCGCCACGCGCGCGCGCAGGTTCTCGCGGGCCGACCAGCGCAGCCCCGAGCTTTCTGCGGGATGGGTTGCAAAGACCACCGGGATCGACACGCAGCGGCAGCCGGCACGCAAGAGATCGGCAATGAAGATGTACTCGTCACCCAGATGGTTGGGCGCCCCGGCGCCAAAGCCTTCATCGAAGCGCACCCGCGCCTCCGCGACGCCGCCGGTGCGGATCATCATCTCGAAGGTCGCAGCTTTGGCCGCGTTGAACCGTGTCAGCGCACGGGCCTGTCGGTCGTAGGACTTTCTGAGGTTGCCGTCGGGGTCCACGCTGCGGCCCAAAAGCAGCACAAGGTCGGGGTCGGCGGCAAAGGCAGCCAGCCCCGCGTCGAGTCCTTTCTGATCGAGCACAATGTCGTCATCGGCAAAGATCAGGCACCGGCCGCGCGCCTCAGTCAGCGCGCAGTTACGCGACCGGGCCACGCCGCGCCCGCCAAGGTGAATGACACGGATGTCGGGCCGGTTGAACCGTCGGTCCAGCGCCCCGGGCTGTCACCCTGCACAAGCACCAGAATTTCACGCGCATCACGTGGCTCGGGCAAGACGATGTCGTGCACGCGCCCGCCCAGGGTCGAATAGGCGATGGTCAGCGCAATGGCTGTGGCCGGTGGCTGATCGGTGCCCATCGGCCCGCCCGCTTCAGATCGCGTCAAGCCGGCGGATGCCTTCGCGAACCGCTTCTTCGACGTCGTCCATCTTGGCGCTTGAAATGCGGGCCTCGTACGTCAGCGGCGCGAAATCCGTCGACCGCATGTCGGGGTCGATCACGATGGGCGTGCGTTCCGGCACGCCCGCGCCAAGGGCATAATCGACGTACTTTATGCCGTCACCATGGACCGCGCTTTCGCCGCCCTGGAAGTTTACCAGAGCCACCGGAATTCCGTAACTCTGACAGGCGATGTAGATGTGCATCGCGCTGGTTACCACGCTGTCATAGCGATTGAGCGCCTCGACAAGGTCAGTAATCCCGGCACGCGAACCGACCATGACGCTCAGCTCATCCATGTTTTCGGGCAGACGGGCAGCCAGCTTGCGGTGCGTGTGATGGCGCACCAGCGCGATCTTGCCGTTGGTCTTGTCCCGAGTGACCGGGATGAGCCGCGAAATCAGGATGCCGGGATCGCCGAACCTGTCCTCGACCTCGCCGCCCTCCTCGCGCAGCTTCTGCGCCGTTATCGGCCCGCGAACCGAGATGTAGTTTGCCTTGGGATGCAGGGCCACGTCACGTTGGCTGATCCCGGTGCCGACGACGACGGACTTGCGCGAAATGAAGCGTCCGATCGACCCGATCCCGAAAAGATGCGGTTCGCCGCTCAGCTTGGTCGGCGCTTCGTGCACAACGCGGCGCCCCGAAATGCCGCCGATGATCAGTGGTGACAGCCAGTCACCGAAATTGCCGGGAAACGGCCGATCCCACCAGGCCAGCCGAAGCGGCGGCCCGTCGCCGCTTGTGGCGTAGTCCAGAAGCGCGCGCGCGGCGGCTTCGAAGGTGACGTGCTGATCGCCGGGCAGTTGCTTTCCGTCCACGAGCGCGAGAAGCCGTTCGGTTTCGGCCTTGTCGCCCGCCCGAGCGGCGGCGACAAGGGCCCAATAACTGCGCAACAATTCGGGGTTCATGGCCCGCGTCGTCTTGCCATCGCCCACCAGAAGCCCGGTCAGGCCGCTGTTGTCGGAAAGACGTCGCATTTTCAGCGATAGCTGATCCGGCAGGCCGTCCTGCACCGCCTTGGCGGCAGCCAGTGATGTTCGCCGCACGAAATCACCGGCTCCCATCAGGGAAAACCGGCCAATGCCGGCGCGGCGGTGCTGGGCAGCCTGACCCTTAAACTTGTCAACGTTTCCGCTGCTGCCGAAATAGAAAAACGGCCGCACGCCGGTGGCCAGATTGTCCTTGCGACCCGCCACCAATTGCGACGGGATGATCTGAAATGTCATCGACGCCGCGTGCAGACGCCACGCCTCTTCGAAGAAATAGTCATCGGTGGCGCGAACTTCGGCCTTTTTCTCGCTTTCGGCCGCGGCGGCGATATAGCGCCGGGCCGCTTCGGTGGTGTGGATCCCCCAGAAACACGGTTCCCAGAAGCGGGCGCGCTTCTTGTAGCCGATATTGAACGGGTCATCGAAACCGCGCTGAAAACCGATGATATCAGCCGTTGAATGCAAGACGAAATCCGGCAGGAACTCCAGTTCGCAGTCGACGTCGATCCAGAACACCTTCTTGTCGGGATGCTTCTGGCAGACCGAATGGATGAAGGGTACTTTCTTGCGGCAGATGTCGAGCCATTCCTCGCCATCCTTCTTTTCGATCTCGGCGATTTCGAATGGCAAGCCCAGCGCCTCAAGCGAGCGACGCTGTTTTTCGCCAAAGGCGCGGTAATAATCGTCGGCCGTGTGAAACGAACAGACAACGATCTTGTCAGGATCGATACGTGCCAATCTTTGCCCCTCGCAGAAATTGGGCGCTTTCTATGTCTCGTGTCCGGTTTTGGCCAGCACCTTTCTTGCCCGGTCGGCGGAAAGCCGGCGCGGAGGCGCCGAAGCCGCCCTATTCGCCGTAGGGCACCCAGACGGTCTTGACCTCGCTCGCCGCGCGCAAGAAGTCGCGGCCCTCCGCGCTGGCACCCGCCCAGTCGCGCGACCGCCCGTTGTTCACCCAGCTTCGTTTGAGGTTTCCGGCGCTTTCGCGTTCAACCAGCGCCGACAGGTCGGTGGAGGAGAAACTCCAGACTGCGTCGACGTCGAGATGCCCGGCCAGTGGCTTTGCCAGTTCGCCATGGTCGCCGGTGACAAGGTTGACGACCCCACCGGGCAGATCCGACGTGTCAAGCACCTGATAGAAATCCGTCGCGGCCAGCGGGAACGGCTGTGAAGGGACCAGCACACAGGCATTGCCGGTGGCAATCGCCGGCGCCATCAACGACACGAGGCCCAGTAGCGGCGCTTCATCCGGGCAGAGCGCGCCGATGACGCCGCAAGGTTCGTTCATCGCCAGCGCGACGCCCCGGATCGGCACCGATTTCGCCGTGCCGTCCCACTTGTCGGCCCATGCGGCATAGGTGAAAAGCCGCTGGATCGCGGCATCGACCTCTGCCGCGCCGGGTTTGCCGGTCATGTCCTTCAGCCGGGCTGCGAATTCGCCTGCGCGGGCGGCAAGGTTTTCGGCGATAAAGTAAAGGATCTGTCCGCGCAGATGGCCGGTCGTCCGTGCCCAGCCTTTCGCTGCACCATGGGCAGCCTCGACCGCATTGCGGATGTCCTTGCGATTGCCCAGACCCACATGGCCCAGAAGCGCGCCGCGTGGCGACCAGACCGCGCGCGAATAGCCGCCATCGGGCCGCGCCTGCTTGCCCCCGATATAGAGTTTCGCGGTTCGGTCGATGCCGGAAACCGTGGCGTTGGCCGGTTCTGCCACCGCTGGCAAAGGCTTTAGCGCGCGGGCCGGGGCGGCGGGTTTCAGATAGGCCAGCAACCCTTCCCAGCCGCCTTCGCGGCCAAAGCCGCTTTCGCGCACGCCGCCAAAACCGGCGGCCGCGTCGAAAAGGTTGGTGGCGTTTACCCAGACAACGCCCGCCTTCAGCTTCGGCGCTATGTCGAGCGCGAGGTTCACATTCTCGGTCCAGACCGTCGCGGCCAGCCCGTAACGGGTGTTGTTGGCCAGTTCCACTGCCTCGCCGGGGGTGCGGAAGGTCATCGACACCAGAACCGGGCCAAAGATTTCCTCCTGCATCAGGCGGGAGGCCGCGGAAAGCCCGGTGATCAGCGTGGGCGGATAGTAGCAACCGCTGGCGGGCAGCGGCGTTCTGGCCCTGTAGACCGTTCCTTCGGCACAGCCGTCGACCATTTCGGTAATGGTGGCCAGCTGCACGGGATCGACCACCGCCCCGACATCGATGCACTTGTCGAGCGGATCGCCGATGCGCAGCCCGTCCATCCTGCGCCGCAGCTTGTCGTGGAACCATTCGGCGACGCCTTCCTGCACCAATAGCCGTGAACCGGCGCAACAGACCTGCCCCTGATTGAACCAGATCGCGTCGACCAGCCCTTCGACCGCACTGTCGAGATCGGCATCGTCGAAAACGATGTAGGGCGACTTGCCGCCAAGCTCCAGCGTCAGGGCCTTGCCGCTGCCGGCCGTCGCCTCACGGATCTTTCGGCCGACCGCGGTCGAGCCGGTAAAGGCGATCTTGTCGATGCCGGGGTGGTCGACAATCGCTGCGCCGGCCGCGCCGTCGCCGGTGACGACGTTCAAGACCCCCTTGGGCAGGCCCGCCTCGCGGCTGATTTCTGCAAAAAGGAGCGCGGTGAGCGACGTGTATTCCGCCGGTTTCAGCACAACGGTATTGCCGGCCGCCAGCGCCGGTGCCACTTTCCAGGCCAGCATCAGCAGCGGGAAATTCCATGGGATCACCGCGCCGCAAACCCCAAGCGGCGCGCGATCGGGAAATTCGAGGCCAGAAGCTGCGCAAGCCCGGCGTGGTAATAGAAGTGCCGCGCGACCAGCGGAATATCGATATCGCGGCTTTCGCGGATCGGCTTGCCGTTATCCAGCGTTTCGAGAACGGCAAACAGGCGGCTGTGTTTCTGCACCAGCCGGGCCAGCGCATAAAGCACCCGCGCCCGGGCATGACCGGGCAGGCGCGCCCATTTTGGTTGCGCCCGCCGCGCGGCCGCCACGGCGGTATCGACATCGCCTGCCGTCGCTTGCGTGACCTGCGCCAGTTCCGCGCCGGTTGCGGGGTTCTTCGTGGCAAAGGTCGAACCCGGTGCGGTGAAGGCCCCGTCGATCCAGTGGCCGAAGCACCGGCCATGGCGTTCAAGCCAGACCACCGCCTCGGTGCTGGCCTCGGGTGCGGGGCCGTATTCCATGGACTGGAAGATTTCCTTGATGGTCATGGCCTACCCCATCGGATGGCGGTTGGCGGCCGAATAGCGGCCGGTAACGTGGTGCTCCAGCTGGCGTTCGATATCGCCCAGAAGCGACGAGGCGCCGAAGCGGAAGAGATCGGGCTGCAACCAGGGATCGCCCAGTTCGTCCTTCATCAGCGCCAGATAGGTCAGCGCATCCTTGGCTTTCGATATTCCGCCGGCGGGCTTGTAGCCGACCTTGTACCCGGTGCGGTCCTGATAGTCGCGGATGGCACGGATCATGGTCAGGCTGACCGGAATTGTCGCGTTCACGCTTTCCTTGCCGGTCGAGGTCTTGATGAAATCTGCGCCGGCCATCATGCAGACAAGGCTGGCACGCGCGACATTGCGCAGCGTCGCCAGTTCGCCGGTGGCCAGAATGGCCTTTACATGGGCCTGACCGCAGGCTTCGCGCATCTCGCGCATCTCGTCGTATAGCGCCTGCCAATTCTGCGTCAGCACATGGCGTCGCGAAATCACGATGTCGATTTCCCGGGCGCCGGCCCGCACGCTTTCGCCGATTTCGGCGATGCGCAGACGGTAGGGCGACAGACCCGCGGGAAAGCCGGTGGACACGGCCGCAACCGGAATCGCCGTGCCTTCCAGCGCACGCACCGCGGTTTCGATCATGTCGTGATAGACGCAGACCGCGCCGGTGGTGATGACCGGCATGCCCAGCGCGTCCAGCAACTCCGCACGAACCGGTTGACGCGCCTTGGCACAAAGCCGCCGAACCCGGCCTTCGGTATCGTCGCCCGCCAGCGTGGTCAGGTCGATCAGCGTGATCGCCTTCAACAACCATGCCGCCTGATGGTCCTTCTTGACCGAGCGGCGCCCCGGCAGCGTTGCCGCCCGCCGTTCGATGGCCGAGGTGTTGGCCTGCACTGCTGCGACCCAATCCAGATCCAGCGCCATGCCCGGATTACGCGCATGGGCCAGCTGGGGCAACTGGCTGGTACTGGTCCCGACAGCGCGGGGCGTTTCGGTTTGGGTTTTCACGGGCATGGCTCCGGCGCAAACACAAGGCAAGCGTGACACGGGGGGCATGGGGCACGCAAGTGTGGCTTGGCGAAATCTGACCAGAAAGTCAAATATTGAACTCGGCGATCAGGCGAGGCCGCCGCCCGCCCCGCGCCGGCCTTCCCAAAGCCAGGCGGCCAGCGCAAAGAGCGAGGCCAGCAACAGATAGGCCCAGGCCGGCAGGAACGGGCGACTTTGCACGTCTTCGGTCACATAGGCACCACGCGGGGTTATACCGATCCAGCCACGGCCGGCGGCAGGCCTGCCCTCGCGCACTTTGCGCAGATCGGGCATGCCATCCTCGATCCGCAGCGACCCGCCGCGACGCGCCTGCACCAGCGCGGCAAGCTTTTCATCGCTGGCCACTGTTTCCTCGAACTCCTTCGGCGCCGCCGGGCCAAGCGCGGCCACGGCGTCGAGCGTGCCGTCGCTCAGCCGGTAAAGGCCCATCTCCGGCGCGTCATAGGTCGCGCTGAACTTGCCGGGGCCGACGGGTTCCAGCGTCAGCGTTACCGCCTTGTCATCCGGTCCGGTGACCGTAACCGGCGCGGCCGCGTCGGCAAGCGTGCGGCGCGTAACCGTCAGCCGTGTTCCCTCCGCACCGGCGACCAATGCCTCCTCCTCGAGTTCCGGTTCCTTCAACATCCAGTGCGCGAGGCGGCGCAACAGTTCCAGTTGAGGGCCACCGCCTTCATAACCCCGCCCCCAAAGCCAGGCCTGATCAGAGCCGAGCATCGCGACGCGTCCCTCACCCACACGGTCAAGCACCAGCAGCGGCACGTCGTCGGGGCCGGCCATCACCGCCTCGCCGCTGCGCGCCTGCATCTCCAGCCGCCGGAACCAGCGCCCCCATGTCGGCCCTTCGGGGCCTTCGGCGCCCTCCAGCCCTTCGGTCACCGGGTGGCGCAGGCCGACCGTGGTCACCGCCGGCCGGAATGGCCCGTCAAGCACGCGCGAGGTTGGCAGGACCGGCAGAACATCGGCCAGGGGCGAACGGTATAGGCTGTCGGCCGAACCGAATTCCGGGCCGGAGGCCACGAGGACCGTGCCACCGCGCCAAACGTAGTCGCGCACGTTTTCAAGATAGGATAGCGGCAGGATCCCCCGGCGCCGGTACCTGTCGAAGATAATCAGGTCAAACTCGTCGATCTTCTCGATGAAGAGTTCCCGCGTCGGAAAGGCGATCAGCGACAGTTCCGTCACCGGCACGCCATCCTGCTTGTCGGGCGGGCGTAGGATGGTGAAATGCACCAGATCGACCGAACTGTCGGATTTCAGCAGGTTGCGCCAGACCCGTTCGCCGGCATGCGGTTCGCCCGAGACCAGTAGCACGCGCAGCCGGTCGCGAACCCCGTTGATCTGCACGACCGCGGCGTTGTTGCGGTCGGTCAGTTCGCCCGGCGCCGGGTCGAGCGTGAATTGCAGCACGTTGATGCCGCCATGCGGCAGGGTCACGGGAATGGTGATGTCCTGCCCGACCGGCACCGCGACCTCTTGCGCCGCCTCGCCGCCGATCGAAAAGGCCAGCCGCACCAGTGCCCCGGCTTCGGCCGGCACCGCGCCCTGGTCTTCGATCCTCAGGGTCAGGTCGACCGGTTCGCCCAGAATGGCAAAGGTGGGGGCGTTGCGCACGATCAACCGTCGGTCCCAGTCATCGTCGTGGCCGCTCAGCAGAAGGTGAACCGGGGCGCCGACATCGGGTGCCAGATCGGCGTCATGGGCCTGCCCGTCGGACAACAGCACGACACCGGCAAGCCGCGCGCGCGGCACATCGGCCAGACTGTCGGCAAGCCGCCCCATAAGCAGGCTGCCGCCATCGTCGGGCGCGTCGTTCACCACCGCTTCGTGCAGTTCGGTTCCCGGCATCCGTGCGATCTGGTCGCGCAGGTCGTCCAGCGCGGCCGTGGTCTGCGCGTCGCGGTCGGCGATCCGCTGGCTGGCGGTGCGGTCGCTCACCACAACCACGATATCGGACAAGGGCGCACGGGTTTCATGCATCAGCGATGGCCCGGCCAGGGCCGTCAGCACGACAGACAGCGCCAAGGCCCGCAGCGCCCAGCCAGCCAGACCGCGCCAGATGGCGAAGGCCAGCATCGCGACAGCAAGCGCCGCCAGAAACGCCAAGATCGGCCAGGGCAGCAGCGGATCGGCGACGATGCGGTCAACCGTCATTGCCCAAGCCTTTCGAGAAGCGCCGGCACATGCACCTGATCGGACTTGTAGTTCCCGGTCAGCACATACATCACCAGATTGACCCCGAAACGGTAGGCCAACTCGCGCTGCCGTTCGCCGGTCAGGCCGCGGCCCACCGGCAAGAGCGGGTTGCCGCGTTCATCGGCCGCCCATGCGCCCGCCCAGTCGTTGCCGCCGATGATCACCGGCGACACGCCGTCATTCAGGTCGCGAAACGGCATGCCCTCGGCCTGCGCGGCATCGGGTGGCGCGGCTTCGACCCAGACGGCGCGGCCAGCGAAACGCCCGGGATAATCCTGCAAGAGGTAGAAGGTGCGGGTCAGCACGTGGTCAGCCGGGATCGGTTCCAGCGGCGGGATATCCAATGTGGCGGCAATCTGTTGCAGCTTGCGCGCCTCGGGCGTGCCGCCGCCGGAAAACTGGGCGTCGCGGGTATCGAACAGGATGACGCCGCCGGTGCGCAGATAGGCGTTGAGCCGCGCCGCCGCGTCGGCGGTCGGCAGCGGTTGACTGGCGGTGATGGGCCAGTAGAGAAGGGGGAAAAAGGCCAGCTCATCGGTTTCGGGGCTCACCCCGATCGGTGCTCCGGGTTCGACGGAGGTGCGCAGGTACAGCACGTCCGACAGGCCCTGCAGGCCGGCTTCGGACATGCGGTCGGTCTGGGTATCGCCGGTGCGGATATAGGCCAGCACAACTTCGGACGTGGCGCGCAAAGCAAAGGCATCGGCCACGGCATCGTCTTGCGCCGGGGCCCGGTCCGCCCCGCCGGAGATCGCGAGCGCCAGCAGAACGCCGGCAACGCCGGCGCGTGGTCCCCGGAGCCGGCCGGCAACGGCGAGCGAGGCCAGGATGTCGGCCAAAAGCAGGATCAGCGCCGCCGCCAGAAGCGGGCCTTTCAGGTCGGTCTGCTTCGCGACGGTCAGCCCCTCGACAGCAACATCCGATGGCCAGACAGCGGCTGCAAGCGCGGTTTCGGCGCCAACCACGTTCAGCGCAATGCGCCTTTCGGCCCCCGCATATAGCCCTGGCGGCAGCGCCGCGCCCGGCGCGCCGGAAACCAGCGCGGCGGCCAGATCGGCACCCGCGACGCCGGCCTGTCCTCCGGCATCGACAACCTCGCCATAAGCATCCAGAAGCTCTTCGGCCACCCAGGTCGTGCCGGCCAGATCGTCGGCCTCGGGCCGCGCCGGCCGGGTCGATACGGCGAGCCGCTCCAGCATCTGCACGAAAAGGCCCGACAGCGGCAAGCTCGACCATTCCGCATTGGCGGTGACATGAAACAGGACGACCTGGCCCTGACCGACCGGCTTGCGCGTGACCAGCGGCGTGCCGTCGGCCAGCGTCGCCAGCGTGCGCGCGGCCAGGTCGGGATCGGGCTGGGCCAGAACCTGCGCGCTGACGGTCACGTCGCCGGGAATGGCAAGCCCGTGAAACGGCGAACCTTCGGCAAACGGGGCAAGCCGCTTCGGTTCTCCCCAGCTCATCGCGCCGCCCACGGCGCGCCCGCCCGCGCGAAGCCTGACCGGCATCAGCGCATCTTCGGTGTCGCGCGAAACGTCGCTGGCGGCCAGTTCCGGCCCGGCAAACCGCACCAGAAGCCCGCCACGATCCAGCCAGTCAAGAACCGCATCCTGTTCGCCCGGAGCAAGGCGGGCGACATCGGCCAGAATCATCACGTCGGGGTTGGCCAGCAGCGCCTGGTCAAGCGGCTGTTCGACAAGATCGGCAAACGGCGAAAGCGCCTGACGCAGGTAGTGAAAGGGCGACAGAAGCTGCAAGCCCTTCGCTTCGCGGGTGGTAACCAATACGACTTCGCGCCGTTTCAGCGCATCGTCGGTCAGGCTGACGGCGCCGGCACTGCGCTGACCCTCGACCGCAAAACGCGTGACCCGGTTGCGCAGTTCGGCAGGCAGCGACAGGCGAACCTCGGCGCTGGTCGCGCCGGCTGCGAATTGTGCCGTGACGCGGGCCAGCCTGCGCTCGGTTCCATTGGGGTCGGGCCCATGCGCGACGATGGAAACCGCGGCCTCGCCAGCCGCCGGAATCCGCTCGGCGCTCAGGGTGACGATCCCGGCCTCCTGCCCCGGCGGGCGCAGCGCATAGACGGGTCGGCCGACTTCGACGATACTGACCGTTCCCCGCCTGCAACGCCGACAGAAGCGCGGCGCGGCTTTCACGGGCAAGCCCGTCCGACAGCCAGAGCGTGTCGAAACCGTCCTCGCCCAGCTGCTCGACCAAGGCCTGCACCCGGTCGTCATCGGGCGCATAGGGGCGCGGATCGAGACCTGACAGACGGTTTCCGGCTAGCTTGCCGCATCGGCAAAGGGCAGCGCGTCCAGCGGCGGGTCCGTCAGCACGACAACCGCCGCACGCCGGTCGTTGCGCGCGGCTTCGCTCAGGCCGCTCCTACCCTTCGATCCGGCGGGGCCAGTCGCGCGCATCCGCCCATGTGCCATCCAGAAGGATCAGCAGAGGCCGGTCGCTGGCGCTGCGCGGTTCGGGGTTCAGATCGGGCCGGTGCTTCCACGATCGCGGCCGCCACCGCCAGCGCGCGCAGCAGCAAAAGCCACCAGGGCGTGGTGTCGGTTTCGTGACGTTCGTCGGCAAGGCCCAGCAGGATCGCCACGCCCGGAAAGCGCCGGCGGATCGGCGCCGGCGGCACGGCGCGCAGCACGATCCAGAGGATCGGCAGGGCGGCCAGCGCCAGAAGCAGCCGGGGCTGGCAAAACCGATGGCGGCAAGCCCGGTCATCGCCGCCTCCAACGCGCCAAAGCCAAAGAAGCGAAGGCGGTGGTCTGTGCGGTGGCACTGAATTTGCCAGCCCGAAAGCTGGCAAGCCGCGCCAGTCTGTCGCGGCGTTTCGTCCGTGCGCGCCCGGTAACGTTCGCGCAGATCGCCGGCGCGCAGGGTTTCATGACGCAAGGTGCCGCCCATGCTTTCAAAGATTGTGCGCCCGTCGAAGGGAAATTCCTCTTCGTCAGGTCAAGGACCTGCAAGAGCGCCTCGTTATGCCGCGCCCGGCGGCGCTGGCCAGCCGCCTCGACCGGCGCGGGTCATGCAGGAACGGTCGAACACTGCGCGCCCGTTGGCCGGCATGCCGCCCAGCGACGGTGCACCCGCAATCCTCGTCGCTATCCGTGGTCAGGCCCCTGGGCGATGCGGATCAGTTGCACCGGCCCGCCCCGAGGCGGCAGGTCGGTCCCGGCAAGACCCACCCGTTCGCCGGCGCGTGACAGCAAGACCGCGAGCGCCAGCGCCAGAAGCCGGGCGCGTTCGGCCTTTGCGGGCGGTCGCGATGCCCTGAGAAGCCCATGCTTTGCGCCGCGTCGACCAGAACACCACCGATTGCGCCGCCTGCCATTCCTTCTCGCGTACGAAATGCGCATCGGAGCGGGCGGAATGGCGCCAGTCGATGGCGCGGGCCTCGTCGCCGGCATGGGCCGGGCGAAACTGCCAGAATTCGTCGCCCTGCCCCGCGCGGCGGCGGCCATGTTCGCCAAGCGTCACGTTCGCGGCCAGATGCTCCGCCTCGGCCAAAAGCGGCGGCAAATGGCCGGCCAGGGCCTCGGCCCGGGCGCGCAGCGCGGCGGGGGTGGGCGTTGGCGTCACGCAGCGACCTCCAGCGCAAGGGTTTCCGAGGCGACACCGGCGATCAGCGCGCCCAGGCTTTCGCCCCGGGCGCGGGAGGCGAAGTTCAGCGCCATGCGGTGGCTGAGGACGGGCCGCGCCAGCGCGGCCACGTCTTCGACCGAGGGCGCAAGCCGCCCGTCGATCAGCGCGCGGGCACGCACACCCAGCATCAGCGCCTGCGCGGCGCGCGGACCGGGGCCCCAGCTGACCGCCTCGGTCACGCGCGCCGGCGCGGCCGGCTCGCCGGGCCGGAAGGCGCGCACCAGATCGAGGATCCGTTCGACCACGCCTTCGCCCACCGGCATGCGGCGCAGCACCGATTGCGCAGACAGAAGCTCGGCATCGGTAAAGACCTGCACGGCCTCGGCCTCTTCGGCGCCGGTCGTTGCCAGCAGGATTTCGCGTTCGGTCTCGCGGTCGGGATAGTCCACGTCGACCTGCAACAGGAACCGGTCAAGCTGCGCCTCGGGCAGCGGATAGGTCCCCTCCTGTTCGATCGGGTTCTGCGTTGCCAGCACGTGAAACGGCTTGCCCAGCGGCCGATGCTGGCCCGCAATGGTCACTTGGCGTTCCTGCATGGCCTGCAGAAGCGCCGACTGGGTGCGCGGGCTGGCGCGGTTGATCTCGTCGGCCATCAGAAGCTGGCAGAAGACCGGCCCTTCGATGAACCGGAAGGCGCGGTTGCCGTCGCGCGCGGTTTCCAGAACCTCCGAGCCCAGAATGTCGGCGGGCATCAGATCGGGCGTGAACTGGATGCGGCTGCCCTTCAGCCCCATGACGGTCGAAAGCGTATCGACAAGCCGGGTCTTGCCCAGGCCGGGCAGGCCGATCAGCAGCGCGTGACCGCCGCACAGCAACGCCGTCAGCACCTCCTCCACCACCCGGTCCTGACCGATGAACCGGCGGTTGATGCTGGCCCGGGCGCGGTTCAGCTTTTCCCCCAGGCCCTCGATTTCGGCAATCAGTTCGGACGCCTCGGCCATGACACACCTCTTTTGTCGCGTTATGGGTATTAGAGCGGATCGAAGGCGCGGGTACAAATGGCAAAACCGATTGCGGAACACATCGGCGTGAAACCCACGGCCGATGGACTGGCGGCGCGGGCCGGTGCCGCCGCTTCCGGCAAGGGCCCGCCGCCGGTACACCTGTGGAACCCGCCGTTTTGCGGCGATATCGACATGCGAATCGCGCGTGACGGCACTTGGCATTACCTGGGTTCGCCCATCGGGCGACCGGCGCTGGTGCGGCTCTTTTCCTCGATCCTGCGTCGGGAGGGGGACGAATTCTTCCTGGTCACGCCCGCCGAAAAGCTGCGCATCCGCGTCGATGACGCGCCTTTCGTGGCGGTGGATTTCACCGTGACCGGCGCGGGCCGTGCGCAGGCGATCACCTTTACCACCCATGTCGGCGATACCGCGACCGCCGGTGCGGATCACCCGATCCGCGTCCGCTTCGCCCGGGATGGCGACGAGCCTTCGCCCTATGTGCTGATCCGCGCGGGTCTCGACGCACTGATTGACCGCAAGAGCTTTTACCGGCTGATCGACCACGCCGTTCACGACGAACACCGGGGCGAACGCTGGTTCGGGCTGTGGTCCGGCGGGCAGTTTTTTCCGGTGATGCGGTCGGGCGAACTGGAATGACGGTGCGGATTGCGGCCAATATCTCGCTTCTGTTTCGCGAATTGCCGGCGCTCGCACGGCCCGCCGCCGCGGCGCGCGCCGGGTTCGACGGGGTCGAGATCCTGTTTCCCTATGACCATCCGGTCTCGGACTGGCGCAGCGCGCTTGGCGGTGCTGCCATGCCGCTGGCCCTTATCAACACTCCCGCCGGCAACTGGGCGGCGGGCGAGCGCGGTTTTGCCGCCGTCCCCGGCGCCGAAGGCCGGTTTCGCGCGGATTTTCACAAGGCCTTGGCCTATGCCCGTGCGCTAGGCTCCTGCACCGTGCATGTTCTGGCCGGTGTCGCGCAGGGAGAGGTGGCGAGGCGCCAGTATCTCGACAACCTTCGCTGGGCGGCCGGTGAGGCGCCGGAACGGGTTCTGACGATCGAGCCCCTGAACGCGCATGACATGCCCGGCTATTTCCTGCACGATTTCGATCAGGCACGGACCCTGCTGACCGCGGTCGGGGCGGATAATCTGGGCCTGCAGTTCGATCTTTGGCATGCACATCGCAACGGTCTATCGGCGGTGGCCGCCTGCGCAGAGACCGCCGATATCACCCGCCACGTCCAGATTGCCGGGCTGCATGCGCGCCATGAACCCGATGACGGCGCCATTGATCTGCCGGACTTCCTGCGCGGGCTCGAACGTCGCGGCTATGCCGGGTGGGTTTCGGCCGAATACCATCCCCTTGGAGCCACCTCAGACGGTCTTGGCTGGCTGGGCGCCTGCCGGTCTTTCAGCGAACGATGAATTCGGCATGAAGCGCGCCGGCCGCATTGATGCTTTTCAGGATGTCGATCATGTCATGCGGCGCGACGCCCAGCGCGTTCAGACCGCCCACAACCTGCGACAGCGTGGTGCCGCCATCGATTTCGGCCATGCCGGTGCCCGGCTCCTGCTCTATCGAAACGTCGGTACGCGGCAGCAGCACGGTTTCACCTTCGGAAAACGGGTTGGGCTGCGAGACAAGCGCGGTTTCGTCGACCCGAAGCGTCAGGCCGCCCTGCGCTACCGCGACGCGGCTGATGCGCACGTCCTCGCCCATCACGATGGTGCCCGACCGCTGGTCGACGACGACACGGGCGCGGGTTTCCGGCACCACGGCCAGGTTCTCGATCCGCCCCAGCGCGTGGGCGGGCGAGGCCATGCGCGTCGCGCCGACATCCAGCGCCACCGTCCCGGCGTCGAGCATGATCGCGACCGCATGGCCGAATTCGGCGTTGATCACGCCCTCGATCCGCGCGGCGGTCGTGAAGTCCGGTGAACGCAGCGCCAGGCGAATGGCCTGAAGCCCGGTGAAGTCAAACTCCACCTCGCGCTCGATCCGCGCCCCGGCGGGGATGACCCCGGCGGTGGGCACGCCCTGAACCACGCGCGCCGCATCGCCTTCGGCAACGATGCCGCCGGCAATGATCGTGCCCTGTGCGACCGCATAGATCTGCCCGTCCGCGCCGTTCAGCGGCGTCATCACCAGCGTGCCGCCCAAAAGGCTCTTTGCATCGCCAATGGCCGATACGGTCACGTCGATCTGCCCGCCGGCCCGCCCGAAGGGCGGCAGCGTGGCGGTCACCAGAACCGCCGCCACGTTTTTCGGGCGGAACTGTTCACCGGTCACATTGACGCCCAGCCGTTCCAGAAGGTTCGACATGATCTCTTCGGTGAAGGGCGCGTTGCGAATGCCGTCACCGGTTCCGTTGAGCCCGACGACAAGGCCGTAGCCCACCAGATCGTTGCCGCGCACGCCGTCGAATTCGACCAGATCCTTGATGCGGATCGGCGCGGCCTGGGCGGCGCAGGAAAGAACGAGCGTCAGCAACGCGGCGAGCATGGCCTTCATCTGAGGAAATCCACCAATGAGAGTTTGGAGAGCCGGGCGGTCAGCGCATAAAGGGTTTCCAGCTGGGTCTGGGTTTCTTCCAGCGTCGCGGCGGCCTCGTAGGGATCGACCGCGACGATGGCGTTTCGCGCCTGTTCCAGAGCCAGCGTCTGGGTGGCATTGCGCACACCGACCGCATCGATCATTTCCTGTTGTGTGCCAAGACGCGCGGCCAGATGCGCGCGGTCGGTTCCTGCCTGCATCAGCCGCTCGCCCGCGGTTCGCAGCAGGACAGACCGCGCGGTATCCTGCCCGCCCAACGCCCCGGCATCCAGAAGCGCGGCCATGGCAAAGCCCTTGAGCGTGTCGCGGATCGCCGGATCGGCGGCGGTGATGTCAAGCCGCGCGGCCTCTGTTTCCGAAATCCGCAGGTCGGCAGCCGCGCCGCCGCCCAGATAGCCAGCGGTGCCAAAGCCCAGCGGGTCGTCGAACCAGGTGTCGACAATGGCCTCGACCCCCGTGGCGGTGGTTTCGCCCGTCGTCAGCGTCATCAGTTCGGCCAGCATGGTTTCTGCAGCCGCGATCGCCGGGGCGTTGGCAGCGTCGCCGGCAAAAAGCGTGCGATCCGCCACGCGGGTGTTCAGGGCCGAAACGACGGTGGCAAATTTCTGGCGCGCATCCTGCGCGGTACTGTTGACCATCGTCGCATTGCCGCCGCCCGAGGCCGCCAGAAAACCCGGCGCCGCATCGGCCGACATCGTGTCGATGAGCGACAGTGTGTCTTGCATCGACTGGGCGAAATGGCCGGCCTCCGTCGCCGCGGTGCGAAACCCCTGAAGCCGCAGAAGCGAGGATTCGATGGCGGCGAGCGGCTTGAAATCGCCGGCAACCGCCTTTCCGATATCGGCGCGCTTGCCCGTTGTCAGTTCGCCCAGAAGACGGTTTGCCTCGGCCTTCATGGCGGTGTTTCGGGTCTGCAAGAGGAAGTGGCGCGCCATGTCGCCGATCGAGACTTCGCTCATCTAAATCCCCAGCAAGGTCTGAATCATGTCGTCCACCGCCTGCACCACCTTGGCATTGGCGGCATAGGCCTGTTCGACCAGCAGAAGGTTCTGCATCTCGGCGTCGGTATCGACGCCGCTTTGCAGTTCAAGCCCGCGCAACGATGTGTATTGCGCGCCCAGGTAACTGGCACGCGCATCGGCTGCCTGCCGTTCAGCCCCGGCAAGCGACAGCATCGCCCGGCGAAGGTCCAGCTGCGGTCGCCGCCGGTAAAAACACCGGACACTGGCGTTGCGCCCGCTCGCGCTCGGCCAGCCGGTTCAGCCCGCAGCATTGCCAACAGGGCCCTGAGCGGTGGCACCCAGCCCGTCGCGCAGACGCCAAAGCGCGCCGCCGGCAACGGGATCGGCCAGCGCGTTCAGCCGCAGCCTCTGGGCAAGGCCGACCTCGTCGGCGGCAAGGAAGGCCGCACCGGCATCGGTAAAAAGACCGGGATCGCCCGGGGTGAGCGTGGGGTCGACCGCGGGGTCGGCCATGCGCTCCACAAGATCGCGGGCCAGTGCATCAAGCCGCGTCTGGGCGGTGGGTGCCAATGCGTCGCGAAGCGCGAAATTCGCCGCCAGCGCACCGCCGGCGATCGGGCCCGTGGCGCCGCTCGTTGTCACCGGGTTGCCGTTGATCGTGAGACCCGAAAGTGCGCCACCCACCGCCATGTCCGGGGTGATCCTGTTGGAAGGGGTAAAACCCAGCTCTGCCGGGCGGCCATCGAGCAGAATCGCGCCGCCGGTGGTGTAAAGCGCGATCTGATCGTGATCGCGGCTCACCTCGCGCAGTGGCACCGCCGCGGCAATACGATCGATCAGTTGCTGGCGCTGATCGATCAGGGCCGATGCGTCACGATTGCCGCCGGAATAGGCCCGGATCTGGCCATTGAGTTCGGCAATCTGTGCCAGCGTGGTGTTCAGTTCCGCAACCTGACCGGCAATCGCGGCATCGGCTTCGCCACGCGCCTGCTGGATCGTCCGGCCGACCGCATTGATCTTTGCGACCATCTGGCGCGCGGTTTCGGCGACATTGGACAGCCGCGCCTCGCTGTCGGGCCGGCTTGCCGCCTCGATCAGCGCGCGTTCGAAACCGGCGATCAGCCCTGACAGCGAATTGGCCTGATCCGGCGTGCCATAGGCGGTCTCCAACCGTGAAAGAAATTCACCCTCAACCGCCACGCCGGCGTGGCTTGCCTCGGCGATCCGCCGGTCGGAAAGAAGGGCCAGATCCACCTGCCGTTCGACCCCGACCACACGCACGCCGGCGCCGACATGGCCGACGCTTTGCGAGGCCAGCGTCAGTTCGCGCCGGCCATAGCCTTCGGTCGTGGCATTGGCGACATTGGCCGATACCACTTCGGCGCCACGGGCGGCAGCGGTCAGGCCGGAAAGGGCGCTGGAGAGGGTGCTCGACAGGCTCATCGCGGTCGCACCCTACCTAGCGCTTGATGTTGGTGGTGTCCTGAAGCATCTCATCCACGGTCTGGATGACCTTGGCGTTCGAGGAATAGGCGCGCTGGGTCTGGATCAGCTGGGTCAATTCGCCCGCCACGTCGGTCGTCGATTCCTCGCGTGAAAAGCCCACGGTGGACCCCGTCGGCCCGTCGCCGGCATCCCAAAGGAAATAGGCCGCTTTCGCGCGACACCTTGTAGGCCTGGTTCGACAGCGCGATCAGCCCGTTGGGATTGGGTACGTCAACCAGCGGCACCTGATAGATCTGGCGCGTAAAGCCCTGATCGTAGACCGCGTGAACAAAACCATTGGGATCGATTTCGATCGAGGCGAGATTGGCGACCGGGGAGCCATCCTTGCTGAGCGAGACGGTGGCGAAACTGTCGGAGAGCTGCGTCATGCCGTTCGGCTGGCCCGGCGTGCCGATGTTGAAACTGAGCGGCCCGCCCGCGACGGTGGCCGCGATATTGCCCGTTGCCGGGTCGTAGGCCCCTCCCGATATCGTGGTGACCGACAAAAGCGTGCCGCCGGTGCCGCGCGTGTCATCAAACAGAAGCGTGTATTCGCCAATCACCGCGCCACCTTGCGCGGAATCGGTGATCGTCATCGTCCATTCATTCGACGCGCCGGTTGCCGGGACGGTCGGCACAAAGCTGACCGCGATGGTTTCAGACGTACCGAGATTGCTGAAATACTCGATCGAGAGGTCACGCAGATCGCCCGAGGCGCCGGCGGCGGTTTCCGTGGCCGGCAGGTTGAGACCAAGCGAGATCTGCGTCGTCGGGTTGCCGGAAAACTGGTTGTAGTTCATCCGCACCGGCTGAAGACTGTCGACATTGTCGCGCGGAAAGGCCGGGATCGTGCCATCGGGATTGGCCGGCCAGCCCATCAGAACCATTCCGGTATCGGTGCGCAGGATGCCTTCGGCATCGGGGCGGAACGAACCGGTGGTCATCAGCATCAGCGGCAGCGGCCCGGAGTTGGAGCCGCCAATGGCCGTGGCACTGGTCACCGGCAGCATGCCCCGCCCGTCAATCGAGATGTCCATCGCGTTCGAGGTGGTCACCAACGGCCCTCGCTGGTCGACGAGCCGGGTGCTGGTGGTGCGTACGCCACCGGCCGAATAGACCCCGCCTGACGCGCTTTGCGTGACCATCGAATGAAAATCGGTGACCGCGCGTTTGTAGCCGAAGGTCGAGGAATTGGCGATGTTGTCGGAAATCGTCGCCAGCCGCGAAGCGTTGGCATTCAACCCGGCCACGCCGGCGTTGAGGGAGGAGGAGATTGTCATGAACTGCGCCTTCTTGCTGCATCGCTCCTGTCTGGCAGCACCGTGAGGGCGCAGGTTTAACATCCCGCTAACGCGCAAAGAAATTCAGCGCCGGAATTTTCGCAAAACAACCAGTTCAAGGCGGTTGTTGCGTTCAGCCGTGGGGTTGTCCACCGCGCTGACCCGGTCGGCAAAGCCCGAAACACGCCGCACCCTGGCTTCGTCGTAACCGCTGCCGGCCAGCAGGATGCGCAGGCTGTGCGCACGCGCGCCGGAAAGATCCCAGACCGGGTTGTCCTTCAAAACGATCGGGTAATTCTTGACATGACCGTTCAGCGCGATGTCGTTGCTGACCGAATTCAGAAGCCCGGCCAGCATTTCCGCGAGGGTCCGCGTCACCGCCGTCGGTTCGGGGGTATCGGCGACGAACAGGGGCGATCCGTCGAGATCGAAAAGCTCGATCACCAGCCCTTCGTCGGTCACCCTTGTCACGATATGGCGCAGCGCGTCTTCCATCACCAGGCTTTCGCCCGACCGGCCGGCCAGCACCTCTTCGAGCGCGCGCAGGGCTTCGGTTTCGCGCGCCGCTTCGCCGGATGTGTCGAAACCGGTATCGCCGCGGGCCTGATTGTCTTCGGTGCTCGCGCGCGGTGGCACCGGTTCCGGTCTGCGCCATCGTGCGTTCGGAAAACAGGTTTTCCCCGCCGAACGAGCCGTCGCCCCCGCCCGAGACGCGGGTAATCGGTATCGTCGGATTGAAGTAATCCGCAATCCCCTTGCGTTGCTTTTCCGTCGTCGCATTCAACAGCCACATCAGCATGAAAAAGGCCATCATGGCCGTCACGAAGTCGGCATAGGCCACTTTCCACGCACCTCCGTGGTGGCCATCGCCGCCCGCGACTTTCTTTCGCTTGATGATGACTGGCGCGGCATTGTCCTGCCTGGCCATATCACACCCGATCTTTCACCCGGCCTTCTGGATAGCGCAGAGGCGTGAACAGGGCTTTAATCTTTAGAATTGTCGCGATTAGACTGGCGATATCCCGGCGACGGACGCGGGGCCAGAACAGGGAAAACGGATGTCTCACGGATATGAAACCGGTCGGCTCAACCTGCCCTTCGTGGGCATTTCGACCTTTGCCAAATCGCCCTATCAGCCAGACTGGTCGGCCATAGATGCCGATGTCGCCATTCTCGGCGCGCCCTTTGATTTCGGCACCCAGTGGCGGGCCGGGGCGCGGTTTGGCCCGCGCGCGATCCGCGAGGCATCCACGCTCTTTTCCTTCGGCCATGCCGGCGCCTATGACCACGAAGACGATGTGACCTATCTCGACGGCCTGAGCATCGTCGATATCGGAGACGCCGACATCGTTCACACCGACACGATGACAAGCCATGCCAATATCGAAGCCGGTGTGCGGGCGATTCTGACCGCCGGGGCCCTGCCTGTCGTGCTTGGCGGCGATCATTCGGTCAATATTCCCTGCATCAACGCCTTTTCAGATCACGGGCCGCTTCATATCGTGCAGATCGACGCGCATCTGGATTTCGTCGACGAACGCCACGGCGTGCGTTACGGGCACGGCAACCCGATGCGGCGTGCCGCCGAAAAGCCCTATGTGACGGGGCTGAGCCAGCTGGGCATCCGCAATGTTTCCTCCACCGCGAAGGAAGGGTATGAGGCCGCCCGTTCAATGGGCTCTGACATCCTGTCGGTCCGCCAGATCCGCAAGCTGGGCATTGAGGCGGTGCTGGAACGGATCCCGGCGGGTGCCAACTATTACCTGACCATCGACATCGACGGGTTCGACCCCTCCATCGCGCCGGGAACGGGAACGCCGAGCCATGGCGGCTTTCTTTATTACGAGGTTCTGGAACTGATCGACGGGCTGACGAAACGCGGGCGGATCGTTGGCATCGATCTGGTCGAGGTGGCGCCGGATTACGACCATACCGGCACCACGGCGATCCTGGCCGCACAGATCCTGCTCAACACCATCGGGCGCTGGGGACACCGGCGCTGAGGTGCTAGCGGTTTTCTGCCCCGGTGCGGTGCGGCGGATTTGCCAAGTGTGCCGCTTGCGACTACATCGGGGCAGAGGACGAGGCGAGACGCAATGGACGCGACGAAGACCCCCGAATGCGATGTGGTGGAACGTGGCCGGCGTGTGCTGCGGACCGAGGCTTCGGCGCTTGTGCAGCTTGCCGAGGCGTTGCCTGCCGATTTCGCCGCGGTGGTCGACCTGATCCTCGGCGCCAGTGGCCGGGTCATCGTTTCGGGTATCGGCAAGTCGGGTCATATCGGCCGCAAGATCGCCGCGACGCTCGCCTCGACCGGCACGCCGTCCTATTTCGTCCATGCCGCCGATGCGAGCCATGGCGATCTGGGCATGGTCACGCGGGCCGATATCTGCCTGCTGATTTCCAATTCCGGCGAGGCGGCGGAATTGCGCGACCTTGTCGCCCATACCCGCCGCTTCACCATACCGATGATCGCAATCTCCAGCCGCCCGGACAGCACGCTGATGAAGGCGGCGGATTATCGGCTGTGTCTGCCCGATGCCCCCGAAGCCTGCGCCATCGGCATGGCGCCGACCACCTCGACCACGATGACGCTGGCGCTGGGTGACGCGCTGGCTGTGGCGTTGATGGAACGGCGCGGCTTCGTGGCCGAGGATTTCCGCGATTTTCACCCCGGCGGCAAGCTGGGCGCCCAGATGGCGCGCGTGTCGCAACTGATGCATGGCGGCGACGATGTGCCCGTGGTGACCGCCGATGCCTCGATGAGCGAAACGCTCCTGACCATGACATCGAAGGGTTTCGGCATCGCCGCGGTGGTCGAGGCAGGTCGGCTGGCCGGAGTGATTTCCGATGGCGACCTGCGACGCAACATGAACGGGCTGATGGACCGGACCGCCGGCGAGGTGGCAACACGAACGCCTGTTACCGTCACACCCGACAGTCTGGCGGCCGAGGCGCTGGCGCTGATGAATGCGCGCAAAATCGGCGCGTTGATGGTTGTCGACGACACCCAGGCACCGCTGGGCGTCCTGCATATCCACGATCTTCTGCGCGCCGGTGTTGCGTGAACCGCGAGAAAGCCATGCCCGATACCCTTGTCACCGTCGACGATATCACAATCGGCGGCCGCAACCCGATTGCCCTGCTCTGCGGGCCTTGCCAGCTGGAAAGCCTCGCTCACGCCCGGATGATGGCCGAACGCATCGCCGAAGCCTGTGCGCCCACCGGTACAAAGTTCATCTTCAAGGCCAGCTATGACAAGGCCAACCGGTCATCGCTTTCGGCCGAACGGGGCATCGGCATGGACGAGGGCCTGGCGGCACTGGCCACGATCCGGCGCGAATTCGGCTGCCCGGTGGTCACCGATGTGCACGAGCCCGCGCACTGCGCCATCGCGGCCGAAGCCGTCGATGTGTTGCAGATCCCCGCCTTTCTCTGCCGGCAGACCGATCTTTTGCTGGCGGCGGGCGAGACCGGCAAGGCGATCAACGTCAAGAAGGGCCAGTTTCTGGCGCCCTGGGACATGGCCCATGTCGCCGCCAAGATTGCCAGCACCGGCAACGATCGCATCATACTGTGCGAACGCGGCACCTCCTTTGGCTACAACACGCTGGTCACCGATTTTCGCGGCCTGCCGACAATGGCGGCCACCGGGTATCCGGTGGTCTTTGACGCCACCCATTCGGTCCAGCAGCCGGGTGGCAGGGGCGGCTCGACCGGGGGGCAGCGCGAATTTGCGCCGGTTCTGGCGCGCGCGGCCTGTGCGGTCGGCGTTTCGGCGCTCTTCATCGAAACCCACGACGATCCCGACAACGCGCCAAGCGACGGGCCGAACATGATCCCGATCGGCGAGATGGCGGCGCTGATCGCCGAGTTGCGGGCCTTCGACGCCCTTGCCAAGGGTCTGGCATGACGCGTGGCTGGCCGCTGGCGCTGGCCGTCGGGATCGCCCTTGCGGCGCTGGGCGCGGCCGCGATGGGCGGCGGAAATTCCGGGGCTCTGCCGGCAGGCTGTCAGGGCGAAGCGCCCGCCGCAGCTGATCCTGCGCTGTGCGCGACGTTTCTGGATAGGCTTGGCGCCGCCTATCCGGGTCGTGCGTTTCGGGCCCCAAAAACCGGCGAAACCGCCATGGTGACGCTTGTGGTGACGGCGGCAACCGGCAACCGGCTGGCCGCGCGGATTGACTGGCGCGGTAGCGCTGGTCTGCAACCGGGGCCGGTGATGGCCGCGATTGTCGCCGATGGCGCAATGGACGGGCCGATGGCCACCAATTTCCTCGATGCGCTGATCCGCGAAACCCCCGCGCCCTGACCGGCGCCGGCCGGATAGCTCAGTCGGTGCTGTAGCCGCGCGGATTGGCCGATTGCCACGCCCAGCCGGTTTCGACCATGTCCTTCAGCCCGCGTTCCGCCTTCCAGCCCAGCAGACGGTGCGCGCGTGATGGATCGGCCAGCATCGCCGCGATGTCGCCGGCACGGCGCGGCCCGATTTCATAGGGTATCGCCCGGCCCGAAGCCTTTTCGAACGCCGCCACCATCTCCAGGACCGAGTAGGCCTGACCGGTGCCGATGTTGAAAACCTCCGCGCCCCTCCGACGCTCGGCAAAGTCTAGCGCGGCGGCATGAGCCTCGGCCAGATCGACCACGTGGATATAGTCGCGCTGCCCGGTGCCGTCGGGCGTGTCATAGTCGTTGCCCCAGACCATCAGCTTTTCACGCTGACCGACCGCTACCTGCGCGACGATCGGCATCAGGTTGTTGGGAATGTCGCGCGGGTCCTCACCGATCTGGCCCGACAGATGGGCGCCGACCGGGTTGAAGTAACGCAGGATGACCGCCGAGGCATCGGGCCGCGACGCCGCCCAGTCGCCCAGCACCTGTTCAGCCATCAGCTTGGTGCGGCCATAGGGGCTGGCGGGCCGGGTCGGATGCGCTTCGTCATAGGGCAGGTAATCGGGTTCGCCATAGACCGTGGCCGACGAGGAAAAGACGATGGCGCCGCAGCCGTGGCGATCCATCGCGGCAAGCAGGTTCAGCGTGCCGCCCACATTGGTGTCGTAATAGCGCACCGGCATTTCGGTGCTTTCGCCCACGGCCTTCAATCCGGCGAAATGGATGACCGCCTGTGGCCTGAACCCGGCGACCGCGCGTTCGACGGCGGCGTCGTCGCGAATATCGGCCTCGACCGTGTCGAAATCGCGGTTCGACAGGCGTCGGACCCGCTCCAGCGCCTCGGGTGCGGAGTTGGAAAAATTGTCGTAGACCAGAACCTCATGCCCGGCGCCAAGCACACTCAGCAGCGTGTGCGAGCCGATATAGCCCGCGCCGCCGGTAACCAGAACTCTCATACCCGTCTCCTCGCGCCGGTTTTGCCGGTGGTAATCCACGGCGCGATGCGCGGCAACCGCAACGGGCGCCGGTGGGTCGCCCGGTGCGGCGCGGTTGCCGGTCATCGCCGGCACCCGCGATTGTTTCGCAGCCGTCGACGGTCAGCATCCTGCGTCGTGCACCAGCCCCCAGCCGAAGTCGGTGTCGCGGCCCGCCGGGCCAAGATCGCGCGCCGATGCCCGAAGCCGGGCGCGGACCGCATCGGCCGAACCTGCGCCGGCCGCCATCGCGCGCGCCGCAACGGCCGTGGCGATTGGTGCGGCAAAGGAGGTGCCCGTGACATAGCCGCCCTTGCGCCCCTTGGCGGTGTAAACCTCGACCCCCGGCGCGGCAAATTCGATGTGGCGGCCGGTATTGGCCTTGCGATAGCGCCGCCCGGCGCTGTCGACGGCGGTGACGGCGATCACCTCGGGCGCGGCGGCGGGCCAGAGAGCCAGCGCCTTGCCATCGTTGCCGGCAGCGGCGAGCATCACCAGCCCGCGCCGGCCGGAAGCCGACAGGACATCGGAGAAAGCCGCGTTGGCGTCGCCGGCGAAGGACATGTTGACCAGCCGGATGCCCCGTGCGGCCAGCCGGTCAAGCGCAAGGCCCACCGCCTCGACATCCGCGCCCTCGCGGCCCTTTTGAAGGTCGAAGGCCGAAATCGCGTGAATGCGGGCGCCGGCGGCGAAGCCCACGATCCGGCCTGACGGGTCGCGCCCGGCAATCAGGGCGGCGACCGTCGTGCCATGGGTGGCGTTGGGTGTCTTGTCGCCCTTGCGCAGCACGCTTTCGCGCGAAAGGCCAATGCCTTGCAGCGCGGCATGGGCGGGGTCGACCGGCCCGTCAATCACCCCCACTGTCACCGCGCGGCGCAACGGGCAGGCGCCGGGGTCGGCCAGACCGACCAGCGCCGGTGCATAATAGCGCGGCTGGCCCTGGGCATAGCGGTACCGGCGGTGGAAATCGACCCGCGTCGCCGGCGCGGCGGCGTCCAGAATTGCCTGAGCCGCGGCCACATCAAGGGTGTTTGGAAAATCGAGGATCAGAAGCTGCCGCCCGAGCGTGGCCAGCGGCGTGACGCGGATCACCTGAACCCCGACCGCCGCCAGCGCATTGGCCGCCGCGGCGGATTGCCCGGCCGGGCCCGAAGCCACGAATTCCGGCCGCCCGTTCGGCATCAGCGACACGTTCGGCGGCACCCCGCGCCGCCGCCCACCACGGTCGCTGCCCTGACCGGTACCGCCCGAAACCGATGGTTCCGACGGTTCACCGCGCGGGCCGCCCGGCGCCGACTGGGCCATTGCCTCGGTTGCGAACAGGGCGCACAGCGCCAGCCCTGCAAGAATGCCAAGCCCCCTATTCATCGCCATGATCCACGCTTTCCACAACGCTCCGGTCGGCGGTCAGCACCGCCGCAAGAACCGCCAGATCGCCGCCATCGACGGCGACCACCGCATAAAAGCCCAGCGCCGAAGGACCGGCCACGATCTCGGCCCCGGCCGCGGTCAGCAGATTGCGGATCTGTTCCTCGGTCGCGCCGGGGCGAAAGGCCACGGTCAGCACAGCATCCTCCTCGCCGGCCAGTTCCAGCCGCGGGTTGGTGCGGTTCAGCGTCCAGAGCGTCTGGCCCAGAAGCAGCGCAAGCGCGATCGCCGCCACCGCCTGCCAAAGCACGGCACCGGACCGGCGCGACGGTTGCGCGGCCCGGGGCTCGCGGTCGATATCGCGCATCAGCCGCGCCAGACCGAATTCACCGGGGCTGCGAACGGGGTCGTCCTGCATGGTCGTGCGCAGGGCTCGCAGCGCCTCGACCTCGGCGCGCAGGTCGGAATCTTCGCCAACCGCATCCGCGACCGCCTTGCGCTCGGCTTCGTCCAGCGTGCCGTTGACAAAAAAGGGCAGGAGTTCCGAAATCTCATCGCGGGTCATATCGGATCCTCCCCCAGACGGCCGGCAAGACAGCGCAGCAACAGCTTCTTGGCGTGGAAGATCCGGGTCTTGATCGTGCCCTCCGGCACCGACTGGACCGCGGCAATCTCGCCGTAGGTCATGTCCTCGTAAAACGCCAGCGCGACGGCCGTGCGGTGGTCGGGCTTCAGTTGTTCAAGGCAGAAACGCACATGTTCGGCCCTCTGACCGGCGGCGATGCAGGCCTCGGTATCGATGCTGTCGTCGACCTCTTCGGGCAGATCGTCTGTGGGGCTGATCCGGCCGCGCCTTCGATGCGCGTCCACCGTCTTGCGCCAGGCAATGCCCATGACCCATGTCTTCACTTGCGCTTTTCCTTCGAATGACCCGGCGGAACGCCAGATTTCCATGAACACGTCATGCAGTATGTCGGCCGCTTCGAAGGAATCGTTCAATCGTGAGAGAATGAATCGGAAAACCGGCTTTTCCAGGTCCTTGTAGAGCGCCTGAAACGCCGTCTTGTCGCCGGTCGCAATCTGCCGGACGAGAAAGCCGTGGTCCATCCGCCCCTTCCCCGCTCTGGGTCATCATACGGCATTATCCGCAGGGGCGGCCGGTGCGTCCAGCCTGTTTGGCATGGCGTTCAGCCGGCGCGTGCCACCATACGGCCCAGAACCCGGCCGCCGAGAAGATGGACATGCAGATGCGGAACTTCCTGCACACCGTCGTGGCCTGCATTGGAAATCACCCGATAGCCGTTTCCACCCTCGCCGGGCCGGATGCCAAGCTGTGTACAGACCTTTCCGATGGTGCGGGTGAAATCGGCCAGTTCGGCATCGCTCGCTTCGGCGGCGAAATGATCGTAATTCACATAGGCGCCCTTGGGGATCACCAGAACATGAACCGGCGCCTGCGGCCCGATATCGTGAAAGGCCAGGCTGTGTTCGGTTTCCAGAACGGTCTTGTTGGGAATCTCGCCTCGCAGAATACGGGCAAAGACATTCTGGTGATCGTAACTGTAGGCCATGGGTGCTCCTCCTGCTGTGCCGGTCAGTCGACAAACAGGTAATCTATGGAAAGGATCTCTTGTGCCTTGTCCAGCCCGACGCCAAGAAAGGCGGCAAGCGGCGCGGCATTGTCTTCGCGCGAGGCGTTTTCGCGGATCCGCTGATAGCCTTCGAAATCGGCGTCGCGCAGCCGGTCGCTTTCAAAGCGCATGTCGAAGCGGATCGTCGGCAAGACCCGTTTGATGGTCTCATCAGGCGTGTCGGGCGAGGCCAGGCCGACCCGCTGGGCATGGCCCAGAAGATAGCTGTCGGGAAAGTCGCATTCGACCTCCAGAAGCCGCGTGCCGCTGCGATCGGCGTAGAAATCCTGCATCAGATCGAAGTTCGCGGGATCAAGGCAGATAACCAGACGATCGGACTGATAATAGTCAAAAAGCATCCGAACTAGCGCGCGGCGGTGGCGGGTTCGCTTTTCCAGCGTCGACTGGATGCCGCCCAGGTCGGGCAGCGGCGTGGCCTCTTCGTTGAACAGGTATTCGGCGACCGGAATGTTGGTCTTCTGTCGGATCCGTTCGGCTATGCGCTTGCCGACATGCCACTTCTTGCACGCCACGATCAGCAATTCGCGTTCGCGGCCGAGGGTGCCGTCGGTTTCCCAGAACCGTGGCGCAAAACGGCGCCCGACGCGCCCGCGCCCGGTTAGAAACCCAAAGAGGCTGCGCCCTTCGTTCGACCGCGCGAAATCCGTCCGGTCCGAGGCATAGAGCTGACCCAGCCGTTCCTTCAGTTCCTGAGCATCGGGCGAGATCTTTCGGGCAAACAGATAGTCCTGGCTGATCAGCAGGTCGTAGTGGTCGTTGTAGAAGGTCACCGGCATGCCGTAGTCGGTGAACATCAGGAAGGTCAGCGTGCGACAGCGGATTTCGCGTTCGGGCACGACATGGCGCACGATGGTCTGAAAGAAGGTTTCATCCGGGATCCAGGTCGTGCGGAAGAAGCGCAGCACATCGCGGCGCTTCTGGCAGAAATCGAGGATCCATTCGATGGTGCGGCGACGCAGACACCACCATTGGCTGCCGATCATGATCTGCAGGTCGGCGGGGATCTTGCGTTCGAGGTGCAGGCGCTTTTGCAGGTTGACCCAGGCGTAGAACAGGGCCTTGTTCTGGCGCTCGTTGAAAACGTGTCGATAGATCAGCCGGTCTTCCTTCATGCCGGTCTTGATCCAGTCGGAATTGAAGAAATCGAAACTTTCGATGTAATCGACGTCGTCGCTGTCGAGAACTTCGTGGGTGAAATCGGCCGATTTGATCGCCATGCAGTCGCCTGACAGCATGTAGAAATGCGTGGCCCGGGGAAAGGCCGCCTCTGCCGCCTTCACCGCCTCGAGCGTCGCGGCCACAAGGCTCCATTCGCCCCAGCCGCATTTGATCCGGCGGCGGGTGAAGACCACGTTGCGGTTGCCGTCAAGCGCGGCGCGGATCCGCTCGTAGTGCTTGTCGCTGGCGCGGCCGTCGAAATGGACCGCCATGTAGTCGCCGGCGGCGGTCAGACGTTCGGCCTGGGCGATGATGCCATCGGGGTCCTTGTGGCAAAGGAGTATGTAGGCGATCTGGGCCATGAACCGTCCGGGACGACACGATGATGCGTTGCATTGTTTCTTTAAATGGCTTTAACACTCCTTGAAAAGACAGAGTTTCTTGACCTTTGTTGCCGATATTTGATGAGTTTGCGGCCAGACCTGCCGCGACGGGAGACGAATGCGATGGGATTTCCAGGAACCTGGATGACCGAAAGCGAAAGCGTGGTCTATCGCGTGGTGCCGAAATGCGCCTGCTCGACCATCGGGCAGATCATGTACTATTCCGATCACGGCCGGTTCTTCGACGGCGACATTCACGACGCGACCGAAGGCCTGCACAAGTGGGCGCAAGAGGGCAGCCAGCCGCTGATCGAGGCGAATGTGAAGGGGCACACCAGCTACGCCTTCACCTGCGTGCGCAACCCCTATACCCGTATCCTGTCGTCGTTCTTCGACAAGATCTGCGGCATCCAGCGCAACGGCAACCGCTATCGCGGCAATCTGGTTCCGATGCTGATCCAGAAATACGGGATCGAGGTGGGCGATCCGGAAACCGGTTTCGAATTTGACCAAGTCAAGTCGTTCCGCCGCTTTCTGCTCTTCGCGCGCGACACGATCCGCTGGCGCAAGCCGATGGACCCGGACATCCACTGGTCGGCCATGTCGGGCCATATCTCGACCTTCATCGCCAATGGCGGACGCTACGACCACATCTTCTTTACCGAGAAATTCAACGACGGCATGCAGGTCGTGCTGGACAACATCAAGACCAAGAAAAAGGTCGATCTGAAGAAGATCCCGAAGTTCAACGAAAGCGAAGGCCACGGGCCAAAGCGCGCCCATCCGGTGGAGGCCTATTTCGACGATCTGTCGATGCACCTCGTCTATGAGATCTACAAGCGCGACTTTCAGCTGTTCCGCTACGATTTCGAGAACCCGGCCAACAAGATGCCGACCGGAGAGGTCGATCTTGAGGAAGTGCATGCCAAGCTGGGGAGCTAGATGGCCGGCTATTCCGGAACGCCGCTGATCAGAAAGCTGGGGCTGAAGCCCGGTGAAACGGCGGCGGTCGTCAACCCGCCGTGGGATTATGCCGCCATGCTGGGCCATCACGGCGATGTGGTGCAGGTCGCCGCCGATGCGCCGCCAGACGGGGTGACATTCTTACATGTCTTCACTCCGATACGCGCCGAACTCGACGCAGCATTGAAGGCAGCGGTTTCGTGCATGGCGCGCGACGGCATGATCTGGGTCAGCTGGCCCAAGAAAGCCTCGAAGCTGCCCAGCGAGATCACCGAAGACACCGTGCGCGAGCTTTGCCTGCCCCTGGGGCTTGTCGATGTGAAGGTTTGCGCGGTCGATGCCGTCTGGTCCGGTCTGAAACTGGTGATCCGCAAGGAATTGCGCTGAGCGGCCCCAGAACCTGAACGGGCCCCGGCCTGACATCCGGGGCCCGCCCTAGGCAGTCCCGGTACCGCGATCTGGGTGGGGGCAAAAACTACGCGGTACCGGGTTAGCGTCTTGCGCTATGGTTTGACATTCGCGGGCAATGCGGGCGATTCCGCGCAGGCTCCGCGAAACTTCGGGGGTCTTTTCGCGGCGGAAATCGGGCAGGCTTGATTTGTGCCCCGCGCGCGTACACTCTGTCTTCATGACGGTCCAAACGCCGACCCCTTTTCCCATCGCCACGCGGCTCGCCGAACAGGTCAGCTTCGACCGGCGCGAACTGGGGGTAATTCTGGGGCTTTATGGGCGCATGGTTGCCGCTGGCGAATGGCGCGACTACGGCATTTCCTGCCTGCGCGAGGTTGCCGTGTTTTCGATCTTTCGGCGCACCGCCGAACACCCGATCTACCGGATCGAAAAGCGCCCGCGCCTGCGCGCGCGCCAGGGCATGTTCGCGGTGATCGGCATGGACGGCCAGGTGCTGCGGCGCGGCCACGACCTGGCGACGGTTCTGCGGGTTCTGGAACGCAAGCTGATCCGCCCGGTGGAATAGCGCCACTGGCTATCCAGCCCTGCCTTTCCACCCGTGACCCGGCCTTGCAGGCATGCTAGGGCGAGCCATGGAACCTTTGCCCACCAAAGAGCAGATTCTGGCCTGGATTGCCGACAATCCCGGACTGACGTCGAAACGCGATATCGCCAAGGCTTTCGGCATCAAGGGTGCGGGGCGGATCGAGTTGAAGCGCCTGCTGAAGGAGCTTCAGGGCGAGGGCCAGGTGGAGAAGCGCCGCCGCAGCTATCGCGACCCTGACGGGCTGCCGCCGGTGACGGTTCTGCGTATGACCGGACCGGATGCGCAGGGCGACATGTGGGGCGAACCGGTGGAATGGCAGGGCGAAGGCACGCCGCCAAAAGTGCTGTTTCTGGAACGCAAGGGCGATGTTGCGCTGGGCGAGGGCGACCGCATTCTGGCCCGCGTCGCCCGGCGCGCGGATGGCGAAGGCTGGGAAGGCCGGCTGATCCGCAAGATCGGCGTCGCCCAGCACAAGGTTCTGGGCATCTTCCGCAAGACCGCCGAGGGTGGGCGGATTGCACCCATCGACAAGGGCACGGACAAGGAATGGCTGGTCAGCGCCGGCGATACCGGCGATGCCCGCGACGGCGAACTTGTCGAAGGCGAACAGACCGGACCGCGCGGCCGGATGGGCCTGCCGCGCGCGCGGATCACTGAGGTTCTGGGCGATCCGTGGGCGCCCAAGGCGGTGTCGCTGATTGCCATTCATCAGCACGGCATCCCCGATGACTTCCCCGACGATGCGATTGCCGAGGCGGACGCCCAGGTGCCCGCCGATCTGGGCACGCGCGAGGACCTGCGGCCCCTGCCGCTCGTTACCATCGACCCCCATGATGCGCGTGATCACGACGATGCCTGCTGGGCGCGACCCGATGACGACCCGAAAAACGAAGGCGGCCATGTGATCTGGGTGGCGATCGCCGATGTCGCCCATTACGTCACGCCGGGCTCGGCGCTGGACCGCGAGGCGCGCCGGCGCGGCAATTCCACTTATTTCCCCGACCGTGTCGTTCCGATGCTGCCCGAACATCTGTCGGGCGATCTGTGCAGCCTGCACGAAGGCGTGCCGCGCGCAGTGATCGCGGTCGAGATGCGGGTCGATGCCAGGGGCACCCTACTGTCGCATCGTTTCACGCGCGGGCTGATGATTTCGGCCGCGACGCTGAACTATCAGGAGGTGCAGGCCGCCCGCGACGGCGCGCCGAATGCCAAATGTGCACCCTTGATGGATGACGTGATCACCCCGCTCTATGAGGCCTACAACGCCCTGGTCACGGCCCGCGCCGCGCGCCAGCCGCTGGATCTGGACCTGCCGGAACGGCGCATCGTCTTGTCGGATGAAGGCGAGGTGACATCGGTCGCCTTCCGAGACCGGCTGGATGCGCACCGGCTGATCGAAGAGTTCATGATCCTTGCCAATGTCGCCGCGGCGCAAGAGCTGATCCGCCTGCGCCGGCCCTTGCTGTTTCGGGTTCATGAAGAACCGAGCCCGGAAAAGCTCGACGCGCTGCGCGAGGTCGCCGAGGCTTCGGGCTTTACATTGGCGAAGGGGCAGGTTCTGAAGACGCAGCATCTGAACCGGCTGCTTGCGCAGGCCGAGGGGTCGGATTTCGACGAACTGATCAACATCACCACGCTTCGGTCGATGCCGCAGGCCTATTATCACCCCGAGAATTTCGGCCATTTCGGGCTGGCTTTACGGTCCTACGCGCATTTTACCTCGCCAATTCGGCGGTATTCCGACCTGATCGTTCATCGCGCGCTGATCTCTGCGCACGATTGGGGCAAGGACGGGCTTTCGCCGCAGGATATCGAGGCGCTGGAAGAAACCGCCGTGCAGATTTCCGAAACCGAACGGCGCAGCATGGCGGCCGAACGCGACACGACCGACCGCTATCTTGCCGCCTATCTGAGCGAACGGGTCGGCACCGAGTTTGCCGGGCGGATTTCAGGTGTCGCGCGTTTCGGCCTCTTCGTTCGGCTGGTCGAAACCGGGGCCGACGGGCTTATCCCGATCCGCACACTGGGGCGTGAGTTCTTTCATTTCGACAGCGCGAGCCAGAGTCTGACAGGGGCCGACAGCGGGCTGACACTCAGCGTCGGGCAACCTGTCACGGTGCGGCTGGCCGAGGCGGTGCCGGTAACCGGCGGGCTGGTGCTGGAGCTTTTGTCGGTCGAAGACCGCGCCTTGCCGGTTGGCAAGCGGGTGACCGGCAAGGGCCGGGTGGCACGCAAACCCGGCCAGGCACGGGCAAGGGCCGCCGCCGGACGCAAGAAGCTGGTGCGCAAGCGCCGGTAGCGGACAGCCGGACGGCGTCGGCAGCCGCCCGCACGTTACGGTACCTTCTCGATTCCCGGCCTTCCGCCGATTCGCGTTCCGGGTTAGACTCGCCGCAAAAGAAACGGGCAGGTCTGGCATGAAACACGGGCAGAAATTTCTTGGTGCGGTACTGATCTGCGCGGCCTTTGCGGCCGATGCGGCCGTGGAACAATCGCCCAGGCCGGTCGTACGGCCCGGGCAAAGCCAGTCCTCCGACAGCATTGCGGATCAACCCATGGCCCAGATCGTGACGGTTTCGAACAACGCCGGGCTAGACCGGTGGATCACCGGTTTTCGCACCCGCGCCCGCGCGCAGGGCATAAGCGACGCAACGCTGGACCGGGCGTTTCGCGGCGTGAACTACAATTCCGATGTCGTCGCCAAGGATCGCACGCAGTCAGAATTTACCAAGACGCTCTGGGATTACCTCGACAGCGCGGTTTCCGACGAGCGCGTCAAGAACGGACGCGCGGCGCTCAAACGCCACCGCAAGCTTCTGGACGCGATCGAGCGGCGTTATGGCGTCGACAAGGAAGTGGTGGTGGCGGTCTGGGGGCTGGAAAGCGCCTATGGCACGTTTCGCGGCAGCGTCCCGATCATCGAGGCGCTGGCGACGCTGGCCTATGACGGGCGACGCGGCAGGTTCTTCGAGGCGCAGCTGATCGCGGCACTGAAGATCATCCAGTCGGGCGATGTCCGGGCCGAGGCAATGACCGGAAGCTGGGCCGGCGCCATGGGCCATACGCAGTTCATCCCGACCTCTTACCTCGCCTATGCGGTGGATTTCACCGGCGACGGCAAGCGCGACATCTGGTCCGACGACCCCGCTGACGCGCTGGCATCGACCGCCGCCTATCTGGCACGCTTCGGCTGGCAGAAGGGCCGGCCCTGGGGCATCGAAGTGGCCTTGCCGCGCGGCTTCGACTATGGCCAGACCGGAGAGCGTATCCGCAAGAGCGTGGCCGACTGGCAGGCGCTGGGCGTGCGCACGGCCGATGGCGGGCGGCTGCCCAACCATGGATCGGGTTCGGTCCTGCTGCCGGCCGGGGCGCGCGGCGCGGCCTTTCTGATCTTTCACAACTTTCAGGTCATCGAACGTTACAACACCGCCGATGCCTATGTGATCGGCGTCGGCCATCTGGCCGACCGGATCGCCGGCGGAGCGCCGTTTCGCGCCGGCTGGCCGCGTGGCGACCGGGCGCTCAGCTTTGCCGAGCGCAAGGAGTTGCAGGAACGCCTGACCAAAGCCGGTCATTCCACCCGGGGCGTCGACGGAAAGATCGGCCCGAACACCATCGCCGCCGTGCGTTCCTTCCAGCGTTCGATCGGGCTCATCCCCGATGGCTATGCAAGCCTTGACCTGCTGAAGCGTCTGCGCTGACAGGCTCAGGCCAAATAGGGTGCGAAGGCCTCGACAACCTCTTCATAGACGGCGCGCTTGAACGGCACGATTTCGGCGACCATCGCCTTGGCGCCGATCCAGCGCCATGTCGAAAACTCAGGGTGTTCCGTGTCGATGGCGATCTGGTCATCTCTTCCAAGGTAGCGGAACAGGTACCAGCGCTGCCGCTGCCCGCGATAGCGGCCTTTCCAGACCTTGCCCAGAAGCTCGGGCGGCAGATCGTAGGTGACCCAGCCGGGCGACTTGGCGACGAACTCGACCAGGTCGGCCGTCACCCCGGTTTCTTCCCACAATTCGCGCAGCGCCGCCGCGCGCGGCTTTTCGCCCTCGTCGATCCCGCCCTGCGGCATCTGCCAGGCCGGCGATGGGCTGTCCTTGCGCTGGCCGGCAAAGATCAGGCCGTCACGATTGATCAGCACGACACCGACACAGGGGCGATAGGGAAGATCGTCAGAATTCAGCGGCATGGGCGGCTTTCGGCGGACCGGCGCGATCTTCCCGCGCCGGCCCCTGTCTGGGTCAGTTGGCCTGGGCGATGGCCGAAAGGCCGCGCAGCAGGTCGATGGCATAGGCCAGCTGATAGTCTTCTTCGCGCAGCTTGGCGCTTTCTTCGGCTTCCAGCTGTTCGGCTTCCAGCTGCTTGCGTTCGTCCTCGGTGACCGAATCGTTTGTCAGACTGCCGCGCAGATCCGCCTCCGACCGGCTTTTCGGCCGCGTCGGCTCCTCCTCGGTCGTGGCGGCCGGTGCGGTTGCCGGCTGCTCGACGATGATGTCGGGCGACACGCCCAGCGACTGGATCGACCGGCCCGACGGCGTGTAGTAGCGCGCCGTGGTCAAACGCATGGCACCATCGCCGCGCAGCGGAATGATCGTCTGGACAGAACCTTTGCCAAAGCTCTTGGTGCCCACGACGATGGCGCGGCGGTGGTCCTGCAAGGCACCGGCGACGATTTCCGAGGCCGAGGCCGAGCCGCCGTTGATCAGCACGACCATCGGCTTGCCGCCGGCCAGATCGCCGGCGGTGGCGTTGAAGCGTTCGCCATCGGCGGCGGTGCGCCCGCGGGTCGAAACGATTTCGCCCTTTTCCAGGAAAGCGTCGGAGACCTTGATCGCCTGGGTCAGAAGCCCGCCGGGGTTGTTGCGAAGGTCCAGAACGACGCCGTTGACGTTCTCGGCGCCGCCGGCCTCTTCGACCGACTTCGCCAGCCCGTCGGCCATGTTGTCGAAGGTCTGGTCGTTAAAGGTGGTCACGCGCAGCACGACGGTATGGCCTTCGAGCCGTCCGCGCGCCGCGGTCAGCTTGATCGTGTCACGGATGATCGAAACGTCGAATGGCTCTTCGGCGCCTTCGCGCACGACGGTGATCACGATCTCGGACCCGACCGGGCCGCGCATCAGTTCGACCGCCTGGTCAAGCGTCAGGCCCAGGATGCTTTCGCCGTTCACATGGGTGATGTAGTCGCCCGCCTGCATGCCCGCCTCTGCCGCCGGCGTATCATCCATGGGCGAGACAACCTTGACGAAGCCCTCTTCCTGCGTGACCTCGATGCCAAGGCCGCCGAATTCGCCGCGGGTCTGCACCTGCATGTCATCGAAATCGTCCGGCGCAAGATAGCTGGAATGCGGATCGAGCGAGGTCAGCATGCCGTTGATCGCCGCCTCGATCAGTTTCGAGGGTTCCACCTCCTCGACATACTGGCCGCGGATACGTTCGAAGATGTCGCCAAAAAGGTCGAGCTGCTGGTAGACCGAGGCGTTGGCCTTTGCCTCCTGTGCCATCAGCGGTCCCGCGATCTGCGGGCTGACCAGGGCCCCGGCAAGGGCGCCGCCGAACACGGCCAGTGCGAATTTCTTCATAGCTCGTCCTATTCCCTTGTGTTGGCGAACCAGACCGCGGGGTCTTCGGGTTCGCTGCCTTCGCGGATTTCTATATAAAGCGTTTCCGTGCGTTCTGCGCCACCGCCTTCTTTCGCAGCGGTCAGAAACTCCTTTGCCGCCGGCTCGTTCCCGCCCATCAGACCGACGGGCGCGCCGGCCTCGATGACAAGACCAGGCTCACCATATACCTGGTCGAGCCCGGCAAGAACCATCAGATAACCGTCGCCGGGCTCCAGGATGATCACATTTCCGTAGTCGAGAAGCGGGCCAAGGTAACGGATCGTGGCGGCAAAGGGCGCTGTGACCAGCGCGCGCGGCCGCGTGGCGAGCAGCAGGCCGGGTCGGGCGATGCCGGCCGCATCGGGTTCACCGGCCGCGCGCAGGACCGTGCCCAGAACCGGCCAGGGCAGGCTTCCGCGCGCATCGGCAAAGCTGAGCGTGCCGGCCTCGGGCTGCAACTGCCGGTCGGCGAGGATATCGGCAAGCGCATCGAGCGTATCGATCCCGGCCGCGATGGCGGCCAGTTCCTCGGGGCTTTCGGTGATGCGCTTGGGCAGGTCGACCCGGTCCGACACCGCCTGGCTAAGTGCAAGGCGCGCCGCCTGAACCGTGCGCACACCTTCGTCGAGCGTTTCGCCCGCACCTTCCTGCAGGGCTTTCAGAAGCGCGATCTCTTCCAGTTCGTGGCGCAGGGTCTCGGCTTCGGCCTGAAGCGCCGGCGTGATGTCGCTGACCAGCATCGCGGAGCGCGCCGTGCCCAGCGCCCCGGACGGGTGCAGAAGCAGCAGGGGTTCCGGCGCACGTTCCATCGTTGCCAGAACGCCCAGAAGCCGCGCGACGCGGTCGCTCTTGGCATCGAAACGTGCCTGAATTTCGGCTTCGCGGATCGTGACCCGGCGCAGACCTTCGCGCAATGCCGACTGGCCGGCTTCGTAGGCGCGAATGGTTTCGGTCAGTGCCGCCACCCGGTCGCGCGCCGATTGCGCGGCCGTCAGCGCCTCGACCGAGGCGGCAAGGGCGGCCGAGGCCTCGCGCGCCGTGGCAGCGGCATCGCCACCGTCCTGCCCGAACGCCGGCACTGCCAGCAACGCGGCAGCGGCCCATGCGGCGGCGGTACTGCGTTTCATGAGGTCATCAGGTTGCGGCCGGTCATTTCGGGCGGCAGGTCCAGCCCCATCAGCGACAGAAGCGTCGGGGCAAGATCGGCCAGACGCCCGCCATCGCGCAGCCGCGTCCCATACGGTGCGCCGATGATGGCGACGGGAACCGGATTGGTCGTATGCGCGGTGTGCGGCCCACCGGTCAGCGGGTCGATCATGGTTTCGCAATTGCCGTGATCGGCGGTCATGACCATGGCCCCGCCAACGCGCTTCAGCGCGTCGAGCGCCAGACCAAGGCCGCGATCCACCTCTTCGCAGGCGGCAATGGCCGCGTCCAGATCACCGGTATGGCCCACCATGTCGGGGTTGGCGTAGTTGACCACGATCAGGTCGTAGCCGCCGCCGATGGCCTCGACGAGGCGCTGGGTCACTTCGGGCGCCGACATCTCGGGCTGCCGATCATAGGTTGCGACCTTGGGCGATTTCGGCATGAAACGGTCTTCGCCCGGTTCCGGCGTTTCCTTGCCGCCATTCAGGAAGAAGGTCACATGCGGGTATTTTTCGGTTTCCGCCAGCCGGAACTGGCGCAGGCCGTGGCGCGCGACCCATGCGCCGAGCGTGTTGACGATTTCGCGTTTGGGAAAACAGCTGGCCATGTAAGCGTTGTGGGCTTCGGAATAATCCACCATGCCCAGGAGCGCCGCGAGCTTCGGGCGCGCGCCGGTGTCGAATTCGGCAAAGCCGGGTTCACCTATCGCGCGCAGGATTTCGCGGGCACGGTCGGCACGAAAGTTCAGAAAGAAGATGCCGTCGCCATCGACGATACCGGCAAAGTCCGCCGCGACCAGCGGTTCGATGAATTCGTCGGTCTGCCCCGCCGCATAGCGGCCCCGGATCGCCGCGACGGGGTCGTCCGCCACCTCGCCCTGTCCACGCACCATCGCGTCATAGGCTTTCTTGACCCGCTCCCAGCGGTTGTCACGGTCCATTGCGAAATAGCGACCGGTTACGGTGGCGATGCGCGCACCCTCGGGCAGGTCGGCGGCAAACCTGCTGACCTGATCGAAGGCGGAAGCGGGTGCAACATCGCGGCCATCGGTGATGACATGGCAAAGCACCGGCACACCAAGCCCGGCAAGCACGCGCGCTGCGGCGATGATGTGATCCTGATGGGCGTGAACCCCTCCGGGCGAGGTCAGCCCAACAAGATGTGCAACCCCGCCCGTGGCTTTCATGCGCCCGGCAAAGTCCACAAGCGCCGCATTGGTGGCAAAGCTGCCATCCTCGATGGCAAGGTCGATCTGGCCCAGATCCATCGCGACGACACGGCCGGCGCCAATATTGGTGTGACCGACCTCGGAATTGCCCATCTGGCCGGTGGGCAGGCCGACATCGGGGCCGAAGGTTGTCAGGGTCGAGTGCGGACAGGTCGCCATCACCCGGTCGTAATTGGGCGTCCTGGCCAGAAAGGGCGCGTTGCCTTCGGGGACGGGGCCGATGCCCCAGCCGTCCAGGATGCACAAAACCACGGGTTTGGGAATGCTCATGCCTCGGCCTTTCGTTGTTGCCGGGGGTTTTACGCCCGTGGCGCGGCGGCGGCAAGAACGGCTGTCGGCATCAGGCCCTGTGATAGGGGGCGCCGGCCAGTATCGACGCCGCGCGGTAAAGCTGCTCGGCCACCATCACGCGAACCAGCATATGCGGCCAGACCATGCGCCCGAGCGACAGGACCAGATCGGCGCCGTCGCGCATTTCGCCGGCCAGCCCGTCGGCCCCGCCGATGACCAGGGCCAGATCCTGGCGCCCGGCATCGCGGAACCGGGCCAGTTCGGTGGCGAATTCCGGGCTGGACAGGCTGCGGCCGCGTTCGTCGAAGGCGACGGTGACGCCGCCTGCCGGCAGAACGCGCGCAAGAAGCGCCGCCTCGGCCGCCGGCCCGCCGCCCCTGCGATCCTCGACCTCGTGCACGGTCGCCGGGCCAAGCCCAAGACCGCGCCCGGTCCGGTCGAACCGTGTCAGATAATCGTCAATCAGTTCGCGTTCGGGGCCTGCGCGCAGGCGGCCCACCGCGCAAAGATGCACGCGCATTCAGTTGCGCGCCGTTTTCCCCGACGGCATCCACATCTTTTCCAGCTGGTAGAACTCGCGCACTTCCGGCCGGAAGACATGCACGATCACGTCGCCGGTGTCGATCAGCACCCAGTCGCCGGTTTCCTTGCCTTCCGCCTTGGACAGCCGGCCAAGCTTCTGCTTCAGCCGGTCCATCAGCTTTTCGGCAATCGCCGACACCTGCCGGGTCGAACGCCCCGAACAGATGACCATGTAGTCGGCCATGTCCGAACGGCCGCGCAGGTCGATCGTGATGACGTCTTCGGCCTTGTCGTCGTCAAGGGAGGTCAGGATGCATTCCAGGAGGTCCTGGCTGTTCACATCGTCCACGGACGCGGTCATGCGCGTCCTCGGTGCGGCGGTTTCGCCGGCCGCGTCAGCAAGTCGAGACAGGACATAGTCCTCCTTCATGTCGCGCCACTTCGCGGCGCCCGTGCCGGAAAGGTAGCATCGCGCCCGGGCCTTCACAATGTCGCGCCGCGGAATTTGAAGGGTTTTGCGGCCAAGATGCCGCAACGTGTTGTCACGCAGAGCCGCTGCGTAGTATTCTTGCGCCTGAAACCGACCAAGGGAGGCTGCGATGCGCCCGGCGCATAACCAGCAGCGAAACCCCGGCCCCGACTGTGCCCTGCAGATGCGTTTGCAGGGCTGATCGGGAAGGCCACCCCTCGATCCGCCCTGGCGGCCCCGTCTTTCTGGCGTGGGCCTTGCCCTGAAACCCGTGCCGGCCCGCCCGCGCCACCCCGGATCCGAGACCCCGATGAGCCTTTTGCAGACCACGTCGCTTTCCATGACCCTTGGCACGCCCCTGTTCGCGGGGCTCGACCTGACGCTTCACCCCGGCGACCGGCTTGGGCTGGTGGCGGCGAACGGCCGGGGCAAATCCACGCTCTTGCGCGCGCTAGCCGGCGAGGTCGAGCCAACAGGCGGCACGGTGACCCGCGCACGGGGCCTGAAGATCGGCCATGTCGCGCAGGACATCGACCCCGCACTGACGGCACTGCCACTGCGCGAGGTTCTGGTATCGGCGCTGCCGCCCGAAAGCCGCGACTATGACGCCTGGCGCGCCGATGTGGCGCTGGACGAGTTCGGATTTTCGACCGACAGCCACGACCGGCCGCTGGATGCGCTCAGCGGTGGCTGGCAGCGGCTGGCCATGCTGGCGCGCGCCTGGATCACCGAGCCCGACGTCCTGTTGCTTGACGAACCGACCAACCATCTGGACCTTGCCCGGATCGGGTTTCTCGAACGCTGGCTGAACGCGCTGCCGCGAAACTTTGCGCTGATCGCGGCCAGCCACGACCGGGCCTTTCTGGATTCGGTAACGCGCCAGACCGTCTTTCTTCGCCCCGAGGCGTCGCGGTACTTTGCCCTGCCTTTCAGCGCGGCGCGGATAGCCGTGGACGAGATCGACGCCGCAGACGAACGCCAGTTCGAAAACGAGATGAAGAAGGCCGCACAGCTGCGCCGGCAGGCCGCCAAGCTGAAAAACATCGGTATTAACTCCGGCAGCGACCTTCTGACGGTGAAGACCAAACAGTTGACCGAGAGGGCAGACCGGATGGAACATGCCGCGCGCCCGGCGCATCGCGAGGTTTCCGCCGGCGCCATTCGGCTGGCCAATTCCGGCACCCATGCCAAGGCGCTGGTTTCGCTGGAGGCGATCGAGGTGACCGCGCCGGACGGGCGGCTCTTGTTCAAGACGCCGGAGCTTTGGATTGAGCAGGGCGACCGCGTGGTGCTTCTGGGCCGGAACGGGGCCGGCAAGACCCGGTTGATCAACCGGGTTCGCGACGCCCTTGACGGTCGCGGCCAGGGCATTCGCGCCGCGGCCTCTGCGGTTGCCGGCATATCCGACCAAGGACTGACGCAAATCGACCCATTCAAGACCCCCTTCGATGCGGTAACCCGCCGCTTCGATCTGGGCGATCAACGTGCGCGCGGGGTTCTGGCCGGCGCCGGAATTCGCCGCGACATGCAGGACAAGGCGATTGCGGTGCTGTCCGGTGGCCAGCGGGCGCGGCTGGCCATGCTGGTGCTGCGGCTGAGCGAGCCGAACTTCTTCCTCTTGGACGAACCCACAAACCACCTGGACATCGAAGGTCAGGAAGCGCTGGAGGCGGAGCTTCTGGCGCAGGGCGCGACCTGCCTGCTGGTGTCGCATGACCGGAGTTTCGTGCGCACCGTAGGCACGCGGTTCTGGCTGATCGACGGCCGACGGCTGACCGAGGTCGAGAATGCGGAGGCGTTTTTTGGCGCGGAACTGTCCGGCTGACGGGGTCGTCGTTCAGCCTGCTGCGGGTTTTGGCCCCTGTTCCAGCACCGAACCTTCCAGAATCTTCACTTCTCGCTGCGGGAAGGGGATGGAAATGCCGTTGGCCTGGAAGGCGTCCCACAGCGCCAGATAGACGTTGCCGCGGATATTGGTCAGCCCCTCGGTCGGGTCCAGAATCCAGAACCGCAGAATGTAGTCGACCGAACTGTCGCCAAAACCGGTGATGTGGCAAACCGGCGCCTTGGAATGCAGGACACGCGGGACGGTCAACGCCGCCTCGATGGCGATCTTGCGAACCTTGTGCGGGTCATCGGCATAGGCGGTGCCAAAGAAGATGTCGAGGCGAACGAACTCGTTGGAATGCGACCAGTTTACCACCTGCCCGGTGATCAGGTCCTCGTTCGGGATCAGGTATTCCTTGCCGTCGCGGGTTACGACGCTGACATAGCGCGCGCCAAGGCTCTCGATCCAGCCGAAGGTATCGCCAAGCGAGATCACATCGCCCGGCTTGACCGATTTGTCGAGAAGGATGATCACGCCGGAAACAAGGTTCGACACCACTTTTTGCAGGCCGAAACCAAGGCCCACGCCGATGGCACCGGACAACACCGCAAGACCGGTCAGATCGAAGCCCACCGCCTTCAATCCGATGAAGAAGGCGGCGGAATACAGTGCGACCTGAAGGAACTTGACCGTCAGCACCCGCATCGAGGGGCTGATATCCTCGTTGGCGCTGATCCGTTTCGCGGCCGTGCTGGAAATCAGCCGCGCGCCAAAGAACAGCAGGCCGGTAACGAGGATCGCCTTCAGAATCGACAAAAGAGTCAGGCGGAAATCGCCAAACTCGATGGCAAGCCCGTCCAGAAACGCGGTCGCCTCGTCAAGAAAGCCAATGTAGTAAAGTGTGGCATAGGCGGTCAGGCCCCAGACGACCAGCCGGCGCAGAAAACGGTTCTTGATGATCTGCGCGGCGACGCGGATCAGGAACCATGCCGACGCGATGGTCGCCGCCAGCGTGACGAGATAGCGGCGCGACGGGAAGGTATAGATCGACGAATATGTGCCGGCGGCGATCCAGGTGAGGATCGTGAAGAAGGCGAGCTGGACACGATTGCGCAGGGCGATCAGCCAGCGCAACTGCCATTTCGGCCGGCTCTCAAGTCCCCGGATCCAGTCTTCGAATTTCGGGCCGAACTTGCGGGCCAGCAAGTAGGCGAGCACGAAGCAAGCGGCAATTGTGGCCAGCTGGCCCAACTGGTTGGGAAGCGACAAAAGCCGCAATTGCAGCTTTACCGCATTCCACAGCGCGGTCAGGCTGGACAGGACGCTTTCGATCTCGCTGTTCATGCCAATGAGTTCCCGCTGCGCATGCCTCCTTGTGCCCGCAACTGCCCGGTCGTTGCAAGCCCGCCATCGGTCCGGCACATCTTGCCCGTGGCAGCGGCTGCGTTATCATGCGCCGAAACGGCGGGACACGCGCCAAGATCAAACCGAAGGACCCTGCACCCATGCCGAACGATGCCCCGGAGACTGAAGTCGTCACCCGCTGGAAAGTCGCCTGCGACGGCGGCGACGGGGCGCTGGGGCATCCGCGTGTCTGGCTGACGATCCCGCGCGACAGCGGATTTGTCGAATGCGGCTATTGCGACAAGAAATACGTGATCGACCGCGACCACGCCCATAGCGATCACTGAGGGGGCCGGCCGCCGCGCCGGGCCTTCCAGATCGCGTAGCCGGCAATGGCACCTAGCAGGAAGGCAAAGGGCGTAAAACGAAGGCAACCGCCATCGCATAGGCCCCCTCGTGCTGGCTGATCAACACGAATTCGGGCAAGGCCATACCGATCGCAAAGGTTGCGACAGCGGCGGCCAGCGCCGTGCCTATGACCCAAGTCAGCGCCTTGAACATGCCCGCCTCCGTCACCGCAGGGGCAGGCCCGCTGCCTGCCCGACATTTCATTGCCATTATCGCACCGGATGGCAGTCGCGAAACGATTCCCTGCGGCCGATCCGCGATTTCGTGTTAGCCTTGTCATGGCAGAGGGAGGTTGAGCCATGCACAGGCGCGGTCTTTTGACGCTGGCCGCCGCGGCCGGCACTTTCGCCCTGACACGCCGGCCGCTTTGGGCAGAGCCGGTTCCGGGCGAGGACGGTTTTTTCGACCAGCCCTTCTTTCTCGACAGTTTCCTGGAACTGGGCGACGACCTTGACGCAGCCGCCGCCGCGGGCAAGGCCTGATCGTGATCTTCGAACAGAACGGTTGCCCCTATTGTCGCGAACTGCACCGCATCAACTTCCAGCGTGCCGAGATCGTCGCGGCGATCGAAAGCAGCTTTCATGTCGTCCAACTGGATCTTTGGGGCGCGCGGGCGGTGCGCGATTTCGACGGCGAGGACCTGGAAGAACGCGATCTGGCGCAGAAATGGTTTGTCAATTTCACGCCCACGCAGGTGTTCTTTCCCGTCGATCGGGCGCGCGCAAGCAGCGCCCAGGCGGCCGAGGCGTTCCGGATGCCGGGGTATTTCAAACCCTTCCATCACCTTGCGGGCCTCGACTATGTCGCGTCCGGTGCGTGGAAAGACCAGCCCTTCCAGCGCTTCCTGCAGGACCGTTTCGCCCGGTTTCAGGCCGAAGGCATCGACCCCGACGTCTGGTAGGTCGCGCGTCGTCAGGGTGGCAGAGCGGCGCCGAACGTGACAATACTCCCCCCACCATGCGCGAGGGAGGGACCGATGACATTCGGCAAGGGCAGCCATCTGCATCTGATCGACGGTTCAGCCTTCATCTTTCGCGCCTATCACGCGCTGCCGCCGCTGACCCGCAAGTCGGACGGGCTGCCGATTGGCGCGGTGGCGGGGTTTTGCAACATGATCTGGGGGCAGCTTGCCGCCAATCGCGGCAAGGGCGGGCCGACCCATATCGCCGTGGTCTTCGACTATTCGTCGAAAACCTTCCGCGACGAAATCTATGACAAGTACAAGGCCAACCGCCCCGAACTGCCCGAAGACCTGCGCCCGCAGTTTCCGCTGACCCGCGAGGCGACGCGCGCCTTCAACATCGCCTGCCTGGAGATGGAGGGCTACGAGGCCGACGACATCATCGCCACGCTGGCGCGGCAGGCGGTGGAGGCCGGCGGCGATGTCACCATCATATCGTCCGACAAGGACCTGATGCAGCTCGTCGGCAATGGCGTGGTGATGTTCGACGCGATGAAGAACCGCACCATCGACCGCGACGAGGTCATGGAGAAATTCGGCGTCGCGCCGGAAAAGGTTGTGGATGTGCAGGCACTGGCCGGCGACAGCGTCGACAATGTGCCCGGCGCGCCGGGGATCGGGGTGAAAACCGCTGCGCTGCTGATCAACGAGTTTGGCGATCTCGAAACGCTGCTGGAGCGTGCCGAAGAGGTGCCGCAACCCAAGCGGCGCGCGGCGCTCATCGACAATGCCGAACTGATCCGCATTTCCAAGCGCCTTGTCACGCTTGATGCCCATGCGCCGGTTTCCGAAACGCTGGAAGAACTGGAAGTGCGCGAACCGCAGCCCGAAGCGCTGATGGAATTTCTGACGGCGATGGAGTTTCGCACCCTCACCCGCCGGGTGGCCGAGGCGCTGAAGATCGAGGCGCCGGCCATTACCGAAAACAGCCTGACACCGGCCCATGCCGAAGATGGCGCTCCGGCTGCACCAATGCCCGAACAGCCCGCCATCACGCCCGATGCCTACGAATGCATCCGCGACCGCGCGGCGCTCGATACCTGGATCGACCGGATCAAGGCGCGAGGCTGGGTGGCGGTCGATACCGAAACCACCAGCCTAGATGAAATGCGCGCCGAGCTTGTCGGCATCTCTCTCTGTGTCGAGGCAGGCCAGGCCGCCTATATCCCGGTCGGGCACCGGCAGGGCGGCGGCGACCTGTTCGGCTCCAACGATCTGGTCGAAGGTCAGATGCCTCTTGGCACCGTGCTGGACGCGCTGAAACCGGTTTTGGAAGACGCGGCGGTTCTGAAGATCGGCCAGAACATGAAGTATGATGCCAAGATCCTTGCCCGCCACGGCATCGCTGTGGCGCCGATCGACGATACCATGCTCATGTCCTATGCCATGCATGCCGGTCTGCACGGGCACGGGATGGACGCGCTTTCCGAACGGTACCTCGGGCACGTGCCGATCCCGATCAAAAGCCTGCTGGGCACAGGCAAATCCGCCGTGACCTTCGACCGTGTGGCGATCGAGGACGCGGTGAAATATGCCGCCGAAGATGCCGACATCACGCTCAGGCTCTGGCAGGCGTTCAAGCCGCAACTGCACCGGGCGCGCGTGACCACCGTTTATGAAACGCTCGAACGGCCGCTGGTGCCGGTCCTGTCGCAGATGGAGATGGCAGGCATCACTGTCGACCGCGATACGCTGAGCCGGATGTCGAACGCCTTTGCCCAGAAAATGGCCGGGCTCGAGGCGGAAATACACGAACTTGCAGGCGAGCCCTTCAACGTCGGCAGCCCCAAGCAGCTGGGCGAGATCCTTTTTGACAAGATGGCGCTGCAGGGCGGGCAGAAGGGCAAGACCGGCGCCTATGCCACCGGCGCCGATGTTCTGGAAGACCTTGCATCCGAAGGTCACGACCTGCCGGCGCGGGTGCTGGACTGGCGGCAGCTTTCCAAGCTGAAAAGCACCTATACCGACGCGTTACAGGATCACATCAACCCCGAAACCGGTCGGGTCCACACCTCATACTCCATTGCTGGTGCAAATACCGGGCGGCTCGCCTCAACCGATCCGAACCTGCAAAACATCCCCGTGCGCACCGAAGAGGGTCGGCGTATCCGCGAAGCCTTCGTGGCGCCCCAAGGCAAGGTCCTGGTCAGCCTCGACTACAGCCAGATCGAATTGCGCATCCTCGCCCATATCGCCGATATCCCGGCGCTGAAACAGGCGTTTCGCGACGGGCTCGACATTCACGCGATGACCGCGTCGGAAATGTTCGGCGTTCCGGTCGAGGGGATGGACCCGATGGTGCGCCGGCAGGCCAAGGCGATCAATTTCGGTGTGATCTATGGCATTTCGGGCTTTGGTCTTGCGCGCAACCTGCGCATTCCCCGCGCTGAGGCGCAGGGGTTCATCGACCGGTATTTCGAACGCTTCCCCGGCATCAGGGATTACATGGACGCCACGGTGGAATTCGCCAAGGCGAACGGATACGTGCAGACGCTTTTCGGCCGCAAGATTCACACGCCGGATATCAATGCCAAGGGGCCGACCGCCGGGTTTGCCCGCCGCGCCGCCATCAACGCGCCGATCCAGGGCACGGCGGCCGATGTCATTCGCCGCGCGATGATCCGGATGCCGGCGGCCATTGCCGATCTGCCCGCCACGATGCTTTTGCAGGTGCATGACGAACTGCTGTTCGAGGTGGACGAAGATGCGGTCGCGCGGGTGCGCGAACGCGTCGGCGCGGTGATGGAAGGCGCGGCCGAGCCGGCCGTGAAACTCAGCGTGCCGCTCACGGTCGACGCCGGGCAGGGCGCGAACTGGGCCGAAGCGCATTAGTGCGCGTCTATGGCCGGTCTTCGGCAGGCGTCGCTTTGCAAAAAGACCTTCAGGCTCTTGTCGCGTTCGGGGCGGAACGGGCCCGCTTCTTCGGCGGCGACGATCCTGTCGATGCGGAACATACGGAAGTCGTCGCGCAACTCGCACCATGCGATCAACGTCCAGACCTTGCCCCAGAACCACAGACCCAGCGGGCGGACGGTGCGCGCAGTGGTCTGGCCATCGGCATCGCGGTAGCAAAGCGCCACCTTTTCTTGCGCTGCCGTGGCCCGGTCAAGCCGGTCGACCATCGCACGGTCAGCGGCGGAAAGCGCCCCGGCATCATGGGCATCGATCGCGACACCGGCGGCGCTGGCGCGAAGGGCTTCGGGCAAGACCGCCTCGATCTTGCTCAGCGCCTCTTCGGCGGCCAGCGCCATGTCGGCGCCTCCGAAACTGCGCATCATCCGCGCACCGGCGACCAGCGCGGCAATCTCGGCCCGGTTGAACATCAGCGGCGGCAAGTCGTAGCCCGCCCGCATCACATAGCCGACGCCGGCCTCACCCTCGACCGGAACGCCCGAACCGACAAGGTCAGCGATATCGCGATAGATGGTGCGTTCGCTGACCTCCAGCCGTTCGGCCAGCTTGCGTGCCGTCCACAGCCGACCGCCCCTGAGATACTGAACGATCTGAAAGAGGCGGTCGGCGCGCCGCATCACGCGGCCTTGGCGGATTCGAAAAGCCCGATGGAATTGCCATCCGGGTCGGTGGCATAGGCGAAACGGCCCGGCGGTATGGTGATGGGTTCGCCCAGAATTGTGCCACCGGCCTTGCGGCAGCGTTCCATCGCATCCTCCAGCCGCCCGTCGACGGCGATATGAACGGTCGGGCCGTTGCCGCCAAGCGCAGGCTTGCCGGGGTAAAGATGCCCGCCGGCATCGTTCATCGTGCCGCCCAGCACGGCCATCGGATTCGGGCCGGTTTCGTCGATGGTCATCGTCCAGCCAAAGGTGGCGTTATAGAATTTCACGGCTTCCTTCATATCGGAAACCGGAATCTCGCTCCAGACGACGATGGGTGAGGTGCTCATGGCGAATCTCCTTTCGCGGGTTGATGCGTCTGTCTCGCACATCGCTCCTGACAGCTTTCTGTCAGGAGGTTTCAGCACGACCTCGCGTCACCACATGCATTCCAGGCTTTCCAGTTCCGGGTCCGCCATCGATGATGGCGCAAACGGAGGGCTTGGCAATGACCGACGCGGTTCTGGTGAAGGTGGATGAGCATGGGGTGGCCGAGGTCTGCCTGAACCGCCCCGAGAAAAAGAACGCATGGAACCTCGCAGTGTTCGACGGCCTCACCGAGGCGGCCGAAACGCTGGCGAACCGCGATGGTCTGCGCGCCGTGATCCTGCACGGTGCGGGGGGTGTGTTTTCATCCGGGCTCGACCTGTCCATGCTGATGGAGTTCGGCGCCGATATCGAGGGGTTGCGGCGAAGCATCCTCACCCCGGGCCCGCGTGGGGCGAACCGGTATCAACGGCCCTGCACGGCGTGGCGCGACCTGTCGGTACCGGTCATTGCCGCCGTCGATGGCGTGGCCTTCGGTGCCGGGATGCAACTGGCGCTGGCGGCGGATTTCCGGATTGCCGCGCCCGATGCCCGCTTCTCGATCATGGAGGCGAAATGGGGGCTGATCCCGGACATGGGAATCAGCCAGTTCCTGCCCGGGCTCATGCGGGCCGATCAGGCGAAGGAACTGATCATGTCCGCCCGCGTGCTGTCCGCGACAGAGGCCGTGTCTCTGGGGCTTGTCACCCGTCTCGATGCCGCACCCCTCGACGCCGCGCGCGCGCTCGCGGCCGATCTTTCCGACCGCTCGCCTGACGCGCTTGCCGGGGCCAAGCAGCTTGTCGATCGGGTCTGGGCCCTGCCGCCGGGCGAGGGGCTTGCGATCGAGGCGGAGTTGCAGGCCGCGATCATCGGCGCGCCCAACCAGATCGAGGCGGTGGCCGCTGCGGTGGCGCGGCGCAAACCTGCCTTTCGGTGATAGCGAAAGCCGTTTCGCGCATCACCGCGCATTTGCGACGCGGCGAGGTCGCATGCGGGGGCGACAGCGCCTGAAGCCGGCGATCTTCTGAACTGGCACTGATTTCGGATGCATAGGCATGTCGCAATCCTCTTCCATTCCACCCGGACTGGGCACCGCCGCTGCGGGCAATGCGATATGCGTGCTGTCGATGGCGATCTGGGCGGCGGGGTTTCCGGCTGCGGAGTTTCTGTTGCAAAGCTGGCCGCCACTGGCGCTGGCGGCCGCGCGCTTCAGCCTGGCCACCATGCTGCTGATGCTCGTCTGGGGCGTCATCGAAGGGCCAGCAAGGGTTCGGACGGCGCCCTGGCTTCGCGCATTGCGCATCGGCGGGCTGGGTTTTGGCCTTGGGGCCTATCTTCTGATCCTGGGCCAGTTCTATTCGGACCCGGTGACAGCGGCAGTCCTGGCCACCACGATGCCGGTAATGGCGATGGGGCTCGAGGCGCTGGCGGGCAGCCGGCGGTTCGGGCCGCAGCATCTGGCCGGGTTGGCGATGGCAGTTCTCGGCGGCGTCATCGTGGCCGGCGCGTCCGCCGCACCGGGTTTGTTTGCCTGGAAAGGGGCCTTGTGCATCTTTGGCTCGGTTCTGTGTTTTGCCTGGGCCTCGCGCGCTACGGTTGCCGATTTTCCCGGCCAGTCGGCGCTGGCACAGACAACGCTGACGCTTGCGGGGGGCATGGTCGCCGTGGTGGCCGCATTCGCCATCGGCCGCGCCTTCGATCTGGCCGCGCTTCCCCTCCGCCCCTTTGCGCCGGACCAGTGGATGCCGATGGCCACCTACACCTTCGCGGCGATGGCGCTGTCGCAGCTTTTGTGGATCATGGGGGTGACGCGGCTGGGCATCGGCATTGCCGCGATGCATTTCAACCTCGCGCCGTTCTACGTGATGCTGATTCTGGCGATTCAGGGCGCCGGCTGGAGCTGGAGCCGCGCCGTGGGGGCCGCGCTTGTGGCATTGGGTGTCGTTCTGGCGCAACGACCGCTCCGGCGCTGAGCCGGGGTCGCTGAGCCCGGGGTCAGGAAAAGTAACCTCGCACCAGCGCGGCGGAAATCAGCGTCCAGCCGTTGGTGACGACGAAAAAGGCCAGCTTGAAAGGCAGCGCCACGACCGCTGGCGGCACCATCATCATGCCCATCGACATCAGTACCGCCGCGACCACAAGGTCGATGACCAGGAACGGCAGGAAGATGAGGAACCCGATTTCGAACGCTCGTTCGATTTCTGATAGCAGGAAAGCCGGCATCAGGATCGAAAGTGCAGGCCCGGCCGTGGTGTCGGAAGGTACGGCGACGCGCAGCTCTGCCAGTCGCGCCAGGGTTTCGGGATTGACGCGGGCCTGCATGAACCGGCGAAAGGGTTCGACCCCTTCGCGCAACGCGCCGGTCAGGTCCAGCCGACCGTCGATGAGCGGTTGCATGCCGCGCGCCCAGGCATCGGCAAAGACAGGCTCCATCACGAAATAGGTCAGAAACATCGCCAGGCTGACGATCAGCATGTTGGGCGGCGACTGTTGCAGGCCAAGTGCCTGACGCAGGATCGAAAGGACGGTCACGACGAAGGGAAAGCAGGTTATGGTAATCGCAAGGCCCGGAACGATCGACAGGACCGTGATCAGGACAATCAGCTGGATACTGCGTTCGCTGAGCGAGCCGCCATCGCCCAGCGACAGGGTGATGTCCTGCGCCCCGGCTGTCGAGGCCGCCAGCACAAGGACCAGCGTTGTCAGCGCGCAAACCCGCCCCGCCATGTCAGAGGCTCTTGCCCGGATTGGCGACCTCGGTCACCCTCACCGCCAGCTGGCCGGCCTTTTCGCCGTCAAGTTCCTGCAACTCTCCGCGCGCGATCAGCCGGTCGCCGACGAAGAGTTCGACCGGGTCATCGACCTTGCGGTCAAGCGGCAGGATCGCGTCGCGCTCAAGCCTAAGGAGATCGCGGATCGACGGACGCGCCCGGCCGACCGAGATGGTGATCTCGATCGGGACCTGCGCAAAGGGGTTCGTCGCCGAGGGGATCGCATCGGCGGTTTCGTGTGAACTGTCAGCCATAGTGGCGTTCCTCTGTTTTCGTGCCTTCGAAAAATGCCGCGATGGCGGCCTGTATGCCGGCGACGACGGCATCAAGATCGATGCGCGTCTCGGCCCCGCCAATGCGCACAACTGCCTGCCCCGGGGCCAGGGTCGTGTCGGTCTCGATTGCGAAGGCCATGCCCTGGTCGGTGTTCAGCAGGCCCGCCACCGCCGCTTCGGCATCGGGATGGACAAGCACGTGCAACGGCTGATCGGCCGCCTCGCGTGCCAGCGGCAGCACCGTTTCCAGCACATGGGCCGACAGCGTTTCGCGCGCCATCATTGGCAGCACCTTGGCGGCCAGATCGCTGAGCAGAGGTTCGACGGCGCGCAGGATCGCCACCCGCGCCTCGTTATAGGAAAAGGACTGTGCTTGCAGGCTGCGCGACAGTTCGGTGGCCAGTTTCTCGGCATCGTCGGCCCGCGATCTTGCCGCGTCTTCCCACCCAGCCGCATAGCCGGTTTCGTAGGCGGCAAGCTTGACCTCTTCGAGAGCCGCGGCCTCCATCACGATGGTGGGCTGTTCTGCCGGATCGCTTTCAAAGACCTCAAGGCTCAGGCGGCGCGACATCAGGCCGGCTCCTCGCTGTCTTCCATCCAGCTGCGCAGGATTTCCATGGTCTCGTCCTGGCGTTCCTCGATCAGCTTGCGCAGCCGCCCGACCGGATCGTCGGCCCTGCCGTCATCGCCTTCGGCGCTGGAAATCACCGGCATGTCGGCATTGTCATAGGGCGTGTCATCGATCTCTCCCGTCAGAACGGTCGAACGCGATGTGCCGGGATTTCCGTTCGGCAGGGCCAGTCGAGCGTCGCGCGGATCGGGTGCCAGCGCCCGGCCGGACATGATCGGCCGCAGCACAAAAAGCCCCAACACCAGCACCACGATGGCAAGCACTGCCATCTGCACCAGCGACATCAGGTTGACCTGATCCAGAAACGACGCCGATGCCGCGGTTCCGAACTCGGCCATGGGTTCGAATTGTAGCGACTTCAGTGTGATCACATCGCCACGCGCGCTATCGTAACCCACGGCGGTTTCGACCAGTTCGCGCAGTTGCGCCATCTCTTCCTCGCTGCGCGGTTCCCACTGCGCCGTGCCATCCGCGGCGGTGCTGCGCAGGCCGTCGACCAACACCGCCACGCTCAGCCTCCGGATTGCGCCGGGGGCTTTCAGCACTTCTCGCTGAACCTCGGAAACCTCATAGTTGATCCGCTCGCGGCTCTCGCTGTTCTGGCTTGAGGAGCTGCTGTTCGAACCCGCGTCGCCTTCAGGCAGATTGCTGGCAACGGTCACAGCCGCCCCGCCCGAGTCGTTGGAACTGTTGCTGCGTTCCTCGGTTTCGGAGCTGATCGCAACCCGACCTTCGGGGTCAAACCGGCGTTCGGTGATCTGTTCCTGTTCGGTGACGGTTTCCAACCTCACCTCGACGATTGCGCGCCCGGCACCCACGCGCGCCTCAAGCAGGCGTTCGACATTGTGCTTCAGTTCCTGTTCGCGCCCCGATGCCGCCGCGGGCGCAGCCGGATCGTCCTCAAGGTCTACCAGCCCGGCCACCGCGTCGACGACCGAAACGTTTTCGGGCGTCAGACCGGCCACGGCGGATGACACCAGAAAAGCGATCGCCTTTGCCTGCGCCGCCGATATCGACCCGCCGGAACCGGTCACGGCGACGCTGGCACTTGGCGCGAGCGCAGCCCTGAACGGCACCTGCGGTGCGGCAGAGATATGCACGCGGGCGGCGCGGATGCCCGGATTGGCCATGATCGTGCGCGCAAGCTCGCCTTCCTTCGCGCGCCAGTAGGCGGCGTCGAACATCTGCGAGGTCGTGCCGAAACCGGTCAACCCGTCAAGAAGCTCGTAGCCCGCCGCGCCATTGGCCGGCAGCCCCTCGGTGGCCAGCGTCATCCGCATCGCGTCGCGCTGCGCGGCATCGATGAAGATCGAATCGCCGCGCACCTCATAGGCCACGCCGCGCTGTTCCAGCGCCTGCACGACCTCCCCGGCTGCGGCGCCTTCAAGACCGGCGTAAAGCAGCGCCATGGTGGGGTTCGACGCCATGCGGCCAAGGCCCAGCACCGCCAGAAACATGGCCAGCGCCGCGGCCAACGCCACCACCCGCCGCGCGACGCTTTGCGCCGTCCAGACCGCCAAGAGCTGCTGCACGAGGGTCTCTCCTTTTCGTCATGCCGGTTTCTCCGTTGGCCGATCATTCGCCGATCGCCCTTAACAATCGGTTAGTCACCTTGGGGCTATAGCGGTGACAACGAACCGGAATTCGGAGAATGCCGATGGCGGAAGACACCCAAGCCGCGCCCGAGGACGCGCCGAAGAAAAAATCGAAGCTGCCGCTGATCATCGGGCTGGTGCTGATGCTGGCCGGCGGTGGCGGCGGTTTCGTTGTGATGTACAGCGGAATGCTTGGCGCCGATCGGACCGCCACCGAACATGCCGAACCCTCGGCGCTGCCGGATATCGGCTTCGTCCCGGTGGAGCCGATCTTTGTCAATCTCGCCCCCGGCGCGAAAAGCGACCATCTGCGTTTTTCGGCGCAGATCGAGGTGGCCAAGCCCTATGAGGCCGAGGTGGCGATGCTGATGCCGCGCATCCAGGACGTGTTGAACGGCTATCTGCGCGCCGTTGCGGTGAGCGAACTGGAAGACCCCGCGGCGCTGATCCGGTTGCGCGCGCAGATCCTTCGCCGCGTGCAGATGGTCACCGGGGAAGGCCGCGTGCGCGACTTTCTGGTCACCGAATTCGTGCTGAACTAGGGGCGAGCGCCATGGATCTGATTGCCAACATCCTACTGGCGGCCGGTGCCTTCGGCGCAGCGGCCTATTGCGCCGCCCTGTCGCGCAAGCTGGCGCGCTTTTCAACGCTCGAAGGCGGCGTTGGCGGGGCCATCGCAGTCCTGTCGGCGCAGGTCGACGACATGACGAAGGCGCTGCAAAAGGCCAATGCCGCGGCGACGACCTCGCGCAGTTCGTTGGCGGAGCTGACCGAGCGCGCTGAAAGCGTGGCGAAACGGATGGAACTGCTGATCGCCGCGATGCACGACCTGCCGGACGAACCCGCGGCGCCAGCGCCGGCCGCGCCGAACCCCGATGCCGATGGCGGGGAACGCCGGATGACCTTTGTGCGCCGCCGCCGGCCGCGCGACGCGATGGAGGAGGCGTGATGGCGCGGCCGCGTATGCGCAAATACGGCGCGCTGCCAGTCCTGATCGCGCTTCTGGTCGGGTCGGGGGTTCTGCGGCTTGGCATCGGCATCAGTTCGGCGATTGCCTCCGAACCGCCGACCCGGGCCACGAACGCAGCGGCGGCGGTCTGCGAACCCGGTCTCGCCGCGCCAGTCGCAGAGGCGTTGAAGCAGCGCGAGGAAGCCATCGGCATTCGCGAGGTTGAAGTTGCCGAACGGTCGCGCCTTCTGGAACTGGCCGAGACCCGCATCGATGATCGGATCGCCGCGTTGCAGGCCGCTGAAGCGGCACTGGCCGACACGATCGCGCTGGCCGATGGCGCGGCCGAGGACGACCTGTCGAAGCTGACCGCGGTCTACGAAGCGATGAAACCGAAGGACGCTGCGCGGTTGTTCGAAACCATGGATCCCGATTTTGCCGCCGGCTTCCTGGGCCGGATGCGCCCGGCGGCGGCGGCCGGGGTTCTGGCGGGCATGTCGCCGGAGTTTGCCTATTCGGTCAGCGTTCTGCTGGCCGGGCGGAATGTGAATGTGCCCAAGCAATAGGACGCTGGGTGATCGGGGCAAGGCGCCACAGCCCGTGAAGGAGGATACCGCGTGTTCGGAATAGTCGGAATTGTCGTGATCTTCGTGATGGTCTTCGGCGGGTACATGGCCGCCGGCGGCAAGCTCGGGATCATCCTGAAGTCGCTTCCGTTCGAGATGATCATGATCGGTGGCGCGGCAGCGGGCGCGTTCTTGCTGTCCAACGACCTGGCTTCGGTCAAGCACACGCTGAAGGATGTCGGCAAGGTCTTCAAGGGTCCGCGCTGGAAGCCCGAGGATTACCGCGACCTTCTGTGCCTTCTGTTCGAACTGATCCGGATCGCGCGCGCCAACCCCGTCGGGCTCGAGGAGCATATCGAAAACCCGCACGAATCGGCGGTTTTCGCGCGCTATCCGAAAATCCAGCACGATCATGACGCGGTGGATCTGATCTGCGACACGCTGCGTTCGGCGTCGATGAACTACGACGATCCGCATCAGGTCGAGGAGGTTCTGGACAAGCGGATGGAGACGCTTCAGCACCATGCGCTGCATTCCAGCCATGCGCTGCAGACCATCGCCGACGGGTTGCCCGCACTTGGCATCGTCGCCGCGGTTCTGGGGGTGATCAAGACCATGGGGTCGATCGACCAGCCGCCCGAAATCCTTGGCAAGATGATCGGCGGCGCGCTGGTCGGCACATTCCTCGGCGTGTTTCTGGCCTATGGCATCGTCGGCCCCTTTGCCGCGCGCGTGAAGACCGTGGTGGAGGACGATCGCCATTTCTACCAGCTTATCCGCGAGGTGCTGATCGCCAATCTGCACAATCACCCGACCAACATCTGCATCGAGGTCGGCCGGCAGAACGCACCGCATCACGTCCGGCCAAGCTTCAACGCGCTGGAAGAGGCGTTGCAGACCCTGAAACGCGAGGCGGCGTGATGGCGGGGCGCTGCTGGCCGTGGGCGGTTCTGGCTCTGACGCTTGTTCCGGGGCTCTTGCGGGCCGATGTCGCAAACGTCAGTTCCGGCAATCACGACGGGTTTACCCGGCTTGCGGTGTCACTTCCGGCTGGTGCCGGCTGGTCGCTGAACCGCGACGGCGAAGGCTATGTGCTGCGGGTCGAAAGCCCCGATCTCAGATTCGACACATCGGCGGTCTTCAAGCGGATCGGCAAGGCACGTTTGGCGAGGATAGAGCCGCTTTCGGCCGATACCGGGCTGCGGTTCGCGCTGAATTGCGACTGCCATGCCATCGCCTTTGTCGACCGGCCCGGCTTCGTCGTGATCGACCTGCGCGATGGCGCGCCGGCGGCAGGCTCGGTCTTTGAGGCCGCCTATGCCGCCGGCGGCGGGACGCGGCCCTTGCCGCGACCGCAACGCGGCACTGAAACGACGCCTGAAACCGCTCCGGCGCCGGACGGGAGCGATGCGGTTGGCAGCCTGGCGATGGCGGCGCAACCGCTGGTCTTGCCCGAACCGGATCCCGCCGCACCGCTGACGCTGCCGCTTGGCGGGCTTTCAGACAGCGCGCTTCGTCAAACCCGCAACGCGATTGCCGAACAGCTTTCGCGCGCGGCGACGCAGGGGCTTGTGGAGTTGGAGGTTTCACCCCCGGGCAGCCAACCGGGCGGGTCGTTGCCGGCAGAACCGTCCCTTGAACACGCGGATGCTTTGGAAAGCGCACATCCCGAACGTGACGACACGGCGCCGGATGAAAACCACGCCACCGGTAACCACCCTTCCACCGCGCAATTGCGCATCGCCGCGACCACCGCGGTCGACGCCAATCGCGGTTCGGGGCCGGGCCTTGACCTTACGCCGGATGGGCAGGCCTGCCCTGACCCGGCCGATTACGATATTGCCGGCTGGGGCGACGACCGGCTTGCCGTTCTGCAACTTGTCGATGCCCGCACCGGCCTTGTCGGAGAGTTCGACCATATCGATCCCGTCCGGGCACTGAGGCTTGCGCAGCTATACCTCTATCTCGGTTTCGGCGCCGAGGCACGGCAGGTTCTGGACCAGTTCCTGGGGCCGGAGGCGCCCGAAGCCCTGTTGATGCTGGCCGCGCTGGTCGACGACCCCGACCGCGCCGACGCAGCGGCCCTGCGGGGGCTGGCCAGCTGCGAAGGGCCGGTCAGCCTGTGGGCCGCCCTGGCTGACCCCGGGCTTTCGGCCGCGGATGCCGTCGACAGCGGGGCTATCCTGCGCGGATTCTCCGGCCTGCCGCTTCATCTGCGCCGCCATCTTGGCCTCGCCCTGGCCGAACGCCTGCGCGCGGCGGGTGAACCCGGTGCCGCGCGAAACCTGCGCGATGCGCTTGCCCGCGCGCCTGGCGACCACGGGGCCAATCTGGCACGGCTTGACGCGCGGCTGCTGGATGACGCCGGGGCGACGGACGATGCAGAGCGGGTTCTGGCCGAGGCAGTGACCGAGGCGGGGCCCGAAGCCGGCCCTGCCATGGCCGAATTTGTCGAGGTGAAATTCCGGCTGCGCGACAGCCCGGAACCGGCGCTGGCCGCCGCGGTCGCGGCGCTGATCCGCGAAAATCGCGGCACGGCGGCCGAGCCGGCCCTGAAGCGTGCTCGCGTTCTGGCCGCCGCGCTGGCCGGCGATTTCGATACCGGATTTGACGCGGCGGATGGCACCGACGCCCGCACCCGGTCGGACCTCTGGCTGCTTCTTGGCGAATCCGGTTCGGACGAGGCGCTGCTTGTCCATGGCCTGGCGGCAACGGCCCGTGACATCGCCGAAACGGCGGAAGAGGCCCGTAGACGTATTGCCGAGCGGTTCGTTTCGCTTGGCTTCGCCGACAGGTCGCGCGAATGGCTGGCGGGCCTTTCGGGCACCGAGGAGCTTCTGGCGCGCGGCGATCTTGCCGCCGGGGATGGCCGGCAGGCGCTCGTCAGGCTTGCCGGCAAGACCACGCCCGAGGCACAGACACTGCGCGCGAAGGCGCTGCGACAGCTCGGCCGGTTCGAGGATGCCGCGCAAAGCTTCGAGCGGATCGACGATGCGCCCAATGCGGCGGCGATGCGCGTGCTTGCCGGGGATTTCGCCACGCTTCGTGACCGCGATGAATCCGACCTCAGGCTGGTGCTGGATCCGGGCGGTGGCGGGGCTCCGTTGTCGCCGGAGGCCGGGGCACCCTTTAGCCCGCCTGCTTCGCCGACGCTCGCCGCAAGCCGCGCACTGGTCGAAGACACGGCCGCGATGCGCGCCGATCTGGCCGCGTTACTGGCGGCCGGACGCTAGCGCCGGGCCAGAGGACCAAAACCAATTGTCAACCATTTCCCCCTAGCGTCAGGGGCGTTGCCGCAAAGCGATCAGAAGGTCGAACAGACGCGTGTTAAAGTTTTCTTACTTCCGGCGGCTTCGCGCGCCGTGCAGACGGTCGGCTGGTTTCGTTTTCGCCGCACGGGCCCTGGCCATCGGCCTTGGCGTCCAGGCCGCGCCCGTTTCGGGGTCGGCACCCGCGGTCGAGCCGCGGCAGACCTCGGCGCTGTGTGAAGCGGCCGCACGCCAGGCGGCGCGAGAAAGCGGCGTTCCGATCGATGTGCCCATGGCAATCTCGCTTACGGAAACCGGGCGCAAGCTTGATGGCGGATTCCGGCCCTGGCCCTGGACAGTGAACATGGAAGGCAAGGGACACTGGTTTGGCTCGCATGACGAGGCGTTGCACTATGTCCGCGAGAGCCGCGATGCCGGGGCGCGCAGTTTCGACGTGGGCTGCTTCCAGATCAACTACCGCTGGCATGCGCAGCATTTCGCCTCGCTCGACGCGATGTTCGACCCGCTGACCAACGCGCGTTATGCCGCGCGCTTCCTGTCGGAACTGCATGGCGAAACCGGTGACTGGAGCGCGGCGGCCGGTGCCTTTCATTCCCGAACCGAGGTCTACGCCTCACGCTATCGGAAGATCTTCGACCGCCACCGCCAAAGGCTGGGCGGCTCACCGGAAGTGCGGGAAGAACGCTATGCCGTCTCGGCCAATGACAATCAGCCGGTCGAACCCGCCACGCCGGCGGCGCCACGGGCCAATGCCTATCCGCTGCTGCGCGGCGGAACGACGGGGGCCCTGGGTTCGCTCGTGCCGGTCGATGCGCGGGCCGGACGGCCGCTTTTTGTGGCGACCACCGGGACGGAGGGCTGAACGATGGCCGGGCTGCCCGTGCTGAACCGCGCACTCTTTCAGCCCACGGTCCTTCTAGCGCTGGCGCTGATGGCGATCATCGCGATGATGATCCTGCCGGTCCCTGCCTGGCTTCTGGATATCGGTCTTGCGGCATCCTTCGCGCTGGCGATCCTGATGTTCACCATCACCCTCTTCATCGAACGGCCGCTCGACTTTTCGGCCTTTCCCACGGTGCTTCTGGCGTCGCTCATGCTGCGGTTGGCGCTGAACGTTTCGTCAACCAAGCTGATCATCGGGCAGGGACATACCGGCACCCATGCCGCCGGCGATGTCATTCAGGGCTTTGCCAGCTTCATCATGGGCGGCAGCGTGCTTCTGGGCGTGGTGGTGTTCTGTGTCCTTCTGATCGTCAATTTCATCGTGATCACCAAGGGCGCGGGCCGGATGGCCGAAGTCGGCGCGCGCTTTGCGCTCGACGGGATGCCGGGCAAACAGCTGGCGATCGACAGCGACATGTCGGCCGGGGCGATTGACCATGCCGAGGCCAAGGCGCGGCGCGAACGCGAACAGTCGGAAACCACGTTTTTCGGTTCGCTCGACGGGGCGTCGAAATTCGTCAAGGGCGATGCCGTGGCGGGACTTCTGATCACCGGGCTCAACATCGTGATGGGGTTGGTCATGGGCGTCGCCGTGCATGGCATGCCGATGTCGCGCGCCTTTGAGACCTATGCGATTCTGACGGTTGGCGACGGTCTGGTCAGCCAGATCCCCGCGGTCATCATCTCCATCGCCTCGGCACTGCTTCTGGCCCGTGGCGGCACGACCGGCGCCACCGACCTGGCGTTTTTTGGTCAGCTTGGGCGCTACCCGCCGGCGCTCGCCACCGTGGCGGTGCTCATGGTGCTATTCGCGCTGGTCCCCGGCCTGCCGTTCCTGCCCTTCCTTTTCGGCGCCGCCGCGCTGGCCGGCGCGGGGTATTACGTAGCCATGCTGAACCGCCGGCAGGCCGCCGCGAAAACCCAGCAAAGCGATGCCCCCGCTCCCCGGCGCGAGACGATGGGCGACATCCTCGATTTCGACGAGATCCATGTGGAATTCGCGCCCGACCTGGTGCCCATGGCGCTGGATCCCGCCACCGGGCTCGACGCGCGGATCACCAACATGCGCAGCCATGTGGCGCGAAGCTTCGGGGTGATCCTGCCCGAGATCCGGATGACCGACGATGCCGTTCTTGGCCCCGGCGCCTACCGCATCCGCGTGCAGGGGGTCGAGGCGGCACAGGGTATCCTGATGCCCGACCGGGTGCTTGCCCTGTTGCCGGACGACCCCGCGACCGTGCCGGAGGGGCGCGATGTGGCCGAACCTGTCTATGGTGCCGCGGCGCGCTGGATCGGCCTTTCGCATCGCGAAACCGCCGCGCTGGCCGGCGCCACGGTGGTGAACCCGCCCGAGGTTCTGGCAACCCATCTGCTGGAGACGCTGAAGGCCAACCTGCCGCGCCTGATGACGTTGAAGGCGCTGCGCCAGCTCTTGCAGGAAATGGGCAACCTTCGCGATCCCGCGCGGGCCGAAGCCAACCGCCGCCTGCTTGACGAACTGATCCCGGACCGGGTGCCTGTCGATCTGCTGCTTTCCGTGCTGAAACTTCTGTTGCAGGAACGGGTTTCGGTGCGCAACCTGCCGCTGATCCTCGAAGCGATCGCCGAGGCGCGGCCCGCCCAGCCCCGGCCCGAAGCCATCTGTGAACACGTCCGCCAGAGGCTGGGTTTTCAGCTGATCGCCGAACTGAAGCGCGACGATGGCAGCCTGCCGCTGTTGCAGCTCGCCCCCGAATGGGAACGCACCTTTGCCAGCTACGAACTGGACGACGGCGCCGCCGGCGCACAGGTCGCGCTGCCGCCCGAGGCTTTCAACCGGCTGGGCAACGCCATTTCGGAAGCGCTGGGCAAATTGGCCGAGACCGGCCAGAATCCGGCACTGGTGACAAGCGTCCGGCGCCGGCGCTTTCTGCACACCGTGGTGGCCGCCCGCGGGCTGACGACTCCGGTGCTTTCCTTCGAGGAAATCGGGCTTGATGCACGGCCTGCGCTTGTGGGTTCGGTCGCGGCATGATCGCGGCGCTGAACGAACTGGCGGCGCTGGCCCAGGCACAGTTCGCTGCCGCGTTCCTGGTCTTCGTACGTATCGGTGCGGCGCTGGCACTGCTGCCGGCCTTCGGCGAGATGACGGTGCCGATGCGGGTCCGGCTCGCGGCGGCGGTCGCCTTCAGCCTGCTGGTTTTTCCGCTGATCGAGGACGGCCTGCCCACCGGCCCGCAGGCCCTGACCTCGCAGGCGGGTGCGTTGATGGGCGAAGCCGGCGTGGGGCTGGCGATGGGTGCCGCGCTGCGGATCAGCGTCGCCGCCTTGCAGATCGCAGGCACGATGATCGCGCAATCCACTTCGCTGTCACAACTTCTGGGCGCGGGGGGCGAACCGCAGCCGGCCATTGCCCAGCTCTTGCTGGTCAGCGGTCTTGCGCTGGCCGTGCAGCTTGGCCTGCATGTCCGGCTGGTCGAGGCGTTCGTGGCCTCTTATGCCGTCATCCCGCCCGGCGGCGCCCTACCCGCCGGTGATCTTGCGCGTTGGGCGGTGGCCCATGTGGCGCACAGTTTTTCGATAGCCTTCTCTCTGGCGCTGCCTTTTGTCATCGCCTCGCTTCTGTTCAACGCCATGCTGGGCATCGTCAACCGCGCCATGCCGCAGCTGATGGTCGCCTTTGTCGGCGCACCGGCCCTGACCGCCGGCGGACTTGCGCTGCTGGCGCTGCTGGCGCCGGCCTTGACCGGGATCTGGCTGGCTTCGTTCGATGCCACGCTGGGGCAGATCTTCGAGGTGCCGAAATGAGCGAGGACGACAGCGAAAAGGAACACGAAGCTACCGCGAAGAAACTCGAGGACGCGCGCAGGAAAGGCGATGTTCCGCGACCGGCGGACCTTGCCGTGGCGGCGGCCTATGGCGGCTTTCTGCTGGTCTTCGCAACCTCGGGCGGCTGGATGGTCGACCGGATCGGCGGCCGGCTCCTGCCGTTTCTCGACCGGCCCGACCTGCTGGCCGGCGACCCGCTTCTGGCCGCGCCGGTCTGGGGCGGGCTGCTTAGCGGGGTCATGCTGACGCTTGCGCCGCTTTTCGCGGTTCCTGCGGTTGCGGCACTGGCGGTCTTCGTCGCCGCGCGCGCCTTTGTGATCAGCCCGCAGAAGCTTGCCCCAAAGAGGTCGCGCATCTCGATCGTTGCCAATGCCGGCCAGAAGTTCGGCCGCAACGGGCTGTTCGAATTTGCCAAGAGCCTTGTCAAGCTTGCGGTCGTCACGCTTGTCCTGGGCCTTTTTCTTACAAGCCGGGGGGGGCGCATCCTTGCCACGCTCGGGCTTGACGGTGGCGCCGGTGTGGTCGTGCTGGCGGATCTTCTGACCGAGTTCCTGTTTCTGGTCGTGATCGTGGCGGCCAGCATCGGGGTTGTGGATTTCCTGTGGCAGCGCGGCGAACACCTGCGCCGCAACCGGATGTCGCGCAAGGAACTGATGGACGAGATGAAACAGGCCGAGGGCGATCCGGCGATGAAACAGCAGCGCCGCCAGCGTGGCTATGACATTGCCACCAACCGGATGCTGGCCGATGTGCCGCAGGCCAATGTGGTGGTGGTCAACCCCACCCATTACGCGGTCGCCCTGAAATGGAACCCTTCCGATCGCCACGCGCCGATCTGCGTTGCCAAGGGGGTGGACGAGATTGCCGCGCGCATCCGCGAAACCGCCGCCGCTGCCGGCGTGCCGATCCGGCAGGACGCACCGACGGCACGGGCGCTGCACGCCACGGTCGACATCGGGCAGGAAATCCCGTCAGAGCTGTTCAAACCGGTGGCCGCGGCGATCCGCTTTGCCGAACGAATGCGCGCGCGCGCATCGAAGCGAGGCTTCGATGGCTGAACGCGCGGCGATGGCCAGGCTTGCCGATCTGGCACAGATGCTTTCGGATGCGCAGATGGTGCGGCTTCGCAAATCCGCCGAAGCCCGCGAGGAGGCGGAGCGCGCGCTGGCCCGGCTGGACAGTCTGGCCGACCCCCCCGCCGATAGCGGCGCCTTCATGGGGGCCAGCATGGAGCAGGCGGGCTTTCGCTTTCAGCTTTGGGCCGACCGGCGGCGGGCCGAGGTGAACACGCTTCTGGCCCGTCGCAAGGCGCAATACCTGCAGGACCGCGACGGCGCGGCGCGCGCCTTCGGGCGGGCAATGGCCGTGTCGCGGCTGCTGGGCGAAAAGCCGGCGGGGCGCCAGGCGGGCGACCAGTAACGCGGCGCGCACCGGTGCTTTCGGCGGCTCGATGCCTAGCTGTCCTGACGCACCAGATCGGCAATCAGCACATCTGAAACCAGATTGCCCGCCACCCGTATCGCCGCTTCGCGCAGCGCGTTGTGTAGGATCGCCATCGAATTGCTGTCGGTGAAGGCGCCATTGAAGCCACCGGTGTTGGCGTGGTCCCACATCACCCGCAACAGCGCGTCGCGCAGCTTCGGCTCCATCGCATAGATGGCTTCGGTCGCGCCTTGTGCGACCTCGAGGCTGAGCGACAGGATCACCAGGCTGCCGACCCGGCCGTCATCGATGATCGGAACGACAAACTGGTTGTTAAGCTTGACATAATCCGCCGTTCCCGCCTCCTCTTCGGCCGCGTCGTGCTGGTCCGGCACGGTTTCGGCCATGGCATGGCCCGCCGCGCCGGCATCGTCGGTCTCGGCGACCACCGGCGGTTTCAGGAAATGCCCGGCACCGGCGCCGAGAGCCGTGCCGAGAAGGGCCATGATCAGGGGCAGAAGCTTGCTCAGCATGGGCTTGGGTCCGCGTTTCAGAACGGAAGAAGGATGTCGGTAACCTGCTGGCCGAGGCGCGGCTGCTGCACATCGGTGATCTGACCGCGACCGCCATAGGAAATCCGCGCGCCCGCGATCTTGTCATAGGTAATCTCGTTCTGGCGCGACACGTCGCCGGGGCGCACATAGCCCGACACGATCAGTTCACGCAATTCGAAGTTTACCCGCACCTCTTGCGAGCCTTCGATGCGCATCACGCTGTTCGGCAGTTCCTCCACCACCGTTGCGGCAATGCGCAGGGTCAGCTTTTCCTTGCGCTTGACCGATCCGTCGCCGGAATAGCTGCTGCTGCCCGAGGTCGCGACGGCGCTGTCCATGCTGGCGCCTTCGGGCAGGTTTTCGTCGATCCGCTGCGGGATCCCCAGAAAATCCGGGATCGCCATCTTCTCCGCGCTGGACCGGCTGCGGCCGGAAGAGTTGGAAATCTCGGCCTTGTCGTCGATCTCGATGACCACCGTCAGGATATCGCCGCGCCTACCCGCGCGACGGTCCCCGAACAGCGACTGGCGCCCGGCCGTCCAGAGTGAGGCGGCATCCGATGCCCCGTCGGGGTCGGTGATGTCCGGCATGCGGGCGCTGTACATGGCATGGTGCTGATAGCTGCCTTCCAGCGGTTCGAAGGCGGGCGCCTTGCCAACCTCGTTCAGGCGGCTGCAGCCGGAAAGAACGGCAAAGGCGACAAGGCTATGGAAAACGGCGCGCATCAAGGTTCCGGTCACAGGGGTATTCCGTTCGCTAGGGTTGGCAGGGGGCGGTTCAGGTTTGTCACGGCAGCCGGCCGACATGGACCTGGCCATCGGGGCCGACGGTGCCGGTTACAGTGCTGCGCGACGCGAGGTTCATCACACGGACCACCTGGCCGGCACCGGCGCGGGCCAGCGACCGGCCATCGGCCTCGATCGTCAATCCACCCATCGCGTAGCGGATCGTGATGATCTGGTTGCGCTCGATCAGGGCCGGTGGCGCGAGATCGCCGGGGCGCAGCGGGCGGCCTTCGTAAATCACGGTTCGGGTCTCCAGCCCGATGGCCTCGCCGGGGTCGGCAAGCGCGCCGGGCACCGCGGCGGGCTCCAGCCGAAGATCGGAGGCGGTCACGATCTCTTGTGCGCGGAGCGTGCGGGCAGCCAGCACCACCTCGCCCCGCACCGGAAACGCCGCCAGTATCAACAGTGCCAGAACCGCCCGCATCAGCGCACCTGCGTGGTCGCGCCAAGCATCTGGTCGGCGGCGGTGATGACCTTGGCGTTCAACTCGTAGCCGCGCTGCGCCTTGATCAGTTCGGTCACCTCGCGCACCGCATCGACCGAGCTTTCCTCCAGATAGCCCTGCCGCAGCGTACCAAGCCCGTTTTCGCCGGGGTTGCCGACAAGGGCCGGCCCCGAGGCCGAGGTTTCGAGAAACAGGTTCGACCCCATCGCCTCCAGCCCCTTTTCGTTGGAAAAGCCTGCAAGGCTGAACTGGCCCAGAAGCTCCGGTTCGACACGGTCGTTGAAATAGGCATAGACCTCGCCCGCGGCATTGATCGACAGGCTGCGCGCATCGCTTGGAATGACGATGCCGGGCACCACCGCATAGCCGTCTGCCGTGACCACCTGGCCATCGGCAGACCGTTTGAGCCCGCCATCACGGGTAAAGGCCGAAAGCCCGCTGGGCAGCGTGACCTCCAGGTAGCCTCGGCCTTCGATCGCCATGTCGAGATCGCCGCCGGTGGAACTGAGCGTGCCCTGCGCCAGCACCACGCCCACCGCCGAAGGCCGAACGCCAAGGCCAAGCTGCACACCGGTCGGCATGACAGTGCCGTCATTGGCGGTGACGGTGCCGGGCCGGGCAAGCTGCTGATAATGCAGGTCGGCAAATTCGGCGCGCCGGGCGTTGTAGGCGGTGGTCGACATGTTGGCGAGGTTGTTCGAGACGACCTCGACCTTCATCTGCTGGGCGCTCATGCCGGTGGCGGCAATCTGCAAGGCTCTCATCACATTCTCCTATCGTCCGAGCGTCGAGATGACGCCGCGGACCCGTTCGTCTTCGCGTTCCAGAAAGCTCTGGCCCAGTTCATAGGCGCGTTGAACCTCGACCATGCGGGCAAGCTCGGCGACCGGCTCCACGTTGGAGCCTTCCAGAAATCCCTGCCTCAGCTTGCTGTCCTGCACCGGCACCAATTCGCCATCGGCACGAAAAAGCGTGCCCGCCTCGTGCACCAGATCGGTCTTGCTCAGCGGTTGCCAAAGCCCGACCTGCGCGACCGGCACGCCATCGGCGGCCAGTGTTCCGTCTGGCGAAAGCGTGACCGCGCTGGCATCCGGTGGCAGGAAAACCGGCGCCCCGCCGGCATCCAGAAGCCGGTTGCCCATAGCATCGACGAGCAGCCCTTCGGCGCTGGTGGAAAAGCTTCCGGCGCGGCTCAGCCGCTGCCCGCCGGCGGTATCGATGAGGAAGAACCCCTCGCCCTCGATCGCGAAATCGAGCGGCCCACCGGTCAGCGTTAGCTCGCCACCATTCAGATAGACGGCGCGCGCCGAGGCATGGGCCATCGACAGCGAAGGCTCATCAGGGCCAAGCGCGGCGACATGTTCGGCAAAGACCAGCCCCTCGCGGCGGAAACCGGTGGTCGAGGCGTTGGCGATGTTGTTCGCCACAAGCTGCATTTCCCTCAGCAGCCCGGATTGCCGGGTGAGCGTGACATAGGTGGCGTTGTCCATGGCTCAGTTCCCGACGATGCGTGGCACGATGGTGTCGGTGAAAAAGCTCGACAGCGTCGATGTCATGAAGCTCATCGACACCCAGAAAACCGCGAGCATGGCCCCAACCTTGGGCACGAAGGTCAAGGTCATTTCCTGAACCGAGGTCAGCGCCTGGAAAAGCCCGACGATAATGCCGGCGACCAGCGCCACGGCCAGAAGCGGCGCCGAGATCACAACGGCGATCCATAGCGCCTGGCGCAGCACGTCGAAGATTGCCGCCTCGCCCATGGTCATACCGGCATCCTCAGGATTTCCTGATAGGCCTCGACGACCTTGTCGCGCACGGTCACGGCGGTTTCGACCGCCAGTTCGCTGGCGGCGAGTGCCTCGACCAGCGCATGGGCATCGGCCTGGCCGGACATTGCCGCAACCGCTGTGTCCTCGCCCCGCTTCAGCGTCTGGGCAAAGTCCTGAGCGGCGCGAGAAAAGGCGCCGGGTTCGCCGCCCGCGGGTTTCGGCGCCGTGGCCGGCCGTGCCTGACCATAGGCCTGCGCGGCGAAATTCGCGCGAATGTCCATCGATCCCTCCTTCAGCGCCGCAAAAGATCAAGCAGACCCGAGGTCATCTGACGCGCCTGATCGAAAACCTTCAGATTGGCCTCATAGCTGCGCTGCGCTTCGCGCGCGTCGGCGATCTCGATCATCAGGTCCACGTTCGAACCCAGGTAGTGACCGGTTTCATCCGCCATCGGGTGGCCCGGGTCGTAGATCTGTTCAAGCGCGCGCGGGTCGAGCTGCACCCTGCCCGCCTGCACTTCGCCCGGTGTCGCAGCGCCTGCGGCGGCGGCCGAGAAACTGACAAGCTTGCGCCGGTAACCGGGCGTATCGGCGTTGGCGATGTTTTCGGAAATATGCGAAAGCCGCTGCGCCTGGGCCCTCAGGCCGCTGGCCGACTGGGCGAGGGATGTGGAAAAATCGCTCATTCACATCCCCCTCAGCGTGCCTTGCCAAGGCTGGCGCGCAGGATGTCGGCGCTGCTGCGATAGATTGCCAGCGCCATGTCATGCTGCTGACGGATGTCGGCGGCGCGCAGCATCTCGGTTTCCAGCGATACCGTGTTGCCGTTGGGCGATGCGTTGCCGGACACTTCGGCAAAGGCCGCGCGGTCCTCGGCCCGGCTGGCGCCCCGGTGCCCGCTGCGCGTTTGTCGCAGGCTCAACCCTTCGCCATCGCGATAGACGGCGGCGAAGTCGGCGGTATCGACAGCCTTGTATCCCGGCGTATCGGCATTGGCGATGTTGCGCGATACCGCGACCTGCCGCTGCCCGGCATGGGCGGCCATGGCCTGGGCCATGCGGATGACGTCGATCTGTTCAAACATCGGGGATTCTCCCTCGAACCGTTTCACCAAGGCTTAAGGGTGATTCCTTTAGAAACGGTAATTGCCTGCAGGGAGGTCGGAATGACGCCAAACGAGTTTGACAGATTGCGCGCAGAGGTCGCGGCCCTTGCCCCGTGCCGCCCGGTCGGGCGGATCGCGGGCCTTCGCGGCGGGGTCATGCAGGCCACCGGCCTGTCATCGGTCGCCAAGCTTGGCGATCGGGTGTTCCTGCGCGGGCGGGGCACGATGCGGCTTGGCGGCGAAATCGTCTGCCTCGATGCCGAGCGGGTCGAGATTCTGCCGGACGGCCCTGCCGACGGTCTGGCAATCGGCGATGCCGTCGAACTGATCGGCGACAGCACCATCGCGCCCGACGACAGTTGGATCGGGCGCATCGTCGATGCCTTCGGTCGCCCGATGGATGGCCGGCCGCTTATGCGCGGAACACGGCCGCGCCCGCTTCGGGCCGGGGCGCCGGTTGCGGCGCGGCGGCGGCGGTTGGGTGAGCGGCTGGAAACCGGCGTGGCGGTCTTCAACACGCTTCTGCCGCTGGTGCGTGGCCAGCGCATCGGGCTTTTTGCCGGGTCGGGTGTGGGCAAATCCTCGCTTCTGGCGAAATTCGCACGCGGGGTGCGGGCCGATGTCGTGGTGATCGCGCTGATCGGCGAACGCGGGCGCGAGCTGCGCGAGTTTACCGAACGCATTCTGGGTGCCGAGGGGATGGCGCGCACGGTCGTTGTGGCGGCAACCTCGGATCAATCTCCGCTGATCCGTCGCCGCGCCGCATGGACCGCGATGGCGGTGGCCGAACATTTCCGCGACCGGGGCGATCACGTGCTGTTTCTGGCCGACAGCGTCACCCGCTTTGCCGAGGCGCATCGCGAGGTTGCGCTGGCAGCGGGAGAGCCGGGAAGCCTGCGGGGCTTTCCGCCTTCGACCTCGCACATGATCATGTCGCTGGCCGAACGCGCCGGCCCCGGCGAGGAGGGCTCGGGCGACATCACCGCGGTGTTCAGCGTTCTGGTCGCCGGTTCCGACATGGACGAACCCGTCGCGGATATCCTGCGCGGGGTGCTTGACGGCCACGTGGTGATGGACCGCAAGATTGCCGAACGCGGTCGGTTTCCCGCGATCGATCTGTTGCGGTCGGTGTCGCGCAGCCTGCCCGAAGCGGCAAGCGACGCCGAGAACCGTCTGATCGGCGAGGCACGGCAACGGCTTGGCGCCTATGACCGGGCAGAATTGATGATTCAGGCGGGGCTTTACACGGCGGGATCCGACGCCGGTATCGATGCGGCGATCCGGGTCTGGCCCGCGCTTGACGGGTTTCTCGCCGAAGACGCGCCACGGGGGATCGAGGCGAGTTTCACCCGGCTGGCCGAATGCCTGGGCCTGCGGCCGGCACCGCACCCCCGCCCGGCGCCCACTGCTACGGTATCAGCAGAAGCCAGGGCCGCCGACAGCGGGGACGCCGAGAAACCCGACCCGGACCGCAGCCACTGAGGCGCGCGCCCGTTCCGGCAGCGGCCTGCGAAGGGCCCACACCCGCTGCGCGGCCGACACTGGCGGTCGGGCGAGGATTCGCTAACCGGATGATCCGTGCCGTTGAGCGCATGCCGTTGCCGCATCCGGGCCGTTCTTGATGCTTTGTCGGGTTGGCGCGGCATCGCCCGGACAGGCGCCAGACAACGTCGGCAACCCCCACGGGTGTTGCGGCGCGGTGGCATGCCTCGGCGCCGTCAAAGCCCGCGGTTTGCCTGTGATGCCTGCAACATCGTCAGAGCGTTCGACGCAGCGCTCAGCCCTCTCGAGGACTGGCCGATTTCGGATCGAAGCAGGAACAGCCGCACAAGTTTCTCGACATTCTCGGGCTCGGAGAACTGCGCGAGATCGGCGCTGCCAAAGCGGGCATCGGCCTTGTCCTTCAGCGTATCCATCTGCCTGTCAAGGTCGAGAGAGGCGAAACTTTGCGGCAGGCCAAAGGCCGTCTCGAACACCTTGCGCAGAGGAAGCGAACCCATGACCTCCAGCCATTTGGTGTCATTCGCGGTCGATTTCCCGGCAATCGCCGAAAGGGCACGTTCGGCGCCCAGCGCCAGCCGCAGGTCGCCGTCCACCTCACCCACCGCCGCCTCGAACCGGCGTTCGCGGTAGCGCGCGGCGATGGTTTCACCGAAATCGGACAGCGCGGTTCGGGGAGTCTTGAAATCACCAAAGCCGAAAGCCTTGGAGAATTCGCGATAGTTCTTGTCGGCCAGCCGGTTGGCCAGGTCGCTGGTATCGAGCGTGCCGTCGTTCAAGACCTTGCGGATGAAGGCCTTGGCGCCGATGTCGTCGTCAAGCCCGAAGGCGCCCAGCGCCACCTCCAGCAGCCGGCGGTCGCCGACAAGGGCGTCGGCGGTTTTGACCGAACCGATGTTATCGCGAAAATACTCGGTCTTGCGGGCAAGATCGGCCGAGGCGTTAAAGGCCGCACGCTGTTTGTCCAGCGTGCGGGAAAGGAATTTCCAGCCCGCGTAACCCGTCGTCGGAACCAGCGGTTGAAAGGCCATCGGCGGGTCCTAGTGACTGCGCGCCGCAAAGAGCCGCTCTTCGCGCGGCAGAAGCAGGCGCAGGGATTTCATCGTCTGGTAGTACTGCCCTTCGATCACACCGCGCGATGCCTCCGCGAGGATGTCGCGACTGTCGCGGTCGGTCAGGACCTGGCTCAGCTGTTCGATCCCGCGCAGAAGCTGAAGCTTCGCCTCTTCGGGCTGGGCATCGCCGGACAGAACAAGCTGGGCGATGTAGCAGACGCGGCGCACCGGCGTGTTCGCCTCCTGGGGATGGATCGCGTCGCGCAACCGCAGGATATTGGCATTGGGCGTGACGATCGACAGCCGCGAACGCCGTTCACCGTTTTCCACCACCGCGCCGTTGATCAGCACCCGTTCCTTCGGGCCGAGTTTCAGCACAAGACCGGTCATGTCGGCTGTTCCCCCTGGTTGAGCCCGCGCATGATGGCGGTGTTGATGTCGATCAGCGCATCGGCGGACGCCGTGCCGTCCAGAACCCTGGCGCTGTGGTGGTCGGTAAATTCTTGCAGATAGAAGATCCGTGCGCGCAGCGCTTCGGGAAGCCGGTTTTCGGGGTCGGCCACGCAGCCGGCCAGCGTCGTCCAGAGCATGCGGTTGTCGTGCAGCGCTTCGGCAAGCTGGGCAAAGCCCTGCCGGCCAAGGTTCACTGCGCCACGAAGCCGGCCGGTAACGCGGGCGAAAGCCTCGTATTCGATGCCGCGTTCGGTCCGAACCGGAGTCGATCCGGCGCCATAGGCCGTTCGAGCCATGGAAAATGCGTTCACGCGATGTCCTTCCAGGGGTGGTGCGATGGGGGGAAAGGCGGGAAAACCCGGGGCGCCGTCACATGATCATGTGCGGGCGGGCGCCCCGGGTCATGTCGGTTAGCGGAAGAGCGACAGGATGCTCTGCGGCGCCTGGTTGGCGATCGACAGGGCCTGAACACCCAGCTGCTGCTGCACCTGCAGCGCCTGCAGGCGCGCCGATGCCTCTTCCATATCGGCATCGACAAGCGTGCCGATACCCGATTTCAGCGCGTCGCTCAGCTTGCCCACGAAATCGTTCTGGATCGCGATCCGCTTGCTTGCAGAGCCGAACTCGGCCGCCGCGTCGATCGAGGTCTGGATCAGCGACTCGACGTTGCCAAGAGCGGTCGCGGCGCCCGGCGCGGTCGAAACGTCGATCGTCGACAGAAGGCCGAGGCCACCGGAGCCGGCATTCTTGAACTGACCGGTCACGGTCAGGTCGGAGGCACCGGTATTGGTAAAGACGAGTTCCCCCGCACTGGCGCTGTCGTAGTCCACCGTCAGCCCCGAAATACCGAGTGCGTCGATGGCATTCTTCAGCCCTACCGCGACCAGATCGTCGGTCGAAGAGGCGGCGACCAGATCGTTGGCGGAAACCGTGTAGCTCGCGGTTTTGTCGCCGATGGTGATCGAGACCTGATCGCCCGCCGCCCAGGTACCGGCATTGGCAATGGTGATGTCGTCGGTGCCGGTGGTGGCATCCAGCGCGGTGACAAACGTGTCGCCCGCGGCCGAGATCGTGCCGGCGGTCGAGGCCGAGAAGACATCCGACGCGACATAACCGCCGATCGACAGATCCTGCGCGGTGACCGAGATCGAAGAGGTCGAAACCGTACCATTGGTCTGCCGGTCGAGCGAGGCCAGAACATCCACGGTGGATTGCGTTCCGTTGACCAGGTTCAGCCCGTTGAACTGCGCCGCACCGACGACCGAGGTGATCTGGTCGCGAAGCGCCACGATATCGGTCTGGATCTTGGCGCGGTCGACGTTGTCTTCCTGGGCCGCGACGATCTTCGATTTGATTTCGGTCAGAAGGTCGGTGATCGTTTCCGATGCCTGGCGCGCCACGGCGACGGTGGATTCACCCAAGGACAGGCTTTCCGAGATCCCCTTGAAGCCTTTCACGTCGGATTCCATCACCTTCGAGATGGCCCAGACGGCGGCGTTATCCTTGGCCGACCCGACCTTCTTGCCGGTCGAGATCATGTCCTGGGTCTTGTTCAGGTTGGAGTTGATACCCTTGAGGGTCTGAAGCGCGACCATCGCGCTGTTGTTCGTCAGGATGGACGACATGCTGATTTCCTTCCGTAAGGCGCTTTGCGCAAGGTTTCACACACCGCCGGAATGGCGGCAGGTCTGGCTTTCTGACCGTTGCGCCCGGCGATGCGGGAGCGCCACCTCTGATCGAGATGCAGGGTCGACCCTGCGCCGGAAGTTCTAAGAGTTCGCTAAGGCCGGGCGGCAATTTCCGTAGGATTTTCCGAAAGTTGAAACCCAGAACCCGGGGTCAGGCGCGCAGTTCCAGCGCCCCCGCCACGACCGGCGTGCCATTGCGCCGGCCGAACCGGTCATAGGTGCCGAGACCGCGGCGAATATCGGAAATCTCGCGCAACCGTTCCTGCGCCGCGCGCAGCCCCTGTGCCGCGGCCTCGAGGCATTGCGCGTTGCGCCGCGCCTTTTCGCGCAAAAGGCCGAGCGCGGGCCGCCGCAACTTGTCCAGGTCCGGTATGGCGGCGGCAAGCCGCGCCTTTTCCTCGGCAATCGCGGGCAGTTCCGCCAGCGCGCCGGTCCGCAGCAGGTCGCGCTCCCGGTCAAGCAGGGTACTCAGACGCGTGACGGGGTCAGACATCGGCCTGTCTCTCGCTCAACGCGCGAAACAACGATTCGGAAAGCCCGATACCGCCTTTGGCGACGATCTGCGCGGCCAACTGTTCGCGCTGAAACGAGGCAAACTGTTCTTCGCCGGTGCCGCCGCCAAAAGCCTCGGGCGTTTCGCCGACGCCGGCATGGGCCAGCATTTCGGTCAGAAAGACGGTTTCCAGCGAACCGGCCAGTTCATGGAGGTCCGCATCGTGTGGCCGGGCCGGGCCGGGATGCGGTGTTAGGGCAGGCTCTATCTTCATGTCGGATTCTCCGGGCGGTTTTTTCGGGTTTACACCGATGGCGGTAAACAGCCGGTAACTTCTGTTCATGCATAGTCCGCCCGACACAGGCGACAGAAGTCGAGAGACCATGACAGAGCTTTCCCAGACCCAAACCACGCCGGTACCCGGTGCGACGAAACCGGCCCGAACCGGAACTCAAGGCGGACCCGAGGGCAGTTCGCGGTTTGGTGAAAGTTATGATGCCGCCGGTTCGGACGGCGAAGGCGAAGGCGGAAATATCCGCGAGAACCCCAAAGCCGCCGGGCGCGCCACGGCCCCGGTGAACGAGGAGCCGGACCTCTCGGATCTGCTGGAGGACGGCGGGGCGATCGCCGCGCCGGCAACGCCGCAGGCGCCCTCGGGGCAGACCGGACCATCAGGGTCAGATGTCGGCGCCAGCCCGCACATGGCCGTCGCGCCGGACGAAGCCGCCAAAGCGTCGGAAGCCACGGAAAGCCCCGGCGATGAGCGGGCTCAGGCCCAAGCCATGCCCGCCCCGCCCGCCGAAATGGCAGAACCTTTGGCGCGGGCCGTGGTGCCCGCCGAAACGGCGGGCATGAAAGCCACCGACGCTTCCTCGGGCGGAACCGCCGAAACCGCTATGGCGCCACTTGGCATGGCGGGGATTTCGCCAAATGACACGGCGCAAAGCCCGAAAGCGGCGCAGGCTCTCCCGCCCGGCTCTTCGATTGTGGCGGCGGGCGGTTTTGATGGCGGGCCGACCGCAGCGCCGGAGCGCGCCGCCATCGAGACCGGCAGGCCTGTCGCGCCCTTGCCGGGCGCCGCACCGGCAAGAGCGGAAACACCGGGACCCGTCGACGCTCAGGCGCCCGTAGCACCGGCAACCGAAGCCGTATTGCCCCAGGGTCCTAGCCGGCACGGTGACGGGCGGCAACCTGAAACGGGCGTGATGGCGGCGCTGTTGCGGACAGATGACAGCGATGAGGCCGACAGCCCTGGTATGGCAATCGTGCGTGGCGAGCCGGGGGCCGCCCCGACCGGTACGGCCTCGCAAGGCCGTGGCATGGCGGTGCCCGCCGGCGACGTCGCGCCGGTTCTTCGCCAGATCGCCGCCGCCGTCGAGGTCGCCGGTGACGGGCGCATCGACCTTGCCCTTTCGCCAAAAGAGCTTGGCAAGGTTCAGATCACGCTTGCCCACGACGGCAATACCGTGGCGATCACGGTTGCCGCAGACCGGCCCGAAACGCTGGAACTGCTGCGCCGCCATGCCAGCGAACTGGCTCGTGAGATGATCGACATCGGCTATTCCGGCGCCAGTTTCGCGTTCAACCAGAACCCGCGCAACCAACCGCAGGGCGAGCCTGCCGCCTTTGCCGTCGAGGAGACGAAGGCGGGTGCGGCTGCACGCACCGACGGAATTGCCGTGCAAACCGCCATGTCCGCGCCGCTGCGTCTGGCGACAGCCGGCGACGGGCTGGACATCAGATTGTAGGAGGCCACGATGCCCACGGAAATTGCCGCGCCCGGCACCAGCCAACCGGCGACCGGTGGCGCTTCGGCCAAGGCCGCAAGCGCGCTGTCGTCCGATTTCGAAACCTTTCTGCGTATGCTGACCGCGCAGATGGAAAACCAGGATCCGCTGAACCCCATCGAATCGGCCGATTTCGCGGTGCAACTCGCCACGTTTTCCGGCGTCGAGCAGCAGGTGCGCACCAACAGCCTGCTGGAAAGCCTGGCCGGCTCGCTGGGCCTTTCGCAGCTTGCCGGATGGGTCGGGATGGAGGTGCGGGCGCCGGTCGCCGCGCAGTTTTCCGGAAGCCCGATCGAACTGGCGCCCACCGCCGATGACAATGCCGACCGCGCCCTCTTGATCGCGCGCGACGCAGAAGGAAATGTGGCGACGCGGCAAGAGATTTCGCCCGACGATACAAGCCTTGTCTGGGCTGGCACCAGCGAGGATGGCGCACCCTTGCCACCCGGGCTTTACAGCTTTTCGCTTGAAAGCTACCGCGGTGACGAATTGCTGACGACCGAACCGGTCGATGCCTATGTCACCGTGGTCGAGGCGCAGGCGAGGGACGGCACGACCACACTGATCACCCGTGGCGGGATCACGGTGGATTCGGCGTCGGTCAGCGCGGTGCGCGCGGGCTCGGGCTGATCCGACCCGCGGCCACAGTCAAAGCCGCGGCACGATCCAGATGGCGGCGGCCGCGACCGCAACGCCAAGCGCGAACCAGAACACCGCGCGGGCCGTACGGGGTTCGGGCGCCGGGGCGGGCGGGTTTGCGGGGTGCAGCAGCCGGTCTTCGACCAGTTTGGGAAAGCGCGGACCGAAGCGTGCGATCACTTTCAGTGTTCGCGCCATGTCGCGGGCCAGCGCCACAGGCCCGACATTCTGGCGGATATAGTCCTCGACGATCGGGCGGGCGACCTGCCAGATGTTGATATGCGGGCTAAGCGAACGTGCCACGCCTTCGACCACCACCATGGTGCGCTGCAAAAGGATCAATTCGGTCCGTGTCTGCATGCCGAAGCGTTCGGTCACCTCGAAGAGGTAGTGCAAGAGCCGGCCCATGGAAATCTGGCTGGCATCCATGCCGAAGATCGGCTCGCCCACCGCGCGCAGGGCGCGGGCAAATTCCTCGATATCGCGGTCCGCCGGAACATAGCCCGCTTCGAAATGAACCTCGGCAACGCGGCGATAGTCGCGGCGGATGAAGCCGAACAGGATTTCGGCATAGACCCGGCGCGTATATTCGTCGATCCGGCCCATGATACCGAAATCGTAGGCAATGATATCGCCGTTGGCGGCGACCTTGAGGTTGCCCTGATGCATGTCGGCGTGAAAAAGGCCATCGCGCAGGGCGTGGCTGAGAAAAAGCTGCAAGACCCGTTCGCCAAGCGCCTGCCGGTCATGGCCGGCGGCATCCAGCGCGGCATTGTCCGAAAGCGCGATGCCCTCGGCCCAGCCCAGCGTCATCACCCGGCGGCCCGACAGCGCCCATAACGGTTGCGGCACCTGAAAACCGGCATCGCCGCGCGTGTTTTCACCAAACTCCGAGGCTTCCGAACTTTCCAGCCGCAGGTCCAGCTCGCCCATGACCACGCCTTCGAAATGCGCGACGACGTCTTGCGGCTTCAGCCGGCGCGTCGCCGGCAACAGCCATTCGATGACCGACGCTACGAAGTAGAAGGCGTCGATATCGCGCCGGAAGGCCCGTTCGACATTGGGCCGCAGGATCTTGACCGCCACATCCTCGCCGGTTTCGCGAACCCGCGCGCGGTGAACCTGGGCAATCGATGCGGCGGCGACCGGTTCGGAAAACTCGGAAAACAGGGCATCGACAGGCTGGCCCAGCGCCTCTTCCACGCTGGCACGGGCCGCGGCCGTCGAAAACGGCGGCAGCTTGTCCTGAAGGACACGAAGCTGCTGGGCCAGTTCATCGCCCACAACATCGGGCCGGGTCGACAGAAGCTGGCCGAACTTGATGTAGACCGGACCGAGCGCAGTCAGCGCGCGTGTAGCGGGGGGCAGCGCGGGGTCGCCGCGAAGGCCAAGCCAGCGGAAGGGAAAGGCGAGGATACGCGCCGCGATGCGCAACTGGCGCGGCGCGCGCATTGCCTCCAGCACGACACCCATCGCGCCGGTGCGTTCCAAGGTCGCGCCAGTGCGGATCAGCCGCCACAGGTTCTGCGGGCCGCGCATCGTCAGATCTTCCAGCCTGAATGCAGCGCCGCGACGCCCATGGTCAGGTTGCGGTACTTCACCTGGCCAAAGCCGGCGTCTCGGATCATCGTGGCAAAGGTTTCCTGATCGGGGAAACGGCGGATCGATTCGACCAGATATTGATAACTGTCGCGATCCTGCGCAATGATCTGGCCCATGGTGGGGATCACGTTGAAGGAATAACGGTCATAGGCCCATTGCAGCATGGGGTTCGGCAACTGACTGAACTCCAGCACCATGAGCCGCCCGCCGGGCCGCAGCACGCGGTAGGCCTCGCGCAGCGCGTCGGCGATCCGCGTCACGTTGCGAATGCCGAAGCTGATCGTGTAGGTATCAAACGTATTCGCCTCGAAAGGCAGGGCCATGGCGTCACCTACGACCCAGCTCAGTCGGTCTGCCATGTTCTCGGCTTCGGCGCGCTTCTGCCCCTCGACCAGCATGGATTCGGTCATGTCCAGCACGGTCGCCGTTGCTTCAGGCGCGCGCTTCAGGAAGCGGAAGGCAATGTCACCAGTGCCGCCCGCCACATCCAGAAGCGCCTGCCCCGGACGCGGCGCCAACCAGTCCATCATCGCGTCTTTCCAGAGCCGGTGAATGCCAACGCTCATCACATCGTTCATCACGTCGTATTTCGACGCGACGCGGGTGAAGACGCCGTGGACCATTCCGGCCTTGTCGGCCGCCTCGACGGTCTGAAAGCCGAAATGCGTGGTCGTGTCGTTCTGATCCGAGGACGCGGTCATGGGCCTTGCCGTTGGTTGCGCTCCGCCCTCTTATAAGGTCCCGCGCCACCGATACAATCCGCCGTGCCGCCGCAGGAGCCACCGATGCCCGAATTGCCCGAGGTCGAAACCGTGCGCCGCGGCCTTCTGCCCGCGATGGAGGGGCGCGTGATCGAAAAGGCGGCCGTAAACCGCCCCGACCTGCGCTTTCCCTTTCCCGAACGCATGGCTGACCGCCTGTCGGGTGCCCGGGTTCTGGGTTTGCGACGGCGGTCGAAATACATTCTCGCCGATCTCTCGACCGCGGAAACCTTGCTTATCCACCTCGGCATGTCTGGGCGGATGCTGGTTTCCGGCATCACAATCGGTGACTTCCACTACGACCACCCCGCCCCGGCCAAGCACGACCATGTGGTGCTGGACATGGACGGCGGCGCGCGGGTGACGTTCAACGATGCCCGCCGCTTCGGGGCGATGGATCTGATGGAGACCGCAACAGCCGACACCCACTGGCTGTTGCGCGACATCGGGCCGGAACCTTTGGGCAACGCCTTCAACGAAGATTATCTCACCCAGCGCCTCAAGGGACGGAACACGCCGATCAAGGCTGCGCTTCTGGACCAGCGGATCGTGGCCGGCCTCGGCAATATCTATGTCAGCGAGGCGCTGCACCGCGCGGGCATCCACCCGGCGCGAAAGGCCGGCCGCATCGGCGCGCGGCGTCTTGCCGGTCTGGTGCCGGTCATCCGCGACGTTCTGGCCGAAGCGATCGAGGCGGGCGGGTCATCGCTGCGCGACCACAGGCAGACCGATGGCGAACTGGGCTATTTCCAAAACCGTTTCCGGGTCTACGACCGCGCCGGCGCGCCCTGCCCCAATGACGGCTGCGGCGGTGTGATTGCACGAATTGTACAGTCGGGCCGGTCCAGCTTCTACTGCCCGGCCTGCCAGAGATGACTTGATCCGACGGGTTCACCTGATATGGACTCGGTCGCGACCCGCATAACAGGAGCCGGAAATGGCCTATGAAACGCTGATTGTCGAGATCGAGGACTATGTGGCCCTGATCCGGCTCAACCGGCCCGAAGCGCTCAATGCGCTGAATTCGCAGCTTCTGGGCGAACTGGCCGATGCGCTTCTGGCCACCGATGCCAATGACAAGGTGCGCTGCATCGTCATCACCGGTTCCGACAAGGCCTTTGCCGCCGGAGCCGACATCAAGGAGATGGCCGAAAAGTCCTTTGTGGATGCCTATATGGGCGATCTCTTTTCGGCCGAGACCGAAGCCTTTCTGCGGATCGCAAACCGGTAATCGCCGCGGTCGCGGGCTATGCGCTGGGTGGTGGCTGCGAACTGGCGATGATGTGCGACTTCATCATCTGTGCCGACAACGCAAAGTTCGGCCAGCCAGAGATCAATCTGGGCGTCGTGGCCGGTATCGGCGGTACCCAGCGGCTGACCCGGTTCGTCGGCAAGTCCAAGGCGATGGACATGCACCTGACCGGCCGGTTCATGGATGCCGCCGAAGCCGAGCGTTCCGGCCTGGTCAGCCGCGTGGTTCCGGCCAAGAAACTGATCGAAGAGGTCATGGCGGCGGCCCGCAAGATCACCGAGAAGTCGATGCTGACGGCCATGGTCGTGAAAGAGGCGGTGAACCGCAGTTACGAAACCACGCTGCGCGAGGGGCTCCTGTTCGAACGCCGCACGTTCCACGCGCTTTTTGCCAGCGAGGACCAGAAGGAAGGCATGGCCGCCTTCATGGAAAAGCGCGAGCCGCAGTTCCGCGACCGCTAGGGCGCCGCGCGGTCACAGCCCGCGCAGCGAAACCGCCCGGTACGAAAAAGGCCTTTCCATCCGGCCGGATTTCCCGTATCAGCCGCGCCACATGCGCGTGGAGCCCGCTCAGGCTGGAATCAACCGGTTCGCTGGGACGACCGGGTTTTGCTGCGCAATTCGATTGCAACAGACCCGGAAGTTGGGAAACAGATCATGGCCAACACGCCCCAGTCCAAGAAACGCGCACGTCAGAACCTGCGCCGTTACGACATCAACAAAGCCCGCCGCTCGCGGATCCGTACCTTCCTGCGCAAGGTCGAGGAAGCGATCGCATCGGGGGATCAGACCGCCGCTGCCGCCGCGCTGCGCGCCGCCCAGCCGGAACTGGCCCGCGGCGTGACGAAAGGCGTTCTGCACAAGAACACCGTTGCGCGCAAAATGTCGCGTCTGTCGTCGCGGGTGAAAGCCCTGAACGCCTGAGCGTTCGAATATATTCCTGTTTTTTCAAGGGGTTCGCGGGTTCGCGGGCCCCTTTTTCATTGGCGGTGCCAGCCCCGCGAAACCCCCAAGACCGTGCCCTTTTTGCACGCGTCCCGGGATTCGGTGAGCGAAAGACTGAGTCAAGGTCGAAGTTCAGTTGCGCCGGTTCTGAGCGCCTTGCTAGCTTGGCGGGGCGATTCACGTCGTCTTGGGGGGACATGGACTAGCGCCGGCTGTTGCTGTTTGCGGCTTATGCGTCTTGCGCAATCAGCGACTCGGTCACGCCGCGATTTCGGGCAGGCAACGACCTGCCACGGAATTAGCGGGCCTGTGGCCGATGCTGCGAGCCTGGCGAATGACATGTCCAGATTCTGTTGCGTCACGCGATGACGAGTGCGGCCTTGGCCTGTACTTGGCTTTTCGTGTATGTTTTCAGGGCTTTCGCCTTGCGCGAATGCCGGCTTCAGCCCCCTTGGACCGACCGTGATAGCCAGAGAACCCGCCGCCGCAACGACGGGGTGGGTAGGGACGAAGAGCGAGCGACGGATCGAAGAATGACAACGAAACTTTGGGGGCAAATTCGGGATGTTCTTTTCAAGCGAATCGGCAAGAACAACTTCGTCACCTGGATCGAACCGCTAAACTTCGTCGAACTGACCGAGGGTGTGGCACGGATCGCCGTGCCGACATCGTTTTTTGGCAACTGGGTTTCGCGAAACTACGGCGACATGATCCGCCAGCTTCTGTCCGAAACCGGCGCGGTTGTCGAACGCATCGAATTCATCGTTCTGCCGGCGGCGGGGATCGGCGAAACCAAGGCCGCCCGGCCCGTCCAGCCCAAGGCGCGGCCCGAACCCGAAACCGTCGCGCGAAACGGCGAGACCGGCGAACAGACGCCGGGTTCGCCGCTGGATGTGCGGTTTACCTTTGACACCTTCGTCGTCGGCAAGCCGAACGAACTGGCCCATGCTGCCGCGCGGCGTGTGGCCGAATGCGGGCCGGTAACCTTCAACCCGCTTTTCCTTTATGGCGGCGTCGGGCTGGGCAAGACCCATCTGATGCATGCCATCGCGCATGAAATCCAGGCTCGACGCCCCGATCTTCGGGTACTTTATCTGTCCGCCGAACAATTCATGTACCGCTTTATCCAGGCGCTGCGCGAGAAGCAGATTCTGGATTTCAAGGGGCTGTTCCGTTCGGTCGACGTGCTGATGGTCGATGACGTGCAGTTCATCGCCGGCAAGGAATCGACGCAGGAGGAGTTTTTCCACACCTTCAACGCGCTCGTCGATCAGAACAAGCAGATCGTGATTTCCGCCGACCGCGCCCCTGGCGAGATCAAGGGGCTGGAAGAGCGGATCAAGAGCCGGCTGCAATGCGGGCTGATCGTGGACCTGCATCCCACCGATTACGAACTGCGGCTTGGTATCCTGCAGCAGAAGGCCGAATACTATCGCCAGCAGTACAAGAACCTGGTGATGGCCGATGGCGTGCTCGAATTTCTGGCGCATCGCATCTCCAACAATGTCCGCGTTCTCGAAGGCGCGCTGACACGGCTGTTCGCTTTTGCCAGCCTTGTGGGGCGCGAGATCACGCTGGATCTGACCCAGGACTGTCTGGCCGACATACTGCGCGCCTCGGACCGCAAGATCACGATCGAGGAAATCCAGCGCCGCGTCGCCGAACATTACAACATTCGCCTTTCGGACCTGATCGGGCCGAAGCGGGTGCGCACCGTGGCCCGGCCGCGCCAGATCGCGATGTATCTGGCCAAGCAGTTGACGCAGAGATCGCTGCCCGATATCGGGCGGCGCTTCGGCGGCCGCGATCACACGACGATCATCCATGGCATCCGCAAGATCGAGGAGTTGATGGCCGTCGATTCCCAGCTGGCCGACGATCTGAAGATGCTGCGCCGGCTTCTGGATGCCTGACGGGGCCGACCGGGCAGGCCTTGACGCCCCCCTCGTTCCGTTCGACAGTCGCAAAAAGGCTTGAGAACCGGCGAAAACCGGCTAGTTTCGGCGTCCCGCCAAAGAGGATGAATGGGAATGAAAATCTCGATCGAACGCGGCGCGCTGCTGAAGGCTGTCGGCCAGGCTCAATCCGTCGTCGAACGCCGCAACACGATTCCCATTCTCGCCAATGTGCTGATCGAGGCCGAAGGCGATGGCGTCAGCTTTCGCGCAACCGACCTCGATATCGAGGTGGTCGACAAGACGCCCGCGCAGGTGGAACGCGCGGGTGCAACCACGGTTTCGGCGGTGATGCTGCACGAGATCGTCCGCAAGCTGCCCGACGGCGCGCTGATCCAGCTCAGCGAGGATGCTGCCTCGGGCCGGCTGACCGTTGAAGCCGGCCGATCGACCTTTTCGCTGGCAACGCTCCCGCGCGAGGATTTTCCGGTGATGGCCTCGTCGGAATACAGTTCGAACTTTTCGGCGCCTGCCCCGGTTCTGCGGCGCCTCTTCGACAAGTCGAAATTCGCGATCTCGACCGAGGAAACACGATACTACCTGAACGGCGTCTACATGCATGTCGCGGCCGGCGACGATGGCGCCGTTCTGCGCTGCGTGGCGACCGACGGCCACCGGCTGGCGCGGATCGACGCCGATCTGCCCACGGGCGCCGAAGCGATGCCCGGTGTCATCGTGCCGCGCAAGACGGTCGGTGAGTTGCGCAAGCTTCTTGACGACGACGACGCCCAGATCGCGGTTTCGGTTTCCGAAACCAAGGTGCGGTTCGCGACACCGGTGATCACACTGACCTCTAAGGTGATCGACGGTACCTTTCCCGATTACACGCGCGTGATCCCGGCCGGTAACACCCGCAAGCTGGAAGTGGATGCCAGCGAATTCGCCAAGGCGGTGGACCGGGTTGCGACGGTGTCTTCGGAACGCTCGCGCGCGGTGAAGCTGAGCCTGGACGAGGACCGGCTGGTTTTGTCGGTCAACGCGCCCGACAGCGGTGCGGCCGAAGAGGAGTTGGCCGTGGCCTATGCCGACGAGCGGCTGGAGATCGGGTTTAACGCCAAATACCTTCTTGAGATCGCCAGCCAGGTCGACCGGGAAAACGCGGTCTTTCTGTTCAACTCCTCCGGCGATCCGACGCTGATGCGCGAAGGCGGCGACACGACCGCCGTCTATGTGGTGATGCCGATGCGCGTCTGAACCGCGCGCGACCCGGGGGCGCCGCCCCCGGACCCCCGGAGTATTGATGCCAAGATGAAGGGGCCAATGCGGTGCTGAGCCTGTCCGAGCTGGCGCTGTCCTATTTCCGTTCCCATGTCGGCGCGCGGCTTACTCTGGACGGCCGGCCGGTGGCGATCTACGGGCCGAACGGCGCGGGCAAGACCAATGTACTGGAGGCCGTGTCGCTATTGTCGCCGGGCCGCGGGTTGCGGCGCGCGGCGGCTGAAGAGGTGGCACGGCGGCCCGATGTGCTGGGCTGGAAGATCCGCGCAGTTCTGGGCGAGGGCCTGCATGAGGTCGAGACCTGGGCCGAGCCGGGCGGCGGCCGCAACCTGAAGATCGACGACAAGCCGGCGCCGCAGGTCGAGCTTGGCCGGCTGACACGTATCCTGTGGCTGGTTCCGGCTATGGACCGGCTCTGGACCGAGGGCGCCGAGGGCCGGCGGCGGTTTCTGGACCGCATGACCCTGTCGTTTCAGCCCGATCATGCCGATACGGTATTGGTCTATGAAAAGGCGATGCGCGAACGCAACCGGCTTTTGCGCGAAGAGGTAAGCGACGCGCGCTGGTACACCGCGCTTGAGGCGCAGATGGCCGAGGCAGGTGCCCGGATCACCGCAAACCGGGAGGCGGCGCTGGCGCGGATCGCGGCGATGCAGGCGGCGGCATCGACGGCCTTTCCCGCCGCGGCGCTGAGCCTTGTCAGCCCCGAACCCGACGCCGATCTGGCCCGGGCGCTGGCCGAGGGGCGGCGGCGCGACATGGCCGCGGGGCGGACACTGAGCGGGCCGCATCGCGCTGATATCGAGGCGATCTATTCCGCCAAGGCCATGGCCGCGGCACAGTGTTCGACGGGGGAACAGAAGGCGCTTCTGATCTCGCTCGTGCTGGCCAATGCCCGGGCCCTGGCCGAGGATACCGGGCGCGCGCCGATCCTTCTGCTGGACGAGGTCGCGGCGCATCTGGATGCGGGCCGCCGTGCGGCGCTTTACGATGAGATATGCGAACTGGGCGCACAGGCGCTGATGACCGGCACAGGGGCCGAGCTTTTCACCGCTCTCGGGCCACGGGCGCAGGCCTTTGAGGCACAAGAAATCGGCGGTGCTTCGACACTGAGGGAAAGGGATCTGGCATGACACCGCAACGGGTAACGCTGATCACGCTGGGGGTCGCCGATCTGGCCCGGTCGAAGGCGTTTTACGAGGCCCTCGGCTGGCGTGAAACGCGGCCGCAGGAGGGCGTCGTCTTCTTCCAGATGCTCGACGCCGTGCTTGGCCTCTTTCCACTGGGCGAACTGGCCAAGGACCAGGGTCGCCCCGATGCCAGCCTTGGCACCGGGGCGATGACACTGGCGCAGAACTTCGCGACCGAGGCGGAGGTCGATGCCGCCTGGCAGCGCGCGTTGGACGCGGGGGCGGCGCCGCTGAAGACCCCGCAGGCGGTTTTCTGGGGCGGGTATTCGGGCTATTACGCCGACCCCGATGGCCATGTCTGGGAAGTCGCGATGAACCCGTTCTGGCCGCTCGCCGAAGACGGATCGCTGACGCTGCCCAAGGCTTGACGCGACCCGGGCAAAGGCCCAGAAGCGGTCAGTCAAACCGGTGCGGTCGCCATGAGTGTCAGCCTTCTATCGCTCGTTTTCTATGCCGGGGCTGTCGGCCTTTTGTGGCTGACCCCCGGGCCGGTCTGGGTCGCGATCACGGCGCGTGCGCTATCCGGCGGCTTCGCTGGCGCCTGGCCGCTGGCCTTTGGCGTGACGCTGGGCGATTTCATCTGGCCACTGGTGGCGATTTTCGGGCTGTCGTGGATCGTCGATCAGTTCGATCAGTTCATGACCGTCATGCGCTATGTCGCCGTCATCGTCTTCGTGGTCATGGGTTGGCTGCTGATCCGCAATGCCGACGCCCCGGTTTCGACCGACCGGCGGCTGACGCGCCCGGGGCGCTGGGCGGGGTTCATGGCGGGTATCGCCGCGATACTCGGCAATCCCAAGGCGGTTCTTTTCTACATGGGGGTATTGCCGGGGTTCTTCGACCTGCGTCACGTCACCGGACCCGACATTGCGGCGATCCTTGTTGCGTCGATGACCGTGCCGTTGATGGGCAACCTGTTTCTGGCGCTCATGGTTGCACGCGCGCGCGGGCTGCTGAAATCGCCGCGCGCGCTTTACCGGCTGAACATGGCGGCGGGGATCATGCTGATTGCCGTGGGGATGGTGATTGGCCTGTTCGAGATCTGAACGCCAGCCACAGCGCATCGCCGCGCACGCGCTTGCGGCCACCAAATCTTGTGTCTTCGTCGTGACAATCCCCCCTGAAACCCCTATAAGATGGAGAGCTAAAACCGGGGCGAACGGGCATGAGTGACGCGAACCAGAAACCGGCCGAATACGGCGCCGATTCCATCAAGGTTCTCAAGGGGTTAGAGGCCGTGCGCAAGCGGCCCGGCATGTATATCGGCGATACCGATGACGGTTCTGGCCTGCATCACATGGTCTATGAGGTCGTCGACAACGGCATCGACGAGGCCCTGGCCGGGCATGCCGATTTCGTGCGCGTCCGCATTCACGCCGATGACAGCGTTTCTGTGCGCGACAATGGCCGCGGCATTCCGACAGACATGCACCCGACCGAAGGCGTTTCGGCGGCCGAGGTGATCATGACCCAACTGCATGCCGGCGGGAAGTTCGACCAGAACAGCTACAAGGTGTCGGGCGGTCTGCACGGTGTCGGCGTTTCGGTGGTAAACGCGCTTTCGGACTGGCTGGAACTGCGCATCTGGCGCGGCGGCAAGGAACATGTCGCGCGGTTCGAAAACGGCGAAACGGTCGAATCGCTGCAGGTCGTGGGTGACGCCGCGCCGGGTGAAAAGGGCACCGAGGTGCGGTTTCTGGCGGCGTCCAAGACCAACCATCCGGGCGGCACGTTTTCGAACCTCGCCTACAGCTTCAAGACGCTGGAAAACCGGCTGCGCGAACTGGCCTTTCTGAACTCCGGCGTGAAAATCATTCTGGAGGACAACCGGGGCGCAGAACTGCAGCGTACCGAGCTTTTCTACGAAGGCGGCGTGCGCGAATTCGTCAAGTATCTCGACCGTTCGAAAACCGCCGTGATGCCCGAACCGATCTTCATGACGGGCGAACGCAACGGCATCGGCGTCGAGGTGGCGATGTGGTGGAACGACAGCTACCACGAAACCGTGCTGCCCTTTACCAACAACATCCCCCAGCGCGATGGCGGCACCCATCTGGCGGGCTTTCGCGGGGCACTGACGCGCACGATCAACAGCTATGCGCAATCGTCCGGCATCGCCAAGAAGGAAAAGGTCGACTTTACCGGCGACGACGCGCGCGAAGGGCTGACCTGCGTTCTGTCGGTCAAGGTGCCCGACCCGAAGTTTTCCAGCCAGACGAAGGACAAGCTGGTCAGCTCCGAAGTGCGCCCAGCGGTCGAGAATCTGGTCAATGAAAAGCTTTCCGAGTGGTTCGAGGAACACCCCGCCGAAGCGCGGCTGATCGTCGGCAAGATCATCGAGGCGGCGCTGGCGCGCGAAGCGGCGCGCAAGGCGCGCGAACTGACGCGCCGCAAGACGGCGATGGATGTGGCCAGCCTGCCGGGCAAGCTGGCCGATTGTCAGGAACGCGATCCGGCCAAATCCGAGGTCTTCCTGGTCGAGGGTGACAGCGCCGGCGGTTCGGCCAAGCAGGGCCGGTCGCGGTCGAACCAGGCGGTGCTGCCCCTGCGCGGCAAGATCCTGAACGTGGAACGCGCCCGGTTTGACCGGATGCTGGCCAGTCAGGAAATCGGCACGCTGATCACTGCGCTTGGCACCGGGATCGGGCGCGACGAATTTGACGTCAGCAAGTTGCGTTACCACAAGATCGTCATCATGACCGATGCCGATGTCGACGGGGCGCATATCCGCACCCTGCTTCTGACCTTCTTCTTCCGCCAGATGCCCGAGATCATCGAGGGCGGCTATCTCTATATCGCGCAGCCGCCTCTCTACAAGGTAAGCCGCGGCAAGTCCGAGGTCTATCTGAAGGATCAGGCCGCGCTGGAAGATTATCTGGTCGAGATGGGGATCGACGGCGCGGTTCTGCGGCTCGACAGCGGCGAGGAGATCATCGGCGCCGATCTTGCGCGCGTGGTCGAGGAAGCGCGGGTGGTCAAGCGCATTCTGGGCGCTTTCCCCAACCAGTATCCCCAGCACATTCTGGAACAGTCCGCCATCGCCGGTGCGCTGGTGCCCGGCCGCGTCGATGCCGACGCGCAGGGCGTTGCCGACCATGTGTCGCGCCGTCTGGACGAGGTGGCGGTGGAATATGAGCGCGGTTGGCAGGGCCGGCCGACGCAGGACCACGGCCTGCGGTTTTCGCGCAACCTGCGCGGCGTGGAAGAGGTGCGCACGCTGGACGGCCAGATCCTGCGGTCGGGCGAGGCGCGACGATTGGCGACCCACACCAAGCCCCTGCAAGAGGTCTATGGCGGGATTGCCCGGCTGGTGCGCAAGGACCGCGAACAGCTGATTCACGGGCCGACAGAGCTTTTGGCCGCGATCCTGGCGGAAGGCGAAAAGGGCCTGTCGCTGCAGCGCTACAAGGGTCTGGGCGAAATGAACCCCGATCAGCTTTGGGAAACCACGCTCGACCCCGAGGCGCGGACGCTTCTGCAGGTCAAGATCGACGATCTGGCCGAGGCCGAAGACATCTTTACCAAGCTGATGGGTGATGTGGTGGAACCGCGCCGCGAGTTCATCCAGCAAAACGCGCTGAGCGTCGAGAACCTGGATTTCTGAGCGGGGTTAGCGGTTCGCCTGGCACCGGCAACACCGGTGCCGTCGCGTCCCACACCCCCCACGCCCAGGACCTTGATGGCGCAATCTGCATCCCGCGAAGCGGCGAGGCGCGAGGGCTTTCAGGCGCCTCGCCTGCCGCGACCCCAACAGAAGCTCACGATCGTTCGCTGAAGAGCGAACGCATGGCTCTTTGTCGCGAGTCGGTTACCGTTCACTCAAGGCATTTGAAAAAAAGGAGAAAAATGATGCGCTTATTCCTTTCCGCCCTGGTCGCATTTGCGCTCGCGGCACCCGGGATACCGAAGGCCGGGGCCTGCCCTGTCGTGCAGTTGCCCGCCGATTTCACGATCGGGGACCTGCAGGGGACGGCACCTGCCGAAGGCTTCGTATGCTACGATGTCCGGTTTCCGATGGGTCAGAACCTGAGCATCGAACTGGTCAGCGGGAGGAATGTGTCGGTCACCGTCCCCGGATACTACGATGACCGTGTCGACAGGATGTTTCTTGGCGATTTGCCCGGACAGTTGGAAATCCGCGTCTTCCAACTCATGCGCGCCGCGACGCCACAGGATTTTTCCGTGCGCATCCGGTTCGAGGCGCCTGGCAACGGTTAAGACCGGCTATGGCGCCCGACGGCAGCGCGGGAGTGTCGCCTTCGCTCGACTGGGGATCAGCCCTTTTCCAGCGACAGCGCGCGTTGTTTCAGCCCGTTACGGCCACTCGGTTGCAACAAAGGTGATTGCAGTCGGCGCAGGGATCCTAAGGACCATTGCGGCACCAGTCGTGGTTTTGCCGTTTCGGTTCAAGCGGGGTACGATGACATGCGCCGCGCATCGCTCGGCGCGGCTGCACGGCCGCTCAGGTCACAACTTGCCGGCGCTGTCCAGTACCAGCCGGTCCAACCCCTTGCCGCCAGCCTTGATGTGCGCCAGTAGCTGGTTGCGCATCCGCGGGTCCCAGAAGTCGCGCAGATGCGCCGCGACACGGTCGGCCTGATCGTCGCCCGGTTGCGACTTGAAAAAGGTGGCGATCTGGTTGGCCATGTAGACCATCTTGTCAGGCGACATGGGAAGCTCCGGTCACGATGCGTTCTGGATGGGCGTAAAGGTCGAATCCGCCGCCACGGGCAAAGGCGGCGAGCGTGATGCCGGCGGTATCCGCCAGGCGCTGGGCGGTCGCCGTTGGGGCCGACAGCGCGATCAGAACCGGACAGCCCGCCATGGCAGATTTCTGTACCAGTTCGACGGACAGACGGCTGGTCATCACCAGCGCGCCGGTTGACGGGTCGATCCCGGCGCGGGTCAGCGCGCCGATCAGCTTGTCGAGCGCGTTGTGCCGCCCGACATCTTCGCGCGCCATGACGATGCCCCTGCCCGGTTGCAGGAACCCGGCGGCATGGGTGGCGCGGGTCTGGTCATATAGCGGCTGCATGGCGGCCAGCGCCTCGGTCGCCCCGGCAACCTCGGCCGGCGTCAGGCGCAGGTCCTGGCCGCCGACCTTTGGCAGCTCGCGCATCGCCGCATCCAGGCTGTCAATCCCGCAAAGCCCGCAGCCAACCGGGCCCGCCATGGCCCGGCGGCGCGCCTTCAACGCGTCCGCGCGATCTGTGGCCAACCAGATGCGCGCCTCGATCCCCTCGTCATGCGCGACCTCTTCGAAGCTCTCGATCTGGGTCGGCGTTTCGACGATGCCCTCACTCAGCGCGAAGCCCAGCGCGAAATCCTCGATATCGGCGGGGCTCGCCATCATCACCGCCTGTGTCGAGCCGTCAAAGACCATGGCCACGGCGCATTCCTCGGGCAGGTTGCGCAGGACGGCGCGCGTGCCCTCAGGCCGCACGGATTGTCCCGGCAATCCCCGAAACGCGCGCCGCGCCATGCCTCTATTCCGCCGCCGGCAGGATGCGCCGCGACTGTGCCGCTTGCGCGTTGTAGTCGTCCTGCCATTCCGACGGCCCGTTCGACGGGCTGACCTGTACCGCCGTCACCTTGTATTCCGGGCAGTTGGTCGCCCAGTCGGAATAGTCGGTGGTGACAACGTTGGCCTGCGTCACCGGGTGGTGGAACGTGGTGTAGACCACGCCGGGGCTTACCCGGTCGGTCACGGTGGCGCGCAGCGTGGTTTCACCGGAGCGCGAGGCAAGCCGCACCCAGTCACCCTCTTTCAGGCCGCGGTTTTCCGCGTCATGGGGGTGGATTTCCAGAACATCCTCGCTGTGCCAGACCGAGTTTTCGGTGCGCCGGGTCTGCGCGCCGACGTTGTACTGGCTGAGAATGCGACCGGTGGTCAGCAGCAGCGGGAAGCGCGGGCCGGTCTTTTCGTCGGTCGCCACGTATTCAGTGACGATGAACCGGCCCTTGCCGCGCACGAAACCGTCGACATGCATCAGCGGCGTACCTTCGGGCGCGGCGTCGTTGCAGGGCCACTGGACCGATCCGCGTTCCTCCAGCATCGCATAATCGACATGGGCAAAACCCGGCGTCGTTGCCGCGATTTCGTCCATGATCTGGCTGGGATGAGTATAGTGCCATCCGGCACCCATGGCGTTGGCCAGCATCTGGGTAATCTCCCAGTCGGCAAACCCGTTCTTGGGCGCCATGACCTTGCGCACGCGGTTGATCCGGCGTTCGGCGTTGGTGAAGGTGCCGTCCTTTTCCAGGAAGGTCGAGCCGGGCAGGAAGACATGGGCGTAGTTCGCGGTCTCGTTAAGAAAGAGGTCGTGAACGATGACGCAATCCATTGCCGCCAGACCCGCTGCCACATGCTTGGTATCGGGATCCGATTGCAGGATATCCTCACCCTGGCAGTAAAGCCCCCGGAAGGTTCCGTCGACTGCCGCGTCAAGCATGTTCGGAATGCGCAGACCCGGTTCGGGATCGATCTCCACGCCCCAGGCGTTTTCGAAGATCGCGCGCACCTCGGGCAGCTTGACATGGCGATAGCCCGGCAGTTCGTGCGGGAACGACCCCATGTCGCACGAACCCTGCACGTTGTTCTGACCGCGCAGCGGGTTCACACCCACGCCCTTGCGGCCGATATTGCCGGTCAGCATGGCGAGGTTGGCGATGCCCATCACCGTGGTCGAGCCCTGGCTGTGTTCGGTCACGCCAAGCCCGTAGTAGATCGCACCGTTGCCGCCGGTGGCAAACAGACGGGCAGCCTTGCGCAGTTCCTCGGCCGGAACGCCTGTCAGAAGCTCGGTCGCTTCGGGGCTGTGACGCGCGTCTGACACGAATTCCGCATAGTCCTGGAACTCGTCCCAGTCGCAGCGGGTGCGGATGAACTCCTCGTCGAAGAGACCCTCGGTCACGATGACATGGGCCAGCGAGGTGACGACGGCAACGTTGGTTCCGGGCTTCAGCTGCAGGTGGTGTGCCGCACGGATGTGGGCCGATTTCACCAGATCGATGCGGCGCGGATCGATGACGATCAGCTTGGCGCCGGCGCGCAGCCGCTTCTTCAGACGGCTGGCAAAGACCGGGTGGCCATCGGTCGGGTTGGCACCGATGACGATCACCACATCGGTGTGTTCGACACTGTCGAAATCCTGCGTGCCGGCGGAGGTCCCGAAGGTCTGGCCAAGCCCGTAGCCGGTGGGTGAATGACAGACACGCGCGCAGGTATCGGTGTTGTTGTTGCCAAAAACCGCGCGGGTCAGCTTCTGAACCAGATAGGTTTCTTCGTTGGTGCAGCGCGACGAGGTGATGACGCCGATCGACTTCTTGCCGTGGTCCTTCTGGATCTTGCGCAGACGCTCGGCGGCAAATTTCAGCGCTTCGTCCCAGCTGACCTCGCGCCAGGGCTGGTCGATGCGGTCGCGGATCATCGGGTTCAGAATACGGTCGCGGTGGGTGGCGTAGCCATAGGCGAACCGGCCCTTGACGCAGGAATGGCCACGGTTGGCCTTGCCGTTCTTGTAGGGCACCATCCGCACCAGCTCATCGCCGTTCAGTTCGGCCTTGAACGAACAGCCAACGCCGCAATAGGCACAGGTGGTGATGACCGAACGTTCGGGCGTGCCAAGCTCGATCACCGATTTTTCCTGCAAGGTGCCGGTCGGGCAGGCCTGAACGCAGGCGCCGCAGCTGACGCAGTCCGATGACAGGAAGTCGTCGCCCTTCATCCCCGGCGAAACCCGGCTTTCAAAGCCGCGCCCCTCGATCGTCAGGGCGAAGGTGCCCTGAACCTCTTCGCAGGCCCGCACGCAACGCGAGCAGACGATGCACTTTGCCGGATCGTAGGTGAAATAGGGGTTCGACGTGTCCTTGGCGATGTATTCGGTGTTCGGACCCACGGCCGCGCGCTGGTCGAAATGGTTGCGGCCCGGTTCGTAGCGCACGTCGCGAAGGCCGACCATGCCGGCCATGTCCTGCAATTCGCAATCGCCGTTGGCGGCGCAGGTCAGACAGTCAAGCGGGTGGTCGGAGATGTAAAGCTCCATCACGCCCTTGCGGATCTTGCGCACTTTCGACGATTGGGTGTGCACGACCATGCCCGCCGCGACCGGCGTGGTGCACGATGCCGGTGTACCGCGCCGGCCCTCGATCTCCACCACGCAAAGCCGGCAGGAGCCGAAAGCCTCGAGGCTGTCGGTCGCGCAGAGCTTCGGCACCTGAATGCCGGCTTCGGCAGCCGCGCGCATGACCGAGGTGCCTTCGGGCACCGTCACCTCGAACCCGTCGATGGTCAGGGTGACCGGCGCGCCTTCGCGGGCGCGGGTGCCCATGTCACGGTCGGTCTCCCAGGGGATGATGAAGTCCTTCATTCCGCGGCCTCCTTCTGGCGGGCGAAATCGTCGGGGAAATGGGTCAGCGCGCTCATCACCGGAAACGGTGTGAAGCCGCCCAAAGCGCAGAGCGAGCCGTCTTTCATGGTTTCGCAAAGATCGGTGAGGATGGGCACGGCCGAGGCATCGCCGCGTCCGATCCGGTCGATGGTTTCGACCCCGCGAACCGCGCCGATCCGGCAGGGGGTACATTTGCCACAGCTTTCCACTGCGCAGAATTCCATCGCAAACCGCGCCATCTGCAGCATGTCGGCGTTGTCGTCGAATACAACAACACCGGCATGGCCGATCAGCCCGCCCTGCCCGTCGAATTCCTCGTAGCCAAAGGGCGTATCGAACTTGGAAACCGGCATATAGGTGCCCAGAGGCCCGCCGACCTGCACCGCCTTGACCGGACGGCCCGACGCGGTACCGCCGCCAATCTCGTTCACCAGTTCGCCCAGCGGCATGCCAAAGGCAGTTTCAAACAACCCACCATGTCTGACATTACCGGCGATCTGGATCGGCATGGTGCCTTTCGAACGCCCCAGCCCGAAGCCCGCGTAATGCGCGGCACCCTTTTCGAAGATCACCGGGACCGTAGCCAGCGACAGCACGTTGTTGACGACCGTCGGTTTGCCGAACAGCCCTTCGAGCGCCGGCAGCGGCGGCTTGGCCCGCACGATGCCGCGCTTGCCTTCCAGCGAATTCAGAAGCGAGGTTTCCTCGCCGCAGACATAGGCGCCGGCGCCGACACGAACCTCCATGTCAAAGGCCTTGCCCGACCCCAGAACCGAACCGCCCAGGAGCCCGGCGTCGCGCGCGCGGGCTATCGCCTGCTGCATAACCGCGATGGCATCGGGGTATTCGGAACGGATATAGACATAGCCTTTGGTTGCGCCGGTGCCGATACCGGCAATGGCCATGCCCTCGATCAGGGTGAAGGGATCGCCTTCCATGATCATCCGGTCGGCAAAGGTGCCGCTGTCGCCTTCGTCGGCATTGCAGACGATGTATTTCTGCGCGCCGCCGGCCTTGCGCACCGTTTCCCACTTGATCCCGGTCGGAAAGCCCGCGCCACCGCGGCCGCGCAGCCCAGAGGCGGTCACTTCGGCCACGATATCGGCATCGCTCATCGACAGTGCGCGGCGCAGACCGGCAAGCCCGCCGTGCGCTTCGTAATCGGTCAGGTCGAGCGGGTCGATCAACCCGCAGCGGGCGAAGGTCAGCCGCGTCTGGCGCGCGAAGAACGGGATGTCTTCGACCGGACCGAGGCTTTGGGCCTTGCCATCCAGCAGCGCCGACGCATCAGCAGGTGCAACCGGGCCATAGGCGAGCCGTGCACCGTCGCGCTCGATCTCGACCAGCGGTTCGAGCCAGATCATGCCACGCGACCCGTTGCGCACGATCTGCACGTCAAGCCCGCGTGCCTTCGCCTCGGTCATAAGCGCGTCGGCCACCTCATCGGCGCCCAGCGCCTTGGCCGCGCTGTCGAGGGGAACGTAGATTTTCATGCGCCCGCCTCCGCAAGGATTGCTTCCATCTTCGCCTCATCGACGCGGCCGACGACGCGGCCATCGACCATCGCCGCCGGTGCGCAGGCGCACAGGCCAAGGCAGTAGACCGGCTCGATCGTGATCGCGCCGTTCCTGGTGGTGCCGTGCCATTCGACGCCCAGCTTCGCCAGCGTCTTGTCGGCCAGCGCAGCGCCACCGACGGCCTGGCAGGCTTCGGCGCGGCAGATCTTGACGACGTGGCGGCCGGCCGGCGCCTCGCGGAAATCGTGATAGAAGGAAATGACGCCATGCACTTCGGCCTTGCCGATGTTCAGCGCATCGGCCAGTGGCTCGACCGCGGCCTGCGGGACATGGCCGAATTCATGCTGAAGCGCGTGCAGGATCGGCAATAGCGGGCCTTCAAGACCCATATGCTCACCAATCACCGCAGCGATACGCTCGGCCGAGGGGGAAACGCTGTTCTGCGCCATGAAATCCTCCGGTCTTTTCCGGCCCCTGTCATGCGCATTTTCAATTGCCGTCAATAACGGTTTTACGTCAATTGATATGGATTTCCCTGTGCCCCATCGGGTCAAGAGCAGGAAAGCTTTCGTGCCTCACAGAAGCGCACGCAAGACCGGAGTATGCGGTTCTGGTAAGTGCGACAAGCCGACGGTGGGCGAGCGCGTGGCGCCGTCGGGGGGATGACATGCAGGGTTCCGGCGTGCCCAGAAAGGCGATTTCCTGACCGGCAGAACCGACAGCCAGCCGCCGTTCAGCACGTTGGCCACCAGAACCACTGTCGAATTCGATTCGATCCGCGCCTCGGGAGCTGATCCCGGCCTCTTCGAATTGCGGTTGATGATCCGGCGGTTCTGCATGTCGGGGGTCAGCAGGCACAGGCGCTGCCGTCCAGTTCCGCCCAGTTCACCCTGTCGCGACCGGCGAAACCCGAAGCGGCATTGCAGACCAGCATGTAACGTTCGTTGTAAAGCGGTTCGGTCGAAACCTTTCCGGTCGGCTCGTTGTCGAGATAGGAGATGCCCGCGTCGATATCGAGGTTTTCGAGCATCGAAAGGATCTCGGTCGAGGTGCGCGACACGACGGTGAACCGCACATTGGGGTGCTTTTCGCCAAACTCCGTGGTCAGCTTGGCCGCCCATGTCAGCGCCGTCGGAATCGCGGCAAGGCGCAATTGCCCGGTCAGCCCGTCACGCGAATGGCGCATTTCCTCGCGCAGCTGGCGCGCGTCGCCCACGATCTGGCGCGCCCAGACCAGTGCGCGCTGGCCTTCGGGCGTCAGCCCGCCATAGCGCGACCCGCGAAAGATCAGCTGTACGCCCAACTGGTCTTCCAACTGCCGGATACCGGTGGAAAGCGTCGGCTGGGCGATGCCAAGGCTGATCGCGGCGCGGCCGAAATGGCCCTCTTTCGCCACCGCCAGGAACATTTCCAGTTTCTCGATCATCTCGCCGCCTCCGCCCCTTGTTCCTGACGCAACAGCGCGGACGGCAACAGGCATCAGCCCCCGCCGTCTCGGGCCGATCCGATTGCAACGCCCGTGCGGCCACCTATGCTGGGCGTGAACGAACCGGCGGGCAACGGCGCGAGAGGCATGGGCATGGCGGACGAGAACTGGGTGGCGCTTCTGGGTACAAAGGGCGGGCCGGCGATCCGGCCCGGTTCGGCCATGCCCACCGCTTCGCTACTGTGCCTCGACGGGCAGCGTATCGTTGTCGATTGCGGGCTGGGCGCTACGGCGCGGCCTTGTCGATCAGGGCATGGCCCTGAAAGAGCTTGGCGCGATCGTCATCACCCATCTGCATTCCGACCACTATCTGGAGCTTGGCCCGCTGCTTCACACTGCATGGACCGCCGGGTTGAACCATGGCGTGACGGTCTGGGGCCCGGCCGGGCTGGAGGCATACTGGCAGGCGTTTCTAACCTCGATGGCGCCGATATCGATCTGCGCATCGCCGACGAGGGGCGCCCCGATCTGCGCGCCATGGTAACGGTTCTTCCGCTGGAAGAGGGTCGAATCTCGCTCCCGGGCGGTTTGACGATGGACGCCATCCGAAACATCCATCCGCCGCTGGCAGACACTTTCGCGCTGCGCTTTCAGGGCAGCGCGAAAACCGTGGTATTTTCCGGGGATACGGCCCGATACCCGCCGCTTGCCGATTTCGCACGCGGCGCCGATCTGCTGATACGAAGCGATGCTGGAGGAAGCGCTCGCGCCGCTGTCGTGCGCGTCGGTAATACCGATGGCCGGCTGATGGCGCATCTTCTGCGGTCGCACACCTTTGCCGCCGATGCCGCGCAACTGGCCACTGCCGCAGGTGTTGGCGCGCTGGCGTTGCATCACCTGATCCCTACGGATGATCCCGATTTCACCGAGGCCGACTGGGACGCCGCGGTGCGCCTGCTGGTCAGTACCTTCCATCTGGGCGGGATGAATGCGAATTCGCTGGATTAGAGCCTTTTTTTTTTCCTTCCAACGCGGTTGCCAGGCCGATGGCGACCCATGTGCGGTCGCTTTGGCTGCCTCGAGGAGGGCATTCGCCGCGCGACGCGGCCGTTTGATGGCGCCGGCCCGCGTGTTAAAACAGCCGTATCGCAAACGGCTATCGGAGTGATGATGTCAGAACCGTCAACCGACCGGCTGGCCAGCGTTCGCGCCGATGGCCGGATGCTTTGGGGTGTCGTCGCCCCGACCGGCTTCGTGGCACTTTCGCACCGGTTCACCCACTGGGCGGGCCTGCGCGACGTTATCGCCGCCGGCGCGGTGGACACCGTGTTGGACTATGGTCGCGGCATGGAGCCGAGCCACGCCCCGGGCGCTTTCGAATGGCTGCCACCTGTTCCCGATCCGGAAAAGATCGTCTCTGCCCATGGCGGGCAGGTGCAGGGCAGCGAAGCCGGGCCGGGTGAAGAACCGTCTCTGTTCCCGCGGTTTTCGCGCAGTTTTACCGGTCACGAACAGCCGCTGATCCGGCCCGGGGATTGCCGGGACATGAGCGCGACAGCCGCGCTTGCGGCGGTGATCGGCATTGGCGGACGGCGTATCAACGAAACCCACGCGTTGGGGCACATTGCCGCGCTGACGCTTTGCGCGGACACATCGGTGAATGCGGGTGGTTGCGATACTGGCAGTTCGCGGGCGTGGCGCGGAAACTGGGAGCATTCGGCGGCGATCGGCCCCTGGCTGGTCGCCTATCGCGAAGCGGCGCAACTGGCCGGCATCGGCCCGCAGATGCGGGTAAACGGCGCGGCTTGCGGTGACGGACACGGCCAGGACATGGCGTCGAGCTTCGCGCGTCTGATCGCCGCGGTCTCGACCCACACAACGCTGGTTCCCGGCGACATCATCGTGGTTGGCGGGGCCGGCCCAGCCGCCCCGCTGCAGGGCGGCGATAGGGTCGAGGTTTCGGCCGCCGGAATCGGCGCGCTGCGCAATGTCGTGGCCGCCGGAGACGGCTCGGGCTGACTAGCGCGGTGGCAGGCGCGTTGCGCCATCCAGCCGGATGACCGTACCGTTCAGATAGGCATTTTCGGCAATATCGGTGACCATCCGGGCAAATTCAGCCGGTTGGCCCAGCCTGTCCGGAAAAGGGATATTGGCGGTGATCGCGGCCACGGTTTCGGCCGGCAACGCCTCCATCATCGGGGTGTGGAAGAGGCCCGGCGCAATCGCCATGACGCGGATGCCGCTGCGCGCCAGTTCGCGCGCCGCCGGCAGGCAGATCGAGGCGACAGCGCCCTTCGAGGCGGCATAGGCGGTCTGGCCGACCTGGCCGTCTTCATAGGCCGCCGACGAGGTGTTGACGATCACGCCGCGCTCGCCACCTTCCAGCGGTTCAAGCGCCATCATCGCCTGCGCGGCACAGCTCATCACCGTGTAGGTGCCGATCAGGTTGACCTCGATCACCTTGCGAAACAGCGCGACCGAGGTCTGCCCGTCGCGCCCGACAATCCGCGCGGCGTTGGCGATGCCCGCGCAATTGACGACGATGCGCGGCGATTGCGCGAAATGCGCCGAAAGCGCCACGACCGAGGCGGCCACCGTCGCTTCGTCACTGACATCGCAGGGCAGGGCCAGCCCGCCGATTTCACCGGCGACCTTCGCGGCCCGATCACCGTCGAAATCCAGAACCCCGACCTTGGCGCCACGGGCCGCCAGATGCCGCGCTGTCGCCTCGCCCAGCCCGCTGCCGCCACCGCTGACCAGCGCCACCTGCCCCTCTATCCGCACGTCCAGCCTCCAGTCCTGGTTCAGCCTGGCAACAGCACCAGGGTAATGATCGGAAACGCCGCCAGCAGGATCACCCGGACCACATCCGAAGCGATGAAGAAGGCGACGGCCTTGTAGGTTTCGACAATCGGCGTTTCGCGATCCATCGCGTTGATGATGAACAGGTTCAGTCCCACCGGAGGCGTAATCAGCCCAACCTCGACCGCGATGAGAACAAGGATGCCGAACCATATCGCGGTGTGCTCCGCGCTCATCCCGAAATCCAGCGCCATGACAACGGGGAAGAAGATCGGGATGGTCAGCAGGATCATCGACAGGCTGTCCATCACGCAGCCGAAGATCAGGTAGAAGACGATGATCAGCGTCAGAACCACCCAGGGGCTGAAGCCCTGGCTGACCACGAAGGTCGAGATTTCCTGCGGCACCTGCGTCAAGGCCAGAAACCCGTTGTAGAACGCCGCGCCGAGGATGATGAAGAAGATCATCGCGGTCGAACGCGCGGTGCTGAGGAAGCTGTCGATCAGCGTCTTTCGCGTCAGCCCGCCGTTGAAAAAGGCGATCAGCCCGGTGCCGATCGCGCCGATGGAGGCGCCTTCGGCCGGGGTGAACCAGCCAAGGTAAATGCCGCCGACAACCAGACCGAAGACCAGAAGAACCGGCCAGACATCCAGAAGCGCGCGCATGCGTTCGCCGTAGGGCACCGGCGGGCGGGTGCCGGCGCGGTCGGGATAAAGCCGCACGTAGATCGAAATGGTGATCAGGTAGCCGAGCGCGGCCAGAACGCCGGGGATCACGGCGGCGAGGAACAGTTTGGCGATGTTCTGTTCGGCAAGGATGGCATAGATCACCAGCACGACCGAGGGCGGAATGAGAATGCCCAGCGTGCCGCCGGCGGCCAATGTGGCGGTGGAAAAGCCGCCCGCATAGCCATAGGCCCGCAATTCGGGCAAGGCCACCCGGCTCATCGTGGCGGCGGTCGCCAGCGACGAGCCGCAGATCGCGCCAAATCCCGCGCAGGCGCCGATGGCAGCCATGGCCACCCCGCCCCTTCGGTGGCCAAGCCAGCTTTCGGCTGCGCGGAACAGAGCGCTCGACATGCCGCCCAGCGTCGCGAACTGCCCCATCAGCAGAAACATCGGCACGATCGACAGCGAATAGGTGGAAAAGGTCGAATAGGTTTCGGTCTTGAGCTTGGCCAGCGGCAGGTTCAGCCCGCTGACCAGCCACAGCCCGATGCCGCCGGTCAAAAACATCGAAAGCCCGATCGGCACACGCAGGAAGATCAGCAGCAGGAGCGCCGGAAAGGACCAAAGCCCGATATCGAGATTGCTCAATGCCCCGCCTCCGCACCGGCGACCATGATCACCCGCCCCGACAGCATCTCGAGTATGCGCACGCCGGCCATGAAGACCCCGGTGATCGCCGCCACGACAGCACCGGCAAGGCTTGCCGCGTAGTTCCACCAGACCGGTGTCTGCAGCAGAAAGGTTTCCTGCCCGCTGCGAAGCTTCGAGGCCATGCCGTCGTAAAGCTTCCAGGCGATGATCACGAGCACGGCGGCAAAAACCACTTCGGTTACCGCCTGCAGAATCCGGCTGGCGCGTGGCGAAAGCCGCGACGTGAAGATATCCACCGTCGCATGACCGGCAGTGATCTGGCAAAGCGGCAGAAAGGCGAAAACCGCGAAGGCCATGCCGGCCTCGACCAGTTCGAAATCGCCGTTGACCGGCCCGACACCGGCGTCAAGCGCCCAATTGGCCAGCCCGGGGAACCAGGATTGCGCGAAGGCGCCGTGAAAGAGGGTGTTCAGCACGCGCCCGGCGACAGAAATACCGGTCAAGAGGATGAGCGCCGCCAGAACCAGGCCGCCCAGAACAGCCATGGCGCGGGCCATGCCCGAGACTAACCTAACCATCGCGCGCTTCCTGCAAGGCAAGGCCACCGCAACCCCGAAGGGCCGCGATGGCGGGTTTCACGCCGGCACTACTTGCCGTAGGCGTCCATCAGGGCGCGGGCCTCGTCGATCAGCGCCTGGCCGTCAATGCCCTTGCCCTTCATGTCCTCGACCCAGGCTGCGTAGATCGGTTCGACCACCGCGCGCCATTCCGCGGCATCGGCTTCGCTGACAGTGACGATGTTGTTGCCCGCATCCACGGCGATCTGGCGTGCGGGGCCATCGGCATCGGCCTGCGTGCCACCGGCGAAGATCGAAAACTCAAGGCCCGAGTTCTTGTCGACCGCTGCCTTCAGATCGTCAGGCAGGCTGTCGTACTTGTCCTTGTTCATCGCCAGCACGAACGTCAGCGTATAAAGGCCCGGGCCTTCAAACTCGGTATGGTTCTTGACCAGTTCGGACACTTTCAGCGCCGGCGTCACCTCCCAAGGGATGGTGGTGCCGTCGATCACGCCGGTCGACAGCGCCTCGGGGATCGCCGGAACCGGCATGCCCACGGGCGTCGCCCCCACCTGTTCCAGAAGCAGGTTCACCATGCGCCCGCCGCCGCGGATCTTCATGCCCTGCAGGTCGGCGGGCTTGGCCACCGGCTTGTTGGTGTGGAACATCCCCGGCCCGTGAACCCAGGTGCCGAGAATATGGACATCGGCAAATTCGCTGTCCTTCATGTGGCTTTCGAACATCTGCCAATAGGCCGAGGAGGCGGCGCGCGCATCGCTGACCATGAAGGGCAGTTCGAACACCTCGGTCGAGGGGAAGCGGCCGGGCGTGTAGCCGACCACCGTCCAGACGATATCGGCAATGCCGTCGACAGCCTGATCCATCAGTTCCGGCGGCGTGCCGCCAAGCTGCATGGACGGATAACGTTCAATCTTGATGCGACCGCCGGAATCCTTTTCGACGTTGTCGGCCCAGACGTCGAGGACCAGCTTCGGCACGTTGGCCTGTGCCGGCAGGAACTGATGCAGTTTCAGCGTCACGTCCTGTGCCAGCGCCCCGGTCGCGGCCATCGCGGCAACCGCAACGCCGCCCAGAAAACCCAAAACACTTCTGCGGGTGGTCATGCGTAATCCTCCCTTTGAACGCATGCAGGCAGAATACTGCCTTGCCAGTGTCGGCGCGGGTTTGCCCGTGCCCATTTGCCCTGATCGTTGCAAACAAAACGATCCATGGCAACCGTGAAGTTGACGCGCCGTGCGCCCGGGCGGCCCTGGCCTGCCCGCATGGCGATCATTGCGCCACCATCGTCAAAAGCTCGTATTGCGCGACCTCCTCGTCGTTCTGATTTTTCAGAACCACCTGCCAGCGCACTTCGCCATAATCGTCGTTGCGCGGGGTCTTTGCCTTCACCGTCAGGATGACGCGAATGCGGTCGCCCGGCACGACCGGTTTCAGAAAGCGCAGGCTGTCGAGCCCGGTATTGGCCAGAACCGGCCCCTCGGCCGGCTCTACGAACAGCCCGGCGGCGAAGGAGAGCAGCAGATAACCATGGGCGACGCGGCCGGGAAAGAACGGGTTTCGGGCCGCGGCGGCCTCGTCCATATGCGCGTAAAACGTATCGCCGGTAAACCGGGCGAAATGTTCGATATCGTCGAGCGTCACGACACGCGGTTCGCTCAGCAGCGTTTCCCCGATTTCCAGTTCGCCAAACCGGCGGGTGAAGGGATGCGCCGGCCCGGGAGCTGTTGCCGCGCCGGCGACAAAGACGCCGCCGATCGCGGTCAGCATGTCGGGGCTGCCCTGAACCGCCGTGCGCTGCATGAAATGCTTTACCCCCCGTATCCCGCCCAGCTCCTCACCGCCGCCGGCCCGGCCCGGGCCGCCATGGGTCAAGTGCGGCATCGGCGCGCCATGGCCGGTCGCCTCGGCCATGCTGTCGCGATTGTTGATATAGATGCGGCCGTGCCAGGGGGCGATGCCGGTGGCCATGTCGGCGGCAAAGCCGGCATCGCGCGTGACGAGCGAGGCCACGAGGCTACCCTTTGCGCGGTTTGCCAATTCGGCCGCGTGGGCGGGGCTGCGGTAGGCCATGACGGTGGAAACCGGCCCGAAGGCTTCGGTCGCGTGAACATGGCTGGCATTGTCGGGGCTGGGGCAGTGAAACAGCGTTGGCGCGACAAAGGCGCCGTTTTCCACGCCATCGCCAATGGGTGCAAACCCGTCTTGACCGCCGAACACGCAATCCGCCTCGGTCGCCAGTCGTGCGCAGTTATTCAAGACATCGGCCTTCTGTTCGGCCGAAATCAGCGCGCCCATCCGCACGCCCTTGGCGCGCGGGTCGCCAACCACCACCTTGGACAATCCCCTGGACATGGCTTCGATCAGCGGCGTCACGAACGGTTCCGGCGCGATGATGCGGCGGATGGCCGTGCACTTCTGGCCAGCCTTCACGGTCATTTCGCGCAGGGCTTCCTTGACGAACAGATCAAACTCGGGCGTGTCCGGCGCCGCATCCGGGCCAAGGATCGAGGCATTCAGGCTGTCCTGCTCGGCAGTGAAGCGCACGGCGTTGTCGCGCAGGTTCGGCGTTGCGCGCAGCAGGCGGGCGGTGGCGGCCGAACCGGTGAAGGTCACCGCATCCTGCGTGTCCAGCGCCTCCAGCGTCCTGCCCAGCCCGCCGCATACCAGTTGAACCGCGCCATCGGGTACATGGCCGCTGTCGACGATCAGCCGCACGCAAGCCTCGGTGACATAGCAGCTCGCGGTCGCGGGCTTCACGATCGACGGGACGCCGGCCAGGAGGCTTGGCGCCAGCTTCTCCAGCATGCCCCATACGGGGAAGTTGAACGCGTTGATGTGAACCGCCGCACCCAGAAGCGGCGTGTAGAAATGCTGGCCGACAAAGCGGCCCTCGCGACCCAGCTGTTCGACCGCGCCATCGGGCAGAATGCGCGCATCGGGAAGTTCGCGCCGGCCCTTCGAGGCATAGACGAAAAGTGTGCCGATGCCGCCGTCGATATCGAAGGCATGATCGCCGAGCGTGGCGCCGGTGGCATAAGAAAGCTCGTAAAGCGCCTTGCGGTTTTCGTTCAGATGCAGGGCCAGCGCCTTCAGCATCCGGGCGCGCTGGTGAAAGGTCATGGCCCGCAACGCCGGGCCGCCTAACTTGCGCGCATGGTCGAGCATGGCGGCCACATCAGGGTCTTTTCCGCCGGCCAGCGCGAAATCGCGGCCGGTCGCGGCCTCGGCGATCAGGCGCGCCTCGGGCCCCGGGCCGACCCACTGTCCGGCGATGTAGCTTTGCACCTTCAGCATCGGGCGGTTCCCTCTGTTGGCGGACGTGGGCGAGTCGCAAACACTATTGACCGACCGGTTGGTTTATGCAAGGCTTTTGACAACGGGGAGGACAGGCCATGAGCGACAGCATCGCCACGCGTGCAGCCACGATCATGTGGGGCAGCGACGATGCGTCAAAATGGCTGGGCTTCGAACTGGGCGCGGTGCGTGAAGGTCAGGCGGTGCTGCATCTTTCGGTTTGCAGCCACCACTGCAACGGCCATGGCATTCTGCACGGCGGAATCACCTTTGCGCTGGCCGACAGCGCATTTGCCTTTGCCTGCAACAGCCGCGGCCAGAACACCGTGGCTCAGGCCAACACGATCACCTACCTGGCCGCCGGCAAACTGGGCGACCGGCTGACAGCCAGCGCGCGCGAGGTTCAGCTGCGCGGCAAGACCGGCCTTTACGACGTGACCGTCACCCGCGCCGACGGCACGGTAATCGCCGAGTTTCGCGGCCAGTCCCGGGCCATACCGGGCAGCCTGTTCGACCGGGAGGAAACGACACGATGAACGACCTGACGCCGCCGCGCCAAAGCCTCGAGCCGATCGAGATTGCCAGCCGCGACGAAATCGCCGCGCTTCAGCTTGAACGGCTGAAGTGGTCGCTGCGCCACGCCTATGACAATGTCGCCCATACCCGCGCCCGGTTTGACGCCATGGGCGTGCATCCCGACGACCTGCAAAGCCTTGCCGATCTGGCGCGTTTTCCCTTCACCACCAAGGCCGATCTGCGCGATACCTACCCCTTTGGCCTTTTTGCCGTGCCGCAGAACCGCATCGCGCGGCTTCATGCCTCGTCCGGCACGACCGGCAAGCCGACTGTCGTGGGCTATCCCGCGAAGGATATCGACACATGGGCCGGTCTGGTGGCGCGGTCGATGCGCGCCAGCGGCACGCGGCCTGGCGACCGGGTTCATGTGGCCTATGGCTACGGGCTCTTTACCGGCGGTCTTGGCGCGCATTACGGGGCAGAACGGCTGGGCTGCACGGTGATACCGGTCTCGGGCGGCATGACCGAACGTCAGGTCATGCTGATCGAGGACTTCAAGCCCACGACCATCATGGTCACGCCGTCCTACATGCTGAACATCCTCGAACAATACCGCGCCATGGGTCTCGACCCGCGAGCGTCGTCCTTGCAGGTGGGCATCTTCGGCGCCGAACCCTGGACAAATGCGATGCGCGCCGAGGTCGAGGACGCCTTCGACATGCATGCGGTCGACATCTACGGCCTTTCCGAGGTGATGGGGCCGGGTGTGGCCAACGAATGCGTGGAGACCAAGGACGGGCTGCACATCTGGGAAGACCATTTCTACCCCGAGATCATCGACCCCGAAACCGGCGCAGTGCTGCCCGATGGCCAGTTGGGCGAACTGGTGTTCACCACATTGACCAAGGAAGGCCTGCCGATGATCCGGTATCGCACACGCGATCTGACGCGGCTGCTGCCCGGCACCGCGCGCAGCATGCGGCGGATGGAAAAGATCACCGGGCGCAGCGACGACATGATCATCCTGCGTGGTGTCAACGTGTTTCCGACCCAGATCGAAGAACAGGTTCTGCGCACGCAAGGCCTTGCCCCGTATTTCCAGATCGAGCTTGTCCGCAAGGGCCGGATGGACGGGATGCGCGTGCATGTCGAACCGTTGCCAGGCTCGGCCGATGGCGACGCGCGCAAGGCGCAGGCACGCGAACTGGCCAAGCACATCCACGATGTCGCCGGCATTTCGGTCGAGGTGGTGGTCAACGATCCGGGCCGGGTGGCGCGATCGGAAGGCAAGGCCAGGCGCGTGGTCGATAACCGGGAAAAGGACTAGGCCCGTGGCCCGAACCATCGCCCAGGACCATGACGACAAGCGGCAGGCAATCCTGAAAACCGCCGCCCGGCTTTTCGCCGACGAAGGCTATGGCCGCGCCTCGATGGCGCAGGTGGCCACGGCCTGCGGCATCTCGAAGGCCAATATCTACCACTATTACCCCGGCAAGGATGCGCTGTTGTTCGACATCCTCGACACCCATCTTGCCGCGCTGCGCGACCGGATCTGCGGCCTGCGTTTCGACAGCCCGGACCCCGGCGATCAGCTGCGCGCTATCGTGCGCGAACTGCTTCTGGCCTATGAGGGCGCCGATGCCGAACACGGGGTGCAACTGAACGCGATCACCGCATTGCCGGATGCGCAACAGTCGGTGCTGAAACGCTATCAGCGCGATCTTGTAGCCTTCGTGCGCGACCGCGTGGCGCGACTGGCCCCGCCGGCGGTGGCGGGCGACGCCAGCCAGTTGCGCGGCCTGACCATGTCGGTCTTCGCACTGACCAACTGGCACTACCAGTGGGATGGCAAGGCCGATGCCGGCGCACGGCGACGCTATGCCGATCTGGTCTGCGACGTGCTGATTGCCGGCCTGACCGGCCTGGGCGGGCACAAGGCTCTTTCGGGGTCATCGGGTTCCAGGGAGGACGGGAATGGACGCGTTTCTGTGTGATGGCCTGCGCACCCCGATCGGGCGCTATGGCGGCGCCCTGTCGGGCATTCGCACCGACGATCTGGCGGCGCTGCCCATCGCGGCGCTGATCGCGCGTCACCCGGGTGTCGACTGGTCATCGGTCGATGACGTGATTCTCGGTTGCGCCAATCAGGCCGGCGAAGACAACCGCAACGTCGCCCGCATGGCCGCGCTTCTGGCGGGGCTGCCGGTCGGCGTGCCGGGGACGACCGTAAACCGGCTCTGTGCCAGCGGATTGGACGCCGTCGGCATGGCAAGCCGCGCCATTCGCGCCGGCGACCAGGACCTGCTGATTGCCGGCGGCGTCGAAAGCATGAGCCGCGCGCCTTTCGTGATGCCCAAGGCCGATGCTGCCTTTGCCCGCGCCAATGCGGTTTACGACACGACCATCGGCTGGCGCTTCGTCAACCCGGCGATGCGGGCCGCCCATGGCACCCATTCGATGCCGGAAACCGCCGACGAGGTGGCGGCCGATTTCGGTGTCAGCCGCGACGATCAGGATGCCTTTGCCGAACGGTCGCAGGCACGCTGGCAGGCCGCCCATGCGGCGGGCGTTTTCGCCGAGGAAATCGTGCCGGTCACCCTGCCCCGGCGCCGGGGCGAGCCGGTGATCGTCGATCAGGATGAACACCCCCGGCCGGGCACCTCGGTGGCAACACTGGCCAAGCTCGGGGGTATCAACGGCGCCAGTCTGACCGTCACGGCTGGCAATGCCTCGGGGGTCAACGACGGGGCGGCGGCGCTTCTGATTGCCTCTGAAAGCGCGGCAAAGGCGCAGGGGCTGACACCGGTGGCGCGGATCGTCGGGATGGCGTCCGCCGGGGTCGAACCGCGCATCATGGGCATCGGGCCGGTACCGGCGGTGCGAAAGCTCCTGTCGCGAACCGGTCTGACCATTGAGCAGATGGACGTGATCGAACTGAACGAGGCCTTCGCCGCGCAGGCGCTGGCCAGCCTGCGCGAACTGGGCGTGGCTGACGATGCGCCCCACGTGAACCCCAACGGCGGTGCGATCGCACTTGGCCATCCGCTCGGCATGTCGGGCGCGCGGATGGTGCTCTCGGCCGCGAACCAGCTGCGCCGCACCGGTGGCCGCTATGCGCTTTGCACGATGTGCGTGGGCGTCGGTCAGGGCGCGGCGCTTATCCTCGAAAGGGTCTGACAATGTATGCACAGATGGTGGCATCCGACGCCGATGACGACAGCCCCGAGGCCCGCGCCTTTCAGGCCCGCATCGACGCCGACGAAAAGATCGAACCGCGCGACTGGATGCCCGAAGGCTATCGCCGCACGCTGATCCGCCAGATCGGCCAGCACGCGCATTCCGAGGTTGTGGGCCAGCTGCCCGAAGGCAACTGGATCACGCGCGCACCGACGCTGGAGCGCAAGGCGATCCTGCTGGCCAAGGTGCAGGACGAGGCCGGCCACGGCCTTTACCTTTACTGCGCCGCCGAAACGCTGGGTGTCAGCCGCGACGAACTGACCGAAATGCTTCTGGACGGCAAGATGAAGTATTCGTCGATCTTCAACTACCCCACGCTCAACTGGTCGGACATGGGTGCCGTGGGCTGGCTGGTCGATGGCGCCGCGATCATGAACCAGGTCGCGTTGCAGCGCACCTCCTACGGTCCCTATTCGCGCGCCATGGTCCGCATCTGCAAGGAGGAAAGCTTTCACCAGCGGCAGGGCTACGACATCATGCTGAAGATGTGCCGGGGAAGCGAGGCGCAAAGGCGGATGGCGCAGGATTCGCTCAACCGGTTCTGGCATCCGGCGCTGATGATGTTCGGGCCCTCCGACAAGGACAGCGTGCATTCCGAACAGTCGATGAAGTGGAAGATCAAGGTCGCCACCAATGACGAACTGCGCCAGCGCTTTGTCGACGAAACCGTGCCGCAGGCCAGGTATCTGGGCCTGACCATCCCCGATCCGGGTCTGATCTGGAACGAGGAACGCGGGCATTACGATTTCACCGAACCCGACTGGGCCGAGTTCTTTGCCGTGATCAAGGGCGATGGTCCGTGCAACGCCGAACGCATGGCCGCGCGCCGCAAGGCCTGGGACGAAGGCGCCTGGGTCCGCGAAGGGCTCCTGGCCCATGCGCGCAAGTCCGCCGCAAAGGAGGCCGCAGAATGACGACGCACGACCACAAGCACGAATGGCCGCTTTGGGAGGTGTTCATTCGCGGCCAGCACGGGCTGAACCACCGTCATGTCGGGTCGTTGCACGCGCCCGATGCCGCCGCCGCCATCCGCCATGCGCGCGATGTCTACACCCGCCGCAACGAAGGCGTGTCGATCTGGGTCGTCGAGGCGCGCCATATCGCGGCCTCCTCGCCGTCCGAGAAGGGGCCGCTTTTCGAACCTTCGGAATCCAAGGTCTACCGCCACCCGACCTTTTACGACATCCCCGACGAAGCGGGGCCGATGTAATGGACGCTTTGCACGAGTTTTGCCTGCGCATGGGCGATAACACGCTGGTTCTGGGCCACAGGGTCAGCGAATGGTGCGGCCATGCGCCGGTTCTGGAGGAAGACATCGCACTGGCCAACATGGCGCTCGATCTGATCGGGCAAACGCAGATGTGGCTGGGCCTCGCCGCCGAGATCGCGGGCAAGGGGCAAAGCGCGGACGACCTGGCCTTTCTTCGCGATGCCTGGGATTTCCGCAACCTGCTGCTTGTCGAACTGCCCAACGGCGATTTCGGCCAGACTGTGATGCGCCAGTTCCTGTTCGATGCCTGGCATCTGCCGATGCTGACGGCGCTTGCCGCCTCGTCAGAGCCGCGCGTCGCGGGTATCGCCGCCAAGGCCGTGAAAGAGGTGCACTATCATCTGGAACGCTCTGCCGAAACGGTGATCGGGCTTGGCGACGGCACCGCGGAAAGCCATGCGCGGATGCAGGCCGCGCTCGACTGGCTCTGGCCCTATGCGGGCGAGATGTTTGCCGGCGATGCGATCGATGCCGCGCTGGCCGCCAAGGGCATCGTGCCCGATCCGGCAACCCTGCGCGGCGGCTTTGACGCCATTGTTGGCGAAACGTTGGCAAAAGCGACCCTGATCCAGCCAAAAACCGCCCAGATGCAGGCCGGTGGGCGCAGCGGCCAGCGCCATACGGAACATCTGGGCCATCTGCTGACCCAGATGCAGTGGCTGCAGCGCGCCTATCCGGGGGCAAGCTGGTGAGCGCGCGGCCCGGCCTCGACACCGTATGGTCATGGCTCGATGCCGTGCCGGATCCGGAGATTCCGGTGATCTCGGTTGTCGATCTGGGCATCGTCCGCGATCTGCAATGGCAGGATGACACATTGGTTGTCACCATCACGCCCACCTATTCCGGCTGCCCCGCAACCGGTGTGATCGCGATGGAGATCGAGGCCGCTTTGCGCGCGAACAGGGTCGAAAACCTGCGGATCGAGCGTCGGATCGCACCACCCTGGACAACCGACTGGCTGTCGGATCAGGGCCGCGAGAAGCTTGCGCGTTTCGGCATCGCACCGCCTGAGCCCGCCGGCGGCCCCGACCGCTGCCCACGTTGCGGATCGGACAAGGTCGAGAAGATCAGCCAGTTCGGTTCGACCCCGTGCAAGGCGCAGTGGCGCTGTACCGGCTGCCTGGAACCCTTCGACTATTTCAAATGCATCTGAGAGACTGTTCATGGCGCGTTTCCTTCCCCTGACCGTCACAGAGGTTCGCAAGACGATCCGCGATGCAGTGGTCGTGACATTGCAACCCGAAAACCCTGCGGATTTCACCTTTGCGCCCGGGCAGTACCTGACCTTCCGCCGCGACTTCGACGGTGAGGAACTGCGCCGGTCCTATTCGATCTGTTCAGGTGCGGATGACGGGCTTTTGCAGGTTGGCATCAAACGGGTCGAGGGCGGCACGTTTTCGACCTGGGCGAATACCGAACTGGAACCTGGCGCGGTGCTGGAGGCGATGGCGCCGATGGGCAGCTTCACGACGGAATACGATGCCGGCCGGTCGCGCCATCTTCTGGGCTTTGCCGGCGGTTCGGGCATTACGCCGATAATGTCCATCCTGAGATCGCTACTGGCACGCGAACCCAAAAGCCGTTTCACACTGGTCTATGCCAACAAGGGTATCGGCACGATCATGTTCCGCGAGGAACTGGAAGACCTGAAGAACACCCATATGGGGCGGCTCAACGTCATTCACGTGCTGGAAGACGACGCGCAGGAAATCGATCTGTTCACCGGGCTCGTCACGCGCGAAAAATGCGCGGACCTCTTTGCCAACTGGATCGACATCGCCAATGTCGACGGCGCGTTCATCTGCGGGCCAGAGCCGATGATGCTGGGCATCGCCGCCGCGCTGCGCGACCACGGGCTGGACGATGCGCAGATCCGGTTCGAGCTTTTTGCCTCGTCCCAGCCGGGGCGCGCGGCGAAACCGGCCGGGGGTACCCGCGCCAAGGCCGCATCAGGCGCGACAGAGGTCGTGCTGACGCTTGACGGTGCCACGCGACGCTTGTCGGCCGCTACGGGCGAAACCCTGCTTGAAACCGCCTTGGCAGGGTCGGTCGATGCGCCTTTTGCCTGCCGCGCTGGCGTCTGTTCCACCTGCCGCTGCCGGGTGCTTGAAGGCGAGGTCGAGATGCGCACCAATCATGCGCTGGAGGATTACGAGGTCGCGCGGGGCTACGTGCTGTCCTGTCAGGCGGTGCCGGTTTCGGCTCGTGTCGTCGTCGATTACGATCAATAGGAGGCCGCGATGGATCCGACCCTGTCCTTGGCAGATTACCTTGCCGCCGGGGGTAAGCTGACCGCCCCGGGCAATGTCACGCCACGCTACCGCGCCGAGTTGCTGCGCCTTCTGGCAACCTTTGTCGACAGCTCTCTGGCCGGCGCCGCCGGCTTTGCCGATACGATCAACGCCGGGCCGGGGATTGCCGAGCGGATCGCGGCTGCGCGGATCGTGATGGAAAAGACCCAGAATGCCGCGCGCATCCTGCGGTTGATGGGTGAATTTGGCGCCGATACCGCGCGCTATGCCGGCAGCCACCCCTGGGCCGCGCGGTTGCCGCGAAAGGCCGACATCGGCGCCGAACGATCCGAACATGACATGCGGCTTGCGGTCTTCAACTATCCGCTGGCCGGATGGGACGACGCGGTGGTGATGAACCTGCTGATGGGTCAGGCCGCGGTCGTTCAGCTGGCCGATTTCCAGACGATAAGCTACCAGCCCGCCGCCGACGCCTTCCGTGCCATCGCCCCGGTCGAGGCGGCGCACCGTGATCTGGCGCATGCGGGGCTGGCACAACGGATCGCGGCGGGTGCCGACCGTTCGGCGCTTGAGGCATCGGTTCGTTACTGGTGGCCGCGCGTGGCGGTTTCCTTCGGCGGCGGCAGTGGCACCCGGCAGGCGCTTCTTCACGGTCTGGGGCTGCGGCACCAGTCCGCCGGCGATCAGCGAAGCGCCTGGGAGGATGCCGCGGCGCGCAATCTGGAAGGTTTCGGTCTGACCCCGGGGGCGTGACGGTTTCGCCGTTCAGGATCGTTCCTGCCGCAGGTGGCGCAAAAGCGACGCCTTGGCGCCTTCGATATGGGCGCGCGTCAGCCGCGCGGCTTCGTCGGCGTCGCTGGCCTCACAGGCTTCCAGTATCGCCAGATGCTCGCGGTTGGCGCGTTCCATCCCGTTCGACAGTTCCAGTTGCGCACGCAGATAGCGGTCGATCCGGTCAAGCGAATTGTTGACCACCGACAGGTGGTAGGGCAGGTCGCTGGCGCTGTAGAGCGTGGCATGAAACTCACGGTTCAGCTCGCCCCAATGTGCCGGGTCCGTCGCCGTGGCGAAGGCGGTGCAATGGCTGCGGGCGCGGGCCAGCAGGGCGGGTGACATCTTTGGCACGGCGGCGCGGATAACCGCGCTTTCCAGAAGAGCACGAAAATCGAAGATTTCGCTGGCTTCCTCAGCCGACAAGCCTGCCACAACCGCGCCCTTGTAGCGCTGGGTCGTCACCAGGCCCTGCTGTTCCAGCATGGTCAGAGCCTCGCGCACCGGAATGCGGCTGGTGTTGAAGCTGCGCGCAATGTCGTCCTGACGGAGCGGTTCGCCATCTTTCAACTCGCCTTCGACGATGGCCTTGCGCAGCGCCTCGAAGATGATCGTCGCTGCCGACGCCGTTCGGGCAATATCCACGGTCCGAAGCTTCACGCATATCTCCTGCAACACGGCAGCAGGGTAGCCGATATTTCGGATATTGTAAATTGGATACAATATCCATTATAACGACTCAAACCCGAACGAAGGAGAGCGCCATGTGGAGTGGAATGATGCCGGCCGTGACGACCAAGTTCACGCCGAACGGTGAATTGGACCGCGCCGAGATGGAGCGCTGCTTTGGCCTTCAGATCGATGCCGGCAATGCCGGCCTGATCACCTGCGGCACGCTGGGTGAGGGCAACATGCTGTCGCCCGACGAACGGCTTGAGGTCTTGACGATCGCCAAATCGGTCGCCGGGAAGAAACCCGCGCTATTGACCATTTCCGAGGCCGGCACGCGCGAAGCCTGCGCGCTTGCGGCGCGCGCGGCCAAGGCCGGCGCCGACGGCATCATGGTCGTGCCTTCGCCGATCTATCACACCAACCGGGCCGAAACGATCGCCAACCTCAACGCCATCGCCAATGCCGGCGGCCTGCCGGTGATGATCTATTCCAACCGCGTCGGCTACCGCGTCGATGTCACGCCCGAGATGATGGTGGAACTGGCCGATAATCCCCTGATGGTGGCGATCAAGGAAAGCTCGGACGACATCCGCCGCTGTACAGAGATCTTCAACACCGTCGGCGACCGCTTCAAGGTTCTGACCGGGGTCGACAACCTCGGGCTAGAGGCGATCCTGATGGGCTGCGACGGCTGGGTTTCGGGCGTCTCCATCGCCTTTCCGAAGGAAAATCAGGCGATCTATGACCTCGCCAGGGCAGGCCGGATCGAAGAGGCGCGCGAGATCTACCGCTGGCTCCGCCCGCTTCTCGATCTCGACGTCTCGACCTTCCTCGTCCAGCAGATCAAGCTGGCCGAAGCCATCGCCATCGGCTCCACCGAACATGTCCGCGCACCCCGCATGCCGCTGGTGGGTGAACATCGCGCCCGGGTCGAGGCGCTGATCCGCGAACGCATCGCCTGCCGCCCGGACCTTTCCAGATTCGCGAAAGCGGCCTGATGGAATATCGCAACTATATCGGCGGCGAATGGGTGGAGGCACGGGCCTCCACGCCAAACGTGAACCCATCCGACATCTCCGACATCCTCGGCCATGCGGCGAAATCGTACGCAGCTATGATGCAGGCGGCCATCGACGCCGCCCATGCCGCTGAGCCGCGCTGGGCCGCGTCCACGCCCCAGCAACGTTTCGACGCGCTCGACTTCGTCGGCACCGAAATCCTCGCCCGCAAGGATGAACTCGGCCGCCTTCTGGCGCGCGAAGAAGGCAAGATCCTGCCCGAAGCCGTGGGCGAGGTCGCCCGCGCCGGACAGATCTTCAAGTTCTTCGCGGGAGAGGCCTTGCGCCAGACCGGCGACCGGCTGTCCTCGGTCCGGCCCGGCGTCGAAATTGACGTGACCCGCCAGCCCCTCGGTGTTGTCGGCCTGATCACGCCCTGGAACTTCCCCATCGCCATTCCCGCGTGGAAGATCGCGCCTGCGCTGGCGCATGGCAATACGGTGGTGCTGAAGCCCGCCGACCTTGTCCCTGCCTCCGCCCATGCGCTGATTGAAATCCTCTCGCGCGCCGGTCTGCCCGACGGGGTGATCAACGTCGTCTTCGGGCGCGGCTCCGAACTCGGGCCCGTCCTGACCGGCAGCCCGAAGGTCGCGGGCATCTCCTTTACCGGATCGGTCGGCACCGGTCGCGGCATCGCCGCCACCTGCGGTGCCAATCTCAAGAAATGCCAGCTGGAAATGGGCGGCAAGAACCCGATGGTCGTGCTGGACGATGCCGACCTTGACCTTGCGGTCGAGGCGAGCCTCAACGGCGCCTTCTATTCCACCGGCCAGCGCTGCACCGCCTCCTCGCGGCTGATCGTGACGGAAGGCATCCACGACCGCTTTGTCGCGGCGCTGACCGAGCGCGCCCGCGCGCTGAAGGTCGGCCCGGCGCTGGAGCCGGGCAGCCAGATGGGCCCCGTGGTCGATGAAAGGCAGATGGCGCAGAACATGCGCTTCATCGACATCGCGCGGGAGGAAGGCGGCAAAGTCACCGGCGGCGAACGCCTGAACGCCGCGACCGAGGGGTATTTCATGGCCCCCGCCCTGGTCACCGACACGACCAATTCCATGCGCATCAACCGTGAAGAGGTCTTCGGCCCCGTCGCCTCCGTCATCCGCGTCAAGGACTACGATGAGGCTTTGGCCGTCGCTAACGACACCGAATTCGGCCTCTCCGCCGGGATCTGCACCACCAGCCTGAAACACGCGCACCACTTCCGCGCCCATGCTCAGGCCGGTATGGTCATGGTCAACCTGCCGACGGCCGGGGTCGATTACCACGTGCCCTTCGGCGGCACCAAGGGGTCGAGCTTTGGTCCCCGCGAACAGGGCCGCCACGCGGCGGAATTCTACACCACCGTCAAGACCGCCTATCTCATGGCGTAACCTTCAGACAACAGGGCCCGAATTGACCGCCACCACCACCGCCCCCGCCGATCAACCCTCCCGGACCGATCTGGTCGTGATCGGCGCGGGTGTCATCGGGCTCTCCATCGCCCATGCCGCTCTCTCGCGGCATGGAGGTACTGGTCATCGACCGCACCGGCCCTGCCGCCGGGGCCTCGGCCGGCAATGCCGGGGGCTTCGCCTTTGCCGAGATTCATCCGCTCGCCTCGCCCGGTACGCTCATGGCCTCGCCGAAATGGCTGCTCGATCCGCTGGGGCCGCTGTCGCTGCCGCTGCGCTACGCGCCGATGATGCTGCCCTGGATGCTGCGCTTTGCGAAGGCGAGCCTGCCGGGCCGGGTGGCGGCCTCCACTCGCGACCAGGCCGCGCTGATGGCGCATGCGCAGACGTCGCTGGAAGCCTTCATGGCGCTGACCGGCACGTCGCAGATGCTGCGCAAGACCGGCCAGATGCAGGTTTTCGAGACTGCCCGCGCCTTCGAGGCCGCCTGGCGTGACTGCGACGAGGCAGCACATTACGGCTACAGCTTTCGCCCGCTTGTCGGCGGCGATGCCATTGCCGAGGTTCAGCCGGGACTTTCGCCGCGCTTCACCCATGGCATCGCGACCGAGGATTGGTGGGCCATCGCCGATCCGAAGCTTTACACGCTGGCGCTGGCCAAGGCGCTGACCGCGAAGGGCGGCAGGATCGAGACCGCCGAGGCCCGCGCGCTGACGGCCAGTGCCGGGGGCGTGACGGTCCACCTCGCCGATGGCACGACGCTGACCGCCCGGCAGGCCGTTGTTGCCGCTGGCGCGCATTCCCACCGGCTGGCGGCAAGCCTTGGCGACCGCATCCCGCTGGAAACCGAGCGCGGCTACAACACCACGCTGCCGCCCGGCGCCTTCGACATACGCCGTCACATCACCTTTTCCGAACACGGCTTTGTCGCCGCCCCCCTCTCGACCGGCATCCGCATCGGCGGCGCGGTGGAGCTTGGCGGGCTGGACCTGCCGCCCAATTATGCGCGGTCGAAGGCGATGCTGAAAAAGGCCGAAGGGTTCCTTCCGGGCCTGAAGACCGAAGGCGGCACCGAATGGATGGGCTTCCGCCCCTCGCTGCCCGATACGCTTCCCGCCATCGGCCGGGCGACCCGCGCGCCGAACGTGATCTACGCCTTCGGTCACGGCCATCTCGGCCTCACGCAATCGGCGGGCACCGCCGATCTGGTGGCAAGCCTCCTGACCGGCGCCACCCCCGCCATCGACCTTTCCGCCTTTGCGCCGAACCGTTTCAAGGGCTTTTTATGACCTGCCACACCTTCCTCTGCATCGACGGCCATACCTGCGGCAATCCGGTCCGCCTTGTCGCTGGCGGTGCCCCGCAGCTTCAGGGCAAGACCATGCTCGAACGCCGTGCGCATTTCCTGGCCGAATACGACTGGATCCGCACGGGCCTGATGTTCGAACCCCGCGGGCATGACCAGATGTCGGGCTCCATCCTCTATCCGCCGACCCGCGAGGATTGCGACGTGGGCGTCCTTTTCATCGAGACCTCTGGCTGCCTGCCGATGTGCGGCCACGGCACCATCGGCACCGTGACAACGGCCATCGAACACGGGCTGGTCACACCGAAAACCCCCGGTATCCTGCGGCTCGACACCCCCGCTGGCCTCGTCATCGCCGAATACCGGCAGGAGGGGCGCTTTGTCGAAGAGGTCCGCCTGACCAACGTCCCCGCCTTCCTCCATTCCGAAGGCCTGACCGCCGACGTGGATGGCCTCGGCGAGATCACCGTCGACGTCGCCTATGGCGGCAACTTCTATGCCATCGTCGAACCGCAGAAGAATTTCCGCGACATCGATGACCACCGCGCCCTCGACCTCGTCGGCTGGAGCCCGAAGCTCCGCGCCGCGCTTAACGCGAAATACACCTTCACCCATCCCGAAAAGCCCGAGATCAGAGGCCTTAGCCACATACTCTGGACCGGCGCGCCCAGGCACCAAGAGGCCACCGCCCGCAACGCCGTCTTTTACGGCGACAAGGCCATCGACCGCTCGCCCTGCGGCACCGGCACCTCGGCCCGCATGGCGCATTGGGCGGCGAAGGGGCGATTGAAAGAGGGGCAGGATTTCACCCACGAAAGCATCATCGGGTCGCTCTTCAAGGGCCGGATCGAGGGGCGCACCAAGGTCGGCGACACCGACGCGATTATCCCGTCCATCGCCGGATGGGCGCGGGTCACCGGGCTCAACACGATTTTCATCGACGACCGCGACCCCTTCGCCCATGGTTTCGTCGTGACCTGAGCGCCGAGGAACGCATGGCCCGACGCATCACCGCCGGAACCGCCGAAGGTCCCGTCCTCGCGCTGGCTGAAGGGCTCAGCTTCTGGGGCGGCACCGATCCCGCGACGGGCCGCCTGATCGACGCGCATCACCCGGACCATGGCACCGACCTTGCGGGCAGGATCGTCATGATGCCGACCAGCCGGGGCTCCTGCACCGGCAGCGGCGTCCTCCTCGAACTCGCGCTGAACGGACACGCCCCCGCGGCCCTGATCTTTCGCGAGGCCGAGGATGTGCTGACCCTTGGCGCGCTGATTGCGGGAACCCTCTTCGACCGGCCCCTGCCGGTCCTGCGGCTCGACCCCGGCGATTACGCCGCCCTCACCGCCGAACCATCGGCACGCATCACCGAGGACCGGCTGCGGACCGGTTCGCTGTCCCTGCCGCTCACACCTCTCGCGACCGACCGCCTGACACTCACCGCAACCGACCGCGCCATGCTGGCGGGGGCGGAGGGGAGCGCGGCCCAGACCGCGATGCGGATCCTGATCACCATGGCCGCCGCCCAGGGCGCGACAGCACTTACCGACGTCACCCGCGCCCATATCGACGGCTGCATCTATGCCAGCCCCGCCAACCTGACCTTCGCCCGCAAGATGGCCGATATGGGGGCAAGGGTCCGCATCCCGACCACGACCAATGCCATCTCGGTCGATCACGCGAACTGGCGGCAACAGGGCGTGGCCGACAGTTTCGGCAGCCCGGCGGCGGCCTTGGCCGATGCCTATACCGAGATGGGCGCGGCCCCGAGTTTCACCTGCGCACCCTACCTTCTGAACGGCGCGCCAGCGACCGGCGAACATATCGGCTGGTCGGAATCCAACGCCGTGATCTACGCCAATTCGGTGCTGGGCGCGCGGACGGTGAAACACCCCGATTTTCTCGACCTTTGCATCGCGCTGACCGGGCGCGCGCCCTTGTCGGGCGTCTATCGCGACGCCGACCGCGCCCCGCGCCGGGTCATCCATGTCACCCTGCCAGACGGCCACGACGATGCGCTCTGGCCGATGCTCGGTTATCTGGCGGGCAGGCTCGCCCCCGACCGCATCCCGCTCCTGACCGGGCTTGAAACCACGACGCCCGGTGAAGACGATCTCAAGGCACTCTGCGCCGCCTTCGGCACCTCGTCGGCAGCCCCGATGCTGCATGTGGCCGGGGTCACGCCCGAGGCGCATCTGCCCCCGGCGCCGGATGCGGACACGGTCCATATCACCCGTGCCGATCTCGCGCGGGTCTGGGCGCAGTTCAATTCCGGCCCGGCGAAAATTGACCTCGTCGCCTTCGGCTCCCCGCATTTCTCCGCCACGGAATGCCGGTCACTGGCGGACATGCTCGACGGCAAGCGCGTTCCCTCCGGCACCGCCGCCATCGTTACCGCAGGCCGCGACACGCTGAAGGCGCTTGGCAAGGACGGCACGCTCGACCGGCTCCAAGGGGCAGGCGTCCGGATCCTCCCCGACCTCTGCTGGTGTTCGATCTCCGAACCTGTCTTTCCGCCCGCCACCCGCACGCTGATGACCAATTCCGGCAAATACGCCCATTACGCCCCGGCCCTGTCCGGCCGCGCGGTGCGGTTCGGCAGCCTCGCTGACTGCGCGGCCGCCGCGGTCACCGGCAAGGCCCCCGCGACCCCGCCCGACTGGCTGACCTGAAGGACGATCCATGCGCACGACCAAGACCATCCATGTCATCTCTGCCCATGCCGAGGGCGAGGTGGGCGACGTCATCGTCGGCGGCGTGACACCCCCGCTGGGTGCGACGCTCTGGGACCAGCGGAGGTTCATCGCCGAGGACGGTGCGCTTCGCGCCTTCATGCTGAACGAACCGCGCGGCGGGGTCTTCCGCCATGTGAACCTGCTGGTGCCGCCGAAGCACCCCGACGCCCAGATGGGCTTCATCATCATGGAGCCGGAGGACACGCCGCCGATGTCCGGCTCGAACTCGATCTGTGTCGCGACCGTGCTGCTGGATGCAGGCATCCTGCCGATGACAGAACCTGTGACCGAGCTGATACTGGAGGCCCCCGGCGGCCTCGTTCGGGTCCGGGCCGAGTGCCGGGATGGCAAGGCCGAGCGGATCACGGTGCAGAACATTCCCTCCTTCGCCGACCGGCTGGATGCGGCGCTGGAGGTCGAGGGCATCGGCACGCTGAAGGTCGACACCGCCTTTGGCGGCGACAGTTTCGTCATTGTCGAGGCTGAGACGCTTGGGCTGAAGATCGCCCCGGACGAGGCGCGCGAGATCGCCCGGCTGGGCACCCGCATCACCAATGCCGCGAATGCCCAGCTTGGTTTTGCCCATCCCGAACGCCCCGACTGGGACCACATCTCCTTCTGCCTCTTCGCCGGGCCGTTGGAACGGGACGGGGACGGCTTTGCTGCCCGCTCCGCCGTGGCGATCCAGCCCGGCAAGGTCGACCGCTCGCCCACCGGCACCGGCGTTTCGGCCCGGATGGCGGTCCTGCATGCGAAGGGCGTGATGGCAGAGGGGCAGGTCCTGACCGCGCGGTCGATCATCGACAGCACCTTCACCGGCCGCATTGCCTGGCGGACAGAGGTCGCGGGCCGCCCGGCGATCGTGCCCGAGATTTCCGGGCGCGGCTGGATCACCGGCATCCACCAGCACATGCTAGACCCCGCCGACCCCTGGCCGGGCGGCTATCGCCTTTCGGACACCTGGGGCGCGGGCTGATAGCGCCCCGGGGGCGCTGCCCCCGGACCCCCGGAGTATTGCCGCCAAGATGAAAGGGCTGCACTAGGCGTGCCGTGTCAAACCGGATATGGCGGGCGAAAGACATTCGGGAAGGACATCACGACATGCAGGCCGGACTGGCTGCCCTCGCGCTCGGCTATGTGCTGAGCCAGTTCTACCGCGCCTTTCTGGCGGTGCTGTCGCCGGTTCTGCAGGCCGATCTGGGGCTGGAACCCTCGGCGCTTTCCGACGCTTCGGGCATGTGGTTCCTCAGCTTTGCGCTCATGCAGCTTCCGGTTGGCTGGGCGCTGGACCGGTTTGGTCCGCGCGACACAGCGGCGGTTCTGCTGGCATTGGGCGGCGGCGGCGGTGCGGCCGTCTTTGCGATGGCCACAAGCGCCGGCGGCATGCAACTCGCGATGGCGCTGATCGGCATCGGTTGTTCGCCGGTCCTGATGGCGGCCTACTATATCTTCGCCCGCGCGTTCCGCCCGGCGCTGTTTGCCACGCTGGCAGGCGGGATGATCGGGCTTGGCAGCCTTGGCAATATCGCCGGTTCGCTGCCGCTTGCCCGCGCGGCAGAGGCGTTTGGCTGGCGCGGCACGATGGCGGCGCTGGCGGTGCTGACACTTGTTACCGCGCTGACGATTCGGGCGCTGGTGCGCAATCCCGATGCGCCCACGACAGCCGCGCGCGGTTCGGTTCTGGACCTTCTGCGCATTCCGGCCTTGTGGCCGATCCTGCCGCTGATGGCGGTCAATTACGCGCCCGCCGCCGGCCTGCGTGGGCTTTGGGCGGGGCCGTACCTCAGCGAGGTCTTTGCCGCGGATGGCGAAACCATCGGACGGGTCACGCTGGTCATGGGGCTGGCGATGGTGGCCGGCAATTTTGCCTACGGGCCGCTGGAACGGCTTCTGGGCAACCGAAAGTGGCTCTTGTTCGGTGGCAATGCGCTGGCCGCGGCATCGGTCGCCGGGCTCTGGCTCTGGCCGGCGCAATCGGTTCTGCTGTCCACCGTGTTTCTGGCCGGCGTGGGGCTTTTTGGGGCAAGCTATGGCATCGTGATCGCCCATGGCCGGGCGTTCTTTCCCGCCCATCTGATGGGGCGGGGCGTGACGTTGATGAACCTGTTCGGCATCGGCGGAACCGGCTTGATGCAGGCGGCAAGCGGGCGGCTGTTCGCCCTTGCCCCGAATGAGGCGCCGGCGGCGCCCTATCTGGCGGTCTTTGCCTTCTTCAGCCTTCTGCTGGCGATCGGCACGGCGATCTATGCCTTCAGCGAGAACCGCAACGACTGACGCTTTGCGCCGCTTTGACGGCTGGGCTATGACGGGTTCATGATCACCTATCTCGCCGGCTGGAACAAACGGAAGGACGCGGTCTTTGCCGCCCTTGCGGCTATTGACGGCGGGCGGCGCCTGCCGGTGATCGGGCTTTGGCCGGGCGATTTCCCGAGAGCAACATTCGTGCCGCCGATGCCATGGCGCGCGCCAAGAAGGTGCCGCGCTTGGCGGTGTTACGTTGGCTGAAGGGGCTGATGATCCGCTGGCAGTACAACGGGTCACGGCGATACTTTTCCCGCCATCCAGACCATGTCGCGGTGTGCTGGAACGGGCTGACCGGTTCGCGGCGGGCCTTCATGGCCGGTGCGCGGGATGCCGGTGCGGCGCGGCTATTCGCCGAACTGGCGCCACTGCCGGGGCGCATCACGCTCGATCCCCGCGGCGTCAATGCCGAGAACAGCCTGCCACGCGAACGCGGGTTTTACGAGGATTGGGCCATGGCGCAGGGCCAACGCGACTGGCAGGGCTGGCGCGATCTGGGCCGCGGGATGGTGGCGCGCCCGTCACGGCGTGCCGATGTCGGGCAAGGCGGCGGCGAGGCGCTGGATGGCAGCGGGCCTTTCCTGTTCTGCCCGTTGCAGGTGCCGGATGACAGTCAGGTGCGGCTATTCAGCGGTTGGTGCGGCGACATGCCCGGGTTTATCGCGGCGCTGGCCAAGGCAACCGGGGCGCTTCCCGAGGGCTGGCACCTGCGGGTCAAGGAACACCCTTCGGCCCGCCAGTCGCTGGGACCGGCCCTGTCGCGCGCCGCGACCGATGCCGGCGGTCGCATGGTTGTCGACAACACCACCGACACCTTCGCGCAGCTTGCCGCGTCGCAGGCGGTGGTGACGCTGAATTCCTCGGTTGGCTTGCAGGCGTTTTTTCACGACAAGCCGGTGATTGTTGTCGGGCAGGCGTTTTTTGCCATTCCCGGCCTTGTTCACCCCGTGCCGTCGCAGGATGCGCTGAATGCGGCATTCACCCGGCCAGAGGCTCTGGGCTTCGATGCCGATTTTCGCGACCGTTTCATGTCCTACCTGGCCGAGGTTTACTATCCCTCCGACCGGCTGGATCCCGGGGAATTGGCCCGAAAGCTGGCCGAAGCGCGACAGGTCGCCTCGCTTGGCGCTTCGGGGGCCTGATGCCCCTTTCGCGCGCCGGGGCTTTACGCTAAGGGGCGGCGTCCTGAACACAAGGAGGTCCTGATGGGCTACAAGGTTGTCGTTGCGGGCGCCACGGGGAATGTGGGCCGCGAAATGCTCAACATCCTGGCCGAACGCGAATTTCCGGTCGACGAGATCGTCGCGCTGGCGTCGCGCAAGTCGCTGGGAACCGAAGTGAGCTTTGGCGACACGACCCTGAAGACCAAGGACCTGGACACATTCGATTTTACCGGCTGGGACATCGCGCTGTTTGCGGTGGGCTCCGAAGCGACGAAAATCTATGCCCCGCGGGCTGCGGCGGCGGGCTGTGTCGTGATCGACAATTCCTCGCTTTATCGCTACGACCCGGCGATCCCGCTGGTGGTGCCAGAGGTGAACCCCGAGGCGGTCGATCAGTACAAGAACAAGATGATCATCGCCAACCCCAACTGTTCGACCGCGCAGATGGTGGTCGCGCTGAAGCCCTTGCATGACCGCGCGCGGATCAAGCGGGTGGTGGTCGCGACCTACCAGTCCGTCTCGGGCGCCGGCAAGGAAGGCATCGACGAGCTTTGGGACCAGACCAAGGCGATGTACAACCCGACCGACGACCGGCCGGCGAAAAAGTTCACCAAGCAGATCGCCTTCAACGTCATTCCCCATATCGACGTCTTCATGGACGACGGCTCGACCAAGGAAGAGTGGAAGATGGTCGCCGAAACCAAGAAGATCGTCGACAAGGCGATCAAGGTCACCGCGACCTGTGTACGCGTGCCGGTGTTCGTTGGCCATTCCGAGGCGGTGAACATCGAGTTCGAGGACTTTCTGGACGAGGACGAGGCGCGCGACATCCTGCGCGAGGCGCCCGGCGTCATGGTTGTCGACAAGCGCGAAAACGGCGGCTACGTCACGCCGATCGAATGCGTTGGCGACTATGCCACCTTCGTCAGCCGGATCCGGCAGGATTCGACCGTGGAAAACGGGCTCAGCCTCTGGTGCGTCAGCGACAACCTGCGCAAGGGCGCGGCGCTGAACGCGGTGCAGATCGCCGAAACGCTGGGCAATCGCTGCCTGAAGAAGGGCTGAGGCCCGGCGATACCCGGCGCGGGCTGGCCTAGGCCGCCCGTGCCGGCTGTGCCTTTGCCAGACGGCTGTCGGGAAAGGGTGCGCCAAAGCGCAGCGAAAGCGCCTCGGCGCTATGGCCCAGTTTGGAAACCGGCATCAGCGCCCGTTCAAGCGGCCAGCTGCACAGTACTAGCCGCCCGTCGCAATCGCGGCGAAGCACATAGCCCAGCCCGCGCAGCCGGCTTTGCATGTCGAACCAATCCGTCGCGCACGCCAGCGCATCGACAAGCGGCGCCAGCCTTTCGGCACCGGCGGGATTGTCCGGCGCGGGGTTTGGCGGTTTCGGCGCGACGGCATCGGCGATTGCGGCGCGGATGAAATCCGCGGCGCTTTGCCCCCTTGCCTCGGCGGCATCCAGAAGGTCGCCAAGAAGCGCCGGGGCAAGTTCAACCGAATACTGTCTGGGTCGGGTCATGGGGCGATGGTGCCACCCCATACCTAACGCGGACTTAACGGCCTAGAGCACGACAAAGTCTTTTTCGTCGGGGTCGTACTGGTGCAGACCGCCTTCTCCGATATCGGTCCAGAGCCCATGCAGCGTCAGCATGTCGGCCTCGACCGCATCGCGCACGAAGGGAAAGGTCATCAGGTTTTCCAGACTGACCAGAACCGCCTGATGTTCCAGCATCCGCAACTGCGCCTCGGTATCCAGCGCCTTGTCGGTGCGTTCGAAGCCGGGGCGCAGAATATCCATCCAGCGGCCGACGAAGCTCGTCTTCTCCTCCAGCGCCGGGGCGTGGCCCGAACACATGTCATGGCAGCCTTTGACACCGCCGCAGCTGGAATGGCCCAGCACGACGATATGGGCGACCTTCAGGGCGGTCACCGCATATTCGACCGCCGCCGAAGTGCCGTGCGCCTCGCCGTCGGGTTCATAGGGCGGAACCAGATTGGCGATGTTGCGGTGGATGAAGAATTCGCCCTGATCGGCACCGAAGATCGAGGTGACGTGCACCCGGCTGTCGCAGCAGGAAATCACCATGGCACGCGGATGCTGCCCCTCGTTGGCCAGCCGTTTGTACCAGGCCTTGTTCTCCTGATAGGTCGTGGCCTTCCAGCCATGATAGCGCTGAACAAGGTAATTCGGCAGCGGTTTGGCATGGTCCATCGCAGGCTCCTTTCGGGCGTTCTGCCTCATCTAGTTTGTATTTGAGCTATTTTCGAGTGCCAAGCCGCCGCAGCCGAAACCTTTTTTTCAGCCTGATCGCCGAGGTTTGTTCCCGGGTGAACTGGTGAATGGAAGGTGCGGTATGGGCAGTATTACTCCCCTCAGACCGGTCGAATGCCCCTCGCTCGATACCGAGAGGCTGCGCGACATGACCGAAGACCTGGGGCCGGCGGAAGCCGAACAGGTCCTGGTGCGCGCGATGGAGGAAATGGCCGATCTGGTCGCCGAGATGATCGGCCAGTACCACGGCTGCCGGCTGTCGGAATTCGCGCGTGGGCTGCGCAGCCTCAGTCGTCTGGCCGAACATGCCGGCCTGCCAAAGCTGGCGGCGGTGGCGCAGGATGTGGGCCACTGTCTGAGCGCGGGCGACGATACCGCGCTGGCCGCGACATGGGGACGGCTGGTGCGGCTGGCCGCACGCAGCTTTGCGACGGAATGGGCGATCAACGGAAGCCACGGCTAGGCGGCAGGCCTTGCAGGCACCGGCAATTGGGCTAGGCTCGCCGCCGAGATTGCCCATGAGGTCGCCATGCCAAACCCGTTTGCCGAAAACGACGCCCCGTCGCTGCCGCTTCACATCGTCGAAAAGGCCGCGCTGGCCGAGGTTCTGGCCGGCCTGCCGGCTGGCGAGGCCGGTTGGGCCAAGTCCATGGGGTTCGACGCCGCTCTGGGCTCGCTTTGCCTGCTTCCAGGGTCAGACGGCGCGCTGGCCGGTGCGCTTTTTGGTTATGGCGACGCAAAGGCGCGCGCGCGGGGTCGGTTTCACCTTGGCCGCGCGGCTGCCGGCTTGCCCGAGGGCAACTGGCGGCTCGAGGGTGCGCTCGACCCGGCCGACCGGGCGGAAGGCGCGCTGGCCTGGTTGCTGTCGGCCTACCGCTTCGACCGCTACAAGGCCGGCAAGCCGCAAAAGGCGCGCCTGATCGCGCCCGACGGCATCGACGTGCAACGGGTCGCGGCGATGGCCGCCGGCGAGGTGCTGACGCGCGACCTGATCAACACCCCGGCGCAGGATATGGGCCCCGATCAGCTGGAGACCGCGTTTCTGGCGCTGGCGCGCGAGTTCGGCGCCGAGGCATCGGCGGTGCGCGGCGAGGAGCTTTTGGCCCGTAATTCTTCCGATGATCCACGCGGTCGGCCGTGCCTCGGTCCGCGAACCGCGCCTTCTGGACATGCGCTGGGGTACGGCGGGCCCCAAGCTGACACTGGTCGGCAAGGGCGTATGCTTCGACACCGGTGGGCTAGATCTGAAACCGGCGAACTCGATGCTGGAAATGAAAAAGGACATGGGTGGGGCGGCCACGGTGATGGGGTTGGCGCGGATGATCATGTCGCTTGGCCTGCCGCTGCGCCTGCGTGTTCTGGTTCCGGCTGTGGAAAACGCGGTTTCGGGCAGCGCCATGCGCCCGCGCGATATCCTGACTTCGCGCAAGGGGCTGACGGTCGAGGTCATCAACACCGATGCCGAAGGCCGGCTGGTTCTGGCCGATGCACTGGCGCTCGCCGACGAGGATGCGCCCGATTTCATCATCTCCATGGCGACGCTGACCGGTTCGGCGCGTGTCGCCGTCGGCCCCGATATCGCGCCCTATTTCACCGATGACGCCGCCTTTGCCGCGGCGCTCGAGGCGGCGGCCGCCCCGGCCGCCGACCCGGTCTGGCGGTTGCCCTTTCACAACCCCTACGAGGCGATGATCGAACCCGGCATCGCCGATCTGGACAATGCGCCCGCCGGCGGATTTGCCGGCGCCATCACCGCCGCGCTGTTCCTGCGCCGTTTCGTCGAAGGTGCGCCTTATGCGCATTTCGATATCTTCGGCCACCAGCCAAAGGATGCGCCGGCCCGTCCGCGCGGTGCGGTTATGCAGGGCGCGCGCGCGATTCTGGGCGCGCTGCCCGACGTGTTGGGCCTTTAGATGGACCGCCGCATCACGCCCGCGAACGACCGCGTCGCCCATGTCAGCCTGAAAGGGCGCGTGGCCGGTCTGCGTTTCGTCACGGGCGAATGGCGGCGCGTCACGGCCCCGCTGGCCGACCTTCTGGCGGCACCTGGCGGCGCGCGCGACCGTCAGCTTCTGATGGGCGCGCGGGTCTGCCTTCTGGACCTTCAGGGCGACCATGCCTTCGTTCAGGCCGAAGCTGACGGCTATGTCGGCTATGTCGGGGCCCATGCGCTTGGCCCCGACCGCGCGCCAAGCCATTGGGTCAGCGCGCCGGCGACGCATCTGTACCCCGCGCCCGATATCAAGACGCCCGAGATTGCGCGTCTGTCACTGGGTGCGGAGCTGACGGTGAAAGCGGGCGACGGGGTGCTGGCGGAAACCACAAGCGGCGCATGGCTGCCGCGCGGTCATCTGCGCGCGCTCGACGATCCCGCCACCGATCCTGTCGGGATCGCCGAGATGCTTCTGGGCACCCCTTACCTGTGGGGTGGCAACAGCCGTGACGGGATCGATTGTTCGGGGCTGGTGCAGGTCGCGCATCGGCTCTGCGGTATCGCCTGCCCCGCGGACAGCGACATGCAGGAACGCGGCCTTGGCCATGCCCTTTCCGCCGAAACGCCGTTGCGGCGCGGCGATCTCGTGTTCTGGAAGGGCCATGGCGCTCGTCAGCGGGCCGGACGAAATCGTTCATGCCACGGCGCAGTTCATGCAGGTGGTGCGCGAAGGTCTGGCTGCCGCGTCGAAGCGGATCGCCGAACGGGGCGGTGGCCCGGTCACTGCCCGGCGGCGGGTCGATCCGCCGCCGTCGCCTTAGACCAGGCGTCAGAGATCCTTAGCCGTGTCGACATCGTGTAGCTGGTCGACAAAGGCAACGGACAGGCCTTTCAGGCCGGCCAGCGTGTCGGCCAGCGCGTGACGGGTTGACCAGCGCACGCCTTCGAACAGGGGCGCCGGAACCGCCCGGCGCCGCGCCAGCCCGATCAGCCAGTAGCCGCCATCGGTCGCGGGGCCGACCACCGCGTCATGGCGACCGAGCAGCGCAAAGGCCCGTTCTATGTGATGGCGCCGGATGGCCGGAATGTCGGCGCCGACGATGATCACCTGGCCGGGCGGGGCGGTGCGGAAAACCCGCGCCATGCGCGCGCCCAGATCGCCCGCGCCCTGCGCCCGGCGCGGAAGATGGCCGGGCCAGACGCGACTTTCCAGCCCGGCGCGATCGGGGCTGACAGCCAGAACAAGGTGCCAGCGCGGATCGTCCAGTTCGCGCAGCAGGCGCCGGCACTGGTGGCGAAACCACCAGGCCGCACGCGTGTGGCCTATGTCGCGGCCCAGCCGGGTCTTCACCCTGCCCGGGCGCGGTTCCTTGACCATGACGACCAGCTGGCGGCGCATCGGGTCAGGTCGCGCGCGGATGGCGCCCACCGGCGGGCACCCGGGCGATGGTCATGCGAAATAGTCCCGCAGGATCGCGGCGTAGACGGCCTTGAGCGTTCTGATCTGCGCCACATCGACGCGCTCGTCGACCTGATGCATGGTCTTGCCGACAAGGCCGAATTCGACAACCGGGCAATGATCCTGATAAACCGCGCGTCCGAGGTGCCGCCGGTCGTGGACAGAACCGGATCGACACCGGTTTCGGCGCGAACGGCACGCGCCACCAGTTCCGAAAGCGGCCCGGGCGGGGTCAGGAAGCTTTCGCCCGAAACCTCGACGGTCATGGCGATCGCGATGCCGGTCTCGGCCGACACCTGATCGGCCTCGCGGCTCAGCCAGTCGGCAAGGCTTGCGCTGCAATGGGCGTCGTTGAAACGGATGTTCACCGTCGCGCGGCATTCGGCCGGGATCACGTTGTTGGCCGGATTTCCGGTGTCGATCGTCGTGATCGCAAGCGTGGAGGGATCGAAATGCGCGGTCCCCTCATCCAGCCGGTGACGTGCCAGACGGTCCATCAGGCGGGCCATGGCCGGCAGCGGGTTTTTCGCGCGGTGCGGATAGGCGGCATGGCCCTGAACGCCACGCGCGGTGACATAGGCGGTCATCGAACCGCGACGCCCGATCTTGATCATCTCGCCCATGCGTTCGGGGCAGGTCGGCTCGCCCACCAGACAGGCCGTCATGGCCTCGCCCTCTGCCGCCATCCAGTCAAGAATGGCGCGGGTGCCGTCGCGGCCCGCGCCTTCCTCGTCGCCGGTGATCGTGATCAGGATCGCGCCGTCGGGCGGGTTGGCGGAAACCAGATCGACCGCGGCGGCGACGAAGGCCGCCACGCCCGATTTCATGTCGCAGGCGCCCCGGCCCCAAAGCTCGCCCGCCACCACCTCGCCGCCGAACGGGTCGTGCGCCCAACCGCTGCTGTCACCGGGCGGCACGACATCGGTATGGCCGTTGAAGCCAAAGCGCCGCGGCGCGTCCTTTCGCCCCCAGCGCGCAAAGAGATTGGGGATGCCGGCACGGTCCACGCGCGTGCAGGAAAACCCCGCGCCTTCCAGCACCGTCTGCACAAGCGCCAGCGCGCCACCCTCTTCGGGCGTGACCGAGGGGCAGCGGATCAGCGCGGCCGTCAGATCTACGGGGTCGATTTCGGGCATCGTTGATTTCCCAATCGTTTCCGAGGGCTTACAGGTTTCGTTTCGGGCGCGCAAATGCTTCGGCAAATGTGTGGCAGCGCTGCCACCCCGGCGCAACTTTGCGCGACTTCTCCCGGCACAGGATAGGACAAGCGGGCGGTTCTTGTCATAGTTGCGGCAAAACAAAGTCCTGAGGCAGGGCAAACGCGGGTCAACGTACCCGGTCGAGCGGTTAAACGGTAACATGGCGGGCGCGAACCCGCCTCCCAGTTTGCGCTGTCTCCGCGAGCGGAGGCGGGATGCCGGAGCTAACGTACAACTCCAGCGCCACGGCGTTGCAGATGGCCAATGCCATCTTCGGCGATGGCGTTACGGTTGTCGGTGCCAGCTATACCGGCGATGCGCGGTCTTCGGCGACCTATGCGGATGGCGATACGATTTCGCCCGGCGTCGTGCCGGGCGATACCGGTGTGATCCTGTCCACGGGCGTCGCCGACCAGTTCACCCGCAACAGCAATTCGTCCAACACCAACGCCAGCACCTCGACCACGACGAACACGAGCGGGCCCAACAACAACGCCGCCTTCAACGCACTGGCCGGTGCCAATACCTATGATGCGGCCTTTCTGGACGTGGATTTCATTCCCACCGGCGACACGATGACGATGCAGTTCGTCTTTTCGTCCGAGGAATACCCCGAATTCGTCAATTCCATCTACAACGACATGGTCGGAGTCTGGGTGAACGGCTCACCGGTCAGCCTCGCGGTCGGGACCGGTAACACCAGCGTCGGCAATGTCAGCCCGCTGAACAACATCAACCTTTACAACGACAATACCGGCGACGCCTACAACACCGAGATGGACGGCTTCACCGTTACCATGACGCTGAAGATGGCGGTCGTGCCCGGTGTCGTGAACTCCATTCGCATCGGCATCGCCGATGTCGGTGACAGCAGCTACGATTCCAACCTGCTGATAGCCGGAAATTCGGTGCAGACCGCGCTGATTGCACACGACGACACGGTCGATGTCTTTCCCACGGGCAGCACGACGGTTGACGTTCTGGCCAACGATACCGGCCCCGGCGGCAGCGCGCTGTTCATCACCCATATCAACGGCATCGCCGTCAACCCCGGCGATTCCGTCGTTCTGACCACCGGCCAGACCGTCACACTGAACCTCGACGGCACGCTGACCATCACGGGCGACGGCGATACCGAGACGGTGAACTTCACCTATACCGTTGCCAACGGCGGCGGAAACGGGCTGAGCGATACGGCCTTCGTCACGGTAAACTCGATCCCGTGCTTTGTCGCCGGCACGCTGATTTCCACGCCCGATGGCGAACGCCGGGTCGAGGATTTGAAGCCTGGCGATCTGGTCCTGACCCACGATCAGGGGCCACAGCCGGTGCGCTGGGTCGGCCGGCGCACCGTGTCCGCCCGGGGTGAGTTCGCGCCCATACGCATCGCCGCCGGCACCTTCGGGATGCACCGCACGATACGCCTGTCGCCCCTGCATCGCGTCCTGCTGCGCGACGCGATGGCCGAGGTCCTGTTCGGCGAACCCGAGGTGCTGGTTGCCGCGCGGGATCTGGTCAACGATCACAGCGTGCGGCGCGTCGAAGCCGAAAACGTCGACTATGTGCATGTTCTCTTTGACCGTCACCAGGTGATCTATTCCGAGGGGCTGGCGACCGAAAGCTTTCTGCCCGGGCCGCAGACCTGCGCAAGCTTCGAGGCGGAGATGGTTGCCGAGATCTGTTCGATCTTTCCCGAAATCGACCCACGCAACGGGCGCGGCTACAGCGCCGCGGCCCGGCGTACCCTGCGCAGCTTCGAGGCCAACGTCCTGCTTCAGACCGGGCGCGCCGCATGAGCGATGCCAAAACCCGCCAATCCCGAGGCCCGCGATGACCTGGCTTGCGCTGTCCTATGACACGATGAACCACACGCCAAGCTGGCTGGCGCCGGACCTGCCCGAGATGGTCGAACGCGGCGCGATCGTTGTCGAGGCGCAGCTCGGCGACGGGCCCGAGGCCGATGTGCCGCTGCTCGACTATGCCCGCGACCAGGGCTGGGCGCGGTCCTTCGGGCTGACGCTGGAACGCTCGGGCGCGTTCCGGCTGCGGCATGCCCAGGGTCCGGGTCTGGCCGCCAGCCGGCTCGCGGCGCCCGGCGGCAGCCCGCTGCGCGACATCCGCCTGCGGTTCAGCTGGAACGCCCCGGAGCGCATCGGGCATCTTTCGGTCGAAAACCTGCAGGACGGAACCGTCCATCGCAGCCGCGCCGAAAACCCGCTGCCGCTGCCGGCGGAAGACATCGCGGGGCTTTTCGCCGACATCCGGCACCATCGGCGCCATCCCGGGGTGCGCTGGTATGGGCTGAATGCCGGAACCGCCGTGCCCGGCGTCGCGCCCTGTTTCTCCGCCGCCGCGCGGGTCCGCACACCCGAGGGCTGGCAACCGGCCGGCCGGCTTCGCCCCGGCGATCGCGTGCTGACGGCAACCGGTACGCCCGTTCGCCTGCTGGCGCTTCGGCGGATGGTCCTGCCGGCACGAGGCAGCCTGACCCCGGTGCGGCTGCGCGCGCCCTATTTCGGTCTGGCGGCCGATCTGGTGGTGGCACCGCACCACCTGGTGATGGTGCGCGGCGACGATGTGGAATACCTCTTTGGCACGCCGGCCGCCCTGGTCGAGGCGCGCCATCTGGTGGACGGGCTGACCGCGCGATATGACGCCACCCAGCCAACCGTCACCTATGTCAGCCCGGTTCTGGCACGCCATGACGCCCTCGATGTCGAAGGCTGCGGCGTGGCCAGCCTCTACCTTCGCGACAAGGAGCTTGGGGCGCTGGGGCTTGATCAATCGGTGCCCGCCCACCGGCGCGCCGCGCTGCGCGTTCTGCGCCGGTTCGAGGCGGTGGCCTATTGCGACCTGAACCGCCGCTAGGCGGGCGCGTCAATCGTCTTCGCCGTCGTCCTCGTCGTCGTCAAAGAACGGCGTGACCATCGCGACGATGACGGCGTTTTCATCCAGCGCCCGCGCCATCAGTGCGCGTTCGTCCTGGCCCACGTTTTCACCCGCAGCCAGCCGTTCATCCAGCGTTCCCTGCCCGGTAACCTCCAGCGGCGCCATATCGGCGATCTTCAGAAGGTTCACCGCTTCGCGCACCGCCTCGGCCTCGTCGACGCCAGTGGCATAGCAAAGGATGGCCGCGCCGGTTGAACCGTCGGGCAACCCATCGCCGGACTTTCGCCCCAGTTCGACGAGCAAGGTATAGACCTGTTGCGGGCGCTTGGGCTTGTCGGTCATGGGGCGATTCCCTTGGTCGTGCCTTGCGATAGGTAACCGAAGCGGGCGATCACGAAAACCCAGCGCGGAGCCAGCAGTATGAACCCGACGGGCCAGTCGAAGACGGGGCGGGCCGGCGCTGGGATGACGTGCCGCGCTGGCGGCCCGCCGCACTCAATCCCGCAACAGCTCGTTGATCGAGGTCTTGGAACGGGTCCGCGCGTCCACCCGCTTCACGATCACGGCACAGTAAAGGTTGATACCGTTCTTCGAAGGCATCGACCCTGCGACAACGACCGAACCGGCCGGCACCTCGCCATACATCACCGCTCCGGTTTCACGGTCGACGATCTTGGTCGACTGGCCGATGAATACCCCCATGCCAAGGACAGAGCCTTCGCGCACGATGCAGCCCTCGACCACTTCCGACCGGGCACCGATAAAGCAGTTGTCCTCGATGATGGTCGGGCCGGCCTGCATCGGTTCGAGCACGCCGCCAATGCCGACGCCGCCCGAAAGATGCACGTTCTTGCCGATCTGCGCGCAGGACCCAACGGTTGCCCAGGTATCGACCATCGTGCCCTCGTCGACATAGGCACCAAGGTTCACGAAGGACGGCATCAGAACGACGCCCTTGGCGATGAAGGCAGACTTGCGCACCACACAATTCGGCACCGCGCGGAAGCCTGCGGCCCTCCACTGGTTGTCGCCCCAGCCAGCGAACTTGCTGTCGACCTTGTCCCACCAGCCGCCGCCCTGCGGGCCACCGTGCTGCTGCTCCATATCCTTGATGCGAAAGCCCAGAAGCACCGCCTTCTTGGCCCATTGGTTGACGTGCCAGCGCCCGTCTGCCTGTCGCTCGGCCACCCGCAGCGCGCCGCCGTCCAGAGCATTCAGCGTGTCCTCGATCGCCTCGCGGGTCTCGCCCCGGGTCGCCGGCGTGATCGTGTCGCGCGCCTCCCATGCGGCTTCGATGGCGGTCTCAAGCGCGGCGTTCGACATGGGTTTCCTCCAAAACGTGACTGGCTTCGCTGGCGCGAAGGCTATAGACCCGGAAGTCACCTGACGCAACGCCAGCGACGGAGCCGCCATGAAAGACGACACGCGCACCAGCCTATTGCGGGACGCCGAACAGGATATCCGCACCGCTGCCGAGATCCCCGATACGCCGCAAACCCGCGCGCCCGCCTATCGCCTGGCCTTCACCGATAGCGAATTCATGTGCCGCGAGGAACTGCGCCCTGTCCGGTTGCAGCTGGAACTCCTGAAACCGCAGATGATCCTTGACGAACGCGGCATCCAGTCGACCGTGGTGATCATGGGCAGTGCGCGCATTCCGGCCGCAGGTGCCGAAGACCCCGCCAGGCCCGGGCTTGCCGGCCTGTCCAACTGGTACGAGGAGGCGCGCAAGCTCGCCCATCTCGTCACCCGCAAGAGCCTCGAAAGCTACGGGCGTGACCATGTCGTCGTCACCGGTGGCGGCCCGGGGATCATGGAGGCGGGCAATCGCGGCGCACAGGAAGCGGGTGGCCATTCGATCGGGCTCAACATCGTCTTGCCGCATGAACAGGCGCCGAACCCCTATGTCACGCCCGATCTTTGCTTCAACTTCCACTATTTCGCGATCCGCAAGATGCATTTCCTGATGCGCGCCCGCGCGATCTGCATCTTTCCCGGCGGTTTCGGAACCTTGGACGAAATGTTCGAAAGCCTGACGCTGATCCAGACCGGGCGGATGACGCCGGTGCCGTTCATCCTGTTCGGCGCCGAATTCTGGAAACGCATCGTCAACTGGCAGGCCCTTGCCGAGGCCGGAACGATATCGCCCAGGGATCTCGACCTCATCAGCTTTGTCGAAACCGCCGAAGAGGCGCTCGCGATCATCGAGACCTGGGAATACAACGGCGCCTGATCTTCATCTTGGCCGAAATACTCCCGGGGGTCCGGGGGCGGCGCCCCCGGCGCGTGATGGTCAGTTTTCTCGCAGCCAGCCCGGGGCGAAGCTGACGGCCCCGACATTGCTGAACCGCGCCGCGCGATCCAGTTCGGCGTCAAGCCGCGCCAGCCGCCCGCGCCCCATCGCCACGCCCGGTTCGGGCCAGAAGGCGCGCACAGCCAGCCGGTCGTCGGCCCGCTCGGCCTTCATGTCGATCCGCCCGATCAGCCGGTCGCCCTCCATCACCGGAAAGACATAATAACCGTATCGGCGTTTCGCTTCGGGCACGAAAATCTCGATCCGGTAGTGAAAGCCGAACAGCCGTTCCGCCCTCGCCCGGTCGCGCAGGGCCGGGTCGAACGGCGAAAGGATGCGCACCCGGCCCGCCGGCTCCGCGACCTCCGCCGCGCGATCCAGAACGTCGGGGCGCGCGAAGGACCGGCGCAACCGACCATCGGCACCGGCGACGGCGACCTCGACCAACCGGCCCTCCTTGTGCGCCGCTGCGCACCAGCCGCGCGCCTCTTCAGGCCTGACCAGATCGAAGAAGGCGGCAATCTCACCCGAAGTGGCAAAGCCCAGACGATCCAGCGCGGCATTGCAGGCCCAGTCGATGCTGGCATCCTGCCCGGCGGGATCACGGTGCATTTCGGGGATGACCCGGTCGCTCAGGTCATAGATCTTGCGAAACGCCTCGCGCCGGCAGACCGCCAGCGCGCCGCAGCGCCAGTGAAACTCCAGCGCGGCTTTCGACGGGTGCCAGTCCCACCAGCCGCCCGAGGACCGCGCCTCGTCCTCGCCCACCTCGGCGGATGAGACCGGCCCGGTTTCGGCAACCCGTGCCAGCACCTCGTCCATCCGGTCGAGAAAACCGTCGCCCTGCCATTTCGTCCAGCGTTCGATCAGCCAGTCGCGGTCGCGGGCAAAGCGCAGATGCCAGTGCGGGTAGAACGCGGTGGGGATAACCGCAGCGTCGTGCGTCCAGTGTTCGAAAAGCGTCCGGTCGCGTTCCAGAAGCCGTGCGAGGTTGGCGGGGCGATAGCTTTGTCGGCGCGACCACAGGATCATGTGGTGCGCACGTTCCACGGTGGCGATGCTGTCGACCTGAACAAAGCCCAGCCGGTGGATCAGCGCCAGAAGGTCGGCGCCCGCCGCCGGGCCGGTGGGCGGTTCGATCAGCGCGTGGCGGTCCAGAAACAGCCGCCGTGCGCTGCAGTTGTCGAGCAGGGGAAGCGTCATCGCCCATGGCTAGCAGGTGGCGCGGCCCTCAACAATCACCAAGCGGCGCGGCCGGCTTGTCCCAGGCGCTGAAACAGTGCCACGCTTGCGCCGCGGTCCTGCCGCAATCTGGCCGTGCTATCTGATGAATTTGCCCGAAACCCCTGCCTTTCCCCCCGAGGTTCTCATGCGTGTTCCCTTCCGGTTTTCCCTGATGTCGCTCGCGCTTTCCGCGCTTGCGCTGGCCCCTGTAACAGTTGCCCTTAGCCTCGCGGCCCCAGGTGTGGCTTATGCCAAGAACGAAAAGTCGAACGACAAGGGCGGTGGCAAGGACAAGGGCGACAGGGACCGGGGCAACAAGGACAAGGCCGGCAAGGCCGGGAACGGGCGCGACAAGTCGGCGAAGGCCGCAAAAGCAGCCAACACGCGTGCAACGGGCACGACGAAGACCCGCCAGCAGCAAACCGCCGCGCCCGCAAAGGTGAAGACCAAGGGCAGTGTTGCCAGCCAGCTGAAATGGATGAATGCCGCACATGCCAGCCTGAACGCTTATGCCAATGCCAACCCCAACAGCCGCGTCGGCAAGGTTGCCACCTATCGCGCCGCGCTTCTGGATTATCGCGCCGCGGCCGAAGACCCGGCCTATCAGGCCACACTTGGGGGCTATCGCGCGGCGCTCACGGATTTTGCCGCCGAGGGAACCAGCGGCGACGCGATCGAGGCGGCACTTGCGGCGCTGCAGGGCCTCGATGCCGCGGGCGAACCCTATACCCAGGACGATGTCGATGCGATCCTCGCTGGGCTGAACCCCGATGCGGCCGGCGATGGTGAAGGCACCGACGACCCGCTTGCCGGGCTGCGCGAGGCATTGAGCGGGGTCGTCGAATCCGACAATGCGCTGCAAGGCCTTGCCGCATCGCGCGACGAAGCCTTTGCCGAGGTCACCGACGGGCTGACGATCGAGGAAGGCAGCGACGCCTGGAACCGCTTCCACGACCTGTTGCGCCTCGATCAGCCGCTGCCGGAACGCACCGAGGGTGACGACCCCGACGCCGACCACGAGGATACCGGCGAAGACGATACAGCCGGACTGGACGACCCCGAAGGCGATGACCCCTCCGACGATGACGAACAGCCCTTGCTGATCACCAGCGCCGACTGAGCGTCCACAGGCCCCCCGCCGGCACGCCTTGATTTCGCCAAACCCGGCGCGCACCGTCTGGTGATGATCGTGTTGCGCCTCGCCCTGCTGCTGTCACTGCCGGCCACGGCCGCCGCCGTTCTTTTGCCGGAATGGGCCGACCTGTTGCTTCTTTCCGGGCCTGTGGCGCTTGCCTCTGGCTGCCTTCTTTTGCGCAGCCCGCACCGATCGGGCGCGAAACGCGGCAAGACCCCGGTCGTCATCGACGGGTCAAACGTGCTTTACTGGCGTGACGAGACACCGCGTATCGAACCCGTGCGCGAAGTCATTCGCGCGCTGAAGGCGCGCGGTTTCAGCCCCGGCGTGGTCTTCGACGCCAATGCCGGCTATCTGGTCAAGGGGCGTTACAAGCATGACGCGGCATTCGGGCGGATGCTGGGCCTGCCGAAAGACCGGGTCATGGTTGTGCCAAAGGGTGAGCCGGCCGATGCCACCATCCTTCTGGTGGCGCGAGAGCTGAAGGCACGGGTGGTCAGCAACGACCGGTTCCGCGACTGGGCGAACGCCTATCCCGAAGTGGTCACGGCCGGCCATGTGATCCGTGGCGGCTATCGCGGCAAAACGCTGTGGCTGGAACCGGACAGGCCCGAACAGTGACCGGCTCAGGCTGACGCGCCGTCGCCAAGACCCGCCTCGACGGCAATCTCGGCCCGGCTTTTCCGCGCACGCTCTGTGGCCGATTTCAACTGACCGCAGGCCGCCATGATATCTTCGCCGCGCGGCGTGCGGATGGGCGAGGCGTAGCCGGCCTTGTAGATGATGTCGGCGAAGGCCTCGATCCGCTCCCAGTCCGACCGTTCATAGGGCGAGCCCGGCCATTCGTTGAACGGGATGAGGTTGATCTTGGCGGGGATGCCACGGATCAGCTTGACCAGCCGCTTCGCGTCCTCGTCACTGTCGTTGACGCCCTTCAGCATCACGTATTCGAAGGTGATGCGTTCGGAATTTGACAGCCGCGGATAATCGCGCAGCGCGGCCAGAAGCGTCTCGATATTCCAGCGCTTGTTGATCGGCACCAGCCGGTCGCGGACCTCATCGGTCGTCGCGTGGAAGCTGACCGCCAGCAGGCAGCCGATTTCCTGCGCCGTCCTGGCGATCTCGGGCACCACGCCGCTGGTCGAAAGCGTGATGCGCCGGCGCGACAGGGTCAGCCCCTCGCCATCCATCACCACCTTCATCGCGTCGCGGACATTGTCGAAGTTGTACAAGGGCTCGCCCATGCCCATCAGCACGACATTCGACACCAGCCGGGTTTCGTTCTTCGGTGCGCCCTGCTCGGGCCATTCGCCCAAATCGTCGCGGGCCAGCATCACCTGCCCCACGATCTCGGCCGCCGTGAGGTTGCGCACCAGCTTCTGCGTGCCGGTATGGCAGAAGGAACAGGTCAGAGTGCAGCCGACCTGGGACGAGATGCAGAGCGTACCCCGGTTTTCCTCGGGGATATAGACGGTTTCCACCTCGTGGCCGCCCGCGATGCGCAGAAGGTATTTGCGGGTGCCGTCGGCGGAGATCTGACGGGTGACAACCTCGGGCAGCGCAATCTCGAATTTTTCGGCCAGCATCGCCCGGTAATCCTTGGCGAGGTTGGTCATGGCGGCAAAGTCGCGCACGCCCCAGTGATAGATCCACTGCCAGACCTGCCCGACCCGCATCTTCGCCTGCTTATCCGGCGTGCCGGCCGCAATCAGCGCATCGCGCAACTGATCGCGCGTCAACCCGACAAGGTTCACCCGCCCGGCTTCGGACCGTTTGCGCGGCACGGTCAGGACATCGGGGGTGATCGGGGGCGTAGCGTGGGTCATCGAAAACTCGGGTGGCATGGGATCGCCTCATATAGGCGGTATCGGGTGAAAACGGAACAGGGCAGGCCGCCCGCAACAGAAAACGCCCCGGACGGGCCGGGGCGCCGATTGGCGTCACGTTTTGCCGGGCTGCCTATTTGCAGCGCGTCGCCGCATCTTCGGTGGCGGCGGTGAAACCCAGAAGCGAAAACGTGTCTTCGGTCTGCGTGCCCCGCGAAGAGCGGGCCGTCAGCACCGCTTGTGCGCCGGTTTTCATCGCGGCCAGCATCTTGGCATCCTCATCCGCATTCGAGGCCCAGGCATATTCGCCATCGGTAAACATTTCGAACTTCGACCCGCCGATATCGACGCTGACGGTCGAGCCGTCGGCAAAGGGGTAGCCGCCGGTGAACGAGACCTCGCCAACGCTGCCGCCGCCCGGGCGGTAGGTGACGAACATCAGAATCTCGCCGCGACGAACGGAAACCGGCTTGCCGTCCTTGCTGTTCACCGTCTGCTTGGGCTTCGATACCGCCCAGCATTCCTTGGGATTGTCTTCGGTAAAGACCGACCAGTCGGTCTTGGTCGCGACTTGATTCGTGGAAACCTGCGCCAGCGCGCCGGTTGCCATGGCCGCGATTGCCGCCCCGGTCAGGGCCCGCACCATCCACACTGTCATTGTCCTGCGCCTCCAGCCGTCTGCCTGTTACCCTGCGCACCAACCCGTTCGTGTGACGGCTTTTCCGGTGGTGCGCACGCCTTCAACCCGGTATCCACCATGTAACGCAAACCCGCCAAGCTGTGAAAGCCCCCTGGGCAGTTTTTCGCGCATGCCGAAAGGACCCTGAAGATGACCGGACCCCAGCCGATGATCGAGCTTTGGCGCGGCGGAATCCTGGAAAGCTGGCACACTGGTCACGCGGTGATCTGCGATGCCAAGGGCGCGGTGATCGAGGCCTGGGGCGATCCGCAGGCGGTTATCTTTCCACGCTCGTCGTGCAAGATGGTTCAGGCGCTGCCGCTGATCGAAAGCGGCGCCGCCGCCGCCCACAGGTTAAGCGAGGAACAACTGGCGCTTGCCTGTGCAAGCCACAATGGCGCGGCCATCCATACCGACCGCGTGGCGCGCTGGTTGTCTGATCTGGGGCTGGCCGACGCCGATCTGCGCTGCGGCCCGCAATGGCCCGACGATCGGGAGGCCGCGAACGGGCTGGTCAAGACCGACGCGTCGCCCTGGCAGATTCACAACAACTGCTCGGGCAAGCATTCGGGGTTTCTGACGCTGTCACGGCATCTGAAAGCCGGGCCGGAATATGTCGAACCCGACCACCCGGTGCAGCGTGCCGTGCGCGACGCGTTCGAGGAGGTCACGGGTGAAACCAGCCCCGGCTTCGGCATCGACGGCTGTTCGGCGCCGAACTTCGCCACCACCGTGCACGGGCTGGCGCGCGCGATGGCGTTCTTTGCCGACGCATCCGATGGCGGCGACGCCCGCCAGAAGGCCGCGCACCGGCTGACGCGCGCGATGACGGCCTTTCCCGAACTTGTCGCCGGCGAAGGCCGCGCCTGCACCGAACTGATGCGCGCCATGGGCGGCCGCGTTGCGGTCAAGACCGGGGCAGAGGCGGTATTCGTGGCGATCGTGCCCGAAAAGAAGGTGGGTATCGCGCTGAAGATCGTCGACGGCGGCACACGCGCCTCCGAGGCGGCGATCGTGGCGTTGCTGGCACGGATCGGGGTGCTGGATGCACGCCACCCGGCCGCGATGAAACGGCTGGGCGACCCGATCACCAACCGCCGCGGCCTTGCCGTGGGCGAGGTCCGGCTGGCGCCGGGCTTCGCCGGTTAACCTGAGGCTGGCTACATCTCCATCGCTTCGGCAACCTCGACACTACCGGTGCCATCGACCACCATCGGGCATCCCCTGGCCATGGCGATGGCCGCGTCCAGCGTGTTGGCCTTGACGATGGAATAGCCCGAAAGGGGATTGGCGCCACCGTCATGGACAACGCCCTTGGCGGAAACCGTGTGCGACTGGCCCACCGGCCTGCCGCCGTCGACGACGGCCGCGCCAAGGCTGGCGAACCACGCGGTCCAGGCCGCCATGGCCTTCTGCCCTTCTTCCGGGGTCGCAGGTTTGGCCCCGCCGTGATAGGCGAAAACGAATTCCGGCATTGCAGGTCTCCTTTTCTGACCAGTTTCAGGAACACCGCTTCGACAGGTTGTCGAGCGTCGAGGTCCAGCCTTTACGGTGGCTTTCCACGGCCTCTGCATCGGCCAATTCGCGGTGATCAATGGTCAGCTTCGCGCCCTTTGCGGCGGCCGCGACGCTGAGCGTGACATGGCTTTCGGCGCCGCGCCGGTCGGCATCGTCATGCCAGGCCCAGGTCAGCCCGACCGATGTCTTGGGCCGGACATGGGTGACCTGGCCCGATACCTTGAAACGGTTGCCGCTTTCGCGGCCGACAAGCACCGCAAACCACGGGCCGGTCCGAGTAAAGTCCATATCGTGTTCAGCAAGCTCGGTGCCTTCGGGTCCGAACCACTGGGCCAGCCGGTCTGGCCGGGTGATATAGTCATAAAGCCCGTCGGTCGTGACGGGGAAATCGCGGGTCAGACATACGTCCGGCATTCAATCCTCCTGTCCAATTCCGGAAAAGGCCCGCGCCAGGCGCGCCATGCTGCCTTCCCAGAAGGCTTGGTGGTCCATGGTCCAGGCGGCGATGCTGTGCATCGCCCGTGGCTCGACCGAATAGTAGCGGTGGGTTCCCGCAACGCGTTGCTGGATCAGGCCGGCCTGCCGCAGCGTCTTCAGGTGGCGCGAAATCGCCGGGGCCGAAATGTCGGCAACGTCGGCAAGGTCGCCCGCCGCGCATTCGCCCCGCGCCAAGAGCCGTTCGACGATGGCGAAACGGGTCGGGTCCGACAGGGCGGAAAAGAGAGTGGGCAGATTCGACATGCCCTAATGATTGCGTGATTCGTTAATTAACGCAATAGTTAATTACTGGTGAAATTCGCTGACCGCGTAACCCTGTATATAGAGCAGCGCCGTCAGATCGCCGTTGTTGATGCGGATATCGCACTGCGCCGCGACAGAGGGTTTTGCGTGCAGCGCCACCCCGGCGCCGGCGAGGCCGAGCATGCCGAGGTCGTTCGCCCCGTCGCCCACCGCCATGACCTCGTCATGGCCGATGCCGAGGCGGGCGGATATGTCTTTCAGCGCGGCGATCTTGGCCTCGCGCCCAAGGATCGGGCGGGCGACGTCGCCGGTCAGCCTTCCGTTCTCGGCCAGAAGCGTGTTGGCGCGCTGTTCGTCGAAACCAAGCTCTTCCGCGACGGCCGTGGTGAAGGCGGTGAAGCCGCCCGAGACCAGCGCCGCGTAGCCTCCGTTCGCCTTCATTGTGGCGATCAGTTCGCGCCCGCCCGGCGTATAGGTGATGCGTTCGGCCAGAACCTGCCCGATCACATCTTCCGCCAGGCCCTTCAGCAAGCCCACTCTCTCGATCAGCGCGCCTTCGAAATCCAGCTCACCATTCATCGCCCGCGCGGTGATATCAGCGACGCGCGCGCCGACACCGGCCATGTCGGCCAATTCGTCGATACATTCCTGCCCGATCATGGTCGAATCCATATCCGCCAGCAGCATCGTCTTCCGCCGCCCCTCGGCCCGCTGCACCACCAGATCGGCACCGATCCCCTGCAAGCCTTGCCAGACATCCCAGCGGTTCGCGGGAACCTCGGTCACGGAGAACTCGGCTGCAACACCGGGATTGAGCCATACCGCCTCGCCCCCGCCCCAGGCGTCGCGAAGCGATTCGACAGTGGCGCGGTCAAGGTCCGCGCGGTCCGGGTTGGCGAGTAGGGTGACGACGTGCATGGCAACCTCCCGTATCGGCCTGGCGCGGCACTAATCACGAAACCGCCGGGATGGCCAGCGGGTGGTGGTTCAGCAGGTGGCAAGCAGCGGCTGCCCGGCAGCAAAGACGCGGGTCCATTCCAGCACGCGCCAGGACTTGCGCAGGCCGTTTGCCGGGGCGCGGGCTTTGGTTTCTTGGCCACCCCGATCTGCGGGACATGGCGCGTATTCGCGCCGTCATTTCCTAGGTTTATACCAAATTCGCAGTCCAAAGGCAGGACACAAGTTTCCGATAGTGGTCGCGCGATGTCGTTTTTTGTAATCGAAGCGGCGTTATGAACCGCTTTCCGGCTTGTGCCCCGCGTGGCGCCCGCATATCGCTGGCGGCGGGACACCCCTCCCAACGAGGGGTAGCAGTCATGTCCATTTTCTCCTTTGTTTACAAATTGTTCGATGTGCGTTGATATCACGCTGTGTCGCTCACGTGTCAAAAAGTGCGTCAGTGACCGTCTTATCTTCGATTGCATGGGCGTATGTTCGTAGCACGGTCGTGGCATCTTTCCATCCGCCGCGCCCTGCCACCGTCTTCACATCATAGCCCCGCCGCAACATCGACGTTGCGAAGCCATGGCGGCAACAATGGGGCGTCAAGCGTGGGATGTTGGCTCGTGCAGCCACGTTGTTCCAAAGCCCTCTTACGCTTCCGCGTCCGGCATAGCCAAAGACGAGATCGTCAGGTTTCCGGTTAGAGGGAAGGTTTTTGAGAGCCGCCACGACCTCGGGCTGGATATGCGCCTTTCTGGTCCAAACCGTTGGCTTGAAGAGTTGGATCGTGGCCGTCGATGCGCTCAGGTTGATGTTACGCCATTCAATGCGGCAGGCTTCGCCGACGCGTGCGGCTGTTCCAAACATGAAAAGGCACAGTGCGCCGAGATGCGGCAGCCCATCCTGATCCGCCTGATCGGCGAAGGCGCGCACCCATTCCACCGTGGCCGGTGTTTTTACTTCGGGGTTCTCAGTGAAACGCTTCACGGAAATCCGGGCAAACCATCCTAGCTCCGCTGCATAGTTGATTGCCGCCTGGGTTGGCTTGATCACCTGCCGGTTCCAGGTCGGCTCCGTCGCTTGGGGGTAAATTTTCTTCGCCGCCTGACGGATCGTCTCCGGTCGGATTGTTTCGACCAAGGTGGGCGATCGCTTGACTGGGCGCCGAAACGAACATTGGCCTATCTCAAGCTGCGATGGCAGAGGCGCTTGGTGTCTCAGCCAGGCTTACCATAGCTATGAGAAGGAAAACGCGGCGTTCCTGTGGAGGCCGCAGTTGCCCTCGTGGAGCAGTTTGGTGGCGATCTCAATTGGCTCTTACGCGGGATCCGTAGCACCGCAAGCGAGCATGATGTGGAGGCGCTGGAAGATTTCGAGCGCGCACTGGACGCCTATCTGGAGCGTGAAAGGATTGCACTCAAACACCCCAAGCGCAGCGCTATTGCCCGCGCTGGTATCGGTCCTACCTCCGGGGCAAGGAAATTCCGATGGAAGACGTGCAGACCTGGATTGAGTTGCTGACGGAGGAATAAGATGGACCAGAAGGTCGAAGATTGGCTGCGCATTCGCCTGGCCGCGATAGACACGTTTGAACGCCGTATGCTGGGTCCATTTTTCTGGCTTCCGACTGCGATTGCCTGTGCTGTGTCGATCTACATTATGGGCTTTCTTCGCTTCAATCTCATGAGCTTTGGTTCGGCGGAGTTCCGGACGATCGAGACCGTGCAGGTTTTTCTGACTCTTTCGGCAGCACTTCTCGTCGCCCTGATGGCTCCCGCCTTGGCGGTCACGATGTTCATAGAACGAAGGCTGCGACATTCCAGGAATGTACTGCTCGCTGACCTTAACAAAGTTGGGTTCGCCGAGGCTTAATGCGGTACAAGCCCCAACTGCTCAGGATTTCGCTCACGCGAGATCGGCCCTTTCCGGACCTTGTCCTGATAGGGGAGCGCTGCGGTGCAGCTTTGCCAGAGCGGTCATTCGTCGTCAGCAGAGCATTTCAGCCGACCCGGCCTTACCCTGTCTGACGTCAGACACCCCTCGACAGGCGGGAAAGGGGTGGCAAACCGGCCATTCACACGACGTTCTGGGACGATAAGAACTCCAGCCGACAACCTGCAGACTCCGGTGCTGCACATCGGCGTGTGGTGAAAAGGTCGTGTTGCGTTTTGCTCCGGGAAGTGGACTTCTAGGCGAGGGTCAGAGCTTGCCGCACTCATTGGTTCTGACTAACCAATCTCTTCTCCCCTGTGCGTAGCGCTAACCCAAATGACGGTCAGGACAATGACCGCCAGAAATATCGCGCTGGTAAGGATCGTTCCGAAGCCCGTTCCGCCATATTCCGTCGGTTGCGACAGAAGATCGCCGAGCGACGCGCCGAGCGGGCGGGTGAAGATATATGCCAGCCAGAAGCCGAGGATCGGGTCGAGTCCAAGCAAGGCGTAGCCGAAGGTAAGCGAGGCGATGATGAGACCGAAGAGGATGCCGGTGGACAGGTAGCCGAGGCCGAACTGCTCGGCGACAAGGTCGCCCGCCGCCGTACCGAGCGCGAAGGTAAATAGGATCGCGAGCCAGTAGAAGCCCTCGCGCCGCCCGGTGAAGATCGCGTGGATCGATAGCGTCCGTTCAGAGGCGAACCAGAACGCGAAGGTCGCGGCCAGTGCCAGCGTGAAGCCGGTGGTCGTCGTCACCAGGCTGACACCGAAATTGTCGACGAGGTTGTCGGTGATCAGCGTGCCGACAATGCTGATCAGCACCACCGCCAGCCAGTAGGACCAGGGTACATAGCGCCGTTGAGCGAACTGAAGGGCAAGTGCCACAACGAGAATCCCGGCCATGATCAGTGAGGTAGCGGTCAGGCCAAGTCCCATGTTGACGGCCAGATAATCGGCGGCGGTTTCGCCCATGGTCACGGCCATGAGCTTGATGAGCCAGAATTCGGCTGTGACCTGGGGCACGCGGTTGATGCGCATGTGTCTGATTGACGCTGTGATAGGAGGCATTTTGTCTGATCCCCGATGTTACTTGCTGGCGAGGGCGAGGCCGTGCGCCGAGAATTCGTCAGCCCGCTTGTCATCATCGGCATTGCAGCGTTCTGTGGCCTTCGACTGGTACTCTGTGGCCTGTGCCTGATTGGCGGCTGCGATCTTGCCGCCATCGATGGCCGCGGTGAGATCCTTCAGCATTTCTTCGCAGGGGATGGCGTGACCGGTCACATCGGTCACCACAATGCCCGCTACCAGGGTTGCAACGCCTGTGCCCATTGCGGTGACGGGGGCATGCAGGGTCGATTGCAACGCGCCGAGCGTCTCCGCGACCTTGACCTTGTCGGGATCGCCCGCGCGAAGTGCGGCGAAGGCGGCGTCGGCGGCATCGTCAACGCTGCCCCAGCCTGCGGCATCGCGGGCGCGCAGTTCAGGCTCGGCGTCATCCCAGGCGGTCTCGAAGTCGCTGACGCGCTTTTCGGCGGCCACAAAATCGCCGGTTGCGGCAATTGCCTGAACATCGGTCACGATCGCCTCGAACGGCGTCAGATCGCCAAGGCCTGACGCGGCCTCGGATTCGGCAACGGCCTTTGGGCTTTGTGGCATCAGGACGAAGAAGGCGGCGGCAGGCAGGACAATCAGCGCGGTGGCGAGCAGCAATTGCTTCATATCAGGGGCTCCGGCGGGCGTTTCTCCATCTTCTGTTTCCCGGCAGATACGCCGCCCTGACGCCCGGATTAAATTTCCGCAATCTGCCGACCCAGTTCAGATCAACCCGCGCACGCCCCCTGAGATCAGGACGTTGATTTCGTAAAGAACACGTGGCACGGCAAGCCCGCCGGGACTGGCGAGGTAGTGGGGTGTCCAGACCGGATCGAATTTCTGCTTGAAGGCACGGAGCCCTTCGAAGTGATAGAAATGTTCGCCGTGTTCATAAAGAAGCCCTCCCATACGATTCCAGAACGGGGCGAAGCGGCGTTCTGTGAGGCCGGAGAAAGGCGCTGCGCCGAGCGAGAGCCAAGCAAATTCTTCGGCTTTGGCCCAAAGAAGCAGCGCGGCAAAGAGCGCGTCCATCGCATAGCTTGGCCCGGCTGGATCGTAGCGCATAAGGTCTGGTGACAGTTCCGCCCGCTCCGCCCCCTGCCAGAGATTGGCGAAGGCAAGGACCGCCCCACCGGGTCCTCGGCGCAGGACCGCGATGTCGAAGTTCTTCAGATAGGTCTCAGAAAAGGCGCCGAGTGAGAACCCCTTCTCCTCGCCCTGTTTCAGCGCGAGCCAGGCATCTGAAATGCGTTTGAGCTCGGGCAGTAGCGGCCAGATATCGGCGGCGGGGATCACCTCGAAGACCAGTCCCTCGCGTTCGGCGCGGCCATGGGCATAGCGGAAATCCTTGCGCGCCGATCCGTCCAGCGTGAAGGTCGCAAGCTCGACCCGCGCAACCTCGCCGATCTTCATGATCGAGAGGCCAAGGTCGAGAAAGGTGGTCAGATATGTGCTCGTCACCGCGTTGAAGGCCACGCGCCGCCCCATGCGGTCGGCCTTCTCGCGGAACTGGCGGATTAGGGTGCGTCCGGCTTCGGTCGAGCCGACGGGATCGCCCTGGGCGACGAGCGTGGTGCCGGTATCGGCATAGGCGAGAAAACCGCTGCCGTCCTCGGCCAGCAGGAAGGTTTTGTCGCCGGTCAGGGCAAGCTGCGCGCCGGAGCGCGGGCAGGTTGACAGCAGCGCCCGAACCTGATTGGGGACCGGTTCAGGTGCAGGGCGGCGGCCGCGTGAAGACAAGAGCGAATGCAGGCTGATACCGCCAAGAATGACCGCCGTCGCCAGCGCAGCGCGCAGGAACCGCGAGGCGTCGCCATGCCAGGCCATCTGCCACCACAGCGTGTCGCGATAGGCAGTATGGGCATGAGCGAAGAAGCCGATCCAGATCATCGTGCCGAGAAGTCCGGCAAGGCTAACGATCCAGGCCGCGTCGAGCCGGAAGATCGAACCGCCCTCGATCCGGTAGAACGCAGGCCGGAACAGAGCGAGGAGGGCGAGCGCACCAAGCATCGACAGCGCCTCGTGCCAGTCGAGGCCCTTCGCGAGCGAAGCGACAAGGCCCAAAACCATCAGAAGCACCGCCACGATCCAGGCCCGGTAAAGCCGCCGGTAAAGCCCCCGCGCAATGACGACCAGAAGGACGCCGGTGATGGAGCCGGCCAGATGCGAGGCTTCCACGAAGTAAAGCGGCAGGATGTCGCGAAGGATACCGAGGCGCGTTTCGTCTGCGGGAAGGCCACCGGAGGCCAGGAGGATGGCCCCGGCGATGAGGGCCACCCCGGCAGCGATGACCGGCGCGGTGGGCTGGGCGATGCGGTAGGCGCCCATCGCCGCCTCGCCGATGGCGCGCCGTTCGGCCGCCGCCCAGGCAAGACCAAGCCCGAGGGCGGCGGCAAGGAACGGCAGAAAGAAATAGACGAGGCGGTAGAGGATCAGGGCGGCCAGAAGGTCGGGCCGCGCGCCGACGCCAAGCCCGGCGATGACACTCGCCTCGAACACGCCGATCCCGCCAGGCGCATGGCTGAGAATGCCAAGCGCCACGGCGGCGATATAGACGACGAAGAAATAGGTGTAGTTGCCGCCGAGATCGGCGGGCAGCAGGACATAAAGAGTGCCCGAGGCGATGGCGAGATCGGCAACGGCGATCAGGGTGATGGTCAGCGCAAGGCGGAAGGGTGGCAGTTCGATCCTTACAGGGCCGAGGTGGATCTGCCGGTGTCCGCGCGCCAGCCAGACATAGATCGCCAGTCACCCGGCCAGCAGCGCCATTCCGGTGGCGGACTCGGCGCTCGTGCCGATGGGGATTACAGCGCTCAGCCCCGCGGGGTGGAAGCTGAAAAGAAGCCCGAGGATGAGTGTGAGACCGAACGCGAAGGCCAGCCAGGTCATGCCGATCACATGGGCGACCACGCCAAGATCGACGCCGAGGGTCGAATAAATGCGCATGCGTACGGCGCTGCCCGTCAGCCAGGACGCGCCGAGAAAATTGGAAATCGCAAAGCCGCTGGCCCCGGCCAGCGCCGCTATCCGGGGCGGCACCTTGCCCGGCGCGAGGCTGCGCAGGGCCGCCACGTCATACAGCGAGAGCGAGGCATAGCTGCCCGTGACGCAGAGGAGCGCGGCGAGGAGCGCGGCCGGGTGCAGGGTGGCAAGGCTCGCGCCCACGTCGCGCCAATGCACCTCGCGCGACAGCCGGTGCAGCACGAAGATGGCAATGGCGGTGATCATCAGCGGCATCACGATCCGGACCGCCGAATGGCTGGTCAGCGCGTTCAGTTTGCGCGACAGTGCGTGCGGATCAGCGCCGTCCATCGCCGCGCTCCTCCAGAAGCTCTATCTGGATTTGCTGCAATTCGGCCAGCTTTTCCCACTGATGCGCCAGCTGGTGGTCGATCTTTTCGTGCAACTGGCGGATTTCCAGTTCGGCCTTGAGGTTGACGCGGTAGTCGTTTTCAGCCCGCAGCCGGTCCTTCACCTCCTGCCGCCGCTGGCTCATCATGATGACTGGCGCTTGAATTGCCGCGAGGGAGGAGAGGACTAGGTTCAAGAGGATAAAGGGGTACGGGTCAAAGGGGCGGGTGGCGAACCAGAGTGAATTCACTGCCATCCAACCGATCAGCACCATAGTGAAAGTGAGGATGAAGCCCCAGGAACCGCCGAAGCTTGCCACCCGATCCGCCATTCGTTCGCCGAAACTGGCGGTCTCGTCAATCGCGGCCTGCGGGTTTTGTGAGACATATTGACCGCTTTCCAGACTGGCGATGACCTGCCGGTCCAGTTCCCCCAACTCGCCCCGTTCCTCTTCCAGAAGGCGTTCGACGTAAAGCCGCCGATAGGTGCCAAGATCGGTCCGGCAGATGAAGCGCCCGTCTGCCCAGCCCGGGGCGGCGTCGGCAATCAGCGTCGAAACACCGGGTCGAACCGATATCCAGGGGCGCAACTCGGACATAGGGTACTGGCGCTGGCAGACATGGCAGGTCTCCGTTCTTTGCCGATGATGTCCACTGGTCATCTTTTCCCCCAATGTCCTCGCAGGACAGTGGCCCCGCGCCCAGTCCGGTTTTCGACCTCAAACCCATCCCGGACCTTACCGCAACCTTACATCGAAGTAATTTGATCCGGCTCAGCCTCAGGCGTAATTTCAGCATCAGGAGCAGGGAGCTGCCCAAAGCGCCCCACGGCCCCACCCAGACAACTTCAGACTGCTCCACAGCACTGCCCGCAGGAAGCGGGCACACAAAGGACTATGACCATGCGTAAGTTCCTATTCCCCGCCGTTGCCGTCGCGATGCTCGGCTCGTCGTTCGCCGCTTTCGCCGCCGACACCCACACGACCGGCACCATCAAGGCCTATGATGCCAAGGCCATGACCCTGACGCTCGACAACGGCACAACCTATATCCTGCCCGCCGGGTTCAAGGACCCCGGCCTGAAGGTTGGTGAAAAGGTCGATATCGCCTGGCAGATGCTCAACTCCAAGCATCAGGCCGATCAGGTCACCGTCGTCAAGTGACACGGCCCTGAACGCCATGCCAGCGGTGGGGGTCCTACGGGGCCCCCATTTGGCGCTGAACCGAAGGGAAGGCCGCTATGAAGATCCTGCTTGCCGAGGATGATGACCGGGTCGCGGATTTCATCGTCAACGGTCTGAGCGAAAACGGCCATAGCGTCGAACGGGTGGCGGATGGCCGCGATGCGCTGAGCTACTGCCTGTACAACAGCGCCGACCTCGCCATACTTGACCGGATGATGCCGGGGATGGACGGTCTCTCTGTTCTGAAAGCGCTGCGCGCGGCCACGAACGACGTTCCGGTGATCTTCCTGACGGCACTCGGCGATGTCGATGAGCGGGTTGAGGGGCTTTGTGCCGGGGCGGACGATTACCTCGCAAAACCCTTCCACTTTTCCGAGTTGCAGGCCCGCGTTACCGCCCTGACCCGACGGCGGAAAGAGATGGCTGACATCACGGTGCTTGAGGTGCATGACCTCCGTCTTGACCTTCTTGCCCGCACGGCCACCCGTAAAGGCCAGCCGATCGATCTGCAATCGAAGGAGTTCGCACTGCTGGATGTTTTGATGCGCAATGCCGGGCGCGTCGTAACGCGGACGATGCTGCTGGAACAGGTCTGGGATTTCAACTTCGAACCGGGCACAACCGTGGTCGAAACCCATGTCAGCCGCTTGCGGGCGAAGATCGACCGGCCGTTCGATGTGCCTTTACTTCACACCATACGGAACACCGGATACATGATGCATGGACCGCGCTAATATTCTCTCCGGCGCGGCGTTTCGCACGGCCACCCATGCTGCGCTGGCCGTTGTCGCAGCGTTTTCACTGACCGGGTTTGTCTCCTTTTCCTATCTGCGAGCGACGCTTGACGCGACACTGGCCCAACAGGTGCGCACCGACGAAATCATGTTGCATGACATCTACGATGCCGGGGGCAAGACAGACCTCGTTCAGGCCATATCCGAGATCAACAACCCGCTCTCGCAGACGCCGCGGGTGATCGGCGTATTCGACACCGATGGCATCAAGTTGGCCGGAAACATAGACAATTTGCCACCGCTGGGAACGTCCCGACGCATCGAACTGACCACGACCGACCACCATGCGAAGTCCTCTTCCTACTACCTGAACTCGACGCGGTTCGCCGATGTGACGCTGGTTCTGGGACAGGACCTGGCCTTGACCGATATGGCAGAGAAATCTTTCCTCTGGGTGTTGCTGGGTGCGGGCGTGGTGCTGACCGTCGCCATCCTAGCCATCGGCTACACGGCCAGCCGGTCGAGCCTTGTCAAACTCACACGACTGGAGCGGACACTTGATCTGGTGTCTCAGGGCCAAACGGATGCGCGCGTGCCGGTAAAAGGGATGGACCAGATCGACCGCATCGCCGACCGTGTCAACGCACATCTGGAGCGTCTGTCGAGCCTCATGCTCTCGACCCGGACAACGGCGGCAGCCATCGCGCATGATCTTCGCACGCCTTTGTCTCGGGCGTTTCTGTCCTTGCAGGAGGCGCAGTCGCGGCTTGAAAAAGGGCAAGACCCTCGCGCGGCTATCGAGGCGGCGGATGGCGAACTGACCGGACTTGGCCGCATCTTCGACGCAATCCTTCGTATTGCGCGGATTGGGGCCGAAACCGGCCGCCACGACTTCTCCGATGTCGATCTGGTGCCGATTCTGGCCGACCTTACTGAGACCTTTGCGCCCATCGCCGAAGAGAATGGCCAGAGCCTCACGCTGATCCCCGGCCCGGCTGCCGCTCCGATCTCGGGTGACAGCCGGATGTTACGGCAAATGTTGGTCAACCTGATCCAGAACGCGCTCACCCACTGTCCGAAGGGCGCCGCCGTAACGCTTGCGGTCAAAGCCGAAGCCACAGCAACCAGCGTCGAGGTCGCCGATGCCGGCCACGGCATCCCCGAGGCTGAACGCGCGCGGGTATTTGATCCTTTCTTCCGCCTCGACCGCAACCGCACGACACCGGGGAGCGGCCTTGGCCTCGCGCTCGTTAAGGCCATCGCTGATCGTCATGGCGCAACCGTCAACCTTTCGGACAATCAGCCCGGCCTGAAGGTCGCGATCCGTTTTCCGGGCATTGCCCGGTTTGTCCAAAAAGTAAGTTTCGCGTCAGACGGCGGAAAAGTGAAGGGCCTAGGCTGAGTCCCGACGATGCCATTCCGGATCGCCGCAACAAGGACAATAGACATGAACCGTCTTTCCAAGGTCTCCGCACTCGCGATGACTGCGGCCACGATCACCCTTCTTTCGGGCGCGGCCGGTATTGCGATGACCAACCAGTTCAACGAACTGGACAACATACTCCGGCTGGATTTCGAACAGCTCGGAGTTCCGGTGCCCGATTTCCACAAGCTGAGTTATCACCAGATCGGCGAGATCAGTGCCGTCCTGTCATCCTCGGACCGCAGCAATGAGCAGAAGCGCCAGATTGAGGAAATCCTGAAGGCACAGCCGCAGCACGCGGTGGCTATGCGGTCGATCCGCGAGTTTCCGGGTGCCGCCGAGATGGAGGCCATTGTCGTCAACGAACTCAGACCGCTCGGCATTCACGTCAAAAATCCCGGCCGCCTTACGGTAGAGCAGATCGCGCGGCTGAACACGATCCTCTCCAGTAGCGAGACCGATGCGCGCAAGAAGGTCGAGGCTGAGGAGGTGCTGGCGATGTAACGCCGCCAGCAGCCGGACGGGGCCCAGTGTCCCCTCAGCCCCTCCGAGATGGGGCGCCCGATGTGAGACCGGGCGCCCCGTTTTTTCGGTTGCGTCAGTTCACGCCGCGACCGGCCGCCGCGTCCCGCCTGAGCGACCACATTTCGCCGAGGCTGAGGTCTTGGGTGAAATGATGGATCAGCGCCAGGGCGCCATGGCCGATAAGATAGGCCCAGACGAGATTGGCGAGGCTCGTATGGATGAACATGACCAGGCCGACCAGACCGCCCGCATCGGGGTCGCCCGCATTGATGAAGTAATAGACGGTGCCCGTTGCCGCCATTGCGGTCATTAGCAGAAGTCCGAGCCCATGAACCGCCGAGGCAAGCGGTGAATGTGCCTCGTAATGCGGTAGCTTGAAGCGCGCGAATGATCGCAGATGTGCCTTGCTGTCAGCCCATAGCGCAGAGAGCCGTTTGCCCGACAGCCATGGCAGCAAAAGACCCCACGCCGTGCCCCGGCGGCGGACGGTTGCGGCCAGCCAGGATCAAGGACGAAGGTGAACGCGGCAAGGCCGGCATATTCGTGCAACGTGAAAAAGACGTTGCCTGCATGGCCGTGCTCAGCCGGTTCCATCACCTGGCTGGTGCCAAGTTGGATAACGACGGACAGTGCCAGCCCGATATGGGCGACGCGGGTGGCGAAGGAATGTTTGCGTGAAGCAGATGCGATGGGCATGTCGGGACCTGTTACGGTTGGAAGGACGGGACTATCCTTCATGACATGGCTACCCAAATTGCCTCCGTGCTGGCGCGGCCTATACGGATTTGTGAGAAACTGGCCTTGGTGATCGTCTACGTGTGGCCGGCCGGGAAGGAGAGTAGGACCTTAAGCCCCGGGTCATTGTCGCCGAGGATCAGCTCCGCCCCATGCAATCCCGCCGTGGCGGCCACCAAAGCCAGCCCAAGGCCATTGCCGGGCGTGGTTCGGCTGCGTTCCAGCCGGTAGAGGCGTCGCAGGACGTTTTCTCGTTCCGCCTCCGGTATTCCGGGTCCACGATCGGCGACCTCCAGCACTATTCGGGTATCGGTCCGCTGCACGGCAACCGCTATGTCCGCGCCCGCAGGGGTATGGCGCAACGCGTTTTCGATGAGATTGGCAAGGGCCTGACCGATGAGCCCCTTGTTGCCACTGATCATGGCGGCATCGCCGGGAAGGGTCAGCACCAGCCTGCGGCCCTCCTCCTCGGCAGCGGGGAGGTAAAGCTCCACGATCCCGGCCGCGATTTCCGCCAGGTCGACCGGCACGAACGCGGCCCGCGCGCCTCCGCCCTCGATCTGGGCGATCTGCAATAGGGCGTGAAACACACCGACCGCGCCATCCGCCTCGGCGATGGCCCGGTCCGCGAGCGCGGCCTCAGCGCCTTCGTCAGGCAGCCGGTCGCGCAGGTCGTGCAGAAGCACCGTCATGCGCTGTAACGGCGTCTTCAGGTCATGCGCGATATCGGCCGAGACCTGTCGCAGCGCCTCGGTCGACGCCTCCTGCGCCGCGGCCATCCGGTTCACCTGCGCGCCGATCCGGGCGAGGTCGTCCTCGCGCCCCGGTTCGGCCGGGATCCGGGCGTCGAGCGCGCCCTCCGACAGCCTGCCCAGCGTCGCTTCGATCATGTCGACGCGCCGGCGCGCGCGCGAGGCGATGACCGCGCCCGCGCCGAGCGAGATCAGGACGGTGGGCGCCAGACTGAGCGCGAGCAGCGCGAGGAAGGTCTCGCCGAGTTCGTGGATCGGCGTCCGGCTTTCGCCGAGGATGAGAATGCCGCCGGCCATCCGTTCCATCAGGGGGAAATAGCCGAACTCGCTCAGCGGCCGGCCTTCTGGCATCGGGCTGATCTCGACGCCGTTCCCCGTCAGCACGGCGTTGGCGTTGCCGGTGACGCGGCCATCCGGCGCGATATAGGCGAAGACCCGGTGCGCCGGGTCGGCGGCATTCGCCTCGGCCGCGACGAGGATTTCGAGCGCGGTGGGCGAGGCGGCGACCTGAAACCCCGCCATGTGCTGCACGAGATTGGCGCGCATGCCCTCTTCGGCGGCGCTGCGCAGGCTCAGATAGGCGAGACCCAGCGTCACCAGGTTGACGACCGCCACCACCGCCACGAGCCCGATGGCCTGACGCATCGGCGTGGAGCCGGCGCTGCGCTTCAGGACGCGGCTGAGGCGGGACAGCACCGCTCAGGCCTCGATCTTGTAGCCGGCGCCGCGCACGGTATGGATCAGCTCACGGTCGAAGGGCTTGTCGACCTTGGCGCGGAGCCGGCTGACATGGGTCTCCACCACGTTGGTCTGCGGATCGAAACTCAGATCCCAGACCGCTTCCAGTAGCATTGTGCGGGTCTGGACCCTTCCCTTGCGGCGCAGGAGATGCTCCAGAAGCGCAAATTCGCGCGGCAGAAGGTCGATGGGTGTTCCACCCCGCGTTACGGTGCGGGCTATCAGATCCATGCGCAAGTCACCCGCCGTTAGCACTGTTTCCGCGACAGGTTGGGTTGTGCGGCGGGCCAGTACCGAGATCCTTGCGGACAATTCACCAAAGGCGAAGGGCTTGACGAGGTAATCGTCGCCCCCGGCCTGCAACCCTTCGATCCGGTCATCGACCCCACCGATGGCTGTTAGGAAGATCGCGGGTACCGTGACCTTGGCCGATCTGAGCGCGCGGACCAGCGACAGCCCGTCTGGGCCGGGCAGCATCCGGTCGACGATCAGCACGTCGTATCCCCGACATCGCCTGAACCATCCCGTCACGGCCATCTGAGAGGTGATCGACCACATGGCCCTCCTCGCGCAGGCCCTTGACGATATAGGCGGCGGTCGTGGGGTCGTCCTCGATCAGCAGGAGTTTCATGTCACACTTCGATACGTCCACAGCCTGAAGCTGCGCAGGCAAGGTAGTCATTCATCGCGCCTTTCGAAAGTGGCGACTTAACCAAGGTATGCAATGCTGAATGGACCAGCTGAAACCCGGCTGAAGGCTGGATTACAGTTTTGTCAGGCGGCGCGCGGTCGCGTCCAGCCTGCCATCAAACCTTGCGGATTTGCAATCTTTCCGTCGGATGCCTGAAAGGTCCGGGGCCCAGATATTGGCCATCCTCCGGTCGTTTCGCCGGATCAGATCCAAGGAGATGCGACATGCAAACCCCCACGAACACCACTCGAAGCCGGGTTCCCGCGCTGGTCCTCGGGGCCCTCATGGGCGCTACGGCGCTGACCGCCCTTGCCCCTGTCTTCGCGCCCCCCGCGATCGCCGCCCCGGCGGTGCCGCAGGGCGGCTATGTCGACCTCGTCGCCAAGGTCGCGCCGGCCGTCGTCTATATCGAGGTGACGAAAAAGGCCGATCCTGCGGAGTTCAACATGCAGAACATGCCGCAGGGCTTCCCGCTCGACGAGTTCATGCAGCACTTCGGGATGCCGATGCCCGGGATGCCGGGGATGCAGGGCAGCCCTGACGGAGCCGTGCCCGAGATGCACGGGGTCGGCACCGGCTTCATCATCTCGGCCGACGGTCAGATCGTGACCAATGCCCATGTCGTCGATGGTGCCGACAAGGTGACCGTCACGCTGGCCGACGGCCGCAAGATCGACGGCAAGGTCGTGGGCGCGGACGCCGCGACCGACATCGCGCTGATCAAGATCGAAGAGGGCAGCGACCTGCCGACTGTGGCCTTCGGCGATTCCACTCAGCTCAAGGTCGGTCAGGACGTGGTCGCCATCGGCAACCCGTTCGGCCTTGGCAATTCGGTGACGGCGGGTATCGTCTCGGCGCTGGGGCGCGACATCAATTCAGGCCCCTTCGACAACTACATCCAGACAGACGCCGCCATCAACAAGGGCAATTCCGGCGGCCCCCTCTTCAACGCGAACGGTGAGGTCGTAGGCATCAACACCGCGATCTTCTCGCCCTCGGGCGGCTCGGTCGGGATCGGCTTCGCCGTGCCCTCGGAGACCGCCGCGAAGGTGGTGGCCGACCTCGCCGGCGACGGCACGGTCGAGCGCGGCTGGCTCGGCGTCCAGATCCAGCCCGTCTCCGACGACATCGCCGCAGCACTTGGTTTCGACAAGGCCGAGGGCGTCCTGATCACCAATGTCACTGCCGATACACCGGCCGCCAAGGCCGGGCTCGCGCGAGGGGATGTCGTTCTGAGCGTCGATGGCACCCAGGTGAAAGGCCCGCGCGACCTTACACGGATGATCGCCACGGAGGCCCCTGGACGCGAAGTGAAACTCGGCCTCCTGCGTGCCGGGAAACCCATCGACACGACCGTGACCCTCGGGATGCGTCCCGAACAACCGGCCTGATACGGCTCTCGGCAGTCATAACGGGCGCCCGCAAGGCGCTCGTTCCCTCTTTAGGTGCCCAAAGTCACCGACGAAGGTCGGAACAGATCTGCTGTTTGCCAAATAGTTCAATTCATGCGGATAGGGCGTGCACTACTGCCATCTGCTCGCAATTGGGCAACTGAGTCTTTGCAATGACCAAAATGGCAACGGCCGCTTTTCCCATAACACTGAGCACCTTCGCACCCGACGCGAAGTTCTGCTTTACCGCCAACTCATCAGATCGGCGGACTGAGATCGGCGAGGCGTACGAATGTCCGCTCCATACCATCAGCCGACTACCCTCTCGCGCATGCGGCGAATGACCGGTTCCCCGAAAAATTGCGCTCGCTCTTTCGCGGGTGCGGCGAATTCACACTTCCGCCCATAGGTTCTGGTGGTCGGTTATCTGATCAGCGACTGCCCAGGCTGCCTGAGGGCGAGATTGAGCTTGGGATCAATATTACCTCTACCCAGACCGCTTCAGTTCCAGCCAGTGCCGTGCGTCACGGTTCCCACTCGCGGGCGATATCGAATCGAGCCTTCAGTTCCCGCTCAATCGTCTCTCGGCGTCCTTCGTTTGTCTCAAACTTTCGTCCAAGCGTTGCTCCAGCATCGCGTAGTTCTCGGATGCGTTCAGCAACCCCTTCAACGCACCGGCCAACATGTCCTGCGACTTCAGCAGCAGAGTCACGCAGTCGACCAAGCAATCGAGTTTCTGTCCGATCTGCCCTGTCGAGCGCAACTCCAAGTCGCGCAACTGCAGGGCTGAGCTCGCGGAGGCGGCGACCAACTGCTCGACGTAGCTCAGCAATTCGCGTTCCAACGCGGTGAGTGGCTCGTTCATTCAGCGTTCCTTCCTCCTGAGACAGGGCAACTTCTCGCCGTTGATGGTGCAATGAGTCGGCTCGATCTGCCCCGGCGGCAGAAGCAGGTAGCTGATCCCCTCGAGTTCGATGCTCTGCCCGATAGGCGCACTCTTCCGCTCCAGCCGCGCCCCGATCTCCCGGCTCCAGATCCAACTCAGCACAACCGACGTCGCCAGAAAAACGGCTGCAGTCGCCGCCATCGCCCAGGGTGCGATTGTGATCCAGCGCAAACTCTCGCTCAGGCGATTGCTCAATACCCGCGCGTTCCACTCCATGATCCTGCGCGTATCGTTCTCGATTATATCGCGCGCGTCTGTCGCAATGTTCTCCAAATCCTGCCTGAAGTTCTCCAATTGAGATGCCATCGAGGCGGCGGACGCCTGCCGGATCGCGTCCAGTTCCGCGTTCAGTCTTTCGCTCAGGCGCGTCGGCTCCAGCTTGCCAGTCTTCATGGAAAATTTCCCCCTTTAGCCGCCAGCGGTCGCCGGTCTCCGGGTCACTGACGGTGATGTATTCCTTGCCTTGACGCGGAAGCTCGTAGCCCGCCTCGGTCAATGCGGCGACCATCTGGGTGCGATCCTCGATCAGACCCACAGATATCTGATCGAGGATCCAGCCCTGCAGCCCTTCACGCCCCTGGGCACGGTCCGGACGCTCTTCGACCCGACGGACTTCCCGCGCATGGTCAGCGTCCATCGGGTCGGCCCAGCCGTGTGTCTTGTTCATCAAGTCACGCAAGCTGTCGAAAGCGGCCTGATAGCCGGGCGGCGCGATGTTTAGGCTCTTGCCGCTTTCCAGCTCCATACGCGGCGTGCAGAAATGCAGCTCAACCCGCCCCTCATGGCTGTGACGCACCCAGAGCATGTCGTAGCTGTGGGCATCGAGCCCGGCGAAGGCCAGTGCCTCGAAGTGGTCCATGATCTCGCGTTGCCCGGCTTCGCTCGGGGCGTCCTCAGCGGCGAAGGCAATGACTCCGGCGCGGTAGCTCCAGACATGAGGGCAGGCATCGATCAGCGCCTCGGTGCTGTTGGGATCGCCGCGAAGCACCTCGGGTAGCGGCTCGCGCGAGACGCTGAGCGGCTGGCCATTCGCGTCCCGGATCAGATCGCGGTTTTCATCGTATGCCAGCACTGTTTGTGCGACGAGATAACGGACCGTGCCGGAGCCTGTGCCTTTACCGTTCGGGAAAAACTTGATCAGCATCGCCGGTTCTCTGCGAGCAGCTGGGTAAGCTGGCGCTCGATGGCGACGAGTTGGCGGGCGACCTGAAAGGCATCGATCTGTCCGCTCTCGCCGATTTGCGCGGCTCGGTTCAGCCAGCGGGCGATCTGGTTGAGATTGCCGCCGATCCGCCCGACCGCCCGCACCAACTCGGGCGCGACGCGCGGAACCGGCTTCCGGCGACGCACCTCGGTCAGGCCCAAGGCTTCGCGTAGAAGCTCGGCCGCCGACGAGCCCGCCGCTTCGGCCTTTGCCCGGAGCGCGGCCTTTTCAGTCGGCGTGCAGCGAAAGACAAAGGTCTCGCTCAGCGGCTCCTTGGCGCGGGCACTGGCTGCGCTGGTGGGGTTCGAAGGGGAGGCTTGCCACCCCTCGCAAGGTCCTCGGTCAGAAGCGCCAGCGTATGACAGGGGTCGCCTTGCTCTTTGCACCGAAGTCATTTCGCATCTCCGCCAAAAGCGAAATGCATCAACTCGATTAGCAACGTCTGCAGCACTGCCTGATCGCGGGAGCTCTTTCGAACTAGGCCGACGAACGCAGCGATGGTATCGCGAACCTTAAACCGGTCGTCACGGGTAGCGTTTCGGTCAGCGATGAGAAGACAGAGAGCAACCCTGATCTCGCCGAGCCGGTCTCGTGCGGTGTCCCAATCGGCCCCCGAGAGCCCAAGCATCATCGCCCGCTCCCTTGTGGCCAGCACGATGCAGCGCCAACTCGGTGTCCTGTCCTCTTCGTCAGCCTCCTGATAAAGCTCGATCGCCTCTCGCAGTTCGGCGCTGGCCAAGTCTCGGACCTGCACCGGGGTGATGTGCATCTCTCGCGACTTGATTGCATTCGCAGCACTACAGGTTTTGATTTTCCTTTCCCGGTTAGTATCAGGTCGGACCGAAGTGTCCGACGGCGCGGTCACAACTGTCTGACCAATGTCTCCCGGAAAGTCGGTGACGATTGCTTCGAGCGCGTCAATGATCGCCGCCAGCTTTTCGGTGTCCTGCACTTCCGAGGGCCGAAGGCGCGGAAAAACGGTGCGGGCGGCCGCCAGTGCGTCCGACACGGGAAGGCTACGAATTTGGCGGATCAGGTCGTTGGCGCGCTGTCGGTCCCGCTTCAGGCGCTCGGTATCATTCACGACACAGCGCAGGGCGTAAGTAGCTCGCCCGCGCGCTCGATCAGCGGCGCAAGATTAATCCCGCCAGCGGACAGTATGCGTCCGTCTACGGCCTGTCGGCCGAAGCGCCGCCCGTTGGTGGCGCCTGTGCGCTGGATCAGCCCGCACCCTTCCAGCCGGGTCTCAATGCGCGTTATTCGGCGCACGTTGACCCCGAGACGGTCCGCAAGCCCGGCTACACGCTCCCAGAAGGCGCAGATTCGACCGGGCAGGAAATCTTCGGCGCGGACCAGACGGAAGGCACAGCGTAGGTAGGCAATATCCTCGTCGCGAAGCCCGAGACGGGATCGCAGTTTTTCCAGAACATCAATCAGATCATAGGGTGTGACCCCATCGGGCAGTCCTGGGTGTGAGCAGGCGGTGCTCATGCTGCACCTCCTGCCGGGCTTGAGACGCCGCGCGAGATCGGATCGTCTTGCGCCACGATGAACTTCTCTATACCGCTGAGGTGAGTGCCAGCTCCCTCGGCGGTTTTTCTTTGTCTTTGCAGGCCAGTTTGCGTTGGCAGGGCATGCTTGACCTGTGCAACTGTCGCGCCGATCTCTGTGTCAGATTTGTGCCAATCCAGAGGGAATGTTCGCGCAGCGTTCTGCACCTGTCTGCGACAATCTGCAGTGTAAACCACTTTATATCTTGCTAGTTTTTCAGGGGCGAAGTAATCCCGGCGGCGGGACACCCCTCCCCAACGAGGGGCGCTTATCTGGAAGGGTAGCATGACAGACGTTACGACCCCGGCCGCGCGGCCGGTCAATCCGCGCTTCTCTTCGGGCCCCTGCACGAAGATCCCCGGTTTCACCCTCGACATGCTTGCCGACGCGCCTTTGGGGCGGTCGCATCGTGCGGCCGTGGGCAAGGCCAAGCTGGCCGAGGCCATCGATCTGACCCGCGACGTGCTGGGCGTGCCCGGCGATTACCGCATCGGCATCGTTCCCGCCTCGGATACCGGCGCCGTCGAAATGGCGCTCTGGTCGCTTCTGGGGGCAAGGCCGGTCGAGATGCTGGCCTGGGAAAGCTTCGGCGAAGGCTGGGTCACCGATGTGGTCAAGCAGCTGAAGCTCGACGCGGTTGTGAAGAAGGCTCCCTATGGCGAGATCGTCGATTTCAGGACCGTCGATTTCGACAAGGACGTGGTTTTCACCTGGAACGGCACGACCAGCGGAGTGCGGCTGCCGAATGGCGATGCGATACCGGCAGACCGCACGGGCCTGACCATCTGCGACGCGACCTCGGCCGCCTTCGCGATGGACCTGCCCTTCGACAAGCTCGATGTGGTGACTTTTTCCTGGCAGAAGGTGCTGGGCGGCGAAGGCGCGCATGGCGTGCTGATCCTCAGCCCCCGCGCCGTCGAACGGCTGGAAAGCTACACCCCGGCCTGGCCCTTGCCGAAAATCTTCCGCATGACCAAGGGCGGCAAGCTGATCGAGGGCATCTTCAAGGGTGAGACGATCAACACGCCGGCGATGCTCTGCGTCGAGGATTACCTTGTCGCGCTGAAATGGGCGCAGTCGATCGGGGGCCGAAAGGGGCTGATCGCGCGGGCCGATGCCAATGCGAAAGCGGTGCGCGATTTCATCGCGGACAAGGACTGGATCGCCGATCTGGCCGCCGATCCGGCGACGGCATCCACCACCAGCGTCTGCCTGAAGTTCACCGATCCGCGCATCGCCGACGGCGCGGCATTCGCCAAGGCCGTCGCGAAGCGGCTGGAGGCTGAGGGCGTTGCGCTCGACGCCGGGGCCTATCGCGACGCGCCGCCGGGCCTGCGCGTCTGGTGCGGCTCGACGGTCGAGACCTCGGACGTAGAAGCACTAATGCCCTGGATCGAATGGGCGTTCGAGACCGAGATCGCCGCGCAATCCGTCGCGGCCTGATCCTGCCCGCCCCGGACTTGACCCGGGGCCTCCACCAACACCGACCATGAGGTCCCGGATCAGGTCCGGGACGCGCATTTCCCAGATATCCTCGTGAAGGACCAAGACAATGGCACCCAAAGTACTCGTATCCGACAAGCTCAGCGAAACTGCCGTGCAGATCTTCCGCGACCGCGGGATCGAGGTGGATTTCGAGCCGGGCCTCGGCAAGGACAAGGACCGTCTGCTGGAGGTGATCGGCCAGTATGACGGCCTCGCCATCCGTTCGGCAACCAAGGTCACCGAAAAGATCCTTGCCGCCGCCGACAATCTGAAAGTGATCGGCCGCGCCGGGATCGGCGTCGACAATGTCGACATTCCCGCGGCCTCCAAGAAAGGCGTGATCGTAATGAACACGCCGTTCGGCAATTCGATCACAACCGCCGAACATGCCATCGCGATGATGTTCGCGGTGGCCCGTCAGATCCCCGAGGCCAGCGCCTCGACCCATGCGGGGAAATGGGAAAAATCGCGTTTCATGGGGGTCGAACTGACCGCCAAGACCCTGGGCGTGATCGGCGCTGGCAATATCGGCGGGATCGTTTGCGAACGCGCGGTCGGATTGAGGATGAAGGTGCTGGCCTATGACCCGTTCCTGAGCGATGAGCGCGCGGCGAAACTGGGCGTGACCAAGGTGGAACTGGACGAGTTGCTGGCGAAATCGGATTTCATCACGCTGCATGTCCCGCTGACCGACAAGACCCGCAACATCCTGTCGCGCGACGCCATCGCGGCGATGAAGCCGGGTGTTCGGATCGTCAACTGCGCGCGCGGCGGCCTGATCGACGAAGAGGCGCTGGCCGAGGCCTTGCGCTCGGGCAAGGTCGCTGGCGCGGCTCTCGATGTGTTTGCCGTGGAACCGGCGGTGGACAATGTTCTCTTCAACCTTCCGAACGTGGTCTGTACCCCGCATCTGGGTGCTTCGACCACCGAGGCGCAGGAAAACGTCGCGCTTCAGGTCGCCGAACAGATGGCCGATTATCTGCTGACCGGCGCGGTGCAGAACGCGCTCAACATGCCGTCGGTCACCGCCGAGGAAGCGGCCGTGATGGGCCCCTGGCTGAAGCTTGCCGGACACCTTGGTGCCTTTGTCGGGCAGATGACGGACGAACCGGTCAAGGCGATCAACGTGCTTTACGACGGCGCCGTCGCCGACATGAACCTTGCCGCGCTTGAACTGCGCGGTCATCGCCGGCATCATGAAGGCCACCAACCCCGATGTGAACATGGTCTCGGCCCCGGTCGTGGCCAAGGAACGCGGCATTCAGCTGTCGACGACCCGGCAGGACAAGACCGGTGCCTTCGATGCCTACATCAAGCTCACGGTCGTGACAGACACGCGTGAACGGTCCATTGCCGGCACCTGCTTTTCCGACGGCAAGCCGCGCTTCATCCAGACCAAGGGCATCAACATCGACGCCGAGGTCGGCGCCCATATGCTCTACACCACCAACAACGATGTGCCCGGCATCATCGGCACGCTGGGCATGACCATGGGGCAAAATGGCGTCAACATCGCCAACTTCACCCTTGGCCGTTCGGGTGTCGGCAAGGATGCGATCGCCATTCTCTACCTCGATCAGCCCATCGACCCCAGGGTAGTGCAGACACTGGAAGACACCGGTCTTTTCCAGCAGGTCAAGCCGCTGGAATTCGACGTCGCCTGACTGGCGCTTTGTCCATGGAAAAACGACACATCCGCGTCGCCTTGGGGCGCGCGGGTGTTTGCCTTTGCCACCACCCTTCGCGTCAACGCGTCGTGGAGGTGCGGCCATGGTACCCGAAGCCTTCGATATGCTGCTGCATGCGCTGGCCGCGATCTACGCGGGCGAGGATTGCGAGGCCGCCCGCGCAACCACGACGGCGCTGATCACCACACCGCCACCCGACCCGATCGGGCCGCAAACGCCCTGCCGCTATGACGCCATGATCCGTGCGCTGGCCGGCGAACGAACGGCGCTGCCCGCCGCCCGGGCCGTCGCTGCCGCCCAGCACCTGATACCGTGGGATTGCAACCCGGTGGCCGACAAGATGACGGATGAGGCCAGCGCGATCTGTTCCGTCGCCACGCTGATGAGCCCCGAAGGACCGATCCCCGCGCCGCACCTGCGCCTGGGGCTGTTTTACCAGCGCCCCGACAGCTACTACAGCCTGCACAACCACGATGCGGACGAAACCTATGTGATCCTGGCTGGCGGTGCGCTCTGGACAGCCGGCGAGGATCAGCGCTGGCGCGGTGCGGGGTCTATGATCCACCACCCAAGCCTGTTGCCGCATGCCTTTCGCACCGGGCCCGAAGGCATGCTGGCGCTTTGGCGCTGGTCGGGGGATGTGAACACCCATTCCTATGCCTTCCTGCCCGACCCCGACGCGCAGGCTGTCTGAAGCCGGGGCACCGTTGCCTTGCGCGCCAAAGCCGCGTAAGGCTCCGCTCCGAAGGGACGGGTGCGATGCTGACCTACGCCATCGGCGATATCCACGGGCAGATGGAGCTTTTGCAGGGCGCGCATGAGCGTATCGCGCAGGACCGCGCGCGCGAAGGCGTGGCCGAGGCCGAGGCGCCGGTCGTGCATATCGGCGATCTGGTGGACAGGGGGCCACGCAGCGCCGATGTCCTGTCTTTCCTGATTTCGGGCCAGTCCGCGGGCGCCAACTGGTTGGTGCTGAAAGGCAACCACGACCGGATGTTCGCACGGTTCCTGAATGATCCGATGGAACCGGAACCCCGGCTTCGGCGCGAACTGAACTGGCTGCACGAACGGTTGGGCGGGCTTGCGACGCTTGAGTCATACGGGGTCGATGTGGCCGAAGACCGCCCCATTGCCGAGCTTCATGCCGATGCGCTGGCCGCCGTACCGGACAGCCACCGCCGGTTTCTGGCCGAACTGCCCGACCGGCTGCGTCGTGACGCGCTGATCCTCGTTCACGCCGGGTTGCGCCCGAAGGTGAAGCTGGAAAAGCAGGTCGAGGACGACCTTGTCTGGATCCGCGACGAGTTTCTGAACTACCGCAAAAGCCACGGCGCGCTGGTCGTCCATGGCCATACCCCGGTGCCCGAGGCAATGCATTACGGCAATCGCGTGAACATCGACAGCGGCGCCGCCTTTGGCGGGCCCTTGACCGCTGTCGCCATCGAAGGCACCCGCGTTTTCCGGCTGGGCGCGCGCGGGCGCGAGGAACTTCTGCCGATCGTCTGAGCGGTCGGGGGCTAAAGCCCCTGCAACTCCCGCGCATGCAGCCAGTCGGCATGCGACGGCGCCGTCTTCGTCTTCGACCATTCCTCAAGCATGTCCCATTTCACCGCGTCGAGCCGCTTCAGCAGCGCCTCTTCCTGCGGGTCGGGGCAGGCCAGTTCGATACGGTGGCCCTTGGGGTCGAAAAAGTAGATCGAGTGGAAGATGGAATGGTCGGTCACGCCCAGAACCTCGACACCATTGGCCTCCAGATGGTCCTTGAACGCCAACAGTTCGTCGCGATCCTTTACCTTGAACGCAATGTGCTGAACCCATTTCGGCGTGTTCGGATCGCGCCTCATCTCGGGCTTGGTCGGCAGTTCGAAGAACGCCAGAACGTTGCCCATCCCGGCATCCAGAAAGATGTGCATGTAGGGGTCGGGTTCATGGGTCGATGGCACATGGTTTTCGGCGATCGCCAGCACGAAATCCATGTTCAGCATCTTCGTGTACCATTCCACGGTCTCTTTGGCGTCCTTGCAGCGGTAGGCGACGTGGTGGATCTGGTCGATCTTCATGGCGGGCTTCCTTTCGGGGCATGAGGGAAAGTTGCGCGTTTCCTCGTGATGTCCCGTCGTGGTTCAGCGGCCGGTTTCGGCGGCGGTCTTCAATGCCTCGCGCAGCACCGCGCGGTCGCCGATGTGGTTGGCCAGAATCAGGATCAGCCGCGCGTTCAGCGCATCGGATGCCGCCTTGTCGCGGCCATCATGGGCGGCCAGAAGCTCTGCGTAAAACCCGTCCGGGTCGGGGATGTTCGGCGTCAGGTTCAGGCTTGTCATCCTCATCCTCCATGTCTGGCGCGGCCGGTTGCCGTCATCAGCGCCGCCTTCACGGCGGCCTCGTCGTAGCTGGTCCAGCGGGCCGCGACATGCTGATCGGGCCGCATCAGGTAAACGGCGGCCTTGGCCGAACCAAGATAGCGTTCGGCCAGTTCGGGGCTTTCATCGCCCGCAAGCGCCAGTCGCCGCACCCCAAGCCCGTCCACGGCCAGCTGGTCGGGCGCCATGCAGCCAATCGTCATCAGTTGGAAGCCGCCGCCCAACCGGTCCAGCAACCAGCCGTCGCGTGTGGGCGCATCGGCCGCCGGAGAGCCGGGGCGGGTGCGATGCGGCAGGTCCGGGCTGTCCGGGCCGTTCAGGGACGAACCGTCATAGGTGCAGGGCACCGACAACCGGCCGGAATTGACCAGCGGCCGGGCAAAGGGATGCGCCTCGGCAAGGTCCAGCACGGCGTCGCGGAAGATCCGGCTGGTTTCCGATTTCGGCGTGATGAAATCGGTCGAGCGGGTAGAATTCAGGATGTTTTCGTCGGCGCCATAAACGCGTTCGTCGCTGTAGCTGTCCAGCAGCGTTTCCGGGGCGGCACCATCCAGCACCAGTTTCAGCTTCCAGCACAGATTGTCGGTATCCTGCAGCCCGGAATTCGCGCCGCGCGCGCCAAAGGGCGAAACCTGGTGCGCGGCGTCACCGGCAAACAGCACCCGGCCATGACGAAAGCTGTCCATTCGCCGGCACTGGAACGTATAGATCGACACCCATTCCAGTTCGAACCGGGCATTTTCGCCCAGCATCGCCTTCAGCCTGGGGATCACGTTTTCGGGCCGTTTTTCGCGTTCCTTGTCGATGTCCCATCCCAGTTGCAGATCGATCCGCCAGACATCGTCGGGCTGCTTGTGCAACAGCGCGGAATGGCCACGGTTGAACGGCGGGTCGAACCAGAACCAGCGTTCGGTCGGAAATTCCGCTTCCATCACCACATCGGCGATCAGAAAGTTGTCTTCGAATACCCGCCCGCGAAAATCGAGACCCAGCATCTGGCGGGTGGCCGAACCGGCGCCGTCGCAGGCAATCAGCCAGCTGGCCTCAAGGTTGTAGGGGCCGTCGGGGGTATCGATTTCCAGCCGGACGAAATCGTCATGCGCGGCCAGCGCCGAAACCCGGTTGCGGCCGCGGATTTCCACAGGCTTTCCCGCCTCCTGCAAGGCGCGGATACGGGCCACCATGGCCTCTTCGAAATAGTATTGCTGCAGGTTGATGAAGGCCGGGTTCTTGTGACCGCCTTCCGGCAAGAGGTTGAATTCGAAGATCCTGCGGTCGTCGAAGAAGACCTTGCCAAGGTTCCATTCAACGCCCTTTTCGACCATCGGCGCACCACAGCCCAGCCGGTCGAGGATTTCCAGCGGGCGCTTGGCATAGCAAACCGCGCGGCTGCCAAAACTGACCTTGTCATTGTCGTCCAGCACGACAACCGGCACGTCCATCTGTGCCAGGTCAATTGCCGCGGCGAGCCCTATCGGGCCGGCGCCGATGATCACCACCGGCCGGCGCACCGCCTGCAGTGCATCCTGATCGGCGGACCGGGCATAGGGATAAAGCGGCACCTCGAAGATCTTCTTCCCCGCGTTCATCGCTTTCCTCCCCTCTTGGTCCGTTCAGGTTCCGAAATAGGCCCATGCGCTGGGCACGCGCCCGTATTCCAGGTGAAAATCGTCCAGTTGCGGTGGCGCGACCCCGGCATCGGCAATCATCGTATGCGCTTGCCCGCGATGGTGGATCTGGTGCTGAAAAAGGTGCAGCAATAGTGCGCCGACGGTTTCGCTCACGCACCCGTCGCGCCGTTCGGTGACGCGCGGTTCATCCAGCGTTTCCGGCGTCAGCTTCTGGCAGAAGCTGGCCAGCCGCAGGTCGGCCGCGGATTGGGCCTTTGCAAGCGTTGCAACGCTGCTCAGTGCCTCGCGGTCATAGACAGCGCGGCCCAGTCCGCCGCCTTCCAGTGCGTCGACGTAGTACAGGTCAACCTCGTGGATATGGTTCAGCGTGGCTTTGAGCGAAGGGAAGAAGCCCGGTCTGGGCGCGGCGAGTTCCACCTCCGAAAGCCCCGCAATCGCGCCATAAAGCGTGGCGTTCGCCCAGGCGTTGTTCAGTGCCATCAGCAGGAACGGGTCGCGCATGGGTTCATCCTTGCAAGGCCTGCCACATCTCGCGGTCACGCTCGGCCGTCCAGATGCGCGGTGTGTCGATGTCGCGCGCCTCGTCATAGGCGCGGGCGACGTTGAAGGGCAGGCAATGCTCATAAATCGCGTAGTCGCCGAACTTCGGGTCGCAGACCGCGCGGCAGGCCGCCATCGCCTCTTTCAGCGATCCACCGCCCAGCGCGACCCTTGCCACCGACCGATAGGTCGAGGTCACGAAATCGGCGGTACTGTCGAGCGCGGCATTCACCATGTCGCGTCCGACCAGTGCGTCGCCGCGCCCGGGCGCGATGGCATCGACGTTCCAGGCCCTGATCGCCTCAAGCGTTCCGGGCCAGTCGTGGAAATGCCCGTCGCCGCAATAGCAGGCCGAGCGATCCTCGACGATATCGCCGGTGAACATCACGTTCTGGTCCGGCACATAGATCACGATATCGCCCGCCGTATGGGCGCGGCCCAGATGCATCAGATCAACCCGTCTTTGGCCAAGATAGACACTCATCCGCCCGCGAAACGTGGTCGTCGGCCAGGTCAGGCCGGGAATATCCTCATGCCCCTGAAACAGCCGCGGAAAACGGGCGAACTCGCTGTCCCAATCCTCTTGTCCGCGTTCGACGACCATCGCGCGGGCCTTTTCGCTCATGATCACCTGATCGGCCCCGAAGGCCGAGGCGCCGAGCACACGAACGGCGTGGTAATGGGTCAGCGCCAGATGGGTGATGGGCTTGTCCGTCACGGAGCGGATGCAGTCGATCACCTTGCGCGCCAGTCTCGGCGTCGCCTGGGCCTCGACCACCATGACGCTGTCATCGCCGATGATGACGCCAGAATTCGGGTCGCCCTCGGCGGTAAAGGCGTAAAGCCCCTCGCCAATCTCGGTGAAGCTCGTGGTCTTTTCGTTCAGATCGCCCGCCGATGCGAAAGCCTTGCTCATGTGCTCTCCTCGAAAAACTCGACCCGGTTGCCGACCGGGTCTTCGGTGAAAAACCGGCGGCGGTCACCGATCGCCGTGTCCCACCGCACCTTATGCCCCGCTCGATCCAGCCGCTGGGCCATGTCATCCAGCTTCGGCACGACAAAAGCCGGATGCGCCTTTCTGGCCGGGGCAAAGGGCGCCTCGACGCCCAGATGGATTTCTACCGTGCCCAGCGCAAACCAGCACCCACCTCGCGGCTTCAGCGCCGCGGGCTTTTCCAGTTCGGCCATGCCCAGAATACCCGACCAGAAGGCGCGGCAACGGTCCTCCGCGCCGGCGGGAATGGCCAACTGGATATGATCAAGTCGCACCGTCCGCCTCCGGAAACCGTGCCGCGGGCAGGATGGTGCCCGCGCATTCGCCAAAGCCGATGCGAAAGCCTTCGCCCGCCGCATGGCCCTTCAAAACCAGCGTGTCGCCATCCTCGATGAATGTCCGCGTTTCGCCGGTATCCAGCGTCAGCGGCTCGCGCCCGGCCCAGCTCAGCTCCATCAGGCTCCCGAACTCGCCCCTTTCGGGGCCGGAGATCGTGCCCGAACCCAAGAGGTCGCCAACGGTCATCGGGCAGCCACAGACGGCATGGTGGGTCAATTGCTGGGCGGCAGAATAATACATGCGGCTGTAGTTGGTGCGGCTGATCGTCGTTGGCCTTTCCGCGCCCTCGGGCTGCATCGTGACCTCCAGCGCGATGTCGTAAAGCCCCGGCCGCTTCTCGGCGAGATAGGGCAGCAACTCCTGTTCCCGCGGCGGCGTCGGCACGCGAAACGGTTCCAGCGCGGCGGCGGTCACGATCCATGGGCTGATCGTGGTGCCGAACGCCTTGCCCTGAAACGGGCCCAAAGGTTGATATTCCCAGCCCTGGATATCGCGCGCCGACCAGTCGTTCAGAAGGACGTAGCCGAATATCATCGCCTCCGCCTGATCGACGGTTATCGGCTGCCCCATCTCGGAGCCCTGCCCGACGATGGCGCCCAGTTCCAGCTCGATATCCAGCCGCGTCGAGGGGCCGAAAGTGGGCATCGCGGCATCGGGCGCCTTGCGCTGGCCAAGCGGCCGGCGGATCGGCGTGCCCGAGACAGCGACCGACGATGCCCGGCCGTTGTAACCGATGGGGATATGCAACCAGTTGGCCGGCAGGTCGGGCGATCCGCGAAGGATCGCACCCATGTTCTGGGCATGCTGCTTTCCGGCATAGAAATCGGTGTATTCCGACAGAAGGAACGGCAGGTGCAATTCGGCCACGTCCATCGCCACCAGGTGCGGCGCGACCGCCGGGCGGTGCTTGGAACCCTCGATCAGAAGCTCGACCAGCCGAGCGCGAAAGGCGGCCCAGACACCGGGGCCAAGCTCCATCAGGTCATTCCAGAACGGCACGTCGAAAACCGGGCCGTGGTCCAGCTCGATCACCCCCGCCTCCTCAAGCGCGGCGATGTCGAGGATGCTATCCCCGATGGCAACACCGCAGCGCGGCTCCTCGCCGGCGGTCGAAAACACTCCGTAAGGCAGGTTGTTCAGCGGAAAGTCGCACCCCGGCCGGTTCGCGCTTTCCACCCAGGAACGGATCAGGCCTGACACGTGGTTTCCTTCATCTTGGTTCAAATACTCAAACTCCGCTGCCAGCCGCCCGGCGCCGGCCTCACTTCTCTCCCGGCGTTCCGTCGAACTTCTTCTCTAGCGAGGTCCAGCAGTCGATGTAGTCGTCCTGCAATGGCGCCTCGTTGGCGGCAAACTCGGTCAGGTGCTGCGGAAACCGGGTTTCGAACATGAAGGACATGGTGTTGTCGAGCTTTTCGGGCTTCAGATCGGCGGTCGAGGCCTTCTCGAAGGCTTCGCGGTCCGGTCCGTGCGGCAGCATCATGTTGTGAAGGCTCATGCCGCCGGGGACGAAGCCCTGCGGCTTGGCGTCGTACTGGCCGTAGATATTGCCCATCAGTTCGGACATGACGTTCTTGTGGTACCAGGGCGGGCGAAAGGTGTTTTCCATCACCATCCAGCGTTCGCGGAAAAGCACGAAATCGATATTCGCCGTGCCCGGCACGCCCGAAGGCGCGGTCAGGACGGTGAAAATCGATGGGTCGGGGTGGTCGAAGAGGATCGCGCCAACCGGGCAATAGGTTTGCAGGTCGTATTTCACCGGCGCGTAATTGCCATGCCAAGCGACGACATCCAGCGGGCTGTGGCCGATCTTCGTTTCGTGAAACTGGCCGCACCATTTCACGGTCAGGGTCGATGGCGCCTCGCGGTCCTCGAATGCGGCGACCGGCGTCTTGAAATCGCGCCGGTTGGCCATGCAGTTGGCGCCGATCGGGCCACGGCCCGGCAGCTCAAATTTCTGCCCGTAATTTTCGCAGACAAAGCCGCGCGCCGGGCCGTCCATCACCTCGACCCGATAGACCAGACCGCGCGGGATGATGGCGATCTCCTTCGGCTCCAGGTCGATCACGCCCAATTCCGTGCAGAACCGAAGCCGGCCCTCCTGCGGAACCACCAGAAGCTCGCTGTCGGCCGAATAGAAATAGGCGTCCACCATGCTTTCGGTGACCAGATAGATATGGCTCGCCATGCCCACCTGCGTGTTCACATCGCCCGCCGTGGTCATCGTGCGCATGCCGGTCAGCCAGGTCAGCCCGCCACCCGAATGTGGCACCGGATCCCAGCGGTACTGACCAAGCGAGATGACATCGGGAACCACATGCGGTGCAGTTCGGAAGTAGGGAAGATCGATCTTCTCGTAACGCCCCGAATGCTTGACCGAAGGGCGGATACGGTAGCACCAGGTCCGTTCGTTCTGATGGCTGGGCGCGGTGAAAGCGGTGCCCGACAGCTGTTCGCCGTAAAGGCCATAACTGCATTGCTGGGGCGAGTTCATGCCCTGAGGCAAGGCCCCGGGCAGGGCTTCGGTTTCAAAGTCGTTGCCGAAACCGGGCATGTATCCGTCATGCGGCCCGCCGGGCGTAGCGGCACGGATCAACCCCGAAGGGCCGGTTTGGGTGTTCATGGCGCGCCTCCCTGAAAGGCCCCCGGCGAATCCCCGGCGGCCTTTTCCGCATTATTGTTGCATTTGCAACGATGTCAATGGCGCTGCCCGCCCGGCCGGGCTCTCGCCGGAAAAGTGCCGACAATTGTGCGGGTAAACCGCCGGTTAAGGCCGATGTGCCAGCCTTCCGCCATGGGTCACGGAACATGAAGGGAATGCACATGACCAGAGAAAGCGAAAACGGCGTCAGCGTTATCCGTCTGAAGGATCGGACGGCAATGCAACCGGGCGCCACGGCGATGGAGATGCCGGCCGAAATGCATCTGTGGATGCTTCTGTCCGGTGCGAATGCGCTGCGTGATGTCACGGCCGCGCCAAGGCAGTTCCTGCCGAACGCCCTGCGCTAGGCCACCGCGCGCGCGAAGCAACGGCGCGCTTGACGGGATCGTTCCACATGCAATGATCGCCGAATGGACGATCCGGACGATTTCGACCTGGCACTGTTCCTGCCTTACCAGCTTGCGGTCGCCGCAAGCCGGGTCAGCCGGGCATTTGCCGAGCGCTACCGCGAGGAGTTCGGCCTGACCATCCCCGAATGGCGGGTTCTGGCGAACCTCTCGCGGGCCGGGTCGGTCAGCGTGCGTGAAATCCATGCCCGCGTGGACATGGACAAATCCAAGGTCAGCCGTGCCGCCAGCCGGTTGGAACAGGCCGGTCTGATCGAGAAACGCGAACACGAGGTCGATCGCCGGCTGGTCGACATGCGCCTGACCGATGCCGGGCGCGCGCTGGTCGAACGGATCGTGCCGATCGCCCGCGCCTATCAGGACGAACTCGAAGAACGGCTGGGCGCGGACCAGACCGCCCTGCGACAGGCGCTTGCGACGCTGATGGAGGGGCCATGACAGCTGTCCTCTACGACTACTGGCGGTCTTCGGCCTCTTATCGTGTCCGCATCGCGCTGCACCATCTGGCCATCCCCTTCACCTCGGTGGCGGTCGATCTGGTGCGGGGCGAACAGAAGGGCGCGGAAAACCTGGCGCGCAATCCCCAGGGGCTGGTGCCGACGCTGGAGATCGACGGCCACCGGCTGACCCAGTCGGTCGCTATCGTCGAGTATCTCGACGAAACCCGGCAGGGCGGGCTGTTGCCCGCGGCGCCGGCCGAACGCGCACGGGTACGCGCCCTGGCTTTTGCCATCGCCATGGAAACGGCACCGGTCTGCAACCTGTCGGTGCGCAATCAGGTGGCCGAGATATCGGGCGGCAAGGTCAGCGCCGATGACTGGCAACGCCACCATATCGGCCGCGGTCTGGCGGCGCTCGAGGCGATGCTCGACCATCCTGCGACCGGCCGGTTCTGCCATGGCGACCGGCTGAGCCTTGCCGATATCTGCCTTGTCCCACAGGCCTACAATGCCGAGCGCGCCGGTTTGGACCTTGCGTCACATCCCCGCATCCACCGAATTCTTCTGGACCTGCGAGCCCTGCCGGCGGTAGAGGCGGCCCACCCCGACCATTCCCAGCCCAAGGACCCCTGATTCATGGACGACATCGTAATTCTTGACGGCGCACGCACCGCTGTCGGCACGTTCGGCGGAAGCCTTGCCGGGCTCGCGCCCATCGAAACCGCCACGATTGCCGCGAAGGCGGCGATGGAACGCTCCGGCGTCGAAGGCGGTCAGATCGGCCATGTGGTCTTTGGCCATGTGATCAACACCGAACCGCGCGACATGTATCTCTCGCGTGTCGCGTCGATGGATGCCGGCGTGCCGAACGGAACCCCGGCGATGAATGTCAACCGGCTGTGCGGTTCGGGCGTTCAGGCCATCGTTTCGGTGATCCAGTCGCTGGCGCTGGGCGATGCGGAGTTCGGGCTTGCCGGCGGTGCCGAAAGCATGAGCCGCTCGCCCTATGTGCTGCCTTCGGCGCGCTGGGGCCAGAAGATGGGCGATACCGGCGCTACCGACATGATGCTGGGCGCGCTGAACTGCCCCTTTGGCACCGGCCACATGGGTGTGACGGCGGAAAACGTCGCGGCCGAGCATGACATCAGCCGCGCCGCGCAGGACGCCTTTGCGCTGGAAAGCCAGCAACGCGCCGCCCGCGCGATTGCCGATGGTCGTTTCAAGAGCCAGATCGTTCCGGTCGAGATCAAGGGCCGCAAGGGCGTGACGGTGTTCGACACCGACGAACACCCCAAGGCGACGACCGCCGAAGGGCTTGCCGGCCTGCGCCCGGCCTTCAAGAAAGATGGCAGCGTCACCGCCGGCAATGCCAGCGGGCTGAACGACGGGGCCGCCGCGGTGGTCCTGGCGCGCGCCGACGCCGCCAGCCGCGCCGGGCTGAACCCGCGGGCGCGGGTTCTGGGTTACGCCCATGCCGGCGTCCGCCCCGAAGTGATGGGGATCGGCCCGGTGCCGGCGGTCGAGGCGCTCTTGAAACGTACCGGCCTTGCCGCGGGCGATTTCGACGTGATCGAATCGAACGAGGCCTTCGCCGCGCAGGCGCTGGCGGTGACAAAGGGGTTGGGGCTCGATCCCGCGCGGGTCAATCCCAATGGCGGCGCGGTGGCGTTGGGCCATCCGATCGGCGCGACCGGTGCGATCATCACGCTCAAGGCGCTTTACGAACTGGAGCGGACCGGCGGCAAACGCGCCCTTGTCACCATGTGCATCGGCGGCGGCCAGGGCATCGCGCTGGCGTTCGAGCGGCTCTGATCCCGCGCGGACTTTCCGGGGGCCTCCCGCCCCCGCCCCCGGGTATTTGCCGCCAAGGCGAAGGGCAATGCCGGTCAGGGTGAAAGGGTGATGGCGCTGCGGGCACTTTGGCCGGCAGCATCGATCACCGAAAGCGTCACGAAACCGGGCCCGGTGAGGTCAAGCAGGACCTGCCGGTCACGGCTGGCCACCAGAACCGGGCGGCCGTTCGCCAGCCAGGTGAACGGCGGGGCGCCACGGTCGACCCGGGCCATCAGCGCCGCACCGTCCAGCGCCACCTCGGCGCCGTCCGGAGGGAAGGCGATGGTCGGTGCCAAGGGGTCGGCGGCAAAGGCCGCATCCCGGCCCCGGAAGCGGCGCAGGGGTGGCGGCAGTTGCGGATTGGCGACAAGCAGGGTTTCAGGCGGTGCTGGCGGCAGCGGCTCGAGCACCGGCTTCAAGCGCTGGAACGCCTGAAACAGGATCGGCGCGGCCAGTTCGCCGCCGAAGGCGCCGGGCACCGGCGTGCCATCGGCGCGGCCCATCCAGACACCGATGACATGGGCGCCGTCGAAGCCCAGCGCCCAGGCGTCGCGGTGGCCATAGCTGGTGCCGGTCTTGTAGGCGAGCCGGTTGGCAGGCGCCCCGGCCGGCGGCGCCACGCCCGAAAGGATATCGGCCACCTGCCATGCGGCGGCGGAGCTGACCACGCGCCGACCCTCCCCCGGCGCTGCTTCTTCATAGCGCAAGGCAACTGCGCGGCCGCCATGGGCCAGCGCGGCATAGGTCGCGACAAGATCCTCCAGCGTGATGCCGACACCGCCCAGCGCCACCGCCAGCCCGGGTTGGCCCGTTGGCAGGACGGGACGGGCGCCGGCGCGTTCCAGCGCCGCCATCAGGCGGGCCGGGCCCAGCGCCTCGGTCAAGAGAACCACCGGGATGTTGAGCGACAGTTGCAAGGCCTCGCGCATGCGCAGCGTGCCACGAAACCGCTTGTCGAAATTCTGCGGCGCATAGGTGCCAAACCGCACCGGGCGGTCGTCGATCAGGGTTTCGGGATGGCCGAGGCCTTCGTCGAAGGCAAGGGCATAGACCAGCGGTTTCAGCGTGGAGCCGGGCGAGCGCAGCGCCCGCGTCATGTCGACAAATCCCTGACGACGGTCGGCGCGGTAGGCCGAGGAGCCGACCGAGGCCAGAACCGCGCCGCTCCGGTGATCGGCCACCAGGATCGCAACCTGCAACCGCTCGCCGCGCCCGGCCATCGCGGCCGCTGCAAGCGCTTCGAGCCGGGATTGCAGCGAGGCGTCGATGGTCAGGGTGAAACGGCCGCGGTCGGGACGTGCCCGGGTCAGCCTGTCGGTCAGATGCGGCGCAAGAGCGGGGAAAGGCCGGCGGGCACCCGGCACCGGTTCGCGCAACGCCGCCGCGGCGCGGTCGGGCGCAAGCGCGCCGAGGGTTTCAAGCCGCGCCAGAACCCGCGCGCGCGCGCTGGCCGCCGCTGCCGGGTGACGATCGGGCCGGCGCGCCTCCGGCGCCTGCGGCAGCGCAACCAGAAGCGCCGCCTCGGCCGGGGTCAGGCGGCGCGGTTCCTTGCCGAAATAGGTCAGGCTTGCAGCGCGTATCCCTTCGATATTGCCGCCATAGGGGGCGAGATGCAGGTAAAGACCAATGATCTCCTGCTTGTCGAGGTGGCGTTCAAGCGCCAACGCGAGCCGCATCTGGCGCAGCTTGCCAGAAAACCGGCCTGTTCCGCTGTCTTCCAGAAGGCGTGCAACCTGCATGGTCAGGGTTGAACCGCCCGAAACGATGTGGCCCGTCATCAGCGCCTGACCGGCCGCGCGCAGAAGCGCCAGCGGATCGACGCCGGCATGGCTGTAGAACCGTTGGTCTTCATAGGCGATCAACAGCGCCTGGAAGGCCGGGTCGACTGCATCGGGCGTTACGGCCAGCCGCCAGCGGCCATCGGCCACCGTATAGGCGCGCAGGAGCGTTCCGTCGCGCGCCAGGACCTCGGCGCCGGTTTCAACAGCCAGCGGCGGCAGTTCGGTGCGCGCCACCCATTGATCGAACCCGTCGCGGGCACCGGCGGCAACGCCCAGCGCCACGGCCAGCGCGGCAATCCAGCGCGCGCCGGTCATTCGGTGATCGCCACCGTGGCGGTGTCGGTCCAAGCCCGGTTGTCGGGGCGGTACATATCCTCGACACTCGCGGCCGGGTGGTGGAAACGGCCTGGCGAGACTGCGCGCAGCTTGTAGCCCAAGCGGACGGTTGCCGGCCCGTAAAGGTCGACGGCGGCCAGAAAGCGGTTCTGCCGAAATTCGACATTCTGCGTATCGCCCGACAGGTCGAGCCAGCCAAGATCGCCGGCATCGCCGCTGATCAGGTTCGGATTGTCGATCTCGAAGCCTGCGGGAAGGGGATCGTCGATCATCAGGCGGGCTTCGGCGGCGGTAAAGCCTTCGACTTCCAGGACCGCGACAAGCCGGGTGCCAATCGCGACGCTGGCGATATCGGCCGGCTCGCCCGACAGGGTGTAATAGCTGCGCCGGATGGCATAGCCGTTGCCGCCCGCGGGTTCCGGCGTGGCCGGCACGCCGGTGGTTGTCAGGGTCAGGAGCGCATCGGAGCCGCTGCCATTGGCGATGTCGATCGCCGCTGCCTCGGCCTCGTCGGCCATCAGCCGCACCAGCGGCCCGCTGACCGCCGACCCGTTCACGGTAAAGCCCGACACGCCGGCGCGGTCGATCAGCGCCTCGGTTGCCATCAGCGTCCAGACCGCCTCCTGCGTGGAGCGGCGGGCGCTGCCGGCGCGGGCGATGCGTTCCGCCAGCGCCTCGGCGTCGATCGCGTTGCTCCCAGCCTCGGTCGCGAGCGCCAGGACCGCCGCGGCGTCGCGGCGGTTGGTGCCGTAATCGGTGCGCAGGAGCTGCATCGAATCCTCTGCCGGCAGTTCGTCGATCTGGCGCACGGCCTCGGCGAACATGCGGTCGGCGCGCCGCTGGTCGCCATAGGCGGCCAGTGCCGCGCCCAGCTGTGCCGCGGCGATGGGCGTGTTGAACGCCTCGGCCTTCACATCGGCATAATACCGCAGATCGCCTATTGCCGCCGCGCCTTCGCGCGCCAGCACCATCAGCGCATAGGCATAGGGGCCGCCGCCGGCATCGAAATCGGGCGCGTAATTCACCTGGTTGCGCAGGTTGTCGAGCGCCTGACGGAAGGCCAGCGCCGGCACGTCATAACCCCGCGCCTTCGCGCGGCTCAGGAAATCGGTGACATAGGCATCGAGCCACAGATCGCCATTGCCTGGCCGCCACAGACCGAAAGAACCCTCGGCGCTCTGGTTTTGCAGGATTTCGACCAGAGCTTCCGACACGCGCTGGTGCAAACCCTCTCGGGTATCGAGGTCCATCGCCTCGGCAACGCTGTCGAAATACAAAAGCGGCATCGCGCGTGACGTCAGCTGCTCGGTGCAGCCATAGGGGTAGCTGTCTAGCGCCTGCAAAAGCCCCGGCGCGTCAAACCGTGCCAGCGGCCCGACCGCCAGCGTCGCGCTGCCGGTGCCGGGCTGATAGCCGGCGAAGACATCGCGGCTGAAGGCAAAGGTGCCGCCCGATGCGAGGTCGAAACGCCGCGTGCTGACAACCGGCGGGTCGTTGACCTCGACCGGCAGCGCCAGCGGTTTGACAAGCACCCTGCCATCCGGCGTAGTCAGTGCCACGGTCAAACTGTGTATTCCCGCCTCGCCGGCGGTGACGGGCACCGCGACAACCGCCTTGCCACCTTCGGCAAGATCGACGCCGGACGGTACCGCACCAAGCGTCACACCGTCGCCTGAAACGTCCAGACCGACACGGCCGGCCGGACCACGGGCATGGACAATTTCCAGCAGCAGCCGGCTTTCGTCGCCGGGCGCCATGAACCGCGGCAGGCTTGCCGTCACCACGACCGGATCGCGCACCAGCACGTCGCCCGAGGCTTGCCCGATCCCGGTTTTCGACCAGGCCACGGCCATCACGCGCACGGTGCCATTGAAGGCCGGCAGGTCAAAGCGGACATGCGCCTTGCCATCGGCCCCGACCGTGACCGGGCCGCTGAAATAGGCGACCAGTTCCTCGGTCGGGGGCGGCGCCTGAAGGCGTGCCTGCGCACCGGCGTCGCCGCCCGAACGCACCGTGCCAATCGCGCCGTTCATCCCGTCGATCAGCCGGCCGTAAAGGTCGCGGATGCCGACCCCCAGCTTTCGCTGGCCAAAGTAATGACCTTCGGGATCCGGCGCCTGATAGGCGGTCAGGTTCAGGATGCCCAGATCGACCGCGGCAACGGTGGCAAAGGCGGTTTCGCCCGGTGCCACCCCTTCGACCTTCAGCGTCAGGTCGAGCGGCCCGCGCGGCTCGGCCTCTTCGGCCATGTCGAGCGCCACGCCCAGACGCCTGTTGCCCGGATCGACCGCGGCATAGGCAAGGCCCAACGCACGTGCGGGGTTGCGCCCGGCAGCGACATCCATCGGGCGCAGGGCCGAAACGGTCACGTAGACCCCCGGCCCCCAGTCATCGGTCACCGGCAGGTCGATCCGGTTTTCGCCCTCGCTGACCTCAACTGCCTGCATCGCGATCAGCCGGTTGGACAGCATGGTCACCAGCGCGGTTCCCGCCGCGCGCGGCACCATTCGCAGATGCGCGGTTTCACCCGGCACGTAGGCAGGCTTGTCAAGCGACATCTCCAGCACATCGGGGGTGGCAGAGGCATCGGCGCTGGCGTACCAGCCGGCATAGAACAATGTCGAGGCCGAGGCGACCGGCCCGTCGATGCGTTCGACCACCAGTTCGTATTCGCCCCACTCGACGGGCGCGGCAACGCGAACCGCATCGCCGCCCAGCGTAGCTTCGCCCTGAGCAACCCGCGAACGGCGCGTCACCGGCTCCCAGTTCCAGTTGCCGTAAAGCTGGTACCACTGGTACCGGGTTTCGACCCGGTTCACCGTCCAGCGCACCGTGGCGGCCACCGGGGTTTCTTCCGGTCCCACGGCGATCAGGCGAAACGCCGCCTCGCCACCCTCGGGAGCGACACCGTCGAATTCTGGCCTGATGCCCAGAACCGGGTCGCTCGGCACCAGCCGGGTTTGCAACCGGCGTTCGACCGGGCGGCCGGAGCCTTCGGCAAGGCGCACCGTCAATTCCGCCAGAAGCGGGCGACCGGGGTCTTCGACCGCCGGCAGCGTGACCGGCAGGCTCGCCTGGCCCTCGGCATCGGTGGCCTCGCCGTAAGGCAGCGGTTCCATCCGCGTTTCAAAGGGTTCGTCATGGCGGCCGAAGACATAGCCGGGATAGGCTTCGAGCCCGTCGGCGGCGCGCAGAACCACCTCACCCTCGATCGCCAGATCGGCCCCCGGCGCACCAAAGAGATACCGCGCCGCGATGCCAAGAACCGGCTGATCGCCAAGATGCACCGGGCCGTCGCCCAGCGTCAGGTCGAAATCGATGCGTTCGGGCAGGAAATCCTCGACCAGAAAGGTTTGCGTGGCGAGCGTCGGCGCATCGGGGTCGGCAAACACCTCCAGCCGCCAGATACCACGTGGCGCCGACGCGGCCAGCGGAAGGTCGATGACATGCCCGCCCGCACCCAGATCGGCCGCCAGAAGACGGCTGTGTTCGACGCCGTCTGGCCGGCGCGCCACCACGGTCAGCGGAAGCCCCTCGATCGCGGCGCTTGCACCGTCGCGCGCCAAAATAGTGGCATGCAGGGTTTCCCCGGCGCGATAGGCGCCACGGTCCGTCGCCAGGAAGACATCGATCGGCGGCGCGGCCTCGCGCCCTTCGACGCCGCGGTCTGACAGGTCGAACTCCGGATCGGACAGCGACAGGAAGGCCATGTCATCCGCGCCATCCTCGGCCAGGACCAGCGCGGGTTCTGCACCGCCGGTGCCCTGCGCCAGCGCGCCGGCGAACATCGCGTGGCCCTGATCGTCGGTAACAGCACTGCCAAGCGGCCGGTTCGAGCGTGACAGAAGTGTCAGCTTGACCCCCGATTTCGCCGCCGCGCCGCCAAGGCTGCGCACGAAGACATGGACACCGTCCACACCGGAAAGCGTGGTCAGCCCTAGGTCGGAAATGACGAACCACTGCGTGGCCGAAGCGACCTCATAGGGGTCGGCGCCGGGCACGCGCGCTTCCAGCGCATAGATCCCCGGCGGCTGGCCGGCAATCGCCTCGTCCATCGGCAGGCGGGTGGTCATGTCTCGATTGACCTCCATCGCCACCTCGGCGCTGCCTTTCCAGACCTCCTCGGCCACGTCAGAAGCGAAGTATTCGGTCTGGTAACTGCTGAGCGGCTGGCCGAAGTAATCGTCCTGGATGGCGCGCAGGATGTTGCGGTCGCTGACCCTGCGCAGCGTCAGTTCGAGGCCGCCGGTATTGACCGTTTCCACCGGGATGGCCGCGCCGGTACCGCGCGGCAGAACATAGGCCCGGCCGGGAAAGCGAACCGCCGCGCTGCGGTCGCGCACGTAAAGGTTCAGCGTGACGGATTTCGCCATCGCCTCTCCGCTGGCGGCGGGCAGACCTTCGCGGAAGGTCACTGCATAGCGTGCCCCATGCGCGACGCCTTCAACGCAAAGCTGCGAACCCTCGGCCGTCACCGCCAGCCCCGGTTCGGGCAGTCGGACGAAGGCGCTGTAATCGACGCCGGACTTCACCAAAGCGTCCGAAAAGCTTGCGCAGATGCGGGGAAAGGCGCTGTCGCTGTCGACCTGATGCTCGACAATCCGAAACCCGTATTTGCCGATGGCATCGTCGAGCAGCGCCTCGGTATCGTCGCGAAACTGGCTGGCCTGCGCCAGGCGCAGGGCCGGGATCATGTCACGCCCGCGGCCAAGGTTTTCCAGCGCGCGCGCCATGTCGGTCAGCACCGTGGCTTTCAGCGCGGCGTTGGAGGTGCGCAGATAGGCGTTGACGGCCGCGGCGAACGCCCGTTCGCGATAGGTGCCGCGGTTCTGGTTGTCGGCTTCGGCCGCCGCCAGGTTCAGGCGCGCATAGTCCGCCCAGTCCTCGGGCGCGTCCGACAGGTTCAGCGCCGCGCCGGTCAGGCTGGCGGCCAGAGCGGCATTGCCTCCCGCTTCGGCATTGGCCGCGGTCTGGCGGTGCTGGTCGGCGGTCCATTCGCCGCTGACATGCAGGTTTGCCAGCCCTCCGGCCAGATCGCGGGCCTGCGCGATATCGCGGTCGGAGAGGAAGGTCAGTTCCGCCCGGCGCGCGGGGGCAGCGGCCAAGGCCGCGGGATCGGCCGGCAGAACCCGGCCCGACAACGCGCCTTCGTAAGGTGCAGGCACCCCCGCCACCGATTTCGGAAAACACGCCCCGGCGCGTCCGTTGAAGGTAAAGGCCAGACACCGGTTGTCGGCAAGGCAGGCGCGTTCGCAGGCGTCAAGCGTCGTGTCGAAGATCGTCTGCAGATCGCCGCCGGGAAGGTCGATATCCTTGCTCAGTGCCAGCCGTCGCGCGGCAATCGGGTTGTCCTGTGCGCCGACCTGTACGGCGGAAAGGCAAAGAGCGATCAAAAGAAACGATAGAAATCGGTGCATCGGGGCCTCCCTTCGGGATTGTCCGAATGCTGACATTCGGCCCGCGACTTGGCAAGCGCCGCGCCGGCCGGCTGCCGCCATGCGGCGGTTAAGCCCAGATTCACCGGTTTGTCGGAAAACTTGGCCGCGCGCACCCGTCACGGGCGCCGCAGGAGTGAACGATGAGCTTTGCCGACCGCCTGGCACAGGAACGACGCGCGCGCCTTGCCGCCGAACTTCTGCTTGCGCAGAAGCAAAAGGAACTGACCGCGGCCAATGCGAAACTGGCGCGCCAGGCGCAGGACCTGTCGGTGCGCATCATCGAACAGCGGCAGGTGACCGAGGTCGCGCAATCCCAGGCGGATGCCCTGAAAGGCCAGAACAGCCGGGTGCTGGGCGATCTGCAGCGCGCCAATGACGTTGCCGTTCTCGCCGAACGACGCCTTTGGGATTCGATCGAGGCGATATCGGACGGATTCGCGATTTTCGACGACGGTGGTGCGCTGGTTACCGCCAATGCCGCCTATGCCAGGGGCTTCGGCCTTGGCGGTCTGGCGCCGGGCATGAGTTTTGCCGAAATCCTGGGCCGGGCTGTCGAACGGGATCTGTTCGAACTGGGCGGAGAGGCGGGCGAAGACTGGTGCCGGGCGATGGCAGCGCGCTGGGCCAGCAACCCGATCGAGCCGGTAACCCTGCGCCTGACGGACGGTCGCTATCTGAAGCTTGTCGAACAGCGCACGCGGGACGGCGACATGGCCTCGCTGCTTCTCGACATCACCGACATGATGCGGATCTGGGCCGCGATCGAGGCGATACCGGACGGGTTTGTCCTTTTCGACCGCGCCGACACTCTCGTGATGTGCAACGACCGCTACAAACAGATTTACCCAGACAGTGCGCAGGTGATGGAGCCGGGCGCCAGTTTCGAAAGCATCCTGCGGTTTGGGCTTGACCGGGGTCAGTATACCGATGCTGTGGGCCGCGAGGAGGAATGGCTGGCCGAACGGCTGGCACAGCATCGCAACCCGCAGGGGCTGGTCGAACAGCATCTGGGTGACGGCCGCTGGCTGCGGATACTGGAACGCGAAACCCCCGATGGCGGCCGCGTCGGGCTTCGCGTGGATATTTCGGAACTGAAGCAGCAGCAGGCGGAGCTTGACGGCGCGCGGATCGAGGCGGAAAGCGCCAATCGCGCCAAATCGGCGTTTCTTGCCAATATGAGCCACGAGATCCGCACGCCGATGAACGGCGTCGTCGGAATGGCGGAACTGCTTTGCGATACAGCGCTCGACGACGAACAGCGGCTTTATGCGGAAACCATCAAATCCTCGGGCGAAGCGTTGCTTGCGATCATCAACGACGTGCTCGACTATTCCAAGATCGAAGCCGACAAGATGGTGTTGCACCCCGAACCTTTCGATCTGGAACGCTGCGTTCACGAAATCGCCATGCTGATGCAGCCATCGGTGCAAAGCAAAGCCATCGACATGTTCGTCGATTTCGACATCTTCCTGCCGACCCGCTTTGTCGGCGATCCCGGCCGGCTGCGGCAGGTTCTGACCAACCTGATCGGCAATGCGGTGAAATTCACCGCAGAGGGGCACGTGCTGGTGCGTATCGTGGGATTCGAGGCCGAAGACGGCAATTGGGACTTGCGGTTGACGGTGGAAGACACCGGCATCGGCATCGCACCCGAGAACCTCGACCATGTGTTTGGCGAATTCAACCAGGTCGAAGATCAGACCAACCGCAAGTTCGAGGGTACCGGGCTCGGGCTGGCGATCACGCGGCGGCTGGTCGAGATGATGGGTGGATCGATCTGGGTCGATTCCGAACAGGGCAAAGGGTCCTGTTTCGGCTTTCAGGTCTCGCTCCCCGCGGCCGAAGACACCGATGCGCGGCCTTCGGACCCGATCACCCTGCGCCGCGCGCTTGTGGTCGATGACCAGATCATCAACCGGGTGATCCTGGAACGTCAGTTGACGACCTATGGGCTGGAGGTCGTGCTGTGCCGATCGGGCGCCGAGGCGCTGGCGGCCCTGAACGCGCAGGAGTTCGACGTCGTTCTGACCGATCACGAGATGCCGGAAATGAACGGGCTGCAACTGGCCGGCGCGCTGCATCGCCAGCACCCCGCCCTGCCGGTCCTGTTGCTGACATCGAACCCCGCCGCGGTGCGCGACGAGGGCGAACCCCTGGACCTGTCGGGGATCATGCAAAAACCGGTTCTGCGTTCGGACCTCTTTCGTCGCCTGCGCGACCTGTCGAACCCGGCGGCGGGCGAACCCGTCGCCAAGGCCGCCCCGCGCCCCGAAGCGCCGCCGGCGGGCCTGCGCAAGATGCGGGTGCTCGCGGCTGAGGACAACCGCACAAACCAGCTGGTGTTTTCGAAGATGGTGAAGGATTTCGACATCGAGATCAGCTTTGCCGGCAATGGCCGCGAGGCGGTCGAGGCGTTCCGAAACTGGCGGCCCGACCTGATCTTCATGGATATCTCGATGCCGGAAATGGACGGCCGCGAGGCAACCCGCGAAATCCGGCGGATCGAAGAGGCCGGGGCGGCGAGCGCGGTACCGATCATCGCACTGACCGCCCATGCGATGGAGGGCGACCGCGAGGATATCCTGAGCGCCGGCCTGAACGATTACCTGACCAAGCCGCTGAAGAAATCCATCATCGCCGAACGCATTCTGGCCCATGCCCCGCCCGACGCCTGCACGCCCTGTGCGGCCTCCGAAGCGGCGGCCTGAGCCTGTTGCTTGCTATTCGCCGGACAGCACCTTCAGAAACGCCGGCCCGAAGCGTTCGGCGCGCGCTTCGCCCAGAACCCGCGTCAGGGCGCGCGGGTCGGACGGGCGCAGTTCGGCCAGCCGCGCCAGAAGACCGGCCGAACAGCTCAGCGGTTTTTCCGTGCCGCAGGCGCCGCGGATCAGCCCCGCCTGCGCCTCGAGAAGACGGTCGAACACCGCGCCGCCGTCGCCGCCGGCCAGCCGGCGCCGCTGAGGATGCATGTCCGGCGCCGCCGCGCCGGTGACGACCTCCAGAAACGCCGCGCCATAGCGTTCCAGTTTCTTTGCACCAACCCCGGTGATCGTCGCCATCTGGTCCAGCGTTGCCGGGCGGCGTTCGGCCATCTCGATCAGCGTGCGGTCGGCAAAGACGACATAGGCCGGGACCCGAGCCGCCTCGGCCAGCGCGCGGCGGCGCGCCTTCAGCGCAGAGAGTAGCGGCGCGTCTTCGTCAGACACCATGGCGCGGGCCTGCGGCCGCGTGGCGGATTTCGCAAGCGCGTCCTTGCGCAGGGTGACGGTGGTTTCGCCGCGCAGAACCGGCCGCGCCGCCTCGGTCAGCGCCAGGGCCCCGTGACGTTCGGGAACCGGGCGGATCAGATCGCGGCCCATCATCTGGCGCAGGATCGCCGCCCAGACCGGCCGCTTGAGGTCGCGACCCACGCCGAAAGTCGGCAGCCGGTCATGGCCGCGGGCGCGGATCCGGTCGGTTTCGACACCCATGAGGATGTCGATGACGTGGCCCGCGCCAAAGCTTTCCTCGCTTCGCAGGATCGCCGACAGGGCCATGCGCACCTTTTCGGTCGCATCGAACAGCTCCGGCGGATCGTCACACAGGTCGCAATGCCCGCAATCCCCGGTCTTCTCGCCGAAATAGCCCAGAAGAACGCGGCGCCGGCAGCCGGTTGCCTCGGCCAGACCCAGAAGCGCGTTCAGCCGGCCGTGGTCGGCCGCCTTGCGTCCGTCTGGCGCCAGGCCTTCGTCGATCTGGGAACGCCGGAGGCGGATATCGTCGGCGCTGAACAGCGTCAGCGTTTCTGCCGGCGCGCCATCGCGCCCGGCGCGGCCGATTTCCTGGTAATAGGCCTCGATCGATTTCGGCAGATCGGCATGGGCGACCCAGCGGATATCGGGCTTGTCGATGCCCATGCCGAAGGCGACGGTTGCGACCACGATCAGCCCGTCCTCGCGCTGAAAGCGGGTTTCGACCTCGCGCCGGATGTCGGGCTCCATGCCGCCGTGATAGGCCAGCGCGCTGTGACCGGCTTCGCGCAGCGCGGCGGCCAGCGTTTCGGTCTTGGCGCGGGTGGCGCAATAGACGATGCCGGGCAGGTCCTTGCGCGCGGCGGCGAAGGCCAGGATCTGCTGGCGCGGCCCGTCCTTGGGCGCGAAAGCCAGATGGATGTTCGGCCGGTCGAAGCCGCGCAGGAATGTTTCCGGCTCCTGCCCGTCGAAAAGCTGTGCCACGATCTCTGCCCGGGTTTCGGCATCGGCGGTGGCGGTAAAGGCGGCGAGCGGCACGCCCAGCGCGCGACGAAGTTCGCCGATGCGCAGGTAATCGGGACGAAAGTCATGACCCCATTGGCTGACGCAATGCGCCTCGTCCACTGCCAGCAAGGTCGTGCCGGCCCGGCGTAGCAGCGACAGCGCCGCACCGGAGGCAAGCCTTTCCGGGGCCAGGTAGAGCAGCTTCAGGCTGCGCTCTTCCAGCGCCCGGAACACGGCATCGGTTTCCGCCTCGGTGTTGCCCGAGGTCAGTGCGCCGGCGGCGACGCCTGCCTCACGCAGGGATCGCACCTGGTCGCGCATCAGCGCGATGAGCGGCGAGATGACGACGGTCAGGCCGTCGCGGCAAAGCGCGGGGAGCTGAAAGCACAGCGATTTGCCACCGCCGGTCGGCATGATGGCAAGCGTGTTGCGACCATCCAGCACCGCCTGCACGACCTCCTCCTGTCCCGGGCGGAACCGGCCGAAACCGAAAACCGACTGCAGAAGAGCATGCGGACCCAGCGGGTCGGAATACGCGGGTGCGGCCTGCCCGGACACCGCTGTCAGAAGAATGCGGCGGCGTTGTTCGCCAGCACGATTCGCAGCGCGGCCACGAGGAAAATCAGCACCAGCGGCGAAAGATCGAGCCCGCCCATCGCCGGCAGAAACTGCCGGATACGCGAATAGATAGGCTCCAGCAGCCGGTTCAACCCGTACCAGAGCTGGGCCACCAGCGGCTGCCTGAGGTTCAGGACCTGAAAGTTGATCAGCCAGCTCATGATCACATGGGCCAGGATCACGAACCAGACGATGTCCAGCAGAAGATTCAGGATTTGGTAAAGCGAGACCATGACGCCCCCAAAGTGTTGTTCCACGAGAGGTAGCCTGAGCGTGCCGCCCTTGGCAAGTCCGGGCTTTGGCGCACGCGGCTTGCGCGACGCGCGCAGCGGTGTCATGGTTCGCCCGTTCTCAGGGCGGGGCGCAATTCCCCACCGGCGGTATGAGGTGCTCTGCGCCCCGAGCCCGCGAGCGCCCCTGCGCAGGCAGGGGGTCAGCAGACCCGGTGAGAGGCCGGGGCCGACGGTAACAGTCCGGATGGAAGAGAACGCACGCAGCACCTTCGGCGGGTCCGGAGGCGCTTCGTTCGTGATCGCCTTGGGTGACGTGTCGCTTGAGATAAGGAGATCACGAAGATGACACACACCCGCTATGCCTTCATCAAGGCCAATTGGCATGCCGATATCGTCAGCCAGGCGCTGGCCGGGTTTACCGAACTGATCCCGGCGGGGCAGGTTGACGTCTTTGACGTGCCCGGGGCGTTCGAGATGCCGCTTCTGGCGCGCGATCTGGCCGGCTCGGGCCGCTACGCTGCGGTGGCCTGTGCCGCCTTCGTGGTGGACGGCGGCATCTACCGGCACGATTTCGTGGCGCGGGCTGTTGTGGACGGGTTGATGCGGGCGGGGATGGACAGCGGGGTGCCGGTCCTCTCGGTTTCGCTGACGCCACATCACTATCAGGACACCGACCATCACAACGCGATTTACCGCGCGCATTTCGTCCAGAAGGGCCGCGAGGCGGCAGAGGCGGCGCTGATGATCGGAAGGACCCGGGCGGCGCTCGCGGCATGAGGCGGAGCCGGGGGGCTGTCTGCCCCCCGGGACCCCCCCGAGAGTATTTCCGACAAGGTGAAGATCAGGCGGTCAGGCGGCTTCCGTCATGACCGGTGATCGTGGCCGTCAGGAGCGTGCCTTCGGGCTGATCGCTGGTGAAGGTCACTTCCGTGAATTGTTCCGTCCGGCCAAGACGCGGGCCTTCGGTAAGGATGCGGTGGCTGTGACCGGTCTGAGCGTCGAGGTGACGGACAAGCGCTGCCTCTCCGGCGGCGCGGAGGCGGGCCGCGCGTTCCTTGATCGCGGGCCCTCTGACCTGCGGCATGCGGGCGGCGGGCGTGCCCTCGCGCCGGGAAAAGGGGAAGACGTGCAGGAACGTAAGGCCGCAGTCCTCGACCAGTTTCAGCGAGTTTTCGAACATCTGTTCGGTTTCTGTGGGAAAGCCCGCGATGATGTCGGCGCCAAAGACGATATCGGGGCGAAGGTGCCGCGCCTCTTCGCAAAAGCGGATCGCGTCGTCGCGCAGGTGGCGGCGTTTCATGCGCTTCAGGATCAGATCGTCGCCATGCTGAAGCGAAAGGTGCAGATGCGGCATCAGGCGCGGTTCGGTCGCGATGGCCTGCATCAGGTTGTCATCCGCCTCGATGCTGTCGATCGAGGAGATGCGGAGCCGCGAAAGGTCCGGCACCAGCCTGAGGATGCGCATGACAAGGTCGCCAAGGCGCGGCTGGCCTGGCAGGTCCGCGCCCCAGCTTGTGAGATCGACACCGGTCAGCACCACTTCCTGAAAGCCCCTGTCGACAAGCCGCTTGATCTGGTCGACGACAACGCCGGCCGGAACCGAGCGGGAATTGCCGCGCCCGTAGGGGATGATGCAGAAGGTGCAGCGGTGGTCGCAGCCGTTCTGAACCTGCACATAGGCCCGATGCCGGCCGAAACCGTCGATCAGATGTGCGGCGGTTTCGGTGACCGACATGATGTCGTCGACCATCACCTTCTCGGTCTCGCCGATCAGATCGGGCGCCTTCAGCGCCGTCCAGGTTTCGGCCAGCATCTTCTCGGTATTGCCGATGACCTTCGTGACCTCCGGCATGGCGGCGAAGGTTGCAGGCTCCGTCTGGGCCGCGCAGCCGGTCACGATGAGTGTCGCACCGGGGTTTTCGCGGCTGAGCTTGCGGATTTCCTGCTTGGCCTTGCGCACCGCTTCGGCCGTCACGGCGCAGGTGTTGACGACAACCGCGCCTTCGACGCCGGCATCGGCGGCCAGTGCCCGCATCGCCTCCGTCTCATAGGCGTTGAGGCGGCAGCCGAGGGTGGAAAACACCGGCGGCTTCATGGATGCGCGGCGATGAAGTCGGCGGTCAGCCAGCCGTCGAAGACATGGGCGGTCGGGCCGGTCATCCAGACGCCGTCGTCGCGCCAGTCGACTTCCAGCGTGCCGCCATCGAGGTCGAGCGTCACCTGCCGGCCGGTCAGTCCGCGCCGATGTGCCGCGACCGCCGTCGCGCAGGCACCCGAACCGCAGGCCAGTGTCACGCCGGTGCCGCGTTCCCAGACCCGCATCCGCAGCCGGTCGGGGCCCGAGAGGCTCGCGTATTCGACATTCGTCGCGCGGGGAAACAGCGGATGGTGTTCCATCGCCGCGCCGTCACGCGAAAGATCGATCGCCTCGGCATCGGCGACGAAGAAGACGCAATGCGGGTTGCCCATGCCCACGGCCGCCGGATCGCCGGAAATGGGAAGGTGCAGCAGGTCCACCTCTCGCGCCAGCGGTACGGCCTGCCAGTCAAGGATCGGGGCGCCCATGTTGACGCTGACAAGCCCGTCCGCGCGCCGGACGGCGCCCAAGGTTCCGCGTTCGGTCGTGAAGGAGACGCCATCGCGGCCAAGGCCCCGCATAACGTGGTCGGCCACACAGCGCGAGGCGTTGCCGCAGGCGCCTGCCCGGCTGCCATCGGCATTCCAGAAGTCGAGCGCGAAGTCGGCCCCGTCCGCGTCGCGGATTTCCGCCAGTTGATCGAACCCCACGCCGCGGTGCCGATCGCCCAGCGCGGCGGCAAGCGCTGGCGTGGTCACGCCGCCCCGCCCCCGTGAATCGATGATCACGAAGTCATTGCCGGCGCCATGCATCTTCATGAAATGCTGGCCGGAAATCTCGGGCGTGCCGTTCATGGGCCGCCTATACTCCGCCGGCGGCGTTTTTGCCAGCGGCGTGTTTTTTGTCGGATTCGCTCTTGACCGTCATCACCGATCTTTCTAGTTAGCTGGCCTGTCGTGGGCCCGTAGCTCAGTTGGTAGAGCAACTGACTTTTAATCAGTGGGTCACAGGTTCGAATCCTGTCGGGCTCACCACTGTTTTCCACTGCTTTGAACTTGCGCGGCTTCTGCGCATTCGCCAGCGGCGCCTTTGGCATAGACCGGTCAGATACAGTCACTTCGTGAACGGCTGGCATCCGTTACGTGTCGGCAGCACAGATGCACCCGTGGCATCTCCCGCGCTTCTTTGCGGCCGCAGGATGATCGGCGTGCCGATTCACCGCCAGACTGGCGGATGGCACAAGGGTAATCCGCCGCACTGTTCCCAAGTATCGCTGGCCAGCGGCATCGAAGCCTGCCGCTAACCACCAATCCATGGCGCAGGATCAGGGCAATACGTGTCAGGAAGTGAGCATTGCAACCACCGATGGCGCGCAGAAGTTCACTAAGGCGCGTAGAATGGCGCAGGAATAACACGAAACAACCACTGTCGAAGGGAGGCGTCCCAAATCGATCTGGCCGTCCAAAACCTTGGGCATTTATGCTTCTATGGATTGCAAGCACAATGCACTTTGTGCCTGCGTTTCCGGCGGGTGTCGGTCTGGCGGGCTTCACATTCTATCTACAGACCCGGAAGTAGCACCCGATCAGTTACATGCAGCACATCGGCCAGGTAAGCGATCTTTCAAGGATGCTAAGCGCTGCAATACTCACCGGCTCAACAGTGAGCCGAGTACGTTTTGCATCAAGTCTTTGAATTATCTGAAATATATCGATGAGGAATGGTGCCGCTGAAGGGACTCGAACCCCCGACCCCATCATTACGAATGACGTGCTCTACCAGCTGAGCTACAGCGGCACTTTGGTGTGGCCCTGGCGGGCCGCTGGTGGCGGGCCTGATAGCACCATCCGCCCGGACTGTGTAGCCCTAAATTTCGCTTCGCCGGGCGACATCCTCGGGGTCGTTGGCGGGCTCGGCCGCGTCGGCGTTCGCGGTGCTTTCCTCTGCGATTTCCGCCTCTTCCAACGTATCGCCCCGCTCCGGTCCAGCCTCGGTTTCCGCCACCGTTACGACGATCAGCGGCAGCATCTCGGTCTGCGTTGCGCTGGGCCCCGCGCCCTCGGCCGGTTCGCGCCAGCTAAGCGTGTCGAAGCTTTGGCAATTGTCGCAGACCGGCGCCCACTGGCTGTGGATGTTGTGGCAGCTGTCGCAGACCCATTGCGGCCCGCGCGGTGCGGTCAGCGCCCGCGCCAGCCAGCCGCGTACCAACGCGTCGTCGCCGCCTTCGCCACGAACGATGGCGGCCATGATCGTCAAGTTGCGGCTGGTCGGGTGGGTTTCGGCCAGATTGCCAAGCGCCCTGCGGGCGGCCGGAAAATCCTCTGCCGCGATGTTCAGTTCGGCCAGAAGCAGCCGGGTTTCCTCGTTTTCGGGGTGCAGCGTCGTCAGCGTCGCGAACCGCTTCAACCGCTCTGCCGGGGTTTCGTCGGGCGCGATTTCGGCAAAGGCCGCGGCCAGATCCGGGTGCGGCTTGGCATCCCAGGCCTTCTTGAGGATGCGCGTGGCGAGCTTCGGCTTGCCTTCGGCGATATGGGCACGCGCCGCCTGCGCCGCGGCCGGGATCAGATCGGGCGACAGCTTGTTGGCGGCAATCGCGGCCTCGCGCGCTTCGATGCTTTGTTCCGGGTCCAGAATGTCGCGCGCTTCCTGCAACGCCAGAACCGCGTCGCGCCGCCGATGCACGTCGCGCGGCAGGTTGCCGGATTTCAGCTTGGCCGCGAGGGTCGACCGCGTGCCCTTCCAGTCGGACTGGCGGGTTTGCAGCTGCAAGAGCGTGTCCTGCAGTTCCTCGTGCCTGGGTTTCAGCGCGAAGGCCTTTTCGGCCAGCTTAAGCGCAGTGGCCGTATCGCCCTCGACCAGCTTCTGCTTCATCAGGCCGCGGATGCCGACAAACCGGGTGCGGTCATCGGCCAGAAGCGATTTGTAAGCCTCGGTCGCACGGCGCGCGTCGCCGCTTACCTCGGCGGCCTGGGCCAGAAGCAGCGTCGTCAGTTCGGGGCGCGACAGGTACTTCTCGGCGCGGATCGCCTTGTTCATGGCCAGCCGGCCTTCGCCCGAAGCCAGCGCCATCATGCCTTCGGACAGGGCCTGATAACCCTTCTTTTCGCGATTGCGGTCGAAATAGCGGCTGAGCGCGGTTTCATCACCGTTCAGGAACCGCAACACGGCAACAAGAAGCCCGACGAGACGCAGCAGCAGCCACAACGCGAGGATCACGATCAGTGCCGCGACCGCTGCCTGAACCGGCCCAAGTGAAAATTCGTAGCCGGCAAGCGCCACGCGAACGCCGCCACCGGTATCCATCAGATAGCCCGCGCCAAGCGCCAGGCCGGCGACCGCGGCCACGAACAGAAGAACCTTGATCAGGGACCAGATCATCGCGCCGTCCTATCCGTTCAATGCCATGTTGAGTTCGTCCGCCGCCCGGGTGGCATCCAGCCGAAAGCTTGCCGCGCCCGACCATTCCGCCATTGCGGCCGCGGCATCTTCCGGCAGCGCCGAAAGCTCGCCCAGCGCCTTATCCAGATCGCCGCCGGCAAGCGCGGCTTCGGCGCGGCTGAGAATTGCATCCGGATCGTCGCCTTCGCGCGGGGTCAGCGACCGTGCGCCGGTCTGACTGCGCAAAAATGCCCCCATCCGGCCCCAGACCCCGTCGTCCTGCGAAACCTTCACCGTTGCCGAAAGGGCGGCGCGCGCGGCTTGCGGGAAACGGCGTTGCAGGTCGGGCAGGCTGGCTACACCGGATTGTGCGGCGGCGTCGAGGGCTGCGGGAATCTCGGCGCCGCTGTCGCGCAATTCCACAAGCGCGGGCATCAGGTCACCGCCACTGTCCATGGCAGCGCGCAGGCGGTTCAGCGCTGCGCGCTGCACACCGGCCTTGGCGGCGGCCTCGGAGGCGTCGATGCGCGCCTGGATGTCGCTGGCGAGCGTCTGCACCTGCGCGGCCACGGTTTCGGAAGCAGCGCGCTGGGCCGCCAGATCGTCGCGCAGCGCCTGAACCTCGCCTTCATAGGCCGCCGACGCGCCATCGCCTGCCCCGTCACCGGCAGCCGGCCGTTTTTCGACCGCGGCCAGGCGCTGTTCCAGTTCACCCGCCCGCGTGTCCGCCGCCGTCGCAAGCGCGGTCAGTCTTTGCAGGTCCTCCTCGATGCGCGCCGTGCTGTCCTGCAGCGCGGCAACAGCCGCCGGGTCAATACCCGACCCGTCGGGGGCCTCGCTGGCCAGGTTCGCCAGGTTCGCGCGCAGCTGCCCGATGTCGGCCTTCTGGCTTGCCAGATCCGATGTCAGCCGATCCAGCGCCGGCAACCCGCTGACCGGGCCCAACTGCGACAGGCCGAAGCCCAGACCAGCGGCCAGCACACCGCCAGAACCGGGCCCAGCATGCCGCCCCGGCGCGGTTGCACCGGCGTGGTTGCCGCGACGGCATCGTTGTGATCCGGCCAGGTTGTCGCTTGCAGGTCATCGGGCCCAGGTTCCGGTTCAGCGGCGGGCGGTTTCGGTTCGGCCAGTTCTACCGGCTCGCTTTCGGCCTCGTCCTGCCCGGTTTCCTGCCTGACCTCTTCAGCGGCTTCGGTGACGTTTTCGTCTGCGGCCTGTTCTGGTTTTTCCGTCGGCGGCTTCTTGCTGCGGGCCATTATCCACCTCCTGTCGGAAAACCGTCATACGCGAACCTTGCCCAGCTTACGGCGCGGGCCAGCATCACTCAAGGCAGGTTCTTTGCGGCAATTTGCGCCTGCAGCGCCAGAGTTACCGACGCGGCATCAGGATTTCGGGCGATATCAAGCGGGGCACCCCAGCCATGCAATGCCGACGCCGCGCTCGCGCTGATCGCCACGACATGCACCGCAGGCGGTGGCGGGCTGCCGACCGCTTTGCGAAACAAGCCGGCTGTGCGCGGCGAAAAGAGTGGGCAATAGACCCGGTCGGCGCCGGACAGCATCCCTTTCGCCTCGTCCGTCAGCGGCAGGGCCGGCTGATCATAGGCGATGTGATCGCGGCACGGTATGCCCGCGGCAGAAAGCGCTGCCGCCAGATCGCCCCGCTGATGACGCCCGCGCAGATGCAACAGCGGGCCATCGGGGGCTTCGGCCAGCAGCCTTTGATCAGCGCCGTCACCGTTGGTTCATGTCCGGCAACCTGCAAACCCGCGCCAGCGGCAGCGCGGGCGGTCTGCGCACCGACACACCAGACCGGGCCCGCGAAGCCCGGGTAGCGGTGCCGATGGCGGCAACGCCGTTCTGCGACGTCAGAAGAAGCCCGCGAACCTCGCCCGTGTCGGTCGGCGACGGCGCGAATTCGATCCCGATCAGCGGCGAAAGCACGATCCGGGCATCGGGTATCGCGGCAGCCAAGTCGCGGGCATGGGCCTTGCCTGTGCCAGTGGCCGGGTCAGCAGGATGATGGCCGGTTGCTGGGCTGCGTTCACCGAATACCTGCCTTGGCAAAGTTGTCTGGCCATGGCCACGGTGATACCTGCGGGTTGGAAACGAGGCAACAGGGTGACGATGACCTCCACGCTGACGGTTCTGGGGCTGGAAAGCAGTTGCGATGATACCGCCGCCGCGGTGGTCCGGCTGCGCGAAGACGGCCGGGCCGAGATTGCCTCGTCGGTCGTGACAGGTCAGGCCGATCTGCATGCCGCCTTTGGCGGTGTCGTCCCCGAAATCGCCGCGCGGGCCCATGCCGAACGCATCGACCATGCCGTCGAGGCCGCGCTGAGCGATGCGGGCCTGCCCCTTCGCGCCATCGATGCCATCGCGGTCACCGCCGGGCCGGGGCTGATTGGCGGGGTCCTGTCCGGTGTGATGTGTGCCAAGGCTGGCGGCCGGCGCCGGCCTGCCGCTTGTCGGCGTCAACCACCTGGCCGGCCATGCGCTGACACCCCGGCTGACCGATGGCATCGCCTTTCCCTACCTCATGCTCCTGGTGTCTGGCGGTCATTGCCAGTTTCTGATCGTCGAGGGCGCAGAGGATATCCGGCGTCTGGGCGGCACGATCGACGATGCCCCCGGCGAAGCTTTCGACAAGACGGCGAAACTTCTGGGTCTGCCGCAGCCTGGCGGGCCGGCGGTGGAAGCCGAGGCGCGCGCCGGCGATCCGCTGCGGTTTGGCTTTCCGCGCCCGCTGCTTGACCGGCCGGGTTGCGACATGTCCTTTTCCGGGCTGAAAACGGCCCTGCTGCGTGCCCGCGACGATCTGGTCGCCCGCCAGGGCGGTTTGCATCGTGCCGACCGGGCCGATCTTTGCGCGGGGTTTCAGGCGGCCGTGGCGGATGTGCTGGGCGAAAAGTCGCGCCGGGCGCTCGCGGCCTTCGCGGATGATACCGGCGAGGCGCCGGTTTTCGCCGTGGCTGGCGGTGTCGCCGCCAATCAGGCGATCCGCACACGCCTTCAGGCCGAGGCTGCCCAACAGGGCGCGCGATTTCTGGCGCCACCGCTGGCGCTTTGCACCGACAATGCGGCGATGATCGCCTGGGCCGGCATCGAACGGCTGCGGCTGGGCGCCCGCGACGGGCTGGATCTGTCTGCACGCCCGCGCTGGCCGCTTGACCGGCGGGCCGCGGCGCTGTTGGGTTCGGGGCGGAAAGGAGCCAAGGCATGACCGCGATCGCCGTTCTGGGTGCCGGCGCCTTCGGCACCGCGCTTGCCATCACGCTTGCCCGCGACGGGCGCGAGGTCGTGCTGTGGGGGCGCGACGGCACGGCGGTCGCCGCGATGCGCCGGACCCGTGTCAACGCCGCGCGGCTGCCTGGCGCGGAATTGCCCGAAGCGCTGCGGCTTTCCGACGATCTGGCCGCCTCGACGCGCGCCGACACGCTGTTGCTGGCGCTGCCGGCGCAGGCCACCGGCGGGTTTCTGGCCGACCATCACGCGCTTCTTGACGGCAAGGCGCTGGTAGCGACCGCCAAGGGGGTCGACATGGCCAGCCTGCGCGGCCCGACCGCACTGATCGCTGCCGCCTGTCCCGCAGCCCGCGCCGCGGTGCTGACCGGGCCGAGTTTCGCCGCCGATATCGCGCGCGGGCTTCCCACCGCGCTGACACTGGCCTGCACCGACGAGGCCACCGGCGAAGCCTTGCAGGCAAATCTTTCCACCCCGTCCTGCGGCTATACCGCACCACCGACGTGACCGGCGCCGAGCTTGGCGGGGCGCTGAAGAACGTCATCGCCATCGCGGCCGGCATCGCCATGGGCGCGGGTCTTGGCGACAGCGCGCGCGCGCGGCACTGATGACGCGCGGCTATGCGGAAATGACCCGGCTGGCGCTGAACCTCGGCGCACGGGCCGAGACGCTGGCCGGGCTGTCGGGATTTGGCGATCTGGTTCTGACCTGCACCTCGGCCCAGTCCCGCAACTTCCGCTTCGGTCTGGCGCTGGGCCAGGGCGCGGGGTTCGACCCCGGCGTCACGGTCGAAGGCGCGACAACCGCGCGGGCCGTGACACGGCTGGCGCAGGAACGCGGCGTCGAGATGCCGCTGACCGCCATGGTGGCGGCCTTGATCGCCGAAAAGCTGACCCTTGCCGAGGCCGTATCGCGGCTGATGGCCCGCCCCCTGAAACAGGAGTAGACATGCTTGCAGCCCTTTTTTGCCGCGACAAGGCCGGTGCGCTTCAGACCCGCACCGACAACCGTTCGGCGCATCTCGACTATATCAAGACCACCGGTGTCGTCGCTCAGGCCGGCCCGCTTTTGGACGAGGCGGGGCAGATGTGCGGCTCGCTGATCATCCTCGATGTGGCCGACATGGCCGCCGCCCGAGCCTGGGCCGGCGGCGATCCCTATGCCAAGGCCGGGCTTTTCGACAGCGTCACCGTGATCGAGTGGAAGCGGGTCATCGGCTGATGGCGTTCTGGCTTTTCAAATCCGAACCCGACACATGGAGCTGGGACCAGCAGGTGGCGAAGGGTGCTGCCGGCGAAGAATGGAACGGCGTGCGCAACTATCAGGCGCGCAACAACATGCGGGCCATGACGCTGGGTGACCGCGGCTTCTTCTATCATTCCAATATCGGCAAGGAAGTCGTGGGCATCGTCGAGGTGTCCGCGCTTTGCCACCCCGACAGCACCACTGACGACCCGCGTTGGGAATGCGTGGATATCCGCGCGGTGCGCGCCGTGCCAAACCCGGTGACGCTAGAGGCCTGCAAAGCCAATCCGGCGCTTTCCGCGATGGCCCTTGTCACCAACACCCGCCTGTCGGTGCAGCCGGTCAGCGAGGCGGAATGGCGCGAGGTCTGCCGGATGGGCGGGTTGGACCCTGACGCGCTCTGATCCGCCGCGGGTTCAGCGGGCCGGCGGCCATGGGCGTTCGGCCTCTGCCGCGATCCAGGCCGTGACCCAACGGGGAAGCTCTGGCGAGGGCCCGTCATGGCCAAGCCCGGCCGCCGCTTCGGCCGGCGCGACGATGCCACCCTTGCCGGTAATCGCCATGCGCAACAGAATGTGGCTTGTGCAATCCTCGCCCCGCCACATGCTTTGTTCCATGTAGACAAAGCGGTCGTCCCAGCCCAGGCAGCGGGTGCGCATTTCGAACCGGTCGAAGACGCGGACGCGGCGGCGATAGCGTGTGGTGTTGCCGGCCACCGTCATCCCCCAGCCGCGGCGCCGCGCCAGCTGGGCCATGCCGGTGCGCAGGACATGGGGGATACGGCCCAGGTCGTAAAGCGTCAGCGTGCGGCCGTTGTTCAACTCGCGCCAGGGGTCCAGATCCCAGGGCCAGCAGCGATGGTGCGACACATGCGTGTCGAACAGGCCCAGCGGCTGGGCACCGCGAAAGGCCAGAACTTCCTTGAACATGCGGGCAAAGGGATACATCGGCGCCTCCGATCCGGTCCAAGGCAGTGGCCGATTGTTCACCGGACTGCAAGCGAAACGCTGCGTCAGCACGGCGTTCGGAGATTCATTACATGTAAAATCAATAAGTTGCGCGAAATCCTAAAAAAACTTCGTCAGGCTTTGAACCCTTCGCAGGGCCCGCACGACTGATGGTTATAACGCGGATGGACCGCGTCCAACCAAGGAGATGCGACATGCAAACGAAACCGATCATCCTCGCCCTGACCACTGCCCTCACGCTGACTTCGGCCCCGGCCTTCGCCGGAGCGGGCGACAGCCTCGGCGCCTGCTACAACCATGTGATTTCGTCCTGCAACCAGAACAGCAATCACCCCCAAGCCTGCGCCGAAGCCGGCATGGACGCCTGTGACGACCTGCATTCGTCGAGCTTCGTGCTGCCCGACGGGATGGACCTGAAGGTGCGCTTTGAAGAGCCGCGCAGCCCCGGCGGCAAGTGGCGCTTCATCTTCCGCAAGGTCTGGCTGGTTCGCGGCGACCGCGACAACAACAACGGCAACGGCGGCAACAACGGCGGCGGCCAGGGTGGAAACGGCGGTGGCGGCGGTGGCGGCGCCAAGGACCACGCGATCGGCGGGTTGAAAGGTTTCGGCGGCGGTGGCGACCCCGAGCCGAAGGGCCCGACCGACCTCAAGATGAACTGACCCCAGGTGAACTGCGGAACGATCGGGGCGGCACCAGCCGCCCCCTTCGCCGTCCTGCCGCCCGATCAGCGCGGAAACAGGAACGCCTCCAGCGCGTCATGGGCGGCTTCGGCAAAGTGGAAGGCCTGCCAACCCAGCGCCAGTGCCGCGGCGACGTTGCGCGCGCTGTCGTCGATCAGCACCAGCCGGTCGGCTGCCAACCCCAGATCATCCGCGATATGTTCAAAGAATGCCGGGTCGGGCTTGGCCACGCCAAGGCGGCCGGAGCTGTAAATACGCTCGACATGGCGGCCATAGCCCATGTCCCGCTCGATATAGCTGGTGCGCAGCGGTTCGTTGTTGGTGCCGATCACGGCGCGTATCCCGGCCGCCTTGCTGCGCTGCAACAGCGCCAGAACACGGTCGTCGGGCAGAGCATCGCGCGCGAACCAGTAGGCGATCAGGGCATCGGCGCCGGGTTCATAGCGCACCGCCCGCGCCCAGGCGGCGACGCGGCTGCGCAGATCGACCTTGCCGGTCATCACCGCGTCGAACCCCGGGCCGAAGACCAGTCGCTGGAAGCATTCGGCGCTGCACCCGGTATCGGCCTCGAAATCGTCCTGCCAGAGCAGCCGGCCATTGCGGATGTTGCGGTTCAGGACCCCGTCGAAATCCCAGACTACGGCCTCTGCATCCATGCACATATTTCCCATTTGACGCCGCCCCAATCGCCGCTAGCCTGACCGGCAAAAGGGAGGAAACGCCATGCCACTGCCTCTTGCCCCGGTCGCCGGGTTCGCGCTGCGTTACGGGACACTGGCGGTCCTGGCCTGGGGGGTCAAGCGCAGCCTCCGGCCCGGACGCACCGATCAGCGCGCCGAAGACGCGCTGGACGAGGCCGACGACGGCCTCGCGGTTCACCGCCCGAGGGATCGCGGTCAGACCAATGCCACAGGCCGGTTCCGCCGCACGTTTCGATGGGGCAGCCGCGCGGTCGAGGTCGACGCCGCGGCCATGGCCCGCATCCGTATCCGAAAGGTCTAACATGCGTCTTTTTCATTCACCCACAACGCCCTTCGGGCGCAAGGTCATGGTGCTCTTGATGGAAACCGGCCAGGCCGGCGATATCGAGGTGGTGGGCAGCGCCGGCACGCCGCTTGATTCCGCGGGCATGCCAACCGCCCAGAACCCGCTTGGCAAGATCCCGGCGCTGGAACTCGATGACGGAACGGCGATCTATGACAGCCGGGTCATCTGCCGTTATCTCGACGCGCGCGCCGGCGGCCGGCTTTACCCCGAAGCGCCCGGGCTGTGGCGGACCTTGACGCTGGAGGCGACCGCCGACGGCATGCTCGATGCCGCGATCCTGATGGTCTACGAAACCCGGCTGCGACCCGAAGACAAGCGCTTTGCGCCCTGGGTCGAAGGGCAGTGGGCCAAGGTCGCCCGCGCGCTCGACGCGCTGGAGGCGTCCTGGACGGACCACCTGAACGGTCCGCTGGACATGGGCGCGGTCGCCGTGGGTTGCGCGCTCAGCTATCTCGATTTTCGCCACGGCGCGCGGCACTGGCGCCAAGCGCGGCCAAAGCTGGCGGCCTGGTACGGAACGTTCTCGCAGCGCGACAGCATGACGGCCACCGAACCGCCGCCGGCGTGACCGCGAATGACGTTGGCCATCGGCCACTTTCTGACCGTCTGGACGATTCTGGCACTCAACATCATGACGCCGGGGCCGAATGTGCTGAACACGATCACCACCGCCATGGGGTCGGGCCGCGCGGCGGGGCTCGGCTCCGCCCTGGGTGTGGGGCTGGGCATCGGGCTTTGGTGCCTGGGCATGGCGCTTGGCATGGCGGCGCTGTTTTCGCTGTTCCCGATGGCGCGGACGGTTCTGACCGTGGTGGCCGTTGCAATCCTGTGCGGGTTCGCGCTGCGCTATCTGCGCCAGTCCCTGGCCGGGTTTCGCGACCGGCGGCTCGGCCTGCCGCCCGGGCGCGAGGGGATGAGCGTGGCCTCGGGGTTCTGGCGTTCGCTCAGCGTCAATGCGCTGAACCCCAAGGCCCTGACCACCTGGCTTGCGATCCTGACGATCTTTCCGGTGGCCCGCGCCCATGCCGGCGATATCGCGATCCTCTGCGCCGGTGCCTGTCTTTTGTCGCTGGCCATCCATTCCGCCTATGCGCTGGCGTTTTCGACCCGGGTCGCGGCGCGGGCCTATCTTCGCGCCGCACCGGCGATCAACGGACTTGTCGCGATCTTCTTTCTGGCCTTCGCCGCCAAGCTTCTGGCGGGGCTTGCGCGCTGAGCTTGGCCAAAGCGGCGATTTCCGCGTTTTTGCGGCAACGCTTTACGCTGCTGCGCCCGATTGTCCGCTGGACTGGCCCGGTTTTGGCCGCTAATAACCGCCCGGGAAGGCTGCGGGAAACCGTGGCCGGCAAAAGGTATCGGCCCGGTCTCGCGGCCAGGAAGGGAGAATAGCTCGTGTCTCACGCAGAAGACCATGCAGGCACCCGCAGGGATTTCCTGTATTACGCCACGGCCGGGGCCGGAGCGGTGGCCACCGGCGCCGCCGTCTGGCCGATGGTGAATCAGATGAACCCCTCGGCGGATGTCGCGGCCCTGTCGTCGATCTTCGTCGATGTGTCGGGTGTCGAGGTTGGAACGCAGCTGACCGTCAAGTGGCTGGGCAAGCCGGTCTTCATCCGCCGCCGTACCGCCGACGAGATCCAGGCGGGTCGTGACGTTGCCTTGACCGATCTGGTCGATACCGGCGCGGAAAACGCCAACAAGGGTCCCGAGGCCGACGCGTCGGATGAAAACCGCACGCTCGACGAGGCCGGCGAATGGCTGGTGATGATGGGGGTTTGCACCCATCTCGGCTGTGTGCCGCTGGGAGATGGCGCCGGCGATTTCGGTGGCTGGTTCTGCCCCTGCCACGGTTCGCACTATGACACGGCCGGGCGCATCCGCCGCGGGCCCGCACCGCGCAACCTTCCGGTTCCGGTGGCGGAATTCACCGACGAATCCACAATCAAGCTCGGGTAAGGAAAAAGACGATGGCCGGTATTCCTCACGACCATTACGAGCCCAGGACGGGCTTTGAGAAGTGGCTGCACAAGCGCCTGCCGATCGTCAGCCTCGTCTATGACACGCTGATGATCCCGACGCCGAAAAACCTGAACTGGTGGTGGATCTGGGGCATCGTTCTGGCCTATTGCCTGGTGCACATGATCGTCACCGGCATCGTTCTGGTGATGCATTACACCCCGCATGTCGACATGGCCTTCGCATCGGTCGAACATATCATGCGCGATGTGCGCGGCGGGCACATGATCCGTTACCTGCACGCCAATGGCGCCTCGCTCTTCTTCCTTGCGGTCTACATCCACATCTTCCGCGGGCTCTTCTACGGGTCGTACAAGGCGCCGCGCGAAGTGACCTGGATCGTCGGCATGCTGATCTATCTGGCGATGATGGCGACCGCCTTCATGGGCTATGTGCTGCCCTGGGGGCAGATGTCGTTCTGGGGCGCTACGGTGATCACCGGTCTCTTCGGCGCAATCCCCGGCATTGGAGAATCGATCCAGACCTGGCTTCTGGGCGGGCCGGCGGTGGACAATGCCACGCTGAACCGCTTCTTCTCGCTGCACTACCTGCTGCCCTTCGTGATCGCGGCCCTGGTCGCCGTGCACATCTGGGCCTTCCACACCACGGGCAACAACAACCCCACCGGTGTCGAGGTGCGGCGCGGTTCGAAAGCCGAGGTCGAGAAGGACACGGTTCCGTTCTGGCCCTATTACGTGATCAAGGACGTCTTCGCGCTGGTCGTGATCCTGGCGGTCTTCTTCGCGGTTGTCGGCTTCATGCCCAACTACCTTGGCCACCCCGACAACTATATCGAGGCCAACCCGCTGGCGACGCCGGCGCATATCGTGCCCGAATGGTACTTCCTGCCCTTCTACGCGATCCTGCGCGCCTTTACCGGCGACGTCTGGGTTGTGCAGCTGGTCCAGTTCCTGACCTTCGGCATCGTCGACGCCAAGTTCTTCGGCGTGCTGGCGATGTTCGGTTCGATCCTGTGCATGGTGCTTGTGCCGTGGCTTGACACCTCGTCGGTGCGTTCGGGCCAGTACCGGCCGATGTTCAAATGGTGGTACCGTCTGCTGCTGATCGATTTCGTGGTTCTGATGTGGGTGGGCGCGCAGCCGGCCGAAGGCATCTACACCTGGATATCGCTGATCGCCGCGACCTACTGGTTCGTCTACTTCCTGATCATGCTGCCGCTTCTGGGCGTGCTGGAAAAGCCGACGGCCCAGCCGGAGACCATCGAGGAAGACTTCAACGCCCACTACGGCCCGGCCGAGTGAGAGAAAGGATCATAGGAACATGATCAGCAAGATCGCACTCACCGCTGTTACGGCCCTTGCGCTTTCGGGCGCGGCGGCGCTGGCCGCCGGTGGCGGGGAACAGCATATCGAGGATGTGGCCTTCAGCTTCGAAGGCCCGTTCGGGACCTATGACGAACACCAGTTGCAGCGCGGCCTTCAGGTTTACACCGAGGTCTGCGCGGGCTGTCACGGGCTGCGTTACGTGCCGATCCGGTCCTTGTCGGACAAGGGTGGCCCGAACCTGCCCGAAGACCAGGTGCGCGCCTATGCCAAGCAGTTCACGGTGACCGACAAGGAGACCGGCGAAGACCGCGAAGGCGCGCCAACCGACATGTTCCCGATGTCGGCGCTTGAAAATGCGCCCGACCTCAGCCTGATGGCCAAGGCGCGCGCGGGCTTTCACGGGCCTTACGGCACCGGGATCAGCCAGTTCGTCAACGGGATCGGCGGGCCGGAATACATCGTATCGATCCTGAACGGCTATTCCGGTGAAGAGGTCGAACAGGCCGGCACGACCTTCGACGAGAACCACGCCTTCCCGGGCGGGTTGATCGCGATGAGCCCGCCGCTCAGCGACGGGCAGGTCGAATACGCCGACGGCCACCCCAATGCCGTGCATCACATGGCCGAAGACGTCGCCGCCTTCCTGATGTGGGCTGCCGGAACCGAAGATGATGGCGCGCAAGCACATGGGCTTCATGGCGGAGCATCTTCTTCCTTGGCGTACTGTCGGTGCTTCTCTATCTGACCAACAAGCGCCTTTGGGCCAAGAGTCAAGGGCAAGAAGAAGGCCTGATCGCGACGAAAACGAAAATCGGTTTGCGGGCGTCCCTAGGGGCGCCCGTTTTCCTTTCCCAGATACGCCGCCAGAACCGGTGGCGGGTTGTCGAGAAGGTCTGCGGTCTTTCGCGGCGGGTGGACCTTGCCACCGGCCACCAGCACGCTATCCGGCGCGATGCGTCGGGCATCCTCGGGGTCGTGGCTGACCATCAGCAACGTGGCACCTGTGCGGTCGCAGATCCGCGCGACCAGATCCAACATTTCCGTCTTCAGCGCCGGGCCCAGCGCGGCAAAGGGTTCGTCCAGCATCAGCAGCGGCCGGTCGCGCAAGAGCGCCCGCGCCAGTGCGGCGCGGCTTTGCTGGCCGCCCGAAAGCTGCGCGGGTCTGCGCTCGCCCAGCCCGTCTAGGCCGGTATCGGCCAGCGCCCGCCCGACGCGGTCGCGATCCTCGGCCGTCAGGCGCAGGTCCGGCCGGATCCCAAGGCCAAGGTTCTGCGCGACGCTCAGGTGCGGAAACAGGTTGTTGTCCTGAAACAGCAGGCTGACCGGGCGCCGCGCCGGCGCCAGATCGGTGATATCGTCGCCCTGCCAGAGGATGCGGCCCGAAGTAACAGGGACAAAGCCTGCGATCGCCGCCAGAAGCGTGGACTTGCCCGCACCTGAGGGGCCGATCACCGCAACGCGCGCACCGCCCGCAATGCTCAGATCCGCTGTCATGGCAAAGCCGGGCGGCCCAAACTCGAGATGGTCAAGACGAAGCATCGGCGCGCCCCCAATAGTCGAATGCCCGGAACAGAACCAGACTGAGCGCCAGAAGCAAGAGCGCGGCCGCGCCGGCTTCGGCCATCCGGTAGGCGCCCATCAGGCGGTAGATCTGCAGCGGAAGGGTTTCGTTTCCGGGTGCGGCGAAGAGCGCGATCACGCCCAGATCGCCCATCGACAGCGCCGCCGAAAGGCCAAGGCTGAAGCCCAATGCCGGCCTGAGACGCGGCAGAAGCAGATAGCGCAGCCGCGCCACGCCGGTCAGACCCAGCTGGTCGGCCAGCCGCCCCCAGGTCGCCTCGGTTTCCGCCAGCGCCGGCGCCAGCGCGCGGAACGCAAATGGCAGGGCCAGCACAGCATTGACCAGCACCGTCACGGGAAGGGCGAGCCGTGTCAGCGAAGACCACCGCGTTCAGTACCAGAAACAGCCCCGTTCCCATCACCATGGGTGAGGCGGCGAGCGGCAGATAGGCCGCGAATTGCCAGTATCGCTCCGCAGAGGAGAGCGCCAGCGCCCCGGCCGTCGCCAAGAGTGCGGCGGCAAGCGCAATCAGGAGCGACCGCAGAACGGCGGGCCAGATCGCCGGCGGCAGGGAGCCCAGGCCCGGCAACCCGCGCGCGGCCAGTGCCACCATCGGCACGATCAGAAAACCCGCCGCAAGACAGACCGCAAGCGCATCCAGCAGGCGTGCAAGCGGCGTCGTGCCGTCCCAGCGCTCAACGCCCCGGTCGAGCCCCGCGGCGGTCGTGGGTGCGCCGCCAAGCGCCATGGCAAGCGTGCCGGCGATGGCGCAAAGGGCAAATTGCAGCGCCGCGAGCTGAGCGGCGCGCGAAAGGTCGAAATCGAACCGGATCGCCTGGTAGATCGCGAGTTCCACAGTCGTCGCACGCGGCCCGCCGCCCAGCGTCAGGGCAACGGCAAAGCTGGTCAGGCACAGAAGGAAAACGGTGGCGAAAGCCCCGGGCAGGACCCGGCGCAGGATCGGGCGTTCGATCAGCCGGGCAAAATCGAGCCCGTCGCAGCCCAACGAGGCGGCCAGCCGGAAATGCTCCGCCGGCACCGCTTGCCACCCCTGCAACAGTAGGCGCGTCACCAGCGGCAGGTTGAAAAAGACATGCGCCAGCACCACACCGTGAAGCCCATAGACGGTAACCACCGGCAGGCCGATGGCCTGCAGCGCCACGTTGACCAGCCCGGCGCGGCCAAAAACCGCGACAAGGCCCAGCACCGCCACGATGACCGGCAAGATGAAAGGCGCGCCGAGCAGCGTGATCAACAGGCCGCGGCCTGCGAAGCGCCGGCGCGACAGCGCGCGTGCCAGCGGTACGGCCAGCGCGCAGGACAGCGCGGCGGAAAGAACAGCCTGTGTCACGGTAAAGCGCAGCACGGCCCAATCTTCGGCACCGAGGCCGGTGGTTTCCCGCGCGGCCCAGGCCACGGCGGTCAGGCTGCCGAGCGTCAGGGCGGCAAGGGCGGTTGCCACCCCTGCCCCGACCAGCGCAGCCGGTGTCAGCGGCTGAGTGCGACGAGCCATTCGGCCAGCGCCTCGTCCCGCATCGCCTGAACCGCCCCGGCCGGAACAAGCAGGGAGTGTTCCGGCGCGATCATCGGGTCGAAGCCTTCTGGCAGGCCCGCCGCCGGCATCACCGCCGGGTACATCCAGTTGGTTGTCGGAATGACCGATTGAAACGCCTCGCTTTGCGTGAAGGCCAGAAACTCCTGCGCAAGTTCCGGCTGGTCGCTGCCAGCCAGTTGGCCCGAAACCTCGACCTGCAGATAGTGGCCTTCATTGAACAGGGCTGCGGATTTTGTCGCATCCTCTTCGGCGATGCGGTGATAGGCGGGCGAGGTGGTATAGCTCAGCACCATGTCGGCCTCGCCCTCCAGAAAGAGGCCATAGGCTTCGGACCATCCCTTGGTGACGGTGACGATGTTGTCGGCAAGCTCTGACCAGAGCTGCGGCGCACGGTCGCCATAGGCCATCTTGACCCACAGCAACAGCCCCAGACCGGGGGTCGAGGAACGCGGGTCCTGGATCAGGATCTTCAGATCGGATGCGGCCAGTTCCTCGAGATTCGCCGGTGGTTGGGCCAGCCTGGTATTGTCATAGACAAAGGCGAACCAGCCGAAATCGTAAGGCAGAAACAGCGGATCGTTCCAGCCGCCCGGCACGGCGGTATCGCCCGATACCCCGTGCGGCGCGAACAGCCCGGTTTCGGCAGCGGCGGCTGTCAGGTTGGTATCGAGGCCAAGGACGACATCGGCCGTAGTCGCCGCGCCTTCAAGCTTCAGCCGCGCCAGAAGCGCTGCACCATCGCCCGAGGCGACGAATTGCAGGTCGCAGGCGCATTGCGCCTCGAAGGTCGCCTCGACCGCCGGGCCCGGGCCCCAGTCGGAAACAAAACTGTCGTAGGTATAGACAGTCAATACAGGGGTTTCGGCCATGGCCGCGCTGGCGATGGCTGCAAAACCCATGGCAAGGAAGGTTCGTTTCATTCAGTCCTCCATATGCGACGGGCGGGGTCGGGCTGGAGGATCTCCGTCACCTTCCCTCCGCCGGTTCTAACCGGTTCAGGTTCAACGGGTTCGCTTGCGCATCTCAGTCCCGGATCAGATCCGGGACACCCCGAGGTGAGGCGGACCATAGCGCGGGTTTTGCGTCGCGCAAGGGGGGATTTGGCAAAACCCGGTGCGGAAGCGCTTGAGCGGCAGGGCCGGCTTCGCTAGACCGCAAGGCAAAGGAGCGCGCCCATGAGCCTGAACACCTACGGCCATCTTTTCCGCGTCACCACCTGGGGCGAAAGCCATGGGCCCGCACTGGGCGCGGTGGTCGATGGCTGCCCGCCGGGCGTGGCGCTGGACGAGGCGATGCTTCAGCACTGGCTGGACCGCCGCAAACCGGGCCAGTCGAAATACACCACGCAGCGGCGCGAACCGGATGCCGTGCGCATCCTTTCGGGTGTCTACGAAGGCCGGACGACCGGCACGCCGATCCAGCTGATGATCGAGAACACGGACCAGCGGTCGAAGGATTATGGCGATATCGCGCAGAAGTTCCGGCCCGGCCATGCCGACATCACCTATCATCAGAAATACGGGCTGCGCGATCCGCGCGGAGGCGGCCGGTCTTCGGCGCGGGAAACGGCGGCGCGGGTGGCGGCCGGTGGCGTGGCGCGCGAAGCGCTGCGGATGCTGGCGCCGGAGGTGCGGATCACCGGCTATATGGTGCAGATGGGGCGTCTGCGGGCCGACCGCGACCGCTTCGACATGGCCGAGGTGGAACAGAACCCCTTCTGGTGCCCCGACGCGGCAGCGGCGGCGATCTGGGCCGAACATCTGGACGATTTGCGCAAGTCGGGCAATTCTGTCGGCGCTGTGGTCGAGGTCGTGGCCTCGGGCGTGCCGGCGGGCTTGGGTGCGCCGGTTTACGGCAAGTTAGACACGGATCTTGCCGCCGCGATGATGTCGATCAACGCGGTCAAGGGGGTCGAGATCGGCGCAGGCATGGCGGCGGCGGAACTGACCGGGGTCGAGAATGCCGACGAGATCTTCATGGGCAACGATGGCCGGCCCCGGTTCAGTTCCAACCATGCCGGCGGCATCCTTGGCGGCATCTCGACCGGGCAGGATGTGGTGGTGAGGTTCGCGGTCAAGCCGACCTCGTCGATCCTGACGCCGCGCAAGACGATCACCATCGCGGGCGACGAGGCCGAGATTGTCACCAAGGGCCGCCATGACCCCTGCGTCGGCATCCGCGCCGTACCGGTGGGCGAAGCGATGATGGCGGCGGTGATCCTCGATCACTGGCTTCTCGACCGGGGCCAGACCGGCGGACAACGCGGCACGATCGGCTGACCGCAGAGGCGCCGACCGCCACAGGAAGGTGAGAGATGGCCGAACTTCTCATCGTCTACCATTCGCGGACCGGGGGCAGCCGGCAGATGGCCGAGGCCGCAGCGGATGCCGCACGGGCAGAGGTGACGACGGTCTTGAAACCCGCCGGCGGTGCCGGGCCGGAGGATCTTCTGCGCGCCGATGGGTACATTTTCTGTGCGCCGGAAAACCTCGCCACATTGTCAGGCGCGATGAAAGAGTTTTTCGACCGGTGTTATTACCCGGTTCTGGGGCGGATCGAAGGGCGTGCCTATGCGCTGATGATCTGTGCGGGGTCGGATGGCGAGGGCGCCGCACGGCAGGCCGCGCGGATCGCCACAGGCTGGCGGCTACGGCCGGTGCAGCCACCCCTCATCGTCTGCACCCACGCGCAGACACCCGAGTCTATTCTTGCCGAAAAGACCATTCCGGATGCCGAAATCGACCGCTGCCGCGACCTGGGCGCGGCCCTTGCGGCGGGGCTCAACCTTGGGATTTTCTGATGGCGGCGGGCCCGTTCAGGATGGTCTTGCAGGCGGCGCGACCTGCTTGGACAGTTGCACGGCCAGAATGCCCCCCGCGACGATGGCGACACCGATGATATCGGCCACACCGATCCTTTCACTTAGCAGCAGTGCCGCCACGGCGACCCCGAAGAACGGGTTGAGAAAGTGATAGGTCGCGGCGCGCACCGCGCCGATCCGGTCCACCAGCCGAAACCAGACCCATGTGGCGATGAGCCCCGGCACCAGCGTCGTGTAGACGAAGGCGAGGCCAAGGCGCGGGGTCCAGTTGACCTGCCAGCTTTCGGTCATCAGGGCAGCGATGGCCAGAACGCCCGCGCCGACGAACATCTGAAGGCCCACGATCATCAGCACATTGCCCTTTGACGATGCGCCCTGCACGGTCAGCGTCGCCACCGCAAGCGCCAGCGCGCCGACACCGCAGAAGATCAGGCCGGGGATGCTGACCCCGCCGGAAAAGCGAGAGCCCATGATGATCGCCACGCCGACCACGCCCGCAATCAGCCCCGCGATGCCCAGGGGCCGCACCCTCTGCCCCAGAAAAAGCCAGCCCAGAAGCGCCACCAGCAAGGGCATGGTCGAGGCGATAATCGCGGCGAGCGATGCCTCGATCCACTGCATCGCGACAAAGTTCAGGCCCAGATAAAGCGCGTTCTGGCAAAGGCCGAAGATCGCGACCGACCGCCATTGCGCAGGGCTCAGCCGCCAGCTTTGCCCCATCATCCGGGCAATGGCGACGCCGATGAGGCCCGAGATCAGGAACCGCAGGCTGAGTGCGGTCAGCGGCGGCGCATCGGCCACGATCATGCGCGCCGAGGTGAAGGCCGACGACCACATCAGGGCAAAGGCCAGCCCCATGACGATTGCGCGGATATCCATGGGGCGCCCTGTGCCTGCCGTCAGATGTTGCGCACCGCGCCCTTGGCGGCACTGGTCGTCAGCGCGGCATAGGCGCGCAGCGCGGCCGAAACCTTGCGCTTGCGCGGCGCGTCCGGCTGCCAGCCCTTGGCCTCGCGCGCCTTGCGACGATCTGCAAGAACCGCCTCATCGACCTTCAGATGCACGGTGCGGTTCGGGATGTCGATCTCGATCGTGTCGCCGGCCTCGACAAGGCCGATCGTCCCGCCCTCGGCCGCTTCGGGCGATACATGTCCGATCGACAGGCCCGAGGTCCCGCCCGAAAACCGCCCGTCGGTGATCAGCGCGCAGGCTTTGCCAAGGCCTTTCGATTTCAGATAGGAGGTCGGATAGAGCATCTCTTGCATGCCCGGCCCGCCACGTGGCCCTTCGTAGCGGATCACCACCACGTCGCCCGCCTTGACCTTGCCATTGAGAATACCCAGCACCGCATCGTCCTGGCTTTCATAGATCACCGCCGGGCCGGAAAACTTCAGGATGCTTTCATCGACCCCCGCCGTCTTCACGATGCAACCGTCCAATGCGAGGTTGCCGGAAAGAACCGCCAGGCCGCCGTCTTTCGAAAACGCATGCTCCGCCGACCGGATCACGCCCTTCTGGCGGTCGCGGTCCAATTCCTTGTAGCGGTTCTGGGTTGAAAACGCCTGTGTCGTCCTGACGCCACCTGGTGCCGCGCGATAGAACTCGTCCACCTTCGCATCATTCGCCGTCACCACGTCCCATTTCTGGATCGCCTCGCCCAGCGTATCGGAATGGACCGTGCCGACCCCTGTATGCAAAAGCCCCGCGCGCCCCATTTCGCCAAGGATGCCCATGATCCCGCCGGCGCGATGAACGTCTTCCATATGGACGTCCTGCTTGGCCGGCGCGACCTTGCACAGGCAAGGCACCTTGCGGCTGAGACGGTCGATATCCTCCATGGTGAAATCGACACCGCCTTCATGCGCGATGGCCAGAAGGTGCAGGACCGTGTTGGTCGAGCCGCCCATCGCGATATCGAGGCTCATCGCATTCTCGAAGGCCTGAAGTTCGCGATGTCGCGCGGCAGAAGCCCCTTGTCCTCGATCTCGTAGTGGCGGCGCGTGATCTCGACGATCTTGCGGCCGGCTTCGAGGAACAGCGCCTTGCGGTCGGCATGGGTCGCCAGCATCGATCCGTTGCCCGGCAGCGCCAGGCCCAGCGCCTCGGCCAGACAGTTCATCGAGTTCGCGGTGAACATGCCCGAACACGATCCGCAGGTCGGGCAGGCGGCCTGTTCGATTGCCAGCACTTGTTCGTCGGTGTAGCTTTCGTCTGCCGCGACGACCATCGCATCGACCAGATCGAGATCGTGGTCGATGATATCGGCACCGATCTTGCCGGCCTCCATCGGCTCAAATGGAACGAAGATCGCCGGGATGTTCAGGCGCATCGCAGCCATCAGCATGCCCGGCGTGATCTTGTCGCAGTTCGAGATGCAGACCATGGCATCGGCGCAATGGGCGTTGACCATGTATTCGACGCTGTCGGCGATCACCGCGGCGAGGGCAGCGAATAGAGCATGCCGTCATGGCTCATCGCGATGCCGTCATCGACGGCGATGGTGTTGAATTCTGGCAACACCGCCTGCGGCTTCTACCTCGCGCTACGACCATCTGGCCGAGGTCCTTCAGATGCACATGGCCCGGCACGAACTGGGTGAACGAATTGACGATGGCGATGATCGGCTTGTTCCAGTCACTGTCGGTCATTCCCGTGGCGCGCCAAAGGCCGCGCGCACCGGCCATGTTGCGTCCGTGCGTGGTGGTGCGAGAGCGATATGCGGGCATCGTCATTCCTCCGTGAAGCGGCGCGACACTAGCCGAGGATTGGCGCTGGTTCGAGGCTGTTTAGTGCGGCGGCCTGTGCGCGCTGCCGCTTGCCATCGGCGGGGCATCGCCGGATAGTCGCGCCATGACCCAAAGCCTGCTTTGCATCGGTTGCGGCTATTCCGCGCGCGCGCTGGCGCAACGCCTTCTGCCGCGCGGCTGGCGGGTGATCGGCACCGGCCGAAGCGCTGAGGCGCTTGACGCGCTTTCCGTGCTCGGGATCGAAGCGCGGCCCTGGCCCGGTGCGTCGCTTGGCCCGGTTCTGGAGGAAGCGAGCCACGTTCTGTCCTCGGTCGCACCCGACGCCGAGGGCGACCCCGTCTTGCGCACCGAGGCGGCTGCGCTGAAGGCAGCGACGCATCTGCGCTGGGCCGGCTATCTGTCGACCACCGGCGTTTACGGTGACCATGGCGGCGGCTGGGTCGACGAGGACACGCCGTTGACGCCATCGACACAACGCGGCGTCGAACGGGTGCGGGCCGAGGCGGGCTGGCAGGCGCTGGGCTTGCCGCTGCATATCTTTCGCCTTGCCGGTATCTACGGGCCGGGGCGCGGCCCCTTTGCCAAGGTTCGCGCCGGCACCGCGCGGCGCATCGTCAAGCCCGGGCAGGTCTTTTCGCGCATCCACGTCGAGGATATCGCGCAGGTTCTCGATGCCTCGATCCATGCGCCCGATCCCGGCCGGATCTACAATGTCTGCGACGACGACCCGGCGCCGCCAGAGGCGGTGATCGCCGAGGCGGCCCGCCTTCTTGGCCTGCCGATGCCGCCGGCCGAGGATTTTGCCACGGCCGCGATGACGCCGATGGCACGGTCATTCTATGCCGAATCAAAACGTGTGCGGAACGACCGGATCAAGGACGAACTGGGCGTGCGGCTGATCCATCCGGATTATCGCAGCGGCCTTGCCGCGCTGTTGCGCGAAGAACAGGCGCAGGCCGGCTGACCGGGTTATCGGGGCGGGTCGGCGATTTCCGGCGTGCCGGGGCTGGCGCAATGCGCGGCTGGGCGCGCAGCGGCCGCACAACCCCCGGATGTCAAACTTCCGTCACGAATTTCGTGTTATCCTGATTGTGCAGGCAACGTCCTGCACCCTGGGAGGATGCTATGATGATCCATGACGCATTTCTAAGCACCGCCAGCGCCCGCCTTTGCGGCCACCAGACAGTCGCAATCCTGCATGACCGCCACAGCGGCCCGCTTGACCGGTTGGGCCCGATGCCCCGCGAGGCGTTGAAGGCGTTGCAGGCCTATGGGATGGATGACGACGATATCGGCCGCTACTACGGCGTGTCTGCGGCCAGCGTGCGGCGGCTGAAACGGGTGCTGACGGCGGGTTGACCTGCCGACCCCGAGGCCGGCCTGTCCAAAGCACTCGGCTCAGGGATCGGCGCGTTGCCGTGGCTCTTCCGGCACTGCCTTGCCAAAGCCATCGTGGCCTTACATATGAAGGCACATCACAGTCAGAGTGAGATGAATGCCTTTTCGCGCCCACGTTGCCGATTTTCTGGACCAACCGATGGTGCGCTATGGCATCATCGGCGTCATCCTGTTCAATGCCGCCATCCTCGGGCTGGAAACCTCGGCGACAGCGATGGCGTCAGCGGGCAGGTTGCTGGTTTTCCTCGATACCCTATGCCTCGGCATCTTTGTCGCTGAAATCGCCGCCAAGCTTTATGCGCGCCGCCTGGCATTCTTTCGCGATGGCTGGAACCTGTTCGACTTTGCGATTGTCGCGGTGGCCATCGTTCCGGCCGGTCAGGGTTTCGCCGTGTTGCGGGTGCTGCGCATCCTTCGGATCCTGCGTGTAATTTCGGTCACCCCGCGGCTGCGGCGCGTTGTCGAAGGCTTCATCACCGCGCTGCCGGGAATGGGCTCGGTCTTTCTGCTGATGGGGATCGTTTTTTATGCTGCGGCGGTCATGGCCACCAAACTGTTCGGTGCCAGCTTTCCCGACTGGTTCGGCACGCTTGGCCGCTCGGGCTACTCGCTGTTTCAGATCATGACGCTGGAAAGCTGGTCCATGGGCATCGTGCGCCCGGTGATGGAGGTCTATCCCTATGCCTGGATGTTCTTCGTACCGTTCATCCTGATCACGACTTTTGCGGTGGTGAACCTTCTGGTTGGCCTGATCGTCAACTCGATGCAGGCCGCGCACAGCGAGGAGGAGGTGGCCATAACCGACGCCTACAGGGACGAGGTGCTGGTGCGACTGAAGGCGATCGAGGCGCGGCTGGCGCAGCGTGACTGACGCCGGTCAGGCGCGCTTGCTGGCGACGCTGGTCACGCCCAGCGCGTCCAGAACCTTCGCCTCGATCTGCGGCGCATTCATGCCGGCTGTGGCGTACATGTCGACCGGGCTCATCTGATCGATGAAAGTGTCGGGAAAGACCATGGACCGGTAGCGCAGGCCGCGGTCGAAGACGCCCTCTTCCGCCAGAAGCTGCGCGACATGGCTGCCAAAGCCGCCGATCGCCCCCTCTTCGACGGTAATCAGCGCCTCGTGTTCGGCGGCAAGCCGCAAGATCAGCTCGCGGTCCAGCGGCTTGGCAAACCGGGCATCGGCAACAGTGGGCGCCATGCCGCGCGCGGCCAGCGCCTCGGCCGCGACCAGAACCTCGCTCAACCGAGCACCGAAGGACAGGATCGCGGCGCGCGCGCCTTCGCGGATCACGCGCCCCTTGCCGATTTCAAGAGGCGTGCCGCGTTCGGGCATGTCGACGCCCACGCCTTCGCCGCGCGGAAAGCGGAAGGCCGAGGGCCGGTCGTCTATCGCCGCGGCGGTGGCCACCATATGGACAAGCTCTGCCTCGTCCGCGGCCGCCATCACCACGAAATCCGGCAGGTTGGCCAGATAGGCGATATCGAAGCTGCCGGCATGGGTTGCGCCGTCGGCACCCACAAGCCCCGCCCGGTCGATCGCGAAGCGGACCGGCAGGCGCTGAATGGCGACATCATGCACCACCTGATCGTAGCCACGCTGCAGGAAGGTCGAATAGATCGCGCAAAAGGGTTTCAAACCGCCCGCAGCCATGCCGGCGGAAAAGGTCACCGCATGCTGTTCGGCAATGCCCACATCGAAACAGCGCGCTGCAAAGCGTTCGGCAAACAGGTTGAGCCCGGTGCCATCCGGCATCGCGGCGGTGACGGCAACGATCTTGTCGTCGTCTTCAGCTTCGCGGATCAGGCTTTGCGCAAAGACCTTGGTGTAGCTGGGCGCGTTGGAAGGCGCGGTTTTCTGCTTGCCGGTGACCAGGTCGAATTTCGCCGTCGCGTGGCCCTTGTCGGCGGCGCTTTCGGCCGGGCCATAGCCTTTGCCCTTTTTCGTCAGAACGTGGATCAGCATTGGCCCGGTGGCGCGCGCCTTGACCGTGCGCAACACCGGCAAAAGCTGATCCAGATCATGCCCGTCGATGGGCCCGACATAGGAAAAGCCCAGCTCTTCAAACAGCGTGCCGCCCACCGCGATGCCTTTCAGCATCTCTTTCGCGCGCCGCGCGCCTTCCTGAAACGGTTCCGGAAGCAGGCTGACCGCGCCCTTCGCGGCGGCCTTGAATTCCTGAAACGGCGCGCCGGCATAGAGCCGCGAGAGATAGGATGAAAAGGCCCCGACCGGCGGGGCGATCGACATCTCGTTATCGTTCAGGATGACAAACAGGCGCTTGTTGAGGTGGCCGGCATTGTTCATCGCCTCGAATGCCATGCCGGCGCTCATCGAACCGTCGCCGATGACCGCGATGGCATCGCCGGGCTCGCCACCAAGGTCGCGGGCGGCGGCAAAACCCAGTGCGGCAGAGATGGAGGTTGACGAATGCGCGGCGCCGAACGGGTCGTATGGGCTTTCGCTGCGCTTGGTAAAGCCCGAAAGCCCGCCTTTCTGGCGCAGCGTGCGGATCCGGTCGCGCCGGCCGGTCAGGATCTTGTGCGGGTAGCACTGATGCCCGACATCCCAGATCAGCTTGTCGCGCGGCGTGTCGAAAACGGCATGCAAGGCAACCGTCAGTTCGACCACGCCCAGCCCGGCACCGAGATGCCCGCCCGTGACCGAAACCGCGCTGATCGTTTCGGCGCGCAACTCGCCGGCCAGCTGCCGCAGTTCGCGGTCGCTCAGGCCCTTCATGTCGGCCGGGCTTTTCACCCGGTCCAGAAGCGGCGTTGCGGGACGGTCAGACATTGGCCACTCCGGCCGGTTACATGTTGCGCGCAATAACGAAGCGCGCGGCTTCTTTCAACACCTCGGCCCTTTTGCCATAGGGTTCAAGGGCTTTCTCGGCCTCGCCGACCAGCGCGCGGGCGCGTTCCCGCGCACCGGATAGGCCAAGCAGAGAGACGAATGTCGCCTTTCCGGCATCGGCGTCCTTGCCCACGCGCTTGCCGGTCGCTTCGGCGGTTCCGGTCACGTCAAGGATGTCATCGGCGATCTGAAAGGCCAGGCCCAGCGCCTCGGCATAGCGGCCAAGGGGCGCCGGGTCGGCACCGGCCAGAACCGCGCCGGCCTCCGCCGACCAGCGGATCAGCGCCCCGGTCTTGCCGGCCTGCAACCGGGTGATCGCCTCCAGCGTCAGGGGCACGCTTGCGGTTTCGGCGGCGATGTCGCGCGCCTGGCCCAGAACCATGCCAGCGGCGCCGGAGGCCTGCGCCAGACCCCGAACCAATGCCAGCCGCCGTTCCGCCGGGCCCAGTTCCGCCCGGGTCAAAAGCTCGAAGGCCAGCGTCTGCAAGGCATCGCCGGCCAGAACCGCCGTGGCTTGGTCCCACTTGACGTGCACGGTCGGCTGGCCGCGCCGCATGTCGTCGTCATCCATGCAGGGCAGGTCGTCATGAACCAGGCTGTAGGCGTGCAGCGCCTCGACCGCCGCGGCCGCTGGCAGGGCCGAAACAGGCTCTATTCCATGCAAACGCGCGCTTTCCAGCACCAGAAACCCGCGCAAGCGCTTTCCGCCGGTCACGGCATAGCGCATCGCGTGAACCACGGCTTCGTCGGCCGCGCCCGCCAGCGCGTCGTCAAGCGCCTGCTGGATAAGGATGGCATCGGCCGCCAGCCTCTGGGCGAACATCACTTGGCTTCGACGGGGTCGGTTCCGGCGGGCTGCCCTTCGGCCAGGCGGATCTGTTCCACCTTTTCCTCGGCCGCTTTCAGCCGCGCCTCGCATTGCGCCTTCAGCGCCGCGCCGCGTTCGTAAAGCCGGATCGAATCGTCCAGCGGCACCTCACCGCGTTCGAGGTCGCTGACCACGCGTTCCAGCTCTTTCATCGCCTCTTCGAAGCTCAGTTCGGCCACCGGCTTGTCGTTCATGCGCCCCGCTCCATCAATACCGCCACATGGGCCGCGACGCCGGCGGCCAATCCTTCCAGATCATAGCCGCCTTCAAGGGTGGAAACCACCCGCCCGCCACAGCAATCCGCCGCCACGTCGCACAGGCCCTGCGTCAGCCAGCGAAAATCGTCGGTCGTCCAGCCGAGCGCGCCCAGCGGGTCGCGTTCATGCGCGTCGAAGCCGGCGGAAACCAGCACCAGCTCTGGCTTGAACGCGCGCAGCCGCGGCCAGACCCTGCCGCGATAGGCGGCGCGTACCGCCGCGCTGCCACCGCCGGCGCTCAGCTGTACGTTCAGCACATTGCCATGGGCGCCGGTTTCGCCCGGCGCGCCGGTCCCGGGATAAAGCGGATGCTGGTGGGACGAGACGAACAGGATACGGCCATCGTTCCAGACCAGATCCTGCGTGCCATTGCCATGATGGACGTCGAAATCGACAATGGCCACGCGCGACAGCCCTCGCCGTTCCAGCGCATGTTTGGCGGCAATAGAGACGTTTCCGAACAGGCAAAAGCCCATCGCGGTATCGGTTTCGGCGTGATGACCCGGCGGGCGGGCGGCAACGAAGGCATTGGCGACGGCCCCGTCCAGAACCGCATCGACGGCGGCCACACAGCCCCCCACGGCGCGCATCGCGGCTGTCAGGCTGCCGGGTGACAGGAAGGTATCGCCATCGACCTGCGCCATGCCGGTTTTCGGCGATGCGGCCTCGATCGCGGCGACATAGGCATCGGGATGGCACAGAAGCAGATCGTCGCGCGCCGCCAGCGGCAGTTCGCGCCAATCCAGACCGGCGAATTGCGGCGCTGCCAGCGCGCGCCGGATCGCCTCGAGCCGCGCGACGCGTTCGGGGTGACCCTGGGGGTTCACATGTGACAGGCAGTCATCATGCCAGAAAAACGCTGTTGTCATCGGTTTCGCCGCTTTCAGTCCGGGGCCAGCATATAGCCCGAGCCGCGCACCGTCTGCAGATAGCGTGGCTGTTTCGGATCGACCTCGATCTTGCGGCGAAGCCGGGTGATCTGAACGTCGACTGCGCGTTCCTGAGACTGGCCATCGTCGCGCCCCAGATCGGAGACCAGCCGTTCGCGGCTGACCGGTTCGCCGGGGCAGGCGGCAAAAATGCGCATCAGCGCCGATTCGGTCGCGGTCAGGCGAACCGGTTCGTTGCCGCGCCACATCTCGCCTGTCCACCTCGTAGCGGATCGGACCGAGGCTGAGCATCTTGGGCCCCAGCTCGGCGCTGCGGGTCGCCGGGGTGCGGCGCAGGATGGCGTTGATCCGAAGCAGAAGCTCGCGCGGCTCGAAAGGCTTGGCCAGGTAGTCGTCGGCGCCGGCCTCCAGCCCCTCGATCCTGTTCGTGGTTTCGCTTTTCGCGGTCAGCAGCAGGATCGGCGTGGTCATTTTTTCACGCAGCGCACGTGTCAGGCTGATGCCGTCTTCGCCCGGCATCATCACATCCAGCACGATCATGTCGAACTCCAACCCGGCCAGCAGCCGGCGGGCATGCGCGGCGTCACGTGCGCCAGACACCAGAAACCCGTTGCGCGCCAGGTACTTCTGCAAAAGCCCGCGAATGCGTTCGTCATCATCGACGATCAGCAGGTGCGCCTCGACCGCGTCCGTCATGTACTGCCTTCCTTCAGGTTCTGGTACTGGCGCCGCAGTTCCGGTTCCATCATCGCCTCCAGCACCTGCCGGAAACCCGCAACGGCCGCCGGCCCGGCCGCGCGATAGGCCGCCCGCATGCGGCCTCGTTGCGCCTCTGACAGCGTACGCTCCAGATCCACGCCTTTTTCGGTCAGGTACAAGTGCCGTTCCCGTTTGTCGCGATTGCCCACGCGGCTTTCCACCAGACCATCCTCGACCAGCGTGCGCAAGACACGGTTGAGTGACTGTTTGGTAACCCCGAGGATTTCCAGAAGGTTGTTCACGGTGGTCCCGGGGCTGCGATTGATGAAGTGAACCGCGCGGTGGTGCGCGCGGCCATATTCCATCCCTTCAAGGATCCGGTCGGGATCGGCGGTGAACCCCCGGTAGGCGAAGAACATCGCCTCGATCCCCTTGCGCAGCTGTTCGTCGGTCAGAAACAGCAGGCTTTCGCCTCCGGTCGGGTTGCCTGGACTGTCCGGCATGCTGGCCCTCTGTTCGTGATTGCGCGCCTGTCGCCGAATTTTATGTCAGCCTTGTTGACTTTCCAAGAATCAATTGCTAGCGGTTTCGCGAAAGAGCGTAATTTTATGTCCGTAACGGACCTATTCCGCGCAACTTTCGTAATTTCCCGGGTTCGGGCGGATGGAGGATACGATGGCCGGTGCCTATGACGACCGTGACGGCAAGATCTGGATGGATGGCAAGCTTGTGGAATGGCGCGACGCCAAGGTCCACATTCTGACCCATGCGCTGCACTATGCCTCTTCGGTATTCGAGGGGGAGCGGTGCTATAACGGCAAGATCTTCAAGAGTGCCGAGCACTCGGCCCGGCTTCTGCGTTCGGGCGAGTTGCTGGACATGCCGATCCCCTATTCGGTCGACGAAATCAACAAGGCCAAGGATGACGTGCTGAAGGCCAATGGCTGGACCGACGCCTATGTGCGCGCGGTCGCGTGGCGTGGATCGGGCGAAGACATGGGCGTCGCGGCCATGCGCAACCCGGTCCGCATGGCCGTGGCGGCCTGGGAATGGGGCAATTATTATGGCGACGCCAAGATGAAGGGCGCCAAGCTCGACATCGCCAAGTGGAAGCGCCCCTCGCCCGAAACCATCCCGTCCGAAGCCAAGGCCGCCGGCCTTTACATGATCTGCACGATGTCGAAGCACGCCGCCGAGGCGAAGGGCTGTTCGGATGCGATGATGTTCGACTATCGCGGCTATGTCGCCGAGGCGACCGGCGCCAACATCTTCTTCGTGAAGGATGGCGAGGTTCACACGCCCAAGGCCGACTGCTTCCTCAACGGCCTGACGCGGCAGACCGTGATCGGCATGCTCAAAGACATGCAGATCAAGGTGCACGAACGCCATATCATGCCGGACGAACTGGAAAGCTTCGAACAGTGCTGGCTGACCGGTACCGCCGCCGAAGTGACGCCGGTGGGCCAGATCGGCGATTACCGTTTCGAGGTCGGCGAAATGGCCAGGCGGGTCGTCAGCGAGTACGAACAGCTGGTTCGCCGCTAGGCTGACGATTTGCCGGGAACAGGGCCGGTTCGCCGGCCCTTTTCGTTTTTGGCTGGAACAGGGTCTTTTTTCGCCAGACACTGTTGTCGGTTCCGCCATGGAAGGGCACGCCATGACTGACACGCGCAGTGAAACCCGTGATGAAATCGCGCGTGCCGTCGCCGCCTTGTGCAGCCGCTTTGGCGAAGACTACTGGCGCCAGTTGGACAAGGCCGGCGGATACCCGACCGAGTTCGTGGCCGAGATGACCGAAGCCGGGTTTTTGACCGCGCTCATTCCGGCCGAATACGGCGGCTCGGGCCTTGGCCTGCCGGAAGCATGCACCATTCTTGAAACCCTGTCGCGCGCCGGCGCCCATGCCGGGGCCTGCCACGCGCAGATGTATGTGATGGGCAGCCTTCTGCGCCACGGCAATGACGAACAGAAGGCCCGTTGGCTGCCACAGATTGCAAGCGGCGCGGTACGGCTGCAGAGCTTCGGCGTGACCGAACCCACGACCGGCACCGATACGACCGCGTTGAAGACGCGCGCGCAGAAGGTCGACGGCGGCTGGCGGATCGACGGGCAGAAGGTCTGGATCAGCCGGGTCGAGCACTCTGACCTCATGGTTCTTCTGGCCCGCACCACGCCGCGCGACGCCGCGGCGAAGAAGACCGAGGGGCTTTCGGCATTTCTGGTCGATCTGCGTGCGGCGCGCGGCAACGGCCTGACCGTCCGGCCGATCGATGCGATGATCAACCACCACGCGTGCGAGCTGTTCTTCGACGGGCTATTTCTGCCCGAAGAGAGCCTTTTGGGCACCGAAGGCGGCGGCTGGAAGGTGATCCTCGACGGGATGAATGCCGAACGCATCCTGATCGCCGCCGAATGCGTGGGCGACGCGCGCTATTTCCTCGACAAGGCCACCGACTATGCCCGTTCGCGCGAGGTCTTTGGTCGGCCGATCGGCGCCAACCAGGGCGTGGCCTTTCCTCTCGCGCGGTGTCTGGCTGAAACCGAAGCGGCAGCGCTGATGGTCGAAAAGGCGGCGCTGGCCTATGAGGCCGGCCAGCCCTGCGGTGCCGAAGCCAACATGGCCAAGCTCTTGGCGGCCGAGGCCAGCTGGCATGCCGGCGATACGGCCATGCAGACCCACGGCGGCTTTGCCTTTGCCCGGGATTATCATATCGAACGGAAGTTCCGCGAAACTCGGCTTTACCAGATAGCGCCGATATCGACGAACCTGATTCTGGCTTATCTCGCCGAAAAGGTTCTTGGCCTTCCGAGGAGTTTCTGATGCGCCCGCTTTCGGGGCTTCTGGTTGTGGCGGTCGAACAGGCCGTCGCCGCACCCCTGTGCACCGCCCGGCTGGCCGCCGCCGGCGCCCGGGTGATCAAGATCGAACGGCCGGAGGGCGATTTCGCGCGTGGTTATGACCGGGCTGCGGGTGGCGACAGTTCCTATTTCGCCTGGATCAATCAAGGCAAGGAATCGGTCGTCGCCGATTTCCGTGAACCGCGCGATCGTGCCTTGTTAGAGACGCTTTTTTCGCGCGCCGACGTGGTAGTGCAGAACCTGGCCCCCGGTGCGCTGGAGCGCGCCGGCTTTTCCACCGCCACGTTGCGGGCGCGTCATCCGCGCCTGATCACCTGCGATATCTCCGGCTATGGCGAGGCGCCGGAGCTGGCCGGGAAGAAGGCCTATGACCTTCTTGTGCAGGCCGAAGCCGGGCTTGTGGCGATCTCCGGCGGACCGGGCGAGATGGGGCGCATCGGCGTGTCCATCTGCGATATCGGCGCGGGTATCACCGCCCATGCCGCCGTGCTTGAGGCACTGATCGCACGCGGGGTCAGTGGCACCGGGTCGGGCGTTGCCGTTTCGCTTTTCGACGTCGCCGCCGAATGGATGACTGTGCCGCTGGTGCATGCCGAAACCGGCGATGGCGCGCCCACGCGTCAGGGGCTGAGCCACCCGTCGATCGCCCCCTACGGCGCCTTTGCGACGCAAGAGGGCGCGCTGACCGTTCTCTCTGTCCAGAACGAACGCGAATGGGTGCGGCTCTGCGCCGATGTGTTGGGGCGGTCCGATATGGCGAGGGACGCCAGGTACGTTTCTAACAATGCCCGGGTTGCCCATCGCGACGCCCTGGAAGGCGATATGGCGACCGTGATCGGCACCATGTCCGCCGCGGATTTTCGCCAGCGGCTTTCTCAGGCCGGCATCGCCTTCGGCGCGATCAGCTCTGTCGCCGATCTGGGGCAGCATCCGGCATTGCGACGCCATGTCGTTCGCGCGAGCACGGGTACCCACCTCCACCTGCCAGCGCATCCGGTGCGCAGTGGCGCACCTGTCGCCGGGCCGGCGCGGGTGCCGCGGCTCGGCGAACACACCGAAGCCGTCCGGCGCGAGTTCATGGGTGCGGCCGATGCCGCTCAGTCTTCGGGGAAATAGCAGGCCGCGCCCGTCTTTTCGTCCAGCTCGGGCCGCGTCTTGCGGCATTCGTCGCGCGCTTTCCAGCAGCGCGGTGCAAAGGCGCAGCCCGGCGGCACGTTCATGGGCGAGGGAAGCTCCCCCTCCAGCTTGATGCGCGCCTTCTTTGCCGTGGGGTCTGCCATCGGCGTCGCCGACAGCAGCGCCTTGGTGTAGGGATGGCGCGGCTTCGCGAAGATCCGCGCCTTGGGCCCGTGTTCCACCGGCCGGCCCAGATACATCACGATCACCTCGTCGGCCATGTGGCGGACCACCGACAGGTCGTGGCTGATGAACAGATAGGCCAGCCCCAGCCGTTCCTGAAGATCGACGAGAAGATTCAGGATCTGGCTTTGTATCGAAAGATCGAGTGCTGAAACCGGTTCATCCAGAACCAGAATGCGCGGGTTCAGCATCAGCGCTCGCGCCACCGCGATACGTTGCCGTTGACCGCCGGAAAACATGTGCGGGTAGCGGTCGAAATGCTCTTCTCGCAGGCCCACGAGCTTCAGCATCTCGCGCGCCTGCGCGGTGCGTTCAGCGGTCGAGATGTCGCGCCGGTTGATCTTCAGCGGTTCCTCGAGGATGGCGCCGACGCGCTGACGCGGGTTCAGCGAACCGTAGGGGTCCTGAAAGACGATCTGAACGCCGTCGCGCAGCGAGGCCCAGTTTTCCGGCAGGACCGGCTTGCCGTCCAGCACCAGTTCGCCCGCGGTCGGCTCTTCGATCATGGTGATCAGCCGCGCGAGGGTCGATTTTCCGCAGCCGGATTCGCCAACGACGGCGAGGGTCGTGCCGGGCATCAGGGCAAAGCTCGCCTCTGAAAGGGCGCGGATCACCTGCTTTTCGAAAATGGCCCACCGCCGGTTTCATAGTGGCGCGACAGGTTGCGGGCGATGACGACGGTTCGGTGCTCATGCGCTGGCCTCCTCCTTGGCGCCAAGCGGCTGGTGGCAGCGTGCCAGCCCCTGGTCGGGGCCGCGTGGCGCGGGCGGCGTGCTGCGGCACCGGTCATCGGCGAAGGCGCAGCGCGGGCTGAACAGGCAGCCGGCCGGCCGGTCGAACTGCCCCGGCACAACGCCCGGAATGGTCGGCAGGTGCCGGCCCGTGGCGCGTTCGGGCAGGGCGGCCAGCAGCGCCGCGGTATAGGGGTGACGCGGCGAAGCGAAAAGCGGGCCGACGGGCTGTTCCTCGACCTTCTGGCCGGCGTATTGCACCTGCACGCGGCGCGCGGTCTCGGCGACCACGCCCATGTCATGGGTGATCAGGATCAGCGCCATGCCGGTATCCTTCTGCAAGGTCGCCAGCAGGTCGAGGATCTGCGCCTGAATGGTCACATCCAGTGCGGTCGTCGGTTCGTCGGCGATCAGCAGCTTGGGGTTGCAGGCAATCGCCATGGCAATCATCACCCGCTGGTTCATGCCGCCCGACATCTGGTGGGGAAAGACGTTGAGCCGCTGTTCGGGGGCAGGAATCCCCACCATCTCGAACAGTTCGATCGCGCGTTTCTGGCGCGCCGCGCGATCAAGGCCAAGGTGAAGGCGCAGCGCCTCCTTGATCTGGAAGCCCACGGTGAAACAGGGGTTCAAGGACGACATCGGTTCCTGAAAGATCATCGCCATGTCCTTGCCGATGATCCGGCGCCGGTCGCGTGCCGACAGTTGGCGCAGGTCCTGACCGTCGAAATGCATCCGGTCTGCGGTGATCGTCGCGGTCCAGGGCAGAAGGCCCATCATCGCCAGCATCGATACGGATTTGCCCGAACCGCTTTCGCCGACGATGGCCAGGATATCGCCCTTGTCGACGGTCACATCGACGCCGTCGACGGCGCGGAACTGGCCCGAGGAGGTGGCGAAATCGACAGAGAGGTTTCGAATGTCCAGAAGCGCCATGGCTCAGCTCCTGCGCAGTTTCGGGTCGAAGGCGTCGCGCAGCCCGTCGCCCATCAGGTTGATCGCCAGAACCGTGATCAGGATCGCGACCCCGGGGAAGGTCACGACCCACCAGGCGCGCAGGATGAATTCGCGCGCCTCCGCCAGCATGGTGCCCCATTCCGGTGCCGGCGGCTGCGCGCCCATGCCCAGAAAGCCCAGCGCGGCGGCATCGAGAATGGCCGTGGAGAAGCTGAGCGCGGCCTGCACGATGATCGGCGAAAGGCAATTGGGCAGCACGGTGACGAACATCAGCCGTATCAGCCCCGCCCCGGTCACGCGCGCGGCTGTCACATAATCCTTGGAGCGTTCGGAAAGGACGGACGAGCGGGTCAGGCGCACATAGTGGGGTTGCAGCACGATAGCGATGGCGATCATCGCGTTGGTCAGCGACGGACCGAGAATGGCGACCAGCACCAGTGCCAGCAGAAGCGACGGGAAGGCCAGGACGATGTCCATGATGCGCATGATGATCGTGTCGAGCCATTTCGGCGCGAAGCCCGATATCAGGCCGACGATGATGCCGCCGGTGGCGGCAAAGACCACAACGACGATCCCAACGTAGAAGGAATAGCGCGCGCCATGCAGGAGCCGCGAAAGGATATCGCGCCCGACCGCATCGGTGCCCAGCGGAAATTCCATGCTGCCGCCATCCTGCCAGAAGGGCGGTTGCAACAGGTGTTCGCGAAATTGCTGGGTTGGGTCATGCGGCGCGATCACATCGGCAAGGATCGCCACGGCGATGAAGGCGGAAAACACCCAAAGCCCGATGACGGCGCCACGGTTTTCGCGGAAATAGTACCAGAATTCGCGCAGGCGACCGGGGCGGGCCCGCAGGTTCGGTGCGGTTACAGGCGTCAGGGCCATCAGCGTTTCCTGATCTTTGGATTGATGAGACCGTAGAGCACATCCACGGTCAGGTTCACGATCATCACCATGACCGCGATAAGCAAAAGCCCGCCCTGCACCACGGGATAGTCGCGGCGAAAGATCGAATCGACCATCCACTTGCCGATACCGGGCCAGGAAAAGATCGTTTCGGTCAGGATCGCACCGGCCAGCAACGTACCGACCGAAAGCCCGATCACGGTAATGACCGGGATCAGCGCGTTGCGCAGGGCGTGAATGCCGTTGACACGGGTCGGTGCAAGGCCCTTGGCGCGGGCGGTGCGGATATAGTCCTCGCTCAGCACTTCCAGCATGGCCGAACGGGTCTGGCGCGCGATGACGGCCAGCGGAATGGTGCCAAGAACGATCGTCGGCAGGACAAGATGGTGCAGCGCCGATCCCAAGGCGCCCTTCTGGCCCGAACGGATCGCGTCGAGGATCATGAAGCCGGTCGGGTTGTCGAAGTAGTAAAGCAGGCTGATACGACCCGAGACCGGCGTGAGCCCCAGCCAGCCAGAGACAACGATGATCAGCAGAAGCGCCCACCAGAAGATCGGCATCGAATAGCCGACAAGCGCCGTGGACATCAGCGCGCGGTCGAAAAGCTTGCCACGGTTCACGGCGGCGATGACACCGGCGGGCAGGCCCAGCGCAACGGCGAAGATCATCGCGCAGATCGACAGTTCCAGCGTGGCGGGGAAAAGCGCGAAGAACTCGTCCCAGACCGGCTTCTTGGTGACAAAGCTCTGGCCCAGATCCCCCTGCACGACACCGCCCAGATAGTCGAGGTACTGCCGCCAGATCGGCTGGTCGAAGCCGAACTGCTGCACCAGTTCGGCATAGCGTTCTTCGGTCACACCGCGTTCGCCGGCCATGACGATGATCGGGTCGCCGGGCAGCATCCGGATGAAGGAAAAGGCAATGATCGTCACGCCGAAGAAGGTCGGTACGAAGGTCAGAAGCCGGGAAAGCAGATAGCGCAGCATCAGCCGACGATCCTCAGTTCCTTGGGGAAGGTGGTAAGCGATTGGGAACCGGTTTCGGTCACCAGCACATCGTCTTCGATGCGCACGCCGAACCCGCCGGGGCCGGTGCGGTAAAGGCCCGGTTCATTGGTAAAGACCATGCCGGCTTCAAGCACCTGATGGTTGCCCCGCATGATGTAGGGCGCCTCGTGAACCTCGCGGCCAAGGCCATGGCCGGTCTTGGTGCGGATGCGGTCGGCGAAGGGCGACGCTTCGAGAACCGAGATCACGGCATCGTCCACGGCATGGGCGGTGACGCCGGCACGGGTCGCGGCATGGCCGGCCTCGTTGGCGCGCAGCACCGTGTCATAGACCGCCTGCGCCTCGTCCGTGGCATGGCCGACAAAGATGGTTCGAGTGATGTCGGCGCAGAAGCCATGCTTCTTCGCGCCGAAATCGATCAATAGCGCATCGCCCGACCGAAGCGCATAGTCGGCGCGGGCATGGGCGTGGGAATGAGCGGAATTGTCCGAGGCGGCGACGAGCGCGCCAAAGGACTGATCGTCGGCGCCGTGCGAGAACAGCGCGGCAACCAGCAGGCGTTCGACTTCGGTCTCGGTCATGCCAATTCGAACCTGATCCAGCGTATCGGCCAGCGCGGCTTCGGATACCGCGATGGCCGACCTCAGCGCGGCAACTTCGGCATCGGTTTTCCGCAGGCGCAGAGCCGAAATCTGCGCCTCGCCATCGATGACACGGAGCCCGGGCATGGCCCGTGACAGCGCCTGTTCCACGAAAACGCGCATCACCTGCCCCTCGACCGCCAGCGAAGCCAGCGGCAGATGGCGGGCGAGTGCGGCAAAGGCATCGGCATAACCCGTCTGGTCGCGCCAGTCGAAAACCTCGCCCTCGAAGTTCAGCGCGTCGAACGACGAAAGTTCCAGGTTCGGGACGATGGCGGCGGGCGTACCTTCGGCCGGGATGATCACCACAAACGGGCGTTCATTGGTGCCGAAAGGCGCATTGTAGAGGCGTTCGAAGTTCGGCCCGGGTACCAGCGCCACGGCTTCGACACCCAGTTCGCGCGCAACGCGGGCGTGCGCGGCGTAACGGTCTGACATGATGGGCTTCCCCCTGCGGAAAGGCGGGGCCGCGACCGGCCCCGCCCCATTTCTTATTCGGCGATGTCGACGCCGTAGAAGATATGGCCACCCAGCGGGTGCACCTTGTAGCCGGAAACCTCCTTGCGCATCGGCATGAAGACGACCGAATGGGCGATGGTGGCCCAGGGTGCCTCGCGCTTGAAGACGACCTGCGCCTCTTCATAAAGCGCGGTGCGTTCGGCGGTGTCCGACACGGTCTTGGCCTTCTGGACCAGGCCGTCGAACTCTTCGTTGCACCATTGCGCGCGGTTCGAACCGCCAACGCCATCGCAGCCCAGAAGGACGGCAAGGAAGTTGTCGGGGTCGCCGTTGTCGCCGGTCCAGCCCAGAAGCACAGCACCGTCGCGGTCTTCGGCCTTCGAACGGTCAAGGTATTCGCCCCATTCGTAGGACACGATTTCAACCGTCACGCCGATCTTGGCGAAATCCGCCTGGATCAGTTCGGCCATACGGCGGGCGTTGGGGTTGTAGGGGCGCTGCACCGGCATCGCCCAGACCTTCATCGAAAGGTCCGAAACGCCGGCCTCGGCCAGCATCGCCTTGGCCGCTTCCGGATCGTAGGCGTCATCCTCTACCGCGTCGTTGTAGGACCACATGGTCGGCGGAATCGGGTTTTTCGCCGCCTTGCCCGAACCCTGGAACACCACGTCGATGATCGCCTGCTTGTCGATCGCCATGTTCAGTGCCTTGCGCACCGTGGCGTTGTCAAAGGGCGCCATCTTGGTGTTGTAGGCCAGATAGCCCACGTTCAGGCCTTCCTGCTCCATCATGTTCAGGTCGGCATCGGCCTTCATCGCCTCGATATCGGCCGGGTTCGGGTAGGGCATGACATGGCATTCGCCGGCTTTCAGCTTCTGGTAGCGCACCGACGCGTCCGGCGTGATGGCAAAGACCAGATCATCCAGCGGCGAGGCGCCGGCCCAGTAGTCGGGGTTCGCCTTGTAGCGGATGACCGCGTCCTTCTGATAGGCGACGAAGCTGAAGGGCCCGGTGCCGATCGGCGCCTGGTTCAGCGCCTCGGGCGTGCCGGCGGCCAGCATCGCATCGGCATATTCCTTCGACTGGATCGAGGCGAAGTCCATCGCCAGGTTGGCGATCATCGGCGCCTCGGGCCGGTTCAGCACGAACTTGACCGTGTGGTCGTCGACCTTGACGATTTCCTTGATCAGGTCCGGCATCGACATGCCGTTGAAATATTCCCAGGTGCCGCCCGAGACGGTGTAATAGGGATCGCTTTCCAGACGCTGACGGTCGAAGGAAAAGATCACGTCATCGGCGGTGAAATCGCGACTCGGCGTGAACTGTTCGTTCGAATGGAACTTGACGCCCTGACGCAGGTGGAAGGTGTATTCCAGCCCGTCGTCAGAGGCTTCCCAGCTTTCGGCCAACCCGGGCACGACCTCGGTCGTGCCGGTCTTGAACTCGACCAGGCGGTTGTAGATCGGGTGCGAGGAGGCATCGAAGGTCGTGCCCGAGGTATAAAGCGCGGGATCGAAGCCTTCCGGCGAACCTTCCGAGCAATAGACAAGCGTCTTGGCCGATGCCGCGCCGGCGCAAAGCGCCGCCAGCATCACGCCCGAAGCCAGTTTGGTGAACGTGTTCATTTCAGTCCTCTCCTGAGTCTGTTTTCGGCCGGTATCTTTGACCGGTCGGTCGGAATCGCGGCCGTTTCGGGCCGGTTCGGACAACGGTTCCGGGCGGGGCCCGGAAAGGGCGGGGCCGTCACCGAGGACGGCAGGCATGAGGCAAACGGGGGCCGGGCGCTGGTCATCCGGCCTCGCTCGTGCGTTCTGTGGCCAGCGCCGGGCGCGGCGCCGATTTGCGGCTGCTTGCACCAAACATCATCCGGCCGGCGAAAAGGATGCGGGCGGGCATGTCGGCGCTGTTCGACCAGGAATGCGGGCGGTTGCCGAGGTAGTGCAGGCTGTCGCCTTCGCGCATGTGAAATTCCTGCCCGTCGACAACCTGGGTGATCTGACCCTCGAGGATAAAGATGATCTCCTCCCCTTCGTGGCTCACGGTTTCGGACTGATAGCCGGGCGGGACATGCAGGATGTAGGATGTCAGTTCATGGCCGGGAAAATCCGCGCCAAGCTGTTCATAGACGATCGACGAGCCCGAGACCGAAAACCGGGGCCGGTCCGCCGCCCGCGTGATCGAATCCGACGGGCTGGGCCTGACGATGAAATACCCTACGCTGACACCCAGCGCCGAGGCGATCTGCTCCAGCGTCCCTAATGTCGGCGTGGCGTTGTCGCGTTCCACCTGGCTCAGATAGCCGACGGATACCCCCGAACGGTCGCCAAGCTCCTGAAGGGTCATCGAAAGCTGCCGCCGCCTGCGACGAATCAACGGGCCAAGGCTGGCCGTCGCTTTCGCGGCGCTCGTGGCAGCGTCCGACACCTATGTTCCCCCTGTTTGCGGCACCGGTTCGCGCCAGTTCTGCGCGCCGGACCAAAAATTTTTTTGTAGTTAAGCAAAAAATTTTTGTCGCGTCTACCGGTTCGTTCCGGCGCGTCGCCTTGACCCTGCGGCAACCCGGCTCTTGCCCGAAAGCCTGTTCGTCTCAGCTGCGAAGACCGCGGTCGATCCGCAAATATTCCCGCACGCGGGTGTCGTCCGATTCGCGATTTTCGGGGCGCTGAGACAGGGCCACCGAAGCCGGATGCGTCCCCTCTTCGCCCTGCTCGCGTTCCAGTTTCCAGAAATTGCGGGCGCGCGCGCCTTTGGTCGGGGCGCGGTGGTCTGCCAGATGACGGCTCATCCTGATCCCTCCTGGGTTGCGATACCAAAGCCTAGCACGGATTCGCCGAAAACGCGAAAGACCCGCGGTTACGATCGGCGGCTAACGGCCGCGATCCAGCCGCGCCAGTGCCCAGCGGGCGGCATCCGCAACCGCGTCGTCAGCCGAATCGCAATGGGCAAGGGCCGCGTCGCGAAACCCCGGATCGCCGGAATTTCCGATGGCATAAAGTACGTTGCGCAGAAACCGGTCGCGACCTATCCGCTTGATCGGGCTGCCGGAGAAGCGCGCGCGAAAACCCGCATCATCCAGCGCGGCCAGTTCGCGCAGGGGTGGTGCGCCGACCCGCGCGGCATAGCCGGCTTCCCGCGCCTTCACGGCGAACTTGTTCCACGGGCAGACCGCCAGGCAATCGTCGCAACCGTATATCCGGTTGCCCAGTGCCGGGCGCAGGGCTTCGTCCACCGGGCCGCGATGCTCGATCGTCAGGTAGGAAATGCAGCGCCGGGCATCCAGCCGGTAAGGCGCGGGAAAGGCACCGGTCGGACAGATATCGAGACAGGCGCGGCAGCGCCCGCAATGGTCGGTTTCCGGCGCATCCCCGGGCAGATCGAGCGTTGTAAAGATCGCACCCAGAAAGAACCAGCTGCCGCCGGTACGCGACACCAGGTTGGTGTGCTTGCCCTGCCAGCCTAGGCCCGCGGCTTCGGCCAGCGGCTTTTCCATCACCGGCGCGGTATCGACGAAAACCTTGATCGCGGTCTGCTCGCCCGCCTCGGCGATCAACCAGCGCCCCAGCCGTTTCAGCCGTTTCTTGACCAGATCGTGGTAATCTCGGCCCTGCGCGTAGCACGACACCGCGCCCCTGTCGGGCGCTTCAAGGACCGCCAGCGGGTCATAGGCGGGCGAATAGGTTTCCGCCAGCATGATCACCGAGCGCGCCTGCGGCCACAGCGCGGCCGCGTCGCCACGCCAACCGGCGCGCTCCGCCATCCAGCCCATCTGTCCATGATGGCTGGCATCCAGAAACGTCGCCAGCCGCCCAGCCGCTTTCGGAATCGCATCGGGCGCGCAAATGCCGATCGCCGAAAAGCCGATCGCCTGGGCTTCGACCGCAAGCCGCGCCTTCAGCGCCTCTGGCTCGACCCCGCCCTTCATCTTGGCCCAAACACTCCGGGGGTCCGGGGGCAGCGCCCCCGGCACGCATCAGAAATCCAGATCGGCATAATGCGGCGGTGGCGGAAAGCCGGGAACCTGATCGACCAGAAGCGTGCGGAAGGCCGGCCGCGATTTGATCTTGGCATACCATTCCTTCACATTGGCGCTGCGGTTCCAGTCGACATCGGAAATGTAGTCGAGGCAGGACATGTGCGCGGCGGCGGCGAAATCGGCCAGCGTCATCACATCGCCCGCCAGCCAACGGCGCTGATCCAGAAGCCAGCCCATGTAATCGAGGTGATACTTGATCTTCTGGGCGCCGGACTTGACGTTCTTCGAATCCGGATAGCCCTGGCCCATCACCTTCTTGTTCACGCGCTCATAGACCAGTTTCGAGGTCACCTCGTCATGGAACTTGTCGTCGAACCAGGCGCAGAGCCGCCGTACCTCGAACCGTTCGGCCGCGGGTTTCGGCAACAGCGGCGGGTTGGGCACGGTTTCGTCGATGAACTCGCAGATCGCCTGGCTTTCCGACAGGGTGCGGCCGTCATACTTCATCACCGGCACCTTGCCGGCGGGATTGCGGCGCAGAAATTCCGGCGACAGTTCCCAGTAGCGTTCCTCGACCAGTTCAACCTCGATCTTCTTTTCGGCCAGTACGAGCCGGACCTTGCGGCAGAAGGGCGAAAGCGGAACGTGGAACAGGCGGTTCATCGTGGGGCTCGCATCCAGAATGGCATCAAGGGCGCCGTGTCCCGGTTTTGGGGGATTTCGCGCCGCCGGTCCAGCCCCCGGACCGCCGAACCTGCCGCTTAGCCTTCAAAACAGGCGGCGCGGCCGTCCTGGCGGATGGTTTCGGCCCCATTGCGGATCGCCGCCGCGCGGCGGCGCACGAAATCGCTGGGCTTGCCGGCGCTGCGATCCTTCGGATCCGGCAGGACAGCCGCAAGGCGTGCCGCCTGCGTGGCATCGAGATCGGCGGGCTCGATGCGGAAATAGCGCGCGGCGGCGGCACGGATTCCGAACACGCCCTCATCGAATTCCGCGACGTTAAGGTAGACCTCCACGATCCGCCGCTTGGTCCAGACCAGTTCAACGACCGGCGTCAGAAGCGCCTCGAGCGCCTTGCGCGGCCAGCTGCGCCCCTGCCAGAGGAAGACGTTCTTGACCACCTGCTGGGTCAGGGTCGAGGCGCCGCGCTGACCGCCATCTTCCAGCGCGGTGCGGATCGCGGCCATGTCAAAGCCCCAGTGCAGGCAGAAATTGGCATCCTCTGCCGCCACGACCGAACGCGCCATGACCGGCGCGATGTCGTCCCAGCTGACCCATTCGTGATTGACGCCGCCCAGACGCAAGCTTTCGCGCAGCATGTAAAACGTGGTGGGCGGATTGACGACGGCAAAGAGAAGGACAAGGGCCGTGACCGCGCCGGCAAGACCGGCAAGACCGCGCAACAGGTACCGGCGCAGACGGCGCGCGAGAGCCGCATTGCCACCCCCGGTGCCGGCCGCCTTTGCCTTTGCCGGTGACTTGCGTTTTTTCGTGCCTGTTCGCGCCAAACCGCCGCCCCTTCTGCCGGTTTGCCCCGCTTTAGCGGAAATGCCGCAAGGGGGCCAGCCGCGATGCGGCCACGGTCAGCGCATCAGGGCGCGCGCGCGATTCGACGACACCACCGGCCGCGCGGTTTTCCAGTGGCCGGCCGCCTTTTCCGACAGCTCGGGGAACAGCGCAGCGATTTCGGCCGCGATCCGGTCGTCGCGGCGCAGGATCTCATCGCCTGGAAAGAAGCTCTCGCTGACCGCGCCTTCGGCCAGTACCAGTTCATGGCGGTCGAACAGCAGGTGCCAGTAGCAGACACTGGGGCGCGGGGCACGGGTGATGCGCACACCGTCGACCAGGTCCTTGGCGGCGACCAGCACCTCGGCCTCGCCCGCCATCAGTTCCGCGCGCCAACCCGAAACCAGCATGCGGTGTTGCGGGGAAACCCAAAGATCGCGGCGGTTGCCAAGCGAACCGGCGGCGATGCGGACCGGCGCAAAGCGGCCGGTTCCAGGCACTTCGGCCGATCCGATCCAGCGTATGGGTTGCGGGCCGTTGTCGCGGGTCAGTACGCGGTCGCCCACACGCAACTCTTCCACGGCGCGCTCGCCGTCGGGCGTGGCCAGTCGCGTGCCTTCGACAAAGCAGGGCGGGCCCAGCGCCGAAACCGGAAAGGCGGACTGCCCGGTCACGAAGGTCGAGCTTACGAAAGTCGAGTTCTGCAGAACCTCGCCATCGGTCGGGGTAAAGAAGACCCGGCCATCGGCCAGATAGATCGTGGCGCCGGTGATCGTGACGTTCACGCCGTTGCGCAGAACCGTGACGGTATCGCCGGGATAGATGTTCGTGATGTCGGACCCGTCGAGGCTGTCGTTGCCGGAACGCGAGATGAAACCGTTGCTGTTCTGATCGACCAGCGTCAGGTCAAAGACCGCAAGCGGCGTGCCGCCCGCGGGCGGCGCGGACGGGTCAATCTGATAGAACTGTTCGGCATAGGGTGTGGGCATTGTCCCTGATCGGCCAAGAAAGACGGCGGGCACGAGGTGTGTGCCCGCCAGACTTGTCCTTAGTCCGTCAATGCAGCGAAATTTTGACAGGCGCGCCGGTTATTCGGCCGGCATCGCCTGCGCCTCGTCGCTGAGCGGGTGCGGCAGGTGCACCAGCATCTCCTTGGGGCAGACCTGCAGGAAATTGCGCCGCTCGTTGTCCCAATGCTGAAGGATCGCCCCGGCCTTGCGGCTGCCGGTTTCCTCGCAATGACGCTCGACCAGCCCTTTCAGCTCGGCTTCCCAATGCGGGTGGCTGACCGCGCAGGTCACCAGCGTTTCCAGGTTCATCGTGTCTTCGGCCTTGCCGTCTGGGTCGTAGATATAGGCCATCCCCCCGGTCATGCCGGCACCGAAATTGGCGCCGATCCGACCCAGGATGACCGCGACGCCGCCGGTCATGTATTCGCAGCCGTTCGAACCGCAGCCCTCGATCACCACCTTCGCGCCGGAGTTGCGTACGGCAAAGCGTTCGCCCGCGCGGCCGGCGGCAAAGAGGTAACCGTCGGTCGCGCCATAAAGCACGGTGTTGCCGATGATGGTGTTGTCGGCTGCGACCAGGGGGCTGGCCATCGGTGCGCGCACCACGATCAGCCCGCCGCTCAACCCCTTGCCGACATAGTCGTTGGCGTCGCCCGACACTTCAAGCTTCAGCCCCGGCGCGGCGAAGGCGCCAAGCGACTGGCCGCAGGACCCGGTCAGCTTCACCGTCAGATGATCGGGTTGCAGGTTGTTGCGCATGCCGAACTTGCGCACGATATGGCTGGATGCACGGGTGCCGATGGTGCGATGCGTGTTGCGAACCGCATAGCTCAGCTGCATCTTTTCGCCATCTTCGAAGAACCGCTGGGCGTCGCGGATGATTTCCGCATCCAGCGTATCGGGTACGGCATTGCGCGGCTTGGACCGGTCATAGGTGATCCGGTTAGCCCCGTCGACAGTGATCAGCAGCGGATTCAGATCCAGATCGTCGAGATGCGCCGAACCGCGGCTCACCTGATTGAGCAGATCCGCGCGACCGATGATTTCATCCAGCGAGCGCGCGCCGATCTCGGCCAGAATTTCCCGCACTTCCTGCGCGTAGAAGGTGATCAGGTTCACCACCTTCTCGGCAGACCCGGTGAACTTCTTGCGCAGCGCCTCGTTCTGGGTACAGACGCCCACCGGGCAGGTGTTCGACTGGCACTGGCGCACCATGATGCAGCCCATGGCGATAAGGGCCGCGGTGCCGATGCCGTATTCCTCGGCGCCCATCATCGCGGCCATGACAATGTCGCGCCCGGTGCGCAGGCCGCCATCGGTACGCAGCGTGACGCGTTCGCGCAGGTTGTTCATCGCCAGAACCTGATGCGCCTCGGTCAGGCCCATTTCCCACGGCAGGCCGGCATATTTGATGCTGGTCGCAGGGCTGGCGCCAGTGCCGCCGTTATGGCCCGAAATCAGGATCACATCGGCCTTGGCCTTGGCCACACCGGCCGCGATCGTGCCGACGCCGGATGCGGCGACCAGCTTGACCGTCACCTTGGCGCGTGGGTTGATCTGTTTCAGGTCGTAGATCAGCTGCGCCAGATCCTCGATCGAGTAGATATCGTGATGCGGCGGCGGGCTGATCAGCGTGACGCCCGGCGTCGAATGACGCAGACGCGCGATCAGCTTTGTCACCTTCATGCCGGGCAGCTGCCCGCCTTCGCCGGGCTTGGCGCCCTGGGCGACCTTGATTTCCAGTTCCTCGCAGGCGTTCAGATACTCCGCCGTCACGCCGAACCGGCCCGAGGCGACCTGCTTGATCTTGGCGCTTGGGTTGTCACCGTTCGCTTCGGGCAGGAAATGCGCCGGGTCTTCGCCGCCTTCGCCACTGTCCGACTTGGCACCGATGCGGTTCATCGCCACGTTCAGCGTTTTGTGCGCCTCCGGGCTCAGCGCGCCAAGGCTCATGCCCGGGGTCACGAAGCGCTTGCGGATCGAGGTGATGCTTTCCACCTCTTCGATCGGCACCGGCTTGCCGAGCGGCTTGATGTCCAGAAGGTCGCGCAGGTGAATCGGCGGGTTGGACCGCATGGCGGTCGAGTACTGCTTCCAGATGTCATAGCTGGCGCGGTCGCAGGCCGATTGCAGCATGTGCATGGTCTGCGCTTCCCAGGCGTGCTTCTCGCCGGACCGGCGCGCCTTGTAGAAGCCGCCGACCGGCAGCACATCAAGCCCCGAAACATGGGCGCGCGCGTGGATCTCTTCCAGCTTCATCTGGATGCCGTGAAGGCCGATGCCGGAAATGCGGCTTTGCATGCCGGGGAAGTATTCGGCCACCATGGCACGCGACAGGCCCACCGCCTCGAAGTTCAGACCGCCCCGGTACGAGGAGATGACCGAAATGCCCATCTTCGACATGATCTTCAGAAGGCCGGCGTCGATGGCGTCACGATACCGGCGCGTGGCATCGACCAGATTGCCGTCGATCAGCCCCCGCGCGATCCGGTCGGCGATCGAATCCTGCGCCAGATAGGCGTTGACCGTGGTCGCACCGCAGCCGATCAGCACGGCGAAATAGTGCGGGTCGATGCATTCGGCCGCGCGCACGTTCAGCGAACAGAAAGTGCGCAAGCCCTTGCGCGTCAGCCAGCTGTGCACGGCCGAGGTCGCCAGGATCATCGGCATGGCGATGCGTTCGACCCCCTGCGCCATGTCCGACAGTACGATATGGCCCGCGCCCGAGCGCACGGCGTCTTCGGCCTCGGCCCGGATGCGTTCCAGCCCCTGGCGCAGCGCGTCCTGCGAGGCGCCGGCGGCAAAGGTGCAGTCGATAAAGGCCACGCTGTCGCCAAAGGTCTTTACCATTTCATCGAATTCGGCATTGGCGATGAACGGGCTTTCCAGAACCAGAATCTCGGTCTGGCTGCTGTCTTCGTCGAGCACGTTCTTGAGGTTGCCGAACCGGGTCTTGAGGCTCATCACCCGGCTTTCGCGCAGGCTGTCGATGGGTGGGTTGGTGACCTGGCTGAAGTTCTGCCGGAAGAAATGGCTGAGCGGGCGATACTGCTTGGACAAGACCGCCGACGGCGTGTCGTCGCCCATCGAGGCAACCATTTCCTTGCCGTCCTCGGCCATCGGCGCCAGAACCTGTTCCAGCTCTTCCAGACTATAGCCAGCGGCGATCTGGCGGCGGCGCAGTTCGGCACCGTCATGCAGGGCCTTTTCCGGCACGTCGCGCATGATCGCGTTCAGATCGACGACCTTGGCGATCCATTCGCCAAAGGGCTGGCTTGCCGCCAGTTTGTTCTTCATCTCGGTGTCGTGGTAAAGCTTGCCCTCGGCCATATCGACGGCAATCATCTGCCCCGGGCCCAGCGCGCCCTTTTCGCGCACCGTGCCTTCGTTCACGGGCACCATTCCGGCCTCGGATCCCGCGATCAGCATGCCATCGCCGGTCACGACATAGCGCATCGGGCGCAGGCCGTTGCGGTCAAGCCCGGCGCAGACCCAGCGGCCGTCGGTCATCGCCAGCGCGGCCGGCCCGTCCCAGGGTTCGATCACCGCGTTGCAATAGGAATACATGTCCTGCCAGGGTTTCGGCAGTTCGATGGTGGATTTCGACCAGGCTTCGGGGACCAGCATAGTCTTGGCCATCGGCGCGGAACGGCCCGCGCGCACCATCACCTCGAACACCGCGTCCAGCGCGCCGGAATCCGATGCCCCCGCCGGGACGATCGGCTTGATGTCTTCGGCCATGTCGCCAAAGGTTGCCGACGCCATGCGGATCTCGTGGCTTTTCATCCAGTTGACGTTGCCCTTCAGCGTGTTGATCTCGCCGTTATGGGCAAGCATGCGGAAGGGCTGTGCCAGCCACCACTGCGGGAAGGTGTTGGTCGAATAACGCTGGTGATAGATCGCAAAGGCGCTTTCGAAGCGTTCGTCCTTCAGGTCGGGATAGAACTCGGCCACCTGTTCGGCCAGCATCATGCCCTTGTAGATCATCGACCGGCAGCTGAGCGAACACAGGTACATGCCGGCGATGTTGGCGGCGTTCGCGGCCTTCTCGATCCGGCGGCGGATGATGTAAAGCTCGCGTTCAAAGCTTTCCTGGTCGATATCCTTTTCGCAGCGGATCAGAATCTGTTCAATCTCGGGCCGGGTGGCGTTGGCCTTGTCGCCCAGAACGCTGGTATCGACGGGAACGTGGCGCCAGCCATAGATGTAATGGCCCATCCGCAGCACTTCGGTTTCCACGATTGTGCGGCAGCGTTCCTGCGCGCCGAAATCGGTGCGCGGCAGAAACACCTGACCAACCGCGATCAGCTTGCTGAAATCGGGTTCATGCCCGGTGCGGCGGATCTGGTCATAAAAGAACTTGACCGGGATCTGCACATGGATGCCGGCCCCGTCGCCCGTCTTGCCATCGGCATCGACCGCACCGCGGTGCCAGACAGCCTTGAGCGCCTCGATACCGTTCTGAACGACCTTGCGGCTGGGTTTGCCCGACAGGCTGACCACCAGCCCGACGCCGCAAGAGGCGTGTTCATCCTCCGCGCGATACAGGCTCTTTTCCGCCATCCATTGCCGCTTCGCCTCTTCGGCGGCCACCCAGCTTGCGTCAAACCCGGCCATGTCAGGCTCCTTCCTTGGGGGCATAAAGTGCCAGCACTTCCGCCTCGGTCATGCGTTTGTGGTCGCCGGCGAAGGCATAGCCTTCGGGCTTTCGGTCAATGAAGATCTCGCGGGTCATGGTCAGACCATGGGTTTCATCGAATAACCCGATCGGGATTTCGTAAGCGCCCTGATGCGGTCCGGACGTGACGCGATACCAAAGGCCGGAACCGCATTTGCTGCACCAGGCGCGTTCGGCCCATTCCGACGAAGCAAAGGTGGCGATGTGTTCGCGCCCGGTGAACCGGATCGCCTCGTCCTTCACCGTCAGCGCCAACAGCGCCGAACCCGCCCAGCGCTGACACATCTTGCAATGGCAGCCGCCAAATTCCGAAGCCACATCGGTGGCCACGAATTCCACCGCGCCGCACAGACAACGGCCGGTACGCGGCTCAGAGTGATGGGTCATGGTGGGGCTCCGTGATGGCCGGCGCGGAGGACATCGTCGCCTCGCACCCATGCAGGGGAATGGTGCTCATGAAACCTGGCTCTCCCGGAAAGACGAAATCGACCGGGCTGGCATCGAAGGAAAAGCTTTCGCCATCGGCGGATAGTTCTGTCAGCCCGCCGAAGAACAGGCGCCATTCCTTGTGAATGAATTCCTGCCCGTTGGAACGGCGTGTCTCGAAGCCGATGTCGTCGGTTTCGACAAAGCTGAACTCGGTCATCTCCAGCGTCACGCCGTCGATGGTGACGCGGTCGCCGGTCAACCTGTCGAAACCGGCGAAACCCACCGTGCTTCCGTCGCTACGCTGCTGGGAAAAGGCGAAGGTGTCGTTGCCGGTTTCGATCAGTTCGCTGAAAGACGCCGGGTCTTCGGCCCCGGGCATCAGCGTTTCGTGCGAGGGCGGCTCGATCTCGAAGCTTTCCAGCCATTGACCTTCGCGGTCGATATGGCTGACGAAGTTCAGCCCGTCGGCGCTGAAATCGGCGCGCCAACTGTCGCCTTCGGGGTCCTGCTCACACCGGTAGTACTGCGAAACCTGGCAGCCGCGCGACTGCACGGTCATGAACACCGTGCATCCTTTCGGCGGCTGAAAGGCGCTCGCAAGGGCCATCCCCGGCGCCAGCGCGGCTATGAGGCCAACTGATGCGGTGCGGATCATTCGGCGGCCACCTGGCTGGGTTGCGTCAGATACTCGGCGATGGCGTCGGCGGCTTCGCGGCCGTCGCGGATCGCCCAGACCACAAGGCTGGCGCCCCGCACGATGTCACCTGCGGCGAACACACCGGGTATGGCGGTGGCATGGCTTTGATAATCGGCGCGGATCGTGCCCCAGCGTGTCACCGCCAGTTCCGGCGCGGCCCAGTCGCCCGGCAGGTCCTCGGGCTCGAATCCCAGGGCCATGATCACCAGGTCGGCCGGCTCGTCGTAATCCGCGCCTTCGATCGGCTCGGGGCTTTGACGCCCGCTGGCATCGGGCGCACCAAGTCGCATGCGCTGCACCCGGACCGCTTCGACCGCAGTGTCGCCGGCGAAGCCCGCCGGCGCGGTGAGCCAGACGAAATCCACGCCCTCTTCCTCGGCGTTCTGAACCTCGCGCTGGCTGCCGGGCATATTGGCCCGGTCCCGGCGATAAAGGCATTTGACGCTGACCGCACCTTGCCGGATCGCGGTGCGCACGCAATCCATCGCCGTGTCGCCACCGCCGATCACCACCACGCGCTTGCCGGCGGCGTTCAGCGTTCCGTTGTCGAACTCCTCAACCTCGTCACCGAAGGACTTGCGGTTCGATGCGGTCAGATAGTCCAGCGCCCGCGCGACGCCGGCCAGCCCGCCAGTGTCGAGATCGCGCGATTTGTAGACGCCGGTGGCGACCAGCACCGCGTCATGGGCGCCACGGATCGCGTCAAAGCTGATGTCGGTGCCGACGTTGCAGTTCAGCCGGAAGGCGACGCCGGCGGCCTCCAGCTGATCGACGCGCTGCATGACCACCGGCTTTTCCAGCTTGAAGCCGGGGATGCCATAGGTCAGCAACCCGCCGGCGCGGTCATACCGGTCATAGACCGTCACCTGATAGCCCATCCGCCGCAACCGGTCGGCCGCCGCGAGCCCGCCGGGGCCGGCACCGATGATGCCGACGCTTTCGGGCCGTTCCTTGGCCGGCCGGATCGGCTGAACCCAGCCCTGTTCCCAGGCGCTGTCGGTGATGTACTTTTCGATGGCGCCGATGGTGACCGTGCCGTGGCCCGATTGTTCGATCACGCAATTGCCTTCGCACAGGCGGTCCTGCGGGCAGATCCGTCCGCAGATTTCGGGGAAGGTGTTGGTGGCCTGGCTGATCTCGTAGGCTTCGCGCAACCGGCCTTCGGCCGTCAGGCGCAACCAGTCGGGGATGTTGTTGTGCAAGGGGCAGTGCGACTGGCAATAGGGTACGCCGCACTGGCTGCACCGGCTGGCCTGTTCGGTCGCCTTGGCGTCGGCATATTCGCGGTAGATTTCGTGGAAATCCTGCGCCCGCAGGTCAGCGGGGCGTTTTTCGGGCGTTTCCCGGTCCAGGGACACGAACTGAAGCATGCGTTCTTTCGCCATCATCGCCCTCGTATGCGTCTGCGTGACGCCGTTCATAGGCTTTGGATTGGCGAAATAAAAGTCAGTATACGTTACCTAAATCTTCTTTTTTTGCTATTCGCTGTGCGTCCAGCGAAAAAACACCGATGATTTAGGTCATTATAGGTTACCTATCTGCCTAGATCACTGCCAGAAGACCGAGCGCCGCAAGACCGATGATGATTCGCCACCAGCCGAAAAGGGCGTAGCCCTTGCGGCTGACGTAGCCCAGCACCCAGCGCACTACCAATACCGCGGTGACAAAAGCCATCGCGAAACCGAGCGCGATTTCGGTCATGGCGGAGCCGTCGAGAAGCGCGCGATTGGCCCACAGGTCATAAGCAAAGGCTCCCGCCATGGTCGGCATCGACAGGAAGAACGAAAACTCGGCCGCCGCCCTTTTGCTGGCGCCCAGCATCAGCGCCCCGACGATGGTCGCGCCGCTGCGCGAAACCCCGGGGATCAGCGCCAGGCACTGGAAAAGCCCGATCGCCAGCGCCATGCCCAGCGGAAAGCGCATGGCGTCATCGTGCCGAGGCGAGGGCGCGACCCGATCGACCACCAACAGGACGATCCCGCCAAGGATCAGCATGATGGCGATCAGGTGCGGAGAGGCAAAGAGCACTGTCTTGATGAAGTCGTGCAAAAGAACCCCGACTATCGCCGCCGGCAGAAACGCGACCGCCACAGCGATGATGAAACGCCGGGCATCGGGATCATGGGGGGTGGCCCGCAGAACCGCGCCAAGTTTTGCCGCATAGACGGCAAGAACAGCGAGTACCGCGCCAAACTGGATCACCACTTCGAACGTCTTGCCGGCGCTTTCAAAGCCCAGGAACCGGCCAGCCAGCAAAAGGTGCCCTGTGGAGGATACCGGGATGAATTCGGTCAGACCCTCGATAAACCCGAGGAAAATCGCAATCAGCGTGGGTTCGGTCACGTCATTCAGCTTGTCTTGCGAAGCCCGCGCGCGGATTTCTTGATGGCGTCATACTGACCCGAGGGGCGGAAGCGCCACAGGTATTCGGGCATGACAGTCGCTGCCGGGGTCGCCGTGACACCCAGGTCGGCCAGGGTACGCGCACCCTTGGCCACAACGCTGTCGCGACGCAGGTTCTTCAGCTGATCGCGGGTCAGGATGCGGTTGGTGATCAGCCCCAGCGTGACCGCCTGAACCATGTCCAGGCCAAAGGCCAGAATGCCGGCCAGCCAGAACGGCAGATTCAGGACAAGCCGGCGCCGGCCGATCACGGTCAGGATGGTGCCGACCCAGTCGCGCAGGCTTGCCGTATCCGGCCCGCCCAGTTCGTAAACACCGCGTGCGTCGCCGTCGACCGCTGCAACGACGGCCTTGGCCACGTCATCGACATAGACCGGCTGAAAGCGGCTGTTGGCCCCGGCTAGCGGCAGAACCGGGCCGAGCCGCGCCATACCGGCGAAACGGTTGAAGAACCCGTCCTCGTTGCCGAAGATCACCGACGGCCGCAGGATGACCGCATCGGCAAAGGCCGCCTGAACCGCCGCCTCGCCTTCGGCCTTGCTGCGCGCATAGGCGCTGTCGGAACCGGCATCGGCGCCGATGGCTGAAATGTGAACAAGCCGGCCCACGCCCTCCGCGGCGGCGATACGCGCGATGCGCCCCGCGCCTTCGGCCTGTACGGCCGCGAATGTGTTGGCGCCGGTTTCGTTCAGAATGCCCACGCAGTTGATCACGGCGTCCGCGCCGGCCATCGCCTGGCGTACCGAGGCGTCGTCACGGATATTGCACAGAACAGGCTCCACCTGGCCGACGGCGCCATAGGGTTTGACGAACAAGGCTTCGTTCGGGCGGCGCACGGCGACGCGCACGCGCCAGCCGTCCCTGGCCATGCGCCGGGCAATGTAGCGCCCGACAAAACCCGAACCGCCATAGATCGTGACCAGCTTCGCCATCGGCTGCCTCCGTATCTTCCTTGCGCTGCTCAATAGCTTTACGCGCCCTTTGTAACAAGGTGCAATCACCAAGCGGAATTTCCAATTCGCCCCGTTGACAGCACTTGCGACCGGCTATACATCGCCCGTCACGACACCGGCCCAGGTGGCGGAATTGGTAGACGCGCAGGTTTCAGGTACCTGTATCGCAAGATGTGGAGGTTCGAGTCCTCTCCTGGGCACCATTTCCAGAATGACTGTTTCGCTGTTTCCGCGGCACACCGCTTACGCCGGTTATTTGCGCCCGTACCTCTGCCCATTCCCCCGTACCCGCGTTGGCAAGCGCTTTGGCGCGGCAACCTGCCCTGAAGCGGGATGTGGCGCGAAGGCTCGGCCGGTGCAGCGACCGGCCCAGGCGTCTGCGGGCAAGGGCCGGCTGGTAGTTGCCCTTCACACGCTCTTTCATCGGGTCGAAATGCGGGAAGGGCACCACGGTCGCCCGCAGCCGCTTCTGATCACCGTCAAGGCGGCCGATTTCCAGCGCGGTTCCGGGTTCGGCATGCGTCACGTCGATACGCGCCAGCGCGATGACCTTGCCCAGAACCGGAGAGCGCACCGCCGGAGTCACCACACCGATCTGCGGCTTTCCCATGTGGACACAGTCGCCGGGCGTCGGAACAATGCCACCTTCGAGGTCGAGACCCACCAGCTTTCGCTGCGGATGCGCCTTGCGCGCCTCAAGCGCCGCGCGGCCGACAAAATCGTCGGTTTTCGACTTCGACGGCACGGCAAAGCCGATTCCGGCCTCCATCGGGTCGGTCTGGTCGTCGAACTCTGAACCGGCAAAGATCAGCCCGGCCTCGATCCGGAGCATGTTCAGCGCCTCGAGCCCGAGCGGGATCATCCCCTTCGGCTCGCCCGCCGCCCAGACCGCGTCAAAGACTGCGGTGGCATCCTTGGGGTGGCAGAAGACCTCATATCCAAGCTCGCCCGAATAGCCGGTGCGGCTGACCACGACGGCGGGCCGTCGAATCCGTGGAGCCGCGCGATCGTCAGGCGAAACCAGCCCAGCTCTTCCACGGTCGGCTGCGCGGGCGGCGTCCAGATAACCTCTTTGAGGATCTCGCGCGACAACGGGCCCTGCACGGCGATGTTGCAATGATGGTCGGTCGAATTGCGCACCCAGGCGTTCAGCCCGCGGTCCTCGGCCTGCTTGCGCAGCCAGAGCCCGGACTGGTCGTTGCCGCCGATCCAGCGGAAATTCGTCTCGCCCAAGCGAAAGACCGTGCCGTCGTCGATCATGCCGCCGTGGTCGTAGCACATGGCCGTATAGACGATGCCGCCGACCGGCAGCTTTTTCATGTCGCGGGTCACGCAGGCCTGCATCAGCGCGCCTCGGCGTCCGGGCCAGTCACCTCGTATTTGCGCAAGGGAAAGGTCCATGACCACGGCCTTTTCGCGCGCCGCCCAGTATTCGGCGATCGCGCCGTGGCTGGTCATGCTGTTGGGCAGCCAATAGCCGTTGTATTCCACAAAGTTCCGCGTATGGCGCGCGAAGCAATCGTGGAAACGGTTTTCTTTGTCTCTTCCAAGTCAGCCCCGGTGTTTTGCGCCAGCCAATGGAGCGCTGGAAATCTTCGCCCTGCCCATAGACCCGCAGCTGGATATCGGTCGGGTTCCAGCCATTGGCCGGATCGATGTCGCAGGGGCAGGCTGTGGAGCGCAGACCAAAGATCGGTCAGCGCCTGAGCAGCACATAATCGCCCGGCCGCGAATACGGGTCGTCCATGCCGATCGCATGGGTGTCGTCCAGAAGCGTGTTGAAGAAGAAGTTGATCGCCGGCCAGCCGCCGCGCGGACGGATCGCGTAGCGCGCCAGTTCGCGGTTCATGTTGTCCGAACAGTTGATATGGCCGGGATAGCCAGGGTCTTCGTAATACCGCGCGGTGCAGGATCGCCCGAAGGTGTCGTGTCGCCCGACCGTGTCCTGCACGATCTCGACCAGCAGCTCCTGGTCGACCGAGAAGTATTTCGCATGCAGCCCCGGCATCGGGTAAAGCGACCCCATCAGCGAGCGCGTGGTGGTCGGGTCGATCTCGCGCTCGATCCCGCGGTCGAGCGCGCGCAGCGAAAAGGCCTGAAAGTCGGAGCACTCGCGCCCCTGCACGTCGAGAACCTGAATGAACTGACCGGCCCTGACCTCGTAGGTCAGCGCCTCTCGGGCTGGATATTGGCGTCCAGCAGCGGGTCTGCCAGCGGTTCGGGCGCGATCAACCACCACCCTTGCCGCCGGCAAGGTCGCGCGGCGGACATAAGCACCACCTCGGTCGGGGCCCATTGTTCGTGCGGCTCCATCGGTTCGCCCGCCGCGCAGACGATCAGGAGCCCGTCCTGCGAAGCGGTGAAACTTTCGATATCCCCGGCGCGCGAGCCTTCGGCAAAGACCAGCGTGCCGTCGGCCCGGCCAAGATCGAAACGCGCCTTTTCAAGCGCCCGCACCACCTTTCGCCCCGAAGGGTCGCGCAACAAGGCGGTTTTCAGCCCCTTGGGGTCGCGCCCGCCCGTCGCACCGATCATGCCCGCGTCCGAACGCCCGTCGGGGGCAAAGAACACCATTTCGACCGGTTGCAGGCCTTCGCGGTCCTGCACGGTGATCTCGTCGCCTTTCAGGATCGCTACGGCCCGGCTGCCGCCGCCCGGAACCGGGTAGCGTTCGACCCCGGCGGGCAGCACCGGCAGGCCCGGAATGACAACACCGGCCCGCTCGTAGGGTTTTTCGAAAACGGACTGGCGGTTCATGACAGGGGCTCCAGTGCGTCGATGCCGACAGGGGCGGTCCGACCCCAGTGGGTGACCAGAAGCTTGCACCCGTTCGGCGACAGCGATGTATGGGCGCTGCCGCCCGGCAGATGGACGAAATCGCCGGCGCGGTAGACATGGCCGTCGAAATCGACAAGGTCACCCTCGATCACGTAGAACTCTTCGGCGCCTTCGTGGCGGTGCGGTCGGCTGCTGGCGCCGGGCGCCATGGTCATCAGGTAGCTGCCGCACCCCGTCGCCTCGTCATACGAGACGTTGTGCCAGGTCATGACCCCCTCGGCATCGCCGAACGTGGCAAGACTGGTGAACCGTGCTTCGTCGAACCGTGCGACACGCCGTGCGGGGGGTGCTTTGCCCATGCTCAGCCCACCCCAAGTGCCTTGCGGCGCGCTGCCGACCAGCGCAGGATGATATGGTCGAAGGTCAGCGCCATCAGCGCCACGCACATGCCCAGCACGAAGTTCTTGCCAAGCTGGTTGCCGGCCAGCGTCTTCTGAAGCTCTTGCCCAAGGTCCTGGGTGCCGATGAAGGCCGCGATGATCACCATGAAGAAGGCGAACATGATCGCCTGGTTGAAGCCCACCGCCATCGTCGGCAGCGCCAGCGGAATCTGCACGTTCCACAGCTTCTGGCTTCGGGTCGCGCCGGACATGTCGGCGGCCTCGGTCAGTTCCTCGGGGACGGCGCGGATGCCTTCGATGGTGTAGCGCATCAGGGGCACGGTCGCGAAGATGAAGATCGCGAAGATGACCGCGACGTCATTGACGCCAAAGAGCATGATCGCCGGGATCAGGTAGATGAAGCTGGGGAAGGTCTGGGCGGTGTCGCAGACCAGCAGGATCGGTTCGGCCCAGGCCTTGCGCCGCGCCGCCAGGATGCCCAGTGGCAGGCCGATCATCGCCGCCAGTGCCACCGCCGAGATCACCGCATAAAGCGTGATGATCGAGCGGTCCCACCAGCCGCTGAGCGCCACGATGGCAAAAAACGCACCCGCAATCAGCGCCGAGCGCCGGCCGCCCACGGCATAGCCCGCTGCCGCGACCAGAAGGATCACCGCGGGTGTCGGCAACCACAAAAGCGCATTGCGAAACGGGATCAGGACCCATGTGATCAGGAACCAGCGCAGCCAGCCCGTTGCCACATTGATCGCGCCGTTGTCGATGATCGCACGGATCACGTCGTCGATCTCGGAGCCTATCGAGAGGTTCTGGCCGCGCTTCAGCTGGTCGGCGACCTGCACGAATTGTGCGACGAGAACGCATAGCGCGAATGCCGCGATGCCGACCAGCAGCAGCCTGTAGCGCTGCCACCAGGGCGTGCCGCGTTCGAAATGCTCGGGCTGGCGCACCACCCAGGCTTTCGAGCAGCGGTCTAGCGTGACGGCGATCAGCACGATCGTCACGCCGATTTCAAAGCTGCGGCCGAGCTTCAGCGAGTTCATCAGCGAAAGGAGCTTCGCGCCCAGCCCCGGCATGCCGATGAAGGCGGTCAGCACCACCATGGCCAGCGACAGCATGATGACCTGGTTGACGCCAACCAGGATCTCGGTCCGTGCGGCGGGAACGTAGACATGGCGCAACATCTGCCAGCGCGTCGCGCCGCTCATATGGCCGGCCTCGACCACGTCGGGCGAAACCTTCTTGAGCCCAAGCGTCGTCATCAGCACCATCGGCGGGATCGCATAGGCGATGGTCGCGACGCAGCCGGCGGTCGGCCCGACCTTGAAGAAGATCACCGCCGGCAGGAGGTAGGTAAAGAAAGGCAGCGTCTGAAAGACGGCAAGGATCGGGCGCAGCACCGCCTCGAAGGGCGGAAACTTCCAGGCCAGAATACCAAGGACCAGCCCGGCCACAAAGGCGACCGGCGCGGCCACGGCGATCACCGACATGGTCTGCATCGCCAGTTCCCACTGGCCGATCAGCGCGACCCAGACAAAGGTGCCGCCCGCCAGCGCTGCCATGCGCCAGCCCCTCAGCGCATAGCCGATGACCGCCGCGACGGCGGCAATCGCTGTCCAGGGGATCGGCCCGAGGTAAGGCCAGCGGTGCTTGCCGTAAAGCAGGTTGGCGGTCAGGTCGAGCAGCCATTCCAGCACGGCGGAAATAGCCCGCGTGACATGAATCAGGCCCAGATCATCCTTGAGAAAATCGAACAATGCCTGGAACCAGCGGTCATAGGCGGGCACCGCCCAGTCCGGCACGCGGACGAGGACGTCCGGCAGGAACGGACGGGCGAGGATCAGAAGAACCGCAATCGCGACCATCACCGTGGCCGTTCCGGGCTGGCCAAAGCCATCCCTGGGCGGCGTTCGGGTGGCGTCGGCGCTGGCCATCACTCGGATCCCAACAGGATATCCAGCGCCTCCTGGCGGCTCATCGCGCCAATGACCTTGCCGGACTTGTCTGCGACGGGCAGATAGCTGCGGTCTTCGTTGACCAGCTGACGGGCGAGTTGCAGCACGGTCGCCTCGGCGGAAACCGGGGTTCCGGCGACCGTGTGCCCGTTGATCGGATGGGCCAGCCCGCGGGCATGAACCACGCGCGACTTCTCGACATCCTCGGTGAACTTGGCGACATAGTCGGTGGTAATGGCTTCAGCACGACCTTGTCGGGCGTGTCACATTGTTCAACCGCGCCGTCCTTCATGATGGCGATCCGGTCGGCCGTGCGCAGCGCCTCGTCGAAGTCATGGGTGATGAAGACGATGGTCTTGCCTCAGCACCGATTGCAGGCGCATGAATTCGTCCTGCATCTCGCGCCGGATCAGCGGGTCAAGCGCCGAAAAGGGTTCGTCGAGAAACCAGATGTCGGGCTCGATCGCCAGACTGCGGGCAATGCCGACGCGCTGCTGCTGCCCACCCGACAGTTCGCGCGGGAAATACTCTTCGCGGCCCTCCAGGCCGACCAGCTTGATCACCTCAAGCGCGCGTTCGCGGCGGTCGTGCCGGTCCTGTCCGCGCATCTCGAGCGGGAAGGCGACATTGTCGAGCACCGTGCGGTGGGGCAGCAACCCAAAGCTTTGAAAGACCATGCCCATCTTGCGCCGGCGCAGTTCGATCAGTTCGCTTTCGTTCAGCGACATCACGTTCTGACCGTCGACAATCACTTCGCCACCGGTGATGTCGATCAGCCGCGACATGCAGCGCACCAGTGTAGACTTTCCCGAACCGGACAGCCCCATGATGACCAGCATCTCGCCGCGCCCGACCTCGAGCGAGACATCGCGGACCGCCGCGATGTAGCCGTCCTTGCGGATATCCTCGAAGCTGCGGCCACGCGCCTGCGCCAGATAGGATCCGGGGTTCTGGCCGAACAGCTTCCAGACGTTCTTGCAGGAAATCACGGGCGCGGAAGTCGTCATCGGCTGGCTCTTTTCCTTGTTGCGATCACCGGAGGAAGCCCCCCCGGCGATCATCACCTGCTGGAAAGCTTATTCAAGCCAGGGCGCCCACACGGCCTCGTTCGCCTCGAGCCAGGCGACAGCCGCGTCCTCAGGCTCCATCTCGTCGATATCGACCAGCTTGGCCATTTCGGCGATCTGCGGGTTGGTAAAGCTGACCTTCTGCAACAGGGCAAAGGCATCCGGCCATTTTTCCTGCATGCCTTCCCAGGCCGCGATCTTGAGGTAGCCATTCGCGGGGTTGCCGCAATCATAGGTCTTGTCGGGGTTCGGACCCACGGCCGGGTCGGTGTCGCAACCGTCGACCCATTCGGGGAAGTTGACAAACTCGCCCGGCCAGACGGCTTCGGCAAAGTTCGGGGTCCAGTTGAAGACGACGACCGGGGTCTTGTCCTTCTCGGCGGCTTCGATCTCGGCCCAAAGGGCCGCGGCGGAGCCGGCGTTGACCACGGTGAAGTTCATCCCCAGCGCCTCGACCTTTTCGGCGTCATGCTTGAGCCAGTCGACCGGCCCGCCGAGGAAGCGCCCCTTGTCGCCGGTTTCCGGGGTGGTGAAGAGCGCCGCGCAATCGTTCAGCGCCTTCCAGTCCGGCAGACCCGGGCAGGCATCCTTGGTCCACATCAGGTACCACCAGTCTTCGCGGGTCACGGCCTCGTGGGTAGCGGCATCGATGATACCGCCTTTTTCCAGGGCGGCGCGGAACGAGGCACCAAAGGCGCCTTCCCAGACCTCGGGTTCGAAGGCCACGTCGCCAAGGCGAACGGATTCGTAGACCGCCTGGCTGTCGGTCGTGACGTATTCGACGTTGCGGCCCTGCTTGACCATCAGGTCGCCGATGACGTGGCTCATCACGATCTGGCTGGACCAGTTGTGAATCGGAATGACGATCGGATCAGAGCTGTCTTCGGCGAAGACAGAAGTCGCCGTGACCGCAGCAATCGCGGCAAATGAAATCTTTGCGGTGTGTCTCATGTCGTCTCCCTGTGGTGTCGCATTGGCTTGGGCGCCCGATTCGCTCCTTCGGGTTCCAGACCGATCATGCCTAGGTGAAGTAATTTTCCTGCGAAGAATTTTGGCGGGCTTTGCCTCGAAAAATTGATGCCCAATTGGCCCGGATCACCTATTATGGCCAACATCTCCGCGCCCTGCCGGGCAACTGAACGACGAGGCGAGCTGTCCGCGATGGCCCCGAAAACCAAACAGAGCCCCGCGCGACGCGATCTGAAGCGTGCCTTGCCCCCGCTTGACTACCTTTTGGCCTTCGAAGCGTCGGCGGACAGCATGGGTTTTGCCGGCGCCTCGAAGGTCCTGCATATCAGCGAGACCGCGATCAGCCGAAAAGTCCGGCTTCTGGAACAGCATTTCGGGCTGTCCTTCTTTGCCCGCGGCCACCGATCGATCAAGCTGACGCAGCACGGGCAGGAGTTTCTGGCCAGGATCCGCCCGGCGCTGGACGCCCTGCGCAGCGCCGCCGATGACATGTTCGAAACCAGCCACAAGCGTTCGGTCGTGCTTGCGGCGACGAATTCGGTCGCGTCGCTGTGGCTGACCCCGCGCCTGCACGAGTTTCGCGCCGCCAACAAGCATCTGAGCATCATGCTCGTATCATCGGACAACGACGAGGAATGCCTTTCGGAAACCGTCGACCTGACGATCCTGCGCGGCGACGGGACCTGGCTGGGCTACACCTCGCAGCTGGTCTTCGGCGAGACGGTCTTTCCCGTCTGTTCGCCCGAGTTCCTGGCCCAGAACCCCGAGATCGCCAGCGCCCGCGACCTGCCCGCCGCGCCGCTGATCGAAGTCTCCAGCAGCCATACGGAGTGGATGAACTGGCGCACCTGGTTGTCTCAGGTTGGCATCAGAAGCGACCGGATCGAACGGGCGACGCTGTTCAACACCTATCCCCTGTCGATCTATGCGGCGATCGACAGTGTCGGGGTAGCACTTGGCTGGGGGCACCTGGTCGACCAGTTCCTGAAATCCGGGCAGCTCGTGCGGCCGCTGGGCAATCTTCAGGTGCGCACGCAGCATGGCTACTACCTGCTGACCCCGCAAAATCGGCCCGCCTTTCCCGGCCGGACCGAGGTATCGGACTGGCTGATGGGCATGAGCGCTGCGCGCCACCGTTACGGCGACAGTGCGCCCGCGCAGTAGCGGCCGGTGACCCTGCCGGCACGCGCGTGCCGGAATCCAACGCAAGGATGTCCGAACCCGCGCTGTTCCACGCCGCCGGACCGGCGCAATCTGGGCATAGTTGCGCAGGGGGTTCCATGCATTATTCAGGTTTCAGGGTTCTGAAAGAGGCGTTGACCGGGCACAAGGGCTGGACGCCGGCCTGGCGCGACCCCGAACCGCAGGCGTCTTACGACATCGTCATCGTCGGGGGTGGCGGTCACGGGCTTGCCACCGCCTACTACCTGGCCAAGGTCTTTGGCCAGGCGCGGGTCGCGGTGCTGGAAAAGGGTGGATCGGCGGCGGCAATGTCGGCCGCAACACCACGATCATCCGCTCCAACTACCTCTTGGACGGGAATGAGCCATTCTACGAGCATTCGATGAAGCTCTGGGAAGGGCTCGAGCAGATTTCAACTTCAACGCCATGGTCAGCCAGCGCGGGGTTCTGAACCTCTGCCACACCGACGCGCAGCGCGATGCCTATCGGCGGCGGGCCAATGCGATGCGGCTGAACGGCGTCGATTCCGAACTTCTGGATGCCGAGGGGGTGCGCCGGATGGCGCCCTTCCTCAACTTCGACAGCGCGCGCTTTCCGATCAAGGGCGGGCTTTTGCAGCCGCGCGGCGGCACGGTGCGCCATGACGCGGTGGCCTGGGGCTATGCGCGTGGTGCCGACAGCCGCGGCGTCGACATCATCCAGAACTGCGAGGTCACCGGGTTCCGCATCGAGAACGGCACGGTGCTGGGGGTCGAAACGACGCGCGGCTATATCGGCGCCGGCAAGGTGGGCGTCGCGGTTGCCGGTTCGTCCGGGCGGGTGATGGCGATGGCCGGGATTCACCGGCTGCCGATCAGCCATGTCTTGCAGGCCTTTGTTACCGAGGGGCTGAAACCGGTGATACCCGGCGTGATCACCTATGGCGCGGGGCACTTCTATGTCAGCCAGTCCGACAAGGGCGGGCTGGTCTTTGGCGGCGATATCGACGGCTACAACTCTTACGCCCAACGCGGCAACCTGCCGGTGGTCGAGGATGTCTGCGAGGCGGGATGAGCCTGATGCCGATGATCGGCCGCGCCGCGCCTTTTGCGCATGTGGGGCGGGATCATGGACATGTCGATGGACGGCTCGCCCATCATCGACCAAACCGATGTGGGCGGGCTCTTCTTCAACGGCGGCTGGTGCTATGGCGGCTTCAAGGCGACGCCGGCAAGCGGCTGGTGCTTTGCCCATCTTCTGGCCACCGGCAACCCGCATGACACCGCAAAGGCATATCGGTTCGACCGGTTCCGAAAGGGGCTGATGATCGACGAAAAGGGCATGGGCGCACAGCCCAACCTGCATTGAAGGAGACCGGGATGATAACCGAAACAGGCAGCCCGCCTGATTTCCGACTGGCCGCTCGGCTTCGTGGCCACCGCAGATGCGGACGGCAGGCCCAACCTGTCGCCCAAGGGCATGTTCGCAGTGATCGACACCGCGACGCTCGCCTTCGCGGATATCCGCTCGCCGGGGACCCTTGCAAATCTGGCGGTTCGCCCGGAGGTGGAGATCAACTTCATCGACATCCTGTCGCGCCGCGGTCCGGATCGGTGGCCGGGCCACGATCCACGAACGTGGTACATCGGGTTTCGACAGGTTGAGTCGGGGCTTTCGAGGGCGCATGGCCGGCACTGCAACCGGAGATCGGCGCGCTGGTCTCGGTTGCGGTCACGACGTGCCGGCCGCTGGCCAGCCCGGTCTATGACGACGGCACCACGACCGAGCGATCCATGCGCGAGATGTATATGGAGAGGATCACGGCACTGAACGCCGCGGCGCTTGGGGAGGGCACAAGATGATCATCGATCACCCCCTGCTCGGCCCCCGCGACGCGCAGGAGTTCACCTATCTCGGCGATGCCCGCCTGATCGAGCGGCCCGACTGGCAGGCCGCCGACGCGGCCGAGCAGTTCTATGACTATCTTTACCAGCGCGACAACCCGGCGGGTGAACACCGCGAGTTGTGGTTCCACGAACAGGGCGACCGCAGCTGGCTGGTCGTCACGCGCAACACGCTGACGCATGAGATCACCAAGGTTGAAATGGCCCGCGATGTGGCCCGCGCAAAGGGGCGCAGCAAATGAGCCAGATCAACAGGCTTTCCGGCGGCCTGATCGACCGGACGCAAACGCTCGACTTCCGCTTTGACGGCAAGAGCTATCAGGGCCATCCCGGCGACACGCTGGCCTCGGCACTGCTGGCCAATGGCGTGCGGCTGATGGGGCGGTCGTTCAAGTATCACCGCCCGCGCGGCCCGATTTCCTCGGGCTCGGAAGAGCCGAACGCGATTGTCGAACTGCGCACCGGCGCCCGGCAGGAACCCAACACCCGCGCCACCACCGCCGAGCTTTTCGAAGGGCTTGAGGCGAAAAGCCAGAACCGCTGGCCCTCGCTGGCCTTCGACGCGATGGGCATCAACGACCGTCTGTCGCCCTTCTTCGCGGCGGGCTTCTACTACAAGACCTTCATGTGGCCCAAGGCCTTCTGGGAAAAGCTGTACGAGCCGCTGATCCGCCGCGCCGCCGGCCTTGGCAGCCTGTCGAAAGAGGCAGACCCGGATATCTACGACAAGGGGTTCTTGCATTGCGACCTTCTGATCATCGGTGCCGGACCCGCCGGGCTTGCCGCCGCGCTGACGGCGGGGCGGGCGGGGGCCGATGTGATCCTGGCCGACGAGGATTTCCTGATGGGCGGCCGGCTGAACGCCGAGACCTTCGCGCTGGGCGATGACGGCGGCGCCCAATGGGCCGCCGCGACGGTGGCCGAACTGGCCAGCCTGCCCAATGTCCGGCTGATGCCGCGTACCACGGTGCTGGGCGCCTTCGACCATGGGATCTATGGCGCGCTCGAGCGGAACGCTGACCACATTGCGCTGCCAGCGGCGGGCAAGCCGCGCCAGACGCTGTGGCGGATCTATACCCGGCGCAGTCTGCTTTGCGCCGGTGCTACCGAGCGGCCCATCGCCTTTGACAACAACGACCGGCCCGGCATCATGCTGGCGGGTGCGATGCGCGCCTATGCCAACCGCTGGGCCGCGACGCCGGACCGCAAGGTCGCGATCTTCACCAACAATGACGACGGGCACCGCACCGCCATCGACCTTATCGCCGGCGGCGTGAGTGTTGCCGCCGTGATCGACACCCGCCCCGACGCGCCGCGCCTTGCCGATTGCGAGCTTCTGGCCGGCGCTCATGTGGTCGACAGCAAGGGCAGGCTAGGGCTGCGCTTCGTGACGGTCCGTCTGACCGACGGATCGTCGCGGCCGATGGAGGTGGGCGCGCTTGGTGTCTCGGGCGGGTGGAACCCCAATGTCCACCTGACCTGCCACCATCGCGGCCGGCCCGCATGGGATGGTGCGCTGGCCGCCTTTGTGCCGGGGGCCGAATTGCCACGGGGCATGTCGGTCGCCGGTGCGGCTAAGGGGGCGTTTTCGACCGCCGCCGCGCTGGCCTCGGGCGCCGCGGGCGCGGTGGCGGCGCTTGCCGATCTGGGGGTGAAGGCCCGCGCGGTCAAGCTGCCCGAGGCCGAGGATGTCCCGGTCAACCTGACCCCCTTCTGGTACGTCAAGGGCGCCAGCCGTGCCTGGATCGACCCGCAGAATGACGTGACGGTCAAGGACGTGAAGCTGGCGCATCAGGAGGGCTACCGTTCGGTCGAACATCTGAAACGCTACACAACACTGGGCATGGCCACCGACCAGGGCAAGACCGCGAACATCGGCGGGCTTGCGGTGATGGCCGAGATGACCGGCAAGTCGATCCCCGAGACCGGCACGACAATCTATCGCCCGCCCTATTCCCCGGTGCCCATCGCCGCATTCGCGGGCCGTTCGGCGGGCAAGGATTTCCGCCCTACCCGGCTGACCCCCAGCCACAAATGGGCCGCCGAACAGGGCGCGGTTTTCGTCGAGGTCGGCATGTGGCTGCGCGCCCAGTGGTTCCCGCGTCCGGGCGAAACCCATTGGCGCCAGTCGGTCGACCGCGAGGTTCTGGCGACTCGCAAATCCGTCGGCATCTGCGATGTGACGACGCTGGGCAAGATCGACGTGCAGGGCACCGACGCGGCCGAGTTTTTGAACCGCGTCTACGTGAACGCCTTTGCCAAGCTGGCGGTCGGCAAGGTCCGTTATGGCCTGATGCTGCGCGAGGATGGCATGGCGACGGACGACGGCACCCCCGCACGTCTGGCCGATGACCATTTCGTCATGACCACCACCACCGCCAACGCGGTCAGCGTCTATCGGCATCTTGAATTCTGCCGCCAATGCCTTTGGCCCGACATGGATGTGCAGCTGATCTCGACCACCGAGGCCTGGGCGCAGTATTCGGTCGCCGGGCCGAACGCGCGCAAACTCTTGCAGAAGATCGTCGATGCCGAACACGACATCTCGAACGAGGCGTTTCCCTACATGGCCTGCGGCGAGGTTACGGTCTGCGGCGGGCTCAGGGCGCGGCTTTTCCGCATCTCGTTTTCGGGCGAGCTGGCCTATGAGATCGCGGTTCCGACACGCTATGGCGACGGTCTGATCCGGGCGCTGGTCGAAGCGGGGCAAGAGTTCGACGCCGTTGTCTACGGCACCGAGGCGCTGGGTGTCATGCGGATCGAAAAGGGCCATGCGGCAGGCAATGAGCTGAACGGCACGACCACCGCGCTGAACCTCGGCATGGGCAAGATGGTGTCGAAGAAGAAGGATTGCATCGGCAACACCCTGTCGGAACGCGAAGGGCTGAACCGCGACGATGCACTGAACCTTGTCGGGTTCCGGCCGGTTCACCGTAACGAGGTTTTCGCCGCCGGGTCGCACCTGATCAACACGGGCGACGAGGCCAATGCCGCCAACGATCAGGGCTACCTGACCTCGGTGGCCTTTTCGCCCAACCTCGGCCACACGATAGGCTTGGGCTTTCTAAAGAACGGCGCGGCCCGTCTGGGCGAGGTGATGCGCGCGGTCAACCCGGTGCAGGATGCCGAGATCAGTGTCGAGGTGGTCAGCCCCCATTTCATCGACCCGGAAGGAGAACGCCTCCGTGCATAGTCTTGCCTCCATCACCCCGCTTGGCCATGCCGAGCCCCGCGTCGTGACGTTGGGAAGCGTCCGCATCGCCGAGGTCGCAGACCGGGCGCTAGCCTCGGTCACCTGCCGGTTCGGGCGCGAAAAGCCGTTTCGCGCGGCGGCGCGAACGCTTTTTGGAACCGCGCTGCCAGAACCGGGAAAATCGGTGGCGGGCCCGGTCTATTCGCTCTTCTGGACCGGGCCGGACCAATGGTTCGCCGAAGCCCCCGAGGCCAGCCACGAAGACATCGCGCGGATCATCAAGGAGGGTCTGGGCGACAATGCCTCGGTCACCGAGCAAAGCGGCGGCTGGGCGCGGTTCGACCTGTCGGGCGCGGGCGTCGTCGACATGCTGGAACGGCTCGCCCCGGCACCGTCGCGGCGGATGCAGACGGGTGATGCGACGCGCACCGCGATCGAGCATCTGGGCTGTTTCCTGATCTGCCGCACGGCGGGCGAACGCTTCAGCGTGATTGGTCCGCGGTCGTCGGCCGCCTCGCTGCATCACGCGCTTTGCGCGGCGGCCGCAAGCGTCGCCTGACCGCCATCAGACCGATGGCAGGGGCCGCGCCTCCTCTACCCGCAGGCGGTTCATCTTGGTTCGGTCCTCGTTCGGACTGATGCCAAACTCTTCGCGGTAGTGACGTTGCAGGGGGCCGACGGTTTCATAGCCGACGGCGACGGCAATGTTGCCAAGGCTCTGCTTTGAAAACAGAACTAGCTGCCGCGCCGCCTTCATCCGCAACGACCGGTAGTAGCGCGAAGGGCTTTGGCCGGTGGCCTTCTTGAACTGACGTTCAAGCTGGCGGGTCGAGACACCGACCTCTTGCGCCAACTCATCCACGCCGACCGGTTCCGATATGTTGCGCGACAGGATCTCGACCGCGCGAGCGACGCCGCCGGGCAGGCTGTCGGCCGTGCTGTCGCGCCCGTAGGTCGGGATTTTCTGGCGCACGCCCCGGCCCCGTACAAGGGGATGCTGGAACCAGCAGGCGACCTCGGTCGCGGCCTCGCTGCCAAGGCGTTCCTCGATGAAATGCAGCATCAGGTCGAAAGCGGCGGCTGCCCCCGACACGGTAAAGCGGTTGCGGTCGAAAACGATCACCTCGTCGCGCATCGCGATATCGGGAAACTCGGCGGCAAAGGCGGCTTCGTAACACCAGTGAACCGAACACTCATGCCCGTCCAGCAGCCCCGCGCGCGCCAGCGGAAAGACCCCGCCGCTGACCCCGCCCATCGCCATGCCATGCCGCGCAAGGCGGCGCAGCCGGCCCTCGGCGGCCTTGCGTTCGACGAAGTTGCTGGCCGGCCCGCTCAGCAGGAAAAGAAAGTCGATGCCCTCGGCCTCGTCGAGAGACGAACCGGGGTCGAAGCCGACGCCGGCGCTCGACTCCACCCGTTCGCCGGTTTCCGAAAGGATCCGCCAGGCAAAGGCCTGTTGCCCGACGATTTCATTTGCCGCCCGCAACGGCTCGATCATCGAGGTCAGGCACGACATCGGAAAGCCTGGAAAAACCAGCAGCCCGACCGTCGTGACTTGTTGAACTTGTTTCATAGGATTCTTACTATCAGGAAACACGCCGAGCGTTGTGTCAGTGTATATGGGAAGACGGCTTCTTGGCTACGGGCGCGGTCACCAAATCCACCTGAACAGCATGGCGGGCACCATGAGGCGAAAGATGAGCGCAGCACTACTGGACCAGGACCCCCATCGCATCAGGGATGAGAGGGAGAACATCCTCGAAGTGGCCATTGGCCGCGAGGTCCGCGCCTTTCGCCATCAGGCCGGCATCACGGTTGCCGAACTGTCGCGGCGCACGGGGCTTTCGGTCGGCATGCTGTCGAAGATCGAGAACGGCAACACCTCGCCTTCGCTGTCGACGCTTCAGGCGCTTTCGCATGCGATGAGCGTTCCGATCACCGCCTTTTTCCGGCAGTTCGAGGATGTGCACCATGCCGTTCACACCAAGTCCGGTGAAGGCGTCGAGATGGAGCGGCGCGGCACCCGCGCGGGCCACCAGTACAGTCTTCTTGGCCATCTGGGTTCCAACCCCAGCGGCGTGGTGGTCGAACCCTACCTGATCACTCTCAACTCCGATTCCGATGTCTTCCCGACCTTCCAGCACGAGGGGATCGAGATGCTTTACATGCTGGAAGGCGAGGTGGATTACCGTCATGGCAAGGAGGTCTATCCTCTCAAGCCCGGCGATACGCTGTTCTTCGACGCAGACGCACCACACGGGCCCGAAGCACTGGTCAAGCTTCCGGCCCGCTACCTGTCGATCATCAGCTATTCGCCAGGGAAGTAACCGCGGCGCTCAATCCGGCCAGACCCCGGGCGATGTCGGCGCACCGTCATCGAATTTCGACAGATAATCGACGATCAGCGGGCGGTTGCGGATGAAGCCCTTGTAGGTCGCAAGCTCGACCGGCAGGTCGCGGATCACCCGGTGCAGGCGGCGGCCCCATTTCGGGATCGTCACAAGGTCTTCGAGCCGGATCAGGTAGCAGCGGATCGGGAACACGAGCGCGTTCGAGCGCGGCAGGCGGAAGAAGGTCTGCAACTCCACCCGCAGATGCTGCTTTTCACCGACATTCTCGGGCGTCAGCGTGGTCTTCTGGATGCCCCATTTGTGATAGTTTTCGGGGCTGGTATCCAAAAGCGGATTGACCGTCATCGTCCAGTTCAGCCGCCGGGCCGGCGCGCCCTGCTGAACGTTCAAGAGGAACTTCAGTGCGCGTTTGAACACGCCCATCTCATGGGCGAGCGGCACCGGCGCGTGCCATTCGAAGAAGTTCATGCCGATGTCGAAATCGAGGCTCCAGTCCGCCTGCGTCGTCACCATCCCGGCGTCCATCCACAGATTGTCGTCGCGCTGGTCCAGCACGGCAAAATCGCCCTGGGTCTGGCGGGTGATGTACTCCATCGGCCCGTAAGGCAGGGTGGTTTCGTCCATGAAGGTGAACTTCTGGTCAATGCCCATGGGCCTGTTGATCCAGTGCCAGTTGTTGCCGTCGCGGTGCAGCTCGAACAGGTCCGGATAATCCTCGGACTTCGCGACCATGATCAGTTCCAGAAGATCCCAGCCCGCCAGCGTCATATGCGGCAGCGACTGGCAGCGCAGCGGGTCTTCGGCCAGCACGATGGCGCGGTCTTTCATCTCCGAGACATAGTGTTCGTCCACATCAAAGCGGTTTTCATAGACCGAGCCTTCGCGCCCGCCCTTATGCGGCTCCATGTTGACCGAATACATGTAGCTGTCTTCGTGGAACGGGAACGGAAAGCGCCGGATGGCCCATTCGGAATTGCGGAACGTATAGTCGTCGCGGAAGCTTTCGTCGCGGAATTGGATGCTCATTTCCCTGTCTCCTAGCGGTCCAGGACCAGTTTCTTGCCCTCGAAGCGGCTGACGCAGGGCATGATCTTGCCGCAGCCCTTGCGCTGGTCGTCCTCCAGCCAGTGGTCGCGGTGGATGAAGGTGCCGTCATGTTCCAGCACGTCGGTTTCGCACTGCCCGCAGGCGCCGCCGCGACAAAGGTAGGGCGCATCGACACCCGCCGCCTCGATGGCTTCCAAGAGGCTTTGATGCTCACCGACCTTCACAGTCTTTTTGACTGCGCGAGGTAGACTTCGAACGGCTTGCCCGATTGCGGGGCGAGAAATTCCTCGGAATGGACGGCCTCGTCCGGCCAGCCCAGTCGTTTGGCCGTATCCAGCACCCAGTTGATCATGCCCTTGGGGCCGCAGACATAGACATGTGTGCCAAGCGGCTGACCGTCCAGCAGGTGTTCAAGGTCAATCGCCTGCTTCTGATCATCGTAGTAGATATGAACGTGCTCGGGATGCTTGCCGGTCAGTTCATCGACATAGGACCCCAAGGCTTTCGTCCGCACCGAGTAGTGCAGCTCGAACCGGCCGTTCATGGCTGAAAGCTGCTTGATCTGGGCAAGGAAGGGCGTGATGCCGATGCCGCCCGCCAGCATCAGGTGCTTTTTCGCACGCAGATCGAGCGAGAAGAGGTTGACCGGATAGCTCAGCACCATCTGATCGCCGGGCTTCACGTTCCGGTGCATGAAGAGCGATCCGCCCCGTCCCTGATCGTCGCGCCGGACCGAGATCGTATAGGCGTTCTGGTCGCGCGGGTCGGACATCAGCGAATAGGGGTTCAGGCGGGTGACATCGCCGTCCTTCATTTCGATGACGGTATGGGCGCCACCCGAGAAAGTCGGCAGCGGCCCGCCATCCGAACGGACGAAGCGGAAACGTTTCACCAGGTCGTTGACAGCGACCACATCGGTGACGGTCACGGCGATCTTTTCGGTTCCGGCGCTCATTTGTACAGCTCCACAGGTTCAGGCACTTCGCCGGGGTCTTCGGCGTCGATGCAAACCCCCTGAAACGCGGCCAGACGGCGGGAATAGTGATCGCGGACGAAGAGGTTCAGCCCGCAATGCGAACAGACGAAGGGGTCGGTCATCACGTCCTCGGTGATGCCCTTGCAATGGACGCACTGCATGCGCCGCGCGACTGATCCGCGATGTTCAGTCTGGATCGCCGAATGCGGGATGCCGGCGCTGACCGCTTCCTGCATCGCTTGCCCCATCAGGCCTTCTGTCCCCGCAAGGTAGATCTGCAAGCCCATATGCGCGTCCGAGAGAATGCGCCGCAGGCGTGGTACGCTGGCGCCGTAGCTGGGGCTGACATGCAGGATTGCGGGTTTCAGCGCGGCGAGGTCGTCGGAGTATTTCGTGCCGGTCCCCTTGGGAATATAGATCACATGCGCCTTGGCCATCACGCCGGGATCGGCCTTTGCCACATCCATCAGCGCGTCGGCGCCTTCGGCATCGGCGATCATCAGGTGCGCCTTGCCGGGGCGGGGTTCCAGCGTGCCGTAGACAGGCCTGCTCTTGATCGATTCAGGAAAGGTGAACTTGGACATGTCGCGGACGTCTTCCTGTCTTTGGTCGTCGTCTATAAGGGGGGCCGCGGAGCCCCCTCGGGTTGGTGTCAGCCCTTGACGGTTCGGCGCTCCTTCTTGACGTCGTAGAACGGCATCGAATGGGTCGTGGCCGCGATTTCGCCATGCGTGTCGCACCGGACGGTCAGCTTGGTGCCGTTGTTGGCGCAGTCGACCGGGATCCGGGCGATGGCGATGTTGTGTTTGTTGAGCGACGAATACATCGCCTGTGTCACGACACCGACCTGCTTGTCACCCCGGAAGACCGGCGCGCCGTTGCCCGGTGCGCCGGTGCCGTCAAGCTTCAGCCCCCAGATCTTGAAGCGTTCCTTGCCTTTCAGCCGGTAGTGCTCCTCCGCGCCCCGAAAGCCCGTCTTGCCCGGCGAGACGGTGAAGTCGAGCCCAAGTTCCCACAACGTGTCGCCGGGGCCTTCATCCTCGAACGGATACATCTCGGAATTGTCGTAGGGGAAGAACAGCAGGTAGCTTTCGGTCCTGAGCAGATCGAGCGTCGTGAACCGACAGGGAATGATCCCCATCGAGGCCCCTTCCTCGAGGATGCGGTCCCAGATTGCGGTTGCGTCCTGGCCACGGCAGAAGATTTCATAGCCACGCTCGCCGGTATAGCCGGTGCGCGAAATCATGACCGGCAGGCCGAAAAGCGAGGTCTGCATGTGGCTGAAGTAGTTAAGGTTGCGGATGCCTTCGACATGCTTTTGCAGGTAGTCCACGGCAAGCGGCCCCTGCAGCGACAGATCGTGCAGGTTGTCGTCGAAGCGGATCGAGACATCGCGGCCGGTTGCCGCCATGGTCAGTTGCTCGTGCGCACCGCCCGAACCGTGGACGACCATCCAGCTGTTCGGGCCCATCCTGTAAATCACGCAGTCGTCGATGAACTTGCCGGCATCGTTCAGCATCGTGGCGTAGACCGACCGGCCCGGCATGATCTTTTCGACATTGCGGGTGGTCGCGCGGTCAATGACATGGCTGGCAGCGGGGCCGGAGATATGGACCTTCTTGAGGCCCGAGACATCCATCAGGCCCGCCTTGGTGCGGATCGCCAGATATTCCTGTTCCGGATCGCCCTTGCTGTAGGACCAGGCCGTTCCCATCCCGCTCCAGTCTTCCAGGTTCGAGCCCATCGCGCGGTGGCGATCGGCGAGAACTGAGAACCTCCAAGATGCTGTCATCGATTTCTCCCTCTGAACACCTGTTCGTCTTCCCGTTCGTTGTCGGACCCGGCCGCAACCGGGTGTCGGCTCCGCAGAAAGGTGCCGGTTTGACCCGGCCACTTTGGTCGGAAACGTCAGATCGGCAGCGAAGAATTTTGGCAGCCGAAGGCCCCGGAAATTAGAGGCAACGCACCGATACGGGGCAGGATGGGCGTGAATCGCCCGACCAGTCAAGAATATTTATTTACTGACAGGATATCCCGGCGCAGATGTGCACATGCCCGGTGCTCGCGCCATTGGGCCAGAGCTATCGTTTCCGACGGCGACGATCCCGACCGCCCACACCGGTGCGAAAGCAAGAAAGTTTCATGCGCGCGGCCAGAGATTCTGCGAAGTTGTGCAACTGTTTCCGTAGGCGAATTAATATTTCTTGTTTTCTAGCGTTAAACTTTTATTCTCCTGCGAAGAAACGCAGCGAACAGGGAGAACGGAAGTGGACGGAAATCTCAACGCTCTGACTACGGTGTTTACCGAGTTCTACTACTGGGTAACCGTCGTGTTTATGTTTCTCATCCATGTCGGCTTTTGCATGTATGAGGTCGGCGCGAGCCGGCGGCGCAACCATATGCACACGCTGATGAAGAACGTGATGATCATTCCCTTGGTCACGGTCACCTTCTTCTTCTTCGGCTAGTGGATCTACTGGGCCTTCCCCAATGCCTTCCCGGGCATGGGCGGCATCGGCTGGGAGGCAGGCGCCCCCTATGCGCCGAACTCCGAAAACATGGGCACCCATCTTGGCGACCGGATCACCGGCGTCTTCTGGGCGGCCTTCCTGCTGTTTTCCTGGACGGCGGCCTCCATCGTCTCGGGCTCGGTGATCGAACGCATCCGGTCTTCGGCGCTTTGGGTTCATGCGGTGATGATCGGCTCTGTCTGGTGGATCATCGACGCCGCATGGGGCTGGCACTGGGATGGCTGGATGGTCAAGGTTCTTGGCTATCACGATGCCTATGCATCCGGCGTCATCCACGCCATCGCCGGCGGTTACGCGCTGGGCGTGATCATGGTTCTGGGGCCGCGGATTGGCAAGTTCGCCGCCGATGGCACGCCGCGCGATATCCCGCCGCATAACCCGTGGATGCTGACCATTGGTCTCTTCCTGATCTATACCGGGTTCTGGGGCTTCTACGCGGCCTGCAACGTGCCGATCATCGCGCCCGAGGTCATCGACGGACAGATTGTCGGCACGACCTGGACGGCGACCAACATCTATCTGGCACCGACGACCTTGTCGGCCATCACCTTCAACTTCCTGATGTCGCTGTCGGGCGGGTTGATGGCGGCCTATGTCGTGTCGAAAGGCGATGCATTCTGGACCTTTTCGGGCGGTCTTGCCGGGGTCATCACGGCCTCGGCCGGCAACGACCTTTACCACCCGATCCAGGCCATGCTGGTCGGTGCGGTCGGTGTCGTCATCGTCTACAAGCTGCACTACTGGGTCGAACGCAAGTTCAAGCTGGACGATGCGGTGGGCGCCGTTGCGGTGCACGGGTATTCCGGCGTCATCGGCCTGATCATCGCGGGCTTCCTGCTGTGGGGCGCGCCGTCGTCCCCCTATGAGGGCTATGCCACGGTCAACCCTGTCGGTCAGACCATCGGCGCGGCGATCATGTTCGGCCTCCTGGGCTTCCTGCCAGCTTATGTCCTGGCCAGGATTCAGGCTGCCGTGGGCGTGTTGCGCATTCCCGAAGAGGTGGAACTGCAAGGCCTCGATTACGCCGAGCATCATGCCTACGAAGATGCCGTGAATATCATAACCGAGGCGGACAAGGCCTATCTCGCCACCCGTGCCAAAGCATAAGGAGAGCGCATCATGTCTACGATTGGTTACGATAGCTGGGCCGTGGATCTGGCCGAGGTCGGCGCGGTCTATCCCTTCCAGGGCAGCGAGTGGCTGATGGTCATCCTTGGCGTCGCCTTCTGGATCGGCTGGCACCGCATCCAGTTCGTCCGCGAGGGCAAGCACCTGGACGAAGCCCGCAAGATGGGTGACCCCGAGAAGGTTGCGAAGATACTGGAACGGTACTGACCACCTACCGTCCGGGCGGGCATGCGCTCGCCCGGATATTCTCTTATGAATATTTGTTTCTCTATAGTTGAAGAGGCCTGGACTTCCTGCTAGCTTTTCGAAGCACTCACAAGGGAATCGAAACATGTGCGGAATCGTCGGATTATTCCTCAAAGACAAAGCACTTGAGCCGAAGCTTGGCGCGATGCTTACGGATATGCTGATCACGATGACGGACCGCGGACCGGACAGCGCGGGGATTGCGATTTACGGCGTCGATGCCGATGGCAATTCCAAGCTGACGGTGCAGTCGGCCAACCCTGCGAAGGATTTCGCCGGGCTGGCGGGCGATCTGGGCAAAGCCATCGGCGCCAAGGTGACGCAGCGCGACAAGGACACTCATTGCGTTCTCGAGATGCCGGCCGACAAGGCCGCGGCCGCGCGCGCGGCGCTGAAAGACCTGCGCCCCGACCTGCGGGTGATGAGCACCGGCGACACGATGGAGATCTACAAGGAAGTGGGGCTGCCGAAGGATGTGGCGGCCCGGTTCGAGATTTCGAAGATGACAGGCACCCACGGTATCGGGCACACCCGCATGGCCACCGAAAGCGCGGTGACCACGATGGGCGCGCACCCGTTCTCGACAGGGTCGGACCAGTGCCTGGTGCACAATGGTTCGCTGTCGAACCACAACTCGCTGCGCCGGATGCTGGCGCATGAAGGCATCTACACCGACACGATGAACGACACCGAGGTCGGTGCCGCCTATCTGACATGGAAGATGCGCGAAGGCGCGACGTTGGGCGAGGCGCTGGAATCGAGCCTTGAGGATCTGGACGGTTTCTTCACCTTCGTCGTCGGCACAAAGGACGGCTTTGGCGTCGTTCGTGATCCGATCGCCTGCAAACCCGCCGTCATGGCCGAAACCGATCAATACGTCGCCTTCGGGTCGGAATACCGGGCGCTCGTCAACCTGCCCGGCATCGAAACCGCACGGGTCTGGGAACCTGAACCCGCAACCGTCTACTTCTGGAATCACTGAACATGCAGACATTCGACCTGGCCGCAGAGGGGTTGCGGGCGCTGAACGCCACGCTTCAGAAACAGAACGGAACCACCAACCAGACCGCCTGGGAGGTGGTGAACCCCAAGGGCAGCCATGCGCTGGCCGTCGGGCTTGATGCGCCGATCGACGTGACCGTCAAGGGATCGACGGGCTATTACTGCGCCGGGATGAACAAGCAGGCGACGATCCGCATTCACGGCTCTGCCGGGCCGGGCGTGGCCGAGAACATGATGTCGGGCACCGTCATCATCGAGGGCGACGCGAGCCAGTATGCCGGGGCCACCGGGCATGGCGGGCTTTTGGTGATCAAGGGCAATGCCGCCTCGCGTTGCGGGATCTCGATGAAGGGGATCGACATCGTCGTGCAGGGCAATATCGGCCATATGTCGGCCTTCATGGCGCAGTCGGGCAACCTTGTTGTCTGCGGTGACGCGGGCGATGCGCTGGGCGATTCCCTCTACGAGGCGCGCATCTTCGTTCGCGGCAAGGTCAAGAGCCTCGGCGCCGACTGTATCGAGAAAGAGATGCGCCCCGAGCACCTCGAGATCCTGCGCGACCTTTTGGACCGGGCCGGCTTTGACGCCAATCCCGAAGAGTTCAGACGCTATGGCTCTGCCCGCAAGCTTTACAATTTCGACGTTGACAACGCGTCGGCCTACTGAGGGACATGGCCATGAAAGACAAGACTGAACCCAAGATCCCGCAGACGGTCCCGCGCCAGTCCTGGACATTCTCGAACGAGGTCAACTCCGAGATCCGCCGCGCCGCGGCGACCGGTATCTACGACATCCGCGGCGGCGGCGCGAAACGGCGCGTGCCGCATTTCGACGATCTTCTGTTCCTTGGCGCCTCGATCAGCCGCTACCCGCTGGAAGGCTACCGTGAGAAATGCGTGACCGAGGTGACGCTGGGTACGCGTTTTGCCAAGAAGCCGATCAAGCTCGACATTCCGATTACCATTGCGGGGATGAGCTTTGGCTCGCTCTCGGGGCCGGCGAAAGAGGCGCTGGGGCGCGGTGCGTCGGCGGCGGGCACCTCGACCACCACGGGCGACGGCGGCATGACCGAAGAAGAGCGCGGCCATTCGAAAACGCTGGTCTACCAGTATCTGCCCTCGCGCTACGGGATGAACCCGGACGACCTGCGCCGCGCCGATGCGATCGAACTGGTCGTGGGACAGGGCGCCAAGCCGGGTGGCGGCGGCATGCTTCTGGGCCAGAAGATTTCGGACAGGGTGGCGAAGATGCGCAACCTGCCCAAGGGGATCGACCAGCGTTCGGCCTGCCGCCACCCCGACTGGACCGGCCCCGATGACCTTGAAATCAAGATCATGGAGATCCGCGAGATCACCGGTTGGGAGAAACCGATCTATGTCAAGATCGGTGGCACGCGGCCCTATTACGACACCACGCTGGCGGTCAAGTCCGGCGCGGACGTGGTTGTTCTGGACGGGATGCAGGGCGGCACGGCCGCGACGCAGGATGTCTTTATCGAACATGTCGGCCTGCCCACGCTGGCCTGCATCTACCCCGCCGTGAAGGCGCTGCAGGACCTCGGCATGCACCGCAAGGTGCAGCTGATCGTTTCAGGCGGGATCCGCACCGGGGCCGATGTGGCCAAGGCGCTGGCGCTTGGCGCCGATGCGGTGTCGATCGGCACCGCGGCGCTTGTCGCGCTGGGTGACAACGACCCGCGCTGGGAAGAGGAATACCGCAAGCTGGGCACCACCACCGGCGCCTATGACGACTGGCACGAAGGCCGCGACCCGGCCGGTATCACAACGCAGGACCCCGAGCTTATGGCGCGCTTCGATCCGATCGAAGGGGGCCGGCGGTTGAAAAACTACCTCAAGGTGTTGACGCTCGAGGCACAGACCATCGCGCGGGCCTGCGGAAAGAACCACCTGCACAACCTCGAACCCGAGGATCTTTGCGCGCTGACCATGGAGGCGGCGGCGATGGCGCGGGTGCCGCTTGCCGGGACGGACTGGTATCCGGGGAAAAACGGGTTCTGACGGATTTGAACAGCGGGCGCGATCCACAAGGGTCGCGCCCTTCACATATCGGAAAACAGGGAAAGGAAAGGCAGACCATGGCGACAGATCTGGCGGCTTTTGCGAAGAAGAACGGCGTTAAGTACTTCATGATCTCCTATACGGACCTCTTTGGCGGGCAACGCGCCAAGCTGGTGCCGGCAGAGGCGATCGCCGACATGCAACAGGACGGTGCTGGCTTTGCCGGTTTCGCCACCTGGCTCGACCTGACGCCCGCCCATCCCGACATGCTGGCCGTGCCCGATCCGGATAGCGTCATCCAGCTGCCATGGAAGCCGGAAGTCGCCTGGCTCGCCTCGAACTGCGTCATGGAGGACAAGGAAGTTGATCAGGCGCCGCGCAACGTGCTGCGCAGGCTGATCGGCGAGGCCGCCAAGGAGGGCATGCATGTCAAGACCGGGATCGAGGCCGAGTTTTTCCTCCTGACCGCCGATGGCGAGCGGATTTCCGACCTCTACGACACCGCCGAAAAGCCCTGTTACGACCAGCAGGCGGTCATGCGCCGCTATGACGTGATCAAGGAAATCTGTGACTACATGCTCCAGCTTGGCTGGGAGCCGTACCAGAACGACCATGAGGATGCGAATGGCCAGTTCGAGATGAACTGGAAGTTCGACGACGCGCTGGCCACCGCCGACAAACATTCCTTTTTCAAGTTCATGACCAAGTCGGTGGCCGAAAAGCACGGGTTCCGCGCCACCTTCATGCCGAAGCCGATCGAGGGGCTTACCGGCAACGGTTGCCACGCGCATATCTCGGTCTGGGACAAGGCGGGCAAGACCAACGTTTTCGCCGACAAGTCGAAGGAACTCGGCCTGTCGGACAAGGGCCGCAACTTTCTTGGCGGGATCATGAAGCACGCCAGCGCGCTGGCCGCGATCACCAATCCGACGGTCAACAGCTACAAGCGGATCAACGCGCCGCGCACCATCTCGGGGGCCACCTGGGCGCCGAACACGGTGACCTGGACCGGCAACAACCGCACCCATATGGTGCGCGTGCCCGGCCCCGGCCGGTTTGAGCTTCGCCTGCCCGATGGCGCGGCGAACCCGTACCTTCTGCAGGCGGTGATCATCGCCGCGGGGCTAAGCGGCATCCGCTCCAAGGCCGACCCCGGCAAGCGCTGGGATATCGACATGTATGCCGAAGGCCACAAGGTCAAAGGCGCGCCCAAACTGCCGCTGAACATGCTCGACGCGCTGCGCGAATACGACAGGGACAAGGCGCTGAAGGCGATGATGGGCGAATCTTTCTCCTCGGCCTACCTCAAGCTCAAGCGGCAGGAATGGAACTCCTTCGTGTCGCACTTCTCGGTCTGGGAGAAGGAAAACACGCTGGATATCTGACCGGTCCTTCCCGGCAAACTGCCCCCGCGTCCTGCGGGGGTTTTTTCGTGTGCCACCGGTCGGGTCAACGTCTGGCATCCGTCCCGACAGGGCGCGCGGTGGGGAGGTCGCCATTGTGTAGGCTTGGTTTTCTGCATGCCCCGCCCGGCGGCAACGCCGGGCAGCGCCCGACCCTCGCCCCCGGGGAGGGCGTTTCTCGCCCACCCGCGCGTGGGGCGCTGCCTTTCGGGGGTTTGATCGGGCTTTTGGGACAGGGTGGGGCGGGGTGGACCCCGCCCTACGGGGGTTGGCGCGCGCCCCGGGCTTGATCCGGTTCGTCCGGCAACCCGTGTGATGAGGTCCCGGGTCAAGCCCGGGACGTGGTGCGTGGGGTTAAGGGATTGCCAGCCCCACGGGGCGGGGGTGGTGTCGTGCTCCTTGGGGAGGGTGGCCGCGCTTTTGCGGATGACCGGGGCCTTGCGATGCGTTGGGCCTCAGGTCGCCCCGGTCTGCGGCATGCCCCATTCGGCGAGGTCATTGACCAGCAGCATGCAGATCCGCCGGAAGACGCCGCGCAGGCGGTCGATCTCGGGGCCCCTGAGCCCGTTCTGCGCCAGCGCCGCATCCATGCAGGTCAGCCAGTCCTCGGCGTCCTGAACCGTGATCGGCACGTGGGCATGCATCAGCCGGACATCGGCGTGGCCGTGTTTTTCCCTGTAGTAGTTGCGCCCGCCGAGAAAACCGCTGAGAAAATTGAACTGCTCGGCCCGGACATGGGCCAGCCCGTGACCGCGAAGGTGCAGTTTGCGCAGGGTTTCGCCTTCGGGCAGACGTTCGACCAGATCGTAGAAATCCTCGACCAAGTGACGCAGGGCCTGCTCCCCGCCGATGTGATCGATCATGCGTCTTGCCATGCGGAACCTCCGACTGCCGGGAAGGTCTCGGCTACTGGCTTGATTTCCCAGTATTCAACAAATAGTACTATCGAGAATATTTCATATCGCCGCAGCCTTCAATATTGCGGGGCAAGACCCGCCCCGAGACTGGAACGGACCCGATCGTGAGCAGCGTTGTCCTGGGGCTGGTGGCCGCGTTGGCCTGGGGCGTGCATGACCTGCTGGTCCGCGTCGTCAGCCGCAGCATCGCGATCCCCGTCGCGCTGCTGGCGGTGCTGACCACCGGAACGCTGGCAAGCCTTGCGGTTGCACTGACCTTTGGCGACGGGCTTGTGTTCACGGCATCGACCGCGCGATTGGGTGCCCTGGCGGGGCTTTGCTATGCCGGTGCATGCCTTGGCCTCTATCACGCCTTTGCCGCGGGGCCGGTCAAGCTTGTCGCGCCCATCATCGGTGCCTATCCGGTGCTGTCGGTCGGCTGGGCGGCGGTGACGGGCACGCCGATCACTCTGCTCAACTGGTTGTCGGTGCTGATCATCGTGGCCGGGGTCGCACTGGTGGCGGTCCTGTCCGACACAGACGACATTCCCCATCAACGCCGGCGTGCGATCGTCTTTGCGGTGCTTTCGGGCGTGGGTTTTGCCGCGACCTTCGCGCTTGGCCAGTCGGCGGCGGGCGAAGGGGGTGGCTGGGCGGTTCTGTTGCTGGCGCGGCTGGTGGCGATGGCGCTGGTCGGCGCAATCATCGTCGTACAGCGGCCGTCGTTCGCTTCGGCGTTTCGCAGCCCGGGCGTGTTGTCGGGGATGGGGGTGCTCGACGCTTCGGCGCTGGCCTTCGTCACGCTGGCCGGCACCGTCCCGAACCCCGAGTTTGCGGCGGTCACCACCTCGACCTTCGGTGTCGTCACTATCCTTCTGGCGAGTCTTTTTCTGGGCGAACGTGTTTCGCTGCCGCAATGGGGCGGGATCGCGGCGGTGTTTCTGGGCGTGGCGCTTCTGGGCTGGCCCTAGGCCGTCGGGCCTGCGGAAACCGCGCAATTTCCGCCGAACTGACCGGTGGGCATAGGCGCGCTGCCGGGTCGCTGCTAGTTTGCGCGGGCGGAACAGTTTGGAGGCGGGCGATGCGCAAGCTGCAGGTTCAGGGCGTTCACCACATCACGCTGGTCGGGGCGGACCGGAAAACCTCGGTGGATTTCTGGCAGGGTGTGCTGGGCATGCCCTTCGTGTTCGAGCAGCCCAACCTCGACAATCCCGGCGAGGGGCACCTTTACTTCGACCCCGGTGACGGGCGGCTGATCACGATCTTTACCGACGAAGCGCGCAAACCCGTCGCGCGCAAGGAACGTGCGCAGCCCGGCGAGGTGCATCATCTGGCCTTTGCCGTGTCCCAGGCGACCTTTGCGCAAGCGGTGCAACGGCTTGATGAGCGCGGCATCGCGCATTCCGGTGTCAAGGATCGCGGTTTCATGGATCTGATCTATTTCCGCGAACCGCTGGGGCTTCTGATCGAACTGGCATCGTACCGGTTCGAACCGCCGGCAGGCCATGCCCATGCCGATGTTCTGCACGAGGCCTATCGCATTCGTCTGGCGGCAGGCGACGCCGCGATCGGGCCCGTGCATCTGGCTGATGCGATCGAGGCATTGGTGGCGCGTCGCGCCCGGGGCGGGGCCGATGCCGACTGAACTCGCGGCGCATTGCCGGTCTTGATCTGGCGCGCAGCGCGGCGCTCGTCGGCATGGCGGTCTACCATTTCGGCTATGATCTGGAGATGTTCGGCGTGGTCGCCCCGGCGACCATGTTGTCGCCCTTCTGGGCGGGGTTTGCCCGCGCGGTTGCAGGCAGCTTTCTGTTTCTGGCGGGCATTGGCCTCTGGCTGGCGCATGGCCGGCAGTTCCGGCGGCGCGCCTTTCTGGTGCGGCTGGCAAAGATCGGCGCCGCCGCCCTGCTGGTCAGCCTGATCACCCGCGCGGCGCAAGGCGAATACTATGTCTTCTTCGGCATCCTGCATTCGATTGCGCTGTCGAGCGTTCTGGCCCTGATCTTCCTGCGCCTGCCTGTCCTCTTAACGGTTGTGGCGGCGGTGGCCGTGGGCATCGCCCCCCGCTACGTTTCCGGCGGTGTTTTCGATGCCGGATGGCTGGTCTGGACGGGGCTTTCGGGCCGGCCGGTGCTGGCCGTCGACTTCGTGCCGACCTTTCCCTGGCTTGCGCCGGTTCTGCTGGGTCTGGCGGTGGCCCGGATTGCCGATGCCCAAGGGCTATGGGCGCGCTGGCGTCGGCCCGCCGGCTCGGCCACGCTCGCCGTTCTCGGCTGGCCCGGGCGGCACAGCCTGCTGGTCTACCTGATCCATCAGCCGGTTCTGATCGGCCTCTTGTGGCTCGCGATCCGGCTGGGCGCGATCTAGCCTGCGCCGTTTACCCGCGCATCGATATAGCGGGCAAAGTCGAAATTCGGCCGTTCAAGATGCGACAGGTGGCCGGGCCGGGCCAGATCGGAACACAGGCCCCGGTACACCTTTTCGGTGCAGCCCCGATCCTCGACATTGACCTTGTCGAGAAGCGTCTTCAGCGCCGCGAAATGTGCCTGCGCGTCCTTGTCGTTCACATAGTCGGGCGACATGCCGCCGCCAAACCGGATGTCCACCTGCCCCGGTCCTTTCGGGTGCAGCGACAGGTACCAGAAATAGCCCGGTGTCAGCGTGATCAGAAGGCTCGGGTAGATCGAAAGCAGGTAGGTCATGCGCCGGCGTTCGCCCTGCAACCGGGTGTTCGACGGATGCGCCAGCGCAATCTTCAGCGTGTCGTCCTTCAGGATCGTGTGATAGTTGAAGGCAGCGAGCCCCGGAGGGCAGACCATGTCTTCCAGCCGGCTGAGCCCGCCGATGGTGCCCGCATGGCAAACCGGCAGGTGATAGCTTTCCATGAAGTTTTCGGCCAGGACCTTCCAGTTGGTGTCCCAGACATGGGTTTCAAAGAAGGTTTCCACATAGTCGCCCATGCCGTAATCGCCGATCAGAGCCTCGACCTCGGCCAGCCCTTCGGCGACGGGCGGCGCGCCGGGGTCGAGCGAAATGAAGACCCAGCCCTGCCATTCCTCGCAGCGGACCCTTGGCAGGCGATAGTCGTCCTTGCAGAAACCTTCGTTCAGGCTCATCGCCGGGGCGCCGCGCAGGGTTCCGTCAAGGTTGTAGGTCCAGGCGTGGTAGGGGCAGACAATGGCGCGGGTGTTGCCGCGACCGTGCAGGAGCGTCGACATGCGGTGCAGGCAGACGTTGGAAAACGCCACCAGCGCACCGGTGCGGTCGCGCAGCACCGCCACCGGCTGTCCGGCCAGTTCGCAGGTCGCGTAGTCGCCCGGCTGCGCCAGCGCGCTGGCACGCCCGATGCAATACCAGTCGCGCCGAAAGATCCGGTCCAGTTCGGCCTGCAGGAAATCGGGCGAGGTATAGACCGATGGCGGCATGGCGCGCGCCTGTTCGAACGGCACCGCGACATTGGCCGCAAGCGCGGCAAGGGCATCGTCATGGCGGGGCGGCTGGCTCATCGCGCAGTCCTCTTCGTTGTCGGCCAAGGCTCGGTCAAAGCCGGCGCCGGGGCAAGTCGTATTCGTTTACGCCCGTCTTAGGGCGGGGCTAATCACGGTGGCGGCGCGGCAATGGCTTGACACCGAAAGGGTGCGCCCACACTTTGGCGCGCCAATGCCGGAGTATGCCCTGTGACCGTCACCCTTCACCGCAATGACCTGCCCGACGGGCTTGACCTTGGCCCGATCGTCGCGATCGACACCGAAACCATGGGGCTCTTGCCACATCGTGACCGGCTTTGCGTGGTGCAGCTTTCGGCGGGCGATGGCGATGCTCATCTCGTGCAGATCGACAGGGGTCAGACCCGGGCGCCCAATCTGGAACGGCTTCTGAGCGACCCCGCGGTGGTCAAGCTCTTCCATTTCGCCCGCTTCGACATCGCGGTGCTGCAACACACATTCGGCGTTGTCACTGCGCCGGTCTATTGCACCAAGATCGCGTCAAAGCTGGTGCGTACCTTTACCGACCGGCACGGGCTGAAGGTACTGTTGCAGGATTTGCTGGGCATCGACATTTCCAAGCAGCAGCAAAGCTCTGACTGGGGCGCGGAGGAGTTGAGCGAGGCGCAGCAGGAATATGCCGCGTCGGATGTCCTTTACCTGCACCAGTTGAAGGCCGTGCTGGACGGCCGGCTGAAGCGCGAGGGACGTGTCGAGGCAGCTCAGGCTTGTTTCGACTTTCTGCCGACCCGCGCGGCACTCGACCTGGCAGCGGGCGACGCGTTCGACATCTTCGCGCATTGAATAGCGGTCAATCGGGCAGAACCTTGCGCGTTTCGCGTGGCAGCGGCCGGATCGGAATTTCCTTCAAAAGCCCGCCGACACCCATTGTGGCGATATCGTCGTCACGCAGGTCGATCCCGCAGGCCAGCCGCTCCAGCACCCAGTCGGCTCCGTTCAGCTGTGGCGAGCGTGCGCAACCCGGCAGGCCGATGACCGGCCGCGCAGCCAGCCGGCCGTAGAACAGCAGATTGCCGGGATCGACGGGCATGCCGAAACGGGCAACCTGTCCGCCGGCCCGTCGCAGGGCTTCGGGCGCGGTGTCGTAAAGGTCGGAGGTCGCGGCCTCGGTCAGGATCAGCGCCATGTCGCCACCCAGCCGATCAAGCGCCGCGGCCAGCGCCGCGGTTTCATGCCGGACAAAGGCGACCTCGGACAGCTCCATTCCAAGCGCGGAAAGCCGGCCCTGAACCGCCGCGACGGATTTGTCGGCCAACCGTCCGGCGGTGCCATCGACGCTGGTCAGGATCAGCCCGGCACTGCGCATCACCACCGGGCGCAGCCGGACCGCACCCTTTGCCAGTTCGCAGGCACGATCCAGAACCCTGCCCGGAACCGCGTAGGAAATCACCTTGACGGTCCCGGCCAGCATACCGGGCGTGACACGTGTCCATGGTGCCAGAACTGCAAGGGTCAGGGCCGGATCAAGCCGGTTCAGGGCATGAATGCGCTCGGCATCGAGGTCGAGGACACCGGGGACCGCCGCGTTCAGGTTCACCCGCCCGGTATGGGCCGCGGTCAGCCGCAGCCCCGAACTTTCCGGGTTCGGTACCAGCGCGGCGGCCATACGCGCGGCGGCGGCGTTTTCATCCACATCGCCGGGTTCCAGCCGCGCCACCACCAGCTCTGTCATGCCGTCGGCCAGCAGTCGTTCGATATCGCCGGCGGTCAGGACCGAACCCTTGGCCAGCTTGCGCCCGCCGCATTGGCAGGAATGGGCCAGGATTGTGCCCAGGGCCTCGGCCGTCGGGACCGGGCCGAACCTCACACCGCGCCCCGCAGGACGGCGGTGACCTCTGCCATGATCGACACGGCGATTTCGGCCGGCGAACGCGCCGCGATCGACAGGCCTACCGGGGCATGGATGCGGGCGATCTCTATCTCGTCGAAGCCGGCCTCGGTCAGCCGCGCCACGCGTTTGGCATGGGTGCGCGTCGATCCCAGGCAGCCAAGATAGAAGACTTTCGAACGCAGCGCTGCGACAATTGCGGGGTCGTCCAGCTTGGCGTCGTGGGTCAGCGTGACGACCGCGGTTCGCGTATCAAGCCCCAGTGCCGCCATCGCTTCGTCCGGCCAGTCGTGGCTGATGGTTTCACCGGGAAAGCGCAGCGACGAGCCAAAGGCCTCGCGCGGGTCGATCAGCAGCGGATCGTAGCCACAGGCCCGCGCCATCGGCAACAAGGCCTGTGCGATATGCACCGCGCCGACGACAACCATGCGCAGGGGGGGGTTGTGAATCGCGATGAACCGCTCGCCGTCGACACCCGACCTGTCGGCGCGGAACCGTTCGGCCGTATCCGGTCCGGGCGGTGCCAGCCGGCGTTCCCAGCTTTGCAGATCAACGCTATAGGCGACGGGGCGGCGCGCGGCGCGCGCGGCAACCAGATCGGCCAACATCGCCTCTGGCAACGCCGCGCCGACCGGTTCGACAAGTATGCGGATCGTACCACCGCAGGCCAGACCCACGGCGAAGGCCTCGTCATCGCTGACGCCAAAGGTCAGAAGCCGTGGCCGCCCGTCGCCCAGCGCGTCGATCGCCTCGGCCACCACCGCGCCCTCGACGCAGCCGCCAGAGACCGAACCCATCATGTCGGCATCGGCGGAAATCGCCAGCTGGCTGCCGACCGGACGCGGCGCCGAGCCCCAGGTTTCGACAACCGTGGCCAGGACCGCGCCCTTGCCCGAGCGGTGCCACTGCAGCGCGATTTCGGGGATGCTTTCGTGATCGGGTCTGGGCGCGGGGTTTTGCATGGTACCATTATGAAAGCTTGCGCGGTGGCGCGCCACTGGCATTTCGTCGAAGGTCGCGATGGGCCGGTGCTTGGCCGGGGCCGGAAAGTGCCTATGTCTGCTGCGAACCGTGTGTGAAAGCGCCATGACCGCCTATGACAACGCCTATTCCCGGCTTGTAGCCTGGCTGAAGATCCTGCTGCCGCTGGCCGCGCTGGCGATCTTGTCCACGCTTTTCCTGTTTTCGCGCCAGATCGGCACCGAGGGTGCCCTGCCCTATGCCAAGGTCGATGTCGACCGGCTGGTTCGCGAACCGCAGATGACCGCGCCGGAATTTTCCGGCACGACCGAAGACGGCGCCGGCCTCAGCATTTCGGCCAGCGTCGCGCGGCCCGAGCCCGGCAACCCCGATGTTGTCACCGGCGAAGACCTTTCCGCGCTCTTGCAAACCCCCGATGGCGGGCAAACCACACTGACCGCGCCGCGGGGGCGCATCGACGCAACCGCCAGGGAAGCGGTGTTTTCCGGCGGCGTCCAGTTGCGCACTTCCTCCGGCTACCGGGTCGAGGCCGACACCCTGCGTTCCGCGCTGGACAGGACCTCGGTAGAAAGCCCCGGGCCGGTCACCGCCGAGGGGCCGATCGGGCGGCTGAACGCAGGTGCCATGACGCTTGATACCGGCGAAACCGGCGCGGGCTACGTTCTGGTTTTCAAGAACCGTGTCGAACTGATATATGAGCCCAACAGTTGAGGTCAGGCATGTTGTTTCATCTGCGCGCGCTTAGTCTGGGGGCCCTTCTGGCCGTTCTGGCCGGCGGGGCGATTGCCCAGGGCGCCCAGGTCGCCTTCGGGGGGCTGAAGCAGGACAACACGCTGCCGGTTCAGGTTGCCGCCGATCAGTTGCGCGTCGACCAGTCCAGTGGCCGGGCGGTGTTTTCCGGCAATGTCGCGGTGGTTCAGGGCGCGATGACACTAAAGGCCGACGAGGTCGAGGTCATTTATGGCGAGGGCGGCGCCAGCGGCGGTCGCATCGACGAGCTGCAAGCCCGCGGCCATGTCACGCTGGTCAGCGCCACCGATGCCGCCGAGGCCGAGACCGCCGTTTACCGGGTTGCCACCGGTCAGGTCGAAATGACTGGCAATGTGCTGCTGACCCAGGGACAGAACGCGCTTTCGGGGCAAAAACTCGTCGTCGATCTGCGAACCGGCAACGGCACCATGGAAGGGCGTGTTCAGACCCTGTTTCAGCCGGGGGCAACCACGCCGTGACCCCCGCACAGTTGACATTGGCGCCGTCCGACGGCGGGTTGCGGGTGGCCGGCCTGCGAAAAAGCTATCGTCGCCGTCCGGTGATCCGCGATGTCAGTCTTGAACTGGGGCGTGGCGAGGTGGTGGCGCTTCTGGGCCCGAACGGTTCGGGCAAGACCACCTGCTTTTACGCCATTGCCGGGCTGATCGGTGCCGAGGGCGGGCAGGTCATCGTCGATGGCCGCGACGTGACGGCACTGCCGATGTATCGGCGTGCGCGTCTGGGCATCGGCTATCTGCCGCAGGAGGTGTCGATCTTTCGGGGTCTTTCGGTGGAAGACAACATTCTGGCGATTCTCGAAATCACCGAATCCGACCGTCACAAGCGGCGCGAGCGTCTGGAAGAGCTGCTGAGCGAATTTTCCATCACGCATCTGCGGCGGGCACCGGCGCTATCGCTTTCGGGCGGTGAACGGCGGCGCGTGGAAATTGCGCGGTGCCTGGCCGCGGACCCGAAATACGTGCTTCTGGATGAACCCTTTGCCGGGGTCGATCCGATCGCTGTGAGCGAGATTCGCCACCTTGTGGCCGATCTGAAGACCCGGGGCATCGGCGTGCTGATCACCGACCACAATGTCCGCGAGACACTGGAAATCGTCGACCGTGCGTACATCCTTCACGACGGCAAGGTGCTGATGAGCGGCACGACAGACGAAGTGGTTCGCGACGAAAACGTACGGCGCGTTTACCTTGGCGCCAGCTTTCGCGTTTCCTGACATCACGAAGCCGCGCGGCGGCAAAAGAAACCGCCCCGATGGCACCATCGCCAGTTGACAAGCCGGTGGATTCGGGCGCCAAATGCCTGTGATGCTTGCGAAAGTCTCGCCCGGAATGCCTGAAGACTGCGGTGGTTCAACACCCGGACAAGGCATTTCTGTGGCGGCTGCACACCCCGATAATTTCAGACGTCGGCCCGCAAACCCGCGGGGCCATTGCGTGATTCAAAGAAGGAGAAGCCATGCGGTACCAGATCAGCGGCAAGCAGATTGACATTGGTGATGCACTGCAAACGCATGTGAAGACGGAGCTGGCCGAAACCGTCAGCAAGTATGCCGGCCGGCCGACCGATGCCCATGTCGTCTTTTCCCGCAATGCCCACGAATATGTCTGCGAAACCGTCGTTCATCTCTCGACCGGGCTGACCACCCAGGCGCGTGGCCATGACACCGAGATCTATGCCGCGTTTGAAGCGTGCCGGGAAAAGATGGACAAGCAGTTGCGCCGTTACAAGCGCCGGCTGAAGGACCACCACCGCGATCGCGAAGAGCCTGTTGAATTCGCTGGCGCTTCGTCCTATATCCTCGCCGCGTCGGAAGAGCAGGACGAGGCCGAACCCGATACGCTTCAGCCCATCATCGTCGCCGAAATGCAAACACGGATCCCCTCCGTGTCGGTCGGCGAAGCGGTGATGCAGATGGAGCTGTCCGGTTCGAACGTTCTGGTATTCCGCAACGAACGAACACAAGGCGTGAATGTCGTTTACCGGCGAGATGACGGTAACATCGGCTGGATCGACCCGCAGGAAAAATAGCGCCGTTCCCCGGCGCGGGACAGAACGCGTTTTATGGATCTTGCCAAGATATTGAAGCCGGAAGCGGTCAGGGTTGTCAGCAACCTGACCAGCAAGAAGCGGGTGTTTCAGGAACTGGGCGAGGTCGCGGCCGCGGCCTACGGCCTTGACCCGGTCAACACCATCGACGGTCTGCAGGAACGCGAAAGCCTGGGGCCGACCAGCGTCGGGCATGGCGTGGCGATTCCCCATGCCCGGATCGAGGACCTGTCATCCATCTTCGGCGTGTTCCTGCGGCTGGAAAAGGCGCTGGATTACGATTCGGTCGACCGGCAGCCGGTCGATCTGGTCTTTGCGCTGTTTGCCCCGAAGGATTCCGGGGTCGAACACCTCAAGGCACTGGCGCTGGTCTCGCGCACCCTGCGCGATGCGGGTATCTGCGCCAAACTGCGCGCCAACACCGAACCGGCCAAGCTGTTTGCGGTTCTGACCGAAGCGACGACCAACCAGGCGGCCTAAGCCGCCGCCGGCGCCAGCCAGTCGCCATAGCCGAAGATCTCGAAATCGCGTGGATAGGCGGCCCGCGCGGCACTTTGCAGTTCGTCATCCACGAAATCGGCCAGATCATGCGTGCCGTGCGGCGGCGGCGGCGCCACCGCCGGCACATCGGCCAGACCCAGATCCGCCGCAAGGTTGGCCAGACCGTTTGCCAGTTCCTCCTCGCGCAGGATCGCCTGCGGCGGAAGAAATTCTCCGAAACCCTTGACCACGGCGCTCTGGCTGGCCCAGACCGGATCGATCCGCAGGCTGGTCTGGCCGGCGAGGTTCTGTTTCAGCCAGCGCAGAAAGGCAAGGAACGCGGCGCGGTGTTCACGACGTGGCGCCGTGGCGCCATCTTCGGGCAGCGGCACCGCATAGCGCCGCGTGAGCATCGCGGCCATGTCCGCGTTTCGCCCCGAATGCACGACATCGCAGAACGCCCGATGCGCGCGGGTCAGCGGATGGCAGACCACAGTGAAACTGCGGTGGCTGTGGTGGGCGCGCAGCCATTGGCGCAGCGTCTTCTGGGTAAAGCCGGTCTGCAGCGGTGCGCCATCGCCCAGCGCGGCCAGCCACGGCCTTACCTGCCCGCCATCGCCACCCCGGACCGGCAGGTAAAGAAGCGGCGCGGTCGCGGCGGCGACGAAGCTTGGCACAGCCGGGCCACGTTCGGGTTCGAAATTCGGCGTACCGCCAAGGTTCAGCCAGTCGATCTGCGCCAGCGATGCGGCCATTTCCGCCGGATTAGAGACTTTTTCCTCGGCTGGTCCGGGGTTTTGCACCACCAGCGCAGTCGACAGCTTTTCGATCGGCGAAGCAGCGCCCAGAAAGCTGCCCAACCCGTTCATCACCGCCAGCGAGCCTACGTCTTCATAGCTTAGGTAAAAGGCGGTCTGGCCAGACTTCTGCAGTGCGCCCTGGATGAGGCGCTGGAAATCCCGGTGGCTTTCAAGGTGAGCGCCAAATTCATCGGCGTCGAAGCGCACGGTGGCCGTCTTGCGATGCTTGGCGTCGCTCAGACGCCACTGGTTGGTTTGCGCCACGATCTTGCGCGACAGGTAGCTGTCCAGCGGATTGCGCGTGAGCACGATCTTTGCACAGCGCGGGTCGGCCAGGACATGGTCCAGAACCCTGGGGTCATGATCGTGAAAGAAACGAAAGCCGGCCAGCGTATCGCCTTGCCGGCGCATCAGCGCCAGCAGCGGCAGGGGATCGGCCTCGCGCTGTTCCAGCGTCACGCCCCTAAGCTCGTTCTTGCCCTTGTGGACGATGATATGGGGGTTGAACAGCTAGCCGAGGGAGGTCAGCCCGTCGAACAGGTTCAGGTTTTCTTCCAGAAAGTTCGATCCGGTCCGCATTTCGGCAAACAGGACGAAACTGTCGAAACGGCGCGTGCCCATGGCCTAGCGGACCAGATAGGGGCGGCTGCCGCCGCCGCGTGCCTGACCGGCGCCGTCATCGGGGAAATCGCCCACCAGAAAGGGTTGCATACCCTGATTCTTCAGGTTCTGCAGAAACTGGCCAAAGCCCTGCAGGTCGGTCAGCTTGGGCACTTCGGTCAGGCGGCGGGGCTGGCGCGCGTTGATCTCGTCGATGACAAGCTGCAAGGGCTCCATCGGATTGTCCAGAAACTCCGCCATAGTCCAGGTGCGGACCCGCGCCTTGACCCAGGACACCCGCAGAAGTTCCAGAAACTCGGCCTCGGTCTTCTGAAGCCTGGCCGCCTCGCGCCGGATGTCGCCGAAATTGCGGTTCTGTCGAAACAGCGTCAAGGCCCATGCGCCGGTGACGATGAAGATCTGGGCGTTGTGGTCGGCGGCCAGAAAGGTGTTGATCTTTTGCCGGTCGGACGGCCCGTGCATGAAGCACTGCCGTTCACCGCGTGTGTTCCAGATCAGGTTGGTCAGGAAGGACATCGGCCGGTAGTCGCGCAAGGCGGCGCTGTCGCTGATGCCGCCCTGTATGATCGCTTCGTCGCCGGCAAACCGGACCCGTTCAGGGTCAAACAGGTGCCCATGTGCCTGAACGCCCGTCACCCGGCCCAGCCATTGCGGAAAATCCTGAAACAGGTGATCGAACCCGCTGAGCACGGTGTAGGGCGCACAGGTCTTGCCGTTTTCCCAATCGGCATTGGGGTAGCGGCTGTGCATGTAAAGCCCGGGCCGCCCGCGGGTACGCCGTTCGACCGCCTTGGCGAAGATCCGGTCGATCTTGCCGCTGTTCGGTTCAAGCCGCGGAAGGTTTTCGCTGCCCGGTCCCAGAAAGGTGTTGTAAAGCCGGTCTGCCCGCGCCCAGATCTTGCGCGCCACGAAAGCATCGGAGCGGCGCAGCAGTTGCAGGTGATCGTCGTAGAAGATGTGCGGTTTTCCCTGAAAATCGAATTTCGACAAGGTCAGCGAGCGACTTTCGATATCGCGGGAATAGAGCCTGACGAGAGACTGAAAATAGGATTCGTCCGGAATCCAGACACGACGGAAGTAGGCGTCGTACTGGCGCCGTTTCGGATCCTCCAGAATGGCCGAAAGCGTTTGCCGTGTCAGGCACCACCATTGCGATCCCAGATGCGGAACAAGGCCTTCGGGTAGGTGCCGACGGAAACGGACCAGCCGTTGCAGCCGTACATAGGCATCAAACAAGACCCGGTGGCGTTTCCAGGCGAAGGGAAAACGCAGCGTGAAGCGTTCGGCGTGCAGCCCGCCGACGGTCCAGTCGACATCGGCGGTTGTCACGCTTTCGATGAAGTCGGTTTGCGGGTGCGCCGCCAGAAAGCCTGCAAGTTCGGCGGGCGGGCGCAACGGCAGACAGGACCCCGAGGACAGATAGACATGGCCGACCTCGGGAAAGCGTTTCAGCATCAGCTTCGACGCAGCGATCGTGGCATCAACGATAGCCCAGGTTCCCCATTCGCAGGGCCGCCGCGGAGAGAAGGCGATGTTGTCGAACTCGGCCAGCCGCAGCTTGAACCGTTCCAGCGCGGCATCGGTGACGCGCTTGTCGACATGGATCACCACCGGGAAGTTGCGCGACGCCCAATAGCGTGCGACCTGCGCGGCGCGATCCAGCGCGGTGTGGCAAAGCATGATGTAGCCGACCGTCACCGCGTGCTCCTCATGCCCAGTTGCCCTTGGACATCAACCCCAGAATGTCCAGCTGGCGCCAGTTGATGTATTTTTCCGAATGCTTGTTCCAGAGGTTCGTCGCCTCGGCGGCGGTTTCCTGGTAGGCGCGGTATTCGCGGCTGTCGGCATAGTGCTCGCCGCGCTCCAGTTCCTCCTGCGACTTGGCGTCGAAACTGTTGAGGAACTTGGCGTGGAGCAGGCAGCCCGATGCCTTTTCGCCGCCCCATTCGTCATAGACGAAGTTCAGCCCGCGCGGCAGCAGCATGTGGGTGGAACTGACATAGGTGTAACTGCGGTGCCATTTGACCAGCGGAATCTTGTTCAGCGCGGGCGACAAGGCCGGGGTGTCGGCGAAAAAGCCGCGCGCCCTTGGTCCGCCCTGAATCCACAGGTTTCCGTAAAGCCGGTTCTTCTGGATCACGTAGTTGCCGCTGTCGAACCAGCAGGCCACCTCGAACGGGTCCTGATCTTCGTCGCAATGCGCTTCGTTCAATGGCCCCTTGGGGTACATATCGACCAGCATCGCCCCGAACGAGCGCACCGACGAGGCGTCAAGCCAGTCGGTCAGCGCGCGGATGGGCCGCGTATCGCAAAACGGGTAGACGAAGAATTCGTCGACATCCACGGCCAGCGTCCAGTGCCCGTGCGCGTGGCGCCGCTGCAGCCAGTTCAACCAGTCGATGCCGAACCTCGCGCGTTTGTAGCTGGCCTCGGTATACCAGACCGACGTGTCCTCCTGCTGCGCCAGATACTGCCGCGACCCGTCGTCAGAGCCATTGTCGACAAAGAAAAAGTGGCTGATGCCCAATGAGCGATAGTAGCGCAGAAAGAACGGCAGCCTCGGGCGTTCATTGCGCAGCGTGCAGAACAACAGCACGTCACCCTTGCGGATCATGCCCGTTCGGTTGATGACGCTGGTCAGTTCACGCCGTTTGCGCAGCGCGCGCAGTCGCCAGCGCCGCCGCGCCAGGCGCAACCGGTATGATCGCAGCACATTCACACTTCGCCTGCCTTGCGCCATGCAGGCCCGCAGGGTTTCAGATTGTGCTTAACACCACGTTGAAATGCCCGTCCCAGTCGGGAAGGGAAGGTGGGGTTCGCAATCTGCCGCCCGCTGGCCAAGCGTCACGTTCTCTTTCGCACAGTTCCTGCACCGATTTGCGCCAACGATACCGGTCGTCTGTGGGCAGGTAAACGGGGTAATCGCCCAAGATTTCGCGGAATGCCGGCAAATCGCTACAAATTACGGGGGTTCCAGCCAGTGCGGCTTCGGCCGCGGGAAGGCCGAAACCCTCGGCCAGCGACGGGTAGAGCGCACCGCGGGCACCGCGAAGCAGGGCATTCGCTCCGGCGTCGTCCATCGCGTTCAGCTCTCGGATTACGGTGCCGTACAGTGGCGAGGCCGTCAGCCGGCGAAACAGGTCTTCATTTCGCCAGCCGCGCCTGCCGATGATGTAAAGAACCGGCAGGCCGCCCTCGGGCCTGTGTGCGGCCATATCCTCCCAGACATCCAGAAGTAGCGCGTGGTTCTTGCGTGCTTCGAGCGTGCCGATCGAAACGAAATAGGGTCTTTGGGGGTCGTGGCCATCCGGCAATTGCGCATCGGCCGGCGGCATCAGCGACACGCCCAGCGGCGCCACGGTGACAGAAGGGCAGCGCCCCAACCCGGTCAGCGCCGCCGAAACCGAGACCGCGGCGCTTTGTGTCGTGCAGATCACCCGATCCGCATGGGAGGAAACCGCCGAAAGAAGAGACGAGAACCGTTCGCCATAGCCGTCGCGCACAAATTCGGGATGATCCAGCGGAATCGTGTCATGCAGCATCACCACCTTCTGCGTCCGGCCCAGCGCCATGAGCGTCCGGGCGCTGGCAAGGCTGTGGCCGACATTCAGATAGATCGGGTTCGCAGGCAGAAGGCGCGCAATCAAAGCCGCAAGACCGCCGTGGCGGCACCGACCAAAGGCAAGGCGCCGCAGGTCCGCCTCGGCCCGGGCCTGCATGTCTGGCAGGCGGCGAAGCCGGCCCCAGATGTCGGGTTTGCCCCAGGGGACCAGACCCGCAAGCCGGTCGAAGAACCCGCGCGCGCCATCACCGTTCAGCAGGATGTAGCCCAGCCCGGTGCGCACCAGCGCAAAACATCCCGCCGGCTCGGTCAAGAGCCTATCAAGATAGGCGAATTCGACCCTGTCTATGCCCGTCATCGGCCCCTGGCCGACACGCGAAAGAAGCCGCGTGACGTCCAGAAGTCGCGATGCGGGTGCCGCCATTCAGCCGCTACTGAGCGGCTTTCTGAACCGCCACCATTTCGTGCAGGTAGGATGCGAATTCGTCTCGCAGATCGTCGCGCGCAAGGCCAAACGCCACGGTGGCCTGAAGGAAACCGGCCTTCGAACCGCAATCGAACCGTTGGCCACGGAAACGGTAGCCATAGACGTTGTCGGAGCGTTCGATTTCCTCGGCAATGGCGTCGGTCAACTGAATTTCGCCGCCCGAACCTGCCTTCATGCGGTTGAGGTTTTGCAGGATCTTGGGGCTGAGGATATAGCGACCGATGACGGCAAGGTTCGACGGCGCTTCGTTCGCAGCCGGCTTTTCCACCATCCCGCGCGCCTTCACGATCGCGCCCATGTCGTCGGCAATGTCCAGCACACCATAGGCCGAGGCTTTTTCCGGTGGGACCTCCATCGCGGCAACCATGTTGCCGCCGGTTTCGGCATGCGCCTCGACCATCTGCTGCAAACAGGCCTTTTCGCCGGCGATCACGTCATCGGGCAGGATGACGGCGAAATGCTCGTTGCCGATCAACCGCCGCGCGCACCAGACCGCATGGCCAAGGCCAAGGGCGCGGTGCTGGCGAATATAGGCGATGGCGCCGCTGTCCATGTTGGTGGATTTCAGCACCTCGAGACGCTGGTCCTTGCCCGCCTTGCGCAGGCTGTTTTCCAGTTCGGGCGCGTGGTCGAAATAGTCTTCGAGCGCGGATTTCCCGCGCGAGGTCACGAAGATGAATTCCTTGATGCCGGCCGCGCGCGCCTCGTCGATCGCATACTGGATCAGCGGGCGGTCAACCAGCGTCATGATTTCCTTGGGGATGGACTTGGTCGCCGGCAGGAACCGCGTGCCAAGCCCGGCAACCGGAAATACTGCTTTCGTGACTCTGTTTTTCTTGGCCATGATCGTTCCTGCTTTCACCACATCATTCGCCCCGGATCGGTCGTAGCATCATCACGCCCATTCGGCAATTTTGTGGCAGTGAATTTGGTTCACAATTCGCAACTATTTTTTCTTGTGCTCACGGTATGTTCGAATTCGTCAACAATTCGGAATCCGCTGACGCTTCGGGCCTCTACCCCACCGGGCGAAACAGCGCGATCCGGTCGGTTTCCTCGCGGACGCGGTCGCGCAACCGTTTCCAGCGAATCCGCGGCTGGTCGCGCTCCGACGGGCCGAAAAGGCCACCGCGTTGCAGCCATATCCCGTCATCGAGAAACCGCATCGCGTGCTTTCGCGGGGTCAGCGAAAACCGAAACACGGTCACGATGGCCCCTTCGTTTTGGGCCTGGCGGGCCCGCACCAACAACCCCGGCCATTGCCAAAGGCGCCCGGCCACCACACGGCCCGGTCGTGGCCCGGCCGGAAAGGGCAGAAAGGCCGACGGCGCTGGCGGGATCGGCACAAGCGGTGCAAGCGGCAACTCGCTGCCGTCGCGAAAGCCCTCAACCAGCGTGTTCAGCAGGCGCCGCACGTCGCGCGGCTTGGCGCGGCCGGCCCAGAAATGCGCCTTCAGGCGCTCCTGCTGTTCGGTCATCGCCACGCGCAGGGCATCGTGCAGCTCATCGCCGGTCACGCCACATTTGCGCATGAAGACCGCCAGCGACCGTCCGATCGGCGCCAGATCGACGGGCACGCGGTTGGCGCGCCGCAGGGCGCTTTCGGCAAAGGCGTGGTGAACCTGTGCCAATGGAACGATCGCGGTGACCCGGCCCGCTTCGGCCAGCCGCATGTTCAGGTCGGTTTCATCCAGATAATAGGCGAAGGCCGGGTCGAACCCGCCCATCGCGGCGATGACACTGCGCCGAAAGGCGCAGTTGGTGCCTTCGGTGCGGATCGCCCGGCCGGGCTTGCCCCCGAAATGCCGGGGCGGGCCGTGAGGCAGGTCGATGGCGGTACGGTTGCCCATGCGGTCGGCCGTTGCGGCGGTCCATTGATAGGAAATGCCGTTGCGGCCACGCACGAAACCGCCCGCGGCATCGACCTCGGGCGCGGCGAAAACCGCCGTCAGGCGCGACAGCCAGCTGGGTTCGGCCACCGCATCGTCATCGATGAAGGCGACAATCCCGGCGGCGGCTTCTGCCAGCCCGAGATTGCGGGCGAGCGCGACATTGGGCACGTCATTGCAGACGCGCTTGACCGGCTTGCCGCCGAGCATGGCCAACGATGCCGGGTCGGCGACGACGACGACCTCGAAATCGGGATGATCCTGCTGTGCCAGAGACGTCAGGCATCGCCTCAGATGGTCCGGGCGGTGCCGGCTTATGACAATGACGCTGGCGCGGATTGCGCTCACTCGACACCCATTTCGGCCATCATCGCCTCGATCCGCGGCACATCTTCGGGGTTGTTCAGTTCCCAGAACTGGCGGCCGCGCGCCTCGACCGTCACGCAAAGAACACGGCGGCCGTATTCCAGAAACCGGAGCTGTTCGAGCCCTTCAAGCGTTTCCAGCGCGCGCGGTTCCCAGCCCGGATAGGCGGCCAGCGCCTCCGGCCGGTAGGCATAGACCCCGACATGGTGAAAAACCGGCGTTTCGGCGGTATCAGAGTAGGTTTTTGCGGTGTAAGGAATGACTTCTTTCGAGAAATAGAGCGCCTGACCGCCCGTGCCGAACACCGCCGTGGTGCCACCGACGCGGCCGGCCCTGCGGTCCGCCAGAAAGCCGTTCAGCGCGCGGCCGTCGCACCGCAGCACCGGCGTGGCGATATCGGCGGCCGGATCGCTTTGCAGACCGGCGATCAGGCCCTCGACGAACCAGGCGGGGGTCAGCGGCGCGTCGCCCTGAAGATTCACCACGATATCGTAGCCACCGCCCAGCGCCTCATGCGCTTCTGCGCAGCGTTCTGTGCCGTTGCGACACTCCGACGAGGTCATCACGACCTCGGCACCGAAGGTTTCCGCGGCGGTTGCGATGCGGGCATCGTCGGTCGCGACCACGACACGGTCGACGTTTGCGACCTGCATCGCAGCCATCCACGACCGCTCGATCAGGCTGCGCGACGCACCGGCGGCGCCGCGCAATTCCACCAAAGGCTTGCCCGGATACCGGGTTGAGGCATAGCGCGCGGGAATGACGACAAGGACCGACATCTCAGGCGCCTTTCAGCGTGACGCCCGGGGCATGGGCGATGAAAAACGGGTTTGCAAAGCCCGGTTTGCCATAGCGCAGCGGCGCGTGATCGTCGAACCGGACGACATGGCCGCCGGCGCCGCGCAGAACCGCATCGCCCGCCGCGGTGTCCCATTCCATCGTGCGCCCGAGGCGGGGGTAAAGATCGGCCTCGCCGGTGGCGACTAGGCAGAATTTCAGGCTCGACCCCGCGCTTTTCATATCACGCACGGCATACTGCGCGATGTAGTCGTCGGTGGCCTGATCGCGATGCGACTGCGACGCCACGACCATCAGCGCGGAATTGTCCGGCGTCGACACGGAAAGCCGCGTCAGCGCCCCCGGTTTCAGAGGGTCGAATGGCCCACGCTCCTCAACCGAATGCCCGTCGGCGCGTGTGTAGAAAAGCCGTTCCCTTGCAGGGGCATAAACGACACCGCGCAGGGGAATGCCCGCCTCGACATAGGCGATGTTCACCGTGAAATCGCCGCGGCGCCTGACAAACTCCTTGGTTCCGTCCAGCGGATCGACGATCAGGAAGCTTTCGGCGCTCAACGAATGGCTTTCGGCCTGCTCCTCGGTCACCAGCGCAAGGCCGGGAAAGGCCTCTGCCAGCCCTTCGGCGATCAGCGCATCGGCGGCTTCGTCGGCTTCGGTCACGGGGCTGTCGTCGGATTTTGCGCGCACCTCGAAATCGTCGCGCCCATAGATGTCAAGAATCCGCGCACCGGCCATCAGGGCAAGATGGCGCATGACGATTTCCAGGCGTTCAAAGTCCATCCCTGTCTCCCGGTTGGCCAATTGTGGCCCGAGTTGCGGAAAAAATCGCCTTCCCTTACCATCCGCGCCAAGAAATCGGCAAGATTGCGTGGGAAGAAACCCCACCGGGCAGATCGAGGCACAGGCCATGTTCCGAATCGAAGGCAGGCGCTCCGCCTTTCACGGCGCGCTGAAACTGGCAGAGGTGATCTATCACGCCAGTGTGCGAAGCGTGCGCAAGTCGCAGGGCAACGCGGTGATCGGCCTGATCATCAACATCGTCCAGTCGCTCGTCATGCTTCTGGTTCTTTACGCGATGTTCAGCCTTCTGGGCATGCGCGGCAATGCGATCCGGGGCGATTACTTCCTTTACCTGATGAGCGGGATCTTCCTGTTCATGGCGCATAACAAGACACTGAAAGCCGTGTCCAAGGCCGACAGTTCGACATCGTCGATGATGCTGCATGCGCCGATGACCACCTTCGTCGCCATTGCCGCCGCGGCGATCGGGGCGCTTTACCAGCAGTTTCTGGCGATGTTCGTGATCCTGTTCGTCTATCACGTCGCGGTGGCACCGGTTTACATCGACGACCCCGCCGGCGCGGTTGCGATGATCCTGCTGGCATGGTTTTCCGGCATTGCGATCGGGCTTCTGTTTTATGCCGCCAACCCGTGGTGGCCGGCCGGTGTGGGCATCATCTCGTCGATCTACATGCGCGCCAACATGATCACGTCGGGCAAGATGTTCGTGGCCAACAACCTTCCGAACTGGCAGATCCAGCTGTTCGACTGGAACCCGCTGTTCCACGCGGTGGATCAGGAACGCGGCTTCGTTTTCCTGAACTACTTTCCGCGCACGACCTCGGTGATGTACCCGCTGTATTTCAGCCTCGCCTGCCTGGTGATCGGCGTCATGGCAGAATTTTTCACGCGCCAGCGCGCTTCGGCCAGCTGGTCGCTGCGCGGCTAGGTCTGCACCACCCGGAGCGTAAGGTTCAACCGTCCGCCGCGCGGCAACAGCGTGCTGCTTCCGGTGCGGATCCGGTCGATCCCGTGAAAGGCCAACCGTGCCTCGCCGCCCAGCACGACGACATCGCCCGAACGCAGCCAAAGGCTTTCGGTCGACCCGCCGCGTTCGCTGCCCCCGATGCGGAACAGCGCCTCGTCGCCGAGGCTGAGCGAAACCACAGGCCAGGAAAAGTCGCCTTCGTCTCGGTCCTGATGCAGACCCATCCGGGCACCGTCGCGGTAATGGTTGATCAGGCAACAATCCGGCCGCCGCGTCAGCCCGGTCACCCTGTCCCAGACATCCAGAACGCTGGCCGGAATCTCGGGCCAGCCAACGCCGGAGGGGTGGCGCGGCTCATAGCGATAGCCGGCGCGGTCCGAGACCCAGCCAAGCCGGCCGGCCGAGGTCATGCGGACGCTCAGCGGTTTTCCCCAGCGCGTGACCGGTGCAAAGAATGGCGCCGCCGCGACGACGTCGCGCAGGTCATCCAGAACCGCCTGCTGTTCGGCGACGGAAAGCAGGCCCGGAAAGACCGCCGCGCCGCGCAGCCACAGTGACGGCGGCGGCGGCCCTGAAACCCCGGATTTGAATCGGTTTTTCGGCTCCATAACGGGTCTTTCCCGGGGTGTCTGCGCTTGCAGGCGCCATGACCCCTCCTTATATACGCCACGAAGCCGGTTTGGGATGCATTCCAGACCAGAATTTGGGATCGGAGGCAGGGGCCGCAGATCGGGCCTGCGCTCCACTACATCGCCGGAAGAAGAGGTACATCTATGGCCAAAGTCATCGGTATCGACCTTGGGACCACCAACTCCTGCGTCGCCATCATGGATGGGTCGCAGCCCCGGGTCATCGAAAACTCGGAAGGGGCGCGCACCACGCCCTCGATCGTCGGTTTCACCGACAGCGAACGCCTTGTCGGCCAGCCGGCCAAGCGCCAGGCGGTCACGAACCCCACCAACACCGTTTTCGCCGTCAAGCGCCTGATCGGGCGCCGGGTAAATGACGCCGAGGTGGAAAAGGACAAGAAGCTGGTTCCCTATTCCATCGTCAATGGCGGCAATGGCGACGCCTGGGTGGAAGTGCGTGGCGAAAAGTATTCGCCCAGCCAGATCTCGGCCTTCATCCTGCAGAAGATGAAGGAAACCGCCGAAAACTACCTGGGCGAAAGCGTGACCCAGGCGGTGATCACCGTGCCCGCCTATTTCAACGACGCCCAGCGTCAGGCGACCAAGGATGCCGGCAAGATCGCCGGCCTCGAGGTGCTGCGCATCATCAACGAACCGACCGCGGCGGCGCTGGCCTACGGGCTGGACAAGAAAGACACAAAGACGATCGCGGTCTATGACCTTGGCGGCGGTACCTTCGACATCACCATTCTGGAAATCGACGACGGCCTCTTCGAGGTCAAGTCGACGAACGGCGACACGTTCCTTGGTGGCGAAGACTTCGACATGCGGATCGTCAACTACCTCGCCGAGGAGTTCAAGAAAGAGCATGGCGTCGATCTGTCGGCCGACAAGATGGCGCTGCAGCGCCTGAAGGAAGCTGCCGAGAAGGCCAAGATCGAACTGTCGTCGAGCCAGCAGACCGAAATCAACCAGCCGTTCATCTCGATGGGCGCCGGCGGCACGCCGCTGCACATGGTGATGAAACTGACGCGCGCCAAGCTGGAAAGCCTGGTGGGTGACCTGATCAGGAAGTCGATCGATCCCTGCAAGGCGGCGTTGAAGGATGCCGGCCTCAGCAAGGGCGATATCGACGAGGTGGTTCTGGTTGGCGGCATGACGCGGATGCCGAAGGTTATCGAAGAGGTGACGAACTTCTTTGGCAAGGAACCGCACAAGGGCGTGAACCCCGACGAGGTCGTGGCCATGGGCGCCGCGATTCAGGCCGGCGTTCTGCAGGGCGACGTCAAGGATGTCGTGCTGCTTGACGTGACGCCGCTGTCGCTCGGGATCGAAACGCTCGGTGGCGTGTTCACCCGCCTCATCGATCGCAACACCACGATCCCCACGAAGAAAAGCCAGATCTTCTCGACCGCCGAAGACAATCAGAACGCGGTGACGATCCGGGTCTTCCAGGGCGAACGCGAAATGGCGGCGGACAACAAGCTTCTGGGTCAGTTCAACCTTGAAGAGATTCCGCCGGCCCCGCGTGGCATGCCCCAGATCGAGGTGACGTTCGATATCGACGCCAACGGCATCGTTTCGGTCAGCGCCAAGGACAAGGGCACCGGCAAGGAACAGAAGATTACCATCCAGGCTTCGGGCGGTCTGTCGGACGAGGATATCGACAAGATGGTGCGCGACGCCGAAGCCAATGCCGAGGCCGACAAAACGCGGCGCGAACTGGTCGAAACCCGCAACCAGGCCGAAAGCCTTGCGCATTCGACCAAGAAGTCGCTGGCCGAGCATGGCGACAAGGTCGATCCTTCAACCGTCGAGGCGATCGAGCTTGCCATCGGCGCACTGGAAGAGGCGATGGCCAGCGACGAGGTCGGCAAGATCAAGGGTGGCATCCAGAACCTGACGGATGCCGCGATGAAGCTTGGCGAGGCGATCTACAAGGCGCAGCAGGCCGAATCCGAAAGTGGTGAAGACGAGACCCCGCGCGGGGTCGACGAAGATATCGTCGATGCCGATTTCGAGGATCTGGGCGAGGACAAGCGCAAGTAAGCGCGCCGGAACGGTTCAAGGCCGGCCTGATATCGGGCCGGCCTTACGCGTTCCCCAAAGGGGTCGACCATGGCAAAGCGCGACTACTACGATGTTCTGGGGGTTTCCCGCGGCGCTTCGGCGGAAGAGCTGAAAAAGGCCTATCGCACCAAGGCCAAGGAACTGCACCCCGACCGCAACAAGGACAACCCCGGTGCGGAGGCCGCGTTCAAGGAAGTGAACGAGGCCTATGACGCCCTGAAGGACCCCGAGCGCAAGGCCGCCTATGACCGGTTCGGCCATGCCGCTTTCGAAGGGGGCATGGGCGCTCGCGGCGGCCAGGGCGGCGGCCATGGCGATTTCGCCTCGGCCTTTTCCGATGTCTTCGAGGATCTTTTCGGCGATTTCATGGGTGGCGGGCGCGGTGCCGGACGCGCCCGGTCGCAGCGCGGGTCCGACCTGCGCTATAACCTGCGTGTCAGTCTGGAAGAGGCCTATTCCGGCATCCAGAAAACCATCAGCGTGCCCTCATCGGTCGCCTGCGACAGTTGCAAGGGCAGTGGCGCCGAAGGCGGGGCGGAGCCCGAAACCTGCCCGACCTGTTCGGGCATGGGCAAGGTGCGCGCGCAGCAGGGCTTTTTCACCGTCGAGCGCACCTGCCCGACCTGCGGCGGCATCGGTCAGCGTATCAAGAACCCCTGCAAGTCCTGCGGCGGCGCCGGCCGGGTGGAACGCGAACGCGCGCTAAGCGTCAATATCCCCGCCGGGGTCGAAACCGGCACGCGTATCCGGCTGGCCGGCGAGGGCGAGGCGGGCATGCGTGGCGGACCTGCGGGCGATCTTTACATCTTCATCGACGTGCGCGAACACGCCCTGTTCCAACGCGACGGCGTGAACCTCTTTTGCCGTGTTCCGGTGGGCATGACCGCCGCGGCCCTGGGCGGCGAAATCGAGGTGCCCTCGATCGACGGCGGCCGCAGCCGCGTGAAAGTGCCGGCCGGAAGCCAGACCGGCAAGCAGATGCGTCTGCGCGGCAAGGGCATGCCGGCGCTGCGCGGGGGCGGGATGGGCGACATGATGATCGAACTCGCCGTCGAAACCCCGGTCAATCTGACCAGCCGGCAACGCGAGCTGTTGCAGGAATTCGAAAAGCTCAGCAGCGAAAACAACCCCGAAAGCTCAAGCTTCTTTCGCAAGGTGAAGGGGTTCTGGGACGGTATGAAGGGCTGAGGCGCCCCGCTGCGCCTTGCCCGACACCTGCGCCTGCCAGCCGCTCCTGATCAGTAACTGCTGTCGTCTTTGTCGCGAACAGGGTCTTGATAGAACGGCTCAAAGCCCTTTCGGATGGCTTTGCTTTCCTCGTCGTTGGCGCACCCCGCCAGAATCGAGCCAAGAACAACCGTTACACCAAACACTATCACACCTTTCGATACGATCTGTTTCGACGTCATCGCCGTGTTCCTGAAATGCGTTGAAGTGGCGCAAGGCTACCACATTACGCCGAGTCGCGAACACATCTTAACCACCGCTTAACCCCGTTGGGCGCAGCATCGCGCTATGACCCGACGCCCCGCCTTTCAGGAAAGCCTGCTGCCTCTTCTGGGGGCGGATGAAGCCTTGGGCGAAGGTGTGAAGACCGGCGCGCGCCTGCCGTCCTATATCCGCGATCACCGGCGACGCCTGCGGGCGCGGTTCATGGCCGGGGGTGCCGCGGCGATGCCGGATTACGAACTGCTGGAACTGGTGCTGTTCCGCGCCATCCCGCGGCAGGACGTCAAGCCGCTGGCGCGCCGGCTTCTGGACCGGTTCGGCGATTTCAACCGGGTTCTGGCCGCCCCGGCGGCACGGTTGAGCGAGGTCGAGGGCGTGGGCGACGCCGTGGTGCAGGAACTGAAGATCGTCGAGGCTTCGGCACACAGGATGGCGCGCGCCCGTGTCATGCAGCGCGCCGTCCTGTCGTCATGGGACGCGCTTCTGGATTATTGCCATACCGCGATGGCGCATCGCGAGGTGGAACAGTTCCGCGTGCTCTATCTCGACAGAAAGAACGTGCTTATCGCCGATGAGGAACAGGCGCGCGGCACCGTCGATCATGTGCCGGTCTATCCGCGCGAGGTGGTCAAGCGGGCGCTGGAGCTGAACGCCAGCGCGCTGATCCTGGTGCATAACCACCCGTCAGGCGACCCGACGCCGTCGGATGCCGATATAGCCGTGACGCACCAGATCGTCGCGGCCACCGAAACGCTGGGGCTGGTGCTGCATGACCACCTGATCATCGGCAAGTCGCGCGAAATCAGTTTTCGTTCGGCGGGGTATCTTTAGCCCGCGCCGCGTCTATTTCGCGGCGACCCGCATGGCCGGGATCGGATCCTGCAAGACCAGGTATTCACCCACCGCATTGCAATCCGGCATGGCCATGGTCAGTTCCGTCGCCACGACGCCCGAAGGCCCGGCATGCAGGGTTTCGCCCAGAATTTCGCGGCCACATGTGGTTTCGGTCACCGCCGCCTCGATATCCAGCGTCACGGCGCCGTCGCCCAGCCCGTGACCGCGCGGGAAGGTGTAGACCTCGGCCAGCATGGGCCAATCGCCGCGGCTGTCGCCGAGAATGCTGAGATAGCCGGCGCCAGGGCCGCCGGTTTCCGGCCTGCCCGGTCGAACGGCCGAAACATGGCCCGGCAGGCCAAAGCCCGCGCCAAATTCATAGGCCTGTAGCTGGAACGCATCCTCGCCCTGCCATTGCACGGCAACCCGCGACAGGCCGGCGAAGTCCGGCACGGCGACATCGGCCACCCGGCTTTCACCATCGGGCAGGCGCACCTCGACCTCGGCGTTCTGCGCCAGCGCCGGCAGTTGCGAATAGTAGTGCCCCGATGCATCCGTCAGCCCGGAAACGGCAAGCCCGGCGTGGCGCAACACGATCCGCGCGTCGGCATCGCAGGGGGCAAAGAAATCGACCGCGATCATCGCGCCGGTCGCAGCCGCCAGAACGAGCGAGGGCGCACAATCGGTTTCTGTCAGCGTGGTTTCGGGCAATGCGGGCACCGGTTCCGCGGGTTCCCGAGCCGTGTTGTGCACCGGGAAGACAGGAACGATCGGTGCCGCCGGCAGGTCGGGCGCAAGATTGGTCAGATCGACCGAAGGCGCGACACTGGCCAGCGTCGTGACCTGCGCCGCTGCATCGGTTTCACCCGGCTCGCCGGCTGGCGCCGGCACGCCGGTTGACTTGACGAGCTGGGCATCGGCGGGCGCGGCGCCACCCAGAAGGCCAGAAGCCAGAAGCCCGCGCTGCAGAAAATGCCCCGAAGCCGCGACCAGAAACACCGTGCTGCCGGCAAGGGCCAGTTTGCGACTGATCTTCATCGTCCCCTCCACACATCGTGCCGTGAAAGGGATAGCCGGCAATGACGGCGCGGGGATGTCGGCGCAACGGTTTTCCGCCGGCGGCAGCAGGCAACGCCAGTGCCATATGTTGCGGAGTCAACGACCCCGCCTACAGCCGGTTGAAGGTGTTAGCGCAAGCCGCCACAATCCGGACATGATCGGGCGGTGCCGCCCGGGCTAGAGCTGCCCGTGGCAGTGCTTGAACTTCTTGCCCGACCCACAGGGGCAGGCATCGTTGCGGCCCGGATTGCCCCAGGTGCTTTCGTCCGCTTCGTCAAAACCCGCCATTGCTGGTGCAGCAGCCGCAGCCGCTGCGGCCGCGGGGGCCGGCGCATCGTCGCGCTTGGGCTGGGCGGCGGCGCGGGCCGCGGCCTGCTGTTGCATGATCTGGCGCATCAGCGCTTCCTGCTCTTCCGGCGTCATCGGCCGGATCTGCGACAGTTTCTGCGACACGTCGCTGCGCAGCCCGTCCAGCATGCTTTCGAAAAGCGCGAAGGCCTCGGTCTTGTATTCGTTCAGGGGGTCGCGCTGGGCGTAACCGCGAAAGCCGACGACCGACCGCAGATGTTCCAGCCGCAGCAGGTGTTCGCGCCATTTTTCGTCAATCGTCTGCAACAGGATCTGCTTTTCAATCCCGCGCATCTGCTCTTCGCCGAAGGCCTTGGCCTTGTCGGCCATATAGCTGTCGGTCGCCTCGTAAAGCCGTTCACAGACCGTGTCCTGATCGACGCCTTCCTCATCGGCCCATTCGGCAACCGGAGCATCGACGTTCAGCCGTTCGCGCACCGCCGCGTGCAGGCCGTCGCTGTTCCACTGATCGGCATAGGATTTTGGCGGCATGTACTGATCGACCAGATCGTCGATCACCTGATGGCGCATATCCTCGACCACGTCGAAGATGTCCTTGGTCTGCATGATCTCCAGCCGCTGGCCAAAGATGGCCTTTCGCTGATCGTTCATTACGTCGTCGAATTTCAATAGCTGCTTGCGGATGTCGAAGTTGCGCCCCTCGACCTTGGCCTGGGCCTTTTCAAGGCTCTTGTTGACCCAAGGGTGAATGATCGCCTCGCCCTCTTTCATGCCGAGCTTCGACAGGACGGAATCCAGCCGTTCGGATCCGAAGATCCGCATCAGGTCGTCCTCGAGGCTGAGGTAGAAGGCCGACCGCCCCGGGTCGCCCTGACGGCCCGAACGGCCGCGAAGCTGGTTGTCGATCCGCCGGCTTTCATGGCGCTCGGTGGCCAGAACGAACAGGCCGCCGGCCTCTTTCACGGCCTCTTCATCGGCCTGGTGCTCCTTCTCGATCCGGGCGCGGACCTCGTCGGGATGCGCCTCGGGGTCGGCGGCAATGGCCTCCATCACCTTGAATTCGACATTGCCACCCAGCTTGATGTCGGTGCCGCGCCCGGCCATGTTGGTGGCGATGGTGACCGCGCCTAGCTTGCCGGCCTCGGCTACGATCATCGCTTCCTGTTCGTGCTGGCGCGCGTTCAGAACGTTGTGCGTTATGCCTTCCTTCTTCAGCAGTTCCGACAGCATTTCCGATTTCTCGATCGAGGTCGTGCCGACCAGAACCGGCTGCCGCTTTTCGTGGACGCGTTTGATTTCCTCGACGATGGCGGCGTATTTCTCGCGCGCGGTGCGATAGACTTGGTCGTGCTGGTCGGTTCGCTGGATCGGGCGGTTGGTCGGAACCTCGACCACGCCCAGACCGTAGATTTCCTGAAACTCCTCGGCTTCGGTCAGCGCGGTGCCGGTCATTCCGGCCAGCTTTCCATAAAGGCGGAAGTAGTTCTGGAAGGTCACGCTGGCGAGGGTGACGTTTTCAGGCTGGATATCCACGCCTTCCTTGGCCTCGATGGCCTGGTGCAGACCGTCCGACAGGCGCCGGCCGCGCATCATCCGGCCGGTAAACTCGTCGATCAGCATCACCTCGCCATCGCGCACGATATAGTGCTGATCCTTCTGGAACAGCTTGTGCGCGCGCAGGGCCTGGGTGACGTGATGGACCAGCGTTGTCGATTCCGGGTCGTAAAGCGACTGGCCCTCGGGCAGGATTCCCGCCTTGGCCAGAACCTCTTCGATGAACTCGTTGCCTTCGTCGGTATAGGTGACGTTGCGGGTCTTTTCGTCCAGCTTGTAATGCTCGGGCTGAACCTGCGGGATCAGGCCGTCGACGGTGCGGTAAAGCTCCGAACGGTCCTGTGACGGGCCGGAAATGATCAGCGGCGTGCGCGCCTCGTCGATCAGGATGCTGTCGACCTCGTCCACGATGGCAAAGAAGTGGCCGCGCTGGGCCATCTCCTCGATCGAGGATTTCATGTTGTCGCGCAGATAGTCGAAACCCAGTTCGTTGTTGGTGGCATAGGTAATGTCGCAGCGGTAGGCCGCGCGTTTTTCCGCATCGCCCTGATAGGGATAGACGACACCCGTCGTCAGACCCAGCTGCGCATAGACCTTGCCCATCCATTCGGCGTCGCGCTTGGCAAGGTAATCGTTCACCGTGACGATATGCACGCCCTTGCCGGCGAGCGCGTTCAGATAGGCCGGAAAGGTGGCGACCAGCGTTTTGCCCTCGCCGGTCTTCATTTCGGCGATATTGCCCTGATGCAGAAAGATGCCGCCCATCAACTGCACGTCAAAGGCGCGCAGGCCCAGCGCCCGCTTGGCGGCCTCGCGGCAATTGGCGAAGGCTTCAACCAGAAGACTGTCCAGCGCCTCGCCCTTCTGGGCACGCATCGACAGTTCCTCGGTCTTCTTCTTGATGTCCTCATCCGAAAGCTTTTCGAATTCCGGTTCGAGGGCGTTGATCTTTTCAACCAGCGGGCGGGTCGCCTTGACCTTGCGGTCGTTCGGCGTGCCGAACACCTTTTTCGCGAGTGTTCCGAAACCCAGCATGTTTTCTCCGCTTGGCCGACTCTGACAGGATCGTGTGAGGCCCGGCCTTGCCGGTGGCACGCGGCTTGCCTAGAAGACGCATGCAGATCGGCGGCCCGCATTCACAGGACCTTCGCGATGTAAGGGTCTGCCGGAAAAGTGTCAACGTCGCGCCCTGTCGCGCGCACCAAGGAGTGATGGGGATGCCCAAGTTTTCAAGCCGTATCATCGGCACCATGCTGGCGCTGACGCTGACGAGCCCGGCATTTGCCGAAGAGCCCACCGCCGCAACGGTCGTGGCGACGGTTAATGGCACCGAGATCACCCTGGGTGAAATGATCGTGCTGCGTGGCCAGCTGCCGCCGGAGTATCAGGCGGCCGAAGACAGCATGCTGTTTCAGGCCATCCTTGACCAGCTGGTCAACCAGACCGCGCTGGAACAATCGCTGGGCGACGACATCTCGACCTTCGACAAACTGGCCGTTGCCAATTCGCGCCGCGCCTATCTGGCCGGCGTTGCCGTTACGAAAGCGGCCGATGCGGCGGTGACCGACGAGGCGCTGCAAGCCGCCTATGACGCGCGGTTCAAGGATACCGACCCGGGTCTGGAATATCATGCCGCCCACATTCTGGTGGACAGCAAGGAGAAAGCCGACGAGCTGAAGACCCAGATCGATGGCGGTGCCGATTTCGCGGTACTGGCCAAGGAAAATTCGAGCGATGGCGCCGCCGCGAATGGCGGAGACCTGGGTTGGTTCGGCGCAGGCATGATGGTGAAGCCTTTCGAGGATGCCGTCGTGGCGATGCAGGCCGGCGAGGTATCGGAGCCGGTTGAGACCCAGTTCGGCTGGCATCTGGTCAAGCTTTTTGAGACCCGCGCGGCCAAGATCCCGACCCTTGACGAAATGCGTGACGAGCTTTCGGCGGAGTTGCAGCAAAAGGCGGTCGAGGCGCGGATTGCCGAACTGACCACCGATGCCGCCGTCACCCGCACGGTCGAAGGGATTGACCCGGCGGTGCTGCGCGATCAGAACCTTCTGAACCAGTAACCTCAGGACGGGGATTCGAATGGGCCGGAAAGCGAAGCGCTGGAAGAAGAAGGCCGCGCAACTGAAAGACAGGTTGCGCGCGCTCAAGGCCGAACTTTCCGGTGCCGCCGCAAAGCCGGCCAAGTCCGTGCAGGTTTCGCCACTGGCGCCAGCCGTTTTCCCGGACCTGCCGCCCGTCGCCGGGGTCAAATTTGCCGCCGCGGAGGCGGGCGTTCGTTATAAGAACCGCACCGATGTGATGCTTGTCCGGTTGGCACCGGGCACCGCGATTGCCGGCACCTTTACCCGGTCCGCCACGCGCGCGGCCTGCGTTCTGGATTGCCAGGAAAAGCTGAAGGCCAAAGCCGGCGCCAAGGATGGGGCCGCGATACTGGTCAACTCCGGCAATGCCAATGCCTTTACCGGGGCCGCCGGACAGGCTTCGGTCGATGCGGTGACGGCGGCGGTGGCCAAGGCGCTGGATGTGCCGCAGGCGCGTGTCTTCACCTCTTCCACCGGTGTGATCGGTGAACCGCTTCCCCATGACCGGATCGTCGCCAAGCTTGCCGATCTGTCCGGCGCCCTGTCCGGCGACGGGATCGGGGCCGCCGCGCGCGCGATCATGACGACCGATACCTTCCCCAAGGGCGCGATGGCCGAGATCGCCGGCGATGGCGGCGCAATTCGCATTGTCGGGATCGCCAAGGGTTCGGGGATGATCGCGCCGGATATGGCGACGATGCTGGTCTATATCTTCACCGATGCGCGCATCACCGCTACCAATCTGCAGAAGATGGTGTCGCGCCAGACCGAGCTTTCGTTCAACGCTATCACCGTCGACAGCGACACCTCGACCTCGGACGCGCTTATCGTCGCCGCCACGGGGCAATCGGCCGCCGCCGCGATCGGCGATCTGCGGTCGAAGGCCGCGCGCGAATTCGAGGCCGCGCTGGGTGCGGTCATGCTGGACCTTGCCAAACAGGTTGTCCGCGACGGTGAGGGCGCAACGAAATTCGTGGAAATCCGGGTTACCGGCGCGGCGACGGCGGCGGATGCGCACAAGGCGGCCATGGCCGTGGCCAATTCACCGCTGGTCAAGACGGCGATTGCCGGCGAAGACGCAAACTGGGGCCGTATCGTGATGGCGATCGGCAAATCCGGGGCCAAAGCCGACCGCGACCGGCTGTCGATCCGGTTTGGCGATATCGTGGTGGCCGAAAAGGGCTGGCGCGCCCCCGGATACAGCGAAGAGGCGACCTCGGCCTACATGAAGGGTCAGGAGCTGGTCATCGGCATCGACATGGGGCTGGGCAAGGCCGAACGCACTGTCTGGACCTGCGACTTGACGCATCGCTACATCGATATCAACGCCGACTACCGGTCGTGACGCTGCTTCTGGTTTCAGCCGTTGCGTTGATCGACGCCGACGGCCGGGTGCTGCTGGCGCAGCGCCCCGAAGGCAAATCCATGGCCGGGCTGTGGGAGTTTCCCGGCGGCAAGGTCGAAGCCGGCGAAACGCCCGAAGCGGCGCTGATCCGCGAGTTGCACGAAGAGCTGGGGATAGACACCTGGTCAAGCTGTCTGGCCCCGCTCAGCTTTGCCAGCCATGCCTATTCCGATTTTCACCTGCTGATGCCGCTTTTCGCCTGCCGGCGCTGGAAAGGCGTGCCGGTTTCGCGCGAAGGTCAGGCGTTGGCCTGGGTCAGGCCAGCCGCGTTGCGCGATTATCCCATGCCGCCGGCCGATATTCCGCTGATCCCGATCCTGCGCGACTGGCTTTGACCGCGGCGGAAATTTGCCAATTTGCGATCTTCTTGTGTCCGCAGCCGCGACAGTTGCAAACGAATCAGATGCTTTGTGTACGTTTTGCGACTAGTCTGGGGATAAGCCGGCTCTGTGGGGGGATATGGCCATGCTTCGAACAATAACAATGGGTAGCTGTGTGACCATTCAGGGTCTTTTCGTGAAGGCCTTGGAAGACGGGCGCATCGCGGTGCGTGTGGGCGAGATGCTCTATATCGGCCGTGCGGTGCCGACCTGTGCCCGCGCCGCCTGAACCAGACCGTGACGCCATGAAAAAGGGCTGGCGCCAGGCCAGCCTTTTTGTTTTGGTTCAAAGGGCTTGCGCGATCATGCCAGCTTGCGTTCAACCTCTTCGCGCTCGAAGATCTCGATGACGTCGCCGGGGCGGATATCTTCGTAGTTTTCAAACGCCATGCCGCATTCCTGACCGGAGTTGACCTCTTTCACCTCGTCCTTGAAGCGCTTGAGCGTCTTCAGCGTGCCTTCGTGAATGACCACGTCGTCGCGCAAGAGGCGAACACCGGCCGAACGCCGCGCCACACCTTCGGTCACCAGGCAGCCTGCGACCTTGCCGACGCCGGAGACCTTGAAAACCTCCTTGATCGACGCGTAGCCGATGAAGTTCTCGCGAATTTCCGCCGACAGAAGACCCGAGGCCGCGGCTTTGATATCGTCAACCAGATCGTAGATGATCGAGTAATAGCGGATCTCGACGCCCTTCTGGTTGGCCGAGTTCCGTGCCGAGGCATTGGCGCGGACGTTGAAGCCGATGATCGGCGCGCCCGACGCTTCGGCAAGGCCGACATCGCTGTCGGTGATCGCGCCCACGCCATAGTGCAGTACGCGTACGCGCACCTCGTCGTTGCCGATCTTTTCCAGTGCCTGAACGATGGCTTCGGCCGAACCCTGAACGTCGGCCTTCACCAGAACCGGCAGCTCGGCCATGCTTTCATCGGCCTTGGCCTTCGCCATCAGCTGTTCCAGCGTGGTGGCGGCACCGGCCGCGGCGCGTTTGTCCTTCGCGGCCTTTTCGCGGTAGTCGGCAATCTCACGCGCCTGCGCTTCGGTTTCGACGACGTTCAAAACGTCGCCGGCCTCCGGCGTACCGTTCAGACCCAGAACCTCGACCGGAACCGAAGGGCCGGCTTCGTCAACGCGGTCGCCCTTGTCATTGATCAGCGCACGGACCTTGCCCCACTGTTCGCCGACAACGAAGATATCGCCACGCCGCAGGGTACCGTTCTGCACCAGAACGGTAGCCACGGGGCCGCGGCCGACATCCAGCTTGGCCTCGATCACAGCGCCCAGCGCGGCACGGTCGGGGTTGGCTTTCAATTCCAGAATTTCGGCCTGAAGCGCGATCGCTTCCAGAAGGTTATCAAGCCCCTTGCCGGTCTTGGCCGAAACCTCGACATCCTGCACGTCGCCCGAGAGCGCCTCGACCACAACCTCGTGCTGCAAAAGCCCGGTGCGTACCTTCTGCGGTCGGCATCGGGCTTGTCGCATTTGTTGATCGCCACGATCATCGGGACCTTGGCGGCCTTGGCGTGGTTGATCGCCTCGACCGTCTGCGGCATGACCGCATCATCGGCGGCAACGACCAGAACGACGATATCGGCACCTGTGCACCGCGCGCGCATCGAGGTAAAGGCCGCGTGGCCCGGAGTGTCAAGGAACGACAGCACCGCACCGGATTCGGTCGTCACCTGATAGGCGCCGATATGCTGGGTGATGCCGCCGGCTTCACCGGACACCACATTGGCGTTGCGGATCGCGTCGAGAAGCGAGGTCTTGCCGTGGTCGACATGGCCCATGATCGTGATGATCGGCGGGCGCGGCTGAAGGTCTTCGGCCTTGTCCTCGACCGTGTCGATGACCTGTTCCACGTCGGCGTCCGATACCCGGACGGCCTGATGGCCAAATTCCTCGATCACCAGTTCGGCCGTGTCGGCGTCGATGGGCTGGTTCATGTTGACCATCATGCCCATCTTCATCAGCGCCTTGACGACATCGGCGGCGCGTTCGGCCATACGGTTGGCCAGTTCCTGCACCACGATGGTTTCAGGCAGCTGCACCTCGCGCGACTGCTTTTCGGCGCGCACGTTCATGCCCATCGCCTTTTGCCGCGCGCGTTCCTGCTTGCGCTTCATCGCGGCCAGGCTGCGCTGACGCCCACCCTCGCCCGAAAGCGCCTCGTTCAGCGTCAGCTTGCCGGCGCGGCGGCCTTCGTCGCCGCCTCGGCCCTTGCCACGACCGCTGTCGCGGTCGCGGTCATCGCGTTCACGATCGGTCTTGCGCGGGCCGGGTGCCGGTTTCGACGCCGCGCGCTGCGTCGCGGCCTCATCCTCGCCGCGGCGGGCGGCAGGGGCTGCCGTCGCGGCATCGGCCGCATCCTTGCGGCGGCTGCGGGCTTCGGCCTCGGCGCGTTCGCGTTCTTCCTGCTCGGCCTTGGCGCGCAGGGCTTCCTCGCGCTCGCGATCCTCGCGTTCCTTGGCCTCGATCTCGGCACGGCGGCGTTCACGCTCTTCCTCGCGGGCGCGCTCTTCGGCCTCGCGCTGCGCGGCCTCGTCGGCCTCGCGGGCCTTGGCGGCCTGAAGCGCGCGCAGGCGGCGTTCCATTTCGGCATCGGAAATTCCGGCCGGACGGCGCGACGGATCGCCTTTCGACGCGCCGGCACCGCCCGCTGCAGCAGGCGCACCGCCGGGTTTCGGCACGACAACGCGCTTGCGCTTCGTTTCCACCACGACGCTTTTGGTGCGGCCGTGGCTGAAGCTCTGCTTCACCTGCCCCGAACGCGTGCCACCAAGGCCGAGGGGTTTTTTACCGTCTGTATCGCTCATACGTCTTTCGTATCCTTCCCGGCGGGGGTTCTTCCGCCGATCTGCCCGCGCAAACCGGCGAGCCTTGCCGCTTCCTCTACAACACGCGCCGTGAGTCCGCCACCCGAAAGCGCGCCGTGTATCGCATGTTCGCGCCCGAATGCCAAACCCAATTCCGAGGCTGTCAAACAACCGATGAAACTGGATTTTCCGCCCGGCGGGCGCAGTTTTGACTTGCCGCGTTCCGACCCGTCCGATGCCTGGATCAGAACCGCTGCCTCGCCCTTGGTCAGCCAGTCCTTGACCTTCTCGTATCCGGTCACCGCCTGCCCCGCCTTGCGGGCGAGCGAGACAAGCTCGACCAAGCGCCGGGCCAGCTGCCGCTCGACCTGAGCAGCAAGATCGGCCGGCGCGGTAGCAGGCTGACGGGCCGCGCGCGCGAAGTAACCCCTGGCGGCGGCCTTTTCCAGAACCTTCCGGTCTGCCGAAACCCAAAGCCCGCGGCCCGGCAACCGGCCCAGCAGGTCCGCCACGACCTGACCTTCGGGGTCGAGGACGAAGCGGATCAGGCCGGCTTTTGGCTGAACCTCGCCGGTCACGATACAGCGCCGTTCCGGTTCATCCCGCATTGGTTTCTGGCCCGCGCGCGTCATCGCCCAGATCGGACGCCTGAAATCAGGCGCCCGCCTCCTCGTCTTCGGCTTCGGCCTCGTCTTCCGCGGCGGCCAGATCGGCCGGGTCGACCCAGCCCAATTGAATGCGCGCGGTCATCACCAGATGCTGCGCCTCTTCAAGGCTCATGTCGAATTTCTCAAGAATGCCCTCGTCCTTCACCCGTTCGCCGTTGACGGTGGTCCAGCCGCCGGCCAGTTCCCAGTCGGCGCAGGTTGCGAAGTCTTCCAGCGTCTTGACGTCGTCCTTGGCCAGTGCCTCGACCATCTGCGGGGTCAGCCCCTCGAAGTTCACAAGGCTGTCCTCGACGCCCAGCGCGCGCGCGTTTTCCAGAGCCTTGCGGTTCATCTCGTCGAGGTAGTCGCGGGCACGGGCCTGCAGTTCTTCGGCCGTCGCCTCGTCGAACCCGTCGATCGATAGCAGTTCGTCCAGTTCGACATAGGCAACCTCTTCGAGGTTCGTAAAGCCTTCGGCAACCAGAAGCTGGGCCAGCGTTTCATCGACATCGAGCGTGTCCATGAACAGCTGCGTGCGTTCGGCAAACTCGGCCTGACGGCGCGCGCTTTCCTCGGCTTCGGTCATGATGTCGATGTCGAGACCGGTCAGCTGGCTGGCCAGACGCACGTTCTGCCCGCGCCGTCCGATGGCCAGCGAAAGCTGTTCGTCGGGCACCACAACCTCGATCTTCTCGCCTTCCTCGTCGAAAACGACTTTCGACACTTCGGCCGGCTGCAACGCGTTAACGAGGAACGTCGCAATGTCCTGATTCCACGGAATGATGTCGATCTTTTCGCCCTGAAGCTCGTTCACAACCGCCTGAACGCGGCTGCCGCGCATGCCGACGCAGGCGCCGACCGGGTCAATCGAATTGTCATAGCTGATGACCGCGATCTTGGCGCGGCTGCCGGGGTCCCGGGCCACGGCCTTGATCTCGATGATGCCGTCATAGATTTCCGGCACTTCCATCTTGAAAAGCTCGGCCATGAACTCCGGTGCGGTGCGCGACAGGAAGACCTGCGGGCCGCGCGCCTCGCGGCGGACGTCCTTGATGTAGCAGCGGATCCGGTCGTTCGGGCGATAGCTTTCGCGGCCGATCTTCTCGTTGCGGCGCAAGATCGCTTCGCCACGGCCGATATCGACGATGATGTTGCCGTATTCCTCGCGCTTGACCTGACCGTTGATGATCGTGCCGGCGCGGTCCTTGAACTCTTCGTACTGGCGGTCGCGTTCGGCTTCGCGAACCTTCTGCAAGATCACCTGCTTGGCCGATTGCGCGGCGATCCGGCCCAGATCGACGGGCGGCACCTCGTCGACGATCGTGTCGCCGATCTTGGGGTCGTCAAGATACTGCCTGGCCTGTTCGACCGTCAGTTCGGCCTGATAGTTTTCCAGCGCCTCGTCCTCGACCACGGTGCGCACACGCGTAAAGGTCGCGCGGCCGGTCTTGCGGTCGATCGCCACGCGGATATCCATTTCCGAGCCGTAGCGCGACTTCGCGGCACGGGCGAGGCTTTCCTCCATCGCCTCGATGACCAGACCGGGGTCGATCATCTTTTCCCGCGCGACCGCCTCGGCGGTCTGCAAAAGCTCCAGCTGGTTGGCAGAGGTAATCGCCATCACCGTCTCTCCTAAACAGTGTCAGTGTCGGGTTTCGCGGGCGCCGTCACCGGGTTCCGCATCGTCGTCGTCGTTTTCATCGATCTCGTCGAAATCGGCCTCGTCAAAGCTGCCGGCATCCTTGCGCTGGCGCAGGACCTCGGCGATCAGGTCGTCGGTCAGGATCAGCTTGGCATCCGACAGCCAGTCGAAGTTCAATCCGATCGTGCCTTCCTCGATCTCGATCAGCACGTCGTCGCCTTCGGTTCCGGCCAGAATGCCTTTGAACCGGCGGCGCCCGTCGATCAGTTCGGTCGTTTCCAGCCGCGCCTCGTAGCCCTGCCAGAGGTCGAAATCCTTTAGCCGGGTCAGCGGCCGGTCGATCCCGGGGCTCGACACTTCCAGAACATAGGCGTCCTCGATAGGGTCCTCGACATCCAGCACCGCCGACACGGCCGTCGAAATCGTCGCGCATTCGTCCACTTCGATGCCGCCATCGGGGCGGTCGGCCATGATCTGCAAGATGCGCGTCTTGCCGCCCATCAGCCGGATACGCACCAGTTCGAAGCCCAGCCCCTCGATCGTGGGGGTCACGATCTCGGCCAGGCGCCGGTCGATGGCGGTTTTCGCTATGAGGTCGGTCATGCGCAGGTCCAGAAACAAAAAACGAGCCGCGCGGCCCGTCGATCTTTCCCGGTGGGCTTCAGGTTTGGACCCCGGAGCCGCGCTGTTGAGGCGGATATAGGGGAATGCGCAGCGATCCGCAAGATGGTGATTGCCGTTGCGGGATTCACCGCCTATTCGGCCCGGCAACGGGTCAGGGGACGACGATGCGCGAACACGGTGGAGATATCGACGGGGCACAATGCCGCCATGGCGGGGCGCCGGCGGACTGGATCGACCTTTCGACGGGAATCAACCGGGTTTCCTACCCTGTCCCGGCATTGCCCGCCGAAGCCTGGCAGGCCTTGCCGACACGGGCCGCGATGGCGCGGCTTTGCGCAGCGGCGCAGGCGGCCTATGGCACCGGATGGGCCGTGTTGCCTTTGGCCGGCGCACAGGCCGCGATCCAGATGATGCCGCTGCCGGGACCGCGCGGAACAGCGGCGATCCTGTCGCCCACCTACAACGAACATGCCGGTGCCTTCACGCAGGCCGGCTGGACGCTTCGGGAGGATTCGAGCCTGGAAGCCTTGAAAGGTGCGGATTGCGCGGTGGTGGTCAACCCCAACAATCCCGACGGGCGCCGGCACCCGCCCGAAGCGCTGCGCGATCTCGCCGGCCATGTCGGGCGGCTGATTGTCGATGAAAGCTTTGCCGATGTCGCCACCGAACTGTCGCTGTTGCCCGGGCCGTCGCGGCGCGGGCTGTTCGTGATGCGGTCCTTTGGCAAGTTCTATGGTCTTGCCGGGCTGCGGTTGGGCTTTCTACTGGGTGATCCGGCAGAGTTAGAGCCGTTTTCGGCAATGGCGGGCCCGTGGCCGGTGTCGGGGCTGGCGATAGAGACTGCCTGCGCCGCCTTCGCCGACACGGGCTGGGCCGAAGCCACGCGCAGGCGGTTGGCCGACGATGCGCAACGGCTTGACCGGCTGGCCCTGGCCCGTGGCTGGGCGACGTGCGGCGGCTGCGACCTTTACCGGCTTTACGATGTGGGCGATGCGCTGGCGGCGCAGGATCATCTGGCGCGACACCGCATCTGGTCGCGCCGGTTCGGCTATGCCCCGCGCTGGTTGCGGCTTGGCCTGCCCGGGTCGCCGGCGGAATGGGCGCGGCTCGAACAGGCGATGGCGGCTTAGCGCCGCAGGCGATTGGTGATGCGGATCAGTTCGGCGCTGATCCCGGGTTCCGACATGGCATGCCCCGCCGTGGGGATAAGGTGCAATGCCGCGCGCGCCCAGCCATCTGTCAGTTCCCAGGCCGCCCGCGGCGGGCAGATCATATCGTACCGGCCTTGCACGACATCGGCGGGGATGCCGGCGATACGCTGACGGTTGTTCAGGATCCATCCATCGCCATCGAGCCAGCCGCCATGGGTGAAGTAATGGTTTTCGAGCCGCGCGAAAGCCCGGGCATAATCGGCCGGACCTTCGCCGACCAGCCCGTCGCCGCCATGTATGGCGAGCGCGTTTTCCCAGCGAGTCCAGATCCGCCCGAATCGCGTTTCGGTCAGACGGTCGCCGCTGAACAGCCGCCGGTGGTAGGCGGCAATCAGGTCGCCCTGTTCGCCTTCGGGGATCGCCTGGGCGAATTCGGCCCAACGATCGGGCCAGAATGCGCCCGCGCCGCCGCCGTAGAACCAGTTCAGCTCTGCCCGGGTCATCAGGAAGACGCCGCGCAGGACCAGATGGCGGACGGGGTCGGGGTGGGTGATGGCATAGATCAGCGCCAGCGTCGCGCCCCAGCTTCCACCGAACACGATCCAGCGGTCGATTCCCAGTTCGGTGCGGATCCGTTCGATATCCGCCACCAGGTGCCAGGTCGTATTCGCCTCGACCGCCGCATGGGGCTGCGAATGGCCGCAACCGCGTTGGTCGAAAAGGATGATGCGGTAGGTCGCCGGGTCGAAATAGCGCCGCATCGCCGGGCTGCAACCGCCACCAGGGCCGCCGTGCAGCACCACGACCGGAAGCCCGTCGGGCTGCCCGCACTGTTCGACGTAAACCCGGTGGCCGTCGCCCATGTCGATCATCCGCCGGTCAAAGGGCTCCAGCGGCGGATAAAGCAGGGCGCTTGTGTTCTTTTCGACTGACGTCCGGTCCATGTCTGACATATACAGCGTGGCGCGACGCCCCGCCACGGGCTTTGCCGAAAGGACTGCACGATGAGCGCCCAGACCACCGTTGACGCCGCCGAAGTGGCAAAATTCGAAGCGATGGCCGCCGAATGGTGGGATCCGAAGGGCAAGTTTCAGCCGCTGCATCTGATGAACCCCTGCCGGCTGGATTACATCACCCGCCAGATCGCGGCCGAATTTGACCGCAACCTGGCCGGGCCAGCGCCGTTTTCGGGCTTGCGGCTTCTCGATATCGGTTGCGGCGGCGGGCTCTTGTCGGAACCGATGGCGCGGCTCGGGGCCGAGGTTGTGGGCGCCGATGCGGCCGAACGCAACATTCCTGTCGCCCGGCTTCATGCCGAGGCGGGCGGCCTGACCATCGACTATCGTCATACCACGGCCGAGGCGCTGGCCGAGGCGGGTGAACGGTTTGACGTGGTGCTGAACATGGAGGTGGTCGAACATGTTGCCGACCCGGCCGCCTATCTTGCCGCCTGCCACGACCTGCTGAAACCCGGCGGACTGATGATTACCTCGACGCTGAACCGCAATGCCAAAAGCTTTGCCGCCGCGATTATCGGTGCCGAATGGATCATGCGCTGGCTTCCGAAAGGGACCCATGACTGGCGGCGATTCATCACGCCCGATGAACTTTTCGCGCTTCTGCGCGGGGCCGGCCTGCACCCGATGGACAGCAAGGGGATGGTGTTCAACCCGCTGAGCTGGTCTTGGTCGCTGTCGGACCGTGACCTTTCGGTCAATTACGTCACCGCGGCCCTGCGCGAAGCCTAGGCCCGCTTCGCTACCAGTCTTCGAGGCTGGTGCGCAGTTCGCGCAGCACCGGCAACAGCGCGCGCACCCGTTCCGGCCCGATCATCCGCACGACATCGGCAATCAGCGGCGCCACCGACTGAACCGCAGCGTCCCGCGCCGAACGCCCGGCAGGGCTGATCGACACGAACTTTCGCCGCGCGTCGTCCCAGTCGGGTCGGATGTGGATATGCCCGGCCCATTCCAGTTTCGTCAGCGTGTTGGTCATGGCGCCGCGTGTGACGTGAAAGGCCTTGGCAAGCTGTGCAGGCGTGCGTTCCTCGCCCACGCGGGCCAGATGATTCAGAACCGAAAAATGCGACAGCTCCATACCCTTGGGCAGCGCGCGCGATATATGGCTGCGCGCAAGCTGATCGGCCATCAGCAATTCGCCGAACAGGGCGGTGGCCAGATCGTCGGTCTTTTCGGTCGCGGTGGTCATCAGGGGCCGTCAAATTCCCGGTCGTGACCGAGCGATGGCACACGGGCGCGGGCCTTGGCAACCTCTGCCCGGTCGATATCGGCAAAAACCACGCCCGGTTCGGTGCCGCCATCGGCCAGAACCTCGCCCCAGGGCGCGACCGCAAGGCTATGGCCGTGGCTGATACGCCGCACGCCGTTCGATTGCGGGTGGGTGCCGGTCTGCGCCGGGGCCAGTACATAACAGCCCGTTTCGATCGCGCGGGCCCGGATCAGTGTTTCCCAATGCGCGGCGCCGGTGATGTGGTTGAAGGCCGCCGGAACCGTCAACACCTCTGCACCGGCCTTTGCCAGCGCGCGATAAAGCTGCGGAAAACGGATGTCATAGCATATCGAAAGGCCAAGTGTGGCGAAAGGCGTGGCGGCAACCACCGCCCGCGCCCCGGGCCGGTAGCCCGCGCTTTCGCGATAGCGTTCGGTCGGCGAAACATCGACATCGAACATGTGGATCTTGTCATAGCGCGCGACGATGGCGCCGTCGGGGCCGATCAGGAACGATCGGTTGGCGAACCGGCCGTCCTGGTCCCGGGTCAGAAGGCCAAGCGACCCGATCAAAAGCCAGATGCCCCGGTTTGCCGCGTCATCGCGCAGCGCCGCCAAGGTCGGGTCGTCGGCTTCGTGGTGCAGGACCCGGGCCTGATGCGCGCGGTCGGAGGAGATGCAGTTCGTAACCTCGGGCGTCAGGACGAAGCCCGCGCCGCCATCGGCGGCCTCGCGAACGCGCGCGCGGGTCTGGGCCAGGTTTTCCGCCGGCTGGTCGGAAACGCAAAGCTGGACCAGGCCGACCCGCATCGCCTATCCCGCCAGCAGCGCGTCAAGCTTGCCGGCCCGTTCCAGCGCATAAAGGTCGTCGCAACCGCCGACATGGGTTGCGCCGACAAAGATCTGGGGCACGGTATAGCCGCCATTGGCGCGCGCCATCATCGTCTGACGCAACCCGGGGTCGCGACTGACGTCGAACTCGGCAAAGCTGACGCCCTTCTGGTTCAGCAGGCGCTTGGCCGCATGGCAAAAACCGCAAAGTGGCGAGGTGTAGATTTCAACAGTGGCCATGGTGCCTTCCCGGTTGGCGCGACTATAGGAATTTAGGCATCCTTCGCAACGCGCGCCAGTACCAGTGTGCAAACTCCGTTTGCGCCGGCGGCAAGCGCCGCCTCTGCCGCCGCCGCCAGCGTTGCGCCCGACGTCATCACATCGTCGATCAAGAGAACCGGCCGGCCGCGGGCGCGCCGGCCCATGCGCGGATGCGGCACGATGGCGCCTTCGAGATTGGCAAAGCGTTCGTCACGCCCCTTTCCGTCCTGGCTTTGCGTGGCCTTCGCGCGGATCAGAAGATCGGGGCAGAAATCGGCGCCCGTCAGCCGCGCGATCTGGCGGCCCAGCAACGCCGACTGGTTGTAGCGCCGTTTCAGAAGCCGCCAGCGGTGCAGAGGGACCGGGGCGATCAGCGTATCGGGCCCGATCAGCGCCGCTCCGCGCCGGGCCATCCAACCGGCCGCCGGCGCGACCAGATCGTGACGGTCACCGTGTTTCAGCGCCAGAACCAGACGGCGCCCGGTGCCACGATAGAGTAGCGCCGCGCGCCCGCGCTGCCAGGGGCGCGCGATGGTCAGGCAATCGTCGCATCTGAGCGTCTCGTCGCCCGCCTCACCCGGTAACGGCAGGCCACAACTGTCGCAGACCAGGCCGTCGATGAAGGCCGCATCGCGCCGGCAGGGGCCGCAGAGCGCGTGGTCGCTGTCCACCGCGTCGCCACAGGCCAGGCATTGCGGCGGGTAGATCAGGTGCAGAACACTTTGCAAGCCCATCGCTTACCCCTAAACACGGGGCCATGAACCCGCCGCCCAAGCTTACCGATCGCGCTGCGCTGACGCGCAACCGTGCCCGGGCCACCGCCATGGCCGAGCCGGCCCTTTTCCTGATCGAGGACGTGGCCGACGAGATCGAGGAAAGGCTGACCGAGGTTAACAGAAGGTTTACGGCGCCAGCGGTCGTCACCGGTTTTCCCGCGTTCTGGGCGGGGCGTTTCCCGCATGCCACGGTCGTGGCCGATGACGATGAACTGGCACTCGATCCCGCGGCGCACGATCTGGTGATCCATGCGCTTTGCCTTCACTGGGCCAGCGACCCTGTTGGGCAGCTGGTGCAGTGCCGCCGCGCGCTGAAGCCCGACGGGCTGTTTCTGGCCGCGCTCTTCGGGGGTCAGACCCTGCAGGAACTGCGTTCCGCGCTGGCAGAGGCAGAGGCCGCGCTGCGGGGCGGGCTGGCGCCGCGGGTGCTGCCGATGGGCGAGATTCGCGATCTCGGCGCCCTTCTGCAGCGCGCGGGTCTGGCGATGCCGGTGGCGGACAGCCATCGCCGATCGGTCCATTACAGCGACGCCTGGGCGCTGATGCGCGATCTGCGGGCCATGGGCGAAACCAATGCGATGGAGGCGCGCCCGCGCCGGTTTACACCGCCGTCAGTTCTGCAGCGCATGGCCGCGATCTATGGCCAGCATTTCCCGGCCCCGAATTCCCGCGTATCGGCAACGTTCGAGACGGTTTTCCTGACCGGCTGGGCGCCTGACCCGGGGCAGCCAAAACCGCTGCGGCCGGGTTCGGCGACGCATCGTCTGGCCGATGCGCTGGGCAGCGAAGAGGTAGGCCTGGGAGAGGCCGCGGCAAAGCGTGGCGATTGACCCGCGCGCAAAACCCCTTATTTCGGGGGCACGCAACAGGGGCGACACCATGCAAGAACCCACACTTGGCCAGACCGCTGCCGAAACCGTGCTTGCCGGCAAAGGCCGGTTGGCCCATGCGCCGGCTGACCATCCGCCGGTTCGCGCGGCAAAAGTCGGTGTGCTTCTGGCCAATCTCGGCACTCCGGATGCGACCGACTATTGGTCGATGCGTCGCTATCTGAACGAATTTCTGTCCGACAAACGGGTGATCGACCTGCCGTCGTGGAAGTGGCAGCCGCTTTTGCAGCTGATCATCCTGACAAAGCGGCCCTTCACCTCGGGTGCCAACTACCGCCTGATCTGGAATGACGAGGCCGGTGAAAGCCCGTTGATGACCATCACCCGCAAGCAGACGGCCGCGATCGCCGAACGCATCTCGGCGACGTATGGTGCCGGGGTGATGGTGGATTTCTGCATGCGCTACGGCAATCCTTCGACCGCGTCGAAGGTGCGCGCGATGGTCGAGGCAGGCTGCGAAAGGATCCTGTTCTTTCCGCTATACCCCCATTACGCCGGCGCGACCTCGGCCACGGCGAACGATCAGTTCTTTCGCGCGCTGATGAAGGAAACCCGGCAACCCGCGGCACGGACCGTTCCGGAGTACTTCGATCACCCCGCCTATATCGACGCGCTCGCAACCTCGGTCGAAAGGGTCTATTCCAGCCTGAATTCGCGACCGGATGTTCTGGTTGCCTCCTATCACGGCATGCCGAAACGCTATCTGATGCAGGGCGACCCCTATCATTGCCAGTGCCAGAAGACGACGCGGCTGTTGCGCGAAAGGCTGGGCTGGGCCGATGGCAGCATCGACACCAGCTTTCAATCGGTCTTTGGGCGCGAAGAGTGGCTTCGCCCCTATACGGTCGAACACGTCGCCGAACTGGCCCGGCAGGGAAAGAAACGGATCGCGGTCATCGCACCGGCCTTTTCGGCCGATTGCATCGAAACGCTGGAGGAAATCCAGGGCGAGATTCGCGAGGCGTTCGAACATGCCGGCGGCGAAGAATTTACCTATATCCCCTGCCTCAACGACGATGCGGCGCATATCGATGCGCTGGTCACGGTGATCGCAGAAAACCTCGCCGGCTGGGTCTGACCCCGCCGGCCCCGGCGGATCAGATCAGCAGCACCTGCGTACCGACCTGACACAGGCTGAACAGTTCGGCGATATGTTCGTTGTAAAGGCCGATGCAGCCATTCGACGACCGGCGCCCGATCTTGCGAGTATCGTGAGTGCCGTGGATCCGGTAGGCCGGCCAGGTCAGCCACATGGCATGGGTGCCCAGGGGGTTCTCCGGACCCGGAGGGATGTAATCCGGCCAGTCGGGATTGCGCTCTTTCATCGCCGGCGTCGGGCGCCAGTCCGGGCCGACAACCTTCTTGATCACTTCGGTCCGGCCCTTGCGGGTCAGGTCATCCGACAGCGGCACCGAGGTGGGATAAAGCTTGTACACCGTCTGATCCTCGGACCAGAAGTGCAGCGCGCGCGAGGTCGTATCGACCAGAACCGCACCCTTGCGGGTGTTGTTGAAGTAGGGCTGCCACTGCAACGAGCGAAAGCTGGAAATGTTGCGCCGGATGGTCTGAGAAATCTCGGATTCGAATTCCGTCGAGCCCTCGGCCGTGGTGTTCTGCTGCGCCAGCGCGGGCATCGCCGTCGCGCCCAGCGCAAAGGCCGAACAGCCGAGGAACCGGCGTCGGCTGAAAGGGGTGAAATCGGTCATGTCCTGCTCCGTTCCGGATGCTTTGCCTCGCGCCTTTACTAACGCGGTGGCGTTTGGGCCGCAATTCACACAGATGTCAGCGGCAACACGGGGTTTCTCGCCGATCCGGTGTTGGAGGGGTTTGAACACTCCGGCGCAAGCCTGTAAATCTGCGCGCAACGAGTTTTGAGGTCTCATCGGCATGAATCGCAACTTTGCGCTGTTTTCCGCCTGTTTTCTTGCGCTGGCCGCCTGTCAGGCCAATGTACCGGTCAAACTTGGCACCGATGGCAAGCCGCTGCCGCAACTTACCGTGCTCGACCCCGCCGATCTGGGCGAAATCCAGTATCGCGTGCTTGATTCGGTCAACACCTTGCGGCGTGCGCGAAGCGCCGCACCGCTTGCGCTGAATGCCGAACTGAACGCCGCGGCGGCCACGCATTCGCGCGACATGGCCGTTCAGAACCGGCCCTGGCATTTCGGTTCCGACGGATCTTCGCCGCTGGAACGGGTTCGCCGCACCGGTTATCCCGGCATCATGATGGGCGAACTGATTTCGGAAACCTACGAGACCGAGATCGAAACGCTTTCGGCCTGGATGGAGCAGCCCGACACGCGCTCGGTCATTCTGGACCCCTTCGCGCGCGACATGGGCTTTGCCTACCATCAGGATCCGTCTGGCAAGATCTGGTGGACGATGGTGACGGGTGGACCGCAGCCGGTTCTTTCGCCGACTACGGTTTTATCACAATGATCGTGCCGGTTTTCACCATCGCATAGATGTCTTCCATCTCGCGGTCGCGCACAGCGATACAGCCCGCCGTCCAGTCATTGCGGTTGCGTCCCTTATAGCCGGTGCGCCCGTGAATGAAGATGTCGCCACCCGGCGGCGAACCGGCGGCGCGGGCAACCTGCACGTCCTGGATATTGGGATAGGAAATGCCCAGCGACAGGTGATAGGCGCTGTTGGGATTGCGGCGGTTGATGAAATAGGTGCCTTCCGGCGTGCGCCCGTCGCCTTCGGCCTTCTTGTGGCCGGTCGGCGCAAAGTCAAGCCTGATGTCGTAGCTTTTCAGGACCCTGTCGCCGCTGAACAGGTACATCTTGCGTTCCGCCTTCTGTACCTCGATCCGGGTGACCTCCGGGCCTTTATAGGTGCGGAACTTGCTGTCGGAACAGGCCGACAGCGCCACGAAAACCAATACGACAAGCGCGAAACTGCCCGCTCTCATCTGCCCCTCGTTCCTCTCTACGGAGTTTAGGGGGCCAGCTTATACAGGATTCGCCGCGCAAGGCCATTCACAATCCGGCGGGCCGGGTCATTGGCGCGAAAACCGCGCAACCAGTTCGACATGGGTGGACCAGCGAAACTGATCGACGGGCATGACCCACTTCAGCCGGTAACCGCCGGCAACGAGAAGGCGCGCGTCGCGCGCAAAGCTGACCGGGTTGCAGGACACGGCGGCAATCACCGGCACCGTTGAGCCGGCCAGTGCCTGCGCCTGCGCCTCGCATCCGGCGCGCGGCGGGTCGATCACAACCGCGTCGAAGCGCGCCAGTTCGTCCGCCAGAAGCGGGCGGCGGAAAAGGTCGCGCGTTTCGGTGGTGACGGCCTTCAGCCCGGTGCTGCGGCGCCAGCCAGCGTCAAGTGCGGCCAGCATCGCCGCATCGCCTTCGACGGCGTGAACGGATGCGTTTCGGGCCAGGGGCAGCGCAAAGGTGCCGCAACCAGAGAACAGGTCGGCGACACTGCGGGCATCGCCCAGCGCTTCAACAACGCCGGCGACCAGTGTGGCCTCGCCTTCGGCCGTGGCCTGCAGGAAGGCGCCGGGCGGCGGAACCACGCGGGCGCTTCCGAAGATCTGCTCGGGGTGGACGCTCTGGGCCACGACCTCGCCGTTCCAGCTTAGCCGGGCCAGCCCGTGCGCGCCGGCCAATCCGGCCAATTCGGCGGCAAGCGGGCCATCGGCAACCTTGCCGCAGGTAACCGAAACATCTGGCCCGCCGGTCGCGCGCGTCACGGTCAGGGTCAGTTCGCCCTTGCGCGAACCGCCGGCGACAACCAGCGCCGAAAGCCCCGGGATCGCGGCCAGAATGTCGGGGTGCAGAAGCCGGCAATCAGGGATTTCGACAAGCTGATCGGACGCCCGTTCGTGGAAACCGATCATCGCGCCGGCCTTGGTCCGACGGCCAGAGAGCACCGCGCGCCGGCGCGAGCCTGCGGGCGAGGTCACGATGGGCCGCACGGGCACGTCGAGCCCCTGCGCGTCTAGGGCCTGACGAACAACATCGGTTTTCCAGCCCGCGACAAAGGCGTCGCTGGCGTGTTGCAGCGCGCAGCCACCGCACCGTCCCGCATGCCGGCAGGGCGCGCGGACGCGATCCGGCGAGGGCGTAACGATCTTCGGATTCTGAAGCCGGTCGCCCTCCAGCGCGCCTTCGACGGTTTCGCCGGGAAGCGCCCCAAAGGCATAAACCGGCCCCGGTGCGATACCGTCGCCCAGATGGCCCAGCCGGTCGATCGTGACCCTCAATCGGCAGCCTCTTCGACCACGTCGTCGGTGCCCAGAAATCCGCCCGACTGGCGTTCCCAGTAGCGGGCGTAAAGGCCGCCCCTGGCCAGAAGCTCGGCGTGATTGCCCTCTTCGGCGATTCGCCCTTCGTCCAGAACGACGATCCGGTCCATCGCGGCGATGGTCGAAAGCCTGTGAGCGATGGCCAGAACGGTCTTGCCCTCCATCACCCGCCGCAGGGCGCCCTGTATCTGTGCCTCGACCTCACTGTCGAGCGCGCTTGTCGCTTCATCGAGGATCAGGATCGGCGCGTCTTTCAAAAACGCCCGCGCCAGCGCGATCCGCTGGCGCTGCCCGCCCGAAAGCTTCACGCCGCGTTCGCCAAGTTGCGCATCATAACCCCGCCGGCCCTTGTGATCGACGAGGCGCAGCACGAAGTCATGCGCTTCGGCGGCGGTCGACGCCGCGATCATGGCCTCGTCACCGGCATCGGGGCGGCCGTAAAGGATGTTTTCACGCGCCGAGCGGTTGAACATGGCGGTTTCCTGCGTGACCATCCCGATCTGGCGGCGCAGCGTTCCTGCGTGACATCGCGCACATCGTGGCCATCGACCAGAACACGGCCGTTTTCGGTGTCATAGAGCCGCATCAGAAGCGCGACCAGCGTCGATTTCCCGCGCCGGACGCCCCGACAATCCCGATCTTTTCGCCCGGCCGGATGGTCAGCGAAATGTCGGCTATCCCGCCCTTGCGCTGGCCATAGGCGAAACTGACATGGTCAAAAACCACCCGCCGGCGACGTCGGGCAGGGTTGTGGCGTCGGGCCGGTCGGTCAGGCCGTGGGGTGGGGTCAGGGTGCGGATGCCATCCTCGACCTCGCCGACGTTGGAATAGATCGTCATCAGGGTGAAACTGACCCAACCGGTCATCTGCGCGATGCGGATGGCGATGGAGCCCGACGCGGCGATGTCGCCGGCGCTGGCCGCGCCCTTTGTCCACAGATACAGCGTGGTGCCGACCAGAAAGACCGGAAGGATGCCGGCAAGCGTCATCAGCGTCAGCCGGAACCAGGCCGAGATCACGCCAAATTCCACCGAGCGGCGACGAAAATGCGCCATCGCCGACAGCGCCGCGCGATCTTCGTGATCGGTATGGGCAAAAGCTTGACCGTCTTGATGTTGGTGATGGTGTCCACCACCTGCCCCGTCACCATCGCGCGCGTTCCCGCCCGTTCGGCGGCATTGGCCCGGACCCGCGGCAGGAAATAGCGGATGGCCAGCGCATAGCCCCCTATCCAGAGCGTCAGCAACAGCGCGCCCCAGCGGTCGATGCTGAACAGGAAGATCGCCGAACCGATCAATGTGGCCAGTGCGAAGAAGACGGTGTTGATCACCTCGGTCGCGATATCGGTGATCGCCCGCGCGGTCTGCATCTGCTTCTGCGCGATGCGACCGGCGAAATCGTTGTCAAAGAAGGTCACCGCCTGACCCATCGTCCAGCGGTGCAGCCGCGACAGGACCAGCGGCGTCAGGTTGGGGCCAACGGCGATGGAGTTGGTTGCCGCGAAAAGCCCGAAGGCGGCGGGGCGCAAAAGGACGAAGTAGGCGATGATGCCGATATAGAGCCACATATTGTCGGCCAGCATGTTCGCCGGACCGGAGGCCAGCGCCGTGTCGATCACCATGCCGAGCAGCAGCGCGGTGATAACCTCGAGCACCCCGGTCAGGGTCGACACCGCCGCGGCGACGCCCATGGTGCCCCACGATCCTTTCAGCGCCCAGCCCATGAAGCGATACAGGCTTCGCGGCGGCGGGCCTTCGGCGGGCGCGAAGGCGTCGATGGCGTTTTCAAGCTTCACTGCGCCGCCTCCTCGGTTCCGATGAAGCCGCCAGACTGCCGCGCCCAGAAGCCGGCGTAAAGACCGCCCCTGCTCAACAATTCGGCATGGGTTCCGGTTTCGGCCACCCGGCCGTCGTCCAGAACCACGATCCGGTCCATACGCGCGATGGTGGACAGCCGGTGCGCGATGGCGATCACCGTCTTGCCTTCCATCACACCGTAAAGCGTTTCCTGAATCGCGGCCTCGACCTCGCTGTCCAGCGCGCTCGTCGCTTCGTCCAGCACCAGAACCGGCGCGTCCTTCAGGATGACCCGCGCCAGCGCTACGCGCTGCCGCTGCCCGCCCGAAAGCTTGACCCCCGTTCGCCGACCCGCGCGTCATAGCCCGTGCGCCCTTCAGCGTCGGCCAGCTCCATGATGAAGTCATGCGCCTCGGCCCGTTTCGCGGCCGCCACGATCTGATCATCCGTGGCGCCGGGATGGCCATAAAGGATGTTGGCGCGAACCGAACGGTGAAGAAGCGCGCTGTCCTGCTGCACCATGCCGATCGCTTTGCGCAGGCTGTCCTGAGTCACGGTGCGAATATCCTGCCCGTCAATCCGGATCTGGCCTGCCTCGGTGTCGTAAAACCGCAAAAGCAGCTTGACGAGGGTCGATTTACCGGCGCCGGAACGGCCGATGATGCCGACCTTCTCGCCCGGCTCCACGGTCAGGCTGACCCGGTCGAGCCCGCCGGAACCGCGCCCGTAGTGGTGCGACACACCGGCGAATTCGATGCGCCCGCCGTCAAGCGCAAGCGCTGTGGCGCCGGGCGTGTCGGTCAGTGTGACCGGCTGGGCAATGGTTTGCATCCCTTCGGCGACGACGCCAAGGTTCTGCACCAGATTGGTCATCGCCCACATGATCCAGTAGGTCATGTTGTTCAGCCGCAAAACCAGCGCTGTGGCGGCCGCCACGACGCCGGGTGTCGCCTGACCGGTGTACCAAAGCCACAGCGTCAGCCCGGTCACGGCAACGATCAGCCCGCCGTTCAGGACGGTCAGCGCGACATCCATCCGGGTGATGATCCGCATCTCGCGGAAAAAGGCGATGCGCGCATCCTCGATCGCTTCGCGGGCATAGTCGACCTCATGGTCGTGATGGGCAAAGAGCTTGACCGAGTGGATGTTGGTATAGCTGTCGACCACCCGCCCGGTGATGGCGCTGCGCGCATCCGACGAGGCCTGCGCCGCCGGCCCGGCATTGCGGATCGTCCAGCGCATCAGCAAGAGATAGCCGCCGATCCATATGATCAGCGGAACCACAAGCCGGACATCGAAGCCGGACAAAAGCGCGGCAGAGCCCAGAAGCGTGGTCGTGGCAAAGGCCACGGCATCGAAGAACTGAAAGACCGCCTCGCCTGCCGCCGGCGGGGTCTGCATGATGCGGTTGGCGATGCGCCCGGCAAAATCGTTTTCAAACCAACCCACCGGTTGGCGCAGCACGTGGCGGTGCGCACGCCAGCGAATCATCGTGCCGAAGTTCGGTATGACCGCGTTGTGCAGCAATGCCACATCGAGACCGCCCAGGGCCGGCCGAATGAACAGCACGAAAAGCGCGGCCAGAATCAGCTCGGCCCCGTAATTGGCAAAAACCTCCTCCGGCGTGCCGCGTGCCAGCAGATCGACGATACGGCCCAGATACCACAGCAGCAGGATCTCGACCGCCGAGACGGCCGTCTTGACCAGCAGCGTGACCGCAAAGACGGCCCTAAACGGGCGGGCGTATTCGCGCAGGAACGGCCAGAGCCGGGTCGGCGGCGTATCGGTCTGCCGATAGGGCGCATAAGGGTCGACGAGGTTTTCGAAGTAGCGAAACATGGCGGGTGCTCTGAATAAGCGTGGCGTTATGGATGAAGGCGGTGCGCAAGCTGACCGCCACTACGGGATCGGTCCGGCTCAGGCGAGCGGTCGATTAGTCCCGTAGTCCATAAGGCAACCCTCCGTTGTTCGGTCTGGTGATAGCGCGATCGGCGCTGCTTGTCACGCCGCAAAACGTGTGCCCGGTTCAGCCCAGCAGTTCGGCGCGCGTCGCGGTCAGCCCCGAGGCGAGCCATGTCGCTTCGAGCGCCCTCAGCTTCTCGCCCAGCGCGGGGCCGTCCAGTTCCGGCATCAGGTCGCTGGCGTTAACCGGAAAGCTGGCTTTGGCGCCGCGCGACAGCTCCGCCTCCCAGTCCGGGGCCAGCGGCGCGCCGGTCATCGCGGCACGCAGCAGCGCGGCATCGGCGCCGATGTCTTCACCATAGCGGTAGCCCAGTTCGGCGAAACTGGCCGTTCCGCCGGCACCGTCGCGGATCTGGGTCAGTTGCCGCTGCTCGTCGCGCGAGAGCCGCAAGCGATCGGTCACATCGTCACCGCCCAGCGCGGCCAGACGGCGAATCCAGCGGGGCGGAAGCCCCTGATCGTGGTGCAGCAGTATCGGCAGGATACGAGAGTCGGCGCCAGGCAGGGTTCGGGCCAGTACGCCCGTTGCCGCCATCGCCGCAACGGATGGACCCGGGTCGCGCGCGGCAAGAAGCTTGCGCATCTCGTGGCCGATCCGTTCGCGCGAAAGCGTCTCTATTCCCGCCGACAGTTCTGCGCAGGCTGCAAGTCCATCGGGGTCGATCCCGGCATCGGCATCGCCATAGCGGGCATGAAAGCGGAAGAAACGCAGGATGCGCAGATAGTCTTCGGCGATGCGTTCGGCGGGATCTCCGACAAAACGGACGCGCCGCGCCCTGAGGTCGTTCAGGCCGCCCAGCGGGTCGCGCACCGTGCCATCCGGTTCGGCGTAGATCGCGTTCATCGTGAAATCGCGGCGCTTGGCGTCTTCGGCCATGTCGCCGGAATAGACGACGCGCGCGCGCCGGCCGTCGGTTTCGGCGTCACGGCGAAAGGTGGTCACCTCGTGCGGGATGCCGCCACAAACCAATGTCACGGTCCCGTGGTCGATCCCGGTCGGAACCGCGCGAAGGTCCGCCGCGTCGGCCAGCGCCACAACGGTTTCCGGATGTGCGTCGGTGGCAATGTCGATATCGTCCACCGGTTCGCCCAGAATGGTGTTGCGCACGCAGCCGCCCACGAACAGCGCCTTGTGCCCAGCCCGGGTCAGCAGGGCGCATACCGTCTGGGTTTCCCTTCGTTCGATCCACGGCGCCTTCAGCTTCACGCGCCCATCCTTTCCGCCAGCCCGCGCAGGATGCGCGCGGTCGCGCCCCAAATGTAATAGGGGCCGTAGGGCACGGTATAGTACCGCCGCCATTCGCCCAGCCAGTAACGCCCCTGCACCGAAAACCGGGCTGCGTCGGTGACATGGGCAAGCGGCACGTGAAAGACCTCGTCGACTTCGCCGATTTCGGGCACGGGATCGAAATCGTCTCTGACAAGGCCCAAAACCGGGGTTACATGGTAGCCCGTGACGGTTTCGTGCGGCGCCAGATCGCCCATCACGTCGACGCATCTCGGCGGCAGGCCGATTTCCTCATGCGCCTCGCGAAGCGCGGCGGCGCGTGTGCTGCCGTCGCCCGGGTCGACCTTTCCGCCGGGAAAGGCGATCTGCCCCGGGTGGTGTTTGAGCCGCGATGACCGCTTGGTCAGGATCACCCGCGCCTGACCGGCCGCGACAAAGACGGGAACGAGCACTGCAGCCGGGCGCAACTGGCGACCCGGCGGGTTGTGATTGCCGGGGTTCAGGTCGAAGTCGGAGGATGGCCCGGCACCGGTGGCCAGCGCACGACACAGGCGATCGCGCAGATCATCCGGCGTCACCGGGCCCCTCCTTTGCCTCGAACCCCAGGGTGGCAGGGTCAAATTCGTAATGCGCGCCACAGAACTGGCAATCGGCGGTGACGATACCGGCCTCGGTCGTCATGGTGGCGATATCCTTGGCCGAATAGATCGACAGGCTCTGGCGCACGCGATCGGGCGAACAGGTGCAGCCGAACCCGACGGGCTGGGCATCGAATACGCGCGGCCCCTCTTCGTGAAACAGCCGCAGCAGAAGCTCTGCCGGCTGCACGATGGGCCCGACGAGTTCAAGCTCTTCGACGGTGTCGAGCAACAGGTTGGCCCGGGTCCAGTTCTCTCCCTCTTCGCCATGCAGGATATCCGCCGGCGCCAGAAGCCCGCCCTCGCCGGTTGCCTCGCCAGCGGCGTGGGGCGATGCCTTTGGCATGTGCTGCAGCATGACGCCACCGGCCCGCCAGTGTTCCGCCGAACCGGGAAGTTCCGAACGACCGAAGGCCATGGCAAATCGGGTTGGCAGCTGTTCGGACTGGGCAAAATACGTCTCTGCGCATGCCGAAAGCGAGCCGCCGGCGATGGGCGTGATGCCCTGGTAGGGGACTGTGCCGGCGCCCTGATCGATCAGGATTGCGAAATAGCCCTGGCCGATCTGGCTGAACGGCCCGGCGGTTTCGTCAAGCCGCTTGTCGTCGAAGCTGGCATAGGCGCGAATCTGGGCCGGCGCACCCGGTTCTTGCGGGGCGTGATAGTCGGTGGCGATCAGACGAGCCGGACCGTCGCCGCGGATCTGGAGGCTGAGCTTCCAGCGCAGCTTGATCGTCTGGCCGATCAGCGCCGTCAAAAGCGCGGCCTCGGCGACCAGCGCTTCTATCGCCGCGGGATAACGGTGTTGCGACAGGATCGCGTCCAGCGTCCCGTCAAGCCGTGCGACCCGTCCGCGAATATCGGAGCGATCAAGCTGAAAGGGCAGAACCGTGTCGTCCCAGGCAATGCGAGAACCAAGCGTCATGGGGCTTTCCTTGGGCGTGAGGCGTTGGCATACCGCGTCTTGGTGACAACGGCAACCGACCCCGGAGGGGCCATGATCAGACGGTTCGGCGAAAGCGTGAAGACAGGGCAGCGGTACCGGCGCCGGCATGGTGCCTATGCGGTTCTGGTTCGTGACGGCGAGGTCCTGGTCACCCATCAGGAGGACCCGCAACCGGAATTCCAGCTGCCCGGCGGCGGCATCGACCCCGGCGAATCCGCGCCGCAGGCGTTGCACCGCGAGGTGTTCGAGGAAACCGGGTGGCGCATTGCCGGGCCGCGGCGGATCGGCGCCTATCGGCGCTTCACCTACATGCCCGAATACGACCTTTGGGCGGAAAAGCTGTGCGTGATCTACGTCGCGCGACCGGTTCTGCAACTCGGTCCGCCGACCGAACCGGGGCACCGCGCCATCTGGATGTCACCCGAACGGGCGCTGGCGCTTCTGGCGAATTCCGGCGACCGCCACTTTCTTTACCAGCATCTGGCGCGGGGGTGACGCGGCGCTAAAGATCCCAGCCAAATCGGCGGACGCGCGCCAGAACCTGTGCCTCGGCATCTTTACTGGCGCCGTCGATCATGTCGGTATGGAAAAACCAGTAGAGATGGCGCGCGTAATCCTCATCGCCGGCGGTTTCGATCCGCTCGAAGGCCTTGTCGATGCCATCGCGGGGGACGGAGCCGGCGATGTGGTGAAATTCCGACCGCGCGAACAGTACGGCGGGTTTTTCAGAAACATCGCCTTGAGCGCGGTCGAGGAGTTCTGCGTGACCACGGCCGAACATCGCGGCAGCATCTGTTCCAGTGGCCGGCGCACGATTCGAATGCGATCACTGCCCTGTGCCAGACCTTGCAGGAAAGCACGCTCTTCCCCGCTCAGGGTCTCCTTCGGGTGCGGGCGCAGAACGATGTCTCGCCGCTTTTCGCGCGCAATCACTTCGCGGACCATTTCGGCCGGGCTCATCGACTGAAAGCCGCGGTGCTGCAACAGGCGTCCCTGCAAGGCCACGAGAATGAAGTTCTGATCGACCGAAGGGTGGCCTTGAACAACATGTGGCGGCGGCGGTCGAAAAAGGTGTTGGCAAGCCCGGCGTCGACCGTTTCGGGGTCGAATGTCGCCTTGGCAATGTCCCAGTCCCAGCGGTCGTTGGTGTCTTCGATACGCCAGAACGGGTAGAGGTAGGACAGCCGCAGACACAGGGTGTTCGCGGTCAGAGGTTCGTGCATGTGGTAAAGTGCGTAACCCCGCCGGCCCAGCGCGCGCAGGCGTTCGGCTTCGCTGTCCTGCACGAACTCCGTGCGATACCCGCGCGCCGAAAACGCGGCCGTGATCCGGTTGAGGATGTTGACTTCGCCGGCGCGCGCGTTGTCGAGCATCGGCCGGGCCAGATAGATGCGCAGGACAGAGGCGTCATTCATAGACCACACCCTAAGCGGGTGCCGAACCGACAGGCAAGGGGCTCGGCATCGGTCTTGTCTGTGGCCGGGGCGGTCGCCATATTGTGCCAAAACCAGGAGGCGACATGGCGGAAGAGGCTTTTCCCGGCTGGCACGGAACCACGATTATCGGGGTGCGGCGCGGCAAGACGGTGGTTCTGGCCGGCGACGGTCAGGTCAGCCTTGGCCAGACGGTGATCAAAGGCACCGCGCGCAAGGTGCGACGCATGTCGCCGGGCGGGCATGACGTGATCGCCGGCTTCGCCGGATCGACGGCCGATGCCTTCACCTTACTGGAAAGGCTTGAGAAAAAGCTCGAGGCCGCACCGGGACAGCTGGCGCGCGCCTGTGTCGAACTGGCGAAGGACTGGCGAACGGACAAGTATCTGCGAAACCTCGAGGCGATGCTTATTGTCAGCGACGGGCGCGACCTGTTCGTCATCACCGGTGCCGGCGACGTTCTGGAGCCCGAACATGACGTGGCCGCGATCGGATCGGGCGGAAATTTCGCGCTTGCCGCCGCGCGCGGGTTGATGCAAAGCGATCTTTCGGCCGAAGAGGTTGCCCGCAAGGCCATGGCGATTGCCGCCGATATCTGCGTCTACACCAACGGCAACCTGACGGTGGAAACCCTGAGCGCCGGATAGCCAGTGCCGGATCGGACAAACATAACATTCGTGCCCCTGGTGCCGGCCGACCTGCCGATGCTGGCGGATTGGATGGGGCGCGCGCATTGGCGCGAATGGTGGGGCGAGCCGGAAGAAGAGGTGGGGTTTGTTCGCGACATGCTGGAAGGCCGCGATACGACCCGGCCCTTTCTTTTCCATCTCGACGGCGTGCCCGAAGGCTATATTCAGGTCTGGTATGTGCGCGACGCGCTGGTGGAACCGTGGCTGACAGCCGCGCCCTGGCTCACCGCCCTTCCGCCGGACGCGGTAGGTGTCGACCTGTCTCTGGCGCGCGGCGAGTGTCTGTCGAAGGGGATCGGCTCGGCGGTATTGCGCGCCTTTGTCGCAATGCTGCGCGCCGAGGGGCACGAAAGCATCGTGATCGACCCCGCGCCCGATAACGCGCGCGCGTTGGCCGCCTATCGCAAGGCCGGGTTCCGGCCGGTGCCCGCACTGCTGGGCAAGACAACCGACTGCATCGTTATGCAGCACGAACCGGAAATGACCGAAGCATGACCAACCGGAATCCAAGCGAGACCACGTCGTACAATCGTCTGGGCGACGATCTGCGCGCCGCCGTGGCAGCGGGGATCGTGACCGAGGCGCAGGCCGCCGGAATTCTGGTATTGGAGCAAAGCCGCGCCGGGACGCGGGCGGCGCATAGCCCCGAAGACGAACCGTTCGAGTTCTTCCGCGGCTTTTCCGAAGTTTTCCTCGCGGTGGGTCTTTCGATCCTTCTGGCGGGCTTCGTTGCCTTGCTCGTCTGGCTTGGCCTTTCCTCGGGCGCGTTTCTGGTCGCGCCGCTGGTCGTGGCCGGGGTGGTCTGGTGGATGGCGGGGTACTTCACGCTGAAGCGGCGCATGGTGCTGCCAAGCATGATCCTGGCGGGCGCCTTCGGCATTGCCATCTGCGCCTTTGTTCTGGGCTGGATCGCCAGCGGCGACTTTCCCAATCCCCGCCATATGGTCATCTACGCCAGCCTTTCCGCGGCGGCTGCCATGGGTGTCTGGTATATGCGCTTTCGGCTGCCGGTGGCGATGTTTCTTGTCGGGCTCGCCTGTCTTGGCACGCTATACGCAACGACGCTTTCAACCGAGGTCCTATTTGCGCTGCAGGCCGGCGACATCGGAATCGGCAGTGTCTTCGACCTGCGCAACAGCCCGGATTTCGCCTTTGCCACGCTGATCTTCGGCATCGGCGCCTTTCTGGCCGGGATGTGGTTCGACATGCGCGATCCGCACCGGCTGGGCCGGCATGCGGCAACCGGGTTCTGGTTGCACCTGCTGGCCGCTCCGGCCCTGGTCAACACCGTGGCGCTGACGCTTTACAACCTTGGCGGATCGCTTGGCATCACTTCGGTCGCTGCCGCGCTTGGCATCGTCGCGGCGCTGGCGCTGATCATCGACCGCCGTTCCTTTCTGACCGCCGGCATCGTCTATATCGCCCTGGTGATTTCCTGGACAGTGCGCGGCGAAAGCGAAGGCAGCTTTGGCCAATGGGTCGCGATCCTCCTGATCCTTGGCGCCTTCATCACCGCGCTTGGCACATGGTGGGTTGCGCTGCGTGCCGCGCTCATGCAGGCATTGCCCGCCTTTCCCGGGAAAACCCGGCTTCCGCCCTATTCGGAGAGCACATGACCAACCTGACGCCCCGCGAAATCGTATCGGAGCTTGACCGGTTCATCATCGGCCAGAAGGACGCCAAGCGCGCCGTGGCGGTGGCACTGCGCAACCGCTGGCGGCGCAAGCAACTGGCCGACGATCTGCGCGACGAGGTCTACCCCAAGAACATCCTGATGATCGGGCCAACCGGCGTCGGCAAGACAGAGATCAGCCGGCGGCTGGCGAAACTTGCGCGCGCGCCGTTTCTGAAGGTCGAGGCGACGAAGTTTACCGAGGTCGGCTATGTCGGCCGCGATGTCGAGCAGATCATCCGCGACCTGGTCGACGCGGCGATGATCGAGACCCGCGAGCGGATGCGCGAGGACGTCAAGGCGCGCGCCCATCAGGCCGCCGAAGACCGGGTGATCGAGGCGATTGCCGGAAAGGATGCCCGCGAACAGACGCGCGAGATGTTTCGCGGCAAGCTGAAGCGCGGCGAACTGGACGATACGATGATCGAACTGGAACTGGCCGATACCGCGAACCCGTTTTCGATGCTCGATCTGCCCGGCCAGCAGGGCCAGATGGGGATGATGAACCTTGGCGATCTTTTCGGAAAGGCCATGGGCGGTCGGCGTATCCGCAAGAAGCTGAGCGTGGCGGAAAGCTACGAGGTGCTGATCGGCGAGGAAGCCGACAAGCTTCTGGACGACGAAACCGTCAAGACCGCCGCGCTGGAGGCGGTTCAGGAAAACGGCATCGTGTTTATCGACGAGATCGACAAGGTTTGCGCGCGCGCCGAAACCCGGGGCGCTGATGTCAGCCGCGAAGGTGTGCAGCGCGATCTTCTGCCGCTGATCGAGGTACGACGGTTTCCACCAAGATGGCGCGGTCAAGACCGACCACATCCTGTTCATCGCCTCGGGCGCGTTTCACGTTGCCAAACCGTCGGATCTGCTGCCCGAACTTCAGGGCCGTCTGCCGATCCGGTAGAACTGCGCGCGTTGACCGAGGCGGATTTCGTGCGCATCCTGACTGAAACGGATAATGCGCTGACCCGGCAATACTCGGCGCTGATGGCGACCGAGGAGGTCGGCGTGAGCTTTACCGACGACGGCATCGCGGCACTGGCGCGGATCGCGGCCGAAGTGAATCAAAGCGTCGAAAACATCGGCGCCCGCCGTCTTTATACGGTGTTGGAGAGGGTGTTCGAAGATCTGTCCTTCACCGCGCCGGACCGCGGTGGCGATGTCGTGGTGATTGATGCGGATTTCGTCGAGAAGAACATCGGCGAACTGGCGCGTTCGGCCGATCTGTCACGTTACGTCCTTTAAATGCGCCGTACCGCAGGGGTGACAATGCGGTTGTGGGTCGGGATCGTTCTTTTCCTGTGCGCCTGCGCGCCGCGCGGCGAAATCTCGGTTGTGCCGGGCGCGCGCGGCATCGGCGCCGAACGCGTGGTCTTCGTCGGCACCACCCGCGCGATTGACCCGCAGACCGGCCGTTTTGGCGAAAACCGCGATGCCGGCCTGCATCTTGCCCGCTACGCGGTTTCCGTCCCACCCGAACGCAAGGCCGGAAGCCTGAGCTGGCCGGTGGGCCAACCCGACCCGCGCCGCGATTTCGTGGTCAGCGACGAATTGCTTTATGCCGCCGATGCGGAATTTCGGGGCGATCTGCGGCGCGCCCTGGCGCAAACCGGGGGTGAGGCGGTGGTGTTCGTCCATGGCTACAACACCACCTTTGCCGAGGGTCTCTTCCGCATCGCGCAGCTTGATCATGACATCGATATTCCCGGAACGGTGCTGCATTATTCATGGCCCTCGGCCGCCAATCCCTTTGCCTATGCCTATGACCGGGATTCGGCGCTTTTCGCGCGCGACGGGCTGGAAAAGCTTTTGCATCTGGCCGAAGCGGCGGGTGCGCGGCGCATCCTTCTGGTCGCCCATTCGATGGGCGCCGCGCTCAGCATGGAAACCCTGCGCCAGCTGGCCATTCGAGGCGACCGCGAAACCATGGGCCGGCTGGCCGGCGTGGTGCTGATCTCGCCCGATATCGATGTTGACGTCTTTCACGAACAGGCGGTTCGGATCGGTACGCTGCCGCAGCCGTTTCTGGTTTTCACATCGCAGCGCGACCGTGCGCTTCGGCTTTCGGCCCGGCTGACCGGGCAGGCCGACCGGCTGGGCAACCTTGGTTCGCCCGAACCGGTGGCGGATCTGAAGGTCACGCTTCTGGATGTGGGCGCGTTTTCCACTGGCGCGGGGCATTTCAATGTCGGCAACTCGCCGTCGCTGATCCGCGTCCTGTCGCAGCTGGCCGAGGTGAACCGCGCCTATCAAGGCGATCGTGCCGGGCAAACCGGGCTTCTGCCGGGCGCCGTGCTGACCATTCAGAACGCCACGCAGATCATCCTGACGCCCATTGCGGAGGCCGGGCTTTAGCTATCCGCGCCGGCGCAGGTAAACGTAATAGGCCCCGGTGCCGCCATGGCGGTGATGTGCCTGCGACACCTGCAAGACCACCGTGCCCAGTGGCGGTGCCGCCAGCCAGTGCGGGACCTGGTGTTTCAGCGCGCCGGGTCGTTGCGGGATCGGGCCGTCATCATGCCCGCGCCGGCCCTTGCCGGTGATCACGAGAACCAGCCGAAGCCCGGATTCGTGCGAGGACAGCACGAACCGGATCAGTGCCGGGTGCGCCTCGGCCAGCGTCATGCCGTGCAGATCGATCCGGCGTTCGGGTGTCAACTTGCCTTTCGTCATGCGAACATGGGTCTTTCGGTCCATCCGCACGGGTGTTTGCGCCAGCCTTTCGGTCAGCGTTGGCGCCAGGTCGTAGGCCACGGAATTCACAGCGCGGCTGGCGCCGATGTGAAACTCTGCAACAGGCGCCTTGCGTGGTTCGGAATGGGCGCCAGGCTTGGGTGTTTCAGTGCGAAACGGCAGCGGCTTTGGGTGCATCGGCCGCGCGGTCCGGGCGACGGATTGCCACAACTCGCGGTCTTCGGGGCTGAGCCCGCGTTCGCGCCGCCGTGACATGGTCAGTTGCCCCGAACCAGCGCGCGAGCCGTTTCTACCGGCAGAAGAACCACGATGCGCCCGCCATCGCGCATGGTTCCGGCAATATTGCCGGCCTTTTCGCCAGTGCCCACGAAAATGTCGACATGGCCGGCGCCACGGATCGCGCTGCCGGTATCCTGTGCGATCATGAGCCGGCGAAGCGGGTGCTTGCCACGTTTTTCGATCCATACCGGCGCGCCAAGGGGAATGGCGCGGGGGTCAACCGCCAGGCTGCGGCCGGGTGTCACCGGTCGGTCCATCGCACCGAGCGGCCCAAGTTCGGCCGGCAGATCCAGTTCGCGAAAGAAGATGAAGGACGGGTTGTGGTGCAGAATGCGCAAACCATCCGCGCCGTTCCGGGTTACCCAGTTCCGGATACCGCCGGCGGAAACCGCGTTCGCCGGAAGAAGCCCGCGCCGAACCATTTCCTTGCCCACGGATCTGTAGGGGTGGCCGTTTTTCGCCGCGAAACCGACGCGCAATGCGCGCCCGTCGGTTAGCCGGATCCGGCCCGACCCCTGAACCTGGAGAAAGAACACATCCACCGGGTTTTCGAGCCAGGCGATTTCCAAGCCGCGACCATTCAGCAACCCGCGAGTTTCAATCTCTGACCGCGTGTACCAGCGGTCGCCGGGTTTCAGTTCCGGCGGCTTTCGATAAAGCGGGTAGGGAAAACGGGGCGAACGGGTGGGCGAGCCAAGCAGTTCAGGTTCATAATACCCGGTGAAAAGCGTCGACCTGGGCCGCGAAAGCTCGACCGGTTGCAGGAACTTTTCCAGAAAGGCGCGGGGGTTTCGCACCGATTTCGCCGCGTGGCAGATCGGTGCCCAGGCGGCATCCTTCATCAGATCGCAGGTTCCGCGAAAGACCTTGAGCGCGGCGGCGTGGTCATCGGAGGCCCAGCCGTTCAGTTCGGAAAAGGAAACCAGGCGCGGCTTAGCCATGGCACCGGGTGCAACCAATGCCGCCAGCGCCAGAACCAGCGCCGCCAGACGCAGGCGCGTCGTCATTCGCCGGTCGCGACAAGCTGCCAGTTCGGGTTGTCGGAACCCATGGTGCGCGCGAAGGTCCAGACGTCTTTCTGCCGCTTGATGTCTGTCTTGCTGCCATCGACGATCTCGCCGGCGCGGTTGCGCACGGCAGAGGTCAGTTCACCGACAAAGCGCACGGTCACCTCGGCAAGCTGGGTGTCACGATTGAACGTCGCATTGGCCAGCACGACTTCCCGCACGCCGACAAAGCTTGCCTCGATGGTCAGGCCCTCGCGCTCGCGCGCCTCGACCACTTCGGAAAAGCTTTCATACACGTCGCGCGACAGAAACGGCAAAATCGAATCCAGATCCCCCTTCTCGAAGGCCATCAGGATCATTTCGTAAGCGCCGCGCGCGCCGCGCAGGAATTCCGCCACCTTGAACGAGGGTTCGACCAGCTTCATCGCCGCAAGCGCTTTGGCGGCATCGCTGCCGTCCTCGACATGATCGGTGATATCGGCATCCGGCCCGCCTTCGATCACCTCGAAGCCCCTGCGCCGGGCGGCGTGGGAATCGTCCGGCAACGGCGGCTTTTCGAACCCTTCGCGCGTGCCGAGGACGCTTTTCAGCTTCAGCACCAGAAAAATGGCTACCGCGGCCAGAACTAGAAGCTGGATCAAGGCTGAATTCATAGCACCCTCTTGATGAATGCGCGGCTTCGGTTGGTAATTTCCTCACTCGAACTCTATGTAGGGGAGCAAGGTGGCCAAGTCCACTATGCGGGAGCTTCGGAACGACCTATGTGGCTGCTTGTGCCCTTCATCGCGGTTCCGCTGATCGAGATCGCGCTGTTCATCACTGTCGGCGGCTGGCTGACGCTGTGGCCGACACTTGGCCTTGTACTGCTGACCGCGGTGATCGGAACCGCGCTGGTCCGGCACCAGGGAATGGCGGTGTTGAACGACCTGCGCCGCTCGTTGCATGAACTGAACGATCCTACCGCGCCCATTGCCAATGGCGCGATGATCCTTTTGGCTGGCGCGCTGCTGCTGACGCCGGGGTTTCTGACCGACGCCTTCGGCTTCGCGCTTCTCGTACCGGCGGTTCGCCGTGCGGCCATGCGGTTTCTGGCCCGCCGCGTGCAGATCATCGAACCGGGCGGGGCCTTTGGGGCCGGTAAATCGCCCGGTACGGGAGGAGAGACGATTGACGGCGAATTCGATATCATCGACGACGCGCCGCGCAAGCCCTCCGGGCCATCGGGCTGGACCCGGCATTGAGGCCTGGCGGCGATCCTGCTAGAGAACCCGCCAAACGATACCCCGCAGGAGAGTGAAATGGCCGAAAACGGCTCCGACAATCAGGGCGCGGCAGCGGCGGCGCCGACCCAGCCCAAGATGCAGGTTCTGGCGCAGTTCATCCGCGACATGTCCTTTGAAAACGCGGTTGCGATCAAGGGTGTGCAAAGTGGCGACGTTCAGCCCGACATTCAGGTGCAGGTCAGCCTTGATGCGCGCAAGCGTGCGCCGGACAATCAGTACGAGGTGATCCAGAAGTACCGGATTCACTCGAAGAACAAGGGCAATGACGAAACCCTTTTCCTGCTGGAGCTGGACTACGGTTCGATCTACCACGTCGAGGGCGTGCCCGAGGAACAGTTGCACCCCTTCCTGCTGATCGAATGTCCGCGCATGGTCTTTCCCTTCGTGCGCCGCATCGTCAGCGACGTCACCCGCGATGGCGGCTTTCCGCCGCTGAACCTCGATACCGTGGATTTCCTGGCACTTTACCGTCAGGAACTGGCCCGGCGCGCCGAGGCGCAGGCAAAAACGCCGACCGCCTGATCAGCCGGTTTTCGTCCAGATCGCGGCGGGGCCCAGGCTTTCGACAAAAGCGGCATGGGCCTTTGCCTCGGCTTCGGTGATCCGGGGCGGCAGGGGCTTGGCGCGCGGCTTGGCGCGCCATTCGCCGGCCCGGCTTTCGCTTTCGGTACGAACCCCGGCGGCTTGCAGGCCGAAATCGGGCTGTCGCCCGCCGATCAGTTCCAGATAAACCTCGGCCAGAATTTCGCTATCCAGAAGCGCGCCGTGCTTTTCACGGGCCGAGTTGTCGACACCGAAGCGCCGGCACAAAGCGTCAAGCGATGCCGGCGAGCCGGGAAATTTCTGCCGCGCCATCGCCAGTGTGTCGAGCGCGCGGGCCGGCACAAGCTGCGCAAACCCCGCCCAGCCCAGTTCGGCATTCAGAAACTTCATGTCAAAGCTGGCGTTGTGAATGACAAGGCGCGCATCGCCGATGAAATCCAGAAACGCCTGCGCAATGCTTGCGAACACCGGCTTGTCAGCCAGGAACTCATCGCCAAGCCCGTGCACCTCTTGCGCCTCGGCCGGCATCGCGCGTTCGGGGTTGATGTATTGGTGGTAGGTCTGGCCGGTCGGCATGTGGTTGATCAGCTCCACGGCACCGATTTCCACGATACGGTGGCCCTCCGCCGGCTCAAAACCCGTGGTTTCGGTATCCAGCACAATTTCACGCATCTCGCCGCCCCGTTATCTGGTTGACCAAGGCTTGCACGGCCGCCGCAGCAGGTTCAAGCGCCAGGGTTTCGATGACATGGGTCGCGCGGCGGCGTTTTTCGGCATCCGGCATCTGTTTGGCAAGAATCGTGTCGAATTGAGCGCGCGTCATCCCCGGCCTTGCCAGCACTCTGTCGGCCTGAACCTCGGGCGGGACACTGACAACGACCGTCGCGTCAAGCCAGGTTTCGGCGCCAGTTTCGAACAAAAGCGGGATGTCGAAGACAACCAGCTTGGCATCGGCGTTTTCGCTCAGGAATCGCTTGCGGTCCTCGGCGACCAGCGGATGCACCACCGCCTCCAGCCGGGCGAGTGCGCCCGGGTCTTTCGCGATGATGGATTTCAGCGACTCGCGGCTGACCGCGCCGTCCCGGATCGCGTCGGGAAATTCGGCGGCCACGGCGGCCACCGCCGCGCCACCCTGCCGGTAAAGCCGGTGCACCGCGTCATCGGCATCCCAGACCGGAACGCCAAGGTCGCGAAACATCTGCGCGGTGGTCGACTTTCCCATTCCGATCGAACCGGTCAGGCCCAGAAGGAATGGCCGTGTCACTGGCTCAGCACCATGGTTCGCGTGTCGTCATCGACTTCCGGCCGCTTGCCGAACCAGCGTTCGAACCCCGGTGCGGCCTGATGCAGTAGCATCCCGAGGCCGTCGACAACGGTGCAGCCCATCTCCTCGGCCTCGGCCAGAAGCCGGGTCTTGAGCGGCGCGTAGACCAGATCGGTCACCAGAGCGCGCGGTGACAGCGCATCAAGTGGCACGCGAAACTCCGGCTTGCCGACCATGCCAAGAGAGGATGTGTTCACCACTGTCGCGGCATCCTCCAGCATGTTGCCAGCCTGCACCCAGTCGTGGACCATGACCTTTGCGCCGAAATCGGACCGCAGCGCCTCGGCGCGGGCGCGCGTGCGGTTGGCAACACGGATTTCAGGCACCCCGACCTCGATCAGCGCAGCGACCACGGCACGCGAAGCACCGCCGGCACCAATTACCGCCGCCGGGCCGACCCGCGGATCCCAGTTTGGCGCTTCCTGGCGAAGGTTGGCGACAAATCCGGCGCCGTCTGTGTTGTCGGCGTGAATCTTGCCGTCCTTGCGAAAGATCAAAGTGTTGGCCGCACCGATCAGCGCAGCGCGATCGGTGATGATATCGGCGTAAGCCAGCACCTGTTCCTTGTGCGGGATGGTCACGTTCAGCCCGACGAAGCCCAGTTTCGGCAAGGTTTCCAGCGCCGCCTTCAGATCGGCCTGGGCGACATCCATCGGAATGTAGAAGCCTTTCAGGCCATAGCGTTTCAGCCAGTAGCCGTGAAGCGCCGGCGATTTGCTGTGCGCGATGGGCGAGCCGATGACACCGGCGAGGGGAATGCGTTCGTCACTCATGAGGCGATAAAGCCGCGTTGGCCCAGATAGTTCAAGAGTTCGATCAGCGGCAGACCGAGGACGGTGAAGTAATCGCCCTCGATCCGGGCAAAAAGCCGCACGCCTTCTTCTTCAAGCTTGTAGCCGCCAACCGACTGCCCGATGCCCGGCCAGTTTCTGAAGACATAGTCGTGCAGATAGGGGTCGGTGACATCGCGCATGGTCAGCCGCACGGTTCCGACGTGGCGCCATACCGGTTCGCCGGCATGATACAGAACCGCTGCGGACAATAGCCGGTGCGTCTTGCCACGCATCATTGCGATCTGGCGGCGCGCCTCGTCTTGCGAGCCCGGTTTCGACAGCAGCGCGCCATTGAATTCAAGAACCTGATCGCAGCCAAGAACCATCGCATCGGGGCGACGTACGGCAACTTTGCGCGCCTTGGCTTCGGCCAGCGCATCCGCGATGTCGCGGGGTGGCGCGCCCTCTGCCTGCAGCGCGGCCTTGATCGCATCCTCGTCGATCCTGGCGGGCAACCGTTCGACCGTCAGCCCGGCGTTCTGCAACAGCGCGGCGCGGATTTCGGAACCCGAAGCAAGGATCAGCGGATCATTCATGTGTACAACCCTGTGGAACACCCTGCGCATCAGACCGTGGGTAAATTCGGTGCAGGCAGCGGTTTGGCCTTCGGTCCACAAATCGTCCGCTCTGGTCAAGAGGCTGGCGGGAAGAAATGAACATGTGTGAAATTTTTCCGGGCCGGTGTGGATGGCTGGTTTTCCACCGCAACGGGAAAGCTATGCCCACGATTCTGGTGTTTCCGTTCGATTTATAAACTAAATAAATCAATAGCTTATATGATAGACTCGCTTTCTTCCACAATTTGACTCACAGACTCGCAGCCGTGGAAAACCTGCGGGATAACAACCCGATCCACACTATCCACTGCCCCTACAACAACAACATTCCTTTTCTTTTCTTTCTTTTTATAAGGGTGCGATCGTGGAGGATCCTGCATGTCTGACCTTCTGGCCACGCTTTACCCCTGGACCAAAGCGTTTCACATCATCTCGGTCGTTGCCTGGATGGCGGGGCTTTTCTATCTGCCCAGGCTTTACGTCTATCACAGCGAAACAGTGAAAGCCGGTAGTGAAACCGATGTTCTGTTTCAGGTGATGGAACGAAAGCTGCTGAGGTTGATCATCAACCCGGCAAGCGTGGCGACCTGGGTCTTTGGCCTGATGCTGGTCTTCACACCGGGGATCGTGGACTGGTCGGAGATCTGGCCCTGGACGAAGGCGGCGGCAGTGCTTGGGATGACGTGGTTTCACCATTGGCTCGGTTACCGGCGAAAGGATTTTGCACAGGGGCGGAACACGCGAAGCGGCCGGACCTACCGGATGATGAACGAAGTGCCCACGGTTCTGCTGATCATCATCGTGCTGTCGGTGGTCGTGAAATTCTGACTTCGTTGACTTTTTCGTCACCCTCGCTTATGTGAGCCGCTGCAGGGCCGTCCGGCCCCGGCATTTCCCGTTTCAGCTCCGGCACGTGCTCGCAAGGGCATAGCCCAAAGGCATGCAAGCTATGACCACAGAACGTTTGAACCTTTCCGATCTCAAGGCCAAGACGCCGGCCGATCTTCTGGCGATGGCCGAGGATCTGGAGATTGAAAACGCGCCTTCGATGCGCAAGGGCGAGATGATGTTCTCGATCCTGAAGGAGCGCGCCGAAGAAGGCTGGGAGATCGGCGGCGATGGCGTGCTCGAGGTCTTGCAGGACGGTTTCGGCTTTCTGCGCAGTCCCGAGGCAAACTATCTGCCCGGTCCTGACGATATCTATGTTTCGCCCGACATGATCCGGCAGTTCAGCCTTCGCACCGGCGATACGATCGAAGGTGTCATTCAGGCGCCGCGCGAGAACGAGCGCTACTTCTGCATGACCAATGTCACGCGGATCAACTTCGACGATCCGGAGCGCGCCAAGCACAAGGTCCATTTCGACAACCTGACGCCGCTTTACCCCGATGAGCGGCTGAAGATGGAAATCGACGATCCGACGATCAAGGACCGCTCGGCGCGGATCATCGACCTGGTGGCGCCTATTGGCAAAGGTCAGCGTGCGCTGATCGTGGCGCCGCCGCGGACCGGTAAGACGGTTCTGCTGCAAAATATCGCCCATTCGATCGAAACCAACCATCCGGAATGCTACCTGATCGTTCTACTGATCGACGAACGGCCGGAAGAAGTGACGGACATGCAGCGCAGTGTGAAAGGCGAGGTCGTGTCGTCGACCTTCGACGAACCTGCGACGCGGCACGTGGCGGTGGCGGAGATGGTCATCGAAAAGGCCAAGCGGCTGGTCGAGCACAAGCGCGATGTGGTGATCCTTCTCGATTCGATCACGCGCCTCGGCCGGGCCTTCAACACGGTTGTGCCATCGTCCGGCAAGGTGTTGACCGGCGGCGTCGATGCCAACGCGCTGCAGCGGCCCAAGCGGTTCTTTGGCGCGGCGCGTAATATCGAGGAGGGCGGCAGCCTGACCATCATCGCCACGGCGCTGATCGATACCGGCAGCCGGATGGACGAGGTGATTTTCGAAGAGTTCAAGGGCACCGGCAACAGCGAGATCGTGCTGGACCGCAAGGTTGCGGACAAACGCGTCTTCCCGGCGATGGATATTCTGAAATCCGGCACCCGGAAGGAGGACCTGCTGGTCGACAAGGCCGACCTGCAGAAAACCTATGTTCTGCGGCGCATCCTGAACCCGATGGGCACCACGGATGCGATCGAATTCCTGATCGGGAAGTTGAAGCAGACCAAGAACAACGCCGATTTCTTCGATTCGATGAACACGTAACTTATTGTTTTAATACAATAGGTTAGATATGGATACGATCTTTGCATTGGCCAGCGCCCGCGGCAAGGCGGGCGTGGCGGTCATCCGTGTTTCGGGGCCCTTGGCCTGGGAAGCGGCACGCGCACTGGCTGGCGATCTGCCCAAGCCACGCACCGCCGGTTTGCGCATGCTTCGTGGCCGGGACGGTGAGCCGCTTGACCAGGCGGTCGTGCTGCTGTTCGCGGCGGGGCATTCCTTTACTGGTGAGGAGGCGGCAGAGCTTCAGCTGCACGGTTCGCCGGCCACGATCGTGGCAGTGTTGCGGGAGCTTTCGGGGCAGCACGGATTACGGCCGGCTGAGGCCGGCGAGTTCACGCGCCGTGCGCTGGAAAGCGGGCGGCTGGATCTTGCCGAAGTCGAAGGGCTCGCCGACCTGCTGGAGGCCGAGACCGAGGCGCAGCGCAAACAGGCATTGCGGGTGTTCTCCGGTGCTTTGGGGCGAAAGGTGGAAGGCTGGCGCGCGCGACTGATCCGCGCGGCGGCACTGGTCGAAGCGACCATCGATTTCGCCGATGAGGATTTGCCGGTCGACGTCGCGCCCGAGGTGGTTGGCCTGATTGACGCGGTCGGCACGGAGCTGGAGCACGAGGCGTGCGGGATCGGCGCGGCGGAACGTATTCGCGACGGTTTCGAGGTGGCGATTGTCGGCCATCCGAATACCGGGAAGTCGACCTTGCTGAACCATCTGGCGGGGCGCGAGGCGGCCATAACCTCTGAACACGCCGGGACAACCCGCGACGTGATCGAAGTGCGGATGGACCTTGGCGGTCTTCCTGTCACGCTTCTGGATACGGCCGGGCTGCGCGCGGCGGCGGACGCGGTAGAGGCGATCGGGGTTCAGCGCGCGCGAGAACGGGCAGCGGCGGCAGATCTTCGGGTTTTTCTCGTTGACGAACGCGGTGCGCCCGAGGGTCTGGAACCGGTGCCTGGCGACATCGTTCGTACGGCAAAGGGCGATCTTGCCGGAGGGCAGGCCAGCATTTCCGGCCTGACGGGAAAAGGTGTGAAAGCGTTGATTTCCGATGTGACCGATGCCTTGCAGCGCCGCGCCGGAGGCGCAGCGACGATGACGAGGGAACGGCACAGGCTTGCCGTGCTGCGCGCGCAGGAGGCTTTGGAAATGGCCGGGTTTGAGGTAAAAGGCGGGGCGGAGCGCGCGGAATTTGCGGCAGAGGAATTGCGGCGCGCCTGCCGAGCGCTGGATTCGCTCGTTGGCCGCGTTGATGTCGAAGATTTGCTGGACGAAATCTTTGCCAGCTTTTGCATCGGGAAGTAGGGGTGTTTCACGTGAAACATTTCGATGTTGTCGTGGTTGGTGGCGGACACGCCGGGGCCGAAGCCGCGCATGCGGCCGCGCGATCGGGCAGCCGGGTCGCGCTGGTCACCCTGCGGGCGGATACAATTGGCGTGATGTCTTGCAACCCGGCAATTGGCGGGTTGGGCAAGGGCCATCTGGTTCGGGAAGTCGATGCGATGGACGGCGTCATGGGCCAGGCGGCCGACCGCGCCGGTATTCAGTTCCGACTGTTGAACCGACGGAAGGGCCCTGCGGTTCAGGGCCCGCGCGCACAAGCCGATCGCGCGCTATACAAGGCGGCGGTACAGGCGGCCATTGTCGCGGCGCCCGGCCTCAGCGTGATCGAGGGCGAGGCCGCCGATCTGCAGATGGAACATGGCCGGGTAACCGGGCTTGTTCTCGCCGACGGCACCGTGCTGACCTGCCGTGCGGTGGTGCTAACCACCGGCACGTTTCTGCGTGGCGCCATCCTGATTGGCGATCAGAAGCGGCCGGGCGGCCGGATGGGCGAGGCGCCTTCGGTTCGCCTGGCGGAGCGCATGGCGGATTTCGGGTTGCCGATGGGCCGTCTGAAAACCGGAACGCCGCCGCGTCTGGATGGGCGCACCATCGCCTGGGATCAGCTGGAAAGCCAGCCGGGCGATGACGATCCGGTGGTGTTTTCATTCCTCAACATGGCGCCGTTTGTGCGGCAGGTTGCCTGCGGGATTACCCATACAAACGCGCGCACCCACGATATCATTCGCGAAAACCTCTCGCGCTCGGCGATGTACGGTGGCTATGTGGAAAGCGTCGGGCCGCGGTACTGCCCGTCGATCGAGGACAAGGTCGTGCGGTTTGCTGACAAGTCGTCGCACCAGGTGTTTCTGGAGCCCGAACGGCTGGATGACCCCACGGTTTATCCCAACGGAATTTCCACCTCGCTTCCCGTCGATGTTCAGGCGGAGTACGTGCGGTCGATCCGGGGGCTCGAACGCGTCGATATCCTGCAGCCGGGTTATGCCATCGAATACGACTATGTCGATCCGCGCGCGTTGCGGGCAACGCTGGAGCTGCGCGATGTACCGGGCCTGTACCTTGCCGGGCAGATCAACGGAACAACCGGTTACGAAGAGGCCGCGGCGCAAGGGCTTGTGGCAGGGTTAAACGCGGCGCGCGCGGCGGCTGGCAAGATGCGGCGATCTTTGCGCGCAGTCAAGCTATATCGGCGTGATGATCGATGACCTGACAACACGCGGCGTGTCGGAACCTTACCGCATGTTCACGTCGCGTGCCGAGTTTCGGCTGTCGCTTCGTGCGGACAACGCCGATCAGCGGCTGACGCCGATAGGGCGCACGCTGGGCTGTGTGGGCGAGGCTCGAGCGAAGGCTTTCGAGGACAAGATGGAGCAGATCGCGGCGGGCAAATCGCGGCTGGCGGCCCTTTCGCTGTCGCCACGCGATATCGCGGACAAGGGGCTGCGGATCAATCAGGACGGCGTTCGCCGCAACGGTCTCGACCTGCTCAGCTTTCCTGACGTCGGGTTTGACGATCTTTTGGCCTTCGATCCCGAATTGTCCGGGATCGCGCCGGATATCCGCGAACAGATCAGCCGCGACGCGCTTTATGCCCATTATATCGAAAGACAGCGAAACGACGTGATGGCGATGCGGCGCGACGAGGCGCACGAGATCCCGGAGAGCTTCGATTATGCGGCGCTGTCCGGGCTGTCGAATGAGTTGAAGAGCAAGCTTCAACAGGCGCGTCCGCGTACTTTGGCGCAGGCGGGCCGCATCGACGGGATGACGCCGGCGGCCGCGACGCTGATTCTCGCGCGCATTCGACAGGGTGCGCGCCGGAATTCCGCCTGATGCGGACCGATTCACCGATGGATGTTTCACGTGAAACACAAGCGCGCCTGGGCACATTCGAGGCGCTTCTGAAAAAATGGAACCCGGCAATCAATCTGGTCTCTGCCAGTACGCTGCCTGAGTTTCACAAACGCCACATCCTTGATTCGGCGCAGCTTTTTTCGCTTCGGCCAGCGGACGCGCGGCGCTGGGTCGATCTGGGCAGCGGCGGCGGGTTGCCGGGCCTGGTTGTGGCGATCTTGGCGGCTGACGCGGCGCCTGGCATGGAAACCGTTCTGATTGAAAGCGATGCCCGAAAGGCCGCTTTTCTGAACACGGTGATACGGGAACTGTCGCTGAGCGCGCGCGTCATCTGTGGTCGGATCGAGGCTGTTGCACCGCAATCGGGCGATGTGGTTTCTGCCCGCGCCCTCGCGCCTCTCGACCGGTTGCTGGGTTATGGCGCGCGGCATATGGCGCCGGGAGGAACCGCGCTTTTCCCGAAAGGCGCCAACCACGAGGCCGAGGTTGCAATGGCTCTTGAAACCTGGACCTTCTCGCTTCAGAAGTATCCCAGCATGGCCGACCCCAGGGCGGCCATCCTGAAAATCGGAGATATCACCCGTGTCTGATCCGACGCGCCCGCATGCGCCACGCATCATCGCCATCGCGAATCAGAAGGGCGGTGTTGGCAAGACGACGACGGCCATAAACCTCGCCGCCGCGATGGCCGAAGAGGGGCTTCGAGTATTGCTGGTCGACCTCGACCCGCAGGGAAACGCCTCTACCGGGTTGGGGATTGAGCCCTCTGACCGGCACAAGACAACCTATGACTTGTTGCTGGATGATGCACCTTTGCAAGATGTTGTGATTCCGACGCGGGTTGACGGCGTTTCAATCTGCGCCGCGACAACCGACCTGTCGTCGGCGGACATCGAACTTGTCGCCAACGAAAAACGCAGCTTTCTGCTGCACGACGCGCTTCGCCAACCTGCTATCGACCGGTTCGGCTTTGACTTCGTGCTGATCGATTGCCCGCCGTCACTCAGCCTCCTGACCGTCAACGCGATGATCGCCGCGCATTCTGTTCTGGTGCCCTTGCAAAGCGAATTCTTCGCGCTGGAAGGGTTGTCGCAACTGATGCTGACCATTCGGCAGGTGCGCCAGTCGGCCAACCCGGACCTGCGGATCGAGGGTGTGGTGCTGACGATGTATGACGGGCGAAACAACCTTTCGCAGCTGGTCGAGGCCGACGCCCGCGACAATCTGGGCGAACTTGTCTTTCAGACCGTCATTCCCCGGAACGTCCGGGTCAGCGAGGCGCCGTCCTATGCGTTGCCGGTTCTGGCCTATGACAGCCTGTCGAAGGGGAGCATGGCCTATCGGCAGTTGGGGCGCGAGATTCTGGTGCGGCACGGGTATGAGGCGAGGGTGATGGAACATGAATGATCGCAAGACGGAAAAGCGCGGGCTGGGGCGCGGGCTGTCGGCGTTGATGGCCGATGTCACGGCGGCGCATGAGACAGCGCCCGAATCGCGCCCGCGCAGGCCAGACCTGCTGGTTCCGGTCGAGAACATCGCGCCCAACCCCGATCAGCCGCGCCGCGATTTCGATGCCGACGCGCTGGCCGAGCTGGCCGAATCGATTCGCGCCAAGGGCGTGATCCAGCCGCTGATCGTCAGAGAAATCAAAGAGAAATCAGGTACTTATCAGATTGTAGCCGGTGAACGGCGCTGGCGCGCAGCGCAAATGGCGCAGTTGCACGAGGTGCCGGTTCTGGTGCGGACCTTTTCCGACACCGAAGTCCTGGAAATCGCGATCATCGAAAACATCCAGCGCGCCGATCTGAACCCGGTTGAAGAGGCTATGGGTTACCGGCAACTGATGGACCGGTTTGGCCATACGCAGGAAAAGATGGCCGAGGCGCTGTCAAAAAGCCGCAGCCATATCGCCAACCAGCTTCGTCTTTTGCAGTTGCCAGAGGAGGTTCTGGCCTGGGTAAGGCAAGGCAAGCTGACGGCCGGGCATGCGCGCGCGCTGATCACCACCGAAAATCCGACGGCCCTCGCAAAGGCGGTAATCGCCAAAGGCCTGTCGGTGCGCGAAACCGAAGCGCTGGCGCGCAAACCGGCGGGCAAGGGCGCAGCGAAATCCGGCCGCCGGGGCCCCGAGAAGGATGCCGATACCCGCGCGCTCGAACAGGATCTTTCGGCCAATCTGGGGATGACCGTTTCGGTCGATCACAAGGCGGGGGCAGAAGGCGGAGTGCTGACCATTCGCTACAAGTCGCTGGACCAGCTGGACGAGCTTTGCCGTGTTCTGTCGGCTACGCCGTTGGACGCGTCCAGATAAAGACCGCAACGGCGGTCAACACGAGAGCCTGAACGACCAGCACCCAAACCGGAAGCCCGAGCGCCACCGATATTCCGAAAGCGGCAAGAACAGAGACGGTTGCCAGCCGTTTCGCGCGCCGGCCGATCGCGCCGGAACGGCGCCAGTGCTCGATTGGCGGGCCGAAGACCGGGTGGCGCAAAAGCCAGTCGTGCAGGCGTTCCGACGAGCGCGCAAAGAAGAATGCGGCGAGAAGCAGAAAGGGAACGGTCGGCAGGAGCGGCAGAAATACGCCCGCGGCGCCCAGCGCCAGCGCGATCAGACCCAGCAATCCCCAAAGCCAGCGCATCAGGCGACCATCAGGTCGCGCAAGACGGCGTTCAGCACCATGCGACCGGCCGGGGTGGCGCGAAGGCGGTCTTCCGTGGTTTCCACCAGACCAAGATCGGCTAACGCGGCCACGCGGGTCATCGGCAGGCTTTGCCCGGCAAGCCACGCGTAGCGCGCCAGATCGGTGCCTTCGGCCAGGCGCAGGCTCATCATCAGGTATTCGCCGGCCTGATCGGCGGCGCCGATGGGTTCTCGGGGCGTTTCGCCGGTACCGGTGCGCTCGACCGAGCGGAGCCAGCCGTTGGGATCACGGGGGCATTCGGTGGCCAACCGCACGCCGGCCAGCGTCAACCGGCCATGGGCGCCGGGGCCGATCCCGGCATAGTCGCCGGCACGCCAGTAGATCAGATTATGCCGGGACTCCGATCCGGTTTTGGCATGGTTAGAGACTTCATAGGCGGGCATTCCCGCAACGTCGCACAGGTCTTGCGTTGCCTGATACAGGTCTGCGGCCACGTCATCTTCCGGCAGGCCGCGCAGGCCGCCGGCGGCGGCACGCGCGCCGAAAGCCGTGCCATCCTCGATAGTCAGCTGGTATAGCGAAAGGTGATCGACCGCCATGGACAGCGCCTCGCGAAGCTCGTGTTGCCAACCGGCCAGATCCTGATGCTGTCGGGCATAGATCAGATCGAAGCTGACGCGAGGAAAGGCCGCGCGGGCGATATCGAAGGCCTTGCGCGCCTCGGCGACGGAATGCAACCGGCCAAGGCGGCGCAGATCGGCATCGTTGAGCGCCTGAACGCCCATCGACAGGCGGTTGACGCCAGCGTCGGCATAGCCCCGAAAGCGTCCCGCCTCGACCGAGGTCGGATTGGCCTCCAGCGTCACCTCCTGGTCGTTGGCTGCCGGCCAGGCGGCGCGCACGGCGGTCATCACCCTATGCACGGTGTCCGGAGACATCAGGCTTGGCGTGCCACCTCCAAAAAAGACGGAATGCAGGGTTCGTGGCCCGGTTTCTTCGGCCAGCCGGGCAATTTCAGACACATAGGCATCGGCCCAGCGGGCCTGATCGATCGAGGTCGCGACATGGCTGTTGAAATCGCAGTAGGGGCATTTCGCCTGACAAAACGGCCAGTGCAGGTAAAGCCCGAAACCGCCGTTCTGCCAGTCTTCCACGTTCAGCCCTTGAATGCCGTAACTTCGATTTCGATCCGCATTTCTGGCCGGATCAGCCCGGCAATGACCATGGTGGCCGCCGGGCGTATGTCTGACAGATGTTCGCCCAGCACGGGCACAAGATCGTCAACCAGCCCGGCGTCGGTGACAGTGTACTGAACCCGAACGATATCCGACATCGAAAAACCCGCCTGCTCCAGAACAGACGAAATCGTGGCAAAGCAGTTGCGCGCCTGGTCCGCGACCCCTTCGGGGATTGCCATGGTGTTGTAGTCATAACCCGTGACGCCCGAAACGAAGCACCAGCCGCCTTTGACCACTGCGCGGCTGTATCCCATGGTTTTCTCGAAAGGCGAGCCGGTTGAAATGCGTTTCATTCCTGACCTCCGTCTATGCAGCGGACAAATTCGGCAAAGGCGCGGGCGCGGTGGCTGATCCGGTTCTTTTGCTCAGGCGCCATTTCGGCAAAGGTAATATCATACCCGGCGGGCTGAAACATCGGATCGTATCCGTGGCCCAGCCTGCCCCGCACGGGCCAGACAAGCGTGCCTTCGACCGTACCTTCGAACAGCTCGTCATGGCCGTCGGGCCAGGCCAAAACCAGCGTTGCCCGAAACCGTGCAGTCCAGGGTTGCGGGGCGCCGGCCGCGATCAGCGCATCGTGGGTGCGGGTCATCGCCAGCATGAAATCCCGGCCGTTCGGGGTTTCGGCCCAGTCGGCGGTATAGACGCCGGGTGCGCCGCCCAGCGCATCCACCTCGATCCCGCTGTCATCGGCCAGCGCCGGCAGGCCGGTGGCCCGGGCGGCGGCGTGGGCCTTGATCCGCGCATTGCCGGCAAAGGTGGTTTCGGTTTCTTCCGGTTCGGGCAGACCCATCGCGCCCGCGCCCCGGCAGGTGATCGCAAAGGGGGCAAGCAACGCGGCGATTTCTTCCAGCTTTCCGCGGTTATGGGTGGCAACCAGCAGCGTTTCGCCGGAAAACCGTCTTGTCACAGCGCCGCCTTTTGCGCCGCGACGAGCGCGGATATGCCGGCTTCGGCAAGGCCCAGCAGCGCGTCGAGTTCGCCCCGGCTGAAGGCCGAGCCTTCGGCAGACATCTGAACCTCGACCAGACGACCGGAACCCGTCATCACGAAGTTGCCATCGGTTCCCGCCTCGCTGTCCTCGGCATAGTCAAGGTCCAGCACCGGCTGGCCGGCATAGATCCCGCAGGATACCGCGGCAACGTGGTCGATGATCGGATCGCTGGCAATAGCGCCGGATTTCAGAAGCCTGTTTACCGCCAGGCGAAGCGCGACCCAACCGCCGGTGATCGCCGCGCAGCGGGTGCCGCCGTCGGCCTGAAGCACATCGCAGTCCACGGTGATCTGACGTTCGCCCAGCGCGGACCGGTCGACACCGGCGCGAAGCGACCGGCCGATCAGCCGTTGAATCTCCTGTGTACGGCCGCTTTGCTTGCCCGCGGCGGCTTCACGCCGGTTGCGGGTGTTCGTGGCGCGCGGCAGCATACCGTATTCGGCTGTGACCCAGCCAAGCCCGGTGTTGCGCAGGAAAGGCGGCGCCTTGTCTTCGATCGTGGCGGTGCAAAGCACGTGGGTGTCGCCCATCCTGATCAGGCAGGACCCTTCGGCATGCTTGGTCACGCCGGTTTCAATTGCGACTTCACGCAAGTCGGTGGTTTTTCGGCCAGATGGTCGCATGGCAAGTCCACTCCTTCTGCTGCCGTCAGATACAGGCCCGGCTGGCGGGGATGCAACCCCGATTGACGGCGCCTACACCCCGGGGCTTTATTGCCCCATGCCCCGCAGGAGCCAAGAGCAGCCACGACGATGACCGAAGGCCGGCAGATTCTGGCAGAGATGAGCGCGCGTTCGCGCGAGGTGTTTCAGCGCGTGGTCGAAAGCTATCTTCGTTCGGGCGACCCTGTCGGTTCGCGTTCGCTGACCCGCGAACTCAGTGAAAAGGTCAGCGCGGCAACAGTGCGAAACGTGATGCAGGACCTGGAGTATCTGGGTTTGCTGAACAGCCCGCATGTATCGGCCGGCCGGATCCCGACCCAGCAGGGCCTGCGGCTGTTTGTCGACGGGTTCATGGAGGTGGGGACGGTTGCCGAAGACGACCGCGAAAAGATCGAGGCAATGGTCGGCCCCGGCGAATCCGACCTGGCGGCAACGCTTGACAAGGTCGGCGCCGCGCTATCGGGCTTGACCCATGGCGCGAGCCTGGTCCTGGCGCCGAAAGACGAGGCGCCGATACGCCACATCGAGTTTGTCAATCTGGCCGCCGACAGGGCGCTTTGCGTGTTGGTCTTTGCCAATGGTCATGTTGAAAACCGGGTTTTCGTGCCGCCGATAGGGCAGACCCCTTCGTCGATGCGCGAGGCGGCAAACTTTCTCAACAGCGTGGCCGAGGGCCGGACGCTTTCGGAACTGCGCAGCCGGATTGCCGAAGAGATGGCACGGCATCGACGCGAACTGGATGCGCTGGCGGGCGAGTTGGTAAAAAGCGGCCTCGCGGTATGGGAAAACGAAGGCGAAGCCAATGAGCGGTTGATCGTACGCGGCCGCGCGAATCTGCTGGAGGCCGGGACCGCCGAAACCGATCTGGACAGGGTGCGCGTGCTGTTCGACGACCTGGAACGCAAGCGCGACATCGTCGAGTTTCTGGAGCTGGCCGAAAAAGGTGCCGGTGTGCGCATTTTTATTGGCTCAGAGAACACCTTATTCTCACTTTCGGGTTCCTCTTTGGTGGTCTCTCCCTATATGAACGCTGACCGTAAGATCATCGGTGCCGTGGGCGTCATCGGCCCGACGCGGTTGAACTATGGCCGCGTTGTTCCGATCGTCGATTACACGGCGCAACTGGTTGGAAAATTGCTGTCCGACCAGAGCAAGAGGTAAGGCATGACAAAGGCAAAGACCGACGTGGAACTGGACGAAACCGAACTGGAGACGGCGCTGGCAGCCGAGGCGGAGCCGGAAGCAGACGACGATATCGAAACCCTGCGCGCCGAACGCGACGATATGCGCGACCGCTGGATGCGCGCGCTGGCCGATGCCGAAAACACCCGCAAGCGCGGCGAAAGGGACCGCCGCGAAGCCGAACAATACGGCGGGTCAAAGCTCGCCCGCGATCTTCTGCCGGTTTACGACAACCTGCGCCGGGCGCTCGAATCGGCCAGCGACGAACAGCGCGCAGCAGCAGCGGCGTTGATCGAGGGCGTGGATCTGACCCTGCGCGAGCTCCTGAATGTTTTCGGCAAGCATAATGTCACGGTGATCAGCCCCGAGGTGGGCGATGCGTTCGACCCGCAACTTCATCAGGCGATGTTCGAGGCGCCCCTGCCCGGCACCAAGGCCGGCGACATCATCCAGGTGATGACCGAAGGGTTCCTTTTGCACGACCGGTTGCTGCGCGCGGCGCAGGTTGGCGTATCGTCAACGCCGAAGTCGTAAGGCACTGCCCTAGCGGTTCAGCAACTCACGAAGCTCGTAAAGCGCCGTCAACGCCTCCAGGGGCGTCATGTCATCGGGGCTAAGCGCGGCCAGCCGGTCTTCTGCCGGGTGGCTGGCCCTTGCCGGCGCCGGTGTGTGCTGCGGTGCGGCCGAAAACAGCGGCAGATCGTCGATCAGCGCGTGTTTGCGGCCACCGCCTTCGCGTTCGCCCTTTTCCAGGGCTTCCAGCACAACGCGGGCACGGGCGACGACCGTTTCGGGCAAACCGGCGAGCCGGGCGACCTGAACGCCATAGGACCGGTCGGCAGCACCTTTCTTGACCTCGTGCAGAAAGACGACATCGCCCTGCCATTCCTTCACGGCGACGGTGGCGTTTTCAACGCCGTCAAGCTTGCCCGCCAGCGCGGTCATTTCGTGGTAATGCGTGGCAAAGAGCGTCCGGCAGCGGTTCACATCGTGCAGATGTTCCAGCGTCGCCCAGGCAATCGACAGGCCGTCATAAGTCGCCGTGCCACGGCCAATCTCGTCAAGAATCACCAGGGCCCGGTCGTCGGCCTGATTGAGGATCGCAGCGGTTTCCACCATTTCGACCATGAAGGTCGATCGCCCGCGCGCCAGATCGTCGGCCGCCCCGACGCGACTGAATATCTGGCTGACGTGCCCAATGCGGGCCGCCGTTGCCGGCACGAAGCTTCCCGCCTGCGCCAGAAGTGCAATCAGGGCGTTCTGGCGCAGATAGGTCGACTTGCCCGCCATGTTCGGGCCGGTCAAAAGCCAGATTGCCGGATTGTCGCCGTCAGTCAGCGCGCAGTCGTTGGCGACGAAGGGCTGGCCGCCCTGGCGGCGCAGCGCGCGTTCAACCACCGGATGCCGACCGCCGGTCACAGAAAACGCACGGCTGTCGTCTACCAGGGGTTCGCACCAATCCTCCGCCCCGGCCAGTTCGGCAAAGGCGGCGGCCAGATCGACCTCTGCCAATGCGCGCGCGGCCTGCGAGATTGCGGCGGCCGATTCCAGAACACGCTGCTTCAGCCTGTCATAAAGCCGTTTTTCAATCTCAAGCGCGCGGCCGCCGGCGTTCAGGATCCGGGTTTCCAGCTCGGACAGTTCCACGGTGGTAAAGCGGACCTGGTTGGCGGTGGTCTGGCGGTGGATAAAGTGTTCCGACAGCGGCGGCGACAGCATCTTTTCGGCATGAGTGGCCGTGGTTTCGATGAAATAGCCCAACACGTTGTTGTGCCTGATCTTCAGGCTCTGTATGCCGGTCTGCGCGACAAAGCCCGCCTGCCTCTGGGCAATGACGCCGCGACCCTCGTCGCGAAGCTGGCGCGCCTCGTCAAGCTCGCTGTCGTACCCCTTCGCGATGAAGCCGCCATCGCGCGCCAGAAGCGGGGGCTCGGCAACCAGTGCCGCACCAAGACCGCTGACAAGCGCATCGTGGCCGGCCAGATCGGCGGCGGCCCCGGCCAGGCGGGTGGCTGCGAGCAGCTTCAGGCTCTCGGCCATCTCGCTGGCCTGTTCAAGCCCGTTGCGGATCGCCGCAAGATCGCGGGGGCCGCCCCGGTCAACCGACAGGCGCGACAACGCGCGGTCCATATCCGGAACCTTGCGCAGGCGGTCGCGAAGCTCGGCACGAAATCGGCTCTGACCCAGCAGAAAACGTACCGATTCAAGTCGCGCATGAATTTCGGCGAGATCGCGCGAAGGACTGGAAATGCGCCGCTCCAGAAGGCGGCCACCGGCGGCGGTCAACGTCCGATCGATCGCCTGCAAGAGCGATCCGTCGCGGCCGCCCGACAGCGATTGCGAAAGCTCCAGATTGCGCCGCGTTGCCGCGTCGATCTGCACGGTGCGGGCCGGCGCGTCGCGAACCGGACGGCGCAGCAGCGGAAGATTGCCGCGCTGGGTCAGCTCCAGATAGGCAACGATGGCGCCCATCGCCGATAGCTCGGCACGCGAAAAGGCACCGAACGGGTCCAGTGACGCCACCGCATAAAGATCGCACAGGCGTTTTTCAGCCCCTGCGCTGTCAAAACTCGCGCGCGCCAGGATCGTGGGGGAAGGCCCAAAATCAGAGACCAAACCGGCCCAATCCGCCTCTTTCGCATCGCTCAGAAGAACCTCGCTGGGTGCCAGCCGGGCAAGTTCGGGCCCCAGCCGGCTTGGCGGGCAGGCCATGATGTGAAATTCCCCGGTCGAAATATCGGCCCAGGCCAGCGCCGCTTCGTCGCGCACCTCGGCGAAGGCGGCAAGATAGTTGTGTCGCCGAGCCTCAAGAAGGCTTTCCTCGGTCAACGTGCCGGGCGTGACAAGCCGAACGACCTCACGCCGGACAACGGATTTTGATCCGCGTTTCTTTGCCTCGACCGGGTCCTCCATCTGTTCGGCGATGGCCACGCGAAACCCTTTGCGGATCAGCGTCAGCAGATAGCCCTCGGCGGCGTGAACCGGCACGCCGCACATGGCGATATCGTCGCCCAGATGCTTTCCGCGCTTGGTCAGGGCAATGTCCAGCGCCTCGGCCGCGGCCACGGCATCGTCAAAGAACATCTCGTAGAAATCGCCCATCCGGTAGAACAGAAGCGCATCGCGGTGCTGCGCCTTGATCTCCAGATACTGCGCCATCATCGGCGTTTCTTGCGCGTCGTCGGCTGGCACGTCATCCCCCCTGTCGGCGCCGACCCTAACGAAGCCGCCGGCAGGCGAAAAGCGCGAAATCCCTTCCCTGTTGTTTGCCCCGCCGGCGGGCGATACAACGCCTAGGCTTGCAACCGAAACGGCCCGGACATGACCACCAGAAACAAGATCACGCCAGAAGAAGCGCTTGCCTATCACCTGGAACCGAGGCCGGGGAAATACGACGTTGTCGCCTCGACCCCGATGGCCACGCAGCGCGACCTGTCGCTGGCCTATTCGCCCGGCGTCGCGGTTCCGGTTCAGGCGATCGCCGAGAACCCGGAATCGGCCTATGACTACACGGTCAAGGGCAACATGGTGGCGGTGGTGTCCAACGGCACGGCGATCCTGGGCCTTGGCAATCTGGGCGCGCTGGCGTCGAAGCCGGTGATGGAGGGCAAGGCGGTGTTGTTCAAGCGCTTTGCCGACGTCAACGCCATCGACATCGAGCTGGATACCGAAGACGCCGACGAGATCATCAAGGCCGTGCAGCTGATGGGCCCGACCTTCGGCGGCATCAATCTGGAAGACATCAAGGCGCCCGAATGTTTCATCATCGAACAGCGCCTGAAAGAGATCATGGACATCCCGGTGTTTCATGACGACCAGCACGGCACGGCGGTGATCTGCGCCGCCGGGCTGATCAACGCGCTGGAGCTGTCGGGAAAGACGCTGGAAGATTGCCGGATCGTCCTGAACGGCGCCGGCGCCGCCGGATCGCCTGCCTTGAGCTTCTCAAGGCGATGGGCGCGAAGCATGACAACTGCATCATGTGCGACACCAAGGGCGTGATCTATCAGGGCCGGTCCGAGGGCATGAACCAGTGGAAATCGGCCCACGCGGCGCGGACCGATGCACGCACGCTGGCCGAGGCGATGAAAGGCGCCGACGTGTTTCTGGGCGTCTCGGCCAAGGGTGCGGTGACGCCTGACATGGTGGAAAGCATGGCGCCGAACCCGGTCATTTTCGCCATGGCCAACCCCGACCCCGAAATCACTCCGGAAGAGGCGCATGCCGTCAGGCCCGATGCGATCGTGGCGACCGGGCGGTCGGATTACCCCAACCAGGTCAACAACGTCCTGGGCTTTCCCTACCTCTTTCGCGGGGCGCTCGATATCCATGCCCGCGCGATCAATGACGACATGAAGATCGCCTGCGCGCGCGCGCTTGCGCTTCTGGCGCGCGAGGATGTTCCCGACGAGGTCGCGATGGCCTATGGCCGCAAGCTGACCTTCGGGCGCGACTACATCATTCCCACGCCGTTCGATCCCCGGCTGATTCATGTAATCCCCCCGGCCGTGGCCAAGGCGGGCATGGATACCGGGGTGGCACGGCGGCCGATCATCGACATGGCGGCTTATGAGCTGGGCCTGAAATCGCGGATGGATCCGACCGCGTCGATCCTGCAGGGCATTCACGCGCGCGCGCGGCGCGCACAGGCGCGGATGATCTTTGCCGAGGGCGACGATCCGCGTGTGCTGCGTGCGGCGGTCGCCTATCAGCGCGCGGGCCTGGGCAAGGCGCTGGTTGTCGGTCGCGAAGCGGATGTTCGCGAAAAACTGGATGCCGCAGGGCTGGCCGATGCGGTGAAGGAGCTGGAGGTGGTGAACGCCGCCAATACGACCGAACTGGCCAGCTACAAGGCGTTTCTTTATGACCGCCTCCAGCGCAAGGGCTTCGACCGGACAGACGTTCACCGGCTTGCTGCCCGGGACCGGCACGTGTTTTCCGCTCTCATGCTGGCGCATGATCACGGCGACGCGTTGGTGACGGGCGCGACGCGAAAGTCAGCCCATGTGTTGCAGCTGATCAACCATGTCTTCGACGCGCGCGCGGAACATGGCGCCGTGGGGGTGACCGCGCTTTTGCACAAGGGGCGCATCGTGCTTATCGCCGATACGCTGGTGCATGAATGGCCGGACGAAAACGATCTGGCCGACATCGCGACCAAGGCCGCCGATGTGGCGCGCAAGCTGGGGCTCGAGCCGCGCGTCGCCTTCGTTTCGTTTTCCACCTTCGGCTATCCGGTCAGCGAGCGAGCGACGAAGATGCATCGCGCGCCGGCGGTTCTGGACCAGCGCGGCGTTGACTTCGAATACGAGGGCGAGATGACCGTGGATGTCGCGCTGAACCCCGATGCGATGGCGCAATACCCGTTCTGCCGGCTGAGCGGCCCGGCAAATATTCTGGTGGTTCCGGCGCGGCACTCGGCATCGATTTCGGTCAAGCTGATGCAGGAAATGGCCGGGGCAACGGTCATCGGCCCGATCCTGACGGGGGTGACGAAACCGATCCAGATCTGCGGCACCGGATCGACGGTGAACGACATTCTGAACATGGCGGTGATGGCCGCCTGCGACCTGGGCTGACCATGACGATCTGGAACCTCGGCTCGATCAATATCGACCACGTCTACCGGGTTCCGCATCTGCCCGTGCCGGACGAAACGCTGGCAGCAACGGGCTATGCGCGCGGGCTTGGCGGCAAGGGCGCGAACCAGTCAGTGGCGGCGGCTCGCATGGGCGCGCGGGTTCACCACCTGGGCGCCATGGGTGCCGAAGACGGCTGGCTGCAGGAACGCCTGGCCGGGCTTGGCCTTGATCTGGGCGGTATCCGGCTGCTTGACGCGCCGACCGGCCATGCGATCATCACCGTCGATCCGGCGGGTGAAAACGCCATCGTTCTGTTTCCCGGCGCCAACCGCATGCAGGACCCCGGCGCGCTGGCGGCGGCGCTGGCGGGGGCCGGGCCGGGTGACAGCCTGCTGCTGCAAAACGAAACCGATGCCCAGGTCGAGGCGGCGCGATCCGCGCGCGATGCCGGCGCCCGCGTCATCTATTCCGCGGCACCGTTTTCGGCCGAAGCGGTGCGCGCGGTCCTGCCCCATGTCTCGCTTCTGGCGATGAACGAGGGGAGGCCGAAGCGCTGCGCGCCGCCATGGGCAGCCTGCCGGATCGCGACATGATCGTGACCGGTGGCGCCAAGGGCGCAGAATGGATTTCGGCATCTACAGAGACTGTTTTTCAACCCGCCTTCGCTGTGAAACCCGTCGACACGACCGGCGCGGGGGATTGTTTTATCGGGGCATTGGCGGCGGGTCTGGACCTTGGTCAGGCGCCGGCGGTGGCCCTGCGCCGCGCCGCGGCGGCCGCGGCCTTGCAGGTCACGCGCCCCGGCGCCGCCGACGCGATGCCGACAGCGGCCGAGGTTGACCGGTTCCTGAGCGAGCGGGGTTAGGCGCCCTAGTGGGCAAACGGCGCGGAAGCGCCCCAAAGTTGCTTCACCCGCTGATCGCGACCACAGGCATCGCGGTAGAACTTGTAGGCTTCCGACTGGCGTTTCGGCCCACGCCGGGTCAGCACGATGCTGCTGCCCTTGTAGTAATCCTGATGGTAGCCCTCGGCCTTGTAGAATGTCCCGGCATCGAGGATCGGGGTCACGATCTTGCGGCCAAGGGCGGCGGCCGCCGCCGCCTTGGCCTTTTCCGCCTCGGCGCGCTGGGCGGCGGATTTCACGAAAATCGCGGTGCGATAGCTTTCGCCCCGGTCGCAGAATTGCCCCCCGGCATCCGTCGGATCGATGGAGCGAAAGAACAGCTCCATCAGCCTTGCATAGCTGACTTTCGCGGGGTCAAAGCGGATCTCGACCGCCTCGTAATGGCCGGTGCCGCCCTTGCCCACCTGCTTGTAGGTCGGGTTCTTCGTGGTGCCGCCGGTATAGCCCGACACGACCGAAGACACGCCCGGCACGCTTTCGAAATCGGATTCCACACACCAGAAGCAGCCGCCTGCCACAATCGCGGTTTCGGCGGCGGCAAGGCCGGGGGCGCCCAGCAGAAGGGCCGTCAGGATCGCTCGCAACATCGTCACACTCCGTTTTCCGGCGAGGAAACGGGCAAGTGCGGGTTGGGGCAACTCAGTTTCCCGTGAGGTCACGCGAACGTGGGGATTGTGTCAGCCCAGAAGCTTCGCCAACCCCAGCGCGACGCCCAGATCGCCCGAGACCTTGAGCTTGCCCTTCATGACCCCGGTCATCGGGTTGAGCTTGCCGGTCAGGAGCTTCACAAGGTTTTCCTCGCTGAGGGTCAGCGTGCAGTCGGTATCGCGGTCGGCGGTTGTGGCGGTGCCATCGGCCAGCACGATCACCCCCGCCGCGCCGCAATCGAACTTGAGCGAGCCGGTGAAGGCGCGCGTTTCCAGCGTCTTGCTGATATCGGCGGCGATGGCGTCCAGCGGCATGAAATCCTCCCGTGAGTCGGAACGGATGTAGGGATCGTCAACGGGTCCGGCAACAAGAGCGTTACGTCATTCCTCGTCGGCAACGTGCGACAGCAAGGAGGGACGCGCCTGACCCTGGGAGGGCGCTTCGATACGCTGGTTCTTGGCACTTTATGGTGCCACAAACCGTGGACGGTTGTTCTGAGTGAGGCGGTGCAATGCGCCCTCCCGTGGTGAGGGTCGGGCGACGCCCGGGCTGGTCGCCCGGGCCAGGACTTTACTTCACCCGCGCGTTGCGCGTGGCGATCAGTTTCAGGCGCAGCGCGTTCAGGCGGATGAAGCCCTCGGCATCCTTCTGGTCATAGGCGCCGGCGTCTTCCTCGAAGGTCACGTGCTTTTCTGAATAGAGCGAGCGGTCCGACCAGCGGGCGACGGTGCGGGCCGAGCCCTTGTAGAGCTTCACCCGGACGGTCCCCGAGACATGTTCCTGAGACTTGTCGATCAGCGCCTGCAGCATCTCGCGTTCGGGGCTGAACCAGAAGCCGTTGTAGATCAGCTCTGCATAGCGCGGCATGATCGAATCCTTCAGGTGACCCGATCCGGCGTCGAGCGTGATCTGTTCGATTCCGCGATGCGCCTCCAGAAGGATCGTGCCGCCGGGCGTCTCGTAAAGCCCGCGCGATTTCATGCCGACAAAGCGGTTTTCGACAAGATCGAGAATGCCGACGCCGTGCTTGCCGCCCAGTTCGTTCAGTCGTGTCAGGATCGTCGCCGGGCTCAGGGCCTTGCCGTCGATGGCGACGGCATCGCCCTTTTCAAAGGTGATCTCGACGAATTCCGGTGTGTCCGGCGCGTCTTCGGGCCGCGTGATGCGTTGCAAGACGTAATCCGGGGCGACCTCGCCGGGGTTTTCCAGAACCTTGCCCTCGGACGAGGTGTGCAGAAGGTTTGCATCGACCGAAAACGGCGCTTCGCCGCGTTTGTCCTTGGCGATCGGAATCTGGTTTTGTTCGGCAAACTCCAGAAGCTTCGTCCGGCTTGTCAGCTTCCACTCCCGCCAGGGCGCGATGACCTTGATGTGGGGGTTGAGCGCATAGGCGCTGAGTTCAAACCGCACCTGGTCGTTGCCCTTGCCGGTCGCGCCGTGGGCGACGGCGTCGGCGCCCGTCATCGCCGCGATCTCGACCAGACGCTTGGAAATCAGCGGGCGCGCGATGGAGGTTCCCAGAAGGTAAAGCCCTTCGTAAAGCGCGTTGGCCCGAAACATCGGGAAGACGAAGTCGCGCACGAACTCCTCGCGCACATCCTCGATATGGATGTTTTCCGGCTTGATGCCCAGCATCTCTGCCTTGCGGCGGGCCGGCTCCAGCTCCTCCCCCTGACCGAGATCGGCGGTAAAGGTCACGACCTCGCAGCCATATTCGGTTTGCAGCCATTTCAGGATGATCGAGGTATCAAGACCCCCGGAATAGGCCAGAACCACTTTCTTCGGCGCAGACATGGGCACTCCCTCGGCAGGCGTTCATGGGGCCGCGATACCGAAGATCGCGCAAAAGGGCAAGGCGAGGTGTCGGCGCGGGCGCTGCCTGCTTCGTTACAGGGCTCACACGTGAAGTTGTAGCCAGTTTACTTGCCAAGTTGCCCGGCCCGGCCAATTTTCAGGAAGTGTGTTGTTCCAAGAGGAGAGCCGCCATGGTGCCGAACCGCCGCCAGTTTCTGGCAATGACCGCCGCCCTGCCGCTGGCCGGTACCCGCGCGTTGGCCACGACCGGAAGGTTCGAGGTGGAACGCAGCGACGCCGAGTGGCGCGCGCTATTGAGCAAGGCCGAATACCGTGTGATGCGCGAGGAAGGCACCGAACGCGCGGGCTCAAGCCCGCTGAACGGCGAAAAGCGGCCGGGCATCTATGCCTGCCGGGGTTGCGACCTGCCGCTTTATTCCTCCGAGGCGAAGTATGAAAGCGGCACCGGCTGGCCGAGCTTCTTCCAAAGCCTCCCCGGCGCCGTGGCGACCAAACCGGACGACACGCTTTTTACCCGGCGGACAGAAGTGCATTGCCGCCGGTGCGGAAGCCATCTGGGCCACATCTTTGACGACGGGCCGGCGCCGACCGGCAAGCGCCATTGCCTCAACGGCGTCAGCCTGGTGTTTCAGCCGGCCTGATTCCTCTTGCCCGCCACCGGGCGGTCGCGCATGACTTTCATCCACGCCAAGCGGGATGGAGGGACGATGACCACCGATCTTTCGCACTGGGTCGCGCGGCCGCGCCCCGACCACCGGGTTCTGGACGGCCGCTATGTTCGTTTGGAACCGCTTAACGCCAGCACCCACGGCGATGCGCTTTTTTCGGCATCGACGGTAACCGATGCCGCTGAGCGGTTTCGCTGGTTGCCCGAGGTCCCGCCCGGCAGCCGCGTGGAGTTTGACTCCTGGCTTCGCCGCTGCGAGGCAAGCGAGGACCCGATCTATTATGCGGTGGTCGACGTGACGACCGGGTTGGCAGTGGGTCGTCAGACCCTGATGCGGATCGACGCGGCCAATGGCGTGGCCGAGGTCGGCAACATCTATTGGGGGCCTGCCATGGCGCGTACGCGCGGCGCGACCGAGGCGCTTTACCTTTTCATGCTGCATGTTTTTGACGACCTCGGCTATCGCCGGTTCGAATGGAAGTGCAACGATGAAAACGCCCCGTCAAAGCGCGCGGCGCATCGCTTCGGATTCAGTTTCGAGGGCGGTTTCGTCAGCACATGGTAGTGAAGGGGCGCAATCGCGACACCGCCTGGTTTGCAGTGATCGATGCCGATTGGCCCGCGTTGAAATCCGGCTATTCGGCCTGGTTAGAGCCTGAAAACTTCGACGATACCGGTGTGCAGAAACGCCCGTTGTCCGATTTCATCCCCGAGCCCGCCCGGGTCGTCTGAACCAAAAAAAAGGCCCGCCGGTCTGGCGGGCCTTTCGCTGCGCGGTTGTGCCGGAGTCAGTTCAGGTCGAAGCGATCGGCGTTCATCACCTTGGTCCAGGCCGCTACGAAGTCGGCCACGAACTTGGCGCCGGCTCCAGCCTCGGCATAAACCTCGGACAGGGCGCGAAGCTGCGAGTTCGAGCCGAAGACAAGATCAACGCGCGTGGCAGTCCACCTTGCCTTGCCGGTGGCGCGGTCACGACCTTCGAAAAGATCCTCGTGCTTGTCGGCGGCCTGCCATGCGGTGCCCATGTCCAGTAGGTTGACGAAGAAGTCGTTCGTCAGCGCGCCGGGCCGGTCGGTCAGAACCCCATGGGTGCTGCCGCCGTGGTTGGCGCCAAGGGCCCGCATGCCGCCCACTAGCACGGTCATTTCCGGCGCGCTCAGCGTCAGAAGCTGCGCGCGGTCGACCAGCATCATCTCGGCCGAGGCGGTATAGGCCTTGGCCTGATAGTTGCGGAAGCCATCGGCGCCCGGTTCCATCACGGCAAAGCTTTCGGCATCGGTCTGATCCTGGCTGGCGTCCATCCGGCCCGGGGTAAAGGGCACCTCGACAGGGTGGCCGCCGGCCCTGGCCGCCGCTTCGACAGCCGCGCCGCCGGCCAGCACGATCAGATCGGCCAGCGAGATCTTCTTGCCACCCGCGGCCTTTGCGTTGAAGCCGGCCTGGATAGCTTCCAGCCTGGTCAGAACCTTTTGCAGCTGAGCGGGCTCGTTTACCTCCCAGTCCCTTTGCGGGGCGAGTCGGACGCGCGCACCGTTTGCGCCGCCGCGCAGGTCCGAACCCCGGAAGGTCGAGGCCGAGGCCCACGCGGTTGCCACGAGTTCGCCGACCGAAAGCCCGCTGCCCAGGATTTCCGCCTTGAGCGCAGCGATATCGGCGGCGTCGACAAGCGGATGATCGCAGGCGGGGATCGGATCCTGCCAGATCAGGTCTTCGGCGGGCACTTCGGGACCGAGGTAAAGCGCCTTGGGCCCCATGTCGCGGTGGGTCAGCTTGAACCATGCGCGGGCGAAGGCATCGGCGAAGGCGGCGTGATCATCAAGGAAACGCTTTGCGATCGGCCCATAAATCGGGTCGAAACGCATGGCCATATCCGCCGTGGTCATCATCGGGCGGTGTTTTTTCGACAGGTCATGCGCATCGACGACCATGTCCTCGTCCTCGACATCCTTGGCCAGCCACTGATTGGCACCGGCAGGGCTTTTGACCAGTTCCCATTCGTATTTGAACAGAACCTTCAGATAGCCGTTGTCCCAGGTCGTCGGGTTCGGCTTCCACGCGCCCTCGATGCCGGACGATGTGGTATGGATACCCACGCCCGAGCCCAGCGCGTTTTTCCAACCAAAGCCCTGTTCGGCCAGACCGGCGGCTTCCGGGTCCGGGCCGACAAGCCCGGCGTCGCCCGCGCCATGCGCCTTGCCGAACGTGTGCCCGCCGGCGGTCAGCGCCACGGTTTCCTCATCGTTCATGGCCATGCGGGCGAAGGTTTCGCGGATGTCACGGCCCGAGGCGACCGGGTCGGGGTTGCCGTTCGGGCCTTCGGGGTTCACATAGATCAGGCCCATCTGCACGGCGGCAAGCGGGTTTTCCAGCTCGCGCTCACCGGAATAGCGGGCATCGCCCAGCCAGGTATCCTCGGCGCCCCAATAGATGTCTTCTTCGGGCTCCCAGACATCGGCGCGGCCGCCGCCGAAACCGAAGGTCTTCAGCCCCATCGATTCCAGCGCGCAGTTGCCGGCCAGAATCATCAGATCCGCCCAGGAAAGACTGGCACCGTATTTCTGTTTGACCGGCCAAAGCAGCCGGCGCGCCTTGTCGAGGTTCACGTTGTCGGGCCAGCTGTTCAAGGGCGCGAAGCGCTGGGTGCCGGACCGCGCGCCGCCACGGCCATCGGCGGTGCGGTAGGTACCGGCGCTGTGCCAGGCCATGCGGATGAAAAACGGGCCATAGTGGCCCCAGTCGGCCGGCCACCATGGCTGGCTGTCGGTCATCAGGGCGTAGATGTCCTGCTTCACGGCCTTGAGGTCGAGCGTGGAAAAGGCCTTGGCGTAGTCAAAGCTCGAACCCATCGGGTTTGAGGCAGGGGCATTCTGGTGCAGGATCCGAAGGTTCAGCTGATCAGGCCACCAATCGCGGTTGGACCGGCCCCTGAAGGTCGTTGCGGGATTTGCGCCATGCATGACCGGGCATTTGCCGGCGCCGTTGTCGTTTCCGTCCATGTCGTCCTCCGAATCTGTTCTTTGGTGTTCGCGCTGGGCCGGGGTTGCCGGCCTCCATCGCAGCCGTTCTAGCAAAGATTTAGAATTAGTCTAATTTGTATTTTCTGATTGGCTCGATAAGATTTGATTATGACTAGGCTGACGCTGAAACAGCTATACTATTTTGATGCACTGGCGCGGCAGCGTCATTTCGGCCGTGCCGCCGAAATGTGTGCGATCACGCAACCGGCGCTGTCGATGCAGATGAAGGATCTTGAGGAAACGCTTGGAACCCCGCTTTTCGAACGCGGACCGCGGCAGGTCCGCCTGACCGGATTCGGAGAGGTTTTCGTCGAGCGCGTACAGGGCATCCTGCGCGCGGTGGACGAACTGGGCGATCTGGCCCGGGTTGCGCGGGGAAAGCTGCGAGGGCGGCTGCGAATCGGTGTGATCCCCACCATCGCGCCCTATCTGCTGCCGCGGATCGTCCGTCGGATCGCGGCGGATTTTCCCGACGCCGATCTGCAACTGCGCGAAACCGTGACGCCCAAGCTGTTGCAGGAATTGACGGAAGGCCGGCTCGACGCGGCGATACTGGCGCTGCCGATATCCGACCCCGGTCTGACCGAGATGCCGCTGTTCAACGAGGCGTTCGTTCTGGTGCGCCATGAAACCGATGCCGCGCGACCGGTGCCGGGCCGCGAAGACCTGCGCGAGATGCGCCTGCTGCTTCTGGAGGAAGGGCATTGTTTTCGCGACCAGGCGTTGTCGTTCTGCGAGATACAGCCAAGCCCCGCCCGCGAGATCCTGAACGGAAGTTCGCTTGCTACACTGGTTCAGATGGTTGGCGCCGGTATCGGCGTGACGCTGATCCCGGAAATGGCCGTTGCGGTCGAAACCCGGTCGGCGCCGGTGGCGGTGGCGCGGTTCGCCGAACCGCAGCCCGAACGCACGGTGGGCATGGTCTGGCGCCAGACAAGCCCGCTTTCCGGTCAGTTGCGCGAGCTTGCGCTGATCGTGCGGCAGGTCGCAACCGGGGCCGAGACGGAGCCCGCCCCGCGCTAGGCGGCCAGATCGTGCAGCCCGGTCCCATGCGCAAGTTCGGCGCGCGACAGGGCAAAAACCTGCCGAATCCGGTCGATATCGGCGGGCTGGCCAACCCGCGCTGCCTGTTCACCATGCTGGCAAAGCGCGCCAAGTTCGCCAAGGCCAAGGTTCAGCGCGCCGCCCTTGATGAAATGCAGTTCCGCCGCAAGACCTTCTGCGGTTGTCGCCGCGGCGAGGCGGTCGATGGCATCGCCCACCTCTTCGAGAAAAACGGCGGCAATTTCGCCAAAGCCGTCTTCGCCGATTTCGTTTCGCAATTCGTCCACGCGATCCCAATCGATCATCGCAAACCTCCTTCACCCGATGTCCACACAGGCGAAACCTAGGCTCCCAAAGGTTAACAGGATCTTCGCCGGCAGCCGTTATTCCCCAACAATTCGACCGTTCACGCCGCGTTAATCCGGATGGGCGAAGTTTGCGCTTGAACAAAGGTGACCGATCCGTGCCAAACACCGCACAGCGCAACCCGACACCGGGCGAGGATACCGGGCTTGTCCGGCATGTGCTGGTTGTCGATGACAGCCGCGCACAGCGCATGGTGCTTTCGGCATCTTTGAAGCGTTGGGGCTATGCCGTGACCGAGGCGGCCAGCGGTGCCGAAGCGCTGGACATCTGCCGCGACCGCCCGGTTGACATGGTTCTGTCGGATTGGGTCATGCCGGGTATCGACGGGCTGGAATTCTGCCGGCGGTTTCGCGGTCTGCCGCGTGAAGGATACGGCTATTTCATCCTGCTGACGTCAAAAAGCGAAAAGGCGGCGGTCGCGCTGGGGCTTGAGGCCGGCGCCGATGACTTTCTGACCAAGCCCGTCGCACCCGACGAGTTGCGCGCCCGTATCGCGGCCGGCGAACGAATCTTGCGGATGGAGCGCGAGCTTTCGGAAAAAAACCGTCTGGTCAGTTCCGCCCTGGCGGAGATACGGCAGCTTTATGACGCGCTTGACCGTGACCTTGCCGAGGCGCGAAACCTTCAGCAATCTCTGGTACGCGACAGGCAGGGGATTTTCCCCGGCGCCGAGATATCGCTTTTGCTGCGGCCCAGCGGGCATGTGGGCGGTGACCTCGTCGGGTACTTCCCCGTGGGCGGCACCCGTGTCGGCATCTTCTCGCTCGACGTGTCGGGCCATGGTGTCGCTTCGGCGCTGTTGACGGCGCGTCTGGCCGGTTTGCTGTCCTCCGCCGCACCGGATCAGTGCATCGCGCTGGAGCGAAACGCCGAAGGCCGATTTTCAGGCCGCCAGCCCGCCGACGTCGCGCGGCGGCTGAACGCGATCCTGCTGAACGAGATCGAAACGGACCAGTATCTGACCCTTCTGTACGCGATCCTCGATCTCGATACCGGCGGGGTGGAGATGGTTCAGGCAGGCCATCCGCATCCGGCGGTCCAGCGCGCCGATGGCCGGTTGGAAACCGTCGGCCATGGCGGCATGCCGATCGGTTTGCTGGCGGATGCGGATTACGAAACCGTCACCCTTCGCCTTCATCCCGGCGACAGGATGCTTCTTCTTTCCGACGGCATCACCGAATGCGCGCGCAACGGCGAGGAACTGGGCGAAGCGGGCCTGCGCCGGATGATGAACGAAAACCGCGCACTGGGTGGCGCGCGGTTTCTGGAGGCCTTGACCTGGGATCTGGCGGACTATGCCGGAACCGAGGATTTCAGCGATGATGTTTCAGCCGCGCTGGTCGAATATTCGGGCAGCGCCGGCTAGACCAGCGCCCTGTCAGATCGCGCTGTCGATCCAGTTGGCAAGTGCCGCCTTGGGCGCCGCGCCGATCTTGTTCGACACGACCTGACCGTCCTTGAACAGAAACAGGGCCGGAATGCCGCGAACGCCCATCTGCGACGGCGCGTCGGGGTTTTCATCGACATTGACCTTCACGATCTTCACCCGGCCGGCGTATTCGTTCGACAGTTCTTCCAGCGCCGGACCGATCTGCTTGCACGGGCCGCACCATTCCGCCCAGAAATCGACGACAACGGGGATGTCCGATCCGCGAACCTCGGAATCGAAGGTGGAGTCGGTTACGGCAACGGTGGCCATGGCAGCTTCCTTGTGTTTGAGGGTCGAAAGCAAACTAGGTTTGGTATCGGGGCGCGTCAAGAGAGCCCGGCAGAGGCCAGCGCTTCGTCAAGCAGGGTGTCCGGCAGCTGCATCAGCAAGGCCGTGCGCGTCCACAGCACCGCGACCTCAATCGGACGATCCGGCGCAATCTGGCGCATCGCGGCGCGATAGGCCGCCATCTGGCGCAGTATCCCGTCCGGCGTTTCCTCGGGGCGGGAGGGAATGACCGCGTTCGACTTGAAATCGACAATCAGAATGCGGTCTTTGGAAAACACCAGACGGTCAACAGCACCCAACATCCGCCGCCCACCAAGATCGGCGGTCAGCGAAACCTCGGCATGGCTATCCGGACCGAACAGAAAGGCAAGATCCGGCGACTGTAGCACGGCCGTCGCCTCTTTCAGGACTTCGCCGATCTCGGCGTCATTCGCGCCGTCTTCTGCCTGCCTAAGCAGCGACACGGCATGGTCCGGCCAGACATCCGGTGCCTTGCCGGGAAGGTATTCGAGCAGCAGATGCAATTGCCGGCCACGCCGCAGGGCTTCCTCTTCGCTCTGGCCGGTATCGCCGGGCATCGCCTTGGCACCGCCAAGGTCAGAGGGCGAAAGAACCGCGGAGGGCATCGCCACAGTCTCTGCCGCGCTGACAGCCCAGGCCGGCAGATCGACAGCCAAGGCGGGCGCGGGGTTGTCGCAGCCGGCCGGTGGCGGCCAAGCGCCGTCGTGAATCCGCAGTACGGGGCCACATTCCGCCACAAGCCCGTGCGGAATGTCATCGCTCGCGGGGGTCGCGCCGGCATGCTCCATAGCCGTCGCGATTTCATTGTACCAGCAATCCGGCTTGGCGGTCTTGCCGGCCGCCGCGACGATCAGCCAGCTTTCGGCCCGGGTCATCGCCACGTAAAGAAGGCGGCGGCGTTCGGCCGCGGCGCGCGCATCCTCGGCCAACCGCGCCGCACGCATCGCTTCTGGCATGTCATCTTTGGCGACGGGCCAGACCACAGTGCCATCCGCCAGCGTTACCAGTGCATCCGAGTTTCTGGTGGAGCGTTCGGCGGTATCGGGAAGGATCACCACAGGCGCTTCAAGGCCCTTGGCGCCGTGAACGGTCATGACGCGCACTTTCCGTCCCGCGCCCTCCATCTGTCGTTTCACGACGATGTCGTCGGATTCGAACCAGCCCAGAAAGCCGGTCAGGCTCGGGACGTCGTTCGCCTCATAGCTCAGCGCCTGGTTCAGCAATTCATCGATGCCCTCTTCGGCCTCGGGGCCAAGCCGATCCAGCAAAAGCCGGCGACCATCGTGCCGGGTAAGGATGCGTTCAATCAGTTCGAACGGGCGCAAAAAGTCGGACTGGTCGCGCAGATCGCCGAGAATCGCCAGCGTTTCGGGGTGCTCGGCCGCCTTGTCGCGCAAAGCTTCCCAAAGATAGCCGCTGCGGGGCGCGGCCAGACGGAACAGCGCATTCTCGCTCCAGCCCAGAAGCGGAGACCGCAGCGCGGCGGCGAGCGACAGGTCATCTTCCGGCGTCGCCAGAAAGGCCAGAAGCGCGGTCAGATCGCGCACCGCCAGTTCCGCCCCGATCTTGAGCCGATCCGATCCGGCGATGGCCAGATCACAATCCTTGCAGGCGCGAATGATTTCGTGAAAAAGAGCCGAACGCCGCTGAACGAGGATCAGAAAGTCGCCTTCGTGCACCGGGCGGGAGCCGTCCTTTTCGGGAATTCGGGTTCCGTTGTCGATCATCTGCCGGATCTGCCGGGCCACAACCCACGCCAGCCTGGCGGTGTGGTGGGTATCGGGGATCAGGTCGACCGGGTCGGTCCAGTCTTCGGGTTGCGGGTCCTCCACACTGGCGATGACGGGCCAGAGATCGACCCTGCCAGGGCGCTGATCGTGATAGGCCACATGTGTGACGAGGCCGCCAAGCCCGGCGCCGCGCCGTTCGTCGAACACCGTATCGACCAGCCGAAGGATCGTCGGCGACGACCGAAAGCTGTGTTCAAGGGCCACGTTTTCAAGCCGGATCGATACATCGGCCAGTCGAGCCCGGAAATGACCGCGCATCTGGTCGAACGCCTCGATATCGGCGCCCTGGAATGAGTAGATCGACTGTTTCTTGTCGCCGACGACGAAGATCGTGCGCGTATCCTCCCGCGCGCCCTGACCGGCGGTAAACTCCTGCGCCAGCAACGCGATCACCTGCCATTGTGCCGGGCTCGTATCCTGCGCTTCGTCGACAAGGATGTGGTCAAGCCCCCCATCAAGCCTGAAAAGCACCCATTGTGCGACGGAGGGGTCGGTCAGCAGCGCGCCGGCCTTCAGGATAAGGTCGTCGAAATCCAGCGCGCCGCGTTCGCTCTTGCGGGCTGCATATTCGGCCAGAAAGACCGAGGCGAAGCGGTGCAGCGCTTCGGTCTTGGGCAGGGCGTCAAGCGCCAGATCGATGCGCTTGGCGTTCTCAAGCCGGTCCATGAAGGCGTGAAGTGCCGGCAAAACCGGCTCTAACACAGGCCGAATCTTGGTTTGATTCCGCAAGGGGTAGCCTGCGGCCTTCGATCCCCATTTGACCCGGCCCGCCTTGGCGTCGGTCGACCTGTATAGAAAGCGCGCGTAGAGCTTTTCCAACGCGTCGCGGTCGGGATTGGCCAGATCAAGCTCTTCCAGAAGCTCCGCATCCTCCTTGTATGTTACTCCGCCGCATGCGCGGAGAAGACCGATTGCGGGCTTCAACGTCTCGGCCTCGTCGCCACGAAATGCCGCCTTGAGCGCGGTGTCCGGCCCGGCGCCGGCAGGCAGCCCAAGCGCGTGCATCAGGGCATCGCGACCCTTCTCCGTCGCGAGGGCGGTGCGGTTTGCGGCGATTGCCGCGGTCAGTTCCGACAATTCCGCAGCTGAGAAATGCGACGCCAGATCGCGCACCGCATCGGGAGCCAGATGGGTCGCCATCGCCTCGACAACCTCGTCGCGAAGGATGCGCGCCGTGCGGTCGTCGAGTTCGCTAAACTGCGGCGTCACCCCCGCCTCAAGCGGAAAGCGCCGCAGCAAAGAGGCGCAAAAGGCGTGGATCGTCTGGATCTTCAGGCCACCGGGCGTTTCGATCGCGCGCGCGAAAAGCCGTCGCGACCGGGCCAGAACCTCGGCAGAAATGTCGCCATCGACGCCAAGCTCTTTCAGCGCGAGCGTAAGCCGCTGCCTGTCCAGCATCGCCCAATCGCCCAGTCGCGAAAATAGGCGGTTCTGCATCTCGCTGGCCGCAGCCTTGGTATAGGTCAGACACAGGATGCGCTGCGGATCGACCCCGTCAAGAAGCAGCCGCGCGACCCTGTCGGTCAGGACCCGGGTCTTGCCGGAACCGGCGTTGGCCGACAGCCAGGTCGAGCTCAAGGGGTTAGCGGCGATGATCTGCCGTTCGCTGGCGGCGTCGCGCCTCATCCGACATCCTCCGGCTTCGGGGTGTCGGCCAGTTCCCATTCGCCATAACGCGCCAGATGGTCGTAATCGCCCGTCCGGTCGAGGGAAAAGACCGCCCGAAGCGCGGTAAAGCCGGTTTCGGGCGAAAGGTACCGGCGGATCAGGCGTTCAAGCCCGGCCCAGGTTTCAGCCTCGATTTCCGGAGTAATTTCGGTTGTCACCTCCTTGGGTGGCGAACCGAGACCGACATAGGTGATGCGCGCGGTTTCTCGTGGCGGGCCAAAACCGCCGCGCGGCGCCATCGCCGCCTGAAGCAGGAGCTGCTTGTTGAAATAGGCCTGCTTCTTTTCTGACGGCGGTTCACCGGTCTTGTAGTCGATGATGTGCAACCGTCCGTCGGGTTCGATGTCGATACGGTCGGGTTTGGCGGTGAGGCTGAAAAGGCTCTGTTCCAGCGCAACCGCTACCTTTTCCTCCAGCCAGATCGGTGTGCCCGTTCGCGCCTTTTCGCGTTCCAGAAACCAGTCGGCAACCCGTTCGAGCCGCGCAAGCCACAGGATGCGCGCCTCGGCCCAAGGCACACTGGTGGTCATGGTTTCATCGGCGATGGCCAACAGCGTCCGGCGCGCTTCGGCCATGTCTTCGGGCACACCGCCGGCAATGAAGCGTTCCAGAATGTTGTGCAGGACCGAGCCGCGTTCGAGCGCGTCGGCCGTTCGGCGAAGCGGGTCGAGCTTTTTCAGCTTCAGGACGTGGCGCGCATAGATCGCGTAGGGATCGCGGATAAGCGTTTCGATCGCTGTCACCGAAAGGCTTTTCGGCCGGGCCGAAACCGGGGGGCGCGGCGAGGGGCGCGGCGCGCGCGCCGACGCCGTGGCAGCGCCCGGTGTTTCCAGCGCCTCGGACATCCGCAGCAATGCGTCACCGCGTTCGCGCATCGCCGCCAGTGCCGCCTTGCCACCCTGCGCCTCCAACCCGCCCAGCAGATTGGTCAGCCGGTTCAGCCAGCGCGAGGCGACGGTTTCGGCATCGGCGGACCGAACTGCACGGCTCAGAACGACCTGCGGCGCGCAGATCGCCTGCTGGTAGTCATGCGCGGACAGGCCTATCTGGCGCTCCGGCAGGTGGAGGCCCAGATCCGCGCGCATCTGGCGGTTCAGCCAAGGGTCGGGCGCCGGCAAGGCCGGCCAGGTGCCATCGTTCAGCCCGGCAAGAACAACCAGATCGGCGCCCTGAACCCGCGCCTCAAGCGTGCCCCAGATCATGATGCCGGGATGAGTCGTTACGCTTTCGCGCAGCTCCTTGCGGCCAAGAACGCCATGGAGCATGTCGGAATAGTCGCGCGCGCCCAAGGTTCCGCCATGCGGCGCCTCGGCCAGAAATTCATCCAAGACGGCCCGCGCCAGCCGGCCGGCGTCGGCCTGCCACAATTCGCCCGATGTGTCGCCACCAGGGCCGGTTGCCAGCGCTTCGGCCATGGCAAGGTGGCGGCGGATATGTGCCTCAAGGGGAAGGTGCGATGCCGAATTCGGCTGGAACAGAGCCGAAATCAGCCAGTTGACCCATTCCGTGGCAGAACTGTCACCGCGTGACAGCCCCCAGGACGACAGGCTGGCAGCGTCGGGAAAGGGTGGGCCAAACCGGCGCAGCGACAATTCCAGTTCGCGCGTCCAGCGCAGATGGGTGCCGCGGCTTTGTGCGCCGGTCGCGGTCAGTGGATGCTTGAGGATCGTCAACAGCAGTTCCGCGCTCAGGCGCGAATGAAACAGCGCGGCGACATGGCGCAGGAAGCGCCCCGGAGCGGTCAAGGGCAAGGGCCGGCCGGCGCTGTCATCGGCCCGGATGCCCCAGCGATCCAGCGCCGCGGAAACGCGCCGCGTCAGGTCCCGGTCGGGCGTGATCAGCGCCGCGGTCACGCCGTCTTGGGCGGCCTTGCGCAGGCGCAACGCGACGGCCAGCGCTTCGGCTCTCGGGTCAGGCGCTTCGACAAGGGTGAGACCGGCGGTGGCAACGTCGAGCCTGCCGAGACGGCTGCCTTCTTCCAGCCACTGATCGGTGACGGGCGCGGGCCGTAGGCTGAGCGACACCAGCCGGTTTCGTTCGGGTGCAGGCGCCTGTGACGCAACCCACTTCATTACCTCATCGGGGTTCAGCGACAGCGCCGCGACAAGCCGCGCAAAGCGGAACTGGGGATGATCCTCGGCAGGGTTGCTGGCCAGATCGGCCATCAGCGCCGGCGGCATGTCATCGTCGAAACCCGGCAGAACCACGGCCCCCTGTGGCAAGTGTGCGACGGCCTGCATGAAGGCAAAGGTCGTACCGCGCGAACCGGTGGACCCCACGACCAGAACCGGATGCGCCGGCGGCGTGGTCTGCCATTTGGCACAAAGGCGTTCGACGGCGATACGCTGACGCTCCTCGCGATCGGGGTCGCCGGTGGCCGTGAAATAGGGTGCCAGAATGTTCAGGAATTTCAGGCTGCGTTCCCAGTGCTGCGAATGGCGCGACACGTCAAGCGTCCGCAGGCGATCCGGGGACACCCCTTCGCCGCGCATCTCATCCATCAGGGCAGCCAGGCCGTCGGCCAGATCGAACACCGCGGACCGCGGGGCGATGCCCGGCTCTTTCTCGATCAGTTGCGAAACCACGCGCGATAGCTGAAGTCGACGACGCAGGGGCGACACCGACGGCGCCAGATCCGCAACGACAGGGTCGTTTTCCAGTTCGGTAATCAGCCGCAGGCGCGGCAGAAGCCGGGCACCGCTTTCGGCCATCAGGCTTTGGATCCGGCGCTGCATCCGCCGGGTGTTCACATAGATTTCAATCTGCAGAGCGGCTTCGGGCGCCAAGGCGGCGGTGCGATCGAGAAAGCCGCGGACGAAGTCGCGCGGGAAATCGGCGCCCGGTGGCAAGGCGAAAACCCGGGCCTTTTCGCTGTGTTCAAACATCACCGCAGCCTCGCAGCATGGCCTCGGCTTCGGCGATGCCGGCGGGGCTTCCGACATCGCACCAGCGCCCCGCGTAACAAAGCCCGAAGAGCCGCTTGCGGGCAATCACGCCATCCCAGACGCGGTTGAGCGAAAAGGCGGTTTCGTCGATCCCGTCCAGCGTTTCCGGCTTGATGATCTGCGCGCCGGCATAGACCCAGCCGTGACCGCGGGTCAGCCGCCCGCTGGCGTCGCGGACGAAATCGCCCTTGCCGCGGTGGGCCTGTGCGTTTGCCAGATCGACCAGCAGCAATAGCGCATCCATGCGGTCCGGATCCCAGCCGGCGCGAAGCGCGGAAAGCGGATTGGGACCGGACCAGACGATATCGCTGTTCAGTGTGAACACCGGGCCGGCGCCAAGCAGGGGCCGCGCCGCGCGCAACCCGCCGCCGGTTTCCAGAAGTTCCGGTTCGTGGCTGATGGTGACGGGGCGGTCGGCAAGATAGCGATGCAGCTGCGCGGCGCGGTAATGGGTGTTGACCACGATCGGCGACAGGCCGGCGGCGATATCCAGCGCCCGGTCGATCAGCGCGCGGCCGGCGACCGGGATCAGCGGCTTCGGCCGCGTTCGCGTCAAGTCGCCCATCCGCGTACCAAGCCCCGCGGCAAATATCATGGCGGCATTGGGCGGCTTCTTCATGGGTTTGCGATCCGTTGCAGATGGCTGGCTGTCGGGGCGGGCAGGACCCTGGCGCAGATCGCGGCGAGGTTTTCCAGCGCGGGGTGTTCGAGGTTGCGGGTCAGATGCCCCCAGACCCGCGGGCAAAGCGGCAGATAGCCCGGCTTGCCAGAGACCCGCGCGAGCCTGGCAAACACACCGAGAATGCGCAAGGCACGCAGGGCACCGAGCGTTGCAAAAGCTGTCCCGAAATCCTGGGCGGACGCGCCGGTCTTGCGGCAGAACCGTTCTGTCATGTCAGCTTCGGTTTCGGGGGCTACATCACGGCGGGCGTCTTGCAGTAGCGACACCAGATCAAAGGCCGGATGAGCCATCTGGGCGAGCTGGAAATCCAGCAACCCGGCGCGGGCAAGCCCGGTACGATCCGGCAACCAGATCAGGTTCTCGGCGTGAAAGTCGCGCAGGACAAGCACGCGCGGTCCGACAGCAAACTGGTTCAAAGCAGTCTCTAACGCTGCAAGAAAGGCCGTTCTTTGTGCGGGTTCCACCGTGTTGGCTGGGGCATAGAAATCCAGCGCGAACAGCGCCGACTGCGCCCAATCGGAACTGGAAAGGCAGGGCAGGCCGGTCGGGGCGGGCCGCGATTGCAGGCGGATCAGGACATCGCTGGCAAGCGTGTAAAGCTTGGTCTCGCGCGCGGGGTCGGCCTGCAGAACGCGGGCAAAAAGCGCATCGCCCAGATCCTCGAGCAGCAACAGGCCGTGGCGGTGATCCTCGGCCAGAATCCGCGGTGCGGATAGCCCCAGTGACAGCAAATGCCGGCCGATGGCGACAAAATCGACGGTACTGTCGGCGGTCCCGGGTGGGGCGTCCATCAGGATCGCGGTTTGGGAAGTGCGCGAAAGCCTTTCGTAGCGCCGGGCAGAGGCATCGCCGGCAAGCGGCGTGCGGCTGGCGTCGGCCCAGCCCGCTGCGGCCAGGAACGCCACGACAGTGGCCGCACGGTCAGCCACCCCAACCCCCGGTTTCCAAGGCCTGCAACACCGGGTTCCAGCGCGGCGAACGCGCGGCCGCCATAACCCGGCGCCGATCGTCCGGGGTTGCGGAAAGCGAAAGGGTCAGGGCGGTATCGGGCGCAAGATCGCCCAGGCGGTCGGGCCATTCGACCAGAACGATAGCGTCGGCAAAGGCGTCTTCCAGACCAAGCTCCACGGCTTCGTCAGGTCCCGACAGCCGGTAAAGATCGGCGTGCCAGATCTCGCATTCGCCCACGTCATAGGTTTGCACCAGCGTGTAGGTCGGCGAGGGGATATCTTCGTTGGCAAGCAGGCGGGCGCGGATCAGGGCGCGGGCAAGGTGCGATTTGCCCGCACCGATCGGGCCTTGCAGCAGGACCGTGTCGCCCGCCTTCAGTTGCGATGCGAGCCAGCGGCCCAGCCGAGCGGTGGCCTCGGCATCGGAAAGGGTCAGCTCGGTCGGGGCGGGTCGGGTGGCCATGGCCCGACTTTTACCCTGCGCTGCCGCTGCCGCAAGCCGGTTCAGGCGTGCCGGCGTGCCGCGTCGTGTTTCCCGGTCGCAACCGGTTCGGTCCCGGTCTGGCTTTGCGACGCGGCAAACACCACCATCGTCGCGCCGCGCGGCAGGGGCGATAGCCGGCAATCCAGCGCGCGGCCATCGGCAAGCCGAAGCTGGTAGCGTTGGCCCGTGGCCTCGCCGCCGCGCCCCTCGATCCGGGCCAGGATGTCTGGCCAGACGACGCTTGGCGAACATGCCGCCTGCCAGGTGCGGACCGCATCGCCTGCGGTGCATTCGGCGAGGGCGGTGCCCGGGTCCTGACCCCAGAGCCGCGCATAGGCGGCGTTGGACATGGCAATCGCCGCGCTTGGCGAAAACACCGCGACCGCCGTGTCCAGCCCGTCGATGACCGACTGGCCAAGCTCCAGTTCGGCCCGAAACCGGCGTGTCAGGGTCATTTCATCGCTGATATCTTCGAACAAAAGCGCCACCGCGCCATCGGGGTGGGGACGGCCGGTAACGCGATAGGTCTGTCCTTCGGGCAGGGTCCAGACCTCTTCGTACTGGCCCGATGCGGCGGCCTTTTCGAGCGCGATCATCTGGTTCCGCCAGCTTTTGTAATCCTTGGGTTCGGGGATCGTACGGTTTTCGCGCAACGCGTCGAGAAAGGCGAAAAGCCGCGGGCGCGATGCCAGAAACTGAACCGGCAGGCCGGTCAGGTCCGTCAGCGCCGGGTTGAACAACTGCAACTGCCGCTGGCGGTCGAAAATCGCCAAGCCGATGGACAGATGCGCGAAGGTTTGCGACAGCGTCTGCACGAATTCACGCATCGACGCCTCGGCCCTTACCGTCGCGTCGGCCGGAACCGCATAGCAAAGCCTTTCGCGTTCCAACGCGTAGGTTACGCACTCGTACCAGCCGCCGTTGCCATTACGCGTTGCGGCCTGCCGGCGGTTGCCGCCCGACCCAGCAGCCTCAGCAATATCGGGAAAGACCCTGGGCAGCGGCCAGGAAAGCTCTTCGTTTTCGGGAAGCAAGTCGGATGCAAGTTCGTGATAAGCAGTGTTGGCCCAGATGACCCGGCCGGTGGCATCCTGCCGCCAGATCGCCAGAGGCGCGTGGGCGGCGGTGGCGCGCAGGGTTTGCAGTTCGGCCTCAAGCGCGCGCTGGCCCAGGGTTTCCTCGCGCAGGTTCTGCGCGGTTTCACGATCCTGCGCCAGTGTGATGCGGGTCAGCCCGTCGCGCCATTCCGCGACCAGCGAAACCGGATCGTCGCCTTCGCCCACCAGCGCGATCCGGCCGATTTCGTCGATATGGTGAATGCGCGTTTCGAAGTCGGGAAAGCGCGGGGTGACAAACGCCATCAGCTTGCGCCAGGCATCGCCGCGCTGCCCGGCGGCCGACAGAAGCGCGCGCGCCTGAGCGGTGGCGTCGACAAGCGTTTCGTCGTCGAAGAGGAAGACCGCGTCCTGCGTGCGGGTTTCGTCCGACGGCGTGGCCTGCGCGGGCAGGGCATTGGCGCGGGCGAGGAACGCGGCGGCAAGAAGCGCCGCAACGACTGCCGCGCCCAGCATCACAGCAAGGTTCAGCCACTCTTCGATCATTGCCAGCCCTTTCGTGCGGTTCAGCACGATCACGCTGCCTTAAGACTGGTTAATGCCGGGTTAAGGCCCTTACCCCGAAATCGGCAGATTGGCCCCGAGAGGCTGCGAGGCATCGGCGGTGATCGCCTCGGGCGGCCAGCGGACGGTTATCGTGGCTCCGGAACGTTCGGGCCGTTCGTCCTCGGTCAGAAACGGGTCGGAGCCATTGGCGAAGGTCAGGACCGCGCCGGTCCGCTCCAGAAGTGTCTTGGCGATGAACAGGCCAAGCCCCATGCCTTCATATCCCGGCCGTTCGGCGGTGGCACCCGCGCCCGAACGGCTGCGCATGAACGGATCGCCGATACGTCCGATCAGATGCGAGGGAAAGCCCGGGCCGTCATCGGCAATGCGTACGTTGATGGTGCCATCGGCCCATTCAATATCGACCCAGACGGCGGTGTGGGCGAAATCCACCGCGTTCTGAACCAGGTTGCGCAGGCCGTGGATGATTTCGGGCATGCGCCGGATCGTGGGTTGGCGGGCGTCGGCACCGGGCAGCGGTCGGGCGGAAAAGGCAATGGTCTTGCCACGTTCCATATGCGGTTCGGCGGCCTCGCGCACCACCGCGCCCAGCGGCGCGCTGCGCAGGTGCAAATCGTCCTTTCCGGCGCGGCCCATCGACCGCAGGATGTCGCGGCAGCGGTCGGCCTGATCGCGGATCAGCCGCAGATCGTCCAGCAGGTCGTCCTGACCGGCGGCATCGTCGATCAGTTCGGTGCTGACCAGCGTGATCGTGGCCAGCGGTGTGCCAAGTTCATGTGCGGCAGCAGCGACCACGCCACCGAGGTCGGTCAGCTTCTGTTCGCGCGAAAGTGCCATTTGCGTCGCCAGAAGCGCCTGCGACATCGAGCGGACTTCGGAGGCGACGCTTTGGGCATAGATGCCGATGAAAACGATCGCGGTCACGATCGACAGCCAGAAACCGAAGGCAAAGACCTGCGGAATGCTGAGCACGATGCCGGCTCGGGTGACCAGAGGCAGGTTGACGAGGCTGACAAGCGAAACAAGTGCGACCGCGGTTGCGCCCAGGACCAGCGTGGTGCGCACCTCCAGCGCGGCCGCGGCCACGGCAACCGGGGCGATGATCAGCAGGGCGAAGGGGTTTGAAATGCCGCCGGTCAGGAACAGCAGGAACGCCAGCTGGGACAGATCGAACAGAAGCGTTATCAGCGCCTGGCCTTCGGTCAACCGCTTGTTCTGCGGAAACAGGAACATCGCCGCGAGGTTGGCGGCAACGGCGGTGCCGACGACGAACAGGCACAGATTGAGCGGCAGGATCACATTGAATTGACTGGCGGCCACGGCCATTGCCGCAAGCTGACCGGCAATGGCCAGCCAGCGCAGCAGGATCAGCGTGCGCAGCCGCACCCAGTCGCTTTGTGTTTCGCGGTAAAGTGTGTGGGCGGGCCGGGGTGGCGTCAATCAATCTCTCTGTCGTCGGCGCGTTCGCGGGCTTTCATTGTAGGGCGTCGCGCGCTAGAGGATCAATCGCAACGAACGATCGGAGGATGCGATGACCCGCCACTATGCTACGGCCGCTTCGGCGACGGTTATCGCGCTGATCGGCGTCAGCGCCTGGTTTGCCTTTGGCAACCGGCCCGACGACCCGCTGGCGGAATGCCGCGCCTCGGTTGTGGCGAGCGGGGCGGCCGATATCGGCGGGCCCTTTACGCTGATCGACGAAACCGGCGCGACAGTGACCGACACGGATGTGATTACCGGCCCGACGCTGGTTTATTTCGGCTATACCTTCTGCCCCGATGTCTGCCCGTTGGACAATGCCCGCAACGCCGAAGCTGTGGACATTCTTCAGGAAATGGGTTTGTCGGTGAAGCCGGTCTTCATTTCCGTCGATCCGGCGCGCGATACGCCCGAACAGCTGGCCGCCTTTACCGATGCCATGCATCCCGACATGCTGGGGCTCACGGGAAGCGAGGAACAGGTCAAGGCCGCATCGGCGGCATACAAGACCTATTTCAAGGTGCAGGACCCCGGTGACGAATACACGCTGATCGATCATTCGACATTTACCTACCTGATGTTTCCGAAAACCGGCTTTGCCGAGTTCTTCAAGCGCGACGACACCGCCGACGACGTGGCGCGAAGAACCGCCTGTTTTATCGAGGCGCTGTCCTAAGGGCGGTTCGGACGCGGGACAAATTGACCGGGACGGTGCAAACTCCTAAAACCACAGGAAAGCGCGGACGGAGGATTCATGCCCGAACATGATGGTGCGGAGCTGGGCGAAGACCGCACGCTTCTGCTGGTTGACGATGACGAGCCGTTTGTGAAACGCCTTGCCCGGGCCATGGAAAAGCGCGGGTTTCAGCCCGAAACCGCAGAAAGCGTAGCGGCCGGCAAGGCGATCGCGATGGCGCGCGCGCCGGCCTATGCGGTGGTCGACCTGAGGCTGGAAGACGGCAACGGGCTGGATGTGGTCGAGGTGCTGCGCGAAAAACGCCCCGATTGCCGCATCGTCGTGCTGACCGGATATGGCGCCATTGCCACGGCGGTGGCGGCGGTCAAGATGGGGGCGACCGACTATCTGTCGAAACCGGCCGATGCCAATGACATCACCAATGCGCTGCTGGCGGTTGGCGACAGATTGCCACCGCCGCCGGACAACCCGATGTCGGCCGACCGGGTACGGTGGGAACATATTCAGCGGGTTTATGAATTGTGCGACCGCAATGTCAGCGAAACCGCGCGGCGGCTTAATATGCACCGCCGAACGCTGCAACGTATACTTGCAAAACGCAGCCCGCGCTAACGCGCCGGGAATTAGCACGCCAAGTTATTTCCGCCGGGCGGAAAAATATTAAGAAATCCGACTTGAATAGCGGAATAAAAACCGACAACTAGACCCCGAGGCCAAAAAAGGGGGTTCTCATGACTATCAATCTGGAATCGATGTCACTGAAAGATCTGAAAGACCTGGGACGTCGTGTTGAAAAGGCCATCGCCTCGTTCGAGGCGCGGAAGAAGCAGCAGGCCCTGGCCGAGGTTGAGGCCACGGCGGCAAAGCTTGGCTTTTCGCTGGCGGAACTGACCGGACAGGCGAAGACGCGCAAGCGGGCGCCGGCTGTGCCGAAATACGCCAACCCGGCCAACAAGGCCGAAACCTGGTCGGGCCGCGGGCGCAAGCCGCGCTGGTTCGAGGCGGCGTTGAAATCCGGCAAGTCCGCCGACGACATGGCGATCAGGTAATCGATTTCAGCCAGCGGATGAACCGAAGGGCCACCGCACGACGTGGCCCTTTTGGCTGAACGATACAGGAACCGGGGCGGTTGTCGCAGGGATCGAAAACCTCGACCAGCCTTCCGCTGATCAGATCCTGCTGAGCCAGCGCGGAGCTGGCTAGGTAAAGCCCGAAGCCTTCGCACACGGCGGTGAGTGCCAGTTCCTCGCTGGGAGCGTTTCGCACGGTCGGGCATTCCATCGCTGTGCCGATGCAGGAAACGAACCAGCTTTGCTGTTCGCTCCAGTCTTCCTCGACGATCCAGGCAGGCGCGCCATCTGTTCGGCCGTCAGTGGGACCGGGCCGGACAAAAGCGAAGGCGCCGCGACAACCACGTCGCGCGCCAAGTGCGGTTTCGATCACGAAAAACCCTTCGCCAAGGGCAGCGGCCAGCGCTTCGCCCTCCGCCGTCCGGTTCAGGGCACGGCCATCGCGGCGGACCAGTGGCAAGCCGAGATGCGTCTCGAGCGAGCGAACCTGCTGGGCGACCGCCGCATGGGTGACGTTCAGATGCCGTGCCGAAGCGTTGAAGCCGCCATAACAGGCGTTCGCCTCGAAGTCGCGCAACGACGAAAGCGGCGGAAACCGGAGCCAGTCGGGCGAGGCCATGTGTTTTTTTATCTAACAAAAAGAATGGCGAACTGACTCATGCTTTCCCGTTGAACATGAGAATTCCAAGCGCTCTTTCAGGATGGAGTGCAAATCGTGCTTTCAATTCCTACCGATTCCATGGTGCTGCTGACGTTTTAACCAATGCCGAAAAGGCCGGGTCCGAACCGCCCCGACGGTTCAGACAGCCAGGGTAGCCGGAAATGATCGCGGCGCGGTCAGCCGCCAAGCGCCTTCATCAGATGGGCGTGGCGGTCCAGAAACGCGGCGCGGGTTTCCGATGGCGGACGCAGGCGCAGATGCAGTGTTCGCACCAGCGCGGTGTCCGGCGCGCCGAAAAGCCTGTCGGCCTCGGCTTCGGAAAAGCCGGCGATCTGCACCGCTTCCAGCCATGCCGAAATCCGGTCGGCTTTCTTGATGGCGCGTTTGATGGTGGCGGGCAGGTTCGACGGCAGGCCAAAGCGCAGGTGGATCGCCACAGAAAGCCGGTCGTCCATTGCCTTGTAATCGGGGCCGACCGCCGCCTTGACCGGGCTGATCATGTCGCCGATCACATATTCCGGGGCATCGTGCAGCAGCGCGGCAAGGCGCCATCTGACCGGCACACCGGGGTTCATCTTGGTAAAGATTTCCTCGACCAGAAGCGAATGTTCGGCCACGGAATAGGGCCAGTCGCCCTTGGTCTGCCCGTTCCAGCGGGCGACAAAGGCCAGCCCGTGGGCGATGTCCTCGATCTCGATGTCGACGGGTGTCGGGTCCAGCAGGTCAAGCCTTCGGCCCGACAGCATCCGCTGCCACGCACGGGGTGGTTTTGGCAAGCGCGCCATATGCGTCTCCGTTTCTGGCTAAGGGTTTTGCCATGCTTTGATGGCAATGGCGACGGTCAATCTGGCCTGCGATTGAAGAACCGCACGCCGGGTGGTATGGCACCGCAAACCGCGATTACAGGAGCCCGGCCATGCCGAAAGATTATATCGTCAAGGATATCGCCCTGGCCGACTATGGCCGCAAGGAACTGGATATCGCCGAAACCGAAATGCCGGGGCTGATGGCGCTGCGCGCGGAATACGGGGACAAGCAGCCGCTGAAGGGCGCGCGGATCGCCGGCAGCCTGCACATGACGATCCAGACCGCGGTTCTGATCGAGACGCTCAAGGCACTGGGCGCCGATGTACGCTGGGCCTCGTGCAACATCTTTTCGACGCAGGATCACGCCGCCGCCGCGATTGCCGCGGGAGGTACGCCGGTATTCGCGATCAAGGGCGAGACGCTGGAGGATTACTGGGCCTATACCGACCAGATCTTTCAATTCGCGGAAGGCACTGCCAACATGATCCTCGACGATGGCGGGGATGCGACGCTGTACATCCTTTATGGCGCGCGGGTCGAAGCTGGTGAAACCACGCTGATCGAAACGCCGACAAGCGAGGAAGAGGTCTGCCTTTTCAACCAGATCAAGAAGCGGTTGGCCGAAAGCCCCGGCTGGTTCACCAAACAGCGCGACGCGATCAAGGGTGTTTCCGAGGAGACCACCACCGGCGTGCACCGGCTTTATGACCTGCACAAGAAGGGCCTGCTGCCCTTCCCGGCGATCAATGTGAATGACAGCGTCACCAAGTCGAAGTTCGACAACAAGTACGGCTGCAAGGAATCGCTGGTCGACGGTATCCGCCGCGCCACCGACACGATGATGGCTGGCAAGGTTGCCGTTGTCTGCGGCTATGGCGACGTCGGCAAGGGGTCGGCCGCCAGCTTGCGCGGTGCGGGTGCCCGCGTGAAGGTGACCGAGATCGACCCGATCTGCGCGCTTCAGGCCGCGATGGACGGGTTCGAGGTTGTCGTGCTTGAGGATGTGGTGGCGAGCGCCGACATCTTCATCACCACGACCGGCAACAAGGACGTGATCCGGCTGGAACACATGCGCGCCATGAAGGACATGGCGATCGTCGGGAACATCGGCCATTTCGACAATGAAATTCAGGTCGCGAGCCTGAAGAACCACAAGTGGACCAACATCAAGGACCAAGTGGACATGATCGAGATGCCCTCGGGCGCGCGGATCATCCTTTTGTCCGAAGGTCGGCTGCTGAACCTCGGCAACGCGACCGGGCACCCGTCTTTCGTGATGTCGGCCAGCTTCACCAATCAGGTTCTGGCGCAGATCGAATTGTGGACCAAGGGCGCGGAATACAAGCCCGGCGTCTATATCCTGCCCAAGCATCTGGACGAGAAAGTCGCCCGCCTGCATCTGGCGCGGATCGGTGTGAAGCTGACGGAACTCCGCCCGGACCAGGCGGACTATATCGGGGTTACGGTGGCTGGCCCCTATAAATCGGATCATTACCGTTACTAGGTTCGGGTCCCCGCCATAGCAGGGCAGCCGGTGTGCCCGGCTCTCTGCCAGACGGGGAAAAGCCGGCCAGATTTCCCTTTGTCCCCCGACCGGGCTTGGCCTAGACTTTCCGCGCCCCGTCCCGCCCAAGCGCGGGCCGGTGAAAGTGGTGCTGCCGACAGGAACGAGGAGTTTGCAAATGGGACGCCGTGACGAACTGATTGCGCAATATGCCGACGATCTGAAAACCAAATGCGGTCTGACGCCGGATATGGACCTGCTGACCAAGGTCACGATCGGTTGCGGCCCGACGATCTACGACGCCGACGCACAGACCGTCGCGGCAAGCGACCCTGATGAGCTGGAGCGGGTAAAGCGCAACTTCCTGATGAAGAAGCTTGGGCTGAAAGACGGGCCGCAGCTGATGGATGCGATCAACGCGGTGATCAACACCTATGGCCGGTCCGAACGCAACAAGTACCGCGCCGTGGTCTACTACATGCTTGTCAAGCATTTCGGCAAGGAAGCCCACTACCGCTAAGCCGAACCGGGTCTTGCGGAAATAGGTTAACAGACTGGATTTGCATAGAATTCTCCGCGCTTGGTGTTTGACCGGGGCGGCGATTTCTGGCTAAGTGAACCCAACAGGCCAGTAGGCCGGGACCTTGACATTCACGTGTGGTGCGAAGGGAGCACGTGGGGTGGTGGAGGGTCCCGGTGGGTCGGGGCCCTCCATTTTTTCCGGCTCAGAACAGTGACAGAACCAGGCCGATGATCGTGCAGCCGATCGTGGCAAAGCCGCTGTCGATCAGCGTCAGGTTCCGTGGCCGCGAGGAATAGGCATAGTTCGTCACGATCCACGGGGTTGCCACGAAGGCGCCCAGACCGAAGCCCGCGGCGATGCCTTTGCCGACGCTGTCGATGCTGGCCATGCCGAAGACATGGCGCATCATGCCGGCCACGACCAGCAGGCTGATCGCGCTGATGACATAGGGCATCGGGTTGCCTGCGCCCTTCGGACGCCCGTCGGGGCCTTTTTCGATGCCGGCCGCCGCCATCCAGGGTTCAGCGAGCTTCATGTACCACACAGCGCCGAAGACATAGGCCGCCGCTGCCGCGACGATCACGTTTAGCACTTCCATAGGATCACTCCCTGCGTTTCCGATGGCGGAACTATGCCGCGACTTCGCCCACGGCGCTACTGCGTTGAAGGCAAAGCCTACGGCTTGGCGCTTGCGCGGTCATGCGGTTCCATGTCTTATCGGGCAAACGCGCGACGGGGGATGGAATGGCGGTCACGGCCAGGAAGCGCATCTGGGGCTGGTATTTCTTCGACTGGGCAAGCCAGCCCTACAACACGCTGTTGCTGACCTTCATCTTCGGCCCCTATTTCGCCAAGGTCGCGTCGGCCGAATTCATGGCCTCGGGGCTGACCGAAGAGGTGGCCGAGGCAAATGCACAGGCTCTTTGGGGTCTTGGGTTGACTGTTTGCGGCGTCATCATCGCGCTTTTGTCACCCATTCTGGGCGCCATCGCCGACGGTTCGGGGCGCCGGATGCCGTGGATCTGGGTCTTTTCGGCCTGCTATGTCGTGGGGGCAGCCGGCCTTTGGGCGCTGAACCCGGCTGCGCCGATGCTGACCCAGGCGGTAGTGCTGTTTGGCATCGGGTTCATCGGCATGGAATTTGCCACGACCTTTACCAACGCGCTGATGCCCTCGCTGATCGAAGACGACAAGATGGGCAGCGTGTCGGGCAATGGCTTTGCCTTCGGCTATGCCGGCGGGCTGGTCGCGCTGATCATCATGCTGTTGTTCTTTGCCGAAAACGGCGACAGCGGCAAAACCCTGATCGGCCTTTCGCCGGCCTTCGGGCTTGACCCCGAAACCAACGAGGGCACGCGGTTCGTCGGGCCGTTTTCCGCGGCATGGTACATCCTTTTCATGATCCCGTTCTTTCTGTGGGTGAAAGAACCGCCCCGCGCAGTCGGCACGTTGTTGCGCACGCGCGAAGCGCTGGCAGGGCTTTGGCAGTCGATCCTGGGGCTGGCCAACAGGCGCAGTCTGGCCGCCTATCTGGCATCGTCGATGTTCTATCGCGATGCGCTGAACGCGCTTTATGGTTTCGGTGGGGTCTATGCCTCGGGCGTGCTGGGGTGGACGATCACGCAGATCGGGGTCTTCGGCATTCTAGGCGGGGTCACCGCCGCGGTGGCCAGTTGGGCAGGCGGCTATGCCGACCGCCGGTACGGTCCGAAAACCGTGATCACCTGGTCGGTCCTGTCGCTGATCGTCGTGTGCCTGATCGTCGTGGGGATGAACCGCGAAAGCCTTTTCGGCCTGGCGCTCGACCCCGGGTCGAGCGTGCCCGACATCGTCTTTTATGTCTGCGGCGCGATCATCGGCGCGGCTGGCGGCACGGTGCAGGCGGCAAGCCGCACTCTGATGGTGCGCCACACCACGCCGGAACGCGCCGCCGAAGGCTTTGGCCTTTTTGCGCTGTCGGGAAAGGCAACGTCGTTCCTGGCGCCCGCGCTGATCGCGGCGGTTTCGGCGGCGACCGGCAGCCAGCAATGGGGCATCACACCGCTGATCGGCCTATTCCTGATCGGCCTCGTCCTTCTGGCCTGGGTCCGGCCGCATGGCGAACGTGTGACCTAGGCTCGAGCGTCGGGGCTTTTGCGTATCGGGCAAAGCCTGCTACTCTGACCGCGAGGCATAACCGGCGAGCAGGCCATGACACGGATTTTTCTGGCGTTCATTCTTTCTGTCCTTTTCACCGCACCGGCCATGGCCGAGGCGCTCGCCAACCAGCTTTTCGGTGCAAAGGCCACCGCTTCGGCGCAGGAGCCGAGCGCGATCGGGACCTATGCCAAGGGTTGCGGCGCGGGCTTGGAGCAGTTGCCGGAAACCGGGCCGACCTGGCAGGCGATGCGGCTGTCGCGCAACCGCAACTGGGGCCACCCGGAGATGATCGCGTTTCTGAAGGGTCTGAGCGTGGCGGCCACAAAGGTCGGATGGGCGGGGCTTTATATCGGCGATATCAGCCAGCCGCGGGGTGGGCCGATGACATCGGGCCACAGCAGCCACCAGATCGGCCTGGACGCCGATATCTGGATGCTGCCACCCAAACGGGTGAACCTGACACGGGCGGAACGTGAAAGCCTCAGCTCGATCTCGGTCCGGACCGAAGATCAGCGCAGCGTGAATGGCAACTGGACGGCGGCGCACCACGCGCTCTTGCGGGCGGCGGCGCTGGACCCGCGGGTGGACCGCATCTTTGTTGCCGCGGCGGTCAAGATCGCGATGTGCAAGACGGCCAAGGCATCGGACAAGGTCTGGCTGCAGAAGGTCCGGCCGATTTACGGGCACAACACGCATTTTCATGTCCGGCTGAAATGCCCCAAGGGTCGCGCCTGTGCCAGACCCAGAAGCCCACCGTTTCCGAACTGTCGAAAGGCGGAAACGGTTGTGACGAGACACTGCAATGGTGGGTGACGGATTTCCTGAACCCGCCGAAGCCTTCGAAAAAGAAGAAGAAGGAAAAGGTTGTGCGCAAGAAGGGCGCGCGCGATTTCACCATGGCGGATCTTCCCGGGCAATGCGCGCAAGTCCTGTCTTCGCAATAGGCGCGGCGCTTGCCAGCCTTGTGTCGGCCTGCGCCACGGTTGCGGCTGGCCCGGCGGAATATTTCGGCAGCTACACCTGGTCGGAACGGCAGGTGGAATTCGGCGGGTTTTCCGGCATCGACATGGCGGATGCGGGCACCAGCTTCGTCGCGATTTCGGACCGGACCGGGGTGATCACAGGCCGCATCCTGCGCGGCGCGGATGGCCGTATCACCGGGGTCGATGCCGGGCCTGTCCGCAAGCTTATGGGGCCACGGGGTAAAAAGCTGCGCAGCATGCAGGGCGACAGCGAGGGCGTCGCGCTGACCGCCGACGGCACGATGTATGTGTCGTTCGAGTTTGCCCACCGGGTTCTTCGCTATCCGGATGCGCAATCCGATCAGCCCGTGATCATGCCGCAATATGCCGAGTTTCGGCGGCTGCGCGGCAATTCCTCTCTCGAGGCGCTGGCGGTGGACGACGCGGGCGATCTTTACACCTTGCCCGAGGCGTGGCGCGAAAAGGGCGTGACACCGGTCTTTCGCTATCACGACGGGGCGTGGGATGTGGCGGCACGGATCGCGCGGCGCGACGATTTCAAACCGGTTGGCGCCGATTTCGGCGACGATGGCTGGCTATACGTGCTGGAACGGAACTTTCGCGGGATATCGGGCTTTGAAAGCCGGGTGCGCCGTTTTCGGCTGGGCGCAGAAGGCGTGGCCGCAGAGGAAGAGGTGTTTCAGTCGCCGGCGGGCAAGCACGACAATCTGGAAGGGCTGGCGGTTTGGCGCGACGATCAGGGCCACACCCGGCTGACGATGATATCCGATGACAACTTCCGGTTTTTTCAACGCACCGAACTGGTGGAATACCGGTTGCTCGACTGACTTGAAGCGGGCGCGATCCGGCGCTATGACGGCGCGTCGCCATGGTGGCGACCAAGTCTCCGCAACCTTGTCAAAACGGATCATCGATGACCCGCATTCACCTTCCCGGCATTCTTGCCATGGCCGCCATTGTCGTGGCCTCCAACATCCTGGTGCAGTTTCTGTTTGGCCAATGGCTGACCTGGGGCGCCTTTACCTATCCCTTCGCCTTCCTCGTTACCGATGTGATGAACCGTGTCTACGGCGCGCCGGCGGCGCGGCGCGTGGTTCTGGTCGGCTTCGTCGTGGGCGTCATCTGTTCGCTGATCGGCACCCGGATCGAGGGCGAGTTCGGCCCGCTTGTCACCTTCCGTATCGCGCTGGGTTCGGGGTTGGCCTTTCTGGTGGCGCAGTTGCTGGACGTGGCGGTGTTCGACTGGCTGCGCAAGGGCCGGTGGTGGCGCGCGCCGCTGGTATCGACCCTTGTCGGATCTTCCGCAGACACGGCAATCTTTTTCACCGTGGCGTTCTCGGCGGCGCTGGTCGCGCTTGAGCCGGGCAATGACGTGTCCTGGGCGGGCGAGGTTTTGCCGCTGCTGGGTTTCGGGCCGGCGGTTCCCTTGTGGGTGTCGCTGGGCGTCGCCGACTGGCTGGTGAAACTGTCGCTGGCTCTGATCGCCCTGTTGCCTTTCCGCCTGATCGTCGCGCGATTGACCACAAGACCTACGTAAAAAGTTTTGACAAACACAAAATCTGTGTCACGCTCCCTTTAACGCTAACGCAGCTGAAAGGAGGTGGTCCAGTGTCGAGAGTGATATTGGAGAGAGGTGTTGGGACAGTCAGGAGGGAACGCGCCTGAGGGCAGCCCCGATGGCAAGACCCACTGATTGGGACAGGTCCTAACCGGCCCCATCTCCAGCGAACTCGGAGGGCCGCCTGCAAAGGCGGCCCTTTCCGTATTGTGCCCCTGCGCCGCCAAGTCCCGTAGGCGGTTTGCGGGAAATCGTCTAACCTCGCGCCATGTTGCGTATCTCTGACACTGTCGAACTGGCCGACTGGGAACTGACCGAAAGCTTTTCGCGTTCGTCCGGTCCCGGTGGACAGAATGTGAACAAGGTCGAAACCGCGGTCGAATTGCGGTTCGAGGCGGCGCGCAGCCCCCACCTTGAGGCAGCGGTCAAGGCGCGGCTGAAGCGGCTGGCAGGCCGGCGCTGGACGCTGGATGGGGCCATCGTCATCCGCGTCGAAGACACACGCAGTCAGGCGCGCAATCGTGAATTGGCGCGCGAACGTCTGGCCGAACTGGTGGCGCGCGCGCTGGTCGCGCCGAAGCGGCGCATACCCACCAAACCCACGCGCGCCAGCCAGCGGCGGCGGCTGGATGCCAAGGCGGGGCGGTCGCAGGTGAAGGCCATGCGTGGAAGGGTGGAACCCGATGAATGAGGCCGAGGCCCACCGCCTTGCCGCCGAAGCGGCCGCCGCCTGGGGCGGCAGCGACAGCCTGCGGTTGATCGGGCTGCGCGAGAACGCGGTGTTCGAGGCGCGGTTTCCCGCCGGTCGCGCGGCGTTGCGCATTCACCGCCAGGGCTATCAGACCGAAGATGCGATCCGATCGGAACTTTGGTGGTGCGATGCGCTGGCCGCGAAAGGTGTTGCCGTGGCGCGGCCGATGCGACCGGCGGACGGGTCGTTTATGGTGCATCTGGCTGATGGCCGGGTCGCGAGCGCCTTCGGCTGGGTTGGGGGCGACCCGCTGGGCGAAGCCGACAAGCCGCTGACCGGATCGAGGCAGGACCAGGCGGAAAAGTTTTCTCGGCTGGGCAGGTTGCTTGCGGCGATGCATGTGGCGACGGATCATCTGCATCTGCCGGCCGGCTTTCAGCGCCCGCGCTGGGACGATGACGGCCTTCTGGGCGAAAGCCCGTTCTGGGGCCGGTTCTGGGAGCATCCTGCGCTGACACCGGACGAAGCCGCCGAGATGCGGCGCCTGCGCGCGTGGTGCCGTGACCGGCTAGCAGAGTACAGCGCGCGCGGCGGCGACCGTGGCCTGATCCATGCCGATGTGCTGCGCGAAAACGTGCTGCTTTGCAATGACCAGCCCTGGCTGATCGATTTCGATGACAGCGGCTTTGGCTATCGGCTTTACGACCTTGGCACGGCACTGGCGCAGAACCTGGCAGAGCCGCAGTTTTCTGCGCTGTCAGAGGCGCTGGTTGCCGGATATGGCGATGTGCGTCCTCTGGACGCCAGCGACATTGCCATGGTGCCGGTCTTTACGCTGATCCGGTGTCTCGCCTCGGTCGGTTGGGCGATGCCGCGGCTTGCGCCCGCGGCACCACGCCACCGGCAGCACATCGACCGCGCGCTGTCGCTTGGCGCGCGGCTTTGCTGACCGGACGCGGGTTCAGACCAGAACCTTCTGCCGCGCCTGTTCGCCCACTTCGAACACGCGTTTGTAGCGCGCAATCTCGTCGGCCGGGCCCATCGCCTTGTTGGGGTTGTCGGACAGTTTGACGGTGGGTCGGCCATTGGCCGATACGGCCTTGCACACAAGGCTGAACGGGCGCAGCGCATCGCCTTCGGCAAGCCCGTGGAAATCGTTGGTCAGCATGGTTCCCCAACCGAAGGAAACCTTGACCCGGTCGGCAAACTGCCGTTGCAGGTCCTCGATCTTGTCCACGTCGAGCCCGTCGGAGAAGATCACCAGCTTCTGCCTTGGGTCTTCGCCGCGCTCTTTCCACCAGCGGATTGCGGTTTCGGCGCCGGTGGCCGGGTCACCGCTGTCGATGCGAATGCCGGTCCAGCTTGCCAGCCAATCGGGCGCGCGGCGAAGGAATCCTTCGGTCCCGTAGGTATCGGGCAGGATGATCCGCAGGTTTCCGTCATGCTCTTCATGCCAGTCGGCCAGAACCTGATAGGGCGCCTGCGCCAGTTCGGCATCGGTTCGGGCCAAGGCCGAGTAGACCATCGGCAGTTCGTGGGCATTGGTGCCGATCGCCTCGATGTCGCGGCGCATGGCGATACGGCAGTTCGAGGTGCCGACAAACTTTTCGCCCAGCCCCTCGATCAGGGCCTGAACGCACCAGTCCTGCCAGAGAAACCCATGCCGCCGGCGGGTTCCGAAATCCGCCAGTTTCAGGCCGTCGATCCGGCGCAGGCGCTCGACCTTTTCCCAGACCCGCGTCATCGCGCGGGCGTAAAGCACCTGAAGTTCGAATTTTCCCAGCCGGTTCAGCACCGCGCGGCTGCGCAGTTCCATCAACACCGCAAGCGCCGGAATTTCCCACAGCATGACTTCGGGCCAGGCGCCTTCGAAGGTCAGTTCGAACTGGCCGTCGCGCTTTTCCAGATGATAGGGCGGCAGTTGCAGGGCCTCGAACCATTCCATGAAGTCGGACCGGAACATCTGCCGCTTGCCGTAAAAGGTGTTGCCGCGCAGCCAGGTGCTTTCGCCACGGCTGAGCTTCACGCTGCGGATATGGTCAAGCTGTTCGCGCAGTTCGCCTTCATCGATCAGCTCGGCCAGCCGGATATCGCGGCTGCGGCTGATCAGGCTGAAGGTCACGGTCGTGTTCGGCCGATTGCGGAAGATCGACTGGCACATCAGAAGCTTGTAAAAATCCGTGTCGATCAGCGACCGGACGATAGGGTCAATCTTCCATTTGTGGTTGTAGACCCGCGTTGCAATATCGACCATGTGCACTCCACCTTTTGCGCCATAGTAAGGCAGAAATCCCCGCGGGTTCAAAGGGCCTTGGTGCTGATGGCCTCCTGCGCGGAGGAGAGGTGGGCGCGAATTCGTTCGGTCAGATCGGGCTTGGAAATCGGCTTGGTCAGAAAGTCGTCGAGCCCGGCCTCGATACAGGCATCGCGGTCGTCGGAAAAGGCGTTGGCGGTCAGGGCAACCATGGGCACGCGCGGAAGACCGTCGCGCGCCTCGATCCGGCGAATTTCGCGCGCGGCCTGAAGCCCGTCCATCACCGGCATCGACATGTCCATCAGCACGATGTCGGGCGGCTGGCGCTCATAGCTTTCCACCGCAAGTCGCCCGTTCTCGACGAGGATCAGCTCCAGGTTTTCCGGCTCCAGCATCTTTCGCACGATCAGGCTGTTGGTCATGTTGTCTTCGGCGATCAGAACGCGGTGACGCCGCTGTGTCATGCTGTCGGGCAGGTCCGCGGCGGGCGTGGCGGGCAGGCCGCCGGCGCATCGGGCAGCGACAGCGACAGCGTGAAGACCGAGCCCTCGCCTTCGGTCGATCGCACGGAAATGTCGCCGCCCATCTCGCGCGAAAGTAGGCGTGAAATGGTCAGGCCCAATCCAGTTCCGCCGAACTGGCGCGAAATGTTGCCATCGGCCTGGGTAAAGCTTTCGAAGATCGTGGCAAGGCGGCTTTCGGGAATGCCGATGCCGGTATCGGCAATCGCGATGGCGATGTCGTGGTGGTCACCTTCGCGTTCCGCGGTGACCGATACCGCGACCTGACCGTCGGTCGTGAATTTGATCGCGTTGCCGATCAGGTTGATCAGAATCTGCCGAATCCGGCCGGCATCGCCCAGAAGCGCGGGCGGCAGGGGCGAAAGCGTCAGGGTCAATCCGATGGTCTTGGCCTGCGCGGTCGGCCGCAACAGATCGACTGCGCCGCGCACGCACCGTTCCAGATCGAAGGGCGCAGCCGTGACAAGGGGTTTGCCCGCCTGAAGTTTCGACAGGTCGAGAATGTCGTTGATGATCGCCAGAAGCGCCTGACCGCTTTCGACGATCGTGTCGGTATATTTGCGCTGCTGGTCGTCAAGCGGGGTATCGCTCAGCAGTTGCGCCATACCGATCACCCCGTTCATCGGGGTGCGTATTTCATGGCTCATCGTGGCGAGGAACTGCGATTTTGCCTGTGCGGCGGCCTCGGCCTCGGCCTGCGCGCGGGCGAGTTCGGTTTCGCGCAGCTTCGCCTCGGTAATGTCGCGTTCGACCGCGATGGTGACGGTGTGCTGGCCGAGATCGTCGAAGATCGGCGTCAGGTTGGTTTCGATCCAGATCGGTTTGCCGGACTTGGTGCGGTTCTGGATTTCGACGCGAACCGGGCGTTTGGCCAGACGTGCCGCGCGAATATCCCGCAACGAACGGTCAGAGGTTTCGGGACCGTTCAGAAGGTCGCCGGGGTCGCGGCCGACCGCTTCGTCAAAGGTGTATCCGGTCAGCTGGGTGAAGGTCTTGTTCACCCATTCGATCCGGGCATGTTCGTTGGTGATGATCACGCTGTCATTGGCATGCTGCGCGACCAGCGCCAGCTGGCGCGCCTGTTTTTCCTTTTCGACCAGCGCGCGGCGCGACAGTTCCAACTGCCGTTTTTCCAGCAAAAGCTCGCGTTCGAAGCGATAGCGCTGCGCGTTGGAGCGGGCGACGAAGGCGATGAAGCTGCTGGCCGCGACGGCCAGAACCAGCACCGCCGTGGTGATGAAGAACAGCTCGGACAGGGTAAACCCGCTTTCCGCCGGTGCCGCAAAGCTGCGCATCAGCAAGACCGAGGCGGTGGCGGCAAAGATGATCAGCCGCGCGTTCGCGCCTTGCGGAAAGAAAGGCCGCACGATACCGGCGTTGATCACCGCGGAAAACAGGAAGGTCAGCGCGAAGACCGCGCTGCCGGTCGTGCCGACGCCGACCCAGGTTATCCAGACACAGGCGGCAATCGTGGCCGACTGAAAACACCCGCTGAGCACCGCAAGAAGGATTGCATCGCTGTCGACGGTTTCGGGCCGGTGCCGCCTGAGAATGCGCAACAGCGTCAGGCAATCGACCGCCTCGCCAACCAGTGCGGCCGCAACGCAGGCCAGCGCAACCTCGACCTGGCCAAGTGCCAGAAGCGCGACCGAACCGAACCCGGTCATCACCTGCCGGGCCAGAAAGGTCCGGACCCGGCCGCGGGCATAGCGCAGGAACAGCCCGCCGGGGCTGTTGCGCGCTTCGAGCTGGATCAGATCGTCCAGCGCGCCGCCCTTGTTGCCTGAAAACGGCTCTGCGTTCACGGTTTCGCCCATTCGCGGTCCGATCGGTCGGGTTCCCGATTACCATCCAATGGTTAACGAATTAGGGCGAAGATTAGCCGGAAACGAGCGCGATGCCATCGTCCGTCATCGCGGCGCGCGCGGCGGCGAGCGAGCCGTCAAGGTCGATCGCGCGGCAGGCGTCTTCGCGCACGGTCACCGCAAAACCCAGCTGCGCGGCATCGCGGGCCGAATAGGCCACGCAGAAATCGGTCGCGAGCCCGACAAGCGTCAGGCGCGAAACACCGCGGTTGCGCAGATATCCTTCGAGCCCGGTGGGGGTGGTGTGGTCGTTTTCGAAAAACGCCGAATAACTGTCTATTCCGGCGCGAAACCCTTTTCTGACTACCAGTTGCGCCGGCTTCGTCTCAAGCTTCGGGTGGAACTCCGCGCCCGCGGTACCCTGCACGCAGTGGACCGGCCAGAGAACCTGTGGGCCATAGGGCATGTCAATCGTGGAAAACGCGGTGGCGCCCTTGTGGTTGGCCGCAAACGAGCTGTGGTTGGCCGGGTGCCAGTCCTGCGTCAGTACGACGGTCGGGAAATCGGCCATCATCGCGTTGACGATCGGAATGATCGCATCGCCCTCGGCTACGGCAAGCGCGCCGCCGGGGCAGAAATCGTTCTGGATGTCGATGATAATCAGGGCTTCGTCTGCACTGCGCATGGTGGGCCTTTCGCTTTTCCTCATGCCTAGGAGCTTTGCCGCGGTGCCGTCAATGGCGGGGCTTGAATTCTGGAGCTTCGCGCGCGATGGAGTTTCATGCCGACCGTTGCCGCCCTTTATCACTTTACGCCGTTTCCCGAACCCGCCGCGCTGCGCGAAGCACTGTTGCGAACCTGTCAGGCGACAAATGTCCGCGGTACGCTATTGCTGGCGCGCGAAGGGATCAATGGCACGATCGCGGGCGATCGGGCCGGATTAGACACGGTTCTGGCCTATATCCGGGCGCTTCCGGGCTGCGCGGATCTGGAGTGGAAGGAAAGCCCGGCGGCAAAGATGCCGTTCGGCCGGATGAAGGTGCGTATCAAGCGCGAGATCGTGACCATGGGGCAACCCGATATCGACCCGCGCGCGGGGACCGGCACCTATGTTGATCCGGCAGACTGGAACGCGCTGATATCGGCGCCGGATGTCGTGGTGATCGATACCCGAAACGATTACGAAGTCGAAATCGGTACGTTCGAGGGCGCGATAGACCCGAAAACCCGCAGCTTTCGCGAATTTCCCGCCTGGTGGCAGGAAAACCGCGACCGGTTTCACAACAAGCGAATCGCGATGTTCTGTACCGGCGGGATTCGGTGCGAAAAATCCACCAACTACCTGAAAGGACTTGGCGAGGCCGAGGTCTATCACCTGAAGGGCGGAATCCTGAAGTATCTTGAAGAGGTTCCCGAAACCGAAAGCCTGTGGAACGGTGCCTGTTTCGTCTTCGACCAGCGGGTGTCTGTCGGCCATGGGCTGCGACCGGGCGGGCATGTCAGCTGCCACGCCTGCCGGCGCCCGCTGACGCCCGCGGATACCCGCCGCCCGGAATACGAAGAAGGTGCATCCTGCCACCATTGCCGCGACGAGTATTCAGAACTCGACCGCGAACGGTTTCGCGAACGTCAGCGGCAGATGGCGCTTGCCGCGCAGCGCGGAGAGAGCCACCTGAAGCAAGATTAGAGCCTGTTCAGACCTTGCGGATCGTATCGCCGGGTTCAAGACGGGGCGTCAGTTCGATCCTTTCGCCGCCGATGATGCCACTGTCGTGCTTGCCCGCGATGATCTCGGCCGCCATGCGGCCAATCTCGTCACGGCAGGCATCCATCGTTGCCAGCCGCATCGGCAAGCCACCCAGCAATTCGACGCTGTTGAACCCGGCAAGGCCCAGCTTGCCCGGCACATCGATGCCCTTTTCCAGGCAGTACAGCAGCCCACCGGCACCGATCATGTCGTTCGAATAATAGATGAAATCGAGATCCGGGGTGCGTTTCAGCATCGCCTCGGTCATCTCGCGGCCCTTGGTCAGCGCGGAACCGCCCGAATAAAACTCGGTATCGGCGATTTCAAGGCCGGCTTTGGCCAGTGCCTCGGTAAAGCCTTCGAAGCGTTTGCGGGCACGGTGGTCGAGAGGCATCTTGGTGCCCATGAAACCGATGCGGCGGTACCCGGCCTCGACAATTGCCTTGCCCATTTCGCGCCCGGCGCGGCGATGCGAAATGCCGACCGCGGAATCGACCGGTTCGCCATCGATATCCATGATCTCGACAATCGGGATGCCAGCGTTTTCCAGCATGGCCCGGGTCGCGGCGCTGTGTTCGATCCCGGCAATGATCACGCCCGAGGGCCGCCATGACAGCATTTCGTAAAGCACGGCCTCTTCGCGTTCCGGCAGGTAGTTGGTAACGCCGACCACGGGCTGCAGGCCGGTATCCTCAAGCGCGTTGGACACGGCAGTCAGCACTTCGGGAAACACCATGTTCGACAGCGAGGGAATGATGACCGCGACCAGATTCACCCGCTGGCTCGCCAGCGCACCGGCGATCTTATTGGGCACGTAGCCGAGGGTGCGCGCGGCCTCCAGAACCTTTTCGCGTGTCGCGCTGGAAACATCACCGCGATTGCGCAGAACCCGGCTGACGGTCATTTCGCTGACGCCGGAAGCTTCTGAAACATCGCGAAGGGTCAGCGTCCGGCGCTGGTCGGCGGGGTTTGTCGTCACTCTCGGGCTCCCATTGAGGCGCGGGGGTTTTCTATTGTTAGCCGTTCCATGGCGCTTGTCCAAGCACGCATTCTTTTCTATGATAGCGCTAACAGACCATACGGTTTGCTCCCAAGCGTCCTGCAAGCTCTGAAGACGCGACGGAAACCGGGGGGGCGGTGGGCCAATTCGCCTCCCCGGGATTTCGGACACCCGGCAGGCTTGCCAGCCGCGCGGTTTCTGCGCAAAAGGAAGGCCAATGGCCTCGTAGCTCAGGGGATAGAGCAACCGCCTCCTAAGCGGTAGGTCTCAGGTTCGAATCCTGACGGGGCCGCCATCCAGCTTTCGGACCAGACCATGGGCAAACGCGCGCGCGCCGTGATGGTGCAGGGAACCGGATCGAATGTTGGAAAGTCGCTATTGGTCGCAGGGCTTTGCCGCGCGGCATTGCGCCGCGGGCTGTCGGTAGCCCCGTTCAAGCCGCAGAACATGTCGAACAACGCGGCTGTGACACCGGACGGCGGCGAAATCGGGCGCGCCCAGGCGTTGCAGGCGATGGCGGCGGGGGTGCCGGCCTCGATCGACATGAATCCTGTTCTGATCAAGCCGGAAAGCGAAACAGGCGCACAGGTGGTGGTTCAAGGCAGGCGCGCCGCAACGATTCAGGCTTTTGGCTATGCGACGGTGCGGGCGGGCCTGATGCAGGCGGTCGGCGAAAGCTTTCGCAGGCTTGCCGCTCGGCATGACCTGATCCTTGTCGAAGGTGCGGGAAGCCCCGCCGAAATCAACCTCAGAGCCAACGACATCGCCAATATGGGCTTTGCCCGCGCCTTCGACGTGCCGGTGGTTCTGGCCGGCGATATCGACCGTGGCGGCGTCATCGCGCAGATCGTGGGAACACAGGCGGTTCTGGACCCTGCCGATGCCGCGATGATCGCGGGGTTTGTGATCAACCGGTTTCGCGGCGACGTCGGGCTGTTTGCCGATGGCTACCGCGCGATCAGCGAACACACGGGTTGGCGCGGATTCGGGATCCTGCCGCATTTTCCCGACGCCGCGAAGCTGCCGGCGGAAGACGCGGTGGAGGTTGTGGGAAGCGATGGTGACGGGATGGTCGTAGCCTGCCCAATCGTCTCTCGCATTGCCAATTTCGACGATCTCGATCCGCTGCGGATCGATCCGCGCCTGCGGGTGGTGATGGTTCCACCGGGCCAGCCCCTGCCTGCCGAATCGCGGCTCATTGTCCTTCCGGGCAGCAAGTCGACCCGGGCGGATCTGGCGTTTTTTCGGGCGCAGGGCTGGGATGTCGACCTCAAGGCGCATGTTCGGCGCGGCGGCCACGTTCTGGGCCTGTGCGGGGGCTACCAGATGCTTGGACAGATAGTCATCGACCCCGACGGCCTGGATGGTGAGCCAGGAAGCACCGAGGGACTGGGCCTTTTGGCGGTTCAGACCAGCATGCAGGCCGAAAAACGTCTGTCGGTCAGCACGGCGGTTCATTGCGGCACCGGGCAGCCGATTTCCGGCTATGAAATCCACATGGGGCAGACCACGGGCGCAGACACCGCGCGGCCCTTCGCGATGATGGTATCCGGTTCAGACGGTGCGTGCAGCCCCGATGGCCGGGTCTGTGGAACCTATCTGCACGGGCTATTCAGCAGCGACGGCTTTCGGCGCGACTACCTGAAAAGTCTGGGCGCGAATGCCGGAGACTTCGACTATTCGGCAGAAATAGAGACGGTTCTGAACGCGCTGGCCGATCATGTCGAAGCCCATCTTGACGTGGATGCGCTGTTTGCGTTGGCACGCTAGAAGGCGGCCCTGACAGCGGCTGCAGCGGCAGACAGAAGCCCGGCATCACCGCCCAGCGCCACGAAGTTTGCACCAAGATCGATGTAGCGGCGCGCATCCGCGGGATCGGGCGCGATGATGCCGGCCGCGGCACCCGCCGCACGGATGGCAGCCAGGGTTTCGGCGATGGCCGTCTGCACCTCCGGCGCAGCGGGATTGCCGAGATGGCCCATATCGGCCGAAAGATCCGCCGGGCCGATAAATACGCCATCAATGCCATCCAGGGACGCAATGGCGCCGGCATTGGCGATACCGCGCCGGCTTTCGACCTGAACGATCAGGCATATCTGATCATCCGCGGTGGTCGAATAATCCCTGATCGCGCCAAAGTCGGATGCACGCGCATAGGATGCGCCGACACCGCGAATCCCCCGGGGCGGATAGCGAACGGCGGCAACCATGGCCCGGGCCTGTTCGACCGTTTCAACCATCGGTACAAGAATCGACTGTGCGCCAAGGTCCAGCACCCGCTTGATCACCCAGGGTTCGCCGATTGGCACGCGCACGACCGTCGGCACATCGCGGGCGGCTATGGACTGCAACTGCGACAGTATCGTGCCCAGATCGTTCGGGGCATGTTCGCCGTCGACAAGCAGCCAATCAAAGCCGCGCCCGGCACAAATCTCCGCCGCAAGGGGGCTGCAGAGCGAAAGCCAGAGCCCCAGCTGCAATTGCCCTTTTGCAAGGTTTGCCTTCAATCGGTTCGTGGGTGCGGACATTGGCCGTTCCTTTCGTTTTCGGGCAGCAAAGCCGAAGATCGGCGCAGCGGCAATGGCCAAGCGTCAGGGTTGACAGGATCGGTCAAACCTGTCGCTAGCTTGGGGTAAGCGACAAGGATAGGGGCGGTTGGTGACGATGGATTCCAAGGACCTGCATGAACACCTGGCGGGGGTGACGACCGCGACGCTGACCACGGTCCTTCTGAAGCGTGGCCTGCGCAATGTCTGGCTGCGAGGAACGCGGCCGATGCACAGCGGGCAGGCACGGGTTGTCGGGCGGGCCTTTACCCTGCGCTTCGTTCCGGCGCGTGAAGATCTGGCTACACCGGCCAGTTGGGGCGCGCCGATTTCAACCCGGGCGGCGATCGAGGCGATGGAGGAAGGCTGCGTCTGCGTGGCGGGCGCAATGGGCGTGACCGATGCCGGAATATTTGGCGATATCCTGTGCGCGCGCATGGTTGCGCGAAAGGTTGCGGCGCTGGTTACGGACGGTGTCGTGCGCGACGCTTTCGGGGTGAGGTCGACCGGTTTGCCGGTCTGGTGCGACGGGGTTGCCGCACCGCCCTCGGTCGCCGGGCTGACCTTTGTCGGGTGGCAGGAACCGATCGCCTGTGGCGGTGTCGCCGTGTTTCCCGGTGACTGGATCGTGGCCGATGATGACGGGGCGGTCGTCATCCCCCAGGCCATGGTTGAAGAGGTCACCGCCGAGGCCGTCGAACAGGAACGGCTGGAGGCCTGGATCATGGCCGAGGTTGAAAAGGGCGTGGTGCTACCGGGGCTATACCCGATGAACGCGGAAACCCGCGCACGCTATGACCGTGAACGCGCGGAGCGCGGAAAATGAGGCTCTCTGCCGGCGCAAAAGGCGTTTTTCCCATTGCCGTCACACCCTTTGACGAACGCGGTGGCGTGGACTGGCAATCGGTCGATCGAATGACCGATTTCTATCTGGGTGCCGGGGCCAGCGGGCTGACCATACTGGGGATCATGGGCGAGGCGCAGAAGCTTGACCATGACGAAGCGGTCGCCATCGTGCGCCGGATCGTGGCGCGGGCCACCGGCATTCCGGTTGTCGTCGGCGTGTCGGCCCCGGGCTTTGCGCCGATGCGGGCGCTGTCGGGCGCGGCCATGGACGCCGGTGCGGCCGGCGTGATGATTGCATCGCCGCCGAGCCTGCGGACAGACGACCAGATCGTCGGTTATTTCGCCAGCGCCGTCGAAGCGGTGGGCGACGGCGTGCCCGTGGTGGTGCAGGACTATCCGCTCCTTCTGGGCGTGCAGATGACGCCGGGTGTTCTGGCACGCATCTTTCGCGATAACCCCGCCTGCGTGATGCTGAAACATGAAGACTGGCCGGGGCTGGAAAAGATCAGCACCTTGCGGGCCATGCAGGCACGTGGAGAGTTCGGACCGATTTCGATCCTGTGCGGCAATGGCGGTCTGTTTCTGGATCTCGAGCCCGAGCGTGGCGCCGACGGCGCGATGACCGGCTATGCCTTTCCTGACATGCTGGTCGATCTGATGGCTCTGCACAGTGCCGGGCGACGCGACGCGGCGCATGATCTTTTCGACGCGCACCTGCCGCTTCTGCGCTATGAACAGCAGCCGGGCCTGGGTCTTGCGGTGCGGAAATACCTGCTGATGCGGCGTGGCGCGATTGCCTGCGATGCAATGCGCAAGCCCTATGCCGGGCTGAGTGCGGTGGCGCGGGCCGAGGTCGACTATCTGGCCGCGCGCGTCGCGCGATCCGATCCTCGCGCGGCAATCGGGTAATCGGCGATCGCGTCAGAAATCTTCTCTAATCCTGCCGGAATCCGTTCTGACGGGATCGAGGAATAGGCCAGACGATAGTAGTTTCGCGGTGCGTCCGCCCCGGCAAAGAATGCCCGACCCGGCTCGATCAGCACACCATCGTCCTGAAGCCGCGTGGCCAGAATCTCGGTATCGACGTGGTCGGGTGCGCGCATCCAGCGGCTGGAACCGCCATAGGCCCCTGCGCCGGCCAATTCGAGGCCAAGCCGCGCAATCGTGGCATCCATCGCCTGCCGACGCTGAAGATAGGCGCGCGCCATGCGCCCGATCAGCGCGTCGTAGTGACCCAGCGACAGGAAATAGGCGACGGTCCGCTGGATATGGCCCGGCGGGTGGCGCAGAACGGCGAGCCGCAGCGCGCGCGCTTCGCGGATAAACGGCGCCGGCCCCACCAGATAGCCAAGGCGGAGACCGGGGAAGAGCGATTTCGAAAACGACCCGATATAGATAACCCGGCCGTCGCGATCGAGCGATTTGAGTGCGGGGGCCGGAGCATGGACGAAGGACATTTCGAATTCGTAGTCGTCCTCGACGATCAGAAAGCCATCGCGCGCGGCCCGCGCCAGCAGCGCCTCGCGCCGCTCGACCGGCATGGTGGCGGTTGTCGGGCATTGGTGGCTGGGCGTCGTGAACACCACATCAGCACCGGGTGGGATCGCTTCGGGCGGCAGACCGGCGCCATCTACCGGCACAGGATGCAGATGGCAGCGCGACAGTCCGAGGATTTCGCGCTGGGCGGGATAACAGGGATCTTCGACCACGGCCGTGCGGCGTTGGGTCAGCAGAACCTGGGCGGCAAGCCAAAGCGCGTTCTGGGCCCCCATGGTCAGCAGAATTTCGTCGGGCGCGGCCAGAATCCCCCTGCGTGGCAGGGTATGGCGCGCGATGAACTCGATCAGCATGGGATCGTCGCGGTCGTAGTAATCGCCGGTCAGGGGGGCAAAATCCTTTTGCCCCAGCGCGCGCAGCGACGAGGCGCGCCAGTTCTGCCGGTCAAAGAGCGACTCGTCGGCCTGGCCGTAGATGAAGGGATAGCGAAACTCGCGCCAGTTGCCGGGGCGCCGCACGGCGTCGGCGCCGGAAAAGCGCTGGCCGATCGCGCGGTTCCAGTCGACGCTGCCGATGCCAGCGCTCGGACGGGTTACGAATTTCGGCGCCTGTGGGGCCGTGTCAGAGACAAAATAGCCCGCACGGCCGCGTGCCACCAGATAGTCGTCGGCGACAAGATCGGTGAAAGCGAGCGATACGGTGATGCGGCTGACACCCAGATGCAGGGCCAGCGCGCGGGTCGAGGGCAAGCGCTCGCCGGGCCGGAACCGGCCGGTCAGAATGCCTTCGGCCACCATCTGGCGGATCTGCTGTTGCAGTGTGCCGTCGAACCGCGGCCCGAGAAAGAAGGTTTCAGCGGAAATCGCCATGTCAGAGCCTTTGCGATGGCGTTATCCAACCACGACCCTGACCATAAGAAAAGCGGGCGCGGAACGAACCGCGCCCGAGTTTTCAGGAGGAAGAGAGATCAGCCAAAGACGCGGGACAGGGCGTCATCCACGGCGGTGACGATTTCGTCGATATCGTCCTTGGTGGCGATCAGCGCCGGGCTGAAGCACAGCGTGTTGTTCAACCCCGGCAGCGAGCGGTTGGTCGCGCCGATGATCACGCCTTGCGCCATGCAGTCCGCAACGACAGCCTGAACGCGCTTTTCTGCAACCGCTTCGCGCGTGTCGCGGTCGGCCACCAGTTCGGCGCCCAGGAACAGACCCTTGCCGCGCACATCGCCGATAACCGCGTGCTTGTCCTGCAGCACCGCCAGCTGGTCGAGCATGTAATCGCCCATTTTCGCGGTGTTGGCGAGCAGGCCCTCATCTTCGATGATGCGCATGTTTTCCAGCGCAGCGGCGGGGCCGGCAGTGCAGCCGCCGAAGGTCGAGATGTCGCGGACGTAGTTCAGCGGGTCCTCGACATTGTCCTTGAACATGGCAAAGACCTCTTCGGTCGTGACCATGCAGGCAATGGCGGCATAGCCCGAGGCGACGCCCTTGGCCATGGTCACGAAATCCGGCTTGATACCGTAGTGCTGATAGCCAAACCAGGTGCCGGTGCGGCCGACGCCGCAGACCACTTCGTCGATATGCAGAAGGACGTCGTACTTCTTGCAGATCTCCTGCACGCGCTGCCAGTAGCCCAGCGGCGGGGTGATGACGCCGCCGCCGGCGGTCACCGGTTCAAGGCAGAGGCCGCCGACGGTGTCGGGGCCCTCGGCCAGGATCACCTTTTCGATCTGGTCGGCCGCCCATTCGCCGTAGTTTTCGACCGGCGCACCGTCCTGCCGGCGGTATTCCAGGCAATGCGGCACCTTCACGAAGCCGGGCGCAAAGGGCCCATACTGGGCATTGCGTTCATCCTGGCCGCCGGCCGACATCGTGGCGAGCGTGGCACCGTGATAGTCGCGGTCGCGGTAGAGGATCTTGTGCTTCTTGCCGCCATAGCGCTTGTGCGCGATCTGGCGGATCAGCTTGAAGGCCTTCTCGTTCGCTTCGGAACCGGAATTGGTGTAATAGACCCGGCTCATCCCCGGCATCTTCTCGATCAGCTTTTCAGCAAAGAGCGAACCGGGGATCGAGCCGGCGGAATTCGCGAAATAGGGCAGGCGCAGAAGCTGGTCATAGATCGCGCGGCAGATCGATTCGCGGCCATAACCCACGTTCACCGTCCAGACGCCGCCGGAAACGGCGTCGAGGTGCTCCTTGCCCTTGGCGTCCCACACACGCATGCCCTTGCCTTCGACGATGATGCGCGGGTCGACGGTCTCTAAAGGTTTGTGCTGGGTCAGGTGGTGCCACAGATGGGCGCGGTCCGCCTCGATAACGGCGCTGAGATCGTTGGTCTGGTTTCCGTCCATAGTCATTCCTCCTGGCGCTGCGTGCGAATGCCGCAGGCTGCCGGACAAGATCCGGCGCTGTGTACAGGATCGTTGAAACCGGCGCGCATTGATAGCGCCAATTCGTACCGGTGTTTATAGCCAAGAAAAGGCCACTAGACCGGGTTTTCGCGCGCCCCCTGCTTCCATCGTCCTGGTTTTTGGGGGGCGCGCCCGGCAAACGTTGTTGTCCGCTTCGCGAATCCGGGCGGTAACTGACGCTCGCTGGAAACATCTGTTCAGGCTATTGAGCTATTGGAATATTCTATACGTTGACAGTTGACAGGCCATGGTGGTTGTCCAATCATCCCCATTGCAAGCGAGCCATGGGCCAAGCGCGAAACCGCAGCGCCGAAACCCCGCCGTGCCCGTACTGCCCGACGCAGGACGCGAAACTGGTCTTAAGCAAGGGGGATTGCTGGACCTATACGCCATTGTTGCCGGTTCGTAGCCTGTGTGTCACAAAACACGAATAACCAAGAAAAACTGCTTCGAAGAAGCACAACAGCAGGAGAGAGAATGAAACGACTATTGCTTGCCAGTGTCGCTTTGGTGGCTCTGCCGGTCGGCGCCTATGCCGCCTGCCCGGGGATGACCGTAGCTGACATGATGGGGGTCGCGCCGGGCGCATTCCCCCAGCAGTATGAACTGGGTGAATTCCAGACCGCTGCCAACTGCACGATGGAGTTTTCCGAAAACCCCGACATGGCCGGGTTCAACAGCCAGATCCGGGGCAATGGCGATTTGCCTGCGCTGGCAGACCGCATTCCCGCGGAACCGCTTGTCGTGGTGCCCTATGACGGGGTCGGCAAATACGGCGGCACGCTCGACGCGCTGTCGAACGCGACCGAAGCCGGCACCTCGGACTTCATGTCGACCCGCCACGTCAACCTCGTGCGCTATTCCGACGACCTGGAAACCATCGTTCCGAACGTCGCGAAAAGCTGGGAGTGGAACGCCGACTATACGCAGCTGACCTTCCATCTGCGCAAGGGCCACAAGTGGTCGGACGGCCAGCCCTTCACCTCGGCTGACGTGAAGTTCTGGTACGACAACCTGGCGATGGACCCCAACATCAACGAAAAGCCGAAGGATTATGTGACGGTCGCGGGCCAGCCGATGACGGTCGATACGCCTGACGACGAAACTGTGGTGTTCAACCTGCCGGCGCCAAAGCCGGGCCTTCTGGCCCACTTTGCCACGCACTATGCGCAGGCCTTCCAGCCCAAGCACTTCCTTGGCAAGTTCCACCCGGCGGTCAACCCGGATGCGGATGCGGAAGCGCAGGCGCTGGGCTTTGAAAACGGTTACGCCGTGATCAAGGCCTATTACGGCAACTCCGACTGGATGGACACGCCGACGCCGATGCTGAACGCGCCGGACAAGGTTGCCGCCATGCCGGCGGATGCCGCGCCGACGCTGGAAAGCCATATCGTGGTGCGTGAAACCACCGAAGGCCGGCATTTCGTCGCCAACCCGTACTTCCACATGGTCGACACGACCGGGCAGCAGCTTCCCTACATCAACGAGATGGACGAAGTTTATGCCAACGACCAGGAAGTGCGTCTGCTGAAACTGGTGAACGGCGAAGCCGACTACAAGACCCAGTCGCTGCAACTGGCCGATGCGCCGCTGCTGCTTCAGGGTCAGGAAACCGGCGGTTACACGATCCAGCTGAAGCCGAAGATCGCGATGCACGCGATTTCGTTCAACGTAACTTCGGAAGGTCCCGAAAAGCGCGAAGTCTTCGGAAACTTCGATTTCCGCAAGGCGATGTCGATCGCGATCAACCGCGAAGCGCTGAACGAGACCGCCTATTTCGGCGAGGGCGTGATCCAGCAGTACACCGGCTTTTCGCCGCTGCCGGATTATGTCGACGCGAAATGGAAGACCTTCGCGACCGAGTTCGATCCCGACGGCGCGAAGACGCTGCTGGATGGTATCGGCGTGGTCGACAAGGATGGCGATGGCAAGCGTGACCTGCCTTCGGGCGCGCCGCTGGTTCTGAACCTGCAGTTCGCGACGCAGGGGATCGCCGGCCAGGTGGTCGAACTGATCGCGCAGAACTGGGCCGATGTCGGCATCAACACCACGGTCAAGGAAATCACGCCGGATGAATACCGTTCGGCGCAAGTTCCCAACCAGCTTGACGTCGGTCTTTGGGAAAAGGTAGGGCCAGCCGCTTGGCATCATCATGGGCAACAACGAGCTCTGGGTGCCGCCGTTCGAGAACTACTTTTGCCCACCGCACCGGCATGCTCTGGGCGGAATGGGTCGATCTGAATGGTGCGAACGGTGTGGAACCGCCCGATTACGTCAAGCAGCTGATCGCCGATATCAACACGTTGCAGTCGACGCCTTCGGGAACGGATGAGTTCAAGGCGCTGGTGAACAGTCTTGTGGCCAACATGACCGGCAACCTCCTGTTCATCGGTACCGCGCTGACGCCGGATCCGATCTATCACCGCAACGCGCTGAAGAACTTCACCGAGTTCAAGACGGCCTCGTACGAATACTACCGGACCTATCCCTATCGTCCGGCACAGTGGTACTTCGACGAGTAAGATCGTGACGATTGTCTGAGACTCTGCCGGGGCGGGTAACCTGCCCGCCCCGGCGCACGAGGCCCGCATTCGGACACCAGGACAGTTCCCATGGCCCAATTCGCCCAATTCGCGCCGACCCGCGCCTTTCTCGCGCTGATCACGCTTCTGACGGTTTCGCTGATCGTCTTCACGCTGATGGAACTTGTTCCGGGAACCTGCGCCGAACGCTACCTGGCTTTCAAGAACACCCAAGGATCGCAGATCACGATCGCCGATATCGAGGCGGAGAAGGTGCGTCTGGGGCTGGACCGGCCGTTTCCCGAACGCTGGGGCAAGTGGGTCTATAACGTGTTCGTCCATGGCGAGTTCGGCGACAGCTGCATCCTGCGGCTGAACATCAATCAGCTTCTGTCCGACAAATTCTGGATATCGCTTGGTATCTGCATGGCGGCGCTGATCCTGTCCTATGCGATCGCGGTGCCAGTCGGAATTGTCACCGCCAGTTCCGGCAGCGCACTGACCAACAACACGCTGCGCTTCGTCAGCTATCTGGGTCTGGCCCTGCCGAATTTCCTTCTGGCGCTGATCATCATGCTGATATCAACGGTCATGTTCGGCGACAGCCTGACCGGGCTCTTTTCCAAGGAATACCGTGACGCTGCCTGGAGCTGGGCAAAGTTCGGCGATTTCCTATCGCGTGCCTGGCTGCCGGTCTTCATCCTTGGCTGGTCGGCCACCGCCTTTGCGCTGCAAACCGTGCGGGCGCTGATGCTGGACGAGATCGGCAAGCTTTACGTCACCGCCGCTTCGGCGCGCGGGGTTTCGGGGCGCAAGCTCCTCTGGCGCTATCCCGCCAAGCATTCGCTCGGGCCGGTGATCAACTCGCTTGGCTTCGATTTGAACCGCATCTTCAACGAACTTCCGATTGTCGCGCTGATCCTGACGCTGACGGAATCCGGGGCGCTTCTTTTCGAAAGCCTGGCGCGGTCGAACGACCAGCAGCTGGCAGGCGCGATCATCTTTTTGCTGACGGCCAGCATCGTGGCGCTGAACTTCGCCACCGATATCCTTCTGGCGCTAATCGATCCGCGTGTGCGTCGCGGCATCATCGGATCCTAGGGGGGCGCCATGCTGTTCGGACGCAAGAAAGCCGTCGCCGCTGGCGTAGACCAAAAGGCGAAAGAGGCCTATTTCACCGCTTCGCAGGGGCAGCTGATCTGGGCGCGGTTCAAGGGCAACCGCACCGCCATGATCGCCGCATGGGCGCTGGTGCTGATGATCCTCATGGGGCTCTTCGCACCCTTCCTTTCGCCCTACGACCCCACCATCGCCGGCCGCGACGAGAACTATGAAAACGGCGCGCCGCAGATGCCGAAATTCTGGGACGAAAACGGGTTCTCGCTGCGCCCGTTCATCTACGCGACCGAACGCGAACGGTCGATCAAGACGAACTTTCGCTGGGTGGTGACCGAAAACCGCGACCACCGACTTTACATGCGGTTCTTTGTCGAGGACTGGAACTACAAGCTTCTGGGCCTGATTCCGGCCAACACGCATCTGTTCGGCGTCGATGAGGGCGGCAAGATCCACCTTTTCGGGACCGATGCCAGCGGCAAGGACATATTTGGGCGAACGCTGCATGCGATCTGGACATCGCTTGCGGTCGGTACGCTGGGGGTGCTGATCTCGTTCGTGCTGGCGCTGATCATCGGTGGTGTGGCGGGCTATTTCGGTGGCTGGATCGACAGCGTGCTGCAAATGATCACCGATGCGATCCGAACCGTGCCCTCCATCCCCCTCTTCATGGCGCTCGCCGCCTTCATGCCCGATCACTGGTCGTCGGAAACGCGGTTCTTCTTCATCTCGATCATCCTCGGCCTGATCGGCTGGCCAACGCTGGCGCGACGTATCCGGACCCATCTTCTGACCGAGCGGACGCAGGAATATGTTCTGGCGGCCGAACTCAGCGGCGCCTCGGCGGGCCATATCATCCGCCGACACCTGCTGCCATCGTTCACCAGCTACATCATCGTCGATCTGATGATCTCGTTTCCCTACATGGTGCGTTCGGAAACCGCGCTGTCCTTCATCGGGCTTGGGCTGAAAGACCCGGTGAACTCGCTGGGTGCGCTGATGCAGAACGTGTCCAAGGCCGACGTGCTGCTGAATTACCAGTGGTATTTCATTCCCGTCATCTTCTTCGTGGCGCTGGTTCTGGCCTTCGTCTTCGTCGGCGACGGGTTGCGCGACGCGGCTGACCCCTATTCGGATTCGAAGAAATGACGGCACTCATCGAAGTCAAGAACCTGACCATTCAGTTCCGGACCGACGAAGGGCTGGTCACCGCAGTCGACGATGTCAGCTTTTCGCTGAACAAGGGCGAGGTGATGGGCCTTGTCGGCGAAAGCGGATCGGGCAAGTCGGTCACCGCCAAGGCGCTGATGCACCTCAACGCCCGCAACGCGGTTTATGGCGCGAACAGCCGGATCATCCTGCATTCGGAAAACGGCCCGGTCGAGGTCTTGAAGCTGAAAACCGCGCGCGAGTTGAAGATCGTGCGCGGCGGCGCGATTTCGATGATCTTTCAGGAACCGATGGCCAGTTTCGCCCCAGCGATCACCATCGGCGACCAGATGGTCGAGCAATTGATGCTGCATTCCGACATGGGCAAGGCGAAGGCGAAAGCGCTTTCGGTTGAGATGCTGGACCGTGTCGGGATCTCGGATCCGGCAAAACGTTTTGGCCAATACGCATTCGAGCTTTCGGGCGGGATGCGGCAGCGTGCGATGATTGCCATGGCGCTGTCGACCAAGCCGAAGCTTCTGATCGCCGACGAACCGACAACGGCACTGGACGTGACCATTCAGGCGCAGGTCATCGACCTGATGAAGGATCTGGTCAGCGAGTTTCACATGGGCATCGTGTTCATCACTCATGATCTGGGTGTCATCGCACAGACCGCCGACAAGGTTTCGGTCATGTATCTGGGCCGACTGATCGAAGAAGGCCCGGTGCGGGAAGTGATCCGGAACCCCAAACATCCCTATACCCAGGGTCTGCTCGCCGCGCTGCCCAAGCTTGAAAACCTGGATGCGCCACTGACCCCTGTGGCGGGCGACATCCCGTCGCCGCTGGAGCGGCCCACGGGGTGCGTCTTTCACACGCGCTGTCCGAAGGTCGTCGGCGATCAGTGCAAGACGCGCCTGCCCGAACACGTTCAGGTCGACAGCACCCACCGCGTTGCCTGCCACATCCACACGGCGGAGGTTCCGGCATGAGCGACACGTTGATCAAGGCACGCGGGCTGTCGGTCGGCTTCAAGATCGGTTCGGGGCTTTTCGGAAAATCGATCCTGAAAGCGGTCGACAATGTCGATATCGACATTGAGAAGGGCTCCTTCTTTGGCCTCGTGGGTGAAAGCGGTTCGGGCAAGACGACGCTGGGCCGCGCGCTCCTGAAGGCGGTGCCGATCACGGGTGGCACGGCCAGCTACAGCGATGGCGAGGTCGACTATGACCTGACCACGCTGGCCGGGCCGGAGTTGAAGGATTACCGCAAGCGTGCACAGCTGATCTTTCAGGATCCCTATGCCGCGCTTTCCCCGCGCATGACGGTGCGCGACATCATCGCCGAGCCTCTGGAGGTGATGGGGCTGACGAAAACGCGTGAGGAAACCGACGCGCGGGTACGCGAGATCGCGGCCAAGTGCCGGTTGAACCTTGAACACCTGCGGCGATTTCCGCATGCCTTTTCCGGAGGTCAGCGGCAGCGGATTTCCATCGCGCGCGCGCTGGTGTCCGGGCCGCGATTCATTGTGGCGGACGAAAGTGTCGCGGCGCTGGATGTGTCGATTCAGGCCGATGTGCTGAACCTTCTGAAGAAGATCCAGCGCGAGATGAAGATCACCTTCCTCTTCATCAGCCACGACCTGTCGGTCGTCGCCCATACCTGCGATCATCTGGCGGTGATGTATCTGGGCCGGCTGGTGGAATCCGCGCCGACGCGCACGCTTTTCGCCGCGCCGCGTCATCCCTATACCAAGGCGCTGTTTTCCGCGATCCCGTCGCTCGATCCCGACGACCGCGGCCGTGCGCAGAAGCTGGAGGGCGAGATCCCCTCGCCCACCAACCAGCCGCCGGGTTGCAAGTTTCACACCCGCTGCCCCTATGTGATCGACCGTTGCAGGAAAGACGAGCCGAAGCTGGAGCATCCCGGCGATGGGCATGAGGTGGCCTGTCACCGCTGGCGCGAATTGGCCGATGCCGCGCGGGCGACGGCCTGACAGCACGGGCTTACGCCATGACCAAGCCAAAGAACGTTCTCTTCATCGTGATCGACCAGTTCCGCGCGGACCTTCTGTTCGGCGATCTGGGGCGCAAGGTCGACTTGCCGAACCTGCGGGCCTTCGCCGATGATGCGGTCAGCTTTCACAACCACTTTTCGGTCACCAACCCCTGCGGGCCGTCGCGCGTCAGCCTGCTGACGGGGCAATATGCGATGAACCACCGCAGCGTGCGTAATGGCACGCCGCTGCGACACGACACGCCGAATCTCGCGACCGAGGCGCGCAAGGCCGGCTATCTTCCGCTGCTTTTCGGTTATACCGACGTGTCGCGCGACCCGCGCGCCTGGCATCCGAACGACCCCTCGCTCAAGACCTACGAACTGCCGATCACCGGGTTTGAGGAGGTGGTCGAGATGCGGCTCGACGAAAGCTATCCCTGGCGCGCGCATCTGAAGGCCCGGGGCTATGACCTGCCGGACTATGCCGATTTCTACCGACCCGCGGCCGCAGCGGGGCAGTTGCCGCGCATCGACGACCCGGCATTTTATCGTGCCGAAGACAGCGACACCGCCTTTCTGACCGATGCCTGCCTGAACGCGCTGGCGGTGCGCGGCGCGGGTTGGTTCGCGCATCTGACCTATATCCGCCCGCATCCACCCTTCGTCGCGCCGGCGCCCTACAACCGGATGTATGACAATACCGATCTGCCGCCGCCGGTCCGGCATGCCGATCCGGAGGAAGAAGGGGCGATGCACCCTTTCCTCGCGGCAAGCGCCAGCGATGCCGCGATTGCCGAGACGGTGAAGGGGTTTGCAGGGCTGGAAAACAGCCAAGACAACGTGCGCCGGCTAAGGGCGATCTATGCCGGGCTGGCCAGCGAGGTCGATCACCACATCGGCCGGGTCATCCGCTTTCTGAAAGACACCGGGCACTATGACAACACGCTGATTGTGATCACGGCCGATCACGGCGAGATGCTGGGCGATCACGACGCCTGGGGGAAAAGCACGATCTATCAGGCGGCCTATCACGTGCCGCTGATGATCCGCGACCCGAACCACGCCGGTCAGGCAGGCAGAACCGTCGCTGACTTTACCGAATCCGTCGATCTGATGCCGACCATTCTGAGTTGGATCGGCCGCAGGCCGCCGCATTCGGCGAACGGGCGCAGCCTTGCCCCGTTTCTGTGCGGCGAACGGCCCGAGGACTGGCGCGACAGCAGCTATTCGGAACTGCACTACGGCGAACCGGTCATTCCGACAAAGCCGCAATCACGGCTGAAACTGACGGAACGGCAGGCAAGCCTTGCCATACTCCGGACCCGTGATCACACGCTGGTTCATTTCAACGGGGGCTTGCCGCCGCTGCTTTTCGACATGACGAAAAAGGGCGAGATGAAGGATATGGCCGGCGATCCGGCCTATGCCGGAACGCTTCTGGCGATGACCCGGCGGCTTCTCGACCACCGGATGAGCCACGCGGATTCCACGCTGTCGAATATTGTGATCACACCGGCCGGCGCCTTTGACGCACACGGCCGGTATGACCCAAGGGACTAGGCGAGGCGGCTTCAGGCGCCGGCGATCTGGCGGGCTTTCTGAACCAGGACCTCGGCCTGACGGATCGAGGCATAGTCGATCAGCCGGCCATCGAGCGACACGGCACCCTTGCCGGCCGCGGCCGCCTCTTCCATGGCCTTCAGAATGCGCTGCGCCTTGGTGACCTCGGCTTCGGACGGACTCATCACCTCATTGGCCAGTGCGATCTGGCTCGGATGGATCGCCCATTTGCCCTCGCAGCCCAGAACCGCGGCGCGTTTGGCGGCAGCCGTGTAGCCGTCGGGGTCCTGGAAATCGCCGAACGGACCGTCGATGGGCCTGAGCCCGTTGGCGCGGGCGGCGACGACCATCCGGGCCAGCGCATAGTGCCACATATCGCCCCAGTGAACCGCCCGGCTGCCATCCTCGAGCGGGTCGGTCAGCACCGAGTAATCCGGGTTCACGCCGCCGATGATCGTGGTGCGCGCGCGGGTCGAGGCGGCATAGTCGGCGACACCGAAGTGCAGCGATTCGTTCCGCTTCGACGCGGCGGCAATCTCCGACACGTTCTGCATGCCCAGCGCGGTCTCGATGATGTGTTCGAAACCGATCCGCTTCTTGTAGCCCTTCGCATCCTCGATCTGGGTCACCATCATATCGACGGCATACACATCGGCGGCGGTACCGACCTTCGGAATCATGATCAGGTCAAGCCGTTCGCCGGCCTGTTCCACGACGTCGACGACGTCGCGATACATGTAATGGGTGTCCAGACCGTTGATTCGGACCGACATGGTTTTCTTGCCCCAGTCGACCTCGTTCAGGGCCTTGATGATGTTCTTTCGGGCCTGCGCCTTGTCGTCCGGCGCGACCGCATCCTCGAGATCGAGGAAGATCACATCGACATCGGATTGTGCCGCTTTTTCAAACATTTGCGGCGCGCTGCCGGGAACGGCCAACTCGCTGCGGTTAAGGCGCGCGGGGGCCTGTTCGATGACATGGAAACTCATGGGTCCGTCCTTGATGGGGTTGCCGTCGGGTAACGGGCGCCATTCAAGGGCGAAAAAAATCTGACCTGTCAAGCAAGATTGTTGCGCTCAGGCAGGGTGATCCGAAATTTAAAAAGCACCCCCTTTCAGGGGGTCCGGTCGCGTTCGGACGGCAGGCGGGACGAATAGTAAAACGCGATGGCCCGCGCCCGGTTCGCCACGCCAAGCTTTTCGTAGAGGTTCGACAGGTGAAACTTCACCGTGTTCGCCGAGATGTCGAATTCGCGGGCCAGGTCCTTGTTGGTCAACCCCTGCGCAAGTGCTTCGAGCAGCGCGCGTTCGCGGCGCGTCAGGCTTTGGATCGGGTCGGCCTGCAGTTCGCGGATATCGAGAAACGGGAACACCATCTGCCCCGCGGCAACGGATACGCAGGTTTCCAGAAGTTTCTCGGCCGGCATGTTCCGAGCGACAAAGCCGGCAGCACCGGCCAGCATGGCCAGGCGCGCCAGTTCGCCCTTTGGGTCGTCGCCATAAACGACGAAGCGCGGCGCATTGGCCTGTTCGCGCAACACCTCGATCAACTTCTGCCCGCCGAGCGCCGGCAGGTACCAGTCGATGACACCGATCCTGACCGGCACGCGCATCACCATGCCCAGAAACCCCTCGGCCGTGGCCGAGGTGGCGACGAGCGAGAAACGCGGGTCGCGGTCGAAAAGCTCGGACATGGCGGTCAGGACCAGCGGATTGCCATCGGCGAGTGAGACGGAGATTGGCGCGGTCTTTGTGTCAAGCGGCTGCATTTATTGATCTTTTCGAGAAAACCTACCCGTTTGGGTTGGCTGATTAACGGTATACCTCGGTATTCTTACCTTAATGGGTAGGTTTTTACCCACCTGATAAGATACCCGAAAGCAGGAGTAACGCAGGTTGTGACGTAGGGGCAAGGCAGAATACCACATCACGAACGGCGCGTGACGATGGTTGCGCAATTCTGAATAGGGCCGAGCGATGAGTGAAACGATCTTTGCCGAGCTGATCATCCCCGAAACGCTGGCGGCGGGCCCCGGCCCCGGCAACACCGACCCGCGGGTTCTGGCCAGTTTCGCGCAGGCCGGGCTGGCCGACCACATGCAGGCCGATGTGCTGCGCGGCATGGTCGAGTGCAAGGAGATGCTGCGGCAGGTCTGGGGCACGAAGAACACCTACACCTACGGCGTCGGCGGCACCGGTTTTTCCGGCCTCGACTGCATGCTGGGCGCGATCCTGCCGGGCGATACCGTCGTGGCCTTCGTCAACGGCACATTTTCGGGCATCGACGGGCTGACGATCCGCATGAAGGCCGCGACCCGCGAGGAACTGGCGGCGAATGCGATGGACCCACAGGCGGCGTCCGTGACCATCGTCACCGTGCCGCACGGGCAATCCGTCACTGGCGAAATCGTCGAAAAGGCACTGGCGCAGCACAAGCCGAAATGGGCCTTCATGGCGCATTGGGAAACCGGATCGGGTCGGGTCAACGACCTGCGAGGGTTTTCGGATGCCTGCGAGCGGCATGGCGCGATGGGGCTCGTTGACGCGGTCTCCTCCCTCGGGATCGCCGACTTTTCCATCGACGCCTATCCGGGTGTGGTCGGCTGGGCATCCTGCCCGCAAAAGGGCGTGCTTTGCCTGCCGCTGACCTATGCGCCGGTCAGCTTCACCGACCGCTACATCGCCCATGTGCGCGCCAATGGCTGCGCCTCCTACGTCCACAACCCGGTTCTGGAAGCGCGCCACTGGGGCATCGTCGATGGCAAGGACGTGGCCGCCGGTTCCTATCACCGCACCCATTCGGGCTATGCCGTGGCGGCCTTTCACGAGGCGCTGCGCATCACGCTTCAGCATGGCCGCGCACAGAAGGCCCGCGATTACGCCTTCCACGAAGCGGCTCTTCGTGGCGCGGTGGCGGCGATGGGCTGCACCGTGACATCGAACATGACAAGCCTCGTCGTTCTGAACCTGCCGCCATCGCTTGCCGGTCGCGAGAAGGAGCTGGTCCAGAACTGCCGCGCCCGGGGCTTCGGCATCTGGCCGACGCTGAGCGAACCGGTTCAGATCCGCATCGGAATTTTGAACCAGCTTTCCGAATCGGCGATCACCGACATTGCCATCCGCTTTGGGCAGGCGATGCAGGAGCTCGGCGCAGAGGTGGATCTTGGCGCGGTGCAGGCCGGCCTTGGCGAACACTATCAGACGGCAATGGCGGCCGAATAATCGAAGGGACGGAGGAGGCCCGGCGATGGACATTCACGAATATCAGGCCAAGGAGATTCTGGGCCGCTTCGGGGTCACGGTACCCGATGGCGGGCTGGCCTACAGCCCCGAACAGGCGGCCTATCGTGCCCGCGAACTGGGCGGCAACCGCTGGATCGTCAAGGCGCAGGTGCATGCCGGCGGCCGCGGAAAGGCGGGCGGCGTCAAACTGTGCGACAGCGAAAGCGCAATTCTGGAAGCGGCCGAAGACATGTTCGGGCGCAAGCTGGTGACCCATCAGACCGGACCCGAAGGCAAGGGCATCTACCGCGTCTATGTCGAGGCGGCGGTGGCGTTTGAGCGCGAGATCTACCTCGGCTTCGTTCTGGACCGGACGTCGCAACGCGTGATGATCGTGGCGTCGTCCGAAGGCGGCATGGAGATCGAGGATATATCGGCCGAGAAGCCCGGCTCGATCGTGCGTTCAACCGTCGAGCCGGCGGTCGGCCTGCAGGAGTTTCAGGCCCGCGAGATCGCCTTTGCGCTGGGCATTCCGGCGGCGCTGACGCAGCAGATGGTGCGCACGCTTCTGGGGTGCTACCGCGCCTTTACCGAACTTGATGCGACCATGGTCGAGATCAACCCGCTGGTCATCACCTCGGACGACCGCATTCTGGCGCTCGATGCCAAGATGACCTTTGACGGCAACGCGCTGTTTCGTCACCCCCATGTGGCCGAACTGCGCGACAAGAGCCAGGAAGACCCGCGCGAAAGCCGCGCCGCCGACCGGGGGCTGAACTATATCGGCCTGACCGGCAACATCGGTTGCATCGTCAACGGCGCGGGTCTGGCCATGGCGACGATGGACACGATCAAGCTGGCCGGTGGCGAGCCTGCCAATTTTCTGGATATCGGCGGCGGGGCCACGCCCGAACGTGTTGCCAAGGCCTTCAAGCTGGTGTTGTCGGATGCCAATGTGCAGGCGGTGCTGGTCAATATCTTCGCCGGGATCAACCGCTGTGACTGGGTGGCCGAGGGCGTCGTGCAGGCGCTGACGGCGAACCCCGTCGACGTGCCGGTGATCGTGCGCCTTGCCGGCACCAATGTCGAGGCGGGGCAGAAAATTCTGGCAAAATCCGGCCTGCCGATCATCCGCGCCACATCGCTTATGGAAGCGGCGGAACGGGCGGTTACCGCCTGGAAGAACGACCAAACGCAAAACGCCAAGCTGAGGGCCGTCTGATGAGCATCTATCTGGACCGCGAAAGCCGCGTCATCGTGCAGGGCATCACCGGCCGGCTAGCAAGCTTTCACACCAAGGAAATGATCGACTACGGCACCAATGTCGTGGGCGGCGTCGTTCCGGGCAAGGGTGGGTCATCCATCCACGGCGTTCCGGTTTTCGATACGGTGAAAGAGGCCGTGGCCGAAACCGGGGCCGATACCAGCCTGGTCTTCGTGCCGCCCCCCTTTGCGGCGGATTCGATCATGGAAGCGGCCGATGGCGGCATTCGCTACGCCGTCTGCGTGACCGACGGCATTCCCGCGCAGGACATGATCCGGGTCAAGCGTTACATGTACCGCTATCCGAAAGAACGTCGCATGGTCCTCACCGGGCCGAACTGCGCCGGAACGATCAGCCCGGGCAAGGCGCTATGCGGCATCATGCCGGGGCACATCTTTCTTTCCGGCCCGGTCGGCATCGTCGGGCGTTCGGGCACACTGGGCTATGAGGCGGCACAGCAGCTGAAGGATCGCGGCATCGGCGTGTCGACCAGCGTGGGGATCGGCGGCGACCCGATCAACGGGTCATCGTTCCGCGATATTCTGGAGCAGTTCGAGGCCGATCCCGACACCCATGTGGTCTGCATGATCGGCGAGATCGGCGGCCCGCAGGAGGCGGAGGCGGCCGAATACATCCAGAACCACATGACGAAACCCGTCATCGCCTATATCGCCGGTCTGACCGCGCCGAAGGGCCGCACGATGGGCCATGCGGGTGCGATCATCTCGGCCTTCGGCGAAAGCGCATCGGAAAAGGTGGAAATCCTTACGGCGGCCGGTGTCACCGTGGCCGAACACCCCTCGGTCATCGGCGAGACGATCGCGCGGGTGATGAAGAAAGAGGCTGCTTGAGCGAGGTCTGACATGGCGAAACCCAGGGTTCTTGTCACACGGCGCTGGCCGGCCGCGGTCGAAGCGAAGATGGCCGAAGTTTTCGACCTGACCATCAACCGTGACGACCGCCCGCTCGGGTCCGATGCGATCCGTGCGGCGATGGCGGAGTTTGACGCAGTGCTGCCCACGGTGACCGACCGGCTGCCGGCCCCGGTCTTCGATTTGCCGCAGGCGCGCACCCGGATCGTGGCGAATTACGGCGTGGGTTTCGCCCATATCGACACCGAGGCGGCAAAGTCGCGCGGCATAGCCGTGACCAATACGCCGGATGTCCTTTCGGAATGCACGGCCGATATCGCCATGACGCTGATGCTGATGGTGGCGCGGCGCGCCGGCGAGGGCGAGCGGGAACTGCGCGACGGCCGCTGGAATGGCTGGCGACCGACGCATCTGATCGGCACCAAGGTGTCGGGCGCGACGCTGGGCATTATCGGTTTCGGCCGGATCGGTCAGGCGATGGCGCAGCGTGCGCACCACGGTTTCGGTATGAATATCCTTGTTCAGAACCGGTCGGCCGTCGCGCCGGATATCCTCGCGCGTTACGGTGCCGAGCAGGTCGACAGCGTCGAGGATCTGCTTCCGCGCTGCGATTTCGTTTCGCTGCATTGCCCCGGCGGCACGGCAAACCGGCACCTGATCAACGCCCGCCGGCTGGACCTGATGAAGCCTTCGGCGTTTCTTATCAACACCGCGCGCGGCGAGGTCGTGGACGAACAGGCGCTGGCACAGGCATTGTGGTTCGGCACTATCGGCGGCGCGGGGCTGGATGTTTTCGAACGTGAACCTCTGGTTTCGGCAGAACTGATGGGCGCGGACAATCTGGTGCTGCTTCCCCATCTCGGTTCGGCCACGCGCGAAACACGCGAGGCGATGGGTTTCCGGGTTCTGGAAAACCTGAACGCGTTCTTTTCCGGTCAGGCACCGCGCGACCGCGTGGCGTAGGAAAAGAGTTTTCCGAACGAACGTTCGAATTCAAAAACGGCGGCTGGTCCTGCCGCCGTTTTCCTTCTTGTCCGTTCAGCCGAAATCAACCGCCCGGTCGCCCTTCGCATCCTTCACCCGCGTCGGAAGTCCGATGCGGTTCAGAAGGCTGATGAAGGGTTTGGGGTCGAGGTCCTCGACATTGGCCATGTGGCCCACGTCCCAGGTGCCGTTGGCGATCAGAAGCGCTGCCGCGACGGGGGGCACACCGGCGGTGTAGGAGATACCCTGGCTGCCCACCTCTTCAAACGCTTCCTTGTGATCGGCGACGTTATAGATGAAGACCTCGGCCGGCTTGCCGTCCTTCGTGCCCTTCACCAGATCCCCGATGCAGGTCTTGCCGGTATAGCCGGGCGCAAGGCTCGCCGGGTCGGGCAGCACGGCCTTCACGACCTTCAGCGGCACCACTTCCAGCCCCTCGGCGGTCGTCACCGGCTGTTCCGACAACAGGCCGATCGACTTCAGCACGGTGAAGACGTTGATGTAGTGATCGCCGAAGCCCATCCAGAAGCGCACATCGGCGTGCGGATAGCGGTTGGCCAGCGAATGCACCTCGTCATGGCCCGACATATAGGCCTTCTGCTTGCCGACGACGGGCAGATCCCATTCGCGACCCACCTCGAACATCTTGTTCTCGCGCCATTCGCCGCCCTGCCAGGAATAGACCGTGCCGGTAAACTCGCGGAAATTGATCTCGGGGTCGAAGTTCGTCGCGAAATACTTGCCGTGCGAGCCTGCATTGATATCGACGATGTCGATCTGGCTGATCGTGTCGAGGAACTGATCCTCGGCCAGCCGCGCATAGGCGTTGACGACGCCGGGGTCGAAACCGACGCCGAGGATCGCGGTCACGCCCGCCTTCTCGCAGGCTTCGCGCTTCTTCCATTCGTAGTTCGCATACCAGGGCGGCGTTTCGCAGATCTTGTCGGGTTCCTCATGAATCGCTGTATCCATATAGGCCACGCCCGTCGCGATACAGGCATCCAGCACCGACATGTTCACGTAAGGCGTGCCGACATTGATCACGATCTGGCAGCCGGTCTTGCGGATCAGATCGGCGACCGCACCCGTGTCCTTCGCGTCCAGCGCATGCGCCTCGAACGTACCTGCAACCTTCATCGCGCCCTTCTCAAAGACGCCCGCGATGATGTCGTCGCATTTCGACTTGGTCCGGCTGGCGATATGCAGATCACCCAAGACGTCATTATGCTGCGCGCATTTATGCGCCACGACCTGCGCGACGCCGCCGGCGCCGATGATCAGCACGTTCTTTTTCACTTCGGCTGTCTCCTTATTCTCTGGACAGGGGAAGGGGAGCGCATAAGACGCTCACGACAGGCTGGAGGCGTAATCCTCGTAGCCAAACTGCCGGACGAGCCGGATGGACCCGTCAAGTTCCTTGATGGCGATGGACGGCATGCCGACGCCATTGAACCAGTTCTTCTTGACCATCGTATACCCGGCGGCATCGGCGACCGAGATGCGGTCGCCCACGTTCAGCGGCCGCTCGAACCGCGCATCGCCGAAGATGTCCCCGGCAAGGCAGGACTTGCCGCAGACCTGAGTATTCGTGCTCGCCCGCCTGCGGCAGTTTCGCCTGTTCGCGGTAGATCAGAAGATCGAGCATATGCGCTTCGATGGACTGATCCACGATGGCCAGATCCTTGCCGTTGTTCAGCAGGTCCAGCACCGTCACCTCAAGCGAGGTCGAATTGGTAATCGCTGCCTCGCCCGGCTCCAGATAGACCTGCACGCCGAACTTGTCGGAAAATGCCTTGAGCCGCGCCGCGAGGTCATCGACAGGATAGCCTTCGCCGGTGAAATGGATGCCGCCGCCAAGGCTGACCCACTGCACCTTTTCCAGAAGCGGAGCGAACTCGGCCTCGATCCGGCCCAGTTGCTGATCGAACAGGTCGAAATCCCGGTTTTCGCAATTGTAGTGGATCATGAAGCCCGAGATGCGGTCGATCACCTGCGCGATCTTCGACGCATCCCATTCACCCAGCCGCGAAAACGGCCGGGCGGGATCGGCAAGGTCGAAACCGCTGGTCGAAAAGCGCGGATTCAGCCGCAGCCCGCGCTGGATGCCGGCCGAATGATTGTCGAACCGGTCGAGCTGCCCGATGGAATTGAAGATGATCTTGTCGGCGTAACCCACCGCCTCGGCAATCTCGTGATCGGCCCAGGCGACGGAATAGGCGTGGGTTTCCTTGCCGAACTTTTCCTTCCCGAGCCGAAGTTCGAATAGCGAGGAAGAGGTGGTGCCATCCATGTGATCGCGCATCATCTCGAAGGCCGACCAGGTGGCGAAACACTTCAGCGCCAACAGGGCCTTGGCGCCGGACCTGTTGCGCAACCGGTCGATCACCGCCATGTTGCGCGCAAGCTTTGCCTTGTCGATCAGGTAGAACGGTGTCTGAAGCATCGCCACAACCCCCCAACGCGGATTACCCCAAGGCAGGGGGCGCGTATAAGCAGGCAGGCCTGACCATGCAAGAGTTTTTGCCGCGCGGACGTGGCGCTAAAGCATGCGGATAACGTCTTTTTCGACACCCAGAACATAGCCGCGACGGGTTATGTTGCGAACCAGAAGTTCGCTGACCATCTGGTTGCCCAATGTGTCGCGCAGTCGCTTGATCCGGGTCGCGCCGGCGGCTTCGTCGCAATCGCTGGCCGGCTTGCCGGAAATCACCGATTCGATCTCGGCGCCCGATAGGACCTCGTCATCCATGCGCGCTTCGGCCAGGACCGAAAGCGTTTCAATGGCGGCCTCGGTCAGCTTGAATTCCATGTCGTTGAGATAGACGCTGCGCTCGGCCCGGCTGATCAGGAGCGAGGCGACCTGAATACCGGTGCGCTGGATCGCCGAGATGCGCCGGTTGAGCGTGATGATCGTTACCAGAAACACCAGCGAGGCGATCAGCAGCGCGGTGGCAAAGACCACCAGCACGAAGATGATCGACCGATAGGAGGCGAGGATCTCCGAAAAGGTCGTGCCGGATTGCGCGATGATTTCCAGAAGCTTGATTTCCGCGTCCGAGGTCAGCTGGTCGTTTTCCACAAAGATCCGTTCGACGCGGGTGTTGAAGGCATCGGCATCGGGAAGCGCCATGAACAAAAGGATCGCCCCGACCAGAAGGATCGCGACGATCGCGCCGATTCCCACGGCGACAACGCGGTTGCCCGCCTTCAACGCTTCAGTAGCGGAGGAAGAACTTTCCGGCACTCGCCTTCCTTTCCCCAAGCCCTTCGGGCCCGAACAGTGACAGGACGTTCAGAAGCGTCCAGCCGTCCGCACCGATGCGGGCAGCGATGGCGGCCTTGGCCGCACCTTTCGAACCACAATCGGCGTCGTTCGACAACTCGATCACACCATAGTGCAGTTTGATCGGATTGCCGCGCTTGGCTTTGTAATCGGCATAGCAGCCGGCTTCGGCCACCCCGGCGGTGGCAAGGGCGAGCGCGATGACGGCAGAGAGGAGCGCGTGTCGTTTCATGCATCCACAATGCTGTGATTGCTGTGGATATTCAATGACAACCCGAGGCCGTAACGCGGGTTATCCGATAACAACCCGCCGTTATTGTCTGTCCGAGCGGCGGCAGCCCAGTATCGGTTCAAGCTTTCGCGCCCTGACAAGCGCCCTTTACCGAAAGGACACGCCGATGCCTGTAGCCAACCGTTTGACCGCAACCATCGCCGCCGCCGCCATTGCCCTGTCGGGTGTAACCGCCGCCCCGGCGCGCGCCGACAGCAACGACCTCATCAAGCTCGTTCTCGGCGCGGCCGTGATCTATGGGATCGCAAAGGAAGTGGACCGCCGGAACGACAAGAAGAAGGCGCGCAATCATGCCCGCTATGATCCGAAACCGGACAGCGCGGCCATCCAGCGCAAGATCGACCGCGCGGCGCGGTATTGCGCGGTTGACGTGCGCGACCATCGTGGCGTGACGACCTATTACGACAAGCAGTGCCTGCGCCGGGCGGGGATTACCCGCCGCCTGCCGGCCTATTGCGAATACGACCTGCGCCTGACCAAGGGCACAAGCCGGGTCTATGACGGGCAGTGCCTGCGAGAGGCGGGGCTGAAGATTGGGGCGGGGCGATAGTACCGTGAGTTCGAGTACAGTGTGAGTGATCGGTTTGCAGTGACGTAGCGTCCCCACCAGTGCTGCGTCGTCCCCGGGGAGGGCGGAGAGGGAACTCTCCGCCCTTTCCCGTTGCGCTTGGCGGGCCGGACGGGCAGGTTCGCGCCATGAAGACAGGCCCCGACTTTTCCTTTGAACGCGCGGCGGGCGATGCCGGCGCAACCTGTATCGCCGGTGTCGACGAGGTCGGCCGTGGCCCCTTGGCCGGGCCGGTGGTGGCAGCGGCGGTCATTCTGGATGCCGGGGCAATTCCACGCCGGGCCTGAACGATTCAAAGCGGCTGAGCCTGCGCCGGCGCGAGGCGCTTCACGACGCCCTTCATGCCGTGGCCATGGTTGCTGTCGCCAGCGCCTCGGTCGAAGAGATCGACAAGCCAAACATCCTGCAGGCGTCGCTGCTGGCGATGCGCCGCGCGGTGGAAGGGCTGAAGCGCCGGCCGGATCACGTTCTGATCGACGGCAACCGCATTCCCGACGGTCTTGCCGCGCGATGCAGGCGGTGGTGGGCGGCGACGGGCGCTGCCGATTGCCCGCCGCTGCATCGTGGCCAAGGTAACGCGCGACAGGTTGATGGTGGATTTGCGCAACAGCACCCCGGCTACGGCTGGGAACGCAACGCCGGCTATCCGACAAAAGATCACATTCAGGCGCTCCGAGATCTTGGCGTGACCCCTCACCATAGGCATTCGTTTCGCCCGGTACACTATATCTTGTATCAAGCCAAAACGATAACCCGTTGATTCAAAGAATTTGACGGCAGATCAGCAGTGAACTCATCTTTGACCTCACAACAACGACGCAAAGAAATGCGCGGGGACAGAGGCAGGAATGACGTCGAAGACAAAAGCCGGGGAGGCTACGGGCGCTTCCCCTGAACCGAATCGTTGCCGGTGATTGCATCGAGGGTGATGAACAGCCTTCCCGAGCTCCGTCGACCTGATTTTCGCCGATCCGCCCTATAATCTTCAGCTGCGCGGCGATTTGCACCGGCCGGACAATTCAAGGTCGATGCCGTGGACGATCACTGGGACCAGTTCGCCAGTTTCAGCGCCTACGACAGCTTTACACGCGACTGGCTCGCGGCGGCGCAGCGGATCCTGAAACCGCATGGCGCGATCTGGGTGATCGGCAGCTATCACAATGTCTTCCGCATGGGGGCAGAGTTGCAGAACCAGGGTTCTGGATTCTGAACGATGTGGTCTGGCGCAAAGTCGAACCCGATGCCGGAACTTTCACGGCAAGCGGCTGACCAGCGCGCATGAAACGCTGATCTGGGCCTCGAGGAAGAGGCCAGCAAATACACCTTCAACTACGAGGCGCTGAAGGCGTTGAACGAAGGCGTTCAGATACCGGATCCGAACTGGGTGATTCCGTTGTGCACCGGGCACGACGTGAAGGATGCCAATGGCGACAAGGCGCATCCGACGCAGAAGCCGAGGCGCTGTTGCACCAGGTTCTTCTGGCCACGACCAATCGGAGACGTCGTGCTGGACCCGTTCTTTTGCTTCGGCACCACCGGCGCGGTGGCCAAGATGCTGGGGCGGGATTTCATTGGCATCAGCGAGAACGCGAGGAAAGCTACCGCAGGTTGCGGCCGAAAGGATTTCGCGGGTTCGCCGGTTCGATGCCTCGGCGCTTGAAGTGTCGAGCTCAAGCGGGCAGAGCCGCGCGTACCCTTCGGGCAGGTTGTCGAACGCGGCATGCTGCGCCCCGGGCGAGGAACTTTATTCGCCGCGTGGTGGCGTGGCCAAGGTGCGCGCAGGACGGCACGCTGATCGGCAACGATGTGAAGACTCGATCCATCCGGTCGGCGCCCATCTGGAAGGCGCGCCCAGCTGCAACGGCTGGACCTACTGGCACTTCAAGCGCGACGGCAAGCTGGTGTCGATCGACATCTGCGCCAGCAGATCCGGGCAGAGATGGACGACCGCCCGGCGCATTAGACCCGAATTCCGAAAAACCTACCGCCAGCGCCGTGGCCCACCCACGGCGCCACTGCCCGCCGTTTCATACGGCGGGGTTTTTTTATTGCACTGCCGCTACGTTTTCGGCGTGCATGCCCGACAGGAAGCCATAAGCTGAGCGCCAGGTTGCCGCTTCGCTTGTATTGCGCATCGCGCAAGGGTGGAGGACGGAGCCATGGCCGATCCGATCGTCATCTGGACGCTGGACTGGGGTGCCGATGCCCAACGGTCCTGCCGGCCTGGTTCGTGACCTTCGGTTGCGATGGGCCTGCGAAGAGGCCGGGCTGCCCTATCAGACGCGCAGCATCACGTTTAACGACCGCCACGCCAACCACCTTGACCGGCAACCCTTTGGCCAGGTGCCGTTCATGACCGATGGCGATATCCGCATGTTCGAAAGCGGTGCCTGCCTGCTGCACCTTGCCGCAAAGGCGAAAGCCTGATGCCGCGCGATCGCGTCGGGCCGGAACACTTCAGTGGGTGCCGGCCGCGCTGAACTCGGTTACGGTGCCCTGGTGGTTTCTGGAAATGACCGGTGCGAAGGAAAATGCGCTGACCGGCTGGCTGGAAAGCCGGCTGACCCATGTCGGTACGTTCTGGCGAGCAGGAATGGCTGGCGGCCGATCGCTTTACGGTGGCGGACCTTGTCATGGCCGATGTGCTTCGGGTGCCCAAGGTCAGGGCTTCGGCAGGCGGCCCGCAACCGAAGCCTGTGTCGAGCGATGACCGGCCGTGCGGCGTTCCGCAAGGCGCATGCCGATCAGATGGCGCATTTCACGGCCGCAGACAGTGCCAGGCGCGGTACGGAGGCCTGAACACCCTGCCCGGGGCACGCGGGTCAGTGCTGCGTCAGCCGCGCAACGGCGGGCCACAGCAAGACCGGCCCAGCGGCCGGTGGCCAGGCAGGCGGTCAAGAGGTAGCCACCCGTGGGCGCCTCCCAATCGAGCATCTCGCCACAGGCATAGACACCGGGCACGGCACGCAGTTCCAGATCTTCGGTCAGGCTTTCGCGGCTGATCCCGCCGGCGGTGGAAATGGCCTCGGCAAGCGGAAGGGGGCCGGCATGGGTAACGGGCAGCGCTTTCAACCGCATTGCCAGGGCTTTCCCTTCGGGCAGCGGCTGCGAAAACTCGCGAAAGAGCGCCACCGCCACCGGCGAAAGCCCGGCCTTGCGAAGCCGGTTGGAAAGGCTTTCGCCGCGTTTTGCCCTGTCGAGCCGGGCCAGCAATGCCGCGTGGTCGAGATCGGGAAGAGATCGAGCACCAGCGGCGCGCCTTCGCGCAGGGAGCGCGACACGGCATAGACGCCGCCACCTTCCAGCCCCTTGGCCGTTACCACGAATTCGCCGCGGGCAATGCGATTGCCGGCGTGCAGGGCCGTGCCTTTCACCGGTTGTCCGAAATGGCGGGTCATATGCGGGCTCCAGTTCACGGCAAAACCCATGTTGGCGGGCCGGAACGGCGCGATGACGACGCCCTGCGCGCGCAGTATGTCGGCCCAGCCGCCGGTGGAGCCAAGCCGCGGCCAACTGGCGCCTCCCAGCGCAAGAACCGTGACGGCGGGGTGTTCGGTGCGCAGGCCGTCCGGCGTTTCAAAAATTGCACCGCCGCGGTCGTCGCATCCGGCCCAGCGCCAGCGGCGGCGCAGGGTAACGCCCAGACCGTCCAGCCGGACCAGCCATGAACGCAGCAGCGGCGAGGCCTTCATCGCCACCGGAAAGACCCGGCCGGTGGAACCGGTAAACACCGGTTGGCCCAAGTCCCGCGCCCAGCTTTGCACAGCGGACGGGCCAAAGGCGGTCAGCATAGGCGCCAGCCAGTCGGCCGCCTCGCCAAAGGCGGCAAGACAATCCGCGAAGGCTTCGTCCCTTGTCAGGTTCAGCCCGGACTTTCCGGCCATCAAACTTGCGCGCGGGGCTTGGCATGGCTTCGGCGACGGTCACGGCGGCGCCGGCGCGGGCCAGCATTTCGGCAGCCATCAGCCCGGCCGGGCCGGCGCCGACTACCAAGGCGCCGGTCATGCCGGCACGGGCTGGCCGCCGCCTTTGATCTCCACCACGCGGTGCGGATAGGGAATGGCGATGTCGTTTTCCTTCAACGCGTTCCAGATCGCGAACAGCACCTGGCTGGCGTATTTGTTGCGCCCGTCGTCAATGCCGTTGACCCAGTATTCCACGGCAAAGTCGATACCGCTTTCGCCGAAGCCTTTCAGCTCCACATCCGGGGCCTCGGGCTTTGTCAGCACGAAAGGCAGGGCGGCGACCGCGTGCGTGATGATCGCGGGAACGGCGTTGATGTCGGTGTCGTAGCTGACCGAAAAGGTAGCCTCATAGCGGTTGGCGCTGCCCTGATCGGAATAGTTCACCACGCGGGTGGTGATGAAATGCTCGTTCGGCACGACAATCCACTTGCCGTCGAAGGTTTCCAGAATGCAGGACCGCGCGGTCATCTTCACAATCGTTCCGGCTTCGCCGCCGTCGAGTTCCACGTAATCCCCGACGGTGGTCTGGCCCTCGACCAGAAGGATGATGCCGGAAATGAAGTTGGCGGCGATCTGTTGCAGCCCCAGCCCGATGCCGACGCCCAGCGCACCGCCCAGAACCGCGACCGTGGTCAGGTCGACACCGATGATGTTGAGAAGCAGCAGGAAGGCAGCGCCGAAGATCGCGATTTCGGCGGCCTTGGCGGCCAGTTCGCGCGTCGCCGGGCGCAGAGTTTCCTGTGACTTGATGAAGGCACTGCTTTGGGTGTTCGACCAGCGGCCGAGCCAGAACAGCAGGCTGCCGGCAATCGCGCCCCGAAAGAGCGCCAGCATCGACAGGTGGATGTTGCCCAGGACCACGGTCAGCCCGTCGAGCCAGGCGAGGAACGGGTCGATCAGGTTCACGACATAAAGCGCGGCCAGCGGAATCAGGATGTAGCGGCCCAGAAGGCGCAGGAACGGGTCGCGCATGATGCGCACGACCAGAACGCGCGCGGCCATCAGCAGGAACACCCGTTTGCCGAAGGCGATCACCGCCCCGGAGCCGAAGACCGAACGGGTAAAGCCCTCGCCAATCGCGGTGAAGCCATAGGCCAGTAGCGGCAGCAAAAGCGGCATGAAGCGCAACACGAACCGGCGGATCGCGGCGAAAAGGCCCCGGCTGTCGCTGGCCGGGGCAAGGAAGACGGCGAGCCTTGTGCCGAAGCGGCGGGTAACGAACAGCGAAACCAGCCATGCCAGAACCAGAAGCGCGAATTGCGACCATGCGGCTGGGCTGGTCATCCAGTCGCGCGCCACGGCCCAGCCTTCCTCGGCATAGGCAAGCGCCTCGCGCAGGATTTCCGGCGGATTTTCGAACATGCCCCGACCCCGACTTGCAATCGCCCTAACCTCTTGCACCGATCCGTCAGGCTGGCAAGGGTAGGGGATGGCCAGCGATCCGATCTGCCCGCTTTGCGAACGGCCCATTCCGCCGGATGTGGCGCAAAGCCGCCACCACCTTGTTCCGCGCCTGCGCGGCGGCAAGGGCGGTGCGGTCGTGCTGCTGCACCAGATTTGCCACGACACGATCCATGCCACGCTGGGCGAAACGGAACTGGCGCAACGCTACAACAGCGTCGCGGCGTTGCGCGGCCATCCTGCGCTGGCGGCGTTCATCGCATGGGTAGCGCGGCGGCCGGCAGGGTTTCGTTCGGCCGTGCCGGGGCCGCGCCGACGCAAAGGGTGAAAGGGGTCAGGGCACCAGCCGCTTGATCGCCGCGATATGGTCGGCATTTGCCGAAAGCGCATCGGCCGCCAGTTCGCGAACGGTGGCCGGCAGGGTTTCGGCCGGCACGACCCGGTCGATCAGCCCCCATGACAGCGCCTCTTCGGCGCCGATCCGGGCGCCGGCCATCAGGATCATCTTCGTGCGCGCCGGCCCGATCAGCGCCGCCATGCGCCGCGGGTCCGAAGGCTGGGGCAGAAAGCCCAGCTTCATGACCGGGTAGAAGAAGCGCGCGCCCGGAACCGCGATGCGGATATCGCAGGCCAGCGCCATGCCCATCGCGCCGCCGGCCAGCGCACCGTTCAGCGCTGCGATCGTCAGGCAGGGCAAGCCGGTCAAGGCGCCCGACAGCCGTTCCCAGACCGGGTTTGTGGCAAGGCCCGCGCGTGCCTCGTCCAGATCGGCGCCGGCGGAAAAGACCGTGCCCTGCCCGGTCAGGATCAAGGCCTTCGCGCCATCCCTTCCGGCGCGTTCGGCGATGTCGGCCAGTTCCTTCAGCATCGCGCCGGTCAGCGAATTGGCCTTGTCCGGGCGGTTGATCGTGACCGTCCAGAGCGCGTCGTCGATCTCGAGCCGGATCATGCGACCAGGCCGATCCGCCGCCGGATGGCGTCATCGCGCAGCGCCACCTCCTGGCCGAGGAAGGCGTCGGCGTCGGGGGTGCACATCCACAACAGCGCCTTCGCCGCCCAGTCGGCGGGGATATGGGCCGATGGGTCCAGCTGACTGACGGGGTTGATGCGGCTGGCCCGCACCTTGGTCTGCATGTCGGTCGCGACCGTTCCGGGTGAAAGCCCCATGACGCGGATGCCCCGTGAGCCGGCCTCCAGATGCGCCGAGCGGGTCAGCATGGCGGCGCCGGCCTTGGCGGCGCAATAGGCGCTCCAGCCTTCCAGCGCGTTGTGGGCGGCACCGGAACTGACCGTCAGGATCGTGCCGGCGCGGCGCGCCATCATTCCGGGCAGGACCGCGCGCATGCCGTGGAAGACACCCTTGAGGTTGATGTCTATTGCGCGGCTCCATTCCTTCGGATCGGCGGCGGCCATCAGGGCGATGGGTTCGATCACGCCGGCGTTGTTGATCAGCACCGCCGTCGGACCAAAGCGGGCCTCGGCGGTTGCCACCGCGCGGCTTACCGCGCCGGGGTCGGTGACATCGGCGGCGATGGCCAGCGCATCGGCGCCGATCATGCGCGCCGTCTTGCCCAGGGCGGTCGTGTCGCGGGCCAGCAGCGCAACCTTCGCCCCGGCATCGGCAAAGACCCGCGCAGCCGCGGCGCCGATTCCGCGGCTGGCACCGGTGATGACCACCAGCCTGTCCTCAATCGCCGTCATCGCGCCTTCCTCTCGCCCATTTCCCGATTACCTTGATAGCGCAGGCAAGCCTCCGGGGGAAAGCCTTGACGCTAAAGGGCTCTGGCAGGATGCTGGGCCGGAATTTCAGACCAAGGATCGCAGGTTATGAAACACGTGACATTTTCATGCAGCAGCGCCGTGTTGGCGCTTTTGGCCGCGACCGCGCCGGCCAGGGCCGATGTGACGGCCGACCAGATCTGGCAGCAGTGGAAGGATTTCGGCGCCTCGATGGGCCAGACCATCGCCGCGGCCACCGAGGATCGTTCGGGCGATACGCTGACGCTGGGCGGCGTCACCTTCGACGTTCCGGTCGAGGGCGGGCAGGCCAAGGGCGCCATCGACCAGCTGGTGCTGACCGAGGCCGGCGACGGTTCGGTCACGATCACCATGTCGCCCAGCTATACGGTGTCGGTCGTGACCGCGCCCGAAGGCGGCCAGTCCACGGATATGGAGATGACCGTCAGCCAGGAGGGTCTGGCGATGCGCGCTTCGGGCACGCCCGAGGCCACCAATTACGAGGTGTCGGCCGACAGCGTGACTGCCACGGTGCCGAAGCTTGTGGTCGATGGCAAGCCGCAGGATCTGGTTGTCGATGTCAGTGCCAGCGCCCTGTCGGGCAGCTACTTTGTCGATGGTGTCGAAACCCGCAAGGTCGACAGCGCCATCAAGGCCGGTGGCGTGGCTATCTCCGTCAGCGGCACGGATCCCGAAAAGGGGGGCAAGATCGCCTTTTCGATGGATCTTGCCGATCTTTCGGGCACATCGACGGGCACCTACATTACGGGGCTCGACATGTCCAATCTCGCCGAAGCGCTGAACCAGGGCTTTACCACCACCGCCATGCTGAACAATGGCGCGATGAATTTCACCATGTCGGTGGACGAGCCGGGCAATGCGTTTCAGGGCAGCGGCACCGCGAGTTCGGGCGATCTGAGCGTTCGCATGGACAGCGGCGGGCTGGGCTATGCCGGTGGCGCCAAGAACCTCGACATGGTGTTTTCCGGCGAGCAGATTCCCCTGCCTCAGGTCGCGGTCACGATGCAGGAATACGCCTATAACTTCCTGATGCCGGTTTCCAAGTCGAGCGAGCCGCAGGATTTCGCCCTTCTGACCCGGATCGTCGGGCTGGCTGTCGGCGATGACATCTGGGGGATGATCGACCCGGGCGCGGTGTTGCCGCGTGACCCCGCGACCCTGATCATCGATCTGAAGGGCAAGGGCAACTGGCTGGTCGACATCATGACGCCCGAAGCGACCACGACCGAAGGGACCCCCGGCGAGCTGCACGCGCTTGATGTCGATGAGCTGAAGCTTTCGGTGGCGGGGGCAGAACTGACCGGCAACGGCGCCTTTACCTTCGACAACAGCGACACGACTACCTTTGGCGGCGTGCCGAAGCCGACCGGTGCGCTCGATTTGATGCTGGTGGGCGGCAATACGCTGATGGACAAGCTGGTGCAGATGGGCCTTCTGCCACAGGATCAGGCGATGGGTGCGCGAATGATGATGGGGCTTTTCGCCAAGCCGGGCGATGGCGAGGATACGCTGGTTTCGAAGATCGAGATCACGCCCGACGGTGCGGTGATGGCCAACGGCCAGCGCCTGCAGTAAGGCCACGCATGACCTTTGGCCCGGCGGTTCGCCCCGCCGGGCTTTTGCTTTGGCGCCGCCACGCAGGCTTGCGCGGCGGTGAGCGCCGCACTAGGTCGGGGCAAAGGCAGGAGCGGACATGACGCAAGAACTCGAAACCCTGACACAGGCGATGCTGGAAGCCGCGCGCAAGGCGGGTGCCGATGCGGCCGATGCAATGGCGGTGGAAGGCACCGCGCTGGGTATCGACGTACGCGGCGGCGCGCTGGAACAGGCGGAACGCTCCGAAGGTGTGGAAATCGGGCTGCGCGTGTTGCTGGGCCGGCGGCAGGCCTGTGTTTCCGCCTCTGACATTTCGCCCGAAACGCTGACGGTCATGGCCGAACGGGCGGTGGCGATGGCGCGCGAAGCCCCCGAAGATCCCCATGCCGGTCTGGCGGAACCCGATCAGCTTTCCGCCCGCCGTGATGCGGCCGGGCTGGACATGGATGACCCCGCACCGGAGCCCGACCCGGCAATGCTGGAAGACGATGCGCGCCGGGCCGGGGCAGCGGCGCTGGCGCTCAAAGGGATTTCACAGGTTCAATCGGCCAGCGCCGGCTATGGCCGCCGGCAGGTCTGGATTTCGGCCAGCAACGGGTTTTCGGGCGGCTACCGGAGAAGCTCACGCTCGATCAGCTGTGTCGCGATCACTGGCGAAGGCACGGCGATGGAGAGGGACTATTTCGGCGATTCCCGTGTCTTTCAGGCCGATCTGATGGCGCCGGAAGAAATCGGCAGGATCGCCGCCGAACGCACCCTGGCCCGCGCCGGGGCGCGAAAGCCGCCGACAGGTGCCTATCCGGTGCTGTTCGACGAACGCATTGCCTCGAGCCTGATCGGCCATCTTCTTTCGGCGATCAATGGCGCGGCGGTTGCGCGGGGCGCCAGCTGGCTGCGCGATGCGCTGGGCAAACCGGTGCTGCCTGACGGCATGGACCTTGTCGAAGACCCGCTTTGCCCGCGCCGCTCGGCCACACGGCCCTTCGATGCCGAGGGCTTGGCGACGCGACGCAGGGCGATCGTGGATGGCGGCGTGCTGACCGGCTGGGTTCTCGATCTGGCGACGGCGCGGAAGCTGGGGTTGCAAAGCACCGCCAATGCCGCGCGCGGGGTGTCGTCACCGCCGTCACCCGCGACCGCCAACATCGCGCTGAGCATGGGGTCCGACAGCCGCGAGGCATTGCTGGCCCAGATGGGGACCGGGCTTTGGGTGACCGGGCTGATCGGCGCCTCGATCAACGCCACGACGGGGGATTATTCGCGCGGCGCCTCGGGTTTCTGGGTGAAAAACGGGCAGATCGTGCATCCGGTCAACGAATGCACGATCGCCGGCAATCTGCGCGACATGCTGATGTGCATGACGCCCGCCAATGACGCGCGCCCGCATCTGTCGGTCGTGGTTCCGAGCCTTCTGGTCGAAGGGCTGACCCTTGCCGGCGGCTGAGCGGCAGGACGACCTGACGCTGCTGCGCGATGCCGCGCGCGAGGCCGGCAAGATCGCGCGTCGCTACTGGCGGCGCTCGCCGGAAAACTGGGACAAGGCCGGCGGCGCCGGACCGGTCAGCGAGGCGGACCTGGCCGTCAACCGGATGCTGGCGCGTGAACTCGGCGCTTCGCGGCCCGGTTATGGCTGGCTGAGCGAGGAAAGCGATGACAGTTCCGACCGGCTTGCGGCGCGGCGCGTCTTCGTCATCGACCCGATCGACGGCACCCGCGCCTTTCTTGCCGGGGAAGAAACCTTTGCCCATTCGCTGGCGGTGGTCGAGGATGGCCGGCCGGTGGCCGGTGTCGTCTATCTGCCGGTGCCGGACTTGATGTTCTGTGCCTGCGAAGGTGGCGCAGCAACCCTGAATGGCGAGGTGCTGCGGGCGACGGAAGCCCGCGAACTGGCCGGTGCCGATATCCTGACGACCCGGGCTAGCCTAGATCCGCTTCTCTGGCCCGGGGGGGTGCCGGATATTCGCCGCAGCTTTCGCGCCTCGCTGGCCTATCGGATGTGCCTGGTTGCGCAGGGGCGGTTCGATGGCATGGTTACCCTGCGCGACGCCTGGGAATGGGACATCGCCGCCGGCGCGCTGATCGCCGCCATGGCGGGCGCGGCGGTCAGCGACCGGCATGGCGATGCGCTGCGTTTCAACGCCGCCCGCCCGCAGGCCCCCGGGGTCCTGACCGCGCCGCCGGCGTTGCACGCGGCGTTTCTTTCACGTCTCAGGCCGGTCGGCTGAACCGCTAGCTGGGTTTGCGCGGCTTCTTGCGCGGCTTCAGCCGCTGGCTGGGATCGGCGGCGTTGGCGAAGGGCCGTTCGGGCGTTTTCTTCTTCGCCGCCGGTGCCGCGAACTTTGCCGGCCTGCCGGGTTTGGCAAACTTGCCGGCCGGTTTCGCGCCGCCACCCGCGGGTTTGTGATCGGGTGCCGGCTTGCCGGCGGGTTTGCCGCCGGGTGCCTTGCCATGGCGCGGCTTGCGGGGCTGGGCATCGTCTTTTGCGGCCCCGGCCGGTGCCTTGGCTTCGGGTCTGGGCGCGGGTTTTTCCGGACGCGGGTGCGCAGGCTTTTCGTGGCGCGGCTTGCCGCTCACGCGGTTCAAATCTGGCGGTGCCGCAGTCTCGGTCATGGGTGCGCGGCCGCAGTGCGGGTTTGCCGCCTCCCCGCCGTTCGGGCCGTTCCAGAACCGGTTCGCCGTCGAGCCGGGTCAGCACCGCACCCGGTTCCAGCGCCATTTCGGCGCCGAGTTTCGCGACAAATCCCGGTGCGGCCGCGGCCGCGATCTGGATGAAGGTTTCGTTCGCCTGAACCCGGATCGCACCAATGGCGGTGCGGGTAATGCCGCCCTGATCGCAGAGCTTGGGCAGGATCCAGCGCGCCTCGGCGCGGCCTTCGCGGCCGACCGAAAGCGAGAACCAGACAGAAGGGCCAAAATCGGCGCGGTCGCGCGCGGGGCGTTGTTCGGGTTTCTGGTCGGGGGCTTCGGAAAGCTCTTCGGGTGCTGACCGGCCGGCGCGCCATTGCCGCAGGAAGGCGGCGGCGAGCTGTGCCGGTTCAAACCGCTCGACGAGCGCTGCGACGGCGTCGGCCTCGTCCTCGGCTACCGCGTCCTGCAGCGCCTCGGCCGCATACATCCGCTCATTGTCCTTTTCCATGACTTCGGCGGCCGATGGCGCCTTGCCCCAGCGCGCCTCGACCTTGGCGCCCTGCAACAGCCGGTTGGCCTTGCGATAGTCGCGCGGCACGACGATCAGCGCCGACACGCCCTTGTTGCCGGCCCGGCCGGTGCGGCCCGACCGGTGCAGAAGAGTTTCGGAACTGCCGGGAAGATCGGCGTGAATCACCAGTTCGAGCCCCGGCAGGTCGATGCCGCGTGCCGCCACATCGGTGGCGATGCACACCCGCGCGCGGCCGTCGCGCATCGCCTGAAGCGCGTGGCTGCGGTCTTTCTGGCTCAACTCGCCCGACAGCGCGACGGCGGCAAAGCCGCGGTTGGAAAGCCGCGCCATCAGGTGGTTCACCTCGGCCCGGGTCTTGGCGAAGACGATGCTGTTGGCCGCCTCGTAGAAGCGCAGCAGGTTGATGATCGCATGTTCGCGGTCACGCGGACCGACCGAGACGGCGACATAGTCGATATCGCCGTGCTGGCGCGCCTCGCCCGCCGCCTCGATGCGCAGCGCATCGGTCTGATAGGTCTGCGCCAGTTCGGCGATGGCGCGCAGCACGGTGGCCGAAAACATCAGCGTGCGGCGGCTGGCCGGTGCTGCGGACAGGATGAACTCCAGATGCTCGCGAAAGCCGAGGTCAAGCATCTCGTCGGCCTCGTCCAGAACCACGGCGCGCAGGATCGACAGATCGAGCGAACCGCGTTCGATGTGGTCGCGCAGCCGGCCCGGCGTGCCGACGACGACATGGGCGCCACGATCCAGCGCACGGCGTTCGGTGCGATAATCCATGCCACCAACGCACGAGGCGATCTGGGCGCCGGTTTCGGCAAAGAGCCAATCGAACTCTCGCTTGACCTGCATCGCCAGTTCGCGGGTTGGCGCGACGATCAGCGCCAGCGGCAGGCCGGCAGCGCCAAAACGGTCTGCCCCGTCGAGAAGCGTGGGCGCCATCGCCAGGCCGAAGGCCACGGTCTTGCCCGAGCCGGTCTGAGCCGAAACCAGCGCGTCACGCCCGGCGATGGCCGGGTCGCACATCGCGATCTGCACGGGTGTAAGGGCGGCAAAGCCGCGCGCCGTCAATGCCGCGGCAAGCGGCATGGCGATGCCTTCGAAGGTGGTCATGATGTCGTCGTCCTGAATGGGGGGCGGTCTGGCCCGGATGCTGGCACCGCCCCGCCTGGCGACGGATCTCCTCATCCGCGCGGCCCGGAACTTCGCCACAAGCGGCGCACATACGCGGCTTTGGTGCTGCTGTACAGGGCTTTTGCCGATCCCGGCCGGGTCCGGGCCTGCCAGCGCCGCCGCTTTGGCCGGGCTTGACCGTCCGGGCGCGTCCGCTAGGTTGCGCCTGATGATCAAAAGGAGCACGCGATGACCCAGCGCCTTCACCTTGTCTTCGGCGGCGCGCTCGTCGATCCGCAGAAGACGGTTTTCAAGGACGTCAAGGACATCCACATCGTCGGTATCTATCCCGATTATCAGGCCGCCTATAATGCGTGGAAAGCCGAGGCGCAGCGCACGGTCGACGATGCCCATATGCGCTATTTCATTGCGCATCTTCACCGGTTGCGCGACGAAACCGTGCCGGCGGGTGCGACCGAGGAACTGGGGGGCTGACCGGCCGCGCCATGGCACGTTCGTTGGGGCTGGACCTGTTTCTGCGAACCCGGCCACGCCATCAGAGCAGGGCCGCAGGCGGCAGCGAGCCCCAACGCCCCGATGGCGCGCTGATCTGGCTTCACGCGTCGGGCCTGGGGATGTTGCCCGCCATCGAAGAGCTTTCGCGGCGGCTGCGCGATGCGCGGCCCGATCTTTCGGTACTGGTGACGGCGCCGCCGGGTTCGGGCAGTATTCCCGGCACGATCGGGGCCCAGCCGCCCGAAGACGTCCCGAACGATGTCGAGGCCTTTCTGGCGCACTGGCGCCCGAACCTTGTGGTTCTGTCCGGCAAGGACATCCGCCCGGTGCTGATCGAGGCCGCTGCCGAACGCGGAATCGCGTTGTTCATGATCGATGCCGGCGCGCCTGAACTTGGCCGGCTTCGCTGGGTGCCCGGCGCCGGACGGCAGCTGGTTCAGCGGTTCCGCCGGATCTTCGCGCGCGACGCGGCCTCGGCGAATGCTTATCTGCGCATTGGTGCCTATCCAGACCGCGTGGTTTCGCTGGGGCGGCTTGAGGAAAACACAGGAACCCTGCCCGGGCCCGAGGCCGAGCGCGAGGCGCTGGCCACGCTTTTTCGGGCGCGCCCTGTCTGGTTGGCGGCGGAGTTGCCCGAGGAGGAGGAGGAAACCGTCATCGCCGCGCATCGATCGGCGATGCGGCTGGCGCACCGGCTTTTGCTGATTCTCGTGCCCGCCGATCCGGAGCGGGCCGAAGCCCTCGCCGAAAGGCTCGAGGCGGACCAGAATCTGAACGTCGCGCGGCGCTCGGCCGAGGAGGAGCCTGCGGAAGAGGTCGAGGTCTATCTGGCCGATACCGATGGCGAGATGGGGCTATGGTATCGCCTTGCGCCGATCACCTATATGGGCGGCACGCTGAGCAGCGGCAGTCGTCGGCACCCGTTCGAACCCGCCGCGCTTGGCTCGGCCCTGATTCATGGCGATGCCACCGCGCCTTATGGCGAAGGCTATCAGCGGCTGGGCGAAGCGGGCGGCGCGCGCAAGGTCCGCAAGCCCGGCGATCTGGCCGAAGCGGTGGGCGATCTTCTGGCACCGGACCGCGCGGCGGCGCTGGCCCATGGGGCATGGGCCGTGGCGACCAGCGGGGCCGAGGCGACCGATGCGGTGATGCAGGCCCTGCTCGAGACATTGTCGGAAAGGGGCGGGCGGTGAGAGCGCCGGATTTCTGGTACGGCGATCCCGCGCGGCCCGGCTGGCCGGCGCGCCTTCTGGCACCGCTCGGCGCGGCCTATGCCTGGGCGACGGCGCGGCGGCTGGCGGGGACGGCGGGGATACGCGCAACAGTGCCGGTGATCTGCATCGGCAACCTCAACGCCGGAGGCACCGGCAAGACGCCGACGGTCATCGCGCTGGTTTCGCGTCTGGCGGCGCGGGGCATCGCCGCGCATGTCGTTTCACGCGCGGGCATGGCGGGCGGCTTGAAGGGGCCGGTCACCGTTGATCCGACGCACCACACGGCGCAGGATGTGGGCGACGAGCCGCTGCTTGTGGCGGCCTTCGCGCCGGTTCCACGTGGCCCGAAACCGCGCCGAAGCGGTGCGGCTGGCCGAGGCCGCCGGCGCCGGCGCGATCCTTCTTGACGACGGGTTCCAGAACCCCACCGTTGTCAAGGACCTGTCGCTTGTCGTGGTCGATGCGGGGCTTGGGTTCGGAAACGGGCGGTGCCTTCCCGCCGGGCCGTTGCGCGAACCGGTCAGCGCGGGGCTGGCGCGCGCCGATTTGCTGTTGAGCATCGGGCCGGATACCGCGCAGGACCGGTTTTCGGAGCTCTGGGGGCCGAAGGTGGGCATCCCGCGGCTGACCGGCGCGTTGCGGCCGCTGGCCACGGGCATGGACTGGGCCGGGATGCCGGTTATGGCCTTTGCCGGAATTGGCCATCCGCAGAAATTCTTTGACACGCTGGCCGAGCTGGGCGCCGATCTGCGCGGTGCGCAGGCTCTGGACGACCATCAACCGCTGACCGAACGGCTGTTGCACCGCCTGTCGGGCGAGGCGCGCCGGCTGGGCGCGCAGCTTGTCACCACCGAAAAGGACGCGGTGCGCCTGCCCCCAGCCTATCGAAGCGAGGTACTGACCTTGCCGGTCCGGCTGGCGCTTGCCGATGCGGTGGCCCTCGACGCCGCCCTTGACCGGCTGTTCGGCTGACCGCGTCCGGATTTATTCCGCGAGCTTTTCGTCGAGGAGCTTGGCGAAATCGGCGTAGTTCATGTTGGAATACTTGGTGCCGTTGATGACGAAGCTCGGTGTCGAATCGATATCGTCGGCAGTCGCGTTGGCCTGGTAGGAGGCGACCAGCGCCTGCGCCATCGCGCCGTCTTCCAGACAGGCGGTCAGCTGGTCATCGGTCAGCCCGGCTGTCTTGCCGATGCGGCGCAGGTTGGCCGCCACTTCGGCCGGTTCACCGGAACCGATCCAGTCGCGCTGGCCCGTGTAAAGCATGTCGGCAACGCCGAAATACCGAGCTTCGCCGCCGCAGCGCGCCAACATTGCGCCCCACAACCCGAACCGGTCGAAATAGACCTCGCGGTAGATGAAATGGATCTTGCCGGTGTCGATGTAGTTGCTGCGCAGGTCCTTGAACACCGATTTGTGGAAATTGGCGCAATGCGGGCAGGTGAAGGAGGCATATTCGATCACGGTCACCTTGGCGTCGGGATTGCCAAGCTGCATCTCGACCACCGCGGGCAGGTCGGTCGTGGCGGTTTCGGTCGAGGTTTCCTGCGCGACGGCGGTCAGCGACAATGCCTCGGGCGCGGGGCCGCGATTGAGGGCGACATAGCCGGCCAGGCTCAGGCCTATGACGGCGACAAGCGCCAGCGATATCTTGTTCATGCTCAAGGTCTCTCTTTTTTCTCGGCCCGGGTTAGAACGTTTCGGGCCAGTGTTTCAAGGGCTTCGCGCAGGCCGGCATCGGATATGCCGGCAGCGGTTTCGGCTGCGCGGCGCGCGATGGCCGGATCGGGCGGTGTAGGTTCCGCGGGGGGTGCCGGGGCAAAGGCCGCCTGCCCTTCGGCAAATCCCGTGGGCGCGGTCTGGGTCAGGCGGATGCGCGACACGGCGTTATAGCCATAGCAGGCGTTGACCTTTTCGCGCAGCGCCTCCTTCTGCATCTCCAGCATCGGCGCGTTCGGCCCCGTGGTCAGCAAGGTCAGCGTGGCGCCCAGCCCGCCCTGGCCATAACTGATCTTGACCGGATGCGCGATGCGGGCAATCGGCTCGCCGACGATTTCGGCCCAGTGGGTCAGCACCTTCGCGACCGCGAAACCGCGGGTTTCCCCGGCCTTGCGAATCTGGCGGCCCAGCAGACCGCCAGTCTGTTCAAAGCCGCGAAGGCGACGGGATGGGTGTTTTGTCGGTTCGGCCATCGGGCGTTGATCCGGTCTTCGTCTGGGTCCAGTTTACGGGGGCGGTCGGAATTGACCAGTGCCCGCGCCGATCCGGAGGCATAAAGATTGCGTGACGTTGACCCTTCAGAGGACGGACCCGCCGACGACAGCACGCTCGGGGCGTCGCTGTTGCGCTGGTACGACGGGCATGCACGCGACCTGCCGTGGCGGGTCGGGCCAGAGGCGCGCAGGGCAGGGCAAAGGCCCGACCCCTATCGTGTCTGGCTGTCGGAAATCATGCTGCAGCAGACCACCGTGGCCGCAGTTCGCAGCTATTTCGAACGGTTCACGACGCTCTGGCCCGATATCGCAGCGCTGGCCGCGGCCGAAGATAGCGCGGTCATGGCGGAATGGGCGGGGCTTGGTTACTACGCACGGGCCCGCAACCTGCTGAAAGGCGCCCGCGCCGTCGCCGACGGAGCGAGCGGGCAGTTGCCGCGGACCGAGGCGGAACTGCGTGCCCTGCCCGGGATCGGGGCCTATACCGCGGCGGCGGTCGCGGCGATTGCGTTCGATCAGCCGGCGACCGTTGTCGACGGAAATGTCGAGCGTGTCATGGCGCGGCTTTTTGCCGTCGAAACCCCTCTTCCGGCGGCAAGACCGCGGCTTCGCGATCATGCGGCGTCGCTGACCCCGAGCCGGCGGCCGGGCGATCACGCGCAGGCGTTGATGGATCTGGGCGCCACGATCTGCCGGCCGCGCCAGCCCGACTGCGCGCGCTGTCCGTTGTCGGCGTTCTGCGCGGGCCACCGCGAGGGTATCGCGGCGCAACTGCCGCGCAAGGCGGTGAAACCGGCGCGACCGCAACGCCAGGGTACGGTCTGGATCGCGCGGCGCAAAGCCGATGGCGCCTGGCTGGTGGAGCGTCGGCCCGAGACGGCGATGCTGGGCGGCATGCTGGGCTGGCCCGGCACCGACTGGGACGGCAATGCCAGCGGATCGGACGAACCGCCGGTTGCGGCGGGCTGGCAACTGGCGGGCCATGTGCGCCATGTCTTCACCCATTTCAGCCTGGAACTGGCGGTGATGGTGGCCGAGACCGAAGGCGAGCCGCCGAGGCGCGGCGGCTATTCGGCAAAGCTTGACCGCACAATGCTGCCCACGCTGATGCGCAAGGCCTTCGATCTGGCAATGGCACATGACCCCGCGTCAGCCAAGGCGCCGCTTGCCTGATCGGGCAAAGGCGGTAATCCTCGGCGCCAGCGCGCCTTTGACCGAGCGGAGCCATGCCCGACGCACCCGCATCACAGCATCGCCTGATCGACGCCCTGCCGTTCTGGCTGTCGCTGGGCACGGTTCCGCTGGCCATCGCCGGCGCTGTCTGGGGCGGGTGGTGGCTCGCCGCGCTGCCGCTTTACACCTGGGGGCTTTTTTCGATCCTCGATGCCTTGACGGGGCTCAACCTGAAAAACGCCGACCCGACGACGCCGGATGCCGCGCTGGTATGGTACCGGGCGATCACGCTTGTCTGGTTCCCGATCCAGTTCGTGCTGCTTTTTTCGCTTATCGCCTATGTCAGCCATGCCGACCACCTTGGCACGGGCGAAGAGCTTGCGCTGTTCTTCGGCATGGGCGTCATTTCCGGCACCGTCGGCATCAACTACAGCCACGAATTGATGCATCAGAAATCGCGGCTGGAACATGTGGGCGATCTATTGCTGGCGTCGGTTCTATACAGCCATTTCCGGTCGGAACATCTGCGGGTGCATCATCTGTGGGTAGCCACGCCGCGCGATCCGGTGACGGCGCGATACAACGAAGGCTTTCACCGGTTCTTTCCACGGGTGCTTTGGCAGTGCCCGCGTTCGGCCTGGGCGGCCGAGGCGGGAATGCTGCGCCGGCGCGGCAAGGGCCCGCTGGACCGTGCCAACCCGTTCTGGCGCTACCTGGCGTTGCAGGGGGCCATGCTCGCCCTGGCCTTCGCGCTGGGCGGATTGCTGGGCCTGGTGCTGTTCGCCTTTCAGGCATTTGTCGCCATCTGGCAGCTCGAGCTTGTCAACTATATCGAGCATTACGGCCTGACCCGCCGTCATCTGGGCGAGGGGCGGTATGAACACGTTCTGCCACGCCACAGCTGGAACGCCGCGCACCGCGCCTCGAACTGGCTTCTGATCAACCTGCAGCGCCATTCCGACCACCATTACAAGCCCGACCGCCGGTTTCCGCTGCTGCAAACCCATGCCGAGGCCGATGCGCCGCAACTGCCGCATGGCTATCCGGCGATGACCGCGCTGGCCATGGTGCCGCCGCTCTGGCGCCGGGTGATGAACCGCCGGGTTCGCGACTGGAGGCGGCGCTACTACCCCGATGTCACGGACTGGAGTGGCTATAACAGCGCCAGCAACCCGATGCCGCGCGGCGCGTGAGGCGTGTTTTCCGGGGGGCTGTCTGCCCCCGGCCCCCGAGGATATTTGGCCAAAGCAAGACCGAAGGTTTGCGCGAGCCGCGCGGGTCAGCGCGCCATGGCGCGCCTGTAAGCCGGGCGGTCGCGCATCCGGATCAGGTATTCCGACAGTTTCGTCTCGACAATCGGGAAGCGCGCAGCCCGGGCCAGTTTCCGCAATGGGCAAGAATGATATCGGGCACGGTCATGGCCTCGCCCATCACGAAGGGGCCCTCGCCCATGCGGCGGACCAGAATCTTCTGGCTGCGCTCGAACTCCCATTTCAGCGAATCCTTGATCGCGGAATGGCGAAGTTCTTCGGGCAGCACAAAGCTGTGGCGCGCGGCCATCCAGAGTGCAGCGTCAAATTCGTCCAGCAGGAACTGTGTCAGGCTGTCCTGCCGGGCGCGGTCCAGCGTGCCGGCGGATAGGTCAACCGGCCATGCTTGTCGGCCAGATACTGGATGATGCGGTCGAATCGGTGATCGGTGTGCCGTCCTCGATCAACACCGGGATCTTGCCGGCGGGGTTGAAGGGCGTCACGCCTTCGGATTGCGGCGGCGCGGGAACATGGTCAAAGGGTTCGCCCAGTTCCTCGAGCATCCAGATTACCCGGGCTGCGCGGCTTTTGACATTGCCAATGACGGTATACATCGCTGCCCTCCGATTGTCAGGGCATGTGGCCACGGACCGCCGCGCGACGCAAGGGGTCAGGCGGGCCAGGCGATGACGGTGAGTTCCGGCCAAAGCGCGGTCTGGCGCCGGGCCTTGGCCTCGTGCGTGGTGCGGTTATCCAGAACGGTGTTCGGGGTCAGCCGGAAGGCGAAGATATCGTCAAGCCCGTAGGGCGCGTAAAGCGTCAGCCCGTCGTCGGGTTCCAGACGCAGCCCGACGCAATGGGTGCGGCAGGCGAAGCGGTCGATTGCCTCGGCCGCGTTTGCCAGCGGCGGGTAAGGTCGGTGGAAATGGTCCGGATACCACAGGTGTACGCGCGCCTGATTTCGCAATTCGACCGGCGGCTTGGGCGGGAAAAGCGCGGCGGCGCGGCGAATCTGGTGGTCTTCGGCCTCGTAGGAGGTTTCGGGGTCGAAGTAGAACAGGTCGATGTCCTTGATCCCGTGGGTTTCGGACCGGCCTGTCAACCGGTTCCAGACGGTGTTGTAGATCGCGCCGGAAACCAGCCACCAGTCGGGAAGCTCCATGTCACGCGCAAGCATGAGCGTGCGCATCAGGACCGGGCTTTCCCGCACGATGGCCATCAACGCGGCGCGCTGCGCCAGGAAGGGCTGGCCTGCGTGGCGCAGGTGATCCATCAGCGCCGCGCGAGCATGGCAAGGCGGATCAGCGCGCGTTCGAGAAGCGCCATGGCAGGCGCGTGTGTGGAGGAACGCAGGGTCAGGTCGGTTTCGACCAGGATCGCCAGCGCGGTTTCGAGCTTTGCAAGGCCCCAGCCCTGCGCCTGCCGCAGCATCCGGTCGCGGCGCGGCCCGAAGACCGGCGGGCGCATCCGGCCCAGACCCTCGGCGGCGCCTCGGGCGCGGACGAGGCGGCATGAAGCGTGCAGGAAGTGGCGCTGGGCGCCAATGCACAGGGTTACGGGGTTGATGCCCTGCCCTTCCAGTCGGCGCAACAGCGCGCCGCGTCGCCAACCTGCGCTTCGGCCACGCTGTTGAGAAGCTCGTCACGACATCGGCATCGAAGGTTGCCGGGGCACAGGCAAGAATATCCGCGAACGACAGCGGGCTGTCATCGCCCCATTTGTATAGCGCGAGCTTTTCCAGCGTTGCCGGAAATCACCGGGATCGAGCGCGCGGGACAGGGCCACGAGGTCTTTCATCGCCGGCGCCGGCGGGAGGAACCGGCCTCGGTCATCGCCCTTTCGATATCTTCGCGGCTGGGCGGGTCGTCGTAGATGCCGATGGCAAAGGTGTTTCCGTGACCCTCGAAGAGTTTGCGCAGCGACGACCGGGCGCTCAGAGAGCCGGCCGTGACCACGATCTGTGCGTCGCCCTCGCGCCAGTCGGCAAGCGCCCCGGCGATGGTTTGCGAGAGCCCGTCGGTCGCATCCTCGACAAAGGCCACGCGGGGGCCGGGAAAGAAGCCTTGCGCCTTGGTCGCGTCGGCCAGGGCGGCGGGGTCCTTGCGGAGATCGGCAGCGGGGATGCGGGCAAGGCGCATCTCGGCCTCGCCTTCGGGGCCGATCAGCGCGGCGATCACCGCCTGGCGTTTCAGCGCAACGCGCATCGCATCGGCGCCGTAAAGCAGCAGGCCGGTTCGCGACGGGTCGGGGCGCGCGAGATAGCGCGCGGCCTCGGCGCCCGCAAGCTTCATCGGGCCGGGTTGCCGGCAGTGGCGATCAGCCGCGTGACGATCTGGTCGGCCAGAATGCGCATCAGCCGTTCGCCCGCGTCGCGTTCGGCCGCCAGACCGGCGACGGTGGTGCCGGTCGCGGAATAGGCAGTAAAGCTTTCCACCACGCCTTTGGTCACCGTGCCACCGGTTTCGGCATCGTTCAGCGCGAAGCTGACAGCGCCGGTCAGGTGATAGCGGGTGATCGCGTTCTCGGGTGAAATGGCGACGCCCACGGCCTTTGTAACGATCTGATATGACAGGACAAAGCGTGGTTCGCGCGTGCGCCCAAGCCGCTCTTCCAGCCGTTCGACCAGGTCGAAACCGTTCTTGTCGGCCGGATCGTCGATGCGCACTCGGCCCTGTAATTCGGCAGCCGGCGCACCCGGCGCATAGGCTGGCGAAAAGCCACAGCCGGCCAGCGGCAGCGCGGCGAGTGTCAGCAGAAAGCTTCGGCGGTCAGATGACGACATTGACGATCCGGCCCGGCACGACGATCAGTTTCTTGGGCGCGCCGCCGGCCAGCGCGCGCACCACATGTTCGTCGGCCAGAACCAGCTTTTCAACCTCTTCCTTCGGCATGTCCCTGGGCACCGAGATTTCCGTCCGGCGCTTGCCGTTGACCTGTATGGGAAGAATCACGGTGTCGTCGACCAGCATCGCCGGGTCGGCCTTGGGCCAGGGCGCGGTGACGACAAGACCATGGCCGCCCTGACGGGCCCAGATGTCTTCGGCCAGGTGCGGCGTCATCGGCGCCATCAGCTGTGCCAGCACCATCACCGCCTCGCGCTGTGCGGTCTTGGAGGCGTCGGATCTGGCGATCTGGTTGGTCAGGTCGTAAAGCCGGGCGATGGCCTTGTTGAAGGCAAAGCCCTCGATGGCCTGGGTGACATCGTGAATGGCCCGGTGGCTGGCGCGGCGCAGGTCGTCATCGCCGGTTCCGGGCTTGTCATCCGGCAGTTCGGCGGTACGGTCGGACAGGTTCCAGACCCGCGTCAGGTGGCGAAAGGCAGCCTCTGCCCCGGCGGCGGTCCATTCGACATCGCGTTCGGGCGGGCTGTCGGACATCACGAACCAGCGCGCGGTGTCGGCGCCGAATGCGGAAACGATATCGACCGGGTCGACGACGTTCTTCTTCGATTTCGACATTTTCGCAGACGGGATGATCTCGACCGGTTCGCCGGTCTCTTTCAGCGTCTGGCTTTCGCGGTCGACCTCCTCGGGCAGGTGATAGACCGGGCGGCCTGCGCCGTCGCGGGTCTGGTAGATTTCGTGGGTCACCATACCCTGGGTAAAGAGCGCGTCGAAGGGTTCGATTGCCTCGACCGGAAGATGGCCTGTCTCGTGCATGGCCCGGGCGAAGAATCGCGAATAAAGCAGGTGCAGGATCGCGTGTTCGATGCCGCCGATGTACTGGTCGACATTCATCCAGTAGGCGACATCCTCGGCCACGGTCGGCGTCTTGGCGCGGGGCGCGGTAAAGCGGGCGAAATACCACGAACTGTCCACGAAAGTGTCCATCGTGTCGGTTTCGCGCCGGGCCGGGGCGCCGCATTTCGGGCAGGCGCAGTCGCGCCAGGTCGGGTGCCGGTCCAGCGGATTACCCGGCACGTCGAAGCTGACATCGTCGGGCAGGGTAACCGGCAGATTTTCCTTTTTCTCGGGCACCACGCCGCAGCTTTCGCAATGCACCACGGGTATCGGACAACCCCAGTAGCGCTGGCGCGACAGACCCCAGTCGCGCAGGCGGAATTTCGTGACCCCGTGTCCGACCCCCTTGCTTTCGCAGAAGTCGATGGCGGCGTCGATTGCGGTTTCGCCCGTCGCCGTGTCATCCCAGGCAAAGGCCTTCAGCCACCGCACCGGTTCGGATTTCAGCGGCACATAGGCTTCGTTGCCCTTCTCCGGCGCGACGAATCCTTCTGGCGGCGTCAGCGGCGCAAGGTGGATATCACCGGCAGGCCATATTTCCTGGCGAAGTCGAGGTCACGCTGGTCGTGCGCAGGGCAGCCGAAGATCGCGCCGGTGCCGTAATCCATCAGGATGAAATTGGCGATGTAAACCGGCATTTCCCATGCGGTGTCAAAGGGGTGCCGCACCGTGATGCCGGTGTCAAAGCCGACCTTCTCGGCCTTTTCCAGCGCCTCTTCCGAGGTGCCGATGCGCCGACACTCTGCCACGAAGTCCGCGACTTTCGGGTCGTGGCGTTCCAGCTGTCGGGCCAGGGGATGGTCGGGGCTTATGGCGGCGAAGGAGGCACCGAGCAGCGTGTCGGGACGCGTCGTGTAGACCTCCAGCCGGTCGAAGCCTTCGGGCGCCCCGACGGTTGAGAAGGAAAACTGCAGGCCGCGGCTCTTGCCGATCCAGTTGGCCTGCATCAGCCGCACCTTCTCGGGCCAGCGCTCCAGCCCGTCGATGGCGTCAAGAAGCTCGGCCGAATAGTCGGAGATGCGGAAGAACCACTGGGTCAGCTCCTTGCGCTCGACCACCGCGCCCGAGCGCCAGCCCTTGCCGTCGATCACCTGTTCGTTGGCCAGAACCGTCATGTCGACCGGGTCCCAGTTCACCACCGCGTTCTTGCGATAGATCAGCCCCTTTGCCAGCATGTCGAGGAACATCGCCTGCTGCTGACCGTAGTATTCCGGGTCGCAGGTGGCCAGCTCGCGGCTCCAGTCCAGCGACCAGCCCATCGGCTTCATCTGCGCCTTCATGTCGGCGATGTTCTGATAGGTCCAGGTCTTGGGGTGCCCGCCCGAGGCCATGGCGGCGTTTTCGGCCGGCATGCCGAACGCGTCCCAGCCCATCGGGTGCAGCACCGAATAGCCGCAGGCGATCTTGTGGCGCGCCACGACGTCGCCCATCGTGTAGTTGCGCACATGGCCCATGTGGATGCGCCCTGACGGATAGGGGAACATCTCCAGCACGTAGTATTTCGGTTTTGCCGGGTCGCGCCGTGCGGCGAAAACGCCGGCCTCTTCCCAGGCATTCTGCCAGGTGCGTTCGACTGTGGCGGGCTCGTAGCGGGACATCGGGGCGGTCCTTGGTCATGAAAACGCCGGGCGCGGGGCCCGGCGTGGTTATACTGGCCTTGCGGGCAGATGCTAGAGCTTGCTGTCCTGCACGCGAAGCTGGCGCGCGCGCGTCAGGATCGCATCTTCGATGGCGCGCTGGGTGCCGGGGCTGACGGCGCCGCCGCCACGGGTCTGAAGCGCAACCCGCAGCGAGCGGGCATCAAGCGCGGATCCTGGATGTAGACCGTCGCGCGATAGGCGCGGCCACCGCCCGGCGGCGTGCCATAGCCGGTGACGATCACGCCCGAAAACGGGTCGACCGATTCGATGGGCAAGAAGTTCAGCACGTCCAGCGCGGCATTCCAGATGTATTTGTTCACCTCGACCGTGACGTTGGGGTCGTCATTGTTGGAGAACAGGTCCCAGATCGTGCCGCGGCTGCGCCGGCGCGCCTCGCGCGACGGGTCGTTGCGCGCCGCGGCGGCCTGCTGTTCGCGCGCCGCGGCGTTGTTGCCGTTGCCGCGCGACCCGAACCAGCCGCTGTCGAATCCGTTGCCGCAGCCGGCCACGCCGAAAAGAAGGCCGCCCAGAACGCCCGCACGCAGAATCTTTGTGAAGGTCATCAAGGCCCCCCTTTACCGCTTGAGTTTGTCTAGCCGAGCGATTCACGCCGAACAAGGCCTTTTAGCCTTTTCGCGGGCTTGGCCGATTGTGACGGTCCGGCGGAATCACTGTGGCAAAGCTGCACCATCAACGCCCGCAGTGCCGGGGCCGGTCCGCTTCGCCTTGCAATGACAGGGGGGAAGGCGGAAATAGGCTGCATACCCAATTCGGATTCCCCTGAGTTGGGCGCACCTTTGAGACAACGAGGGAAAACGAAATGAAAAAGCTTCTTCTTGCTTCGACCGCTCTGGTCGGCTTCGCCGGCGCCGCGGCTGCCGAAGTTGCCCTCTCGGGCTACGCGGAAATCGGTATCAAGGGTGGCACGGGTATGGAAACCCAGTTCCACAACGATATCGACGTCACCTTCTCCATGTCGGGTGAAACCGACAACGGTCTGCAGTTCGGCGCGACCATCGACCTCGACGAAGTGAACGCTTCGGCTGAAGTCGGCGGCACCGGCACCACCAACCTTTCCTCGGTCTGGGTTTCGGGCGAATTCGGCAAAGTCACACTGGGTGACACCGACGGTGCGTTCGACTGGGCCATGAAAGAAACCTCGAAGCTGACTTCGATCGCCGACGACCACTCGACCCACGCCGGCTTCTCGGGCAACGGTGGCCTCGACGGTACCTACGACGGTCAGGTCATGCGCTACGAGTACGCGATGGACGCGATCTCGTTCGCGGTTTCGGCTGAGCTGGACGACACCGGCGCTGGCGATCCCGTGTTCGGCATCGGCTTCAAGTGGTCGGGCGACATGGGCGGCACCACCGTTGGTGTTGGCATCGGTCATCAGACCGTTTCGGGCGGCGCCGACATCACCGGTATCAGCCTCGACGCGTCGATGGCCGGTGGTTTCTACGGCATCCTGAACTACTCGGATCACTCGGTGACCGGTTCGCACACCGGCGTGGCCCTCGGCTACAACACCGGCGCGCTGACCGCCGAAGTGAACTACGGTGAGTTCGAAGCCGGTGGCGAAGGCTACGGCCTGGCCGTGAACTACGACATGGGCGGCGGCGCCGTTGCCATGCTCGGCTACGGCAAGACCAACGGTGGCGGTTCCACCTGGTCGGCCGGTCTGGGCCTGTCGTTCTGATCTGACGATCCGACGATCTTGGGGAAGAGCGGGCCTTGCGCCCGCTCTTTTCCTTTTCGGGGGGCTAAACTCGACATCCCCGGAAGGCGCGTGTAAGCCTCGGGGCCAGGCGTTTTCCACGCACAAGGCCCTGCCATGCTGCCCATCAATCCCACGCAGATTCCCGCGCTTTACAAGCAGGCGCTTGGCCTGCAATCGGCCGGCAAGCTGGAAGAGGCGGTGGCGATCTTCGCCAACATCCTGAATGTGCGGCCGAACCTGGCCGAGGTGCATTTTCAACTTGGCCGGATCGCGATGGCCAAGGGCAAGATCGAGCCTGCGGTAAACCACCTGTCCGCCGCCGCAAGGATCAAGCCGGGCGAGGCGGCGATCTGGGCGGCCTTTGCCGAAGCCGTCCTTGCGGATAGCGACGACGCCCATGCCCGCGCGTTTCTTGACGCGGCAAAGTCCGCCAAGGCGCCGCCTGCGTTTATCGCGCGGGTTCAGGAGCGGCTTTCACCCAGCAAGAAAGGCAGCCGTGTCAGCCTCGGCGCGCTGAACATGGCCGATCTGGAACGGCTGACGGGCCTTCTGCGGGGCGGGCAACTGGCCGAGGCCGAGAAGGTTGCGAAAGCGCTGGCCGTTTCTCATCCGAAATCGGCGCTGGTGCATGACCTTCTGGCCGCCGCCGAGGCGCAGCAGGGCAAGCTGGGCGCTGCCGAGGCCAGCCTGCGACGCGCCATCGCCGCCGATCCGAACTATGCCGAAGCGCACAACAATCTGGGTCGGGTTCTGATGATGCAGAACCGCGACGAGGAGGCCGAGACCGAGATCCGCCGCGCGATTCGCCAGCTGCCCGGACTTGCGCTGGCGCATCAGAACCTCGGCCAGCTTCTGGTAAAGCGCGGCCAGGACGAAGAGGCGGCGACAGTTCTCGCCAAGGCTGCAAAACTTGCGCCGAACTCGGTTGAAGTCTTGCGGCTGCTTGGCACAGCGCAGGCGCGCAGCCGTGATGACGCAAGGGCGATCGCGACCTTTCAGAAGCTTCTGAAATTGGCTGGGCCGGATGCCGATGTGCTGTCCGCGCTTGGCCAGTCGCAGATGGCCGAAGGGCAGGAGGAAGCGGCGCGCGAAAGCTATGCCGCGTCACTCGATCTGGCGCCCGATGTCGCGCAGACCCACGTGCGCATGGGGCTTTTGCTGCAACGCACTGGCGACTTCGACACCGCAGAGGCGCATTTTCGCAAGGCCATCGCGCTCGAGCCCGCCAACGGCGAGGTTTACCGTTACCTGACGACCGGCAAGAGATTCGCCGCCGACGACGCGCTGGTGCAGCAGATGCAGGCGGTGTTCGAAGACCCTGCGACCGATGACACCAGCCGCCGGCATATCGGCTTTGCCCTGTCGAAGGTTATGGAAGACAACAAGCTTTACGACCGGGTCTTTACCTATCTGCGGCCGGCCAACGACCTGATGCGCAAGGCGCATCCCTATGACATCGCGCTGCGGCGCCGCGAGGTGGACGGGATCAAGGCGCTTTACGGCCCGGTGGATTTTTCCGGCCTGTCGATCCCCGGAACCACGGAGTTCGACCCGATCTTTGTGACCGGTATGCCGCGTTCGGGCACGACACTGGTGGAACAGATCATCGCCAGCCACAGCCGGGTGACCGGCGCGGGCGAGATCGGTCATGTCGCGCGCGGCGCCTATGCCCTGTCGGTGCAGTCGCACAACAACGTCTTTCGCCGCTGGTCGCAGATCACGCCGCAGATGGTGGCCAATCTGGGCCGCGACTATGAAGCCTATATGCGCGGCCGCTTCCCCGATGCGGTTCAGCTGACCGACAAGTCGATCCAGACCTATTCCTTCATGGGGCCGATCATGCTGGCGCTGCCGCGCTGCCGGATGGTCGTGGTGCGCCGTGACCCGCGCGACAACCTACTGTCGATCTACAAGAACACGTTTCTGGAAGGCAGCCACCTTTACGCCTACGACATGAAGGATCTGGGCGCCTATTATCGGATGTTCGTCGAACTGATCGATTTCTGGCGCGAAAAGCTGCCGGGCCGGTTCTACGAGATCCAGTACGAAGAGCTTGTCGCCCATCCCGAGGAGGAGGCGCGCAAGCTGATTGCGGCCTGCGGGCTGGAATGGGAGGACGCCTGCCTGAGCTTTTACGAAAACAAGCGGCGCGTGGATACGCTGAGCGTCTATCAGGTGCGCCAGCCGATCTACGCCTCGTCCACCAAGGCGTGGAAACGGTACGAAACCGAACTGGCCGATCTGATCGAAGCCCTTGGGCCGGAGGTGAGCGATGGCGATTGATGATATCCTGTCAAGGATTGCTGCAGCTGAAGAGGCCGCCGGCCGGCCCGCGGGCTCTGTCCGGTTGATCGCGGTCTCGAAGGTTCAGCCGCTTGACCGGGTCGAAGCGGTTCTGAAAGCCGGTCATCGGCTTTTCGGTGAAAACTATGTGCAGGAAGCGGCGGCGAAATGGCCCGACCTGCGCGCGCGCTTTGCCGGCACCGAAGTGCATATGATCGGCCCCTTGCAGACCAACAAGGCCAAGCTGGCGGTGGAACTGTTCGAGGCGATCCACACGCTTGACCGGCCTAGCCTTGCCGAAAAACTGGCCCGGCTTGCCCAGACGCGCGGGGCCTGCCCGGAACTGTTCGTGCAGGTCAATACCGGTGAAGAGCCGCAGAAGGCCGGGGTGCTGCCAGCCGATGCCGATGCGTTCATCGCCGACTGCCGGGCAAAGGACCTGCCGCTGGCCGGCCTGATGTGCATTCCGCCGGAAGAGGGCGACAGCGGGCCGCATTTTGCGCTGCTGGCCGGTATCGCCGCGCGCAACGGCCTGTCTGGCCTTTCCATGGGGATGAGCGCCGATTTCGAGGCCGCCATCGCCGCCGGCGCCACGCATGTGCGGGTCGGCAGCGCGATCTTCGGGGCGCGCGACTACGGCTAGGGCCGCACGACAAGCGGTGTGCCCGGCGCAACGTTGCGCGCCAGCCAAAGCATGACATCGGGGGCAAAGGCCACGCAGCCGGCGGTCGGGTGGCGGGGCTTGCGCCAGCGGTGCAGGAAGATGGCCGACCCGCGGCCGGCCACCGCGCTTGGCCAGTTCCAGTCGGTCACCAGCACCAGATCGTAAAGCGGGTCGGGGCGACGCAGCGCCTCGTGGCCGAAACCATGCGGCGCGCGCACGGCGGTGTTATAGGCACCGTCGGCGGGGTCATCGGACCAGAAATCACCCGGCCCGATCGGCTCCGCCCAGATCGGCAGCGCGCGCGAGGAAATGCGGTCGGGGCGATAGAGAAGGCCGACAATCCGGTGGTTACCCGCCGGCGTCGCGCCGTCGCCTTCGCGTTTGTCTTCGGGGCGCACGATACCGCCGCGCCCGGTGACAGACGGCAGGCACCGACCCTGAAACCGGGTGTGCCAGCGACCGACGACAAGCGTCTCGGGGCTCACAGCAGGTGCCCGGATTTCTTGGCTTTGGTCTTCAGGTAACCCGCATTTTCCGCGGTTTGCCCGACGTGCAGCGCCACCCGTTCAGTGACCGCGATGCCATGGGCCTGCATCATCGCGATCTTGGAGGGGTTGTTGGTCAAGAGGCGCACGGCGGAAAACCCCATCCGCTTCAGGATGTCGGCGCCGATGCGGAAATCGCGTTCGTCATCCTCGAAGCCCAGCCGGTGATTGGCCTCGACCGTGTCGAAACCCTGATCCTGCAGCGAATAGGCACGCAGCTTGTTGGCAAGGCCGATGCCGCGACCTTCCTGGTTGAGATACAAAAGCAGGCCCGCACCTTCGGCCCCCATCTGGCCTAGTGCGGCGCGAAGCTGTGGGCCGCAATCGCATTTGAGGCTGCCCAGAACGTCGCCGGTAAAGCAGGCCGAATGCAGCCGGGCCAAAACCGGCGCGTCGCGCGAGGGTCGGCCGATTTCGATGGCGTAATGCTCCGCTCCGCCGTCTTCGGGCCGGAAGACGTGAACCCGGCCGGCGGTTGCCGCGGCCAGCGGCACGCGCGCCGACACCACCGGAAGCTGCGCCGCTGTCCGGAAAAGCTCGGCTGCGGTCTGCGCCAGGTTGACAAGGGTCAGGGCATTGTCGGCCGCCAGTTTCCGGCCATCGGCCAGGGGTTTCACCAAAACCGCCGGCAAGAGATGCGCGGTTTTTGCCAGTGCGATCGCGGCGCGGTGCAGATCGGCCGGCCCGTCGCGTTGGCTGACAAGCGGGCCTTTCATCGGCGAACGCAGATCGTCGGCGGGATCGGCCAGCGCGCGTACCCAGGAGAGCCCGGCATCGACCGGAACGGCGATGCGTGCCAGATCGCCGTCATAGGCGCGGGCCTTCAGCGTTTCCGCGCGCCGGTCGGTAATGGCCAGAACCAGATCGCCGGAAAGCGCCCGCATGTCCGCCAGACGCGCCGCGCCGGTGGTTTCCGCCGCCAGCACCAGAACAGCGCCCCGGTCATCGGCCAGAACCACCGGCACGCCCATGCGCAGGTCGGCGCGGGCGCGGTTAAGCGTTTCGACAATGCCGGGGCGAAGACTCATCGGTAATATTTCCAGCCGTTTCGCAACATTATCTAGTCTGAACCGTACCGGATTGAAACATTCGCGGCGGTCACGACACGACCGCGTGAGCGGTTGGCGCGAAATCTTGTCGCCGTGGTGAAGCGAGCGCATCTATTTCTCAGCGAAGGAGGCAAAGCCGTGGCAAACCTCAAGAAAATACTTCTGGTCGATGACGACGACGATCTGCGCGAGGCGCTGGGCGAACAGCTGGTCATGACCGAGGATTTCGACGTTTTCGAGGCCGGCGACGGCCAGGGCGCGATGGAAAAGGTCAAGGCGGGGCATTACGACCTTGTTATTCTCGACGTTGGCCTACCCGATACAGACGGGCGCGAATTGTGCCGGCGGATGCGCAAGGTGGGGGTCAAGTGCCCGGTCCTGATGCTGACCGGTCATGACAGCGATGCCGACACGATCCTTGGCCTTGATGCCGGCGCCAACGATTATGTCAGCAAACCCTTCAAGTTTCCGGTGCTTCTGGCCCGGATCCGCGCGCAGTTGCGCCAGCATGAACAGTCCGAAGACGCGGTGTTCAAGCTTGGGCCCTATACGTTCAAGCCGGCACAGAAAATGCTTGTCGACGAACGCGACCGCAAGATCCGGTTGACCGAGAAAGAGACCAACATCCTGAAGTTCCTTTATCGTGCGTCCGAGGGCGTGGTGCCGCGCGATGTGCTGCTGCACGAGGTCTGGGGCTACAACGCCGGGGTGACGACGCACACGCTGGAAACCCATATTTACCGTCTTCGCCAGAAGATCGAGCCGGACCCGACCAACGTGCGGCTGCTGGTAACCGAGTCCGGTGGCTACAGATTGGTTGCATGATGCATAAAAGACACGCAACCTGCCTTAAAATTGCCGGAGATGGCACCTAGATACCGCGAAAGGTGCTATACCTGAATTGATGAATCCCTTTGCCGTGCCGGGGTTATGACACGGCATCCTCCCTGTTGGACTGGCCCGGCTTTTCGCCGGGCCTTTTTTTACGTGCTTTCGGGTTTCGGGCCGCCGCGGCTGTGGCTATCTTGGCCTCCCACGCTGCCGGAGTTTCCCATGCCTTTCACCGTCGCTACCTGGAACATCAACTCTGTCCGCCTGCGCGAAGCGCTGGTGCAAAAGCTGATGACCGAAGAAGCGCCGGACATCCTGTGCCTTCAGGAATGCAAATCGCCGGTCGAAAAGATCCCGCAGGAGGGGTTTCACGCACTGGGCTACCGGCACATGGTTGCGCGCGGGCAAAAAGGTTACAACGGCGTCGCGATCCTGTCCAAGCGGCCGCTGAAAGAGGTGGGCGCCCATGATTTCGCCGATCTCGGCCATGCCCGGCACGTGGCGGCCGAGCTGGAAAACGGCGTGACAATCCACAATTTCTATGTGCCGGCCGGAGGTGACATCCCGGATCGCGCGCAGAACGAAAAGTTCGGCCAGAAGCTCGACTATCTTGTCGAGATGCGCGACTGGGCCCGGACCGAAAAGCCGAAGAAGGCGATACTGGTGGGCGATCTGAATATCGCCCCGCGCGATGACGATGTGTGGAACCACAAACAGCTTTTGAAGATCGTCAGCCACACCCCTGTCGAGGTCGAACACCTTGGCAACGCACAGGAGGCCGGCGGCTGGGTCGATATCACCCGTCAGGACATTCCCGAGGGGCCGCTTTTTTCGTGGTGGTCCTACCGGTCGCCCGATTGGGACGCGGCCGACAAGGGCCGCCGGCTGGACCACATCTGGGCCACGCCGGATATCGCCGGCGCCGCACATGGCAGCCGTATCCTGCGGGCGGTGCGCGGCTGGGAACAGCCGTCGGATCACGCGCCGGTCTTTGCCAGTTTCGATCTGGTGTAAAGGGCGCGGCGCATTGCCCCTTGGCCTTTGCCGCATCGGGCCTCATATAGGGGCAAATCGATCAAGACGGGGGCAGGCATGCTCGAACTGGGACAAAAAACGCCGGTACCGGCCGAAGGGCTGATCAAGGACGGGTCCGAAGCCAGCTTCATGGCCGATGTGATCGAGACGAGCCGAGAGGTCCCGGTGATCGTCGATTTCTGGGCACCGTGGTGCGGGCCGTGCAAGACACTGGGGCCGATGCTGGAGGCCGCGGTGACCGAGGCGCGCGGCAAGGTGCGCATGGTCAAGATCAATGTCGACGAAAGCCAGGCGCTGGCCGGTCAGCTGCGTATTCAGTCGATCCCGACGGTCTATGCCTTTTGGCAGGGTCAGCCGGTTGACGGGTTTCAGGGCGCGTTGCCGGCATCGGAACTGAAGGCCTTCGTGGACCGCGTCGCGGCCGCGGCCGGCGACGGTGGGCTGGGCGAGGCGATCGAGGCGGCCGAGGCGATGCTGACCGAAGGCGCCGCGGCCGACGCGGCCGAAACCTTCGCCGCGATCCTCGGTGAAGAGCCGGAAAACGCGGCGGCCTATGGCGGGCTGATGCGCGCGCACCTGGCGCTTGGCGAGATTGAGCGGGTGGACGAGTTGCTGGCGGCGGTTCCGGCGCCCATAGCCCAGGCCGCAGAAGTCGAAGCGGTGCGCGCCCAGATGGCGCTGGCGCGTCAGGCGGCCAAGGCCGGCCCGCTGGCCGAACTGACCGCCGCGGTCGAAGCCGACCCGGCCGACCATCAGGCGCGGTTCGATCTGGCGCAGGCGCTGCATGCCGCCGGCAAGGTCGAAGAGGCGATCGACCAGCTGCTGGAGCTGTTTCGGCGCGACCGCGAATGGAATGACGGCGCGGCCAAGGCGCAGCTGTTCACCATATTCGACGCGCTCAAGCCACAGGATCCGCTGGTGCTGAAGGGCCGGCGGCGTCTGTCGTCGATGATCTTTGCCTGACATGGGTCCAAAGGGGTAGAATGCGTCATGATAGGCGCGACCGATCTGCCTGATATCCTTCCGCTGTTTCCGCTTCCCGGTGCGGTCCTGTTGCCGCGCGGCCGCCTGCCTCTGCACATATTCGAACCGCGCTATCTTGCGATGCTGGATGCTGCCCTGAAAACGCGCCACCGGCTGATCGGCATGGTGCAGCCGCGCGAAGCTCGGCGCAGCAAGCGCGAAAAGCCGCAACTGCACCGGATCGGCTGTGCTGGCCGGGTGACGGCGTTTTCCGAAACCGACGACCGGCGCTACATGATCACGCTTTCCGGGGTATCTCGGTTCACGATCCTGCGCGAGGTCGCGGCGTTCAGCCCCTATCGTCAGGCCGAGGTAAGCTGGGCGGAGTTTTCGCGCGATCTGGGCGCCGGCGACAGCGACCCCGGGTTTGACCGCGGCCGGTTTTTGGACGTGGTGCGGCGCTATTTCACCCGTGCGGAGTTGAGCGCGGATTGGGAAAGCCTGACCAAGGCCGAACCCGAAACGCTGGTCAATTCGCTTTCGGCGCTGTGCCCCTTTGCGCCCGAGGACAAGCAGGCGCTGCTTGAAGCCTCGGGGCTGGCGGAACGGCGCGAGACGCTGGTTACGTTGATGGAATTTGCGCTCAGGGGCGGCACGGCCGAGGAGTTTCTGCAATGACCGAGACGCCCGAGTTCGACCGCCGGATGCTGGAGGCATTGGTTTGCCCGGTCACGCAGGCGCCGCTCAGCTACGATGCCGACCGTCAGGAGCTTCATTCCCGCGCGGCGCATCTGGCCTTTCCGATCCGCAACGGCATTCCGATCATGCTGGTCAGCGAGGCGCGCGAGGTCGAATAGCGCGAGGTTCAGAGCGGCCGGCCGGCAAGAAGCCGCGGCAGGTCGCCGGAAAGCCCGGCCGCCTCGCGGATGAAGCGGCGGCGCAGGCCGGGAAGTGCCTGAACGGCGCCCATGCCCAGACCGCGCGCCGTGCGAACCAGCGGGTTGTCGTTGGAAAAGAGCGTGTTGACGCCGTCCATGCCCAACGCCAGCGCGGTGGAATCGAAGCGCCGCCAGCGCTGGTAGCGTTCCAGAACGTCGATCGCGCCAAGGTCTTCGCCCCGACGGTGGGCGCCAACCAGCACCTCGGCCAGCGCACCGACATCGCGAAGCCCAAGGTTCAGCCCCTGCCCGGCGATCGGGTGAACCCCGTGGGCGGCGTCGCCGATCAGTGCGATGCGCGGGGCGACGAAACGGTTCGCCAGCGTCAGGCTCAACGGATAGCTGAACCGCGCGCCGGCCAGCGAAATCGCCCCCAGAAAATCGCCGAACCGGGGGCGCAGCACGTCGAGATAGGCCTCGTCGTCCAGTTTCGCGATGGCTTGGGCGGTGTCGTGGCGTTCGCTCCAGACGATCGAACTGCGGTTGCCCGGCAGCGGCAGGATGGCCAGCGGCCCGGGCGGCATGAAGAACTGATGCGCGATACCGCCATGGGGTTTTTCATGGACGATGGCGCAGACCAGCGCGGTTTGGCCATAGTCGCGGCCGGTCCGCGCGATGCCGGCGCGGCGCGCGGTATCGCTTTGCCGGCCATCGGCGCCGACCAGAAGGCGGCCGCGAAGGTTGCCGCCATCCGCCAGTGCCACGGTCGTTCCGCCGGCATCGACCTCGTGGCCGGTGACGGTGGCGGCGTTCATCACCGAAAGGCCTGCGGTTTTTTCCATCGCCGACAGAAGCGCGGGGCGCAGGTGGCGATCCTCGATCATGTAGCCAAGCGGACCTTCCTCGATCTCGCCGGCGTCGAAATGCAGAAAGAAGCGCCCTGGCCCTTCACCCGCTGCGCCGTCGCTGGCCTTCACGCCAAGAATGGGCTGGGCCTTGCCCGCAAGACCCGGCCAAACGCCGATTGCCGTCAGTAGGCGTTGCGATGCCAGCGCCAGAGCATAGGCGCGGCCGTCAAAGGCTTCGTCCTTGCGGGTTGCGACAGGCAGCGCGTCGATCAGCGCGACGCGCAGGCCCGACTGGGCAAGCGCCAGCGCGAGAGCCGGGCCGTTCAGCCCGCCGCCGGCGATAATCACATCGGAGTGGTTCGTCATGACGCCACTATGGCGTTCGGCGCGGGATTGTCCATGCGCCGCACTGCCGCTACCGTCTGGTCAGGCACGGGGCGGAGGCGGCGATGGGCGCGGAGTGGTTGAAGATGACGGCGGCGGATCTGGGCCGGGCGATCGGCCTTGGCCGCATTCATCCCGTCGAGCTTTGCGAATGCTATCTGGAGGCCATTGCCGGAACGCCCGAGGCGGGGCGGATCTATGCACGCAGCACGCCGGCACGGGCGCGGGCGGAGGCCGTGGCATCGGCCAAGCGTGCGCGCGACGGGCAGCGCCGCGGGCTTCTGGACGGTGTGCCGATCAGCTGGAAGGACCTGTTCGATACGGCCGGAACCGGGACCGAGGCGGGTTCGGCGCTGTTGAAGGGGCGGGTGCCCGATGCGGATGCCGAGGTGCTGCGCAACGCGACGGGCGCGGGGCTGGTCTGTCTGGGCAAGACCCATATGACCGAACTGGCGTTTTCCGGGCTGGGGCTGAATCCCATCACCGAAACGCCGCCCTGCATCAATGACCCGCGCGCGGTTCCGGGCGGGTCTTCGTCCGGTGCGGCGGCCTCGGTCGCCTTCGGGCTGGCGGCGGCGGGTATCGGCAGCGATACCGGCGGATCGGTGCGCATTCCGGCCGCCTGGAACGATCTTGTCGGGCTGAAAACCACGGCCGGCCGCGTCAGCTGTGCCGGCGTTGTGCCGCTGTGTCCGCGTTTCGATACCGTCGGCCCGCTGTGCCGCAGTGTCGAGGATGCCGCGCTGGTTCTGGCGGCGCTGGAAGGCGGGGCGGCGGCGGATCTGGCGGGCAGCGAACTGAGGGGCGCTCGGCTACTGGTGCTGGAAACGCTCGGCACCGAGGATTTGCGCCCCGAGGTCGAACGCGGTTTCGACGATGCCGTGGCGCGGCTTCAAAAGGCCGGCGCGCAGGTCACCGCCGGCCGGATCGACGAAGTCGAGGCGGCGATGGGGCTATCCGGCATCCTGTTTGCGACCGAAGCCTATGGCACCTGGGGCGAAACCATCGAAAAGGCCCCGGAAAAGATGTTCCCGCCGGTTCTGGAACGGTTCCGGGGCGGCGCGCATTTTCGCGGCGCCGATTACGTGGCTGCGTGGCAGAAGCTTGACCGGTTGCGCATGACTTGGGCAGAGAAGACCGCCGCCTACGATGCGGTCATCCTGCCCACCGCGCCGATCCTGCCACCCGATGCCGAACGGCTGCTGAGCGATCAGGACTATTTCGTGACCGAGAACCTGCTTGCCCTGCGCAATACCCGGATCGGCAACCTTTTCGGGTTGGCGGCGCTGACCCTGCCAACCGCGCAGCCCTCTGTCGGCATGATGTTCCTGGCTCCGCCGCATAGCGAAGAACGGTTGCTGCGGCTTGGCGCGGCGGCGGAACGGGCGCTGCGCTAGGCTGAAAAGCCACATTTTCGACCCCCGCACCCGACAAACCGTTGCGTTTTTCTGGACCCGAGAGGCATCGGCCGCTATTCTTGCGGCAAATCGGGGCGTTACGACCCTGAATTCGAGGCAGACATGGCATTTCCAGAGCGGTTTTCGAACCTGCCAGAATACGCATTTCCGCGTCTGCGGAGGCTGCTGGATGCGCATGCGCCGGGCGATACGCCGATTGCCATGACCATCGGTGAACCCCGCCACCCGCCACCGCCCTTCGTGGGTGAGGTGTTGGCCGCAAGCCTGGGCGGTTTCGGATGCTATCCGCCGAATGAGGGTTCGCCCGAACTCTTGGCGACCATCGCCGGCTGGCTGGCAACACGCTATGGCGTGTCGGTCGATGCCGGGGCGCAGATCATGGCGCTGAACGGCACGCGTGAGGGGCTCTTCAACGCCTTGATCGCGCTTTGTCCCGAAACCAAGGGTGGCAAGCGCCCGGCGATCCTGATGCCCAATCCGTTCTATCAGGTCTATGCCGTGGCCGCGCTCGCCATCGGGGCCGAACCGGTCTATGTGCCGGCAACGGCCGAGACCGGGTTTTTGCCCGATTACCGGGCTTTGCCGGATGCGGTGCTGGACCGGGTTGCCGTGGCCTATCTGTGTTCGCCGTCCAACCCGCAGGGTGCGGTGGCCGGGCGCGGGTACTGGGACGACCTGATCGCGCTGGCCGAGAAGCACGATTTCCGGATATTCGCCGACGAATGCTATAGCGAGATCTGGCGCGATGCGCCGCCGGTCGGCGCGTTGGAGGCGGCGGCCGGTGTCGGTGCGGATAGTGAACGTGTGTTCGTTTTCCATTCGCTTTCGAAGCGTTCGAACCTGCCCGGGCTGCGTTCGGGTTTTGTCGCGGGCGGGCGCGAGGGGATTTCGCGGATGCGGCTGTTGCGCAGCTATGCCGGTGCGCCGCTGCCCCTGCCGTTGCAGCGCGTGGCCGAACGGGCATGGGGCGACGAGGCGCATGTCGAGGAAAACCGCGCGCTTTACCAGGAAAAATTCGCCATTGCCGACGGGATCTTCAACGGCGTTGCCGGGTATCGCGGCCCTGATGGAGGGTTTTTCCTGTGGCTTGCGGTCAAGGATGGCGAGGCGGCGGCGCTGAAGCTCTGGCGTGAAACCGGCGTGCGGGTCCTGCCCGGCGCCTATCTGGGCCGCGAGGTCGATGGCGTCAATCCGGGCGCCGGTTACATCAGGGTCGCCATGGTGGCGCCCAGGGAAGAAATGCAGCGCGGGCTGATCAGGCTGCGCGACTGTCTCTATGCGTGAGGTAGGGTAGAATGGCATCGTATCAGGCCCGGCAGCGGGATCCGCTTCTCGACAGCACCACTCAGGCGATCCTTGAACGGCGAGGCAAGGAATTGCTTGGCGTGGGTCTGGTGGTGCTGGGGATGCTCTGTGCCGCGATGATCGGCTCCTATGCTCCGCAGGATCCGGGCTGGATGGCGGCCACGGGCGAGCCGGTGCAAAACCTACTGGGCGGTTTCGGCGCCTCGCTGGCGTCGCCCTTGATGATCATCGCCGGCCTTGGGTCCTGGGGTGTGGCGGCGGTGCTGGCCGGCTGGGGGCTGCGCCTTGTCCTGCATCTGGGCGAAGACCGCGTGGTGCACCGCGTCATTTTCGCCCCGATCGCGATCGCGCTTGTCTCGGTTTTCGCCTCGACCCATGTGCCCGGGCCGGACTGGACGCATTCCTTCGGTCTTGGCGGGCTTTTCGGCGATACGGTTCTGGGCGCGGCGCTGGGCCTTCTGCCGGTTCAGGCGGCATTCGGGCTCAAGGTGCTGTCGGTTCTTGTGGGACTGGCGGCGCTGGGCATGGGGCTTTTTGTGCTGGGCTTCGACCGGGCAGAGCTGAAAGCGGTGGGTCAATTCCTGCTGGTCGGTCTTATCGTGACCTACCACGCGCTGGTGACGCTGCTGGGCCGGGGCGCGAACGGCTCTGTCCGGGCGATGCAGCAATTGCGCGAGCGTCAGACGACACGCCGCGACGAACAGGCGGAAATGGAAGACCGGGCGATGCAGGCCGCCGAAGCCGGCTATGGTCAGTGGAGCCGCCGCGGGACCGAAGCCATGGCCGCGCGCAACGCGATGCAGGCGCCGGTTCTGCGGGCCGAACCACGGGTTGCCGCCGCGCCCAAGGGCGGTCTGCTTGCGCGGATGCCGGGGTTTGCCCGCCGCGCAGCGGAACCCGAGCCTGAACTGGTGGAATCGCACATGCCGGGTTCGATGCGCGATGTCGACTATCCCGATGGCGAACGGCTGCGCGCTAAGATCGCCGACATCGTGAAGTCGCGCGGCCCGGTCGTGGCGCGCGGCGCCGAGACGGGCCGGGCCGAGCCGCCCGTCATGCGCGGGCTTTCGGTTCCGGGCGTGGCTGGACCGGGAGGTACCGCCGCCGGCGCCGTGCTTGCGACGCAGTCGCTGGCCAGCCTGGCGTTTCGCCATGCGGCGCCGGATGTCCAAGAGCCGGATTTCGACGATGACAACATCTTCGACGACGATGACGGAATGGATGCTGAACCGATCGCGGCCTATCGCGCCGATGATGGGGACAGCGGCCGCATCGGCGCCGAACGCCGGGTGATCCAGCCGGTCAAGAAGCCGCTGCAACCCAGCAAGCAGGCGCAGGCCGAGGCTCAGCCGCGCCTGAAATTCGACGATCAGTCGACGAGCTATGAAATGCCGCCGCTGTCGCTTCTGACCAATCCGACCGAGATCCAGCGCCATCACCTGTCTGACGAAGCGCTGGAGGAAAACGCCCGGATGCTGGAAAGCGTGCTGGACGATTACGGCGTCAAGGGCGAGATCGTGAGCGTCCGGCCCGGGCCGGTTGTCACCATGTACGAACTGGAGCCGGCGCCGGGGCTGAAGGCCAGCCGCGTCATTGGCCTTGCAGACGACATCGCACGGTCGATGTCGGCCTTGTCGGCGCGGGTTTCGACCGTGCCGGGGCGTTCGGTGATCGGGATCGAACTGCCCAATTCCTTCCGCGAAAAGGTGGTTCTGCGCGAGATTCTGGCCGGGCGCGATTTCGGCGATTCCGGTCTGCGCCTGCCGCTGGCGCTGGGCAAGGATATCGGCGGCGACCCGGTCGTGGCGAACCTTGCCAAGATGCCTCACCTTCTGATCGCCGGGACCACCGGTTCGGGCAAGTCGGTGGCGATCAACACCATGATCCTGAGCCTGCTTTACAAGCTGACGCCCGAGGAATGCCGGCTGATCATGATCGACCCGAAGATGCTGGAACTCAGCGTCTATGACGGCATCCCGCACCTTCTGTCGCCCGTTGTCACCGATCCCAAGAAGGCCGTCGTCGCCCTGAAATGGGTGGTGGGCGAGATGGAGGAACGTTATCGCAAGATGTCCAAGATGGGCGTTCGCAACATCGAGGGTTACAACGGCCGTGTCCGCGAGGCGCTGGCCAAGGGCGAGATGTTCAAGCGTACGATCCAGACCGGCTTTGACGAGGACACCGGCGATCCGGTCTTTGAGACCGAGGAGTTCGAACCGAAGCTTCTGCCCTTCATCGTCGTCATCGTCGATGAGATGGCCGACCTGATGATGGTCGCCGGCAAGGAAATCGAGGCCTGCATCCAGCGTCTGGCGCAGATGGCGCGGGCGTCGGGCATACACCTGATCATGGCGACGCAGCGGCCTTCGGTCGATGTCATTACCGGCACGATCAAGGCCAACTTCCCGACCCGCATCTCGTTCCAGGTGACCTCGAAGATCGACAGCCGCACGATTCTGGGCGAGCAGGGGCCGAACAGCTTCTGGGAATGGGCGACATGCTTTACATGGCCGGCGGCGCCAAGATCACCCGTATCCACGGGCCCTTCGTTTCCGACGAAGAGGTCGAGGAAATCGTGACCCATCTGAAAAGCTTTGGCCCGCCGGAATACATGTCGGGCGTGGTCGAAGGGCCGGACGAGGAGAAAGAGGCCGATATCGACATGGTGCTGGGCCTTGGCGGCAACACCGATGGCGACGACGCGCTTTACGATCAGGCCGTCGCGATCGTTGCGAAAGACCGCAAATGCTCCACCTCCTACATCCAGCGCAAACTTGCCATCGGTTACAACAAGGCGGCGCGGCTCGTGGAGCAGATGGAGGAAAACGGCATCGTCACCTCGGCCAACCACGTCGGCAAGCGCGAGATCCTGCTGCCTGAGGCGTGATGTGGCGTGGCTGCCGGGGGTCACATTCGCCCTGCGTCTTGTTGCCCCGCCCCCCACACGAATGTGACGGCGGCGGGACGCTCATCTGCGTTGGCGGTTATGGAATAACAACCCGTGCCGGCATAGATTGACACCATGATGAACCGACGCGCTTTCGCCCTTGCCGCGCTTTTCGCGGCCTTCGCCGCCCCGGCCCTGGCCGGGGTCATCCCGCTTGCCGAACTGTCGCGTTATCTGAACGCGCTTTCGACGGCCGAGGCGGAGTTCACGCAGGTCAATGCCGACGGCACCATCACGACCGGGCGGCTGTACATTCAGCGGCCGGGCCGGGTTCGGTTTGAATATGCGCCGCCCGAAAACAACCTTGTTCTGGCCGGCGGCGGGCAGGTGGCGATCTTCGACGCCAAATCGAACCAACCGCCCGAGCAGTACCCGCTGCGCAAGACCCCGCTCAGCCTGATCCTCGACGCCAATATCAACCTCGGCCGGGCGCGGATGGTGGTGGGGCACAGCGGCGACGACAAATCGACCACCGTGACCGCGCAGGACCCCGATCATCCGGAGTACGGTACGATCCAGCTGATCTTCACCGGTCAACCGACCGAGTTGCGGCAATGGGTGATCACCGACGAGGCGGGCAGCGAAACCACCGTGATCCTCGGCGACCTGAAAAAGGGCGGCACGCTGTCGCCGCGGCTGTTTAGCATCACGGCAGAGGCCGAAAAGCGCGGCAAGCGGCGCTGAGGTTTCAGCGCCGGCAGGCCTGCAGCTGTTGGCGGTACATGTCGGAGCGCGTGCCCACCTTGTCGGCCACCGACAGAAGCCAGGACTTGTCCTTGTGGCTGCCGCGGGCAAAGCCGTTGTGACCTTCGTGGTAGGCCAGGTACTGGTTGGTGGCATCGGCCTTGGACACGCCGAGCTTGCGTTCGGTATTGTCCATGTACCAGCCCATGAAATCGGTGGCGTCGCTGATCCGGTTGCGCTTGGCGCTGCGGCGGCGGGTTTCGCTGCGGTAATCGTCCCAGGTGCCGTCCAGTGCCTGGCTGTAGCCATAGGCCGAGGATTGCCGGCCAAGAGGGATGATGCCGAGCGCGAACCGATAGGGCGTGCGCGCGTTGCCGACAAAGCGGCTTTCCTGATAGATCGTCGCCATCTGCACATGCACGGGAACGCCCCATTTGCGTTCGGCCTGCTGCATGGCGCGGAAGTATTGCGGCCGCTCGCGTATGATCGCGCAGGCGTCGTCCATGTTGCGGGGCGGCACGTTGTTTCTGCTGCCGCATGACGCCAGCATCAACACAATCATCGCCGCGCGAAGAAGTCTGCTCATCTGCCTCTCGCTCGTTCTTTTTTTGTTGGCGACAGAATAGTGGAAAACCGCCACCGATGGAATCCCAAAGGCGCGGCGTCGCATTCAGCCTTTCGTGAATCCGCCCGGTGCCGCGGGAGCAGGGCGTGCCCGGCGGCCCGGTCACATTCTCCGCTTGCGCGAAAGGAATTCGAAAAAACCTGATTATTTTCAATAAACTAAAAACACTTTCCCGCACGACCTTTCGCACTGTCGGAAATCGGTTCACAGACTGTTTCCGGTTTCAGGGCGGCATGGGCGTGGACAAAACGCGCCACGGCGGACTACACCCGAAGGTGGGGGTGTATTAATGATGTTGAAAAGTCAGGCGAAGTATCATCTCGGGCAGGTTGTCCGGCATCGCAAGCATCCGTTTCGCGGCGTCGTATTCGACGTAGACGCGATGTTTGCCAACACCCAGGACTGGTATGACGCCATTCCCGAAGACAGCCGCCCGCACAAGGACCAGCCCTTCTACCACCTGCTGGCCGAAAACGACCAAAGCTTCTACGTGGCCTATGTATCGGAACAGAACCTGGTTCCCGATGAAACCGGCCAGCCGGTCGACCACCCCGACCTGCATGACCTGTTCGGTGATTTCAAGGATGGCCGCTATCCGCTGGAGTTTCAGCTGAACTGACCCTGCCGGTCAGTAACCCAGGCGCAGCCATCCTTGCGCGGGTCCGACGCCCCCACAAGAACACCGACATCGTTGTCGATCAGTACAGCCTGCGCCCCGCCGATGGGGGCGTCGGGCGTTTTTATGTCATGGCCCATCGCGGCCAGTTCCGCGCGAACAGGGCCGTCATAACCGCGTTCGACCATCATGCCGTCACTGTCTGCAAAGGCGCGTGGCGCGTCGATGGCCGCCTGCGGCTCCATCCCGAAATCCACAAGGTTGCTGACCAGCCGGGCGTGCCCGCAGGGTTGATAGGCCCCGCCCATGACCCCGAAGGGCATGGTCACGCGGCCTTGGGTGCGGATCATCCCGGGAATGATGGTATGCATCGGGCGCTTGCCGCCGCCGGCTTCGTTGGGATGGCCCGGCACCAGCGAAAAGCCTGCGCCGCGGTTTTGGAAGTTGATGCCGTATTTCGCGCTGGCAAGGCCCGAACCGAAGCTGTGAAAGATGGAATAGATCAGCGAAACCGCCATCCGGTCGCGGTCAACAACGCTCAGGTTGATGGTTTCGCGATGGACGGCCTCGGCCAGCGGGGCGGCGGCGGGCATGGCACGCCTGGGGTCGATCAGCGAGGCCAGACGCGTGGCGGTATCGTCGGACAGCATGTGGTCGAGCCGCGTGGTATGGTCGGGATCGGCGATAAAACGGTTGCGCGCGTCATAGGCCAGCTTGGTCGCCTCGGCCTCGATATGGGCGCGGGCGCTGCCAAAGGGGTCAAGCGCGGCCATGTCGAAATGGGCGAGGATCTTCAGCAGCAGGATCGCCGTGGCGCCCTGCCCGTTCGGCGGATGCTCCACAAGGTCGATGCCGTGATAATGGCCCTCGACCGGCTCGGTATAGTCGCAGGCGGTCGCGGCAAAATCCTCTGCGCTGTGCGTGCCGCCAAGCCGGCGAAGCGAGGCAACCATGTCTTCGGCAACCTCGCCTTCGTAAAACCCGGCGCGACCTTCGCGCGCGACACGGCGCAGCACCTCGGCCTGGCCCGGGGCGCGAAAGATCTGACCCGGCAATGGCGCGCGGCCGTTCAGAAGAAAGCTCTGGCGAGCGTCCCCTTTCAGATCGGCTTCTGCCTCGACCCAGTCGAAAGCAACGCGCGGGGCGACCGGAACGCCGTCTTCGGCATAGCGGATGGCGGGTGCCAGCACACGGTCGAGGCCAAGCCGGCCCCAGTCGGTCGAAAGCCGGCAAAAGGCATCGATCGCACCCGGAATGGTGACCGCATCGGCGGTATCAAGCGGCATCGCCGCCAGACCACGCGCCCTGAGCGCGCCGGCCTCAAGGCCGGCGGGCGCCCTGCCGGACCCATTAAGCGCGACGATCCGTTCCTCGCCCGCAGGTTTCAGCAGGATGAAGCAATCGCCGCCGATGCCGGTCATCTGCGGTTCGCAAATTCCCAAGAGTACGGCTGCCGCAATCGCGGCATCCACGGCATTGCCGCCGTCTTGCAGCGTATCGATGGCAACCTTCGCGGCCAGCGGGTGAGAGGTGGCGCACAGGCCGTTCTGGGCGAAAACGGCGGATCGCCCGGGTAAGTGAAAATCGCGCATGGGCCGGCCTCTGGTTGCTGCGCCAGAGGTTACGGTCACCATTGGGGAATTCCAAGTGGGATAGGCCTCGGCGCCGCTAACTGGGTGGGGGCGTTAAACACGGCGCCGAGGGAAGCCAGGCGGCTACAGGTGCAGATGTCCTGCCAATTTGCGGCGGCTTTTGGATCGAATCTGGGCATCATTGCGGCGCGGTTCACTGCCCCGCAACAGTGCCGCCGGCTTCATTTGTATTGTCGGTCCGCAAGAAAAAGCTCAGACAATTCCGGCCGTGTTCGCGCCGGTATTGCAGGTCTTGCGCCAGCGTCCTGATCAGGAACCAGCCGAATCCCCCCTCAGGCAGATCGTCGGGCCGATAGGTCTGACCCGGGGCCGGGTCCGGCAGCAAACCGCCGGGTATCGGCGCCCCGCTGTCGGTGATCTCGCACCGGATACCGCCCGGAGCGGCGCGCAGGTGCAGATCCATGTCGCCAGAGCCGCCGCGGTAGGCATGTTCGACGATGTTGTTCATCACCTCGGCCAGAACCAGTTCGGCAGCGCTTCGGGTATCGTCGGGCACGTCGTCCATCTGAAGCGCGCAGCGAACCGTCTCCAGCGCATTGCGCACGGCCAGCGGATCGCTGGCGATCGTCAGCGACAGGCCGCTTTGGCCGCCCGCGGGGGTTTCGGGTCTTGCCACGATGGTCATGCCGCCTAGCCCGCCGCCCGGATCCGGGGCGATTCGGCATGGATGACAAAGACCTTGTCCATCCGGGTCAGGCGAAACACCTTGTCGACCGTCGGCGTCAAGCCGGCCAGTTCCAGCCGGCGCTGCGGGGCCAGCAGTTTCATCACGGCGACAACGGCGCCAAGACCGCTTGAGTCGAGAAAGTGAACCCGCGACAGATCGAGAATCACCGGATTGCCCGGCGCCTCGATCACCTTGCGCATGGTTTCCTTGAACTGGATGGCGGCGGCGGCGTCGATGCGGTCGGTCATTACCTGCGCCACAAGGACGGGCCCCTGAGCCTGCGAAACAATTTCCATTCTGTACTCCGGATGCGGTTCGCTTGCGCGCAGGCTAGACGCCAATCCTTACCATTCGGTAGACAGGGTCCAGGCAGAGCGGAGGAGCCGATGGACGAGGTGGTGATTGTCGGGGCTGCGCGCACCCCAATGGGCGGATTTCAGGGTGCCTTTGCCGGCGTTGATGCGGCGACGCTGGGCGGTGTGGCCATTCGCGCCGCGCTCGAATCGGCTGGCGCCGGGCCGGAGGCCGTCGACGAGTGGCTGATGGGCTGCGTATTGCCCGCCGGTCAGGGGCAGGCACCGGCGCGTCAGGCCGGGTTCAAGGCGGGCCTCGGCGAAGCGGTGCCGGCAACGACGCTGAACAAGATGTGCGGTTCGGGCATGAAGGCGGCGATGATCGCGCATGACCAGATCGCGCTGGGCCAGGCCGGGCTGATGGTGGCGGGCGGCATGGAAAGCATGACCAACGCACCTTATCTCTTGCCCAAGATGCGCGGTGGCGCCCGGATCGGCCACGGGCAGGTCATCGACCACATGTTCCTCGACGGGCTCGAAGACGCCTATGACAAGGGCCGGCTGATGGGCACCTTTGCCGAGGATTGTGCCGAGGCCTTCCAGTTCACCCGCGAGGCGCAGGATGCCTATGCGCTGGGTTCGCTCACCAATGCGCTGGAGGCGCAGAAATCGGGTGCCTTCGCCGGTGAAATCGCTGCGGTCACTGTATCGGGCCGCAAGGGCGAAACCGTGATCGGTGAAGATGAACAGCCCGCGCTGGCCCGCCCCGAAAAGATCCCGACGCTGAAACCTGCCTTTCGCAAGGACGGCACGGTGACGGCGGCCAATTCCTCGTCCATCTCCGACGGCGCGGCGGCGCTGGTCATGGCCTCGCGCGCCCGGGCCGAAGCGCTTGGCCTGCCGGTTCGCGCGGTGGTCCGCGGCCATGCAAGCCATGCTCATGCCCCGAACCTTTTCCCGACCGCACCGGTGCCCGCGGCGCGCAAGCTGCTTTCCGCGCTCGGCTGGTCGGTCGAGGATGTCGATCTGTGGGAGGTAAACGAGGCGTTCGCCGTCGTGCCCATGGCCTTCATGCACGACATGGGTGTGCCGCGCGACAAGGTGAACGTGAACGGCGGTGCCTGCGCGCTTGGTCATCCGATCGGCGCCTCGGGCGCGCGGATCATGGTGACGCTGTTGAATGCGCTTGAAAAGCGCGGGCTGAAACGCGGCGTCGCGGCGATCTGCATCGGCGGCGGCGAAGGCACGGCTATCGCGATCGAACGGCCATGATCTTCGCCTTGGAAAAATACTCCCCGGGGGTCCGGGGGCTGGCAGCCCCCGGCCGGTTCTGGCAAGGGTGACGGCGATGCGCGTCGACTACACAGAACTTGCCGCGGTGATCGGCAGTCTGACCAAATGCGAAACCGACGAGGTGGCGCTGATGGCCACCGTTGTCTGCGAGGTTCATCACGCCGACGACCGGTTCGACTGGACGGGCTTTTACCGGGTCGCGGGGCCGCAGCTTCTGAAGATCGGGCCCTATCAGGGTGGCCATGGCTGCCTGACGATCCCGTTTTCGCGCGGTGTCTGCGGCGCGGCGGCGCGCACAGCCAGCGTGCAGATCGTCGATGATGTCGAGGCTTTCGACGGCCACATCGCCTGTTCGTCCTCAACCCGGTCCGAGATCGTTCTGCCGGTCTTCGGCAAGGCCGGGCGGCTGATCGGTGTGTTCGACATCGACAGCGATCGGCCCGCCGCATTCACGGCGGAAGATGCCGAACGCCTTGGCGCGATCCTGAAATCGGTTTTCGCGGGGGTCTAACAGCCCGGCCGCCGCGCCGTCGTTGGCCCGACGACCCCCTCGGGTTCAGACGGTTCGCCCTTTTGAAGAGCATGACCGCGCGGCGGCGTCGAATTTCGCGAAGCGGTGTCGCAAATCGGACGGTGAACCGACGAGCGTTCGGCAAGGATCGCGTCATGAGCGCCAATGAACATCACGGACGTTGCCTTTGCGGCGGGGTGGCCTTTGAAACCGAAGGACCGCTGCGCGATGTCTGGGCCTGTCATTGCGGGCAGTGCCGACGGATGAGCGGACACCACTGGGCCGCCACTTCGGTGCCGCTTGACCGTTTGCGGATCACCCGCAACGACACCCTTCGCTGGTACGTCAGTTCATCGCAGGCGCGGCGTGGATTTTGCGCGCGTTGCGGCGCCAGCCTGTTCTGGAAACCGGCGGGCGAGGACCGGATGGCGATCGCACCGGGTGCGTTTGACGGGCCGACGGGCCTACGGCAAACCCGGCACATCCATACCGAGGATGCGGGCGATTACTATTCATGCGGCGGGCCGCCGCCGTCCGTCACGGCCTTGCCGGACCGGCTTGAAGGGTCTTGCCTGTGCGGGGAGAACCGGTTTTCACTGCCCGGCCCTGCGGGAGAGATCACGGCCTGCCATTGCCGGCAGTGCCGCAAGTTATCCGGGCACTACTCGGCATCCTTCGATACCGACGAGGCCGCGCTTGTCTGGCACCGGCGCGCAGCACAGGCCGAGTACCAGACACCCGGCGGTGGGCGTCGCGGTTTCTGTACGCGCTGCGGATCAAGCCTTTACTTCCGCGATGCGTCCGGGGCGTTTTCGGTTGAGGCGGGCTCGATCACGCCTCCGACCGGGGGTCGGCTAGCGGGCCATATCTTCGTGGCGGACAAGGGCGACTACTACGAGATTGACGACGGCCTGCCGCAAAGCGACCGCTGCTAAACTGTCGTGGCAGCCTTCATAGCCGGCGGCTCGGCACCCAGGCATAGCCATCGGCGGAGAGGATATAGGCCTCGCGCAGGCCATGGGGCTTGTTGGCAGGTTCTTGCAGGATCATCGCGTCTTCAACCGCCCTCGCCCGCTCTACAGCCTCGTCCGGGTCGGTTTCGTATAGCTGAATTTCCAGCCCGGCACCGCGGGCGCCGGCTTCGGGCAGGAGACCCAAGAGCGGGTGATTGGCATAGGCGCCGTCGCTGTGCAGCTGAAACACTTCGCGGCCGTGGGTCATGATCGCGAAATCGGCACTCACCCGATGCGCACGCATGCCGAAAACCGCTGTCAGGAACGCCGCGGTCGTGCGTACGTCACGAACCACGAGGTTCAGCCCGATACCTGTCAGCGAACGGCCGAAATCGCCGGCATCCACGGTTTCGTAATCCATCGGCGCCTCCTGTTTCCGGTCCGAGGTTTGCCGCGGCGGCTGAAAATGTCAATCCTCTTGACCTTTTCAGCGCAGCCGCTATCCCCAAAGCCCATGAGCGACCGCTACGACCCGCCGCAGGATCCGCTGACGATCCTTCATCACGATCACCACATCGCCGTGGTGGACAAGCCGGCGGGCCTTCTTTCGGTGCCCGGCAAGGGCGAACATCTGGCCGATTGCCTGATTACGCGGCTTCAGGGTCTGTTCCCCGAGGCGCTGCTGGTGCACCGGCTGGATCGCGATACATCGGGTGTCATAGTCTTTGCGCTGACGCGGCATGCCCAGCGCCACCTCGGCCTTCAGTTCGAGGAACGGCGGACGCGCAAGATCTATGTCGCGCGGGTCTGGGGCGAGCTTGCCGAACGCACGGGGCAGGTCGATCTGCCGATCTGCGTCGACTGGCCCAATCGGCCCCTGCAGCATGTCGATCATGAAAACGGCCGGCCGGCGGTGACCGACTGGCAGGTGGTGAAGATCGAGGATGGCACAACCCGAATGCGGCTGAAGCCGCTGACGGGGCGCAGCCACCAGTTGCGGGTTCACATGCGCGAAATCGGCCACCCGATCCTGGGCGATCCCTTCTATGCGACCGGGGCGGCGCGCGACTACCCGCGCCTGATGCTGCATGCCGAAAGCCTGCGCCTCAAACACCCTGAAAGCGGGGTCAGCCAGACCTTTTCGGCGCCCTGCCCGTTCTGACGGCGCCTAGAGCGTCAGGCCAAGTTTGCGGCCTTCGTGAAAGGCGTATGCGGCCAGACGCGGCGCGGCGGCATCGCCGATCAGGTGTGTCTCGATCCCGTCCAACTCGCCCGAAAGGGGGTCGAAAGCGCGGTTGGTGGTGGAGATGACCAGCGCGCTGGCCGGCAGTGTCAACTCTTCACCGGTCAGCATGTTTTGCGCGCGAAGCGCGTCGCCGTGCCACTCGCGCATCAGGTGTTCGGTCACGAAGGTCGCGCCCAACCGCGCCAGGCTCGAACGCAGCCGCCCGTCGGCCGACGTGCGCACCAGTTCCTTGCCGATCATCGCCTCGGGCGTGACGATGGTCACCTTGTGGCCGCGCTCAGCCATCGCCCAGGCGGTGCCAAGCCCGCGCCAGTTGCCGCCTTCGTCGTAAAGAACCACCGCGTTGCCTAGCTTTGCCTCGCGCCGCATCACATCCTCGGGCGACCAGACATTGCCGCGTTCGATGCCGGGCAGGCGTGCGACATCCGGCATCCAGCGTTGAAAGCCGTCCTCGTCAGGCAGCGAACCGGTGGCCAGCACGACGGCATCGGGCGCAAAGCGCGAATGTCGTCGGCTTCGGCATAGGTGTTGAGGTGCAGGCGAACCTGCAGCGTTTCGAACTGGCGTTCGTACCAGTCCAGAAGCTCCAGAATTTGCGCGCGGCGCGGCTGTTCGCCAGCCAGCCGGAACTGCCCGCCGATCCTTGGCTGCGCTTCGAAGATATCGACCCTGTGCCCGCGTTCGGCAGCCGCGCGCGCGGCTTCAAGGCCCGCCGGTCCGGCACCGACCACAACCACGCGACGGGGCGTTGCTGCCGGTGTGAACCGGTCGCCGCCCCATTCGAATTCGCGTCCCGCAGAGGGGTTGATCAGGCAGGAAATCCAGTAGTCGCGGCTTCGCCTTCCCCAGCACATCTGGTTGCAGGAAATACAGCCGCGCACATCCTCGGACCGGCCCTCGGCGGTCTTGCGCGCCAGATGCGGGTCGGCGATCTGTCCGCGCACGATCGACACCATGTCGGCCTGCCCGCTTGCAATCACGTTTTCGGCGTTTTCCGGCGTGCGGATATGCGCCTCGGAGGTGACGCGGGCGTGTTTCAACACCGATTTCAGCGTTTCGGTATAGGGCGAGGTCAGCTTTTCGCCTTCGAAGAAGGTCGGGATCAGGCGCTCGAAATCCAGATAGCCGCCATAACCGCAGGTGACATAGTCGATATGGCCGGTCGCATCATGGGCCGCGACGATTTCGGTCAGCGCCTCGCCCTGCAGGAGCACATCATGCGCATCCGAGGTCGATATTGCCAGGCCGATGATGAAATCCTCGCCGCAGCGCTTGCGGATGCCTTCGACGATCAAGCGTGACATGCGCGTGCGGTTTTCCAAGGAACCGCCCCATTTGTCATCGCGCCGGTTCGACCATGGCGTCCAGAACTGATCGAGAAGCGAATGGTAGGCACCCCAGACCTCGACCCCTTGAAAACCGCCCTTCTGGCAGCGGTGGGCGGCGGCGACATGCGCCTCGATCAGCTCCTCGATCTCGGCCTCGGTCATCGCGTGCGAGCCGTCGCTGTCGTGATAGGACGGCCCGCCTGAAGGTCCCCAATGCGGGGCAAAGCTCAGGTCGGAATCGCCGTGCGAACCGATATGGTAAAGCTGCTGAAGGATGACCGCGCCGGCCTCCTTCACCGGTTCGGTCACGGTACGAAAATGCGCGATGACCTCATCCGTGCCATGGCGAAAGTTGCCGCGGGTCAGAACGCCGGTACGATGCACCGGCATCGGTTCGGCCACGATCATGCCGGCACCGCCTAGCGCGCGTTCCAGAAGGTAACCGGCAAAACGCGGACCAGGCAGCCCCATGTCGGACATGTTGGCGGTGTGGGCGCCGAAGATGATGCGGTTGCGCAGCGTCTGGCCGCGCAGCGTGATCGGCGAAAGAAGATGAGGATGGGATGCCATCGGCACGTTACCTTTCCCGATCTGTGGCCTGTCGCCCCTGCGCGTCTGACTCAGTACCAGGCGTCGGCCATCGAGGCCTTTTTCTTGGTCACGAATTCCTTCAGCGCCTCGTCGGTGCCTTCATCCAGATGCGGCGCCTCGTATTCGCGCAGCGACTGTTTCCACAGGGCGTTGGCACGGGTCGCGGCATCGGTCGAACCGTTCTGTTCCCATTTCTCGAAGGGTTCGTTATCGGCGGTCGCAGAATCCCAGAACGCGGTTTCGTAGTTGGCCATCGTATGCGAACAGCCAAAGAAGTGGTTGCCCGGCCCAACTTCGGCAAAGGCATCGATGGCCAGCTGGTTGTCGTCGATTTCGACGCCGTCAAGATAGGTGTGCAGCGCACCGCAAAGATCGGTGTCCAGCATGAACTTTTCGTAGGACATGCTGAGCAGCCCGTCGAGAAAGCCGGCCGAATGCAGGATGAAGTTCGCGCCACAATGGATGGCGGCCAGCATCGACATCACACTTTCGGTCATGGCCTGCGCGTCGGGAAGCTTCGACGTGGTGAAGTTGCCCGAACAGCGCAGCGGCAGGTTCAGGCGGCGGGCGAGCTGGCCAATGACCATCGAACCGATGGCCGGTTCCGGTGTGCCGAAGGTGGGCGAACCGGAGCGCAGCGACATCGAAGACAGGAAGTTGCCGAAAACGACGGGCGCGCCCTTGCGTTCCAGCTGGGTCAGCGCGCAGCCGGCCATGGTTTCGGCCAGGGACTGGGCGATGGCGCCGGCGTTGGTGACAGGCCCCATGGCGCCGCCCAGAATGAAGGGAACGACGACGGCAGCCTGGTTGGCGCGGGCATAGGCGCGCAAGGATTTGGTCATCGTCCCGTCCCAGACCAGCGGCGAGTTGACGTTGACGTTGCCAAGGATAACGCAGTTTTCATCCACGAAGTCGTTGCCAAAGACGATCCTGGCCATGTCGATGCTGTCCTCGCTGCGTTCTTCGGCGGTGACAGAGCCCATGAAGCAGCGGTCGGAATAGCGGATATGGGAATAGACCATGTCGAGGTGGCGTTTGTTCACCGGCACATCGGTCGGTTCGCAGATCGTTCCGCCGGAATGGTGGAACCACGGCGAGGACTGCGCCAGCTTGATGAAATTCTCGAAATCCTCAAGCGTGCCGAACCGGCGGCCCTTGTCGAGGTCCATCACGAAGGGGCACCCATAGGATGGTGCAAAGACCACGTTGCGACCGCCGATCTGGGCAGAGTTCACAGGGTTTCGGGCGTGCTGGGTAAACTCGGCCGGCGCGGATTTCAGAATCTCGCGCAGCATGCCGGGTTCAAATTTTACCAGCAGGCCGTCGACCTTGGCACCAGCCTTTTTCCAGTGCTGCAACGCCGTGTCATCGTCGCGGAACTCGATCCCGGTTTCGGCCAGAATGCGATCTGCCGTCGCCTCGATCTTTTGCAGGTTCTCTTCCGACAGGATGTCGTAGGTGGGGATGTTCCGGCTGATGTAGGGCCGGCCGGGGCCGGTTGCCTTGTGCGATCTTTCACGCCGCCGCGCTTCTCGCCCGCCGTGCCGTGCCCGCGCCGTGGCTTCCGCTGTTGTCATGTCTCTCTCCCCGGGAGCGATGTTTGCCAAGGCAATCATAGAAGGGCCGATGCGGGGGGTATCGGTCCATGGCGACATCCGCAGAGGTGGAAATGTCGTTTTGAAACGGCAAACCGCCACACAGCTTGCGGGCTATGCGGCGGTTCGTGAACTGTGTGCCGTCTGTGTCTAGACGCCCCGGCTATTCCGCGGCGAGGTCTGCAGCCCAGCCGGAGATGGCCTTGACCTCGAGGAACTCCTCGATGCCCCAATGACCGCCTTCGCGGGCCCGGCCGCTGGCCTTGACCCCGCCAAATGGAGAACCGGCGCCGCGCGACTGGCCGTTCATCTCGACCATGCCGGATTTCAGCGCGAGTGCCATGCGGTTGCGTTTGGCGCCGTCGCCGGTCTGGACATAGTTCGTCAGCCCGTAGGGCGTGTCATTGGCGATGCGGACCGCGTCGGCCTCGTCCTCGAAGGGGATGATCGACAGGACCGGGCCAAAGATTTCCTCGCGTTCGATCGTCATGCCGGGTTTGACATCGGCAAAGACGGTCGGGCGCACGTAATAGCCCTTGTTCATCCCTTCGGGCAGGCCAAGGCCGCCGGCCACCAGCCGCGCGCCTTCGTCGATACCTTTCTGGATGTAGCCCTGAATCTGGTCCCACTGGCGCTTGTTCACCACCGGGCCGATATGGCGGCCGGGTTCCGATGCCGGGCCGACGGCAATCTTGCCGGCGACTTCGGCGGCGATCTCGACCGCCTGATCGTAGAATGTGCGTTCGACCAGCATGCGCGAAGGGGCGTTACAGCTTTGGCCCGAATTGTTCATCATGTGAAGCACGCCGCGCTTGACCGCCTTTTCGTCGGCATCGGCAAAGATCACGTTGGCGCCCTTGCCGCCGAGTTCCAGCGTCACGCGCTTCAGCGTTTCGGCGGCAGCCTTCGAAATCGCGCGCCCCGCACGGGTCGATCCGGTGAAGGAAATCATTTCCACATCCGGATGTTCCGACAGCCGCGTTCCGACACCCGCCCCGTCGCCGTTCACCAGGTTGAAGACCCCCGGCGGCACGCCCGCGTCGTGGCAGAATTCGGCGAAGATCATCGCGTTCAGCGGGCTTTCCTCCGACGGTTTCAGCACGCAGGTGCAGCCCGCCAGCAGCGCCGGGATAACCTTGAGCGCGATCTGGTTCATCGGCCAGTTCCAGGGGGTGATCAGGCCGACGACGCCGATGGGTTCCAGCGCGATCCGGTCGTTCGGGGCATGGGGGCCCAGCGGACGCACCCATTCGATCTGGTCGAATGCGCGCAGGAAGTTCTTCAGATGCCAGGGCAGGCACGGCGCCTGCTGGTCGCGCGACATGTCGATCGGCGCGCCCATTTCCAGGCTGATCGCGCCGGCGAGTTCCTCCTTGCGCAGTTCATACTGTTCCAGAATGCGTTCGACCACGGCGCGGCGTTCAGCCGGCGGGGTCGCGGCCCAGGCAGGAAAGGCCGCCTTGGCCGCGGCGACCGCGGTATCGGCATCGCCGGCAGAGCCGAGCGATATGACCGCGCAGGCATCTTCGGTCGAAGGGTCGATGACCAGACAGTCGCGCGGTTCGGCCGGGGCAACCCAGGCGCCGTTGATGTAGAAGTCGCGTTTCTCGATCATGGTCAGAACCTCCGATTGGGACCGCGCCGGTCTGGCACCGACTCGCATCCCTGTCCATAGCCGGAAATGAAAATTTGATCAAATTATTCCAATCCCGGCTTCCCGCGTGCCTGCCGGCTTTGCCAAGCGGTCGCCGGGGTGCTAATGCCGGTGGGGCAAAAGGAAACCGGCACCGATGTTTTCATGGCTGAGACGCCGCAAGGGGATCACCCGCATCGCCCTGACCCCGCCGGCGGCGCGGGACGACCGGCATGGCCTTGCGCTGGTGGTGATCGCCCGCAACGAGGCGCGCCATATCGGAGAATGGGGGCGGTTTCACGCGCTGGCCGGCGTGCGTCACTTCAACCTTTACGACAATGCCAGCACGGACGGCACGGCCGACGCGTTGCGCGAGGCTGTGGGCGACGACCGGCTGACGGTCATTCCTTGGGCGCAAAAGCTGTCGGACGCGCGCAGCGGGGCGGAGATTCACAACCAGGTCCTCGCCTATGCCCATGCAACGGCCAATTTCGGCGGCGCCTTTCGCTGGATGAGCTTTATCGACGTCGATGAGTTTCTGGTGCCGAAACAGGCAGCCGATCTGCCCGCCGCGCTGAAGCATCTGGAGGCCGAGGCGAATATCAGCCTGCCCTGGCACATGTTCGGGCGCAACGGGCATGATGATGCACCGGCGGGCGGGGTTGTGCAGAACTACACCCGCCGCCATCCCGACCCGATGAGCGATGCCAGGGGGTTGCGCAATTTCAAGATGATCGTCGATCCTTGCCGGGTCACCGCGCTGCGCGTGCACGAGATTGAGACCGACGGATCCTCGGCAAGTGTCAACGACCGCGGTGACCGGGCCAGCACCGCCGGGCGGAACAGGCGGGAGTTCTACTCGGCCGACCATATCCAGCTGAACCATTATTACACCCGGTCCGATGCCGAACTGCGCGCCAAGATCGCACGTGGCCCGAACCTGACGACGCCGGATGCCGACCACCTGCGCCGGGTGATGCGAAAAGTCGCCCATATCGAGGCGGACGCGATTGAGGACCTTGCCGCGCTCGACTACCTTCGGCAGCGAGAGGCGAACGGGAGAAAAGCGTGAATCTGCGCAAGCGTCTGAAGAAATGGGGTGGCGAGATTGTCCACCGGCTTCGCCGGGTCAAACCGCCCGCCGACCGGGCCGTGGATGCGCCCGAGTTCCACGCGCTTGGCCCCGGCGACATTGCCATCGACTGCGGCGCCAACCTGGGCCTGATCGCCCGGATCATGGGGGCGAACGGGGCCGAAGTGCACGCGTTCGAACCCAATCCCGATGCCTTCGCGGTGCTGCAGAAAAACACCCGCCACCTGCCCGGCGTGCACTGCCATCAGCAGGCGGTTCTGGATGCGCCGGGGCAGATGACGCTTTACCTGCATCTCAACTATGCGCGCGACCCGATGCGCTTTGCCTCCGGTTCGTCACTGATCGCCGACAAGCGCAATGTCGACGACCGGCGCGGGGTCGAGGTGGAGGTGATCGACCTCGTGGCCTTCATTGCCGCGCTCGACCGGCCGGTGAAGCTGATGAAGGTCGATATCGAAGGCGCGGAATATGCGCTTTTGAACGCGATGATCGACCGCGGCGTGATGGACCGGGTCGAACGTATCTTTGTCGAGACCCATGCCCATGCCGCGCCATCATTGCGCGAGGCGGATACGAAGTTGCGCGCGCGGGTGGCCGAGCTTGGGCTTGGCGACAAGATCGACCTGAACTGGATCTGAGCTGCGGTAAACTGTCGCCGGCCCTGCTTTGCGGCGGGGGTGCACTGGTTCGCGCCCGGCGAAGGCTTATGTCAGCCCCAGCACAGTCAAGGAAAGGACACCACGATGGGCCTGCGCATCAACGACATCGCCCCCGATTTCACCGCCGATTCTACCGAAGGCATGATCCACTTTCACGACTGGATCGGCGACGGTTATGCGGTGCTATTCTCGCACCCCAAGGATTTCACGCCGGTCTGCACCACCGAGTTTGGCGCGGTCGCGCAACTGGCCGGGGAATTTGCCAAGCGCAATACCAAGGTCATGGGCGTTTCGGTCGACAGCGTGGAAGAGCATCACAAGTGGAAAGGCGATATCGAGGCTTACGCCGGCACGCCGGCGCGCTTTCCGATCATCGACGATACATCGCTGAGCGTTGCCAAGGCCTATGACATGCTGCCCACCGAGGCCTATCTGGCCGATGGACGCACCCCGGCCGATACCGCCACCGTGCGGACGGTGTTCATCATCGGGCCGGACAAGAAGGTGCGGCTGACGATGACCTATCCGATGTCGGTCGGTCGCAACTTTGCCGAGATCCTGCGGGCGCTCGACGCGGTGCAGGCCACCGATGGCGTGCCGGTCGCGACACCGGCGAACTGGGTTCCGGGGCAGGATGTCATCGTCGCGCTGAGCCTGAAGGACGATCAGGCGCGCGAGACCTTTGGCGAGCTCGATATCCGGCTGCCTTACCTGCGCTTTGCAAAGGTGCCGGCCTGATGACGATGGGCGGGCCCGCCTGGCCCGCTTTGGCGAAACGGCTAGGCCCCGCCCGAGAACGGCGGGGCCTCGCGGCTTTCGGCGCGATCAGCCGGACGCGGTGCCGCCCGGTCGCGCCCTAGGCGGCAACCCTGGCACGCCCGCGCAGCAGCCTGGTCAGCGGTTTTTCGACAAAGGAATACAGCAGGCAGCCAATGCCGACCGCGACATAGCCAAGGGTCAGCGATTTTGCGGTAAAGCCTGCCTGCGGCATCAGCGCCAGCACCAGCCGCTGTGCGGCCGGAATGGCCAGCACCTGCACCAGATAGACCGAATAGGAGGCCGACACCGAGATAGGTCGACAGGCCGGGGCGGATCGGGGAAGGTTGACCAGCGCCAGAACAACGAGCGTTGACGGCACGCCCCAGGCCAGAACCCGCGGGATCGCCCCATGGGCGGGATCGCCCATCGCCAGAAGCACCGCGCCGAGGATGCCAATTGCCAGCGGAAAGGGCGGTCGCCAGCCCTTGAGCGTCGCAAGCCCACGATCATGCCCATCACGAATTCCAGCGCGATGATTGTCGTCGGCCCGAACACCGCACCCGCCGTCAAGAGGATCGCCACCGGGACCGGCGTCAGCGACAGCGGCAGGACGGAAAAGGCGAGCGCGAAGACCAGATAAAAGGCCAGTTCGTATTCCAGCGTCCAGCCGACATAGAGTAGCGGCAAGCGCTTTTCCACCGTCCAGCTGGTGAAGGTGAAGGAGGCCACGGTCAGGTCGCCGTCGAAGGACAGCGAATGAAACAGTTGCGGCACCGCGTAAAGGATCAGCGCCATCACGGCGGTCAGCAACCAGTACATCGGCACGATCCGAATGACCCGGTCGCGAAGGAACTGGCCGAGGGGTTTGGGGTTGTGCGCCTGCGACCAGACCATCACGAAGCCGGAGATGACGAAGAAGACATCGACGCCGGCAAGGCCCCAGTAGCGGAACCAGTCGTAGATCGGGCTGCCGGCATTGTCGCCGGGCGGGCTTTTGACCACGTGAAACATCACCACCATGACGGCGGCGACGAAACGCAGGGCCTGAATGTTGGTTTTCATGGCTTCGGAAAATCGGTTGGCTTTGGGGCGAAATGCAAAAGGCCCCGGGGTTTCCCGGGGCCTTTCCGGGCCAGCCTATTCGGCGCCGGCCTCGTCCTTGTCTTTCCGGTCGGATTTTTCCGGCGCGATCTCCTCGCCGGTTTCCTGATCGACCATCTTCATGCCCAGCCGGACCTTGCCGCGGTCGTCGAAGCCCAGAAGCTTGACCTTCACCTCCTGGCCTTCCTTCAGCGCCTCGGAGGATGCTGAAGGCGCTTGTTGGCGATCTGGCTGACATGCGCCGAACCGTCGCGCTTGCCGAAGAAGTTCACGAAGGCGCCGAAATCGACGAGCTTGACCACCTTGCCGGTATAGATCTTGCCCTCTTCCGGCTCCGCCACGATCGAATAGATCATGTCATAGGCCTTCTTGATCGAGTCGGCATTGGCCGAGGCGATCTTGATCACACCATCGTCGTTGATATCGACCTTGGCGCCAGAGGTTTCCACGATCTCGCGGATGACCTTGCCGCCCGAACCGATCACTTCGCGGATCTTTGTCGGTCGGGATGGTCATGGTCTCGATCCGCGGGGCATGGGCGGAAAACTCCGACCGGCCCTCGGACAGCGCCTTGGCCATTTCGCCCAGGATGTGCATCCGGCCGTCTTTCGCCTGCGCCAGCGCTTGTTCCATGATCTCGGGCGTGATGCCGGCGACCTTGATGTCCATCTGCAGCGAAGTGATGCCGTTTTCGGTACCCGCGACCTTGAAGTCCATGTCGCCAAGGTGATCCTCGTCACCGAGAATGTCGGTCAGAACCGCCCATTTGCCGTCCTCTTCAAGGATAAGGCCCATGGCGACGCCGGCAACCGGCGCCTTCAGCGGCACGCCCGCATCCATCATCGACAGCGAACCGCCGCAGACGGAGGCCATCGACGACGAGCCGTTCGATTCGGTGATCTCCGACACGACGCGGATCGTGTGGGGAAATCGGTTGCCGCCGGCGAGAACTGCCTGCAGTGCGCGCCAGGCAAGCTTGCCGTGACCGATTTCGCGGCGACCGGGCGAGCCACGCGACCAACCTCGCCGACCGAATAGGGCGGGAAGTTGTAGTGCAGCAGGAAGTTCGAACGGAAGTTGCCGTGCAGCGCGTCGATGATCTGCTCGTCCTCGCCGGTGCCCAGCGTGGTCACCACCAGAGCCTGGGTCTCGCCGCGGGTAAACAGCGCCGAACCGTGGGTGCGCGGCGGCATGCCGACTTCGGAGACGATGGGGCGGACAGTCTTGGTATCGCGGCCATCGATCCGCTTGCCCTTGGCGACGACATCGCCGCGCAGGATCGAGCTTTCCAGCTTCTTGATCGCCGAGCCGAGGTTGGCGTCGGCCAGGTCCTCTTCCGACATCGCCTCCTTGATCGCGGCGACAGCGGCGGCGATGGCGGCGGTGCGTTCCTGCTTGTCGAGGATCGCAAAGGCTGCGCGCATCTGCTTCTCGCCGGCAGCCTTCACCTTGCCGTAAAGCGCGGGTAATCCGGCGGCGAATAGTCGAACGGCTCTTTCGCGGCGTTTTCGGCGAGCGCAATAATCAGGTCGATCACCGGCTGCATCGCCTCGTGGCCGAACTTCACCGCACCCAGCATCTCGGCTTCGGACAGTTCGTAGGCTTCGGATTCCACCATCATCACGGCGTTGCGGGTGCCGGCGACCACAAGGTCAAGCCGCTGTTCGGGATTCTCGCGCAGCTTGGTCATGTCGTCGACCGCGGGGTTCAGCACGTATTCGCCATTGGCGAAGCCCACGCGCGCCGCACCGATCGGCCCCATGAAGGGCACGCCCGAAATGGTCAGCGCCGCCGAGGCGGCGATCATCGCCACGATGTCGGGTTCGTTCACCAGATCGTGGCTCAGCACCGTGCACATCACCAGAACTTCGTTCTTGAAGCCCTCAACGAACAGCGGGCGGCAGGGCCGGTCGATCAGGCGCGCGGTCAGCGTTTCCTTTCCGAAGGCCGCGCCTCACGCTTGAAAAAGCCGCCGGGCACCTTGCCCGCGGCATAGTTTTCCTGGTAGTGGACCGTCAGCGGGAAGAAGTCCTGCCCCGGCTTCGGTTCCTTGGCGAAGGTCACGTTGGCCATCACCGAGGTTTCGCCGAGCGTCGCGATGACCGAACCATCGGCCTGACGCGCAACTTTCCCTGTTTCCAGTGTCAGCGTTTCTTCGCCCCACTGGATCGATTTCTTGGTCAGATTGAACATATATCGTTTCCTCAGGAGGCATGCCGGCCCCTGCCGGTCCTCAATTCAAATGGCGGCCCCATTGCCGCCGCCCCCAATCCTTCGCATGTGCCCCGGGGGCGTGGGCTCACGTCACAGATGCGCGGGGCCATACAGGAAAACAGCGGCATTGGAAAGCGCGCGTTTTGCCGGACGCAGCCGCGCGCCCAGCGGTAGGCCGGCACCAGAAAGGGAAAAAAACTGCGAGGCACGAAAAAGCCTGTTGCCGATCATGGCCGAGGTGTGAACACTCTGCCCGGCTAACTGGGGAGGCTTCATTGGCTGGTAAATTTGAGCTTTACAAGGACAAGGCGGGTGAGTTCCGTTTCCGCCTCAAGGCCGGCAACGGCGAAACGATCCTGGCAAGCGAGGGCTACAAACGCCGCGCCAGTGCGGAAAACGGCATCGATTCCGTGCGCCGCAATTCATCCATCGCCACGCGGTTCGAACGCAAAGAAACCAAGGGCGGCGGCTTCATGTTCAATCTCAAGGCCAGCAATGGTCAGGTGATCGGCACGTCGGAAAGCTATACCAGCGCTTCGGCGCGCGACAACGGCATCGAGTCGGTTCGCAAGAACGCCCCCGAAGCCAAGGTTGCCGACCTGACCACCGCCTGAACCGCAGCGCTGATCGCTGTCAACGGCGCCCGCCAACGGCGGGCGCCTTGCGTTACTGCCGCCGGCTTCTGTGCTCGTCCGCGCGGAATCTGTGCGTTCACGCATGTTGATCGGCATTTTCACACGGATATCGTCATGGGCGCACAGAAAGGAACGCCCATGACACCTTTGACGCTTCTCGGAATGCCAGGCGCTTTGCGCAAAGACTCGACCAACCGGCTGCTTGTTCGCGAAGCCGCGCGGCTGTTCGGCCCGGCCAGCTTCATCGAGGCGGACCTTATGCTGCCGCTCTATGACGGGGACCTGGAATCTCGCGGTGTGCCAGAGCCGGTTCTCAAGCTTTCCCGGCAGATCGCAGAGGCCGATGCGGTGGTGATTTCGACGCCCGAATACAACAGCGCGATGTCGGGTGTCCTGAAGAACGCGCTCGACTGGGTCAGCCGAACCGGCCGACCCTGGGCGGATAAACCGGTGGCGATCGTTTCGGCCGCGGCCGGTCGGGCCGGCGGGGCACGGGCACAGTTTTCGCTGCGACTGGCGATGACGCCGTTCCGGCCACGCCTGCTGACCGGACCCGAGGTGATGATCGCCGATTCCGGCAACGCCTTCGGCCCCGACGGAAGGCTGACCGACCCGCGTTCGATCGAGGCGCTGGGCGCATTGATGAACACGTTGAAGGCAACGGCCGACGAAGTCGCCGCAGCGGCCTGAGAAGCCGCTGCGCCGGCAGAGGTTCAGCGGCCGGCGCGCTTCGTGCCCGGCGTTGCCGGCAGGCCGAAGGTCTGCCTGGCGATGACCAGCCTGAGGTCGTCGGGGTCCATGCCCATGCTCAGCATGGTCGCCCGGTCAAAGCGCCGGCGCGCGGTCTCCGCGTCATGGGCGGTTCCGAACAGCCGGTCGATCCAGCCCATGCCTAAGCTGACATGAAAGGTCGCCTGGTGGTCCTGAAAGTGATGCGCGAGGTGGCTGCGGGTGATACGGCGCCCGAACCATCCCTTTGCGACGTTCAGATGCGCGAGTGTGTGGCAGTATTCGTAAAAGGCAAAGGCCGATACGGAACCGAGAAACAGCGCCACATAGGCCACGACCGCCGCCGACTTCAGGCCGAGGAACGGCCAAAGGAGAAAGGTATGCAGGGCGGTCGAAGCCAGCCCGAAGCGTAGCGCATAGCCGTGATCGCCGCCGGTGAAGAAATCGGGGTCCGCAGGAAACTCGTGATGCCCGATGTGGCTGCGATAAAGCGCGTTGAACAGGCCCTGTTCGCCCGGCGGTTCGCGGTGCAGCAGGAAGCGGTGCATCAGGTATTCGACAAGAAACTGCAGCACCGCGCCGTAAAGCGGCGCCAGAAGCAGCCAGGGCGATGACGGCGCAAAGGTCAGAAGAAGGACCAGCGCGAAGATCCAGAACGGTGCCAGAAGTTTCAGGCTGCGCATGTGAAAGAGAATTCGCAATGTCGGTATCATTCCGCGGCCTTTGTTTGCGGGATCACGCCGCAAGCTGCCGGCGGCAGATGCCGGGAGCAACCGGAACGTCGCGTCACGCGGGGGCAAAGGACGATTGGGCGGGCGATGGCCTGGGTCGGCCGGCGGGCCAAAGGCGGCTCGGCACCCATCTAGAACTTGTCGGGGTTCACCAGAATGTAGAACCAGGCGATCGACCCGCGATTGTCCGGGGCCATCGTCATGACGGATTCCAGGACCGAGTACCGGTAACGCAAGAGCGCCGGGCGAGAATTTGCCATGCCCGGGCGTATCGTCCAGCCGTCCTCGCCTCTGGCCCTGTCCAGCTGGGCCCGGAACATCAGGAGGATTTCCGCACCCCCGACCAACGGCCGACGCGCAGCGCGTTTCCTTGCCCCGCCGTCGGAGATGCAAACGGTATCGGGCGTCATCATCTTCAGCGCGACATCGAAGTCTTCGGCCATGACTGCCGCGAAAAAGCGCTCGCTCAAGGCCCTGACATCTTCGGGGGAGGCGTCAAAACGCGGGCCGCTTTCCTGCAGCTTCCTTTGCGAGCGGCTAACGAGCTGTCGGCACGCCGCCTCTGTCATCGAAAGCGTGTTGGCGATTTCGCCATAACTTGCGTCGAACGCTTCCCTGAGGATGAAGGCGGCGCGTTCCTTTTCGGTCAGGCGTTCCATCGCCCAGAGCAGAGCCAATTCACATTCCTGGGCGAGTTCGAAGCGCGCCGCGGGTTCCTGCCCGTCAGTGCTGATCAGGGGTTCCGGCAACCATGGCCCTACGTAAAGCTCGCGCCTGCGATACGCGGTGCGAAGGGTGTCGATGGCGATGTTCGTGGCGACACGGCGCAGCCACGCGGCCGGGTTGACGATTTCGTCATGGGCGGCCTGCGCCCATTTCAGCCAGGTTTCCTGAACCGCGTCTTCCGCCTGAGCCCGTTCGCCGATCATCCTGTAGCACAGCGAAACCAGCGCGGGCCTTTCGGCCTCGAATGCATCTGCAAGCTTGTTCATCGGGGTTTCATGATCCTGATCGCTTCGCCGGCGTGTTCGACCTTGCTGCAAGTCTGGCCAAAGCCCAACCCCCGTTTCAGCACCGGATAGATCCGCCCGGACGATGCTGCGAAAACGGCGACGACAACGGCGGGTTTTCCATGACGTCGCTCGATTTCGGCCCGGATTTCTTCCAGGTCCGGGCTGTCGGCGATCGCCGCCTGGGCGAACCGGAAGCCGAGCCCGACTTCGCCGGCCATATCGGGCCGGCCGCGAAGGCAGCTAACCAACAGATTGGCGGGAACCTTCGCCTCGACCGCCATGTCGAAGACGAGCTGGACGCAAGGCCCGCAATCTCCGTCCAATGTCGAAGCGAGCACGGCACCAGCCCGAATGTCGCGTGCCGCCTTCGGGCCGGCGAATTGTGTGAAAAGCGGCAGCGCGGCCAGCCGGAGGCCCGCCGAAACCGAGGTATCGACGATGTCGATCATGTAATCGGCGTCATAGTCATAGCGCGCCGCGAACCGCCGGATGCTTGCTTTCAGGATCTGCCGGATCATCGCGCGTCGCTCCGGTGCAGTGTCAGCACGGCCCAAAGCGCAAGCACGGCAGGCAGCTGGATCCCCGCAAGGTTCGTGGCGGCGACGGCGTCGAGGGGAAAACCCCGTTGCGCACAGATCCCGAAGTGACCGACCGCATGGCCCACAAGCCAGGCCGCACCGCAGGCCCCCGCCGAACTGTCGCGCCTGACCCCCGCCCAGATCAGTGCGGCACCGCTGACCATGAAGGCGAGGGCGACATCGCCGGCGAAGTGACCGTTCAATGCACCTGTCTGCTGCACGCCGGGTACCGAATTGTACCAGTGCCGCGTCGCCACCCACATGTAGCACGCATTCGCAACCGCGAAGACGCCAGCGCCCTTGAGTATCAACCTTTGCATATCGCCCTCCGATGACCTGTCTGAAACCTTGACGGTTCACGGGCCGGATCTGTGACAGCGATCGCGGTGGTGGCGGGAAATGAAAAGGGGCCGCGCGAGCGACCCCCAAACGATCCGTCCTGACGGTGCCTTAACGGCGCAGGCCCAGACGCTGGATCAGCGACTGATAGCGGGCGTCGTCCTTGGACTTGAGGTAGTCCAGAAGCTTGCGGCGCTGGGCAACCATCATCAGAAGACCACGCCGGGAATGGTTGTCCTTCTTGTGGGTCTTGAAATGCTCGGTCAGCGTGGCGATGCGCGACGACAGGATCGCGATCTGGACCTCGGGCGAACCCGTGTCGCCTTCCTTGGTCGCGTATTCCTTCATCAGCCGGGTCTTTTCTTCGGCGGTGATCGACATCGGGGTCTCCTTTCGGTTTCAGGGTTATGGCGCAGGCCGGGATGTCGTCCAGCAAGGCTCGTGGAGAGGTCCGCAAGGGTGCAGATGCGCGCGTATAGGGGATTCCCGCGCCGTTGAAAAGGCGAAATCGCCGGGCTGACAAGGCGGCGCAACCGGCTGTTAACGCGGATGTGCAAAACCCGAACCTGCAACCGGCCGGAGGCAACGGGCATGATTTTGGGACTGGCAAGCATCCTGGGCGTTCTGGGTATCGCCCTGATCGGGGATATCCTGAGCGAGCCGCGCGACGATGACGACGAGGCCAGCGAGAAAGGCGAAGGCAACGGCGCCGATGCGGCTGAACCCGGGCAGCGCAATCTTTTGGTCGAGGACAGTTTCCTGCCAACCGGCGCGACTGGCGATGGCGGGGCCGATGCTGACCAAGTCGCGCCCCCGGCGGCCGAAAACATCCTGCTGGGCGGCGATGGCGGCGAGGTGCTGAATGGCGGTGCGTCGGCTGACCGGATCGACGCCGGCGGTGGCGACGACATGATCGCGGGCGGCAATGCCGACGACCGGATCGACGCCGGTGATGGTGACGATTTTGCCGATGGCGGGGATGGCGACGATACGCTTGCCGGCGGGACGGGCGACGATGCGCTGGATGGCCAACGCGGCGACGACCGGTTGTTCGGGGATGAGGGCGATGACCTTTTAAGCGGCGCGGCCGGCGACGATGGGCTTTCAGGGGGTTCCGGTGACGACGTGCTGATCGGCGGTGCGGGTGACGACACACTGGATGGTGGCGATGGCGCCGACGATCTGGCGGGGGGCCATGGCGACGATCGGCTGACCGGTGGCGCCGGGGCCGATGCGCTGGATGGTAATGCCGGCGACGACTGGCTCGACGGCCGGGTACGCGACGCCGCCGGGATCGACACCGATGCGGGCGACTACCTGAACGGCGGCGCCGGCGACGATACGCTGGTTGCCGGGCAAGGGGATCTCGCAACCGGTGGCGAGGGGCTTGACCGTTTCGTTCTGGGCGACTGGATCGGCGGGGGCGAAGCGGCGCGGATTGCCGATTTCGATGCGGCGCGTGACGAGATTTTTGTGGTCTATGACCCGGCCGGCCATCCCGATCCATCGCTGACGGTCGAAACCGACCCCGACGACCCGGCGCTGGCGCGGCTGGTGCTGGACGGCGTCTGCCTGGCCGAAATCGAGGGCGGCGCGGGGCTAGACCCCGACCTGATCCGCCTTGTCGCCGAGGCACGGCCGGCGGAGTAGGAAAGACCCAGCGACAAGCGGCTGGCCCGGTTTTGTTGCGGGTTCGCCTGTGTGCCCTGTCACATCCAGGGCTCCGGCTGGCGGTCATAGCCGATGTAGAGCGGATGTTTCGGATGTCCGGTCTGTGTCAGGCCAAGATGAAATAGCGGTGCGCCGGTGGCGCGCAGCAGATCCGCAACTGCCATGCCTCGCCCCAGATGGTCACCATGGTTGCCCCAGGCGCACACGACCCGGTCGGCCCAGCCCACACTGTCGACGATCGCGTCGTCGTTCAGCGGGCCCACCGGATCGGCGGCGGCACGCATCGCGCGGGGATCCGTGGCGCGCCAGGCAAAGATGTTGGCCACCCGGAACGCGCCGAAGCCCAGTGCCCGCGCACGGCGTTCGCAGCGTTCGACCGTGGGGTCGTTCTGCACTTCGGTCGCCGTCGAGGGGTTCAGCATCACGAACAGCGCTTTCTGCCCCGCTGCGTCCCAGGTTCGGGTCAGCAGGTAGCGATAGCGTTCGCAGGGCGAATAGACGGCTGTCGACTGCGCGTCGCCTTTCTGGTGGTGTCGGATGATCGTCGGTTCCATACCGCCTTTTGGCCGTATCGGCCCGCGCTTGTCAAAGCAGGTGCGCAACAGCAGGGCAAAACCCGCGCAAACCCTGCCGTTAGCCGTTTGCCGCCAAGCCCGGGCAGGCTATATGGCGAGGCATGCAGTCGCGAGGTTCCCGATGACCGGTATCGTCTATCTTCTGAACGGGCCCAATCTGAACCTTCTGGGCAAGCGCGAGCCCGAGCTTTACGGGCGCGAGACGCTGGCCGATGTCGAGGCGGCCTGTCAGGACCTGGCCGAAGAGCTGGGGCTGGATCTGCGTTGCGAGCAAAGCAATGCCGAACATCAGCTGATCGACTGGATCCACGAGGCGCGCGAGGCGGCATCGGCCATCATCATCAACCCGGGCGCCTATACGCATACCTCGGTCGCCATTTTCGACGCGCTTCAAAGCTTCGAGGGGCCGGTGATCGAGGTGCATATCTCGAACATCCACCGGCGCGAGGCGTTTCGGCATCATTCCTTCGTCTCTGCGCGTGCCGATGGCATCATCATCGGTTGCGGTACCGAAGGCTATCCGCTGGCGCTGCGCCGCGTTGCCAGCCTGATCAACGGCTGAGGCCACGGATTTCGCATGAACGCATGAGGCGCCGCGCGCATTGCGCGGCGCGGCCCTCTTGCGCAGCTTGTCGCCGATACCGACCGCTGTCGCCAGGATCGACAGGTTCTGTTCGGTCGCGGTCAGCGGGCTTTCGGTGACCAGTACCAGATCCTTGGGGTAGATCTCGAACTCACCGGCGCTGAACAGCCCGTCGGCGGTGGTCAGGTCGATGGTAAAGACGGTACGCGCCTTTTCCGGCCCGGTGCCATCGCTGCGCACCGCCTTGTCGGGATAGCTGCGCAGCACCATGATGCCCTTGGGATCGGCCCGCGTGTCATTCAGGCCACGCGCCAGTGACAGCGCATCGAGCGCCGACATGCTTTCATCGGTGAAATAGATGATGTCTTCATTGCCGGTATTGCCCAGCGCGAGGAAGTAACGGTCATCCTCTTCCACGAACACCTGGTCGCCGCCGCGCAAGGTGGTGTTCAGCGACGGGTCGGCATAGATACGGTCAAGCCCGATGGCGTAGAGCCGGCCATCGCGGATCAGGCGGATCTGCGGGTTGCGCATGGCCGCCGAAACCCCGCCGCCCTGTGAAATGAGCGACAGAATGGTTATGTCACGGCTCGGCAACGGGAAGCTGCCCGGCCGGTTGACGCCCGAAACCAGGTCGACCGTGTTCTGAACGCCGGATTCCAGCGTCACCTGGACCTGCCCCGAGGGGACCACCGCGCTCAGCTTGGTCTGGATCGCCTGGCGCGCCTCGTCCGGGGTCATCTTGGCGACATAGACCTCGTCCACATAGGGCACAAAGACGGTTCCGGCCGGTGTAACCTCGACCTTCGACATCTCGACGACCTTGGCGCCGTTCGGGGTCAGCAGCGAATTGGGGTCACTGTCCCATACGCGGATGCTGATGCGATCGCCCGCCGCGATCATCGGGCTGGCCGGGCCACGCACCTTGGGCAGCCAGCCACGCGCGGTCGGCTTTCCGGTTGCCGGCCAGCCGGCATAGGTATCCAGCTTGTCCTTCGTCACCGGATAGACGGCGAACTGAGCGTCCTCCGCCTCGGCTCCGGCGAGAACCTCGCTCTGGATCGGTGCGCCGCGGGGCGTCGCACAGGCCGAGATGGTTGAAACCAGAAGAAGAACAAGCGACAGTCGTCTGCGCGCGTTTTGCATCAATGCCCTCATCTGTCCCTGCCGAAACCGGCGGAACGGTTGGGAGGAAAATACCGGCGCTTTGGGCGGGGTCAACCAACTCGGTGGGATGAAATCACCAGTGCGGAAAAAAAGTCACCCTCGGGTCTTGGTGATGGGGGCGTCGGGAAAACTGGCGCGCTTGCTGCGGCCCGTGCTTCGCGAAGACGCATCGTTTTGTTTTCATTGGCAGTTCCGGACCTTTCCCGAGGGTTCAGCGGATAGCTTGCGCTCCCTTGTCTGGGCGCCGCTGCGCGAGCGGTATCCGGCCGACGCACCGCGGCCCGATCTGGTCGTGAACTTTGCCGGCGTGACCGGTGCGGGGCCGGGGCTTTCGGCGAATACCGATCTGGCGCTGGCGGGGTTTGCCACCGGCGCGACGCGGATGATCGCCATGTCGTCGGCTGCCGTCTATGGTCCGACCGCGGATGCGCCGGCAAGCGAAGATGGGCCGGTCGCGCCGGCCGGCGAGTATGGCCGGTCCAAGCTGGCGATGGAGGCGGCGCTGCTACGCCATGTCAAAACAACGGCGGACCGGGCGCTGGTGCTGCGGCTTGGCAATATCGCCGGCGCCGATGCGCTGCTCGGCGCCGCACGGCCAGGGGCGCGTGTGGTGCTGGACCGGTTTGGCACGCGTGCGGGCGGGCCGATCCGTTCCTATATAGGGCCGGTGACGTTGGCGCGGGTGCTGCGGGAGCTGGCCGTCGCCATGCTCAGCGACAGACCCCTTCCGGACGTGCTGAATGTCGCGGCACCGGGTGCCGTCGCCATGGGCGATCTTCTGGACGCGGCCGGGTTGGACTGGGGTTACCGCCCGGCCGGGCCGCAGGCGATTGAACGCGTGGTTCTGGATACGGCCCGTTTGCAGGGTATCGTGCCCCTTGGGCCTGAAACCGGCGATGCCGCCGGGATTGTCGCCGAATGGCGCGCCGTGGCGCAGAGGCGGACATGACCCCCACGAAACGGGCCTTCGACATTCTGGGTGCTCTGGGGCTGATGGCGCTTCTGGCGCTGCCTTTTGCGGCACTGGTGCTGTGCATACTGGTGCTGGACGGGAGGCCGGTGTTCTACGTGGCGGAACGGATGAAGACCCCAAGCCAGGCATTCCGGCTGTGGAAACTGCGCACCATGACGCCAGTTGCCACCGACAGCGGCGTATCGGGTGGCGACAAATCGGCCCGGCTGACCCGCATGGGCCGGGTGCTGCGCAAGGCGCGGCTGGACGAAATCCCCCAGCTTTGGAACGTTTTGCGCGGCGACATGAGCTTTGTGGGCCCGCGCCCGCCGCTGCGGCAGTATGTTGAACGCTTTCCGGCGGTTTACGCCGAAGTCCTGAAGAACCGCCCGGGGATCACCGGCCTTGCCAGCCTCGTCTATCACGCTCATGAGGAAAGGCTCTTGGCGCCCTGCAGCACGGCCGAGGAAACCGACCGCGTCTATTGCCGCGCCTGCGTGCCGCGAAAGGCCCGGCTTGACCTGATCTACCAGCGCCACAGTTCGGTCTGTTACGATCTCGTGCTGATGTGCCGGACCGTGGCGCGCGTCGGGCGGAACCGGCGATAGGCGGGCTGTTGCCAAAAGATCGCCCGGCGGTTGCAATGGCGCCACCGTTCTTGTTGCAAAAGGGCCCAAAGTGTAATCATTGCACGCCAAGTTCACGTATAACAGGCCATGGCCGGCAAGGCACCGGACCGGGCGGCGACCAGTGGTAGGGACAGCCCTTGAAGTTTCACCAGCGTGTATTGCTGCTGCTAGAGCACATGACGCGCAGCCAGAAGCGCAACATCCTTCTGGGTGCCGATGTGCTGCTTGCGCCTCTCGCGCTGGTCGTCACCTTCGCGCTTCTTTACAACTCGCCGATGCCGATGACGATCATCGAGCGTGCCTGGCCGATCTTTCCGGCGCTCGCCGGTGCCGCGCTGCTGGCTTCGGTCGCGCTGGGCATTCACCGCATCAAACTCAACGCCTATGAGTTTTCCGCGATCCTGAAAACGGCGGTTTTTGCCGCGCTTCTGGCGTTGGTCTATGCCGTTCTGGCCAGCGTTTCGAAAAGCCCGGTGCCCGAGGCTGCGATCATCCTTTACGGGCTGATCTTCTTCCTGATGTCGGTGGCCAGTCGCTATGCGATGCTGCACGCGCTGTTGTGGCTTCTGCGGCGCGGCCATACCAGCAGCCGGGTGTTGATCTACGGTGCCGGCAGCACCGGAACGCAGCTGGCCGCGGCGTTGAAGACGCATGACACCATCGTTCCGGTCGCGTTTCTGGATGACAACCCGGCCCTGCATTCGATGACGGTCGCGGGGCTTTCGGTGCATTCGCCGTCAAAGCTGCGCGGCATCATGCAATCGCGCAAGGTCAAGCGGGTGCTTCTGGCGATGCCGTCGGTTTCGCAGCCCAAACAGCAGCAAATCGCCCGCCGGCTGCAGCAGATGGGTCTTGAGGTGATGGCGGTGCCATCCTTTGCCCAGTTGGCCGGCGAACAGACGCTGGTCGACAAGCTAACGCGGGTGCAGCCGGGAAGTTTTCTGGGCCGTGCCGAACTGGATGAGGAACTGCCGGGCGGCAGCCTTCACTATGCCGGCAAGGCCATTCTGGTTTCCGGCGCCGGCGGGTCGATCGGGTCGGAGCTTTGTCGTCAGATCCTGGCCTGCCGGCCGCGCCGGCTGGTGCTGTTCGAGATCAGCGAACTGGCGCTTTACACGATCGAAAAAGAGCTTTCGGCACTGAACGACTATGGCACGACCGAAATCGTGCCGGTTCTGGGCTCGGTCACGGATTCGCGCATCGTGCGTTCGGTCATGGCCCAGCACGGGATCGAGATCGTGCTGCACGCCGCGGCCTACAAGCATGTGCCGCTGGTCGAGGCCAATCCGCTGGCCGGGCTGGTCAACAACGTGCTGGGTACCCGGACGCTGGCCGATGCGGCGCATGACGCCCGGGTCGAAAGCTTTCTACTGATCTCGACCGACAAGGCGGTGCGTCCGACCAACGTGATGGGCGCCTCGAAGCGTCTGGCCGAGATTGTCGTGCAGGATCTCGCGCGGCGGTCGGACGGGACCGTGTTTTCGATGGTGCGGTTCGGCAATGTGCTGGGGTCGTCCGGTTCGGTCATTCCGCTGTTCAAGGAACAGATCGCGCGCGGCGGCCCGGTCACGGTGACGCATGACGATGTCACACGGTTCTTCATGACGATTTCCGAAGCTGCCCGGCTTGTGCTGCTTGCCGGTGCCTTCGGGCGTGGCAATGGCCCAAGGGGTGGCGATGTCTTCGTTCTCGACATGGGCAAGCCGGTCAAGATCCGCGAACTGGCGAGCCAGATGATCGAGGCCGCCGGCTACAGCGTGCGCGACCGCGACAATCCCGATGGCGATATCGAGATCGAGATCACCGGTCTGCGCCCGGGCGAGAAGATGCACGAAGAGCTGCTGATCGGCGAGGGCCTGTTGACCACCCCGCATCCCAAGATCCTGCGGGCCGAAGAACGCAGCCTGTCGGAACTGGAAGTGGCCAACATCCTCAACAACCTGCGTTCGGCTGCGGCCAGCGGCGATGAAGAAGGCGCGCGCGAGGTGTTGCGGCGCTGGGTTGAAGGCTACGAGCCGAAAAGCCGGCGGGAAATGAAATGAACCGGCCCGGCGGGATTGCGATAGCAAATCCGCTTTCGTAAGAATGGGCAGGGCTTGAGAGGTTAGGATGGCGATGCGCAGGGTTCAGGCACCGTTTTGGCGCGGTACGGTTTCGGTGGCGGCGCTTGCCGCCGGTCTGGCCGTGGCGCCGCTGGGCGCGCAGGACCAGTCGCCGCGTGCCAGCCTGAACTTCAATGGTGTGACCGGCCTGATCGACATGCCGTCGGGCGAAAGCCAGGCCGATGCCGCACTGACCACCACGGTGTCGCATTTCGCCGGCATCACGCGGACCTCGCTCAGCTTCCAGATCACGCCGAAGCTTTCGGGCACGTTCCGCTATGCCTCGACAGACGGGCTGTTCCCGACGCGGTGGGATACCTATTTCGACCGGTCTTTCGACCTTCGCTACCAGTTCCTCGATGAAACGCCGATGCTGCCCGCGATGGCGGTCGGTCTTCAGGATTTCATCGGCACTGGCATTTATTCCAGCGAATACCTTGTGGCGACCAAGCACCTGACGCCCGATCTGAAGGTGACAGGCGGCCTGGGCTGGGGGCGACTTGGCAGCTATGGCTCTTTCGCTTCGGTCGGGACGCGACCGGCGATTGATTTCGGCCGGGGCGGCAATGCCAATACCGCGCAATGGTTTCGCGGGCCGGTCGCGGCCTTCGGCGGCGTCGAATGGCAGGTTACGCCCGAGGTTGGGCTGAAGGCCGAATATTCGTCGGACGACTACACGCTGGAAACGCGCGACGGGGTCTTCAACCGCAAGAGCCCGTTCAACTTCGGGGTCGAATACACGCCCAATCCGGCCTTCCGGCTGGGCGCCTATTACATGTACGGCTCCGAAGTGGGCTTTACCGCGCAGATCACGCTTGATCCAAAAACCCGCGCCTTGCCCGTTTCCGCCGGCGCGCCGATTCCGGTCAAGCCGCGGCCGAGCCGGTCGAGCGACCCCGACGCCTGGTCGCCGGAATGGATCACCCAGGCGGATGCGCCGGACCTTTTGCGCAAGAACATGCAAAAGCAGCTGGATGCCGACGGGATCGAAGTGGTGGCGCTGGCCGTCACCTCTGAGCGGGCGCAGTTGCGGATCCGCAACCACCGCTTTGATTCCACGGCGCAGGCCGTGGGCCGCACCGCGCGGGTGATGACGCAGTTCCTGCCAGCCTCGGTCGAGGTTTTTGAAATCGTGCCGATGGTCAACGGCATGGCCGTGTCGAAGGTGACCCTGCGCCGGTCGGATATCGAGGCGCTGGAAAACGCACCCAACGGCGCCGAGGCGCTGCGCGCGCGTGCCGTTATCAGCGCGGCGGGCCCGGAACCCGCGCGGCTCAGCTTCAACGAAGAGCTGTACCCGCGGTTCAGCTGGGGCATCGCGCCATACATGCGGATGTCGATCTTTGACCCCGATGCACCGGTACGGGCCGATATCGGCCTGCGCGCGTCGGCAAGCTACGACCTGGCGCCCGGGCTCGTGCTGTCGGGTGCGGTGACCAAGCGGGTTGTCGGCAACCTCGAAGGGTCTGGCCGGGTATCGAATTCGACGCTGCCGCACGTGCGTTCGGACACCAATATCTATGACCGTCAGGGCGACCCGGCGATCGAGAGGCTGCAGCTCGCCTGGTACACGAACCTGGGTGAAAACACCTATGGCCGGGTGACGGCGGGGTATCTGGAGCGGATGTTTGGCGGGGTTTCGGGCGAGGTGCTCTGGAAACCGGTCGATAGCCCGCTCGCCGTTGGCGCCGAGTTGAACTATGTCCGCCAGCGCGATTTCGGCCAGGGCCTCGGGTTTCAGAATTACGACGTGCTGACCGGCCACCTTTCGGCCTATTACAATTTCGGCAACGGCTTCCACGGGCAGGTCGATGCGGGCCGCTATCTGGCCGGCGACTGGGGTGCGACGCTGACGCTGGACAGGGAATTCGACAACGGCTGGAAAGTGGGCGCCTTTGCCACGCTGACCAATGTCTCGGCCGAAGAGTTCGGCGAAGGATCGTTCGACAAGGGGATCCGGATCGAGATTCCGGTGACCTGGGCGACGGGCAAGCCGTCGCGCACCAAGCAGTCGACGGTTCTGCGGCCACTGACGCGCGACGGCGGCGCGCGGCTGGAGGTTGACGGAAGGCTTTACGAAACGGTGCGCGATTACCAGGAAAGCGGTCTGGATACGCAATGGGGCCGGGTGTGGCAGTAGCCGCGAAACCGCGCCGGCTGGCAACGGTCGCGATTGCCCTGCTTCTTGCGATGGGCGGATGCAGCACCGACCGGGCCAAGAGCAACGATTTCGCCATCTACAAGGACCTGATGCGTCAGGTGCTGCCCGGTGGGCAGAAGGCGGCAGCGCCGCCCAAGGATGCCGGACTGACACGCGAGGCGGTCGAAGCGGCGGGTACCGACCTTCTTCTGGTTACCGCGCTGAATACCGGTGTCGATGCCGCGATGGTGGTCTTTGGCCAGAACGGAGGGACGGTGACCTGGTCCAGCGCGGACAAGCGGACCGTTTCGCTGCGCGACGGGCAGATCGTGGCGACACGGGGGTTGTCGGGTGACCTGATGTCGGCCGAAATCCCGGCTGCTTCGACGATCCGCGCTGGCGCAGGCGGCACCGCACGCGCCTACTACGTCCTGGATGGCGAGGACAATACCCAGCGTGAAGCCTTCGCCTGCCAGCTGTCCCGCGATGGCGCGGAGACGCTGGAAATCGTCGGGCGCAGCCATGCCACGCAGCATGTGAAAGAAGTCTGCCGTTCGGATGGCCGGGTGGTCACGAATCACTATTGGGTTGAATCCAGCGGGTTTATTCGCCAGTCGCGTCAATGGGTAAGCCCAAGTGTGGGATATCTGTTACTACGTCGACTAAATCAGTAACCCCGGTATTTCCTACTTTTCCTTTGGCACGTCGGGTGCTAGGGGTTGGGCATCGAATGTGCACCTACGGAGTTCGCCATTATGAAGAAGATTACCGCTCTTGCTACCGTCGCCATCCTGGCTTCGTCGGCTGCTTTCGCCGGCGGTCCGGTTGTCGTCGTTGAAGAACCGATGGTTGAAGCTGCTGGTCCGGCCTCGAGCCTGGGCAGCGGCGCTGTTGTCGCCGGTCTGGCCGCTCTGCTGCTGATCGCCGCGGCTTCGAGCAGCTCGTCGAGCTCGACCGAATAATTTCCTCGACCCCTCGGGGTCAGGCAAAAGGGCTCGCCTCCGGCGGGCCCTTTTCGTTTGCGCAAAGTCCGCTTCTGTCCGAACAGGGCCATACCGGCGGCGCAACGTCACATGCCGGACCTGCGGCGATGCCTCAGTAATCCTTTTCCACGAAGATACCCAAACCGGTTTCGCCATCCGAGTTCGCACGCCCCCTGACCGTCACACTTTTCGAGACATCTAGGTTAAGCTGGATCTCGGTCTTGCCGCTGCTATCCACTGTGACGTCAGAATAAATGTTTTCTGACAAGTACTTACCGGCTTTCAGCGCGGCATTGCCTTCATCGTCGGAGGTAATGTCGAGGTCATCGAGCCCTGCACCCCGACGCAGTTTGCTGACGATACCCTCGCCGCCCTTGCCCGCAAGCGTGGCCACCGCCGAGGCCAGCTGGGCAGCCTGGAACGGCGACAGGCTGGTCAGGCTGCGGCCAAAAAGAAGATGCGAAAGAACCTCTTCCTCGGGCAGTTCCGGCACGCTTTCAAACCGGACGTCGGGGGCATCGGCGTCCCCCTCGATGATGATCCGCGCGGTCACCTCGCCACTGTCGGATTCGGCCACCAGACGGATGTAGGGGATCGGTTTGCCCTGCACGCGCAGGCGCCCCTCGTCCAGCGAAAACCGCTTGCCAAGGATGTCCAGCCGGCCGCGGATCAGGTCCAGCCCGCCTTCGGGGCGAATATCGTTGGTGGTACCGGCAAGGCGCAGGCGGCCACCCATCTCGGCATCCAGACCGCGCCCGCGGATGAAGATTCGATTCGGCGCATTCAGCGTCACATCCAGCGAAAAGCCACCGCCGCCACCACGCGAATCGCCGGATGCTTCGGCAATCAGCCCGGCATTGGCGCGGGTTCGGCGGACATTCGCCGGTTCATTTCGATGCTGGATAGCGCCGATGGCACCGCTTGCGCCAAGGCCGGTTGAGGGGACCTTGATCTCGGTTCGCGACAGAGTCAGCGAACCGGCGATCGCGCCACCGCCCCGCAACGGCCCGCGCAGGCTGAGCGCGCCGCTGACGGCGGTATCGTAAAGCCGCTTGTCGCGGAAACTGGCCTCTGCCAGCGTGATGGCAAGATCGGCAGGGTAGGGGGCGGTCAGGGTGACCGGGCCGGCGACGGCAACGCGACCGCCGGTGCGGGGCGCGGCCTCCACGTTCAGTTGCGCGCGGCCACCGTTAAGATCCACCACGGCATCCAGGTTTTCCAGCGCGAGGCCGATCAGCGGTGCGGAAAAACGGCCGCCGGCCATCGACACCCGGCCCGCAAACGACGCAGGCGCGGGCTTGCCCTTCATCGTCAGGTCAAACCGGACCGGCCCCTGGATCGAGCGCGGCGCCAGAAACGGGTTGGCGAGCGCCGCTTCGGCACGCCCCGCAAGGGCCAGGTCGGCGGTCGCGAAGTCCGCGGCAACGGTGCCCTTCGCCTGTGCTTCCAGCCCGCCGGGGCCGGTACCCCGCATGTCCAGCGTATAGGCTGCGCCATCGTCGACAACACGCCCGCTCATCGTGACAGGGCCGGAATAGTCGGGCACCAGAAGCGCGAGATCGGCAAGCCGGCCTTCAAGGTCGATCTGTCGGGTCCGGCCCTGAACGTCGCCCTTTGCCGAAAGGCGCAGTTGCGGGTTTTCCAGTGTTGCATGCCGGATCTTGCCCTGCCGTCCCTCCATATCCAGCGCGACGTCAAGCGTGGTCGTCCCGCGCAGCAACCGGTCGGTCTCTGCCTGGCCGATGGCCAGGTTCTGCCCGGTTCCTCGCAGGCTTGCCTGCGCCGCCCCCGCGAGGTCGCCGGAAAAGGCAAAGGCCGCGTCAAGCGAGCCCCGGTAACGCGGGCCAAGCGCCGAGAGGTCGGCAAACCGGGCTGTAGCCTGCACGTCGCTTCCGTTGCTGCGCAACCAGCCCGAAGCATCGGCGCTCAGGGTGCTGGCCCGGATCGACAGGCGGCGGATTTCAGTGCCGTCCTTTCCGCGCGCGGCGCTGAGGTTCAGCGTGCTTTGCCCCTTGAGAAGCCGGTCAGCCTCGGGCTGTGCCAAAGTCAAGTCGCGGCCCGTCAGCGCCAGATCGATGTCAAAGCCGCCGGAAAGCGGCGCATAGCGGCCGGTTATCAGCGCCTTTCCCGCGCCTCCCACAGGGCGGCCAACGAGGCCGGAAAACCGCGAAAGATCGCTCGCCTGAACGGTGGCGCGACCGGCGAGCCGGGTTTCCGCGCCGTCCTTGCCCAGCTTCAGGCCACCGGAGAGGCCATAGTCGACCCCCGACATGTTCAGAACCGGCAGGTTCAGCGCGCCGCCTTCTTGCCAGTGAAAGACGGCGTTGCCCTCTGCCGTATCGCCCAGCGCCCCGGCCAGCGCGGTATCGGAGGGTTTCAGCGCCGTGGCGTCGAACCGCAGCGTTCCACCGATGGCCGCCTTGCGGCCGGCGCCGGGCTGGGCGATGCGCCCCGAACCGCGGAGCGAGAGCGTTCCGGCGGTCAACGTTTCGGTTGCAAGCCCGTTCAGGGCGATATCCGCCGTCCACCCGTCGTCCTGAGCGGCATCAAAGGCAAGCTTCAGATCGGCGCTGCCGATCTCGACGCCGCCGCCGGGTACCGGAAGCGGCAGAGGCGTGCCGTCCTTCGCGGCCATCCGACCGGTCAGGTCGAACGCGGTGGGGATGCCACCCGGCGCTATCTGGGCGCTGCCCGACAATGCCAGGCTTTGCGCCGTCAGATCGAAGGCCTCCAGTGTCAGCGCCCCCGATGCGTCGCGCCGCCCGCTGGCGGCCAGCCGCAGTTCGGGGCCAAAGAAATCGCGGTAATCCGGTGCGAAAACCGGGGCGATGTCGCCACCGATATCGGCGCGAAAACGGCGGCCATCGGCATCGCCGGATACCGCAACATTGCCGGTCAGCCGTTCCGCGCCATCGGTCGCCAGCCGGATCGTCAACCCGTAGTCGTCGATCGGGCCTTCGCCGGTTGCGGTAAACTCGACCGCCGGCGCGCCGGGCAACCCGGCCAGCGTGGCGAATAGCCCGGCCGCCGGTTCGCGCAGCGCGAGGTCCAGCGCAAGCTGCCTGCGCGCGTTGGAGTAGCTGCCTTTCAGCGTCAGGGTTCCGCCCGGCCCGTCCAGCCGTTCGGCGCTCAGCCCCGCCTCGCCCTCGCCACCCGACAAGGCGGCACGGCCCAGCAGCGACAGCGTCGCCTCCTGCCCCAGAAGCGGCGCGCCCAGTCGCGCCCGGTCGATCCGAAGCGTGCCGATATCGACGGAAACCGGCAGTTCCGGCAAGGCAAAGGCAGAGGCTTCGGGCGATGGCGGGGCATTGCCGGCGGCCGGCAGGCGCGGCAGGTCGATTTCCCGTGCCGACAGGGTCTCCACCTCGATCCGCCCGCTCAGCAGCGCGGCCCGGCTCCAGTCCAGCGTCACACCCTTCAGCGTGATCCAGATGCCGTCGTCATCGGCGATGGTCATCTCTTCGATCGTGGCGCGCGACGAAAGCGCACCGGCAAAGCCGGTGATCTTCACCTGGCGGCCGGCGCCGGACAGGTTGTCTTCCAGAAAGGCGGTCAGAAAATCGCGGTCGTCATCCTGGGCAAGGGCCGGGAGGAAGCAAACAGAGAGGATCAGGAACAGCCAGCGCCACATCAGAAGGATTGCCCGATACCGAGGTAGAATTGCACGCCTTCGCCGGTTGTCCCGCTGACCGGTGCGGCCACGTCGAAACGGATCGGCCCGATGCCGGGTCGTCAGCGCAGGCAAGACCGGCACCGGAATGCCAGACGCCACCGGTCGTCGACGAGGCTGCCGGGGCCGACAAAGCCTGCATCGTAGAAGGCCACGAGGCCGATCGTGTCGGTCACCGCGCGGCGCAGTTCGGCCGACAGGCCAACAAAGGAGCGTCGCCGATATCAACACCGGTGGTCGGTTCGACCACGCCCAGAGACTGGAAGGATGGCGCGGACGGTGCCGCCGCCGCCGGAATAAAACAGCAGGTCGCGCGGTGTACCCGAAGCGAGGCACCAGAACCGTACACCACCGGCCTGAAGCCGCCCGGCCAGAACCGTATCTTGTGTTTCGCCAAAGCTGCGGTAGGCACGGGCGTCGAGCGGAACCGGGCGCCGCTGTCGGCATCGTCAGGCCGAAACGGCGTGGCTTCGCCCGGTAGCCTTGGCGTCGCGCGGGTCGTCGCGCTTTTGTCCAGAATGGCGTCGCCGGAAGGGCAATGGTCTGGTAGGTGTAGCGGTCAGACGTCGTTCAGAGTGTCAGATAGACGTATTCCGAAGCCCGGCTTCACCTGTCAGCGTGTCCGCTGAACTCGTGCGCCAGACTGCCCTTGGCGGAAAGGAAATCGCCCTCGAAAAAGCCGAAGTCGAGGTGGCCGTATTCCGCGTCGAGGTTCAGCGTGGTGTCGAGCCCGAAGTCGCGGGGCGGGAAAAGTGGGCGGCAAGGCCGAAATTTAAACCCGCCAGGAGGCTGCCGCCGATATTGGAAACCTCGCCCTCGATACGCAGCCGTTCGGAGCCGCCCAGAAGGTTGCGATGCATCCAGAAGCCCGACAGCATCAGCCCGTCGGTGCTGGCCAGTTCCGCGCCAAAGCCGAACCGGCGGCGCTTTTCCTCGACGAGCGTCGCGGTGATGTCGGGCTCGCGTCGACACCGGGCTGGTCGGCCTCGGTCAGCGCGACGGACCGAAAGGCGCCGGCGCGGCGCAGGCGCTTGGCGGATTTTTCCAAGGCTGCGGGGCTGAACACCTCACCCGTGGGAAGACCGGCGATTTCGCGCACCCGGCCGGTGCGCACGCGCTGGTTGCCTTCGATAGTCAGATCGCCAAAGCGCAGCCGCGGCCCCGGCGTCAGCGTCAGTTCGGCATCCAGCCGGGCCCGTGCATGATCGGCGACGATACGCTGGCCCGAAACCGTGGCCTTGGCATGGCCCAGATCGCGCCAGCCGTCGACAGCCGCGCTGGCGGCATCCTGGATGATGCCGCTTTCGGCAGGCAGGCCGGTGGCGAAACCCTTGGGCATTTCGGTGCCTGCCGCCAGCGGCGCGGCTTCGGCGTGGCCGAAGTCGAACCGGGGGCCGGGCTGCACGGTGACGGCGATGGACGATATTGCCGAAGGCGCGTCGAGCGGCGCGATTTCAGCTGCTTCGCGCCCGTCGATGCGAACGGTCACCACGCCCGAATAATGCCCCGATGCATAAAGCGCGCCCAGAAGCCGGCCATATTCGGCCTGCGCGGCGGCAAAGTAATCCTGCGCGTCGGTGGCCTTTTCGCGTTTCGTGGACAGAAGGACAGAACTGGCTCTCAGCCGGTCTTCCAGATCGCCACCGCCCTGTACGGTAAAATCGAGCCGGTCGAGCGCATAGGGCGGCGTTGCGGCAAGACCCAAGGTCAATGCCGCCAGAACCAACGCTCCGGTCCTGTCAAACCTGTACCATGGCAGCGGCATCGTTACCCACCCGAAGGACCCGGAGGCGACTGTCGCATGCTGCGGGGTGGGGGGCAATGGCAACGTCCCGCCCTGTCGGAAAACTCAGCGTGATCCCGCGTGGGCGGACAGGCCGCGTTACCGGTCGAAGACCATGCGGAAACGAAAGCTGTAGGCGGTTTGGGTCAGGCCTTCCGGCGCCTTCGGCAGGCGGGCCGAGGTGACAGCCCGAAGGGCGGCGGCATCGAGCGCGGCATTGCCCGACGACTGAGTTAGCCGCGCGACAGAAAGCGCGCCGTTCCGGCCCAGCGTGATTTCGACCGTGGCGCGGCCCGTGGCGCCGGCGGCGTCGCGGGGGTAGCGTTTCTTGCGTTCGATCGCGGCCAGGATCCGCCCCTGCCAGGCCGCAAGCGCCGCCGGTGCGCCAGCGCCGTCACCATCGGCAGCGGGTGCGGCAGTTGCCGCGCTTGGCGCGCCGGCCCGGTCGGCGTTTGCGTTGCCAGCCGCGTTCAGTGCGGGGGTGGCTTCGGCCGTTGGTGCGGCTGGCGGGGTGGCAGGGCGTTTCGGCCTTGGTGCCGGGCGGGCGGCGGGCTGCGCGGCCTCGGCTGCCTGCGTTGCCGGGTCCGGCATTTCCGGCAACGCCGCTTCGGGCGGGGCCATCGCAGCGCTCTTCGGTGCGGCTTCCGGGGCCGGCAGCGCGGCAGGTACCGGCGCAGCCATTGGCGCTGGCGTTGTGTCCGGCGCGGGCGCTGACGGTGGCGCATCGCCCTGCGGCGTGTCCGGCGCCGTGGCGGTGGCGGTGGCGATAGCCGGCGGGCGGGTCCATTCCGCCACCCGGGCGACCAGCCCCGGTGATGCCGCGGCCAGCGTTACCCGGTCGGCCCCGCCCGTGCCGCCTGCACTGCCCGCCCCCGACGATGACGCGGCCATCGCGAAGGCACCCAGGTGCAGCGCAGCGGCAAGCCCCGCAAAACCCGCGATCTCCACCCAGGCCTTCATTGTGGTGCCGTGACCAGCTGGATGTCGGATATTCCCAGGGCGGCAAGCCGCGCCAGCAGCCGTGCCAGCTCTTCCGCCTTCAGGGTCTTGTCGGCGCGCAGGGTCAGCGTGGTCCGTGGCGGCGTCGTAGCGAGCGCCTGCAAGGCGGCATCGCCGCGCGCGTCGCCATAGGCCAGTTCACCCATCGGACCGACAAAAAGCGGCTGGTCGGGCGCGGGCCGGTCGTCCGGCATGGCCTGTGGCACGTCCAGGGTGATCGGATCGGGTGGCACGATTTCCGCCGACATCAGGAAAAAGATCAGCAGCAGAAAGACAACGTTGATCATCGCCACGATGTTTTCGCCATCGCGCGTCCGCGGCGGGTCGCGAAACCGCATCATTCGACCAGCGCCAGGTTGTTCAGGCCGGCGTCGCGCAGACGCTGCATGACATCGACAAGCGCCTGCAGGGTGGCGCCGTCGCGGCCGCGCAGGACGATGGTGGCGTCCGGGCCGGGCATCAGCGGGTTGAGCGCGCCGACCAGCGCGCCGGGCCCGGTTGCGACGCCGTTCAGCCGGATCTCCGTGGGCGTCACGTCGACAAGGCGTGGCGGGCCAACCCATTCGGCGCCGGCCCCGGTGATCGCGAGCGGCAGCGCGCCATCGGTGTCGAACCGCGAGGCGAGCATGAAGAAGACCAGAAGCAGGAAGACCACGTCGATCATCGGCGTCAGGCTGATCCGGCGACGGCGGCGTGGCTGCGCAAGCGCGAACATGGCCGGCTATTCCGCCGCCCGGGCCAGCGAAATGCCAGGCGTCTGACCCAGAAAGATGCGCGTCGCGGTATCTTCCATGTCATGGCCAAGCCGGTCCAGAACGCTTTCGAACCAGGCCAGGGCCATGGATACCGGGATTGCCACCGCCATGCCGGCCGCGGTGGTCAGAAGGGCCTCCCAAATACCGCCGGCCAGCAGCGCGGGATCGGCGCGGGAGCCGCTTTGCTGTAGCGTTTGAAAGGCCTCGATCATGCCCAGAACCGTGCCCAGAAGGCCAAGCAGCGGGGCGATGGCGGCAATCAGTTCCAGCGGTCGCAGGCCGCTGCGGGCCTCCGCCAGCAGGCCGCGCGCCACGCGTTCGGTTTCCGCACGCGCCGCGGCATCGTCGAATTCGGGGTTGCGGCGGGCCTGCATGGCGGCACGCGCGGATCGTGCGCGCAGGCTGTTGACGCCCTGCAGCCGTGCCAGCGCGCCGGCCTGATCGCCTTTTTGCCAGTCCGCCACTGCCGCGCGGGTTCGCGACCCGGCCCAGGCACCGGCGCGGGCCAGCCGCCAGATCTTCCACAGGATGATCGCCAGCGCGGCGACCGACAGCGCGGCGATAGCCCACATGGCCGGGCCGCCCTTGTGCAGAAAGTCGGTCATCGCGGCGAAGGCATCGGCAAGCGGCATGGCGTGGCTCCGGGCTGGCCCATTTGCGGGCGCGCCCTTGGCCTAGGCCGCGACAGTTGCTGCGTCAAGCTGCGGGGCGCCGTGCCGCCGCGAGAAAGCGACAGTCCGGCGTCTGTTTGCCTAGACGAAGCGGTTCAACCAGTTTTCCAGACGTTCCTGCCGGCCCGAGCGGGGTTTGGGGTTAATCCCGTCGTCCAGAACACGGCGAGCGATGCTGTCCAGCTCGCCACTGTCGAGCATCGCGCGGTTTTCCGGGCCGGTCCCCAGTCAGCATAACGCGCGGCGCGGGCGGCTTCGAGCCCGCCGTCTTTCAGCATCGCCGCGGCCGCCTTCAGAGCGCGCGCGCAGATATCCATCGCGCCGACATGCGCCAGGATCAGGTCTTCGGCATCAAGGCTCTGGCGGCGCAACTTGGCGTCGAAATTGGTTCCGCCCGTGGTGAAAACCGCCGGCGCGCAGAACCTCGTAATAGGCCCGCGCCATTTCCGGCACGCTGTCAGGGAACTGGTCGGTATCCCAGCCGGACTGATAGTCGTTGCGGTTCATGTCGATCGACCCGAAGAGGCCGAGCGAGGCCGCCAGCGCCAGCTCATGCTCAAAGGAATGCCCGGCAAGGATCGCGTGGCCCTGCTCGATTGACCTTCACCTCGTTTTCCAGCCCGAAATCCTTGGGAACCCGTAGACCGTGGCAACATCATAATCGTGCTGGTGCTTTGAGGGTTCCTGCGGCTTGGGCTCGATCAGGATGGTCCCTCAAAACCGATCTTGTGCTTGTAGTCGACAACCATCTGCAGGAACCGGCCTGCCTGCCGGCGTTCCGCGCCAGATCGGTGTTCAGAAGGGTCTCGTAGCCCTCGCCCGCCCCAAAGGACATAGTTCTGCCCGCCCAGCCGGTGGGTGGCATCCATGCATGCCTTCACGGTTGCCGACAGGCAAGGACCTGGGTCGGGGTTGGTGGCGGCGCCGGACATGAAGCGGCGATGCGAAAGAGATTGGCAGTGCCCCACAACAGCCGGGTACGGTGGCTCTGCATCTTGTCGCCGAAGTAATCGACGATGACTTCGAAGTTTCTCAGGCTTTCGGCGAAACTGGCGCCCTCGGGGCGGATATCGGCATCGTGAAAGCAGAAGAGCAGGACATTCAGGATGTCGAACATCTGAATGCGGCATCGGCCTTGAGCCGTGCCAGTATCTCATCGTGTCGCTTGAACCAGGGCCGGTCAAAGGTTTGCCCGCCAAAAGGGTCGCCGCCCTGCCATGCGAAGGAATGCCAATAGGCGACGGCAAAGCGCAGGTGGTCCTCCATCCGCTTGCCCATGACCAACTCATCGGGGTTGTAGTGACGAAAGGCGAAATCGTTGTCGCTGTCCGGCCCCTCGTACCGGATTGTAGGAATACCCTGAAAAAGTCGGTCATGTCAGGTCCTTGATGGAAAGTGCCGCCGCGTGAAGCAGGCATGGCCGGCAATGAATGCGTCGGTCAGGGCGGGATCGGGCAGGATGGTTCTGGCAATCGCGGGCGGTGTCGCAACCTCGCACCTGCGCCGGTCGCGGCCATCAGCCCCAGCCGGGCCGCGCCGAAGGCCGCGCCATAATCGCCGGCATCGGGCAGATCGACGGGGGATGCCAAGCGCGGTGGCGATGGTGGCAAGCCAGACCTGCGATTTCGCGCCGCCGCCGGTGGCGATCAGGCGTTCTATCCGAGTGCCCGTCGCGGCCAGCGCGTCGCGGCAATCGCAAAGCGCATAGGCCACGCCTTCCAGAACCGCACGAACCGCCGCTTCGCGGTCCGTCGCATGTTCAAGGCCAAGGAAGGCGCCGCGAATGGCGGCATCGTTCAGGGGCGTGCGTTCCCCGCCGAGATAGGGCAGGAACAGTGTCTTTCCCGGCGCCTGCGCGGCCTTCAGCGGCGCGGTCAGCGCGGCCGGATCCGACCCCAGAAGCCGGGCGAGCCAGTTGAGCGCGTCGGTCGCCGCGAGGATCACGCCCATCTGGTGCCATGTGCCGGGAAGCGCATGGCAGAAGGTGTGAACGGCGGTGGCGGGATCGGGGCGATAGCCGTCATTGGCCGCGAAAAGAACGCCCGAAGTGCCGAGCGAGACGAAGCCCTGCCCGGGCGCGACGACCCCGGTACCGATGGCGGCGGCGGCATTGTCACCAGCGCCGCCGGCAACGACCGCGCCGGCCCGCAGGCCGAAACGCGCGGCCAGCTCAGGCCGAAGTTGGCCCGATACCGCGTTGCCTTCCACAAGGCGGGGCATCGCATCGCGCCCCAGCCCGGTGGCCGCCAGAAGCCTGTCGGACCAGTTGCGCACCGGTGTCGAGCCAGGCGGTGCCGGCGGCATCGGACATCTCGGCGACATGTTCGCCGGTCAGCCAGAGGCGCAGGTAATCCTTGGGCAGCAACACTCGTGCGACGCGGGAAAAACAGGCGGCTTCATGGCGGCGGACCCATAGAAGTTTGGGTGCCGTAAAGCCGGGAAAGACGATGTTGCCGGAAATGGCGCGGAACTCGGGGTTGGCGTCCAGTTCCGCCGCTTCGGCATGGGCGCGTGTGTCGTTCCACAAGATGCACGGCCGCAGCACGTCATCGGCGGCGTTCAAAAGCGTCGCCCCGTGCATCTGACCCGACAGGCCGATAGCCGTGATCGCCGCGCGTTCGGCGGCCGGCAGAGCGGAAAGCGCCGTTTCCGCCGCCGCAATCCAGTCCGCCGGCGACTGTTCGGCCCAGCCGGAATGCGGCCGCGAGACGGTTAGCGGCGCGGTGGCTTCGGCGACGACACGCTGGTCGTCGTCGATCACGACGCCCTTCAGGCCCGATGTGCCAAGATCGAGGCCAAGATACATTTCAGGCGGCCATCGCCGGCTTCTTGCCCAGGATGATCATGCCGAGGATATCCTCGTCAGTGACCTCGTTCACGTTCACGGTGCCGACAAGCTGGCCATTCTTCATCACGCTGGCCCGGTCGCAGAGCTTCATGACGTTGTGGATGTCATGTTCGATCAGAAAGATACCCAGCCCCTGGGCCTTCAGTTCCTCGATCAGTTCGGCCACCATCTGGGTTTCATGCGGACCCAGCGCGGCGGTCGGCTCGTCCATGATCAGGATGCGGGCGTTGAAATAGACCGCCCGCGCAATCGCGACCGACTGGCGCTGCCCACCTGAAAGCGCGGAAACCGGCACGTTGAACTTGCGGAAGTTCGGGTTGAGCCGGCCCATGATCTTGCGCGCCTCGGCCTCCATCCGCACATCGTCGACAAGGCCCGTACCGGTGACCAGTTCGCGCCCCAGAAAGAGGTTCGAGGCGGCATCGAGATTGTCGGCCAGCGCCAGCGTCTGGTAGATCGTTTCGATGTTGTAGTCGCGCGCGTCGCGGGGGTTCGTGATCGTGGCCTTTTTGCCGTTGATGAAGATCTCGCCGCTGTCGGCCTGATAGGCGCCCGAAAGGCACTTGATCAGCGTCGACTTGCCGGCGCCGTTATGGCCCAGCAGGCCCACGACTTCGCCGGGGTAAAGATCGACGGTCACATGATCGACAGCCTTGATTCCGCCGAAGGCGATCGAGATGTCGCGCAGTTCGACAAGGGGCGTTCCTCTGTCCGTGGTCATGGCATTTTCCCCTATTTCTTGTTCGTGCGGTAAAGCTTGTCGACATAGACGGCGAGCACCAGAACGATACCGACGACGACGTTCTGAACAGCCGCGTCGAAGCCGATCAGAACCATGCCGGTCTTCAGCGACTGCATGACCAGCGCGCCGATGATGGCGCCATAGATGGTGCCGATGCCGCCGGCGAGCGATGTGCCGCCGATCACGGCCGCCGCGATCACATAAAGCTCGTCCAGCTGGCCGAGCGAGTTGGTGGCCGAGTTGAGCCGGGCCGAGGCCACGACCGAGGAAAGCCCGGTCAGCATGCCCATCAGCGCGAAGATCTTGACCGTCATCCAGCGGGTGTTGATCCCGGCCAGATCGGCCGCTTCCGGGTTGCCGCCGATGGCGAAGACGTAGCGACCGAAGCGGGTCCGGGTCATCAGGAAGGTCATCGCGATGCCGACGACGATCAGGATCAGGACCGGAATGGCAAAGCCGTGGCTGATGAACAGGCCGCCTTCGGGTACTTCGATGCCCTGTTGCTCGGCATACTGGCTCACGATGCCGCGCGGCCAGGGATAGGCGTTGACCAGAAGGACGGCGCCCAGAACCAGACCGCAGCCGACCGCCGCCAGGAAGCCTTCGGCCCAGACGGGGCGAAGAGGAAACTCGAACTTGCGACGCTGGTTGCGGCCGCTCAGGATCAGGCCGACAACGCCGAGACAGCCAAGGATGCCGACGATCCAGCTGCCGGTCGCGCCGACCGCGCCATAGGGCCCGCCGCCGAGCAGCGCGAAGGTGGCATCGACCGGCGAAATGGTTTCACCGCGCGCAACCAGAAAGGCCGCGCCGCGCCAGACGAGAAGCCCGCCCAGGGTGACGATGAAGGCCGGAATGCCGCGATAGGCGACAAGCCAGCCGTGAAAGGCGCCGATGGATGCGCCCAGGGTCATGCCGCAGATGGCCGCGATCACCCAGATCAGCGGATGGCCAAGGCCCAGGAACTGCGGCAGGATGTTGACCTGCAAAACGCCCATCACGATGGCGCAGAAGCCCAGGACAGAGCCGACCGACAGGTCGATGTTGCGGGTGACGATGACCAGAACCATGCCCGTGGCCATGATCCCGATCGAGGCGGTCTGAACCGAGAGGTTCCAAAGGTTGCGCGGCGTCAGGAAGGCGCCGAAGCCGTTGGCCAGCGCACCGTATAGGTGAAAGCCGATCCAGATCAGCACCAGGGCGCCGAGCATGCCCAGAAGGCGGGTGTCGAGTTCGGTGGCTTTCAGGAATCGGGCCACGGCGCTTTCGGGCGCGCTGGCCGGATCGGCCGCGCGGGATGTATCGGAATGCGGTTGGGTCATGTCCTCATCCAGCAATAAGCAGGGGGATGCGGTTGGGCCGGCGCAACTGGCGCGCGGTCACTTTGCAAAACCCGGCGCCGGGTATTTCCGGCGCCGGTGTCTTCTTGGGCCGATCAGCAGCCGGCGACGCCGTCCATCGCGCCTTCGCAGGCCTGCTCTTTCGAGATGTGGCCAGCGTCGATCGCAACGTTCAGGTTGTCCTTGGTGACCGGGGTCGGGGCAAGGAAGATGGCGTTCATCTCCACACCCTTCTCACCGCCCGACCACTTCACGGCGCCTTCGACGGCATCCATCGCGGTGCCCTTGGCCAGCGCCACGGCGATTTCGCCGGCGGCCTTGCCCAGCTGGCGGCTGTCTTTCCAGACAGACACCGTCTGGGTGCCGCGCGCCACGCGGTTCAGAGCGGCAAGGTCGCCGTCCTGCCCGCCGACCGGAACGTTCAGGCCCTGCGCCGACAGCGCGGCGATAACGCCGCCCGCCATACCGTCGTTTTCGGCCAGAACGGCGTCAACGGCGTTGTTGTTGGCGGTCAGGATCTGTTCCATGTTGGCTTGCGCGTTTTCCGGCTTCCAGCCGTCCGAGAAGGCTTCGCCGACGATCTTGATCGTGCCGGCATCCACATCGGCGCCGATCACTTCCATCATGCCTTCCAGCAGGAACGCGGCGTTCGGGTCGCCCGGATCGCCCTTGATGATGGCATAGTTGCCGTCGGGCTTCACGGCCTTGACGGTTTCGGCGATGATCCGGCCCACACCCTTGTTGTCAAAGGTCAGGTAGAAGGCGCGGTCATCCTCGATCAGGCGGTCGTAACCGACGACCGGAATGCCTTCGGCGGCCGCCTTGTCGACGGCGGGGCCAATGGCGTCCTTGTCCATGGCGAGGATCACCAGCGCTTCGGCGCCCTGTGCGATCAGCGCCTCGACATCGGTCAGCTGCTTCGCAGCCGAGGCCTGGGCGTCGGCCGAGATATAGGTACCGCCAGCGGCTTCGATAGCGGCCTTCATCGCGGCTTCGTCGGTCTTCCAGCGCTCTTCCTGGAAGTTGGACCAGCTGACGCCGACGGTCTGGGCCGAAGCTGTGGTGGCAACGCCGGCCGCAAGAACGACGGCGGCCAGAATGGACTTGTGCATCGAATTCCTCCCTGTTCGTTGGCGGGTCTGTCCAATCAGACCTGCCGGACCGGCAGATTCGCCGGCACGCAGTAACGATGCCGATAATAATTTTAGTTGTCAAAATAAAAATGTCGGATAACACTGATGTTGTGGCAGCCGAGCGGCGGCGAACCGGGTTTCGTGTACGTTTGAGGCCGGTCCCGAGCGAAATCTGGGGTATTTTTAGTTTGACTACCGAATTAATAAGCGCGCGGAAAAATCCGCAGCCAGCGGCCCAGAAAGGCTGCGGTCCGCTTATCGATTCGCCGTCGGACACGCAGCGCACGCTGCGGCAGCAGGTTTTCGAACGAATCCGCGCCGCCGGCCTGATCCCGCGCGTGCAACTGGCCAAGGATCTCGGGGTCAGTCCGGCCTCCGTCACGACGATTTCATCGGAACTGCTGGAATCGGGCCTGATCGAAGAGGTGGCCGCCCCGCGCGACAGCGACAGCGGGCGCGGACGGCCCGCGGTTGCGCTGGGCGTTCGGCCCGCCGCCTACCGGGTGGCCGGGATGAAGCTTTCCGACCGGGAACACACGGCAGTCATCGTGGATTTCGCGGGCAATCTTCTGGCCGATGAAACCATTCCGCGCCGACCCGGCGCGATGGATCTCGATACGCTTCTCGATGCGACCGAAGTGTTGCTGGACCGGGTCTGCGCCAAGGCAGGTCTGGCGCGCGCCGATCTTGCGGCGGTTGGCCTTGGGGTGCCGGGTTTTGTCGATTGCACCGGTGGCCGGGTGCTGTGGTCACCGGTTCTTTTGTCGCGCGATGTCCCGCTGGCGGCCGTTGCCACGAAACGACTGGGTGTGACGGTCGATATCGACAACGACGCCAATCTAGTGACGCTTGCCGAACTGTGGTTCGGCGCCGGTCGCGCGCTGTCGGACTTTGCGGTGGTTACCATCGAACACGGCGTAGGCATGGGCGTTGTCATCAATCACCGCATCTATCGCGGCGCGCGCGGGCTCGGGATGGAACTTGGTCATACCAAGGTGCAGCTCGACGGGGCGCTTTGCCGTTGCGGGCAGCGCGGCTGTCTGGAGGCCTATGTCGCCGATTACGCGCTGGCGCGCGAGGCGACCACCGCGCTGAACTGGACGCACAAGGAAAGCCAGTCGATCGCGGTCCTCCTGGAAAGCCTCTACGATCACGCCAAGGCCGGCAATGCCTCGGCCCGGTCGATCTTTCGCCGGGCCGGGCGCTATCTGGCGGTTGGGTTGTCGAATGTGGTGAACCTGTTCGATCCTTCGTTGATCATCCTGTCGGGCGAACGCATGCGCTATGATTACCTATATGCCAGCGAAACACTGGCAGAGATGGAGACACTGGCCATCGCGACAGGCAGGCCCCGCCCGCCGACCGAGATTCACGCCTGGGGCGATCTTCTGTGGGCGCATGGGGCGGCGGCGCTGGCTTTGTCGGTGTTGACCGATGGCCTGCTTGGCGCGCCCCGTACCGAAATGGCCGCGCAATGAACAGGCACCTGTTCGTGCCGCTGTGTCTGGCTCTGGCCGCGCCCGCATCGGCCACGCCCCGGTTCGAGGATCGCAGCGCGGCGTTGCCGGTCGCGCAGATCTACGACGGCGGGTGGGAGCATTTCGTCGGTGGCGGCGTGGCAGTTTTCGACTGCAACGGCGATGCGCGGCCCGATCTGTTTGCCGCGGGTGGTGAAAACCCTGCGCGGCTTTTCGTCAACCGAACCCCGGCTGGTGAGGCAATCACCTTCGACCTGGGCAACGCGCCCGAACTGACGGGGGTCACCGGTGCCTATCCGCTGGATATCGACAGCGACGGCGCGCTCGACCTGGCGGTATTGCGCGTAGGTCCCAACCGGCTGTTGAAAGGTGACGGCGCCTGCGGCTTTGCCGATGTTACGGCCGAATGGGGCTTGCCCGAAGACGATCGCTGGACCACCGCCTTTGCGGCAACCTGGGAGGCTGGACAGTCCCGCCCCACGCTCGCCTTTGGCAATTACGTGGACCGTTCGCGTCAGGACGGCCCGTTCGAAGCCTGCGACATAAATCAGCTTTACCGGCCGGAAGGCCACGGCTATGGCGCACCGCTTGCGCTTGAGCCGGGCTTTTGCGCGCTGTCGATGCTGATCTCGGACTGGAAGCGGGAAGGCATGCCGGACCTGCGCATCTCCAATGACCGGCATTATTACGTGCGCGGCGGCTATGAACAGATGTGGCACCTGAACCCGCTGGCCCCCTATGGCGAGGCCGAGGGCTGGCGAAAGGTATCTTTGTGGGGGATGGGCATTGCCAGCCGCGATCTGAACGGCGACGGCCGGCCCGAGGTGATGCTGACCTCGATGGGTGACCAGCTGTTGCAGTTCAACGACGGCCCGGCGGGATGGCGCGATGCGCCCTACGGGATCGGCACCTATGCGCAGCGCCCCTTTGTCGGTGACGACGGTCGCCCCTCGACCGGGTGGCATGCCGAATTTGGCGATATCGACAATGACGGGCGGGCGGATCTGTTCATTGCCAAGGGTAATGTCGACCAGATGCCGTCGAACGCCATTCACGACCCCAACAACCTGCTGATGCAGAAACCCGACGGCAGCTTTGCCGAAATGGCGGACCGGGCGGGCGTGGCGACGATGGCCCGTTCGCGCGGCGCTGCGCTCGCCGATCTGAACGGCGACGGGCGGCTTGACATCGTGGTCATGAACCGGCGCGCACCGATGGAGGTCTGGCAGAATGTCACCGAAGGCACCGGCCACTGGCTGGCGATAGAGCCGAGGATGCCCGGTGCCAACAGCCGCGCCGTCGGTGCCTGGGTGGAAATGCACGCCGGCGACTGGCGCGAGGCGCAGGAGGTGACGGTAGGCGGCGGTCACGCAGGCGGGCAGGCCGGGCCGCTGCATTTCGGGCTGGGCGCCGCCGACGCGGTCGAGGTGGTTGTTCACTGGCCGGGCGGGGGCGAAACCCATGTGTCGGCGATTGCGGTCGACCGTCGCATCACTGTCTATCCCGACGGCAGGGTCGAGTAGGCCCGGCGGTGGCCGGTATCAGCGGTCCACTGGCAGGCCGCTGGGCACCGTTTCGGGAACACCCAGCCGCCCGTCGATGGCCCCCTGATCGGTCAGCGCGCCGAGGAAGGCGATGATCTGGTCGATTTCGTCTTCGCTCAGGCTGACCGGGGGTGCCGTGACCGCCCGGGCGATCAGTGCCTGTTCGTCATGGTCGGCCAGCGGCGCGAAATCGTCCTTGGTGACCGCCATGTCCGGCAAGGTGGCCTGCGGCTGATAGGCGGAAAGCGCGGCGGTAGGATTCAGGTGATCGACAACGAAAGCGCGCAGGTCGCTGTGGGCGCCGGCATGGCCCCACGGGCCGGTGGCGGCCACGTTGCGCAGCGATGGCGTGCGGAAGGCATAGGCATCGGCGTCGCGCCCCGTCACGCGCATGCGCCCGATGTCGCGCTGGTGGCGTTCGAACCGTTCCGCCTTGCCCGGGCCGATCTGCGGGGCGGCCATGGCGTGAAACCCGTGGTCGGTCTGGAAGCGGCCGGAATGGCAGGTGCCGCAGCCAGCCTTGCCGTAAAACAGCGCCTGGCCCGCTTCGGCCTCGGCTGTCAGCGGCGCTTCGCCGCGCAATGCCCGGTCGAAGGCGCTGTTGTCGGAACGCCATTCGAAGCCGACGAAAGCGGCGATGGCATTCGAGATATCGGTGAAAGCGATGGGCCTTCCTTCGGCGATGTCCGGATAGGCGCTGGCGAACATCGTGCGATATTCCGGCAGCGCCTCGATGCGCTTGGCAATTACATCCCATGCACCGCCATCGCCGGTGATCCGACCCATACGCACCGCGCGGGACACATCGTTTTCCTCGTAATGGCCAGCCATCTCGTCGGCGGACAGAACCGGAAACATGGTTTGCGCCGAAAGGATATTGGCAAAGCCCTGAACCATCTCGTCGTCAAGCGGCGTGCGCAGACCGCCGGGGCGGGCGGGATCAACCTCGATCCGGCCGTCATGGAAGAGAACGGTGAATTCCTCTGCGCCGAGGTTGAAAAGCGCCGGGGCGTTACGCGGAATCCGCTGTTCGGGCAGGTCGGCGGGGTCCGGGTGGCGTTCGGGGCCAAGGCCGATGCCGCCCTCGCCCATGCCCAGCGACAGCCCGTCGGAGGTGGCGAAACGCGGATGGTGGCAGGTCGCGCAGGAAATGTTGCGGTTGCCCGACAGGATGGGGTCGTAAAACAGACGCTGGCCAAGGGTGACCTCGGTTTCGCTGGCCTGTCGGTAGACCGGTTCGGGCCAGGACGGGACCTGCGCCGCTGCGGTGAGGGGCGTGCAGCACAGGATCGTGGCGACAAGGGCGTGAATCGGCGGCTTGGGCATCGGATTCTCCGGCTTTGCGGCAATCTGGCGCAAAGGCCGCGAAAAGACGAGGGGGATCAGGGTTGAACGAAGGCGGCTGTCCATTCTTCCAGAAACCGGCGGCGTTTCTGCGCGTCGAGATAGACCAGAAGGCCGGGATCAAGCCGGATCGGGCGGCGGTGCGGATTTTCGGCCAGCTGGGCATCGTCAACCGGTGGCAGCCCGGTTTCGTTGCGAAAGACCGCGCGGCCGCCGGTACTGAGCAGGAAGGTCAGAAAGCCGTGGCCGAGTTCCGGGCGTGTGGCGTTCCGTGGCACAAAGGCCGTGCGTAGCAGGGTGAGCGTGTAGTCTTCCAGCTCGATGACGGTATCGGGGCCGTCGGGGGCCAGACGCGGTTCGGCATAGCTGCCAAGCACGTTATAGGCCATGGCCAGCCGCCCGGCCTGCAAATCGGCGATCATCTGGTTGGTGTTGGTGTATAGCCGTGGCCGGGTCGCGCCCATCACCTCGGCCAGCCGCCAGTAGCTGTCGGACTGGCGTGCCTCCTGTGTCGCGAAAAGGTACCCGGCGCCCGAAAGGCGCGGGTCATAGGTGCCGATCCGTCCGGCGAACCGTTCGGGGTGGTCGCGCAGAAGCGCGATCAGGTCGCGGCGCGATCGCGGCATTGGCAGGCCGGTCAGCGCCGGCCGCGCGACCAGCAGAACGACGGGTTCCTGCGTGAAGGCGTAGAGCCTGTCCTGCCAGCGCGCCCAGGCGGGCACCGGTTCGACCGCGCGATGGGGCGCGGCAAAGCCGTCATTGGCGAGCTTCATCTGCAAATCCATCGCCGAGGAAATCACCAGATCGAAGCGCGCGCCTTCGTCATTGATCGCGGCAAAGACCGCCTGGCTGCCGGCCACGACATAGCGCACGGCCACGCCCGGATTGCGCGCCTGGTAGGCTTCGATCAGCGGCGCGAAAACGAAGGTGTCGGCGGTCGAGAGGATCGAGAGCTCGGGGCCGTTGCCCGACGCCGGAAACAGCCGCTCTTCCTCGATCTCGAAGCCCAGCGCGGCGCGGGCCGCGCCGATCACGACAAGCGCAAGGGCAAGGACAGCGTGGCGCACGTGCCGCCTCCGTCTCGTGGGGTCAGGGTAAAGCTTCCGCCATGGGCGGCGGCGACGTCGTCGATGATGGCAAGGCCAAGCCCCGAGCCCACGACATCGGAGACGTTGTCGCCGCGGGCAAATCGGGTGCCCAGGTGCGGGCGCCTCAATCCCGAAACGCCGCGGCCCCGGTCGGCGACTTGCTGCCGCGCCGTCGTGCCGTCGCCGGAAACCGCGATGGCGATCTTGGATCTGTCGGGGGCGTATTTGATGGCATTGTCGAGCATGTTTCGGACCGCGCTTTCCAAAAGCAACCGGTCGCCGGCGACTGGCGTGGATCGGTTTGCAAGGTCAGCGTCATGTCCTTGAGCTCTGCCGTCGGAGCAAGGGCGCGGGCGACGCTGCGGGCCAGATCGGCCAGATCGAGCTGTTCCGCCGCCAGCCGGTCGGAGCGATAGACCACCGTCGCGTGGTCCAGCAACTGACCGGCAGATCGGCTGCTTTCCTCGACCGAGCGGATGACGCGGCGCAGGGTCTGGCGCAAATCCTCGTCGTCGGATTTCCGCAGCGCGATTTCGGTCTGGGCGCGAACGGTGGCAAGCGGCGTACGGATGTGATGGGCCGCTTCGGCGATGAAGGTTTCGGTGCGCGTCAACGCGCCTCTCAACCGTGCGATGAAGCCGTTCAGCGCGCCGACCAGCGGGACCAGTTCGCGCGGGGTCGGGTGATCGACAGCGCGCAGATCGGTCGGGCCGCGGCGCGCGACCGCCTGTGTCAGCCGGTCGATCGGGCCCAGCACCGAACCGGCCGCCACCATCGACAGGATCAGCGCCAGCGCGAAAAAACCCGCACCCGCGCCGCGGCGCTGTTGGCGATCCGGGCGGCAATATCGGCCTGACCCAGACGCGTCTGGGCGACCATGACCAGCGCGGCTACCGGGGCCTCGTTGGTCAGCACGACGCGGCGCACGGCGGCGACCCGCACCTGCACGTCACGGTAGCCCACGCTGTAGAACACCGGCTCCACACCCGATGGTTCGACTTGTGGACGTGGCAGATCGTCATAACCTGTCACCGTCGCGCCGCCGGCGTCGATGCGGTAGAACACCCGTTCCTCGCTGACCGAGCCCAGCACCGAAAAGGCGCTGTAGGGCAGGTCGACCTCGATCCCGTCATCGGTGCTGCGCAACTGTTCGGCGACCGAGGTGGCGGCCGCGCCCAGAACCCCGTCAAGCGAGGTTTCGGCGGCCTGCCCGGCAACGGTGCGGACGGTCAGGTACAACAGCACGGCCAGGACCGCGGCGAGGGCCAGAAGTTGCAGAACCAGGCGCTGACGCAGCGACATGGCGCCCTTTTGTGGGGTAAGCAGGCGCATAGTCATGCGGCGATCAGCCGGTAGCCGATGCCGCGAACCGTTTCGATCCGTGCGCGCGAGCCTTCCAGCTTTTTGCGCAGCCGGGCCACGTAAACCTCGATGGCATTGTCGGTCACGGCTTCGGAATAGGAAAACAGCCGGTCGCAAAGCTGGGATTTGGAAAAGATGCGGTCGGGCGCCGCCATCAGCACCTCCAGCAGGCGCATCTCGCGGTTGCGCAGTTCGCGCTGTTCGTCGGCCACGATCAGGCAGGCGCCAAGCGGGTCAAACGTGATGTCGGCGAAACGGACCACCGTCTGCGCGGTGCCGCCGCGCCGGCGCAGAACGGCACGGCAGCGCGCTTCGAGTTCGGCAAAGTCGAAGGGTTTGGTCACATAATCGTCGGCGCCAAGGTCAAGCACGTCGATCCGGTCGGATACCGCCGAACGCGCGGTCATGACGATGACCGGCGTGTCGCGCCGAGCGCGCCGATGCGCGGCCAGAAAGTCGCGCCCGTCGCCATCGGGCAGCATGATGTCGAGAAGGATCAGGTCATAGGAGGCCGCGGCCAGAAAATCGGCCGCCTCGCCCAGGCTCGCCACGCGGTCGACCGCGTGCCCGTCGAGGCGCAGCCGGGTTTCGACCGAACCGGCCAGATCGTCGTTATCCTCGACCAGAAGAAAGCGCATCGCCGCCATTTCCCCGAAGGCGTGACAGGTTCGTGTCAGCTTTCCAGCGAATCGTCAGGACCGCAAGGCGGGTCTTCCGCAGGGCATTCGTGCCGTGGGCGATCCGAAGCGACAAATGGGAGGAACAGAGAATGACACGTATCAAATTGCTGCTGACCAGTGCCGTGATCAGCCTTGGCGCCAGTTCGGTCTTCGCGGCCGAATGCATCGCGCCGGCCAATCCGGGTGGCGGCTGGGATTTCACCTGCCGCCAGATCGGCAAGCTGCTTTACGATCTGAAGCAGGTCGACCAGCCGGTTCAGGTGACCAACATGGCCGGCGCCGGTGGTGGCCTGGCCTTTAACTATGTCGTGACCGAACGCGGCAGCGATGCCGACCTGATCGTCGCCGCCTCGTCGGCCACGACCACGCGGCTTGCGCAGAAGGCCTTCGGCGATGCGACCGCCGACCAGGTGCGCTTCGTCGGTGCTATCGGTGCTGACCCCGGCGTGATCGTCGTGGCGGCCGACAGCCCGTTCCAGTCGCTGTCCGACATGGTCGAGGCGATCAAGGCCGACCCGGCCTCGGTAGCCTTTGCCGGCGGTTCGGCCGCGGGCGGGTTCGATCACATGAAGCCCCTGCAGGTGCTGAAGGCCGCCGGTTTCACCGATATCGGTGCGGTCAAGTATATTGGCGTTGATGGTGGCGCGGATGCGATCACCCAGACCGTGGGCGGCTTTACCCAGGCGATGACTGGCGACATGTCGGAAATCGTGGGTTTCCTGCAATCGGGCGAAGTGCGCGCGCTGGCCGTTTTGACCGAAGAGCGGGTACCCGGCTTTGACGACATCCCGACGGCACGCGAACAGGGTTACGACGTGGTCGCGGTGAACTGGCGCGGGCTTTATGTGCCCAAGGGCATTTCCGACGATGCGTTCAACGCCTGGGCAGAAAAGCTGCAGGCCGTGGCCGACAGCGCGGAATGGCAGGAAACCATGGCCGCGAACGGGCTTGCGCCCTTCACCAAGGTCGGCGGTGACTTCCAGTCCTGGGTCGACCAGGTGGTTGCCGATACCGAGGCGCTTTCGAAAGAGATCGGTGTGATCCAATGATCCGCACCGACCGCATTTTCGGTGCGGTCGTGATCGTTGTGGCGCTCGCGTTTATCGCGAGCGCCTACAACCTTCCGCCCGGGAACATCTTTGACAAGCTCGGTCCAAAGGCCTTTCCGATCATCGTCGGCATCGGCCTGATCCTGAGCGCCGGCTTCGTCGTGCTGAAACCCGATACCGAACCGGACTGGCCCGCGCTGTCGAGCCTTCTGTCGCTCGGTTTCGCGACACTGGTGCTTCTGGCCTATGCCTATTCGCTGAAACCGCTGGGCTTTCTTCTGCCCACCGCGATCGCCGCCGGCATACTCAGCTACCAGATCGAACCGCGCGCCGCGCGTGCGGCGGCGATCGGGGTCGGCCTTTCGGTCGGGCTTTACGTCGTCTTCAAATATGCGCTTGGTCTTGGGCTGGTCGCCCTACCGCGCGCGCTATTCGGCTGAAAAACGATGGATATCCTTTCAAATCTCGCGCTGGGCTTCAGCGTCGCGCTAAGCCCGATGACGCTGGTCCTTGCCGTCATCGGCTGCTTTCTGGGTACGATCATCGGGGCGCTGCCGGGGCTCGGGCCGTCGAACGGGGTGGCGATCCTCATCCCGATCACCTTTACGCTTGGCCTTGATGCCACGGCGGCCCTGGTGCTGCTGACCTCGGTCTACTACGGGGCGATGTATGGCGGGCGGATCTCTTCGATCCTGCTGAACATTCCCGGCGACGAGCCGGCGATGATGACGACGCTTGACGGCTATCCCATGGCGCGCAACGGCCGGGCCGGCGACGCGCTGGTGATTTCGGGTGTGGCGTCCTTCGTGGGCGCGCTTCTGGCAACCATTGCGCTGGCGCTGGTGGCGCCCTATCTGGCGCGGATCGCCTACAAATTCGGGCCGGCGGAATACTTCGCGCTTTACGCGCTGGCCTTCGCCACGCTTGGGGGCATGGCGTCGAACAATCAGGCCAAGGCGGCGCTGGCATCGTTCATCGGGCTGGCCATCGCGCTGATCGGGCTTGACAACAATTCGGGCTTCTACCGCTTTACCGGGGGCAATCTGCATCTGGCCGACGGGATCGACTTTCTGGTGGCCATCGTCGGCCTGTTCGCGGTTTCCGAAGTGTTCATCTTCATCGAGACGCATGGCAAGAACAGCGCCGTCGGCGTCACACTGGGCAAGGTGACGGTTCCCTGGGCGGAAATGTGGTCGACCCGCTGGACGATGCTGCGATCCTCGGCCGTGGGCTTTGTCGCCGGTGTGCTGCCGGGCGCCGGTGCGTCGCTCGGCTCGTTCATGACCTACATGATGGAAAAGGGCATTGCCGGCGAAAATGGCGGCTTTGGTACTGGCGTGGCAAAGGGCGTGGCGGCACCCGAGGCGGGCAACAACGCCGCTGCCGGCGGGGCGTTGGTGCCGATGCTGACGCTGGGCGTGCCCGGTTCGGGGACGACCGCCGTCTTGCTGGCGGTTCTGATGACGCTCAACATCACCCCCGGCCCAACGCTGTTTGCCGACCGGCCCGAGGTTGTCTGGGGCCTGATCGCATCGCTCCTGATCGCGAACTTCGTTCTTCTGGCCATGAACGTGCCGATGGTGAAAGTCTTCGTGAAAGTCCTGATGGTGCCGCCGGCAATCCTGTTGCCCGGGGTTACGATGGTGTCTTTCGTGGGCATCTATTCGCTGTCGGGAAGCTATTTCGACCTGATCCTGATGATCGGCTTCGGGGTCATGGGCTATGCCTTCCGCAAGATGGACATTCCCACGGTGCCGGTCATTCTTGGCATCCTTCTGGGCTATCAGATGGAAAACAACCTGCGTCATGCGATGACGCTATCGGGGGGCGAATGGACCTATCTCTTCTCGTCGCCGATCGCGGCCGGGCTCTGGGTTGCCGCCGTTCTGGGTTTCGTCGCACCGATATTCCTGCGCGGGGTTCTGAAACGGCCGCCGTTGCCGGACAGCGCCAACGAGGACTGAATGACGCGTGTCCTGATCCCAGCCGGTGCGCTTGGTCTTGGCTATGACCGGGACGCGCTGGCGCGGGGTGTTGCCAACCGGCCGGATATCATCGCCATCGACGGCGGATCGACCGATAGCGGGCCGAGCTATCTGGGGCGCGGCGCCTCGAAATACTCGCGTGCCTCGGTCAAGGCGGAATGGCGCGGGCTGATGCTGGCCCGGGCCGAGGCCGGCGTGCCACTGGTGATCGGCACTGCCGGAACCTGTGGTGCCGACAGCGCGGTCGACTGGTTTTGCGAAATCACGCGCGAACTGGCGGCGGAGCTTGGCCAAAGCCTGAAGGTGGCCGTGCTGCGTTCGGGTCAGCCGGCGCACCGGATCGTGACCGCGCTGGCCGAGGGGCGCATCCGCGCGCTGGAACCGGCCCCGCCGATCGACGCCGCAACGATCGAGGCCTGCACGAACATCGTTGCGTTGGCGGGGGCCGAACAGATTGGCGCAGCGCTGAAGACCGGCGCCGATATCGTGATTGCCGGGCGCACCACCGACACCGCGATCATCGCCGCCCTGCCGCTGATGCGCGGCGATCATGCGGGCGCGGCCTGGCATGGCGCCAAGATCGGCGAATGCGGTGCGCTTTGCACGACGCAGCCGATGTCGGGCGTGATCCAGATCGATTTCGACCAGACCGGATTCACGATCGAGCCGTTGGCGGCCGGGGCGCGGGCCACACCCTATACCGTGTCGGCGCATATGCTTTACGAAAACTCCGACCCTTACATCCTTTACGAACCCGGCGGGCATCTGGATGTGACCGCGGCGCGCTACCATGCCCTCGATCCCCGGCGCGTGCGGGTCGAAGGTTCGCTTTGGGTGCCGGGGCCCTATACCGTGAAACTCGAAGGCGCCTGCGTGGCGGGGTATCAAAGCGTGTCGCTGGCGCTGGTGCGCGACGCGCGCTATGTCGCCGGGGTACGGGACTGGGCAGCGGCCGTTCTGGCGGCCACGCGGGCGCGTGTTGCGGAACGGATGGGTGACATGGCCGATGCGGTGGAGGTGGAGCTTCGCCTGATCGGCCTTGATGCCACTTTGGGCGATCTGGAAACCCGCGCGGGCAAACCCGCCGAAGTGGGCGTGCTGGGGATCGTGACCGCGCCCAGCCTCGCGGCGGCGGGCGAGGCATCGAAAATCCTCAACCCCTATCTGCTGCATCACGCGCTGAGCGAGGATGAGCCGATGCCGACCTTCGCCTTTCCGTTTTCGCCGGCGGAACTGGACCGTGGCGCGCTATACGAGTTTTGCCTGAACCATGTCATGGCGCTTGACGATCCGATGGCGGCGTTTTCGCTGATGGTCGAGGAGATGGGCAATGGCTGAACTGGGCCGGTTGGTGGACAAGGTCCGCTCGAAGAATGCCGGACCGTTCTGGCTGACGCTGGATGTCTTTTGCGGCTCGCCCGAGGTCTACGGGCGCGTCGTTTCCGCGCTGGATACCACCCGCGTCGCGGCCCTGTTTCGCGTCGATCCCGCGGTGCTGAAGCGCTTCGATATTCCCGACCTTCACGTGGTGAAGTTTTCGCTGCCGCGACCGGTCGTGCAGGGAACGCGCGCCGATCGTGACATGCATGGCGCGGGTTGGGCGGTTCTTCTCGAAGAGCTGGATATCTAGGCGCCGGGCGTTCAGCTGTTCTGGACGATCAGGATCACGCGGGCCGGGTCATCGCCCGCCCGGATCTGGTGGGGCCGGTCGGCGAAATAGCGTGCGGTATCGCCGGCGGTCAGTTCGGTTCGGTCCTCGCCGGAGATTACGGTTACGCGGCCGTCCAGAACCGTCAGATGTTCGCGGCAACCCGGATTATGCGGCTCGGAAACCAAAGCGCCGCCGCTGGCAAAGCCGATATCATAAACCTCATGCTCACCGGCCGCTTCAGCCGGCGACAGGATGCGGATCTTCACGCCCTCTCCACGGCCGGCGATGACCGGCGCGGCTTCGGACCGGATCACCTCGATCGCCGGGGTTGCACGGTTTTCCAAAAGACCGGCGAAGTCGACCTGCAAGGCCTGCGTCAGGTTCCACAGCGTCGCCACGGTCGGGCTGGATTCGCCGCGTTCGATCTGGCTGACCATCGACCGGCTGACACCCGACAGCCGCGCCACGGCGTCCAGCGACAGGCCCTTGGCGGTCCGCGCGGCCTTGAGGCTGGCGGCCAGGCGGTCGTGAAGATCGGTGCGGCTGTTCATGGTGCGACTTTCGGGTCTCGGCCCGACAAGGTCAACGGCTGTTCGCAGTGGCGCGGGCTTGTCTTTCGGCGCGGGGGGCGGCATGACGCGCGCATGTCGGATCGCCCTATCACAGCTTTGATCCCCGCCTGGGTCGATGGCGTGCTTGCGCCGGTCGAAAAGCTGGCTGTGCATCGCCGGGGTCTGCGCCACCGCGCGGTATCGGTCTTTGTGCTGCGTGGCGCGAATCTGCTGATCCAGCGCCGCGCGCTGGGCAAATACCATACGCCCGGGCTCTGGGCGAATACCTGTTGCACGCATCCCCATTGGGGCGAGGCGGCGGAAGCCTGCGCCATCCGCCGGCTGCGCGAAGAACTGGGCATCGCCGGTGTCACGCTGGAGCCGCGCGGGCAAGTGGAATACCGCGCCGATGTCGGGCAGGGCATGATCGAACACGAACGTGTCGACGTCTTTCGCGCCGAAGCGCCCGAAACGCTGGCGCTGGCGCCAGACCCGGATGAGGTGATGGATACGCGCTGGATCACGCTGGAGGGGTTGCGCGAGCGGATTTCATCCGACCCCGGCGCCTTCACCCCGTGGCTGCGCATCTATCTGGACGATCACGCTGACCAGATCCTTGGCTGATCACCCTTTCGGGTGGCATGATGCGCTCACTGGCCCTTCCGTCAAATCGGAAGCGTGTCCGCTATCTTGACGAAGCAGCCGGAATGCGGCACATTTCCGCTAACACGGAGGATTATCTGCAATGTCGGACAAGGCGGCTTTTCTCGACCAGATCGGCAAGACCCTGAAGGAGATCGAAGCCGACGGGCTTTACAAGCGCGAACGGCTGATCACCTCGGCGCAGGGCACGCATGTGAAGGTGGCGGGGCGCGATGTGCTGAACCTCTGCGCCAACAACTATCTCGGGCTGGCCGACCATCCCGCCCTGATCGCGGCCGCGAAATCGGCGATGGATGGCCACGGCTATGGCATGGCCTCGGTCCGCTTCATCTGCGGCACGCAGGACCTGCACCGCGAGCTTGAGGCGCGGATCGCGCGGTTCCTGAACAAGGACGACGCGATCCTTTTTGCCGCCTGTTTCGACGCCAATGGCGGCCTCTTCGAGCCGCTTCTGGGGCCGGAAGATGCGGTGATCTCGGACGCGCTCAACCATGCCTCGATCATCGACGGGATCAGGCTTTGCAAGGCCAAGCGCTACCGCTATGCCAATTCCGACATGGCCGATCTTGAGGCGCAGCTCAAGGCGGCGCGCGCGGATGGGGCGCGGTTCATCATGATTGCCACCGATGGCGTCTGTTCGATGGACGGCTATCTGGCGAAGCTGCCCGAGGTCGTTGCACTGGCGGAAAGATACGGCGCGCTTGTGATGGTGGACGATTGCCATGCCACCGGCTTCATGGGACCGCAAGGGCGCGGCACGCCCGCCCATGCCGGTGTCGATGTCGACATCCTGACCGGCACCCTCGGCAAGGCCCTTGGCGGGGCATTGGGTGGTTACATTGCCGGGCCGCAGCCGGTCATCGACCTTCTGCGCCAGCGCGCGCGGCCCTACCTTTTCTCGAACGCCCTTCCGCCCGCCGTGGTGGCCGCCGGCATCGCCGCGCTGGATCTGGTCGAGGCGGCGGACGACCTGCGCGCCGCGTTGTTTGACAATGCCCGCTACTGGCGGGCGGGACTGGAGGATGCCGGTTTCACCCTGCTGCCCGGCGAACATCCGATCATCCCGGTGATGCTGGGCGAGGCGAAGCTGGCGCAGGCAATGGCCTTGGCGCTTTATGAGCGCGGCGTCTATGTCTCGGGCTTCTTCTTCCCGGTCGTGCCGAAGGGGCAGGCGCGCATCCGCACGCAGATGAATTCGAAACTGACAAAGGCTGATCTGGATTTCGCGCTCGACGCCTTCCGGGGCGCGGGCAAAGCGGTGGGGGCGATCTGATGCGCAACGACATGAAGGCACTGGCCAAGACCAAACCCGAAACCGGGCTCTGGATGGAACACCGCCCCGTGCCCGAGATCGGGCCGGATGACGTGCTGATCCGGATCAGGAAGACCGGCATTTGCGGCACCGATATCCATATCTGGAACTGGGACGAATGGGCGGCGCGGACGGTGCCGGTAGGCCTTGTCACCGGTCACGAATTCGCGGGTGAGATCGTCGAGATCGGGAAGAACGTGGAGGGGTTGACCATCGGCCAGCGCTGTTCGGGCGAGGGGCACCTGATTGGCAAGCAAGCCGCCAGAGCCGGGCGGGCAAGTTCCACCTTGATCCGGCCACGCGGGGCATCGGGGTGAACGAACAGGGGCCTTCGCCGAGTACCTGAAGCTTCCCGCCTTCAACGTCGTCCCTCTGCCCGACGAGATCGACGACGAGATCGGGGCGATCCTCGACCCCCTTGGCAATGCGGTCCACACGGCGCTGTCCTTCGACCTAGTGGGCGAGGATGTGCTGATCACCGGCGCCGGCCCCCATCGGCATCATGGCCGCCGCCGTCGCCCGCCATGTCGGCGCGCGCCATGTGGTGATCACAGACGTCAATCAGGACCGGCTGGACCTGGCGGCCGAGGTGACCGATGTGGTCCCGGTCAATGTCGCGAAGCAGGAGCTGAAGGACGTTGAAGGCGCCCTGAAGATGAAGGAAGGCTTCGATGTCGGGATGGAAATGTCGGGCAATCAGGCCGCTCTCGACCAGATGGTCGAGAATATGGTGATGGGCGGGCGCATCGCGATGCTCGGCATCCCGCCGGGCAAGAGCCCCGTGGACTGGTCCCGCATCGTCTTCAAGGCGATCACCATCAAGGGCGTCTATGGGGAGATCTTTGAGACCTGGTACAAGATGATCGCCATGCCGTGAAAAATCGGCCTCGATATCCGGCGGGTCATCACGCACCGCTTCAAGGTGGATGACTTCCGAGACGGGTTCGAGATCATGCGGTCAGGCAAGAGCGGCAAGGTCGTGCTCGACTGGGGCTGAACGGCGTCCCCTTCATCTTGGCCGAAATACTTCTCGGGGGGTCGCGGGGGGCAGAAAGCCCCCCGGTGGCTCACAGGTTGAAGACGCGCACGGGGTGGAGTTCGCCGGCACGATAATGGCCGACCGCCACGGCGCGGCCTTCGAAACTTGCCCAGGCTTCATCGCCATATTCCAGTCCCGAGGAGATCACCATGCCGGGGTTGCCGTGGCGCAGTCGCGCGGCACCCTCGGCCGTGGCGCGAAGTTCGGGCAGATCGGCAAGACCGGTCTCAAGCGGCAGCAGGCGGGCGTCTAGCTCGGGCGATTTCGCCAGCCGGTCGATATCGTCGAGGCTGATCCCGTCCTCGACCTCGAACGGACCCGACCAGAGCCGGCGCAGCCAGGCGACATGGCCGAAACAGCCCAGCGCAGCGCCCAGGTCGCGGGCGATGGCGCGCACGTAGCCGCCCTTGCCGCAGACCATTTCCAGCTCCACGTGATCGGCATCGGGCCTGTCGACAAGTTCCAGGCTTTCCACCCACAGCGGGCGTGCTTCCAGGGCCAGCCTTTCGCCGTCGCGCGCAAGGTCATAAGCCCGTTCGCCATCGACCTTGACCGCGGAATACTGCGGCGGGACCTGCATGATTTCGCCGCGAAACCGCGCCAGCGCTTCGCGGATACGGTCATCGCCGGGGCGCACATCGGACCGGGCGATCACCGCGCCTTCCGCATCGTCTGTCGTTGTCGCGGCACCCAGCGCCATCAGGAAGCGATAGGCTTTCAGCGCGTCGGTGACATAGGGCACGGTCTTGGTGGCTTCGCCAAGCGCGACGGCCAGAACCCCGGTTGCCGCGGGGTCGAGCGTGCCGGCATGGCCGGCCTTCTGCGCATCCAGCGCCCAGCGCACCTTGTTGACCACCGCGGTCGAGGTGATGCCGGCGGGCTTGTCCACCACGAGCCAGCCCGATACCGCACGGCCCTTGCGCTTGCGTCCCATGTGGTCCCCCGTCCTGTCCGGCCCGCCTGCTAGCCTGCCCGGCCTTGCCCGTCAACGGGCCGGGACCACCGTGCCGACGATCGGACCCATCGGAAAGCCGCTGTCCTGCCGGCCGAGCTCCGGCGCATAGAGACGCGAGATCTTGCCATCGAAGTAAAGCGCGTTCGGCATGGCGAGCGCGTCGCGGAAGACCCGGGCAAAGCGGTGGAAGTTCACCGGCTCATTCGAAATGACGAAGGCCGCGCGTTGGCCATCGGCACTGACCCCGACGCCGTTTCGGATGAACAGGCTGTCCGAACCCGGCAGAAAGCGCGGGTGCAGGGCGCCGTCGATCACCAGCATCGGACCCGATTGGCTGGCATAGGAGCATGCCGGCGGGTTGCTGGCATAGGCGCGGCTTTCGACAACGGCGAAGCCGCCGTTACCGATGCAGAACACGCCGTTCGGCAACAGGCCGAAATTGCCGGGTCCGTCGCGTGTGACCAGCGCGGCGTCCTGACGGCCTTCGGTTATCAGCAGGCCAACGGCGCCGCGGTCAGCGTGAAACATGCCGGCGTTCATGGCAAAACCCAGCGCCTGCCCGGTTTCGCCGAGCGAGGCGTCGATCCGTCCGAACGTGCCGAAGGGCGCACCTTGCCCATCGCGCAGCCAGATGCGCAGATCGTCGGTTCCCGCCACCGCCTCGCAGAGGGTCAGGCTGGTGCCTTCGAATTCCATGTCGCGGCAGACCGCACCCGCGGCAGAGGCCAGGACGAACCCGAAAAGAGCGGCAAGAAGGCTAGCCTTCGGCGTCATCGCCGGGCAGGTCCAGATCTCGGCGCACGCGATCATCGCTGAACATCCGACGCGTGTCGTCCAGCCGGTCGAAGGTTTCATCCAGAACAAAGCGCAACTCGGGCGCGAATTTCAGCTCCAGACCGCGCGACACAAGCCGGCGCAATTCGCCCTTGTTACGCTTCAGGGCGCGCAGCGCCTCTTCGCGCATCTTGCCGCCAAGCGGCAGGACATAGGCGGTGGCGATCTTCAGGTCGGGCGAGGTGCGGACCTCGCCCACGGTGATCGACAGGCGATTCAGTTCGGGGTCATGCACTTCGGCGCGGGCCAGAACTTCGGACAGGCGCCGCCGGATCAGTTCGCCCACGCGAAGCTGCCGTTGCGAAGGGCCGGAGCCCTGGGAAAAGCGCTTTTGTGCCATCCTGCCCCATTAGGGCAAAGTGCTGCGCCCCGCAACCGGGCTTTGCCAAGCCGGGGCGAACCGGCTAGATGAAGCCGAAGCGGAAAAGGGGACGGTGCGATGTCGGATCTGCCGGGTGTTGTTGTGACCGGGGCGTCGGGGCGGATGGGGCAAACCCTGATCCGGATGATTCTGGGCTCGGACAAGCTGCGGCTGGTGGGCTGCCTGGAGCGGCCCGGGCATGGCTGGATCGGGCAGGATGTGGGCACCGCCATGGGCGGTGCCGCAGCCGGCGTGGCGGTCGAGGACGACCCGCTAGACGCCTTTGCCCGCGCGCAGGCAGTCATCGATTTCACTGCACCCGAGGCCAGCCTTGGTTATGCCGCGCTCGCCGCACAGGCGCGCGCGGTGCATGTGATCGGCACCACCGGCATGAGCGAGGAGCAGGTCGCGCAGCTGAAACCCGCCGCGCGCCATGCGGTCATCATCCGGGCCGGCAACATGAGCCTCGGCGTCAACCTGCTGGTGCAGGTGACACGGCAGGTGGCGCGCGCGCTGGATGCCGATTGGGATATCGAAGTGGTCGAGGCGCATCACCGCATGAAGGTCGATGCGCCGTCGGGCACGGCGCTGATGCTGGGACAGGCGGCGGCCGAGGGGCGCGGGATTGCCCTGGCCGACGTGCGCGACGCCGCCCGCGAAGGCATCACCGGCGCGCGCGAACGCGGCCATATCGGATTTTCGGCGATCCGGGGTGGCGACATCGTGGGCGAACACGATGTGATCTTTGCCGCCGATGGAGAGCGGGTGATCCTGCGCCATATCGCGACCGACCGGGCGCTTTTCGCCCGGGCGGCGGCTGCGCGCGGCGCTCTGGGGCAGGGCCAGAAGCCCGGCGAGTATTCCATGGCGGATGTTCCTGGGTTTTAGTCGTGGCGCGGCTGACGGCGGAGTTCTGGGTGCAGGCCTATCTGGCGCGGCTGCGGCTTGCCGATATTCCGGCTTTCGTCGTCAAGCGCGGCGATGCCACCGCCGGCGCGGTCATCGTGAAGCTTTCCACGCTGGACGGTCAGGCCCGGGCTTTCGAACGCAGTTTCGACCTGATGACCGGTGAACGGCGCTGGATCATTCTCAGCCAGGGAAGGAGGCGGCGGTCGATGCCGCGCTGGAACGCCAGCGCCGCAACGACCCCGACCTTGGGTCATCGAGGTCGAGGACCGCGCGGGACGCAGCCTTCTGGATGAACCGGGGCTTGCGGACTAACGCCTGGGTTCAGCCCGGCCAAGGCGTGATGCACGGTAGCTGTCAAAGCGGAAAACCGGAGAAAACTCCCCGGAACCGGTGCGGATTTTTCTTGATTTGCTTTTGGAGTTGCGACAGATAACACCTCGCGAAAGCGAGCGATTTCCAAGGCTTAGATCCTCATCAGTGTTAACGAGTAATCAAGAAAATGACAGCGCGGGTCACACGAGGAATTCGACCGCCACTATGGCGCACTGGTTCACGGCCGGTCTTTCGTTGAGTTCGAGGATTACTATCTGCGGTCCGCCGACCGGTTCTGGAAAGCCTTCGACGCGATTCAGAAGATGAACCTGCCGTCCGGTGCCGCCGTGCTGGATATCGGCGGCGGGATCATGGGTTGTCTTCTGGCACGCATTCTGGGTCTTGCCGTGACCGTGGGCGATGTCAACCGAACGCCGCCGATGTGGCGGCGATCGGGGTCCGGTTTGTGTCGATCTTAATCTTCTGAAGGATGACGAACTGCTGCCGGAAGATCGGTTCGATCTGGTCATCCTGCAGGAGGTGATCGGGCATTTGCCGGTTCCGCCCTATGTTCCGCTGTCGCGCATCCGCTCGCGGCTGAAGCCCGAGGGCCGGCTGTTTCTGACAACGCCGAATGCGTCGCGGCTGCGCAATGTTCTGTACCTGCTTTCCGGGCGCGAGGTTCTGGATCATTTCCGCTTTCCCGAAGGTGAGGAAGCGCTGGGCGTTCAGCAGGAATACACGTTGCGGCAGATGGTCTGGCATTTCGAGAAAGCCGGTTTCGTCGTGACCTTCGGGGCGCATTACAACTGCGGCTGGCGGGGGCGTAGCCGGCTTGCCGCCGCCGCGCACCTCTTCCTGCGGCCGCTGACCGGAATCGCGCACCTGAAAAGCGGTCTGATGATCACCGAGGCTAAATCCGTCCAGGCCGATTTCCTTCGCTGTTGGCCAGCCTGCCGCTGGCGGCCTGACGCGCGCGCGTGACCGCGCTTGTGACCACTTGCCGCGCGGGCCGCATCTGCCGATAGTCCGGGCATGGATTGGCGTGACCATGGCGCGCTGATCGCCGTCAGGACGCACGGCGAAAGCGCGGCGATCATCGAGGTGTTTACCGAAGGCCATGGCCGGCATGCCGGGGTGGTGCGTGGCGGCGCATCGCGGCGCATGGCGCCCCTGTTGCAACCGGGCGCGCAGCTGGACCTGACCTGGCGCGCGCGGCTTGACGACCACATCGGGGCCTTCACGGTCGAGCCGCTGAAATCGCGTGCCGGTGCCTTGCTGGCCGACCGCGCGGCACTGGCTGGCCTCGCCGCGACCTGCGCACTGTTGCGCTTTGCCTTGCCGGAACGCGAACCGCATCCGCTGCTTTTCCGGTCGACCATGGCGTTGCTTGACAGGCTGGGCGAAGCGGAATGGCAAACCGCCTATCTGCGCTGGGAACTGGGGTTTCTGGAGGAAATGGGTTTCGGGCTGGACCTGTCGCGTTGCGCGGCGACCGGTTCGCGGGACGATCTGGCCTTTGTCAGCCCGAAGACGGGCCGGGCGGTCAGCCGCGATGGCGCGGGCGACTGGGCTGACCGGTTGCTGCCGCTGCCGGCCTGCCTGCTGGGCCAGGGTCCGGCCAGCGCGGCAGAGCTGTTGCAGGGGCTGAGGCTGACCGGGCATTTCCTGACCCGTTGGCTGGCGCCGGCACTGGGCGACCGCCCCCTGCCCGAGGCGCGCGCGCGACTGGTGGCGATTCTGACGAAAGGAGCAGCGGCATGATGACATTCGCCGAACTGAAGCGGCGCGCGATTGAACGCAAGGGTGCCGAAGCGCTGGAAGCGGCAATGCCGGTACCGCCTGATACGCCGCTTGCCGACCTGCCTGACGACCGGATTCTTTCGGAGTTCACCAAGCGGATCTTCCAGTCGGGCTTCAGCTGGACGGTGATCGAAAACAAGTGGCCGGGATTCGAGGCGGCGTTTCACGGCTTCGACATCGCGCGCAACGCGATGATGTCGGATGACGATCTGGACCGGCATCTGGCCAACCGCGAGATCGTCCGAAACGGTGCCAAGATCCTTGCAGTGCGCGACAATGCCGTCTTTCTTGCCGAGTTGGCGCGCGAACACGGCACCGCGGCCCGGGCGCTGGCTCACTGGCCCGTGGCCGATACCATCGGGCTATTCGACATGCTGAAGCGCCGGGGCGCGCGGCTCGGCGGCGTTACCGGGCAATATGCACTGCGCTCGCTTGGTTACGATGCGTTCATCCTGTCCAAATCGGCTGTGGCGGCGCTGAACGCTGCCGGCGTGATATCCGGCGCCGCCACATCGGCGCGGGCGCAAAGGCAGTTCAGGCGGCATTCAACGCCTGGGCTGGGGAAAGCGGGGAAAGCCGGGCGCGGATCAGCCGGGTCCTGGGCACTTACGGTTCCAGACTGAAGCGCGCGATCCCCGAGGCGGGGACGAACACCATCCGACCGCCCGCGGCGTTGGACAGAACCAGCGCGTCGGTCCGCGCCTCGATCGCCGTCATCGCCTCCAGCGCCGCAAAAACGCCTCTTCTGCTGGGGCGCTCGCAGCTGCGCAGTGCGCAGCGGCGACAGGGCAAGGGCGGGTATTGGCGCGCTGGCGCGCGCCATACTGGTTGCAGGGCGCCTGCCCGGTCACCCCGCCATCCGCGTCGATCAGGATATCGGCATAGGCTGGAAAGGCTTCGCCATTCAGCTGCTGCAAGACCAAAGCGCCGCGCGTGGCAAGCCCAGAGGGCGGGGGCGGAGCAAACGCATCCAGCCAGAGCGAGACACAGGGCGATCATGAAGGGAGCAGGGCGATACATGGCGCCAAGTCTTTCAGAAGCCGGTTTCACGCTCAAGGCCATAGTGGCCCGCAATCGACACCACCGTGTCGCGGTGGGGACAGACGGCGGCAATCCGCCGGCGCAGTCAGGGCACATGTTTACCCGTCGACTGCCCGAATTTCTGCGTCACGCCCCCGCGCCCGGAATGCACGGCTTTGCGCTACTGGCGGGGATCGAGGCGATGGCGCGTGGCATCCTCGTTTCGGTCATGCCGCTGGCCATGTATCGCGCGTTCCGCGATGCCGGCTCGGTTTCACAGATCTACTTCGTCATCGGCATCGTTTCGCTTGTGACCGGTCTGATGGTGCCCTGGCTGACAAGGGCTATCCCACGTCGCTGGATGTATACGATCGGCGCATGTTGCTATGTCATCGGCAACTCCCTGGCGCTCGTCGGCGGTGAATGGATGGCGTTTGCCGCGGGGTTCAACACGGTTGCGACCGTCGTCTGCTTTGTCTGCTTCAATGCCTATGTGCTGGACTACGTGGCCAAGGCAGAGCTGGGAAAGACCGAAACGCTGCGGGTCTTCTACAGCGCCGCCGCCTGGACCGCCGGGCCGGTTCTTGGCGTCTGGCTTCTGGATGTCTGGCGACCGCTGCCGTTTCTGGTGTCTGGCGTATCGGCGCTGGTGATGCTGGCCGTGTTCTGGATCATCCGGCTTGGCCCCGTTCTCAAGTAAGTCGCTGATTTCGCTGTCGTAATGTGATGTTTCGCATATAAATCATGGCGTTGACGGCTGCGAGGCGTTTCATGGATCACCTGGAGGGTGCGGGCGCGGGAGATCGGGTTGATTTCGACCGCCGTGTGCGTCTGGAGTTCCGTGGTGCGCAGATCAGTTCAGACGGTGGCCTGCTGGTGATGCGCGAGCTTGATGACGTGCTCGGCCTGTCCATCTGGCGTCGGAGGCGCTGCGAGACAGCCGCACCGGGAAGAACACGCTCCATCGGCTTGACGGATTGTTCCGGCAATCGGTGTTCGGACGACTGGCCGGATAGATGAACGATGCCGACCGCTTGGCCCTCGATCCCGTGATGCGTCAGGTCGTTGGCGGCAGGGCCGTCGAGGCGCAAGCTGCTTCGGCATCGCAGATGGACGGTTCGAGACCGAGACGCTGGCTCTGGCCGCGAACCGGGCGCTGGCCGATCTGAACAGCCAATGGATCGACCGGTTTCATGACCACCCAACGGGTTGAAGCCCATCGTGCTGGACATGACAGCTCGGTCAGCCCCACCCACGGCGACAGGAAGGTGCGCCTGGAACGGGCATTTCGACTGCACCTGCTATCACCCCATCTTCTTGTTCAACCAGGGCATGTGGAGCGCGCCCTGCGTAACGGCAATGTCCACAGCGCCGATGGCTGGCAGGATACATGATCCCGTCATTGCCCGATATGCTGGCCGCACTTGTGGACGCTTCTTCCGGGCCGACGCTGCCTACGCGATCCCCGCGTCTATATGCGGCTGGAAAAGCCAGGTTCTTCTACGCCATCCGTTGCCCGCCAACGCCGTCTTGCGCGAGAAGATCGCGCATCGGCTGACCCGTGGGACGCCTTCGCTGACCAAGGTCAAACGGTTCTTCGAGGACTTCAGTATCAGCGGCGTCCTGGGACAGCGCGCCGCGTCATCGCCAAGATCGAATGGCATCCGGGCGAGCTGTTCCCCAAAGTCGGCTTCATCGTCAACCTGCCGATGGAGCCAGACTGTGATGAGGTTCTACAACCAGCGCGGCACCGCGAGCAGCACATCAAGGAAGGCAAATATGCCTTTCGCTGGACGCAACTGTCATGCCGGAAGTTCCGGCACAACGAGGTGCGGCTGCAACTGCACGCGCTGGCCTACAACTGGCAACCTTCCTGCGCTGCATCGAACTGCGAGGCCATGGCGGACTGGTCGTTGGCCGGCCACCAACTCAAGCTGATCAAGATCGGCGCCCGCGTCATCCACGCCCGCCATTACCTTCCAGTTGGCCGGGTCGCCGTCACCGGCCCGATGGTGCAGGCCGCTGCGCCATCCGCCGTCTTCGAACGCCTCCGTCATCGCATGACCACGATCCATGCCCAAGCTGAACGAAAGCGGCAGGACAGGTCCGTCTGCCGCGCGGAAAAGCGGCTCTGCCGGGCCAGAATGCTGCGGGTTCGAGGCTTGATCCACCCGACTTCGGCCGTTTGCGCGACGACAGACACCGCTCGGGGCGAAAAACGCTTGCCCAGCGAGAAATCAGGCGATCTTGAAGTCAAGCGGCAGGCCACTTGGGGAATGTCGGTTCATCCACGTTCCCCGTCGGTTGTTGGCATGAAGCCGGTTTCCTGCGCCAAGTGGCAATTGCATCAAGTCAGCAGCCGTGGCAATCTCTTGCTCCGGCAGGGCGTCCTGGTCTTTCACCGGTCGGCCATCGACACGCACTTCGTAATGGAGGTTCGGGCCGCTCACGAGCCCTGTCGCGCCGACCGCGCCAATCTCGTCGCCCGCCTTGACCCGCGTTCCGACGCGAACGTCTTCAGCAATCTCAGAGAGATGCGCATATCGCGTGACGACCCCACCGCCGTGGTCGATGTCGATTGGCAACGGAAAGTTGATCACCCGGGCCCGTGCGCCAGCGCCCAACCCCATGGCCTTCCTGGGCCGGTTTTTTGCCCAGCCACGTTTGATCGCCGGCTGGCTTTTCGCGGTGCTCAGATCCTGCGGCTGGTGGGTCTATGTCGTCTATCTGCCGATCTTCGCGGTCGAGGCGGGTCTGGGCGACAAGGTGGGCGGCATCACGCTTTCGATTTCGAACGCCTTTCTGTTCGCCACGCCTTTCATGCTGCGCTGGATGCAGGCACGGTCGCTGCGCCGTGCGGTGCGCGTCGGGTTTTTCTTTTCCGCTCTTGCCTTCACGCTTGCCGGCCTGGTCGCAACCCTGCCCTGGCTCAGTGTCGCGCTTCTGATTCTGGGTTCGGTCTATCTGGTGCTGTTGGACATCGCCGGCGGCCTTCCTTTCCTGATGGCGGTCAAACCCTCGGAGAGGACCGAGATGTCGGCGATCTATTCCAGCTTCCGCGATGTCTCGGGCATCCTGACGCCGGGCGCCGCCTGGCTGGTTCTGGCGGTTGCCCCGCTTTCGGCGGTGTTTGCCGCCGGCGGCCTTGGCCTGGCGGTGGGATGGGCGATTGCGGGCAGGCTGCACCACCGGCTGGGTCAGCCGCGGGTGCGGCTAGACCAGGCCGCGTGACTGAGCGATTCAGCCGCCGCAATCAGCGCCTTGTCCGCGTCGATGAAGTCGATGCCCAGAACTTGACGCGCCTTTTCCGAAGACACCCTTTCGATCTTTCCGATCGAATCCAGTACTGCACGGATCTCACCGTCGAAAAGCGCCAGCAGGCGCAAAACGAACATCGGCGCCGCGCGGGTGGGCATGCGGCGTTTGGGATAGACGGTTTTCAGGATCCGCCCCCAGTCGGTCATCCAGAGCGAACCGGCCGAGGCGATGAAACGCTGGCCGGCGGCTTCGGGCACCTCAAGCGCGCGGACGTGGGCCAGCGCCACATCCCGAACATCGACCACGGGAAAGCCGAGGCGTGGCATCATCGGGTCGCGCCCGCGCAGAACGCGCCTGACCACACCGATGGAACTGCCGTAATGGGCATCGATGACCGGGCCCAGAATGAAGGTCGGGTTGATGGTGGTCAGCGCAAGGCCCTCGGCCTCGGCGATCTGCCATGCCGCACGCTCGGCCATGACCTTGGAGCGTGCGTATGGCTGCTCTGGCAACCCCTCTTCGTCAGACCAGTCCTTTTCGGTAAAGACGTGGTTTTCGTCGCGCCAGGGCTGGATGATCGACACGCTGGATGAGGTCAGCACCACACGGTCGATCCCGGCGGCACGTGCGCCGCGCAGGGCGCGGCCGGTTCCCTCGACGGCCGGGCGCACCAGCGTGTCGGCATCCTTCGGCTGACTGATCGGAAAGGGCGAGGCGGTATGAACCAGCGCACCGCAACCCGCCATCGCCTCTGGCCAGCCGGCGTCTTCGGTCAGGTCCAGCGCGACGAAGCTCAGCCGTTCCGCGGCATCCCCTGGCAGGTGCGGCAGCACGGCCTTCCGCACTTCGTCGGCGCGGCTTTCGGCGCGGACTGAGGCCCGAACGGCATAACCTTCGCGCAGCAGCGTCAAGAGAACATGCTTGGCCAGAAAACCGCTGGCACCGGTCAGGAACACAGGTTTGTCATGCATGGCGGCCGCCCCCGGCTGATCCGAAGGACTATCGTGCGCTTTGCGCCTCGGCGCAATCGGCTTGTCGCCGACCTCAGTTGCCGGTGTCGAGCAAGCGCCGTGCGATGACCTGCGCCTGAATTTCGGCCGCGCCCTCGAAGATGTTGAGGATGCGCGCGTCGCAGAGGATGCGGCTGATCTGGTATTCCAGCGCAAAGCCGTTGCCGCCGTGGATCTGCAGCGCGTTGTCGGCCGCTGCCCAGGCCACGCGGGCGCCAAGGAGTTTCGCCATCCCGGCCTCAAGGTCGCAGCGCTTGTCGTGGTCCTTCTGCCAGGCGCTGTGATAGGTCAGTTGGCGGGCGATCATGATCTCGACCGCCATCGTGGCCAGTTTTCCCGAGACGCGCGGAAACTCGATCAGGCTTTTGCCGAACTGCTTGCGGTCCTCGGCGTATTTCATGCCGACCTCCAGCGCCGATTGCGCGACCCCTATGGCACGGGCGGCGGTCTGGATGCGGGCGCTTTCGAAGGTCTGCATCAGCTGCTTGAAGCCCTGGCCGGGAACGCCGCCCAGCAGGTTCTCGCCTTTTACCTTGAAACCGTCGAAACCCAGTTCGTATTCCTTCATGCCCCGGTACCCCAGAACCTCGATCTCGCCGCCGGTCATGCCGGGGGTCGGGAAGGGGTTTGCATCGGTGCCCGGGGTCTTTTCGGCCAGGAACATGCTGAGGCCGCGATAATCGGTCGTCTCGGGATCGGTGCGGGCCAGAAGCGTCATCACATGGGTGCGCGCGGCATGGGTGATCCAGGTCTTGTTGCCGGTCACCTCCCAGTCTTCGCCCACCTTTACCGCGCGGGTGCGAAGGCTGCCGAGGTCGGAGCCGGTATTGGGTTCGGTGAATACGGCGGTGGGCAGGATTTCTCCGCTTGCCAGCTTCGGCAGCCAATGCGCCTTCTGGTCCGACGTGCCACCGCACAGGATCAGTTCCGCCGCGATCTCGGACCGGGTGCCAAGACTTCCCACGCCGATATAGCCGCGCGACAGCTCCTCGGAGACGACCACCATCGAGGCCTTCGACAGGCCAAGCCCGCCGAATTCCTCCGGTATCGTCAGCCCGAAAACGCCGAGGTCCGCCAGTTCCTCGATGATCGCCATCGGGATCAGTTCGTCCTTCAGGTGCCAGTCATGGGCGTTCGGGACCACGCGATCGTCGGCGTAGCGGCGGAACTGGTCGCGGATCATCTCGAGGTCTTCGTCCAGGCCCGTGGCGCCAACAGTGGCCCGGCCATGGTTGTCGCGCATCAACGCCACCAGACGGGCCCGCGCCGCCGGCGTGTTGGCATGCGCGATCAGTTCGGCCGCCGCGCCGGTCGGTGTCCAGCTCAGGCCAATATCGGACAGCCGCGCTACTTCGCCCTGGCTCATCGGAATGCCGCCGGCGATCTGGGCGAGGTATTCGCCAAAGCCGATCTGCAGGATCAGCGCCTCGATCTCGCCGAACCGACCCTCGCCGTCCAGCCGGGTCGCCCAACCGCGAAGCTGGCGCAGGCTTTCGACATAGGTGGCGAGCCACGACAGCGCGTGCGCCTCGAACTGGCGCGCTTCGAGCGCCGCGCCCGAGACCCGGCCGGTACCTGCCACATCGCCACGCAGTGCGGCGGTGGCCTCGGCCAGAACCGCTTCGATCTGCGGCAGGCTGGCGGCTGTCCGGTTCAGCAGGTCGTTCAGGATCGGCTCTTTCGCCAACGCTCCGTCATGCGCCATGTCCGGCTCCTTTTCTGCGGCTGCATCGTCCTAGCGATTTTGCAGTTGCAGCGCAACATTAATTCGCAACTGACGACCTTGTCGCACGAATGTGTCGTGGTGCAGGGTCTTGTTGATGGCCCCGCCGCACCCCGATGCGGCCTTCGCCGGCTTCGGCCTATGGCGCCGGCCGGGCCGGGGCGCTATGCGGAGGGGCAGGAGGCGCGATGGCGGATTTCGGCGTTCTGATTCTCGCGATGGCGATCGCCACCTTTGCCGGCGTGGTCAAGGGAACGGTGGGCTTTGCCATGCCGATGGTGATGATCTCGGGCCTGGCGAGCTTTCTGCCAGCCGAACAGGCGCTGGCGGCGCTCATCCTGCCGACGTTGGTCACCAACCTGGCCCAGGCCTTGCGGAACGGGCTGGCCGAAGCGCTGGCCTCGACACGGCACTACTGGCGCCTGATCGTGCCGCTGTGTCTTTGCGTAGTCTTGTCGGCGCAGCTTGTACCGCTGGTGTCGCAGCATGCACTGCTGCTGACGCTTGGCCTGCCGATCACCGCCTTTGCCCTGACCCAGCTTGCCGGCTGGCAATGGCGGTTTCGCACCGAAAACCGCGCCCGCGCCGAAATCGCGACCGGCATTCTGGCCGGGCTCTGGGGCGGAATGTCGGGGGTCTGGGGGCCACCGACGGTGGCCTTCCTTCTGTCGCTTGATATCGACAAGCGCGAGAACCTGCGCGTGCAGGGCGTCATCTATCTGATCGGGGCCGTTGCACTCTGTGTCGGCCATGCCGGGTCGGGCGTTCTGAACGCACAGAGCCTGGGTTTTTCGGCGCTCCTTGTCCTGCCGGCCTCCATCGGGCTCTGGCTGGGCTTTCGCCTGCATGACCGGCTCGATCCGGTGCGGTTTCGCCGCGGCACGCTCATCGTTCTGACGCTCAGCGGTTTCAACCTGATCCGCCGCGCCATCGCGCTGGATTGATGACAAGGGACACCAACTGCGGGATACCCTTCACCTTGGCGCCAATACTCCGGGGGTCCGGGGGCAGCGCCCCGGCCTTGCGTCAGCTGATCGCGGCGGCTTTCACATCGTCGTCGATATAGGGCACGTATTGTGCGAAGTTGTCGGCGAACATCGTAACCAGTTTCTTGGCCTGGGCATCATAGGCAGCGCCATCGGCCCAGGTCGCGCGCGGATCCAGCAGGCGATCCTCGACACCGGGTACGGACACCGGCACGTCAAAGCCGAAATTCGGGTCGCGGCGGAACTTCACCGAGGCCAGGGAGCCGTCGAGCGCGGCGGTCAGAAGCGCGCGCGTCGCCTTGATCGGCATCCGCTTGCCGGTGCCATAGGCGCCGCCGGTCCAGCCGGTGTTCACCAGCCAGCAGGTCGCGCCGTATTTCGCGATCTTGGCTTGCAGAAGCTTGCCGTAGACTTCGGGCCGACGCGGCATGAAGGGCGCGCCGAAGCAGGTCGAAAACGTCGGTTGCGGTTCGGTCACGCCCTGTTCGGTCCCCGCGACCTTCGAGGTGAAGCCCGACAGGAAGTGATACATCGCCTGCGCCGGCGAAAGCCGTGCGATGGGGGGCAGAACCCCGAAGGCGTCACAGGTCAGCATGATGATGTTCTTGGGGTGCCCGCCAAGCGCGCTGTCGGAAGCGTTGGAGATGTAGTCCAGCGGGTAGGCGCAGCGGGTATTGGCGGTCAGGCTGTCATCCTCGAAGTCCAGTTCCAGCGTCTCGGGGTCGTAGACCATGTTCTCGACCACGGTCGCGAACTTGTGCGTCGTGGCATAGATCTCCGGCTCGGCTTCGGGGTTGAGGTTGATGGTCTTGGCATAGCAGCCGCCTTCGAAATTGAAGGTGCCGCGATCCGACCAGCCGTGTTCGTCATCGCCGATCAGCACGCGGCCGGGATCGGCCGACAGCGTCGTCTTGCCGGTTCCGGAAAGGCCAAAGAAAATCGCCGTGTCGACCGGGTTGCCGACCGCGTGGTTGGCCGAACAGTGCATCGGCATGATGCCCTTTTCCGGCAACAGGTAGTTCAGCAGCGTAAAGACCGATTTCTTGTTCTCGCCGGCATAGGCGGTGTTGGCGATCAGGATCAGCTTGCGATCGAAATTGAGCGCGATCACCGTTTCGCTGCGGCAGCCGTGGCGGGCCGGGTCGGCCTTGAAGCTCGGGCAGTTCACGATGGTGAAATCGGGCGCGAAGCTGTCCAGTTCGCTGCGGTCAGGCCGGCGCAGCAGATGGCGGATGAAGAGGCCATGCCAGGCCAGTTCGGTCACCACGCGCACATCCAGGCGGTGGGCGGGGTCGGCACCGCCGAAGAGGTCCTGCACGAAATAGTCGCGGCCCTTCATATGGGCCAGCATGTCGTCGTAAAGCCGGTCGAAGGCGTCGGGCGCCATCGGGGCGTTGTTTTCCCACCAGATGCTGTTTTCAACCGAGGGCGTTCGGACCACGAACTTGTCCTTGGGCGAACGCCCGGTATGCGAGCCGGTCGAGACGAGGAACGCCCCGCCCTTGCCCAAGGTGCCTTCACGCCGGGTCAGTGCCGCCTCGACCAGCGCCGGTTCGATCAGGTTGTAATAGACATTGCCCAGCCCGGTCATTCCCTGGGTGTCGAGGGTCTGGGCTGGGTTTACCCGTCCAATGTTCATCTGCAAGCTCCCGATGCCGTCTGAGGGCAAAATTGTCGGTCCTGGGGGCGGCGACCCGGGCCAAACGGGCGCCGGACACCCCTGACGAGTGAGGTGTCGATAGCCCTATAACATGCACAGTTTCCGTTAGAACAGGACCGTTTGGCACAGTTAGCGCAACCAAGTTTCGGATGCCGAAACTATGCGGCGCAGGTGAGGCAAATTAGCCAAAGTTTCAGAAATTCCGCCTCAGGATCGCCAAACCTAAGGCGCGATTCGCAGTTACAGGTTGATTCCATGGCGCTGACGCTGGAGTATGCCGCCAATAAAAATGGCAAAAATGTGACCGAGCAGCATAAGGAAATCGACAATGTCGCGTATCGCGCTTGTGGACGATGACAGGAACATCCTGACGTCCGTTTCGATGACGCTTGAGGCCGAAGGCTTCGAAGTGGAAACCTACAACGATGGCCAGTCGGCGCTGGATGCGTTCAACAAACGCCTCCCGGACATGGCCGTTCTGGATATCAAGATGCCGCGGATGGACGGCATGGATCTGTTGCAGCGCCTGCGCCAGAAGACCGCGATGCCGGTCATCTTCCTGACCTCGAAGGATGACGAGATCGACGAGGTTCTGGGCCTGCGCATGGGCGCCGACGATTATGTGAAAAAGCCGTTCTCGCAGCGTCTTCTGGTCGAACGCATCCGCGCGCTCTTGCGCCGCCAGGAAGCGGTGGCCAGCGGCGAGGTTGCGACGACCGAGGAAACCAAGGTGATGGTGCGCGGCAACCTGGCGATGGATCCGCTGCGCCACGCGGTGACCTGGAAGGGTCAGGATGTGACGCTGACCGTCACCGAATTCCTGCTGTTGCAGGCGTTGGCCCAGCGCCCGGGTTTCGTGAAGTCGCGCGACCAATTGATGGATGTGGCCTATGACGATCAGGTCTATGTCGACGACCGCACGATCGACAGCCATATCAAGCGGCTGCGCAAGAAGATGCGGACGGTCGATGACGATTTCTCGGCCATCGAAACGCTTTATGGCATCGGCTACAGATATAACGAAGAATGAACGCCGCATCGAAAATCGATACTGCCGAGGCACGCATCCGCAAGGGTGACGTGCTTCTCGGCGAGGATTGGGTTCAGCCGGAAAACGAAATCGAAAGCGAGTTGCGCGAACATCGCCGCCGCCACGCCATCGTTTCACTGAACCGCTCGCCACTGGCGCGCAAGATCATCATCTTCAACCTGCTGGCGCTGGTCATCCTTGTGACCGGCGTTCTGTTTCTCAACCCGTTCCGCGACAGCCTGGTCATCCAGCGCGAACGCGGCATCGTGACCGAGGCGCGACTGATCGCCGACGTGATCGGCGCGCGGATGTCGGAAGGCGGCAAGGCGGCGACGCTGGCCATGGCGGCCGAACCGATCGACCTGACCAACGGGGCCGAGCTTTTCGTGACCGACGGCGATGGCACGGTCGTTGCGCGGGTTACCGGCGCATTGCCGGTGATTGGCGACGACAAGGGCCGGGCGACGGTGATTTCGGATTGGCTGAACGGGTTCTGGGACGGCGTGTCGCGGCTTTTCGGCCTCGACGTTCCCGATGAGCTCGCCGGCGGGGTGGCCCCGGGACGCGACCTGATCAACGGCGCGCTGGAAGGCCGCACCGACGTCAAGACCGAACGCACGAGTTCCGGCAGCACATTCTTTTCGGTGGCGACACCGATCAAGGACGGCGACCGGGTCATCGGCGCGGTGGCCGTTGCCAGTGCTGCGGGCGAGATCGGACCAACTGGTCAGGACCGAACGCGAATGTGATCCTGCAGATAGTTCATAATTGCGCTTCTTGGTTTCGATCGGGCTGAGCCCTCGTGCTGGCCTCGACTATCGCCAACCCGCTGTCCGATCTTGCGGCGGCGGCCGAACTTGGGCGCGACAAGAACGCGCGCAAGGTCAGCCCCAGCCGTGTGCGCATACCCGATCTGTCGGCACGGCCGGACGAAATCGGCCGGCTGTCGGTGGCGATGCGCGGCATGGTCGCCGCGCTTTACGACCGGATCGACGCGAACGAACAGTTTGCCGCCGATGTCGCCCACGAAATCAAGAACCCCCTGGCGTCGCTGCGGTCGGCCGTCGGCACGCTGCGCGTTGCCAAGCGCGACGATCAGCGCGAGCGTCTCCTGGAAGTGATCGAACACGACGTGCGCCGGCTCGACCGCCTGGTCAGCGACATCTCCAATGCCTCGCGGCTTGACAGCGAGCTGGTCAAGGAAGAGGAAGAGCCGTTCAACCTCTTGAAGATGCTGGGTAACCTGGGCGAGTTCCTGGGTGCGCAGGCGCGCGACAAGGGTGTCGATTTCATCACCGACCTGCCGGATGAGCCGGTGGTCCTGCACGGGCTCGAGGCGCGGCTGGCACAGGTGTTCGTCAACCTGATCACCAATGCGATTTCGTTCTGCGAACAGGGTGACGCGGTTCGGGTCTGGGCCCGGCGGCGGGAAAACCGCATTCTGGTGGTGGTCGAGGATACCGGCCCCGGCATACCCGAACAGGCGCTGTCGAAGGTTTTCCAGCGGTTCTATTCGGAACGTCCCTCGGGCCAGTTCGGCAACCATTCTGGTCTGGGACTGGCGATTTCGAAGCAGATCGTCGAAGCGCATGGCGGCGTGATCTGGGCCGAAAACATCCGCCCGACCGATGCCGACATCACTTCGGACCCGCTGGGCGCGCGCTTCGTCGTCGGCCTTCCGGTCTGAGACGGGGCCCATGGGCAGCGCCCCCGGGCCTCTCCTGCTGCATGCATCGACAGTCGCGCTTTTCGGGCGCGGCTGCCTGATTTCCGGGCCATCGGGTTCGGGAAAATCCACGCTGGCGCTGTCGCTCATGGCGCTGGGCGCGGCGCTGGTCGCCGACGACCGGACCGAGCTTTGGCGCGAAGGCGACGCGGTGATGGCCGGTTGCCCGAAGGCCCTGAAAGGGCTGATCGAGGCGCGTGGCCTGGGGCTGCTGAACGCCGAAGCCACCGGGCCGGTCCCGCTGAGCCTTGTCGTCGATCTGGCCGAGGTCGAGGTGGAGCGTCTGCCGCCCAGACGCAGCCGAGAGATACTGGGCCAGTCCGTGACGCTTGTTCACAAGCTCGACAGCCCCGGTTTTCCCGCCGCGCTGCTTCAGTATATGAAGGGGGGTCGTCAGGCCTGACGGGGTACGCGATGGCAGAGCAACATTCCCCACGCGGCCAGCACCTGGTGCTGGTGACCGGGCCTTCGGGTGCCGGGCGGTCGACGGCGATCGATGCGCTTGAGGATATCGGCTTCGAGGCGATCGACAATCTGCCGATGTCAATGATCCCCCGGCTTCTGGCGGGCCCGGCGCTGGACCGGCCGGTGGCACTGGGCATCGATGTGCGCAACCGCGACTTTTCCGCCGGCGCGCTTATCGAACTGATCGACCGGCTGACACGCGACCCCGATGCGGCGCCCGAAGTGCTGTATCTCGATTGCAGCGCGGACGAACTTGTGCGGCGCTATTCGCAGACCCGGCGGCGCCATCCGCTGGCACCCGGCGACGCGCCAGAACACGGTATCGAGCGCGAGGTCGACCTGCTGGCGCCGATCCGTGCGCGCGCCGATGTGCTGATCGACACGACCGAAATGACGCCGCACGACCTGCGCGCGGAGCTTGGCCGCTGGTACGATACGCGCGGGGCCGAGGGACTGGCCGTTTCGGTCCATTCCTTTTCCTACAAACGTGGGGTGCCGCGCGGCGTCGACATGGTGTTTGACTGCCGGTTCCTGCGCAATCCGCATTGGGAGGCCACGCTTCGCGCGCGCGACGGCCGCGACGCAGAGGTGGCGGCTTTCGTGGCGGCCGACCCGCTGTTTGACGGATTTTATGACCGGGTGCTCGACCTCGTGCGCCTTGTCCTGCCGGCGCAGCTGGAAGAGGGGCGATCGCATGTCGCGATAGGTTTTGGCTGTACCGGCGGGCAACACCGTTCGGTTGCAGTCGCAGAGAAGCTGGCGAATGCACTTGCAGAACAGGGCTGGCATGTGTCTAAACGGCACAGGGAACTGGAACGCAGGGCCGTTGTATCGCCTGCGCCGAATGCGGGGTAAGCGCGTTTGATCGGGATCGTCATCGTCGCACATGGCGGGTTGGCGCGGGAATACCTGGCGGCGGTCGAACATGTCGTCGGCAAGCAGCCGGGCATTCGCGCCATCGCCATCGAAGACGACCATGACCGCAATGCCAAGCAGACCGAGATTTGCGTGGCCGCCGACGAGGTGGACGAAGGCCAGGGCGTTGTGGTGGTCACCGACATGTTCGGTGGCTCGCCCTCGAACCTTTCGCTGCGCGCCTGCGTGCCGTCGGGTCGGCGTATCCTTTACGGCGCCAACCTTCCGATGCTCGTGAAACTTGCCAAGAGCCGGCACAAGCCGCTGACCGAGGCGGTCGATGCGGCGCTGGAAGCCGGGCGCAAGTACATCAACAGTCTGGATGTCGGCACGGGGTTCAGCACCTGATGACAAGCCGCAGGTTTCGCATCGTCAACGAAAAGGGCCTTCATGCCCGGGCTTCGGCGAAATTCGTCGAAACGGTCGAACGGTTCGATGCCGAGGCCGAAGTGGCCAAGGACGGCATGGTCGTGTCTGGCGACAGCATCATGGGCCTTTTGATGCTGGCCGCCTCGCGGGGCACAGCGATCGATGTCACGACCAGCGGGGCCGAGGCGGATGCGCTGGCCGACGCGTTGCAGGGTCTGGTCGAAAACCGCTTCGGCGAGGATTACTGAACGCCGCGACCGTGGCTTAACGTGTCGGCACAGGGGTTTCACCGCGGTAGTCGTAAAAGCCGCGCCCGGTCTTGCGCCCCAGCCACCCGGCCTCGACGTATTTCGTCAGCAGCGGACAGGGGCGATACTTGGTGTCCGCCAGCCCGTCATGCAGCACGTTCATGATCGCAAGGCAGGTGTCGAGCCCGATGAAATCGGCCAGTTCCAGCGGCCCCATCGGGTGGTTCGCGCCCAGCTTCAACGATTCGTCGATGGATTTGACCGAACCGACGCCTTCGTACAGCGTATAGACTGCCTCGTTGATCATCGGCATCAGGATGCGGTTGACGATGAAGGCGGGGAAATCCTCGGCGCTGGCCGCGGTCTTGCCCAGCTTCTCGACCACGCCGAGCAGGGCCTGATAGGTGGGCTGGTCGGTGGCGATGCCGCGGATCAGCTCGACAAGCTGCATCACCGGCACCGGGTTCATGAAGTGGAAGCCCATGAACTTTTCCGGCCGGTCGGTCCGGCTGGCCAGCCGGGTGATCGAGATAGACGAGGTGTTGGAGGTCAGGATGGTTTCCGGCTTTAGATGCGGCAGCAGGTCTTCGAAGATCGCGGCCTTGACGGTTTCACGCTCGGTCGCGGCCTCGATGATCAGGTCGGTGGCGCCCAGATCGGACAGCGTCAGCGTCGTGCGGATCCGCGCCATGGCGGCGTCACGCTCTTCTGCGGTGATCTTTTCGCGCGCGACCTGACGGTCCATGTTGCGCGTGATCAGCGCCAGAGCCTTGTCGAGAGAGTCCTGCGAAATGTCGTTCAGCAGCACATCGTAACCGGCCAGCGAAAAGACATGGGCAATGCCGTTTCCCATCTGTCCGGCACCGACAATGCCGACCGTCCTGATTTCCATGACCCGTCCTTTCTGCAATCAGATTGGACCATATGCGGCTGCGCGGCACCGGCGCAAGGCCGCGTGATCGCAACAACCTGCTTCAAACTGTCTCTTTAGCCATTTCGAAACCTCGCCACGTCAAAGTGGTCGCCGGGTAAGGAGTTGAAGTGGGTGAAGTCATGGCTTTCGAAGACGTGCGCGCCGGCGCGCTGGATTATTTTCCCTGCCGTTACGGCGCATCGAAACTGGTGTTTCGTGGGCCGCGACAGGACCTGAACACGCCCTATTGCGCGTTTCTGGGCGGAACGGAAACCTACGGGCGTTTTGTTCCGCGCGCCTTTCCGATGCTGATCCAGGATCGGGGCGGGGTGGCTACGGTCAACCTGGGCTGCGTGAACGGCGGGCTTGACGTGTTCGTAAACGACACGACGGTCATGGAAATCTGCGGCCGCGCGCGAGTGAGCGTGGTGCAGGTACTGGGCGCCCACACGCTGTCCAACCGGTTCTACAGCGTGCATCCGCGCCGCAACGACCGATTCTTGCGCGCGTCGTCGCTGATGAAGACGATTTTTCGCGAGGTCGATTTCACCGCCTTCAGTTTCACGCGACACATGCTGACCGAATTGCGCGATATCGCTCCGGACAAGTTCGAGATGGTCGAAGAGGAACTGCAGGCCGCCTGGCAGGCGCGGATGCGCAGCCTTCTGGACAGGATCGGGGGGCCGGTGGTTCTGTTGTGGCTGGCCGACCACCCGCTCGACGAGGCGCGCGCGGTGCCGGACCGGCTGCGCGCCGACCCGGTTCTGGTCAACAAGCGCATGGTGGAACAGCTTTGCGACGACCGGGTGCAACTGGTCGAGGTCGTGCCGAGCGCCGAGGCGCGATCACGCGGCACGCTTGGCATGGTCTATCAGCCGCTCGAGGCGCCGATGGCGGCTGAACTGCCGGGGCCGGCCATCCACCGGGAAGTGGCGCACAGGCTTTCCGAGACGGTCGCCGGGTTCTTCTGAAGGGCGCGACGCGGGAAATCGACCCGTGTCACGCCGCTGTTACAAATCTTTTGCATGAGTTTCACCAGCGCCCGATATGCCCGCGGCCATGGCCGCACCGGCCCCGGACACCAATGGAGAGACTCATGACGATTTCGAAGACCGCACTTTCGGCCCTGGCCATCCTGGCGGCCTCGGGTGGCTTCGCCAGCGCCCGCGACCAGATCCAGATCGCCGGCTCGTCAACGGTTCTGCCCTATGCGACCATCGTCGCCGAGGCATTTGGCGAAAACTTCGATTTCCCGACCCCCGTGGTCGAAGGCGGCGGCTCGGGTGCCGGCCGCAAGAAGCTCTGCGAAGGCGTGGGCGAAAACACGATCGACATCGCCAATTCGTCGAGCCGCATCAAGCCGTCGGACATCGACCTGTGCACCCAGAACGGCGTCACCGAACTCATGGAAGTGCGCATCGGTTATGACGGTATCGTCTTTGCCAGCGCGATCGACGGGGCCGAATTCGCCTTTACCGCGGCGGACTGGTACGGGGCGCTGGCTGCGAAGGTGATGAAGGACGGCGCGCTGGTCGACAACACCGCCAAGACCTGGGCCGATGTGAACCCCGCGCTGCCGGCGCAAGACATTCTGGCCTTCATCCCCGGCACCAAGCACGGCACGCGCGAAGTGTTCGACGTCAAGGTTCTGGAAGCCGGCTGCGAAGCCACCGGGGCCGCCGAAGCCATGAAGGCCGCCGGTGACGAAAAGGCCGAAGGCTGCCTGACACTGCGTACCGATGGCGCCTCGGTCGACATCGACGGCGACTACACCGAAACGCTGGCCCGGATCGACGCGAACGCCAATGCCATCGGCGTTTTCGGCCTGTCATTCTACCAGAACAACACCGACAAGCTGCGCGTCGCCACGATGGACGGCGTTGTTCCGTCGACAGAAACCATCGCCTCGGGCGACTACCCGGTTTCGCGCCCGCTCTACTTCTACGTCAAGACGGCGCATCTGGGTGTGATCCCGGGCCTGCAGGAATACATCGATTTCTTCGTGTCGGACGACATGGCCGGCCCGGACGGTCCGCTGGCGGAATACGGGCTGGTTTCCGATCCGGAACTGGCCGCGACCCAGGAAATGGTTGCCGCCGGCACGCCGATGGCCCCGCTGGAATAACCGCTTCGTACCCGCGGGCGGCGCCGGTTGCGCCGCCCGTTTCCTTGCTTGGACAGGCGCCATGAGCACCGGACTTCTTCTACTGATCATCGTCGCCATCGCTGGCATCGGCTATGTCATGGGCCGGCGTCGCGCCGCGAAGGTTTCCGGGGGCGATACGCGCCGCCTGCATTCGCTTGTGGGCTACCACGGGCAGTCGGTTCTGCTGTTTTCGGCGGTACCGGCGCTGTTGTTTGCTGGCCTTTGGTTCCTCATCCAGCCGGTGCTGGTCGAAAGTCAGGTCGCCCGGCTGATCACGCCGTCCGACATCCCCCCGGGCAGCACCGCCGAACTGGTGATGAGCGATGTGCGCCGTGTCGCCGGCGGTCTCGAAACGCTGGCCGGGCAGAATGCGCCGGGCGACGACGCGATTGCTGCGATGACGGCCGATTCGGCCGAGGCCAAGGCCCGTCTTGCCAATGCCGGTGTTGCGCTGGCCGGCGATATCACCCCGGGCGTTTTCGCTGCGGCACTGGAATACCGCCGGCTGGACCTGCGGTTCGGTTCGCTGCTGCCCTTTGCCGCGATCGCGCTGGCGCTTCTGGGGCTCGTCCTGTCGTGGCGGCGTATCGCCATGGACTACCGGGCGCGCAACGTCTCGGAAGGGTTTGTGCTTGCGCTCTTCATCGCCGCCTCGCTGGTCGCCGTCCTGACCACATTTGGCATCGTCGCCTCGCTGCTGGTGGAATCGGTGCATTTCTTCCGGCTGTATCCGGCGTCGAAATTCTTCTTGAACCTGACGTGGAACCCGCAATTTCGGGGCGGTTCCGATCTGGGGATATGGCCGCTGCTCTGGGGCACGATGTATGTGTCCTTCGTCGCGCTGGTCTTTGCCGTTCCGGTCGGGCTGATGAGCGCGATCTACCTGTCCGAATACGCCTCCCGTCATACCCGGTCGCTGGTCAAGCCCGCGATCGAGGTGCTGGCCGGCATCCCGACCATCGTCTACGGCCTTTTCGCGCTGGTGACGCTGGGCCCGCTCTTGCGCGATTATTTCGCCCAGCCCATGGGGCTTGGCAATTCGTCGTCCTCGGTGATGACGGCGGGGCTGGTCATGGGCATTATGCTGATCCCCTTCGTCTCGTCGCTCAGCGACGACATCATCAACGCCGTTCCGCAAAGCCTGCGCGACGGGTCTTACGGGCTGGGCGCGACGCAGTCGGAAACCGTTCGCCAGGTGATCCTGCCGGCGGCACTGCCGGGGATCGTAGGCGCCATCCTGCTGGCGGCATCGCGCGCGATTGGCGAAACCATGATCGTGGTGATGGGTGCGGGGGCCGCCGCCAAGCTCGATCTGAACCCGTTCGAGGCGATGACGACACTGACGGTGAAGATCGTCAGCCAGTTGACCGGCGATACCGAATTTGCCTCGCCCGAGACGCTGGTGGCGTTCGCGCTGGGCATGTGCCTGTTCGTCTTCACACTGGGGCTGAACATCGTCGCGCTGGTCGTCGTGCGCAAATACCGGGAGCAATACGAATGAGCGATGCAACCGTCAGCGGACCGGCCGGGCGCGGAAGCCTGTTCGAACCCGACGCCCGCACACGCAAGCGTAACGCCGCCGAGGCGCGGTTTCGCCGCTATGGCCAAATCGCCATCGCCATCGCCCTTGCGGCGCTTGTCGTGCTCTTGTCATCGGTTCTGGCCAACGGGCTGGGCGCGTTCCGGCAAAGCTTTTTGGTCTTCGACGTGACGCTTGACGAAAAGACGCTGGACAAGTCCGGCACCCGCGACCCGGAAGTGATGAAGAAGGTCACCACCATCGGTTACGGCAAGCTGCTGGACAAGGCGCTGAAGGCGTCGCTTGCCGAACGCGGGGTCACGGTCGAGGGGCTGACCGACAAGGATGTCGCCGACATGATCTCGAAAGAGGCGGCGGCTCAGGTGCGAAACAGGGTGCTGTCCAATCCCGATCTGGTCGGTCAGACGGTATCGCTGAAGGTGCTGGCCAACGGGCGGATCGACGGCTACCTCAAGGGTCGCGTGACACTGGAAAGCGCCGCGCGCGACAGCAACGTGTCGACCAACCAGTTGCGACTGGCCGATGCGATGTTGGCAGAGGGGATGCTGACCAAGGCGTTCAACTGGGCCTTCATCACCGCTGCCGACGCTTCCGAACTCCGCCCGGAAGCGGCGGGGCTGGGCGTCGCGATCCTCGGCTCGGCCTATATGATGATCGTGGTTCTGGTCCTGTCGCTGCCGATCGGGGTTGCCGCCTCGATCTACCTGGAGGAATTCGCACCGAAGAACCGGCTGACCGACCTGATCGAGGTGAACATCGCCAACCTCGCGGCGGTTCCCTCGATTGTCTACGGCATTCTCGGGCTTGCGATCTTCATCAACTTTGCCGGCCTGCCGCAATCGGCGCCGATTGTCGGCGGGCTGGTTTTGACGTTGATGACGCTGCCGCGCATCATCATTCCCGCCCGCGCCGCGATCAAGGCGGTGCCACCCTCGATCCGCGATGCGGCGCTGGGTGTCGGCGCATCGAAGACCCAGACGGTGATGCACCACGTCCTGCCGCTGGCCACGCCGGGTATCCTGACCGGGCTGATCATCGGGCTGGGGCAGGCGCTGGGCGAAACCGCGCCGCTCTTGCTGATCGGTATGGTGGCCTTTGTGCGCGACTATCCCGGCGGGCTGCCCGACGGGCTTTTCGACCCGGCCGCGGCTTTGCCGGTGCAGGTCTACAACTGGACCCAGCGGGCCGATCCGGCCTTTGTCGAACGCGCTTCCGGTGCGATCATCGTGCTGATGGTCTTTCTTCTGGTCATGAACGCCGCCGCGGTGATCCTGCGGCGCAAATTCGAACGGCGCTGGTAGCGCCATGGCGGAGCGAGCCGAAATGGATGTGTTGAGAGAGGCCGGAAACCTGACGGCCGCGACCGAGGTCAAGATCGCGGCAGAGGGCGTGCAGGTCTATTATGGCGACAACCATGCGATCAAGGATGTCGATGTGAACATCCTTGACCGGACGGTCACGGCCTTCATCGGCCCGTCGGGCTGCGGCAAGTCGACCTTTCTGCGTTGCCTCAACCGGATGAACGACACCATCGATATCTGCCGGGTCGAAGGCAGGATCACGCTGGACGGGCAGGATATTTATGACCGGCGCGTCGATCCGGTCCAGCTGCGCGCGCGCGTCGGCATGGTTTTCCAAAAACCCAACCCGTTTCCGAAATCGATCTATGACAATGTCGCCTACGGGCCGAAGATCCATGGCCTGACCCGGTCGAAGGCGGAACTGGACGAGGTGGTCGAAAAGGCGCTTCGTCGCGCCGCGCTCTGGAACGAGGTCAAAGACCGGTTGCAGGCGCCGGGCACCGGACTGTCGGGCGGGCAGCAACAGCGGCTGTGCATCGCCCGCGCGGTCGCGACCGCGCCCGAGGTCCTCTTGATGGACGAACCCTGTTCGGCGCTCGACCCGATCGCGACGGCGCAGGTCGAGGAGCTGATCGACGAGTTGCGCGCGCAGTTTTCGGTGGTGATCGTGACCCATTCGATGCAGCAGGCCGCGCGGGTCAGCCAGAAGACGGCCTTTTTTCATTTGGGCAACCTGGTGGAATACGGCGACACCGACGAAATCTTCACCAACCCGCGCGATCCGCGCACCGAAGCCTATATCACCGGCCGAATTGGGTAACGCGACCATGAACAACGAATCCCATATCCTCAGCGCCTTCGACCGCGATCTCGAAGGCATCCAGGCGCTGATCATGAAGATGGGCGGGCTGGTGGAAACCGCCACGCTGTCGGCCGCCGAAGCGCTGGAAATGCGCGATACCGAGCTGGCCGAAAAGGTGCGTTCGGGCGACCGGGCGGTGGATGAACTGGAAGAGCGCGTGGATCACGAAGCCGCGCGGCTGATCGCGCTGCGCAGCCCCACGGCAAGCGATCTGCGCACCGTTCTGGCCGTGATGAAAACCGCCGGCAGCCTGGAGCGTATGGGCGATTACGCCAAGAACATCGCCAAGCGGACCACCTTGCTGATCGACCTGCCGCAGATCGAGGGCGCGTCGGGCACCGTGCGGCGGATGGCGGTTGCCGTGGAAAAGATGTTGCGCGATGCGCTTGACGCCTTTATCGCCCGCGATCTGGCGCTGGCGGAAAACGTGCGCGCGCGCGACCATGAAATCGACCAGATATACAACACGCTGTTTCGCGCGCTTCTGACCCACATGATGGAAGACCCGCGCAACATCACGGCCTGCATGCACCTGCATTTCGTAGCCAAGAACCTCGAAAGAATGGGTGACCACACAACGACGATCGCCGAGCAGGTGATCTATCTGATCACCGGTCAGATGCCCGAAGAGCCGCGCGCCAAGGGCGACCGATCCTCGGTCGCGTCGCTGGAGGGCTAGGCCATGGCGGATCGCGCGCCGCTGGTTCTGGTGGTCGAAGACGAAAGCGCCCAGCGCGAGGTGCTGCGCTACAACCTCGAGGCCGAAGGCTTTGCCGTTGCCATCGCCGAGGATGGAGAAGAGGCGATGCTGAAACTGCGCGAGGATCAGCCCGATCTGATCGTGCTGGACTGGATGCTGCCGAAGGTGTCGGGGATCGAGGTCTGCCGCCAGATCAAGGCGCGGCCCGAAACCCGCAACGTACCGGTTGTCATGCTGTCGGCGCGCAGCGAGGAATTTGACCGCGTCCGGGGGCTGGATACCGGCGCCGACGACTATGTGATCAAGCCCTATTCGGTGGTTGAACTGATGGCGCGGCTGCGCGCGCTGCTGCGCCGGACCCGCCCGGCTGCGCTTGGCGAGCGGATCAGCTATGGCGACATCACGCTGGATGCGGCCGAACACCGGGTTTTTCGCGACGGCCAGACGCTGAACCTTGGCCCGACCGAGTTTCGCCTGCTGGCGACGCTGATGGAAAAGCCCGGCCGCGTCTGGAGCCGCGAACAGCTTCTGGACCGGGTCTGGGGGCGCGACATCTATGTCGATACCCGCACCGTCGACGTGCATGTCGGACGGCTGCGCAAATCGCTGATGCGCCATGGCGGGGCCGACCCGATCCGTACCGTGCGCGGCGCCGGTTATTCGCTGGGCTGAGCGGGGTCAGCCACGGCGAAGGTCTGCGCGAAATCGGCGCGCAGCTGCGCCTTTTGTACCTTGCCCATGGTGTTGCGCGGCAGCGCGTCGACGACGACCATGGCCTTGGGTTGCTTGAACCTTGCCAGCCGGCGTTTCAGGCGTTCGGCAATCGCCGCGGTGTCGGGCTCGGCCCCGGGCTGGCGCGCCAGAACCGCAAAGACGGCTTCACCGAAATCGGGATGCGGTAGCCCGATCACCGCGCTTTCCAGAACGCCGGGTTCGTCATCCAGGATCAGTTCCACTTCCTTGGGGTAGACGTTGTACCCCCCGGTTATGATCAGATCCTTCTGCCGACCGACGATATGCACATAGCCGTCCGCGTCGATCCGGCCCAGATCGCCGGTGATGAAAAAGCCGTCGTCGCGCAATTCCTCGCGGGTCTTCTCGGGCATTTGCCAATAGCCCTGAAAGACGTTCGGGCCACGCACCTCGATCACGCCGATGTCACCGGCGGGCAGCGTATCGCCACTGGCTGGATCGGTGATCTTCAACTCGACGCCGGGCAGCGGAAAGCCCACCGTGCCGGGCCGGCGTTCGCCCACATAGGGGTTGGAGGTGTTCATGTTGGTTTCGGTCATGCCGTAGCGTTCCAGGATCCGATGGCCGGTCCGCTCTTCGAAGGCGGTATGGGTTTCGGCGAGCAGCGGCGCACTTCCCGACACGAAAAGCCGCATGTGGGCGGCGCTTTCGCGGGTGAACCGCGGGTCATCCAGCAACCGGGTGTAGAACGTGGGTACACCCATCATCGCGGTGGCACGCGGAAGGCCTTGCAGCACCGCGTCCTGATCGTAGCCGGGCAGGAAAATCATCGCCCCGCCGGTCAGAAGCGCGATGTTCGTTGCAACGAACAGGCCGTGCGTGTGAAAGATCGGTAGCGCGTGCAACAGCACATCGGCCTCGCTGAACTGCCACAGATCGGCCAGCACCTCGGTGTTCGACAGAAGGTTGCGGTGGCTCAGCATCGCGCCCTTGGACCGGCCCGTCGTGCCTGACGTATAAAGGAATGCCGCCAGGTCATCCGGCCCGCGGGGCGTGACCTCAAGGCGTTCGTCCCGGCCCACGGCAGCGTTGGTAAATTCGCCGCTGCCATCGGCATTCAGGGTCATCAGCCGGGCGCCAACGGCGTGTGCCACCGGTTCCAGCGCGGCGGCCTTCGCCGCGTCGCACAGGATTAGCCGGGGCGTGGCGTTCTGCGCGAAATAGGCGACCTCGTCGGCCGTATAGGCCGTGTTGAGCGGCAGGAGGATGACACCGGTTGCCACCGCCGCGCCATAGACCGCCAGCGCTTCGGGCGATTTGGTGACCTGCACCGCCAGACGGTCGCCGGGTTGCAACCCCAGATCGCGCAGGCAGGCGGCATAACGCGCCACCATCGTGAAGAACCCGTCGCCGCTCAGCTCGCGCCCGCCGGGTAGAAACAGAAAGGTGGAAGCGCGACCCTTCAGCGGGCGAAACAAGGCATCAAAGAGTGTGTTCGCCATCACGATTGTTCCCAGAATTGCCCGGCCCTGCCGTCATGAAGGTTGCGAATGCATTGGAAAACCACAACTATTTTTTCTTTCGCCGTTAACCAAACTTTATGCGTTCTCGAAACATTCTGTTGCCAGGAGAGCGAGGCCAGGCACCCACTTTCCTTGACCGCGCCATGTTTTCGCCCCGCTGGCTGGTCACAACTTGGATGTTCCGGGGGGAATGGAGGACTAACATGCAACTTGGCCGCTCGATCCTCGAACGCCTGGGCTTCGCGAAAACTTCGCACCGCCGCCTGTTTGAAATGCGCCTGAAGTCGATGAATGCCGTCTGGCCGATGGCGCGCAACAGCAATGTCGCGGTCTTCAGAAATCGGGAACAACACCGAGCAGCCTGAGTTCCTTGATCAGGTCGCGCACTTCCTGCCGCGCGGCCACGTTGGAGATGTTGAGGTTCTCCACCCCGATATCGCGCAGATCCAGAAGGGTCAGGCCGCGCGGAAACAGTTCGCGGAAGATCACGCGCTCGGAAAAGCCGGGCGCCACGCGAAAGCCGATCCGGCGCGACAGATCTTCCAGCGCAGCCCCCACCTTTTTCTTGTTGTGCATCTGCTGGGCGCCCAGCCGGTTGCGCACCACGATCCAGTCGATCGGCGGCAATCCGGCCTGCGCGCGCAGCTGGCGCGCATTCCAGACCATCTCGGAATAGATCGAGGGGCCGACAACGCGGTTGGTCTCCGGATCGGTACGGGCCAGAAGGTCGAAATCGATGAAGCTGTCGTTCAGCGGCGTGACCAGCGTATCGGCCAGCGAATGGGCGACCTGGCTTAGCCGGGTATGCGACCCGGGACAGTCGATCATGATGAAATCGCAATCGGGTTCCAGCATGGCGACGGCGGCCGAAAGCCGGTGGTCGAAGACGTTGTCATTGGGGCCAAGCTGACTGCGGTCAACCTCGGGCAGGTCTATGTAGCGCGGTGTCGGCAGCGCGTTGCCGGTGCGTGCGCAGAAGGCGCGGCGGTTTTCGATGTAGCGACCGAAGCTGCGCTGGCGCAGGTCCAGATCCAGCGCGCCGACGCGAAAGCCAAGCCGGGCCAGCGCGGTGGCGACATGCATGCTGGTCGTGGATTTTCCCGAACCGCCCTTTTCGTTCCCGACGACGATGATATGTGCCATGGCCTATTCCCGTTCTTGTGCTTGGGGCTACCCTTTGACGGCGTCTGGCGCAAGAGAAACGAGGCCTGAGGTGCCCAATGCGGGGCCGCGAATGCGCTTCGATGCGGACCGGGCGCGGGCGGCTGCGGCGCCGCGCTTGCCGCAAAGGAAAAGGCGCGCCGGTTGGCGCGCCCCTGGTGTCGGTTCCGCTGGCGTCGGTTCAGAAGCCGAGGCCCGCGTACTTGTTCTTGAACTTCGAGACGCGGCCGCCGGTGTCCATCAGCTTGGCCGAACCGCCGGTCCAGGCCGGATGGGCGAGCGGATCGATATCCAGCGCCATCTGGTCGCCCTCGCCGCCCCAGGTCGAACGGGTGCGGAAGGTCGTGCCGTCGGTCATCTTGACGTCGATCATGTGATAGTCGGGGTGAATGTCCTTTTTCATGACCGTTGTCCTTATTCGTCGTCTTTGGGTTTGTAGTTGGTGACCTCGGCGATCCGGGCGGATTTGCCCCGGCGCGCGCGCAGGTAGTAAAGCTTGGCACGGCGGACACGGCCACGGCGCACGACCTCGATCGAATCGATGTTGGTAGAATAGAGCGGGAAGACCCGCTCGACGCCTTCGCCGAAGGAAATCTTGCGCACGGTGAATGACGGCAAGCGTGCTGCCACCCTTGCAGGCGATGCAGACGCCTTCGTAGTTCTGCACGCGCGAGCGGGTGCCCTCGGTCACCTTGTAGCCGACGCGCACGGTGTCGCCGGCCTTGAAATCGGGAATGGTCTTGCCGAGCGCGGCAATCTGCTCGGCTTCGAGTTGCGATCAGGTTCATCGCGTGATCCTTTCAGCATCTGCTCGCGGTAGCCCCGCGATGGGTGTTCGCGCCATGAGAGCTCCGTGTCTTCATCGGGTCCGCCATTGCGCCCGCCGGAGAAGTCAGGTCATCGTTCCTTGTTCTTGCTGCCGCTCGCCGCCCCAGCCGAAGAAAACAAAGGGCATGGGCCAGCAGACCGCTTGCGTGGCGAACTCGACTGAGCCCCCCGGACGGGCGGGTATGAAATGGCGGTGGAGGGGGTGGGTCAAGGGGCGTGACGTGCCAGCGCGATAGCTCTGCCTTGAGCGCAAATTGTCCGATGCTGCACGGTGTGCCAACGCCAGCTTCGCCTGAGTTTTGACATTGCACATGTCAATTTGACATGCATAATGTCATTATGAAAGCAGAACACCTTCACCAACTGATCTGGATGTCACGCCCCTTGATGCAAGCCGCCGAAGGCTGCGTTGAAGCTGGTCTGGATCGGAACCAACCTTACAGTCCGCATGCGCGCCGTTCTGGAGATGCTCGACAAATACGGAGAGCAGACCGTCCCGAGATTGGACCGGCTGGCGCATATCGAATCAAACGGCAATACGTCCAGATCATGTGCAACGAAACGCTGGCTTCCGGTCTCGTTGAGCAACGCGCAAATCCTCGTCACAAGCGCTCACCTGTCCTCGCGTTGACCAATCACGGACGCACCTTGATCGAAGAGATCATCTTCAAGGAGATGAAGCTCATGGAGGAGTTGGGTGAAAACCTGAGCAATGAAGATGTTGCGACCGCACTTAAGGTCGTACTTGCAGTGGCGGACAGTTTGAAAAAACGGGCAGGAGACAGAGAATGACGTTCGGCATTGCGTTGGGGGCTGCGGTTTTGCTCCTCATACTCTGGCTCGCTAACGGTGTTAGACGCATTGGCGCGATCAGTGTCGGAGAGACGATATCGGACCGGACCGGATCAGCGCTTCTGCTGATTGATCTCCAGTCGGTTTTCTGGAAACGCGGGCCTTACTCGGACGCTGCAAAAGACTCTGCCGCAGCCGTCATTCTTGAAGAAGTCGAAGCGGCGCGGGCTCAAGGCCATCCCGTCATTGCCGTTCGTCAGGAATGGTCGATCCCTTCCACGAAAGCTCTGGCAAGGCTCACGATGAAAGGACAGGCGATCGAAGGCAGTGACGGGACCGAACTTGCAAAGCAATTCTCGTCATCTCCTGACCATGTCATTGTAAAGCGCGTGCAGGATGCATTTGAAACCGGCGAACTGGATGCTTTGCTGAAGCGCCTCGACGTCGGCAAGCTGCGCCTCGTTGGCCTGGACCTTAACTACTGTGTGAATAAGACGGCACTGGCTGCCAGAAACCGAGGTTATGACGTTACGGTCGTGAGGCGTGGAACGCTCTCGGCCGCACCGACGGAAAGCGTTGAAAAGCAGTTGTCGTCAGCGGGTGTGGCGGTTCGTTGAGCGGAGATTGCCCCCCAAAACGAACGTCCCCTCTGTCCCGCATTGCAGACATCAAGCCGCCGCTTCCCGACTTCACCACTACAACTTTGCCGGCCCTTACGACTTAAAATTCGGTAAGCAGATAGGGCTTCAGCCAATCCTCGTTTCTAAGTTCAGGGCCATAAGGTAAACAGTACAGCGAGTGCTCCTTGGCGATTGTGTAATGGCAGCCGCCCTTGGCCTCCAGCATGGCCTTCCTGAAGGCCGGGCCCGGCACGCCATCCAGAGACGACGGGTAGAAGCCATACTCTTTCAGTATGCGTTGCGCTTCGACGATGGTTTCTCTTGAAAATCTTGGAAGAAGGTTCTGATAGAAATCGATTGAAGAACTGATCTTGTTTTCATCGGGTTGGACCAAACTCTTGGCTCCGAACAGGAGCAACCTGGCGGCCGCAAGGTAGCGACCGTCATCATGGCCATCGGTCTGGTCAATTGCCAATGCCAACGCCAATGAAGTGCCTGCGTCAAGCCAACCGTCTGATACAACAAGCGCGGTTCGGAAAACCATCTCTCTTGAGAATTTCAAATCGTTGATCCCGAACGGGCCTGGGTTGCCCGTGCCAAAAAAACAATCACTTGCGATATTCGCAGCCGCGATACCCATCTTCTCGGCATATAGCGCCTCGGCGCCGTTCAGTCCTTGGTGGTCGATGACATGGGCGCGAAAATCCTCAAGTATCCTCATTGATCGCGTTGCTTCCGAAAAGCAGGGTACACGCCAGAGTTCAGCGTGGTATCGCAAGGATCAAAATTGTAGTCCCGCCCAGAAAGGGCTTGGACGTGGGCAGTGGCGCTTCCGCTTTGTCTGGCACCAGAACGCATATCATCAGCAGCGTGCACGACCGATTTGTGCAAAGCGGTCATTTCGGGATCATTGATCGTCACGCGGTCCTTGATCCAGCGTTCCAAGTCATAACGCTGTGCTATCGGGTTGCCTTCGTTGATGATAATGCTGGCGACCCAGTGGATCGCGCCATTAACAGTAAATGGACTCTTGTCCTCACCAAGTTTCAGCAATGCGTCAGTTGCATCGGGCGATCCGGCTTTCGCCTCGTCGACCACTCTTTTTACCAGTGCCTTCATCGGCTCCGGCCGGTCGAACAACGCCATTTCCGCCGCGTCATAGAGCAACCCGAGAGGAACTTTGGCATCGGCAGGGTCGACTATGTATCCGAGATCGGCGGTTTCGATCTGCTTGACGAAAAGAAGCTGAAGGGCGTCGAGAACATCGTCGAAACCCCGTCGGGCAGAACTCGGCAAAATCATGAATGTTGACATACAACGCGTACTCTTCCATCGCCGGAAAGAAGTCTGATCCGAAGATGTCTTGACGTAGTCGGTGGCCGTCAACTTTTCCCAAGAACCTGAGCTTGTTGTTACGGAGCACACATCAGCGGCAGACGACGTATGGGCAGACAAGATCAGCGCAGTGGTAAAGAAAACCGTTCTGAACATAGGGGCCCCCATCCTGACAAAGAAAGCTTAGGGCGACTCAGGAAGTTAAAAAAAGAAAATTTTCCTGTGGGTAAAGACCGTTACCGGTCGTCTCCCTACGTCGTTTGACCCACAAATCCGGCCGCCGCTCCCGCGTCAGTCGTTCCGCCTCGGCGCGGCGCCATTTCTCCACCTCGGCGTGGTTGCCGGAGGTCAGGACGGCGGAATTTCCCGCCCCTCCCATTCGGCGGGGCGGGTGTACTGCGGGTGCTCCAGAAGCCCGTGGGAATGGCTTTCCTCTTCGGTGGAGGCGGCATTGCCGAGAACTCCGGGCAGAAGCCGCACGACCGCATCCAGCATCGCCTGCGCGGCGATCTCTCCGCCAGTCATCACGAAATCGCCAAGGCTGACCTCTTCGACCGCGTAGTGATCGAGGACACGCTGGTCGACGCCTTCAAACCGGCCCGCAAGCATCGTGATGCCTTCCGTGGCCGCCCAACGGCGGGCCAGAGCCTGATCGAAGGGTTTGCCGCGCGGCGAAAGGTAGACCACCGGCCATCGCGAACGGTCGGCGGGCGTGCCGGCGGCGGCATCGGTCAGCGCGCTGGCCACGACATCGGCGCGCAGCACCATGCCGGCGCCACCGCCGGCCGGCGTGTCATCGACATTGCGGTGCTTGCCGATGCCATAGGGGCGCAGATCGATGGCCTCCAGCGCCCACAGCCCCTGATCCAGTGCCTTGCCAGTCAGCGACAGGCCCAGTGTTCCGGGAAACGCCTCTGGAAACAGCGTGATGATCTTTGCCGTCCAGGCGTGTTTCAGCCTTGGCGTGCCCGACATCAGTTCGCGCGGCTTGATCGAGGCAGAGATCGCCAGCCGGCCATGCGATTTCGCCTTGCCGGGATCGGGGCCGGTCATTCGAAGAGCCCCTCGGGCGGGTCGGCAATGATGCGCCCGGCGGTCAGGTCGACGGTCGGAACGGCGACGCGGGTAAAGGGCAGAAGCACCGTGGCTCCGCCACCCGACCGGGCGATTTCCAGCAGGTCGCCGGCGCCGTGGTTTTGCACCGTCAGAACCCGGCCAAGCGGCGCCCCCCCGGTGTCCAGCACCTCGAGCCCGATCAGGTCGGCGTGGTAGAACTCGTCATCGGGAAGGTTCGGCAGACGGTCGCGGTCGGCATAAAGCTCGGTGCTGCGCAGGGCTTCGGCCTCTTCACGCGTGGTGACGCCGGTCAGACGCGCGGCCATGCCATTCGGCACGGCGCGGGTGATGCGCAGGCCGAAGCTGCGACTGCCATCCTTGTCCAGAGCGGCGCATAGGCGGCGATGGCCTCGGGCTGGGCGCAGAAGCTTTTCAACCGTACCTCGCCATGAACCCCGAAGGCCCCGGCGATTGCCCTGACAACTATGCGTTCCGCCATCACGCGCTCCTTGGTGTTTCTGGGCGGCCCGGTGCCGGACCGCCCTGTGTGTCATCGCACAGCCGCAAGGGGCTGTACAGCCGCGATCATTCCGACGCGGCTTCGTCCGCGGCCGGTTCTTCGGCCGGGCAGCGGTTGCCGCGGCAGCCTTGGCGGCCTTTCATCGGCGCGCGCGGCAGCCTTCTTGCCCGGAACGGCCTTTTTCATGTTCTTGCGCTCGGCCTTGTCGCGGGCGCCGGCAGCTTCGAGAAAGCGGGCGATCCGGTCGGTCGGCTGCGCGCCCTGACCCAGCCAGTACTGAACGCGCTCCAGATCCATTTTCACGCGGTCTTCGCTGTCTTTCGGCAGAAGCGGGTTGTAGGTGCCCAGCTTTTCGATGAAGCGGCCATCACGCGGCATGCGGCTGTCGGCAGCAACGATCGCGTAATGGGGCCGCTTTTTCGAGCCACCACGGGCCAGGCGGATTTTCATAGCCATATCAGTCTCTCCTATCTTGGCTTTGAAACAGGCAAGGGCCTGTTGTTCCTTGGTTATTTCTGCAGTTTCTCATGATGCCTGATGACTTCGCTGATCACGAAGGTCAGGAACTTCTTGGCAAATTCGGGGTCCAGATCGGCCTCTTCGGCCAGCTTTTCCAGCCGTGCGATCTGTTGCGCCTCGCGGTCGGGGTCCGATGGCGGCAGGTCGTGTTCGGCCTTCAGCCGGCCGACCGACTGGGTGTGCTTGAACCGCTCGGCCAGGGTGAAGACCAGGATCGCATCCAGCCGGTCGATGCTTTCGCGGTGTCCCTTCAACAGGGTAGCCGCGCGTTCGGCGGTGTCAGTCATGCCGGGCTCCGTTGGTATGGGGTTCGGGATGGCGGTAGATCAGCATCTCGCCGTGCATGTCGTTGTCGTAGCGGCTCTCCAGCCGGGCGCCCATCCTTTCGGCCAGGCGGATCGAACGGTCGTTGCCGGGCTTGATCGTGCTGATCAGCGCCGGGCGCCCCATCACGCCATAGGCATGATCGCGGGCAGCCATCGCGGCTTCGAATGCATAGCCCTTGCCCTCGGCAGTTTCGGCCAGCGCCCAGCCCAGTTCCGGTTCCGGCCAGCCCTCGGGCGACCAGAGGCCGGCGAAGCCCGCGAAATCACCCGTCGCTTTTTCCTCGATCGTCCAGAAGCCGAAGCCGTGGATCACCCAGTGGCCGACATTCGAGGCGCACCAGCGCCAGCTTTCGTCGCTGCGCAACGGACCGCCGAAACCGGGTGAGCGAAGCGGATCGGCGTAGAATTCGGCCGCCGGTTCGAAATCGCGCGGTTCGAACCCGCGCAAGATCAGCCGTTCCGTTTCGATCCGGGGAATGGCAAGGGGCAGGGCAAAGCTCATGCAGCGGCCCTTTCCGGCTTTGGGTGGCGCCAGATGTCGACCAACTTGCCCGAGGGTGTGTGCCATTGGCCGTCGCGCCGGGCACCCAGCCGTTCGGCCAGCGCGGCAGACCGCGCGTTGGCCGGTTCGATGTAGCTGACGGCGGTGGTCCAGCCCAGCGGGCCAAAGGCAAAGCGCAGCATCGTCTGCGCGGCTTCGCGTGCAAGGCCGCGGCCTTCGTCGGCACCGTCCCAGATCACCCATTTGATTTCCCGTTCGGGCTGGCCGCCGGGATGCCAGGGGCCGAAAAGCCCGACGGCGCGGCCGGTTTCGCTCTCTTCGGCCACGAAGGGGCCGCCGCGAAGGCTGTGGCGCCGATGATCGCCGCCAGATGGCGCCAGGCTTCGTGCGGGCGGGCTGACCAGCCGCGCGCCGCCGCGCGTTCGCCACCCAGAAAGGCGTGGTCATCGCCGCCACATGGGCGCCATCGGGCAGTTCATATGCGCAGGCGCGCGCTGGGGCGGGGGCAGGCGGTTCATGCGCGCGCCCCCAGGTCGTGGCGGATCACCACATCGCCGGGATCGACGCCGGCAAGCGCGGGGTCGATGACGCCGCCAAGCCGCAGGCCAAGGGCAATGGACCGGTCGTTCGCCGGGTCGATGATGTTGGTGATATGGGGCCAGTCGAAGCTTTCGCGAACCCAGTCGAGCACCGCACGGGCGGCTTCCGCCGCATAGCCCTTGCCTTCGGCTTCCGGCACGACGAACCAGCCAAGTTCGGGGGCGGGGTAGTCGTCGCCGTGATAGATGCCGACCTCGCCCACATAGGCGCTCCTGTCGCGCGGTCATCGACGCCGAAGGGGCCGTAACCCTTCAACTGCCAGATCGCCACATCGGCGGCCCAGGTGCGCCAGGTATCGCTGCGGCTCATCATGCCGCTCGTGGATCGAGCGGGGCGAGGCGAAGAAGGCTGCCCAATGCTCGAAATCGGCAAGCTTCGGGGCGTGCAGGATCGCGAAGCGTCGGTGTGCAGCGTCGGAGGGGTCATAGCGACACCTCCCGAGTCGATGGCCCCCGGTTTGCGGCCCCTGCGCGATTAGGCAAGCCTATGCTGCGCACCGGATATCACTCTTCTCCCGAACCCGCCGAGGCCCGACAGACCGCCGGGCAGTTTCATGCCGCCAAGGCCGTCACAGGTAGGCCGCCGTGGGCAACGCGCCGCCGCCCATGCCGTCGCGCATGCCCTTGGCCATGGCGTCCAGTTCCTCGGGGCTCATCTTCGACGGGTCGGGCATGCTGCCCTTGCCGAACATGCCCTTCATGGCCTGTTTCAGCATGCTGCCTTTGCCTATCTTGCCCATCTTCTTCATCATGTCGGCCATCTGCCGGTGCATCTTCAGAAGCTTGTCTAGCTCGCTCACCTCAAGGCCCGCGCCGGCGGCGATACGTTTCTTGTGGCTGGCCTGAAGAAGATCGATTGGCGCGTTCACGCTTGGCTGTCGAGTTGATCAGCGCGATCTGGCGGCGCAGCATGCTGTCGTCGAACCCGGCTTCGGAGGCGGCCTTCTGCATCTTGCCCATGCCCGGCATCACTCATCAGCCCTGCATGCCGCCCATCTTCAGCATCTGGACCGGTTGCATGCGCAGGTCGTTCATGTTGAACTGGCCTTTCTGAAGCGCTTCATCATGCGCTCGGCCTGTTCCATCTCGATGGTTTCCTGGGCCTTCTCGACCAGCGCGACGATGTCGCCCATGCCCAGGATGCGGCCGGCGACGCGTTCCGGCTCGAAGGTCTCGATCGCGTCCATCTTTTCGCCAAGGCCGACGAAGCGGATCGGCTTGCCGGTGACGGCGCGCATCGACAGTGCGGCACCACCGCGCCCGTCGCCATCCATTCGGGTCAGGACGACGCCGGAAATGCCGACCTTGCCGTCAAATTCGGTGGCCACGTTCACGGCGTCCTGACCGGTCAGGCCATCGACGACCAGCAGGGTTTCGCGCGGGCTGGCGACATCGCGGACCGCCTGCACCTCGTCCATCAGCACTTCGTCGATATGCAGCCGGCCGGCGGTATCGAGCATGTAGACGTCATAGCCGCCCAGCGTCGCCTGCTGTTTGGCGCGTTTGGCAATCTGTACCGCGCTTTCGCCCTTGACGATCGGCAGCGTGTCGACCCCGATCTGACGACCGAGGATCGCCAGCTGTTCCATCGCCGCCGGGCGGTTGGTGTCGAGCGAGGCCATCAGCACCCGCTTGCCGTTCTTCTCGCTCAGCCGCTTGGCCAGTTTCGCGGTCGTGGTCGTCTTGCCCGAACCCTGCAGGCCGACCATCAGGATCGGCGCCGGCGGGTTGTCGATTTTCAGCGCATCCGCCGGGCCTTCGCCGCGCAGGACCTCGACCAGCGCATCATGCACGATCTTGACGACCTGCTGGCCCGGGGTGATCGATTTCGTCACCGCCTGCCCGGTTGCGCGTTCCTGGATCTTCGCGACGAAGTCGCGGGCCACGGGCAGCGAGACATCGGCCTCAAGCAGCGCCACGCGAACCTCGCGCAGTGCACTTTTGACGTCGTCGTCAGACAGGGCGCCCTGTTTCGTCAGCCGGTCGAAGACGCCGCCAAGGCGTTCAGACAGGTTCTCGAACATTTCGCGGCCCTCCTTGGCCATTTCCAATCGCTGCCCCGAAAGATAGAGGCGGGGCGCCCAAACGCAAAACGCACCAGTGGGCGCGACGCGCTGACTGGTGGCGATCCCGGGTCAGGCCCGGGACCGGAAGCGTGACCACTTCCGTAAAGCGCCGCCGGAATACGCCCGGGCACGGGCCAAGTCAACCCGGCGCGACCAATCGGCGCTATTGCCGGCTTGCCGGTTGCAGAGCGTCGCGTGGCTGCGCAGGATGGCTGCAAAGGACAAAGGAGATTGCCATGCGTGCCCTTGTGATCGCGATCCTGTCGCTGCTGGCGGCGATGCCCGTGCCGGCACAGGATGTTGCCGTCGGGATCGCGCCGGGGCGGCCGGGTGTGACGGTGACGACCGGCAAGGGCCCGGTCACGATCGAACGCAATCAGGATACCGCCGCGGTTCTGACCGGAGACTGGGCGCGCACCTCGCGCGAATGCCCGCCCTTTTGCGTTCAGCCCATGGTGCCGGCCGAGGGCGTGACGCCGGTCGGCGAACTGGAGCTTCTGGACATGCTGGAGGCCGGCGAAGCCGTGGTGATCGACAGCCGCACGGTCGACTGGTTCCAGTCCGGGACCATCCCCGGCGCGGTCAACATCCCCTATACCGACATCGCCGACAGGCTGGGCGATCTGGGCTGCGAGCCGGATTTCGACGGCTGGGATTGCGAGGGCGCGAAAGAGGTCGCGCTGTTTTGCAACGGGCCGTGGTGCGGGCAGTCGCCCTCGGCGATCCGGATCATGGTGTCGCTCGGCTATCCGGCGGAACGGATCCGCTACTATCGCGGTGGCATGCAGCTTTGGCGGCTTCTGGGCCTGACGGTGGTGCAACCCTAGCAGCGGCGGAATGAACAAAGGGCGCACGAGGGGAGTGCTCGTGCGCCCTGTTCCGATCGGGGTGGATGGCCCGCCCTGCCGGCCTTATTGTTCGCTCGCGCGCTGAATGGCGCGATCCGGCGACGACGGGAAGACGAAATCGTCGCTGGTCGCGTTCGCGGCGCTGCGCGACACGCCGGCCGTCTTGCTGTCGACGATGAAGTTGTAAAGGCGGTAGTCATTGTCGTTCAGCGCCTGGTTCAGCAAAACCAGTTCCGACTGGGTAAAGACGCCCGGTTCCACGCCGGCGGCGCGTTCCAGCTGGGTGCCCATCGCGAATGCCGGGGCGGCGATGGCGATGGCAACGGCGGTCAGGGTAGCTTTGGCAAACATGGTGTCTTCCTTTCGTGTCGGGGCTTTCCGCCCCACTGGGTTTCATTGTCCCGGCCGATCCGGGGAAGCGGCGGGCGGCTGGGAGTTCGCTCTGTTCCGCTGCTTGCCAAACCGAAATGGGGATTGCGTCAGCGAACAAAATGGGGCTTTTTGTCGGGGCAACTGTTCGCTGACGCACAGCAATTCCCTGTGATTTCGCGCGCGGGCAGCCCCACGAAGGCGTGAGCGAAAGATGGACAACTGGGACGAGGTTCGAACCGCCTATCAGGTCGCCCGCCTGGGGACCGTTTCGGGTGCGGCCGAGGTTCTGGGCGTGCACCATGCAACGGTCATTCGCCATGTCGACGCGCTTGAGCAGCGGCTGGGCGTCAAACTGTTTCAACGCCACGCGCGCGGCTATACCGCGACCGAGGCCGGACAGGAGCTTTTGCTGGTCGCTCAGGCGACGGAAGACCAGTTCAGCCAGCTTGCCAATCGCATTCGCGGTCGCGGCCGGTCGGTTTCGGGCGAACTGGTCGTCACCTCGATACCCGGGCTGGCGCGCGTCATCTCGCCATCGCTCAGCCGGTTTCAGCTGGACCATCCGGAAGTGGTTGTACGTTACCTCACCGGCGAACGGCTGTTTCGGCTGGAATATGGCGAGGCCCATGTCGCAATCCGTTCCGGCAGCGCACCCGAGCAGCCCGACAACGTCGTGCAGCCGTTCCTGAGACAGCAGTTCGGCCTGTACGCCTCCGAAGGCTACGAAAAACGGCATGGCGTTCCCGCCTCGTTACAGGACTTTGCCAGTCATCGTTTTGTCGGCACCGACGATGCACAGACCCGCGCGCCGTTCGGGCGCTGGCTGCGCGCCCATGTCGGCGAAGCGCAGATCACCTATCGCTACACCGACCTCTGGGCCGGGGTCGAGGCGATCCGCGCCGGCGCCGGTATCGGCTTTGTCGCCGTGCGTGACGCGCTGACAATGGACGATCTGGTCGAGGTCATGGCGCCGCGGCCGGAATGGGAGGTGCCGCTGTGGCTGGTGACCCATGTCGATCTGCACCGCACCAACAAGGTTCAGGCGCTTCTCAACCATCTGAAGGCCGATTCACGCAACTGGCAGGGGTTCTGAGGATTGCTTCGGTCCCTGTCCCCTTCGGCGCGCGGTCATCTGGCGATGCTGGCCTTTTCGGCCCTGGTGGCCGGGTCGTTCAGCCTTGGGTCGATGGCAGCCAACCACATCGCCCCGACGGCGCTGAACGTCGTGCGGTTCGTCATCGCCTGTGCGGTCATCGGCTCGGTAGCGCTTGCGACAACGGGTTTTCGCCGCGATCACTGGCATGCGCCATGGCGCTACCTGATCATGGGCGGGCTGTTCGCCATCTACTTCGTCCTGATGTTCGAGGGGCTGAAGACCGCGCCGCCGGTATCGACCGCGGCGGTCTTCACGCTGACGCCGATCATGTCGGCCGGGTTCGCCTGGCTCATGCTGCGGCAGGCGATGACCTCGCGCATCGCGGTTGCCCTGGCCATCGGCGGGCTGGGCGCGCTGTGGGTCATCTTTCGCGCCGATGTGGCCGCGCTTCTGGCGTTTCGCATCGGAACCGGAGAGTGGATCTATTTCTGGGGCTGTGTCGCTCATGCCATCTACACGCCCGTTGTGCGGCTTCTGAACCGGGGCGAACCGCCTGTGGTGTTTTCCTTCGGCATGATGGCTGCGGCGCTGGGCGTTCTGTTGGTCTGGGGCTGGCGCGATGTTCTTGCCACCGACTGGGCGGGGCTGCCGGCCATCGTCTGGATCACCATCGCCTACACGGCCATCGCCGCCAGTTCGATGACCTTCGTTCTTTTGCAATATGCCACGTTGCGGCTGCCCTCATCGAAGGTCATGGCCTATACCTACCTGACACCGTCCTGGGTGATCCTGTGGGAAATGGCGCTGGGCCGCGCTGCGCCGCCGGCGCTGGTTCTGGCCGGTGTGGCGCTGACGGTTCTGGCGCTGTTGATGCTGCTGAAGGATTGACGGACGGCGCGGCTAGGTCGGGCTGCCCCAGTCGGCGGCCTGCATCTCGCGCAGGCGGCTCGCCGTGCGTTCAAACTCGAACGACCCCGCGCCCTCGATATATAGCCGTTCGGGCGTGTCGGCGGCCGAACAGATCAGCCGTACGCGCGCTTCATAAAGGGCGTCGATCAGTGTGACGAAGCGTTTCGCCTCGTTGTAGTTCGAGGCCGAAAGCTGCGGGATATCCTCAAGGATCAGGACCCGCACGGCGCTGGCAATCGCCAGGTAGTCGGCCGGCCCCAGCGGGCGTGAACACATTTCCCAGAAGCTCGCGCGGCCTACGCCGTTCTGAAAGGCCGGCAGTTCGACGGACCGGCCGTTGACGGTCAGGGTCAGCGGCCCGGGGTGACCGCCGCCCGAAAGCTCCTCCCAGATGGATTTCAGCGCCGCCTTGGCCTCGCGCCCGGCCGGAGTAAAGTAGACCTGCGCGCCGGCCAGCCGATGCTGGCGGTAATCGTTGGGGCTTTCGAGTTCGACAACCGTCATCCGCTCTTTCAGCAGCGCAATGAAGGGCAGGAACAACGCGCGGTTCAGCCCGTCCTTGTAAAGATCGTCGGGCGCCCGGTTCGAGGTGGTCACGACCACGACGCCGGCGTCGAAGAGCTTCTGGAATAGCCGGCCGACCAGCATCGCGTCGGTAATGTCGGTGATCTG
>JAWKWW010000002.1:0-569092 GCA_041397385.1 Paracoccaceae bacterium
CGGTCACTACCTGACCCATCCGGTCTTTCGCTTCATCCATTCCTCGCGCCTGCGCGAAATGTCGACCTTCAGCGCGCTGCTGATCGTTCTTGGCATCGGGTTTCTGATGTCGCTTGTCGGGCTTTCGCCCGCCCTTGGCACCTTCGTCGCCGGTGTGGTTCTGGCCAACTCGGAGTTTCGCCACCAGCTCGAGGCCGATATCGAACCCTTCAAGGGGCTGCTGCTGGGGCTCTTTTTCATCACCGTGGGCGCCGGCATCAACTTCGGCCTGCTGTTCGCGCGCCCGCTGTCGATCATCGGGCTGACGGTGGGTCTGATCCTCGTCAAGATGCTGGTGCTTCTGGCGCTGACCGTGCCGTTCAAGATCGGCGGGCGCGACCGCTGGCTCTTCGCGCTGGGGCTGGCCCAGGCGGGTGAATTCGGCTTTCTGATCGTCAGCTTCTCGCTCAGCCTCGAGGTCCTGCCGCCTTCGGTCGCGCAGACGGTTCAACTGGTCATCGGACTGTCGATGCTTCTGACGCCGCTGCTGTTCATCCTGTCCGAAAGGGTGTCGCAGCGTCTGGTCGCGTCGCGCGCCGACCAAGACGAGGACGAGATCGGCGAGAAGGGCAAGGTCATCATCGCCGGCATCGGCCGCTTCGGTCAGGTGGTCAACCGGCTGGTGCGGATGAGCGGGGTGCCGACCACCGTGCTTGACAGCGACATGACCTCGATCCAGCTGATGCGGCGCTTTGGCATCAAGGGCTATTTCGGCGACCCGACCCGGCCGGAACTCTTGCGCGCTGCCGGGCTGGAGGATGCCTCGGTTCTGGTGGTGACGGTCAACGACCGCGAGGCGGCCAACAAGATCGTCGCCTTCGCGCGAAAGGAACGCCCCGACATCCACATCGTCGCCCGCGCGCATGACCGGGTGCATGTCTATGAACTGTACAAGGCCGGGGCCAACGACATCGTCCGCGAAACCTTCGACAGTTCCGTGCGCGCAGGACGCTATGTTCTTGAAAACATGGGGTTCACCGAATACGAGGCGGCACGGCTTTCGCAGACCTACTACAAGCTAGACCGGCGCGCGCTGCGCGATCTGGCCGAGCTTTGGGTGCCGGGGCAGCCGGTTTACCAGAACGACGCCTATGTCGAACGCGCGCGCCAGCTGGACCGCGATCTGGAAACCGCGCTGATCGAGGAACTGGACAGCCGCGACGACGACGAGGCCGTCCGCGTCGACGGTCGCTGACGCCCCGCGTCGAACTCAGCGCGGCCCGACCAGCGCGAAAGTCGCGCCCTGCGGGTCCCGCGCCACGGCGATGAACGCGCCGCCGGGGACCTCGTGAGGGCCATGCAGCACCTGCCCGCCGGAGCCATGGATGCGCGTGATCGCGTCGTTCAGCCCCTCGCTGCCGAAATAGGGCAGCCAGAACGGACCGCCCGGCCCCGGCATCTGTGACGACAACCGCATCATGCCGCCGATATCGGCCTTGCCGTGGCGGAACAGCTGATAGGTGCCCTGCGGGCCCATATCCATCGCCTGCCCGGCCTTCCAGCCGAACAGCTTGCCGTAGAAGTCAAGCGCTGCGACCGGATCGCTGGTCATCAACTCGTGCCATTTGCCATGGCCGTCGGCCTTCTGGTCGAAGGCATCGCTGTCATCGTCCAGCATCTGCATGATGCCGAACGCCGCCCCCTGCGGATCGAGCGCGGCGGCAAAGCGACCGGTGCCGGGAACATCCATGGGGCCGAACACGACCGTGCCACCGGCCTTGCCGATGGCCCTGGCCGCCTTGTCGCAATCGTTGACCGTCACGTAAAAGCCCCATGCCGGCGGCATGCCAGGCTGGGCCGCCATGATGCCGGCGACCATGGCCTGCCCCATGCGCGCCAGCCGATAGTCGAACCCCTCCATGCCGCTGTCGGCGACGGTCCAGCCGATCACATGCGAATAAAACCGGCCCGCGGCATCGGGATCGGTGGTCGACAGTTCGTACCAGCAGGGTTTTCCGCGTTTCAGCTTCGCCATGGCGTGGCCCTCCTTCCAGACCTGCCGACAGTCTGCGCCTTCAGGGGCGGTTTCTCAAGTCCGGGCGGATTTGCGGGCCGCGCCTAGAGCGCGCGGTCGAGCTTGGTCGACAGGTGGATCAGGCTTTCCGATCCGCGTACCCCGGTGATCGCCCCGATCGCATCGAGCGTTTCGTCAAGCTTCGCGGTGGTCTGGGCGCTGATCTGCAACAGCATGTCGAACCGGCCCGAAGTGGTGTTGATCCGCTCGACCTCGGCGATGGTTTTCAGCCGCGACAGAACGTTGCCATGCGAACGCGGCTCGACCGTCAGCAGGACCGAGGCGCGGATGCGGCCCTGTTGCGCGCTTTCCCCCAGTTTCACGGTATAGCCGGCGATGACGCCGGTCGCTTCCAGCCGCTCCAGCCGCGCCTGAATCGTCGACCGCGCCACCTTCAGCCGGCGGGCCAGCACCGCGACCGACATCCGGGCATCGGCCCCCAGTTGCGCCAAGATGTTCCTGTCCAGTTCGTCCATGTCAATTCACCGCCATTTCGGGCACTTTAACGTAGCTTTCGGTCACTTCAACACTTTCCCCCGGTAAATATGTGCCCCATACCGCGCGAACTCTCTTTCAGGAAAAGGGCGCCTCATACGCACCTGGCCTGGTTTGGTTAAACGCGTAAGCGCTTTCCAACCTCCGGTGCCGGGGGTAAAGGTGGCTGCGTCTTCTCGCACCGAAAGGGCCGCCGATGGGACCGTCGAACACGATCTGGGCAAATCCGTCTGAATATCTGAAGCAACACAGGCCGGACGCGCCGGTGATGTTCTTTTCGCCAAAGGTCCTGCAGGAAACGGCCGCACGTTTTCTGAACGGGTTTCCCGGGATGGTGACCTATGCGGTCAAGTCGAACCCCGACGACATCGTGATCCAGAACCTTGCCGCCGCCGGGCTGAAGGGTTTCGACGTCGCCTCGCCGGCCGAGATGGAACAGATCAGCCGCATCGCCCCGAAGGCCGCCAAGCACTACAACAACCCCGTGCGGGCGCGTTCGGAAATCGCCGACGCGGTGCGTTTCGACTGCGTGTCCTATTCGGTCGACAGCCGCTCCGAGCTTGACAAGCTGATCGCGCAGGTGCCGGCGGCGGATACCGAGATTACCGTGCGCTTCAAGCTGCCGGTCGGCGGCGCGGCCTACAACTTCGGCGCCAAGTTCGGCGCCACGGCGGAGCTTGCGACCGAACTGCTGGGCGTGGTGGCGGATGCCGGCTTTACCCCCTCGCTGACCTTCCATCCCGGAACCCAGTGCATCGACCCCGCCGCATGGGAACATTACATCCGCGCCGCGGCCGAGATTTCGCGCGACGCCGGCGTGCCGATCGCGCGTTTGAATGTCGGCGGCGGCTTTCCCTCGCATCGGGTGGCCGGCGAAGACCCCGATCTGGAGGCGATCTTCGATCGCATCGGGGCGGTCACCGCCGAAGCCTTCGGCACGGCCGCGCCGGCACTGGTCTGCGAACCTGGCCGTGGGCTGGTAGCCGAAGCCTTTACGCTTGCCACGCGGGTCAAGGCCATACGCGACGGCGAACATGTGTTTCTGAACGACGGCGTCTATGGCGCGCTGGCCGAACAGGTGCAGATCGGGGTCATCGACCGGACCGAGGTGGTATCGCCCGCGGGTACGCTTCGCGACGGCCAGCGCCGCTCGCGAATCGTCTTCGGCCCGACCTGCGACAGCGTGGACCGCCTGCCGGGCGAATTGATGTTGCCCGAAGACATGGAAGAAGAGGATTACCTGCTGTTTCACGGCTTCGGCGCCTATTCCAGCGCCACCAACACCCGTTTCAACGGCTTTGGCAATCTGAGCACAGTCACCGTATTGTCGCTGGCTGGCTGACAAGCCTTGCATTTGTGCCGCGCGACGCTTTTCAGCGCCGGCCGCCGCCGCTAGGCTGGCGTCATGGGGGCCCGTCGCAGCGTAGGTTTGCCAGAGCGGTCAGGACCATACGCTAACCAGACGTCAAGGCTGTCTGGTTTAGGCTGGGCCTTCGACTGTGTACGGAGGAACCCTTGCCACGCGTCCGGATACCAGGCCCGATACGGCTCACGGCTTCGTGGTTCACGGCATCGTTTCTGGACGCTGACGACACCGCACCCAATATCGGTGGCATGCAGGTTCAACCGCCACATCCGCTTTCCGCCGCACCCGGCCGGCCGTCTGTTGCGGAGGTCTGGCGCTGATGCGGTTCTTTCGCCGGATAAGTGAATGGCTGTCGCCTTCGCGAGTCGAGGCGCATCCGACCGAACGTGCCCCGCAACGCGGCGGCGTCGACCATGTGGTGATCCTCGACGGCACGATGTCGACGCTGCGGCGGGGGCAGGAAACCAATGCCGGGCTGACCTACAAGCTATTGCGCGAAGCGGCCAAGCGCCGGCATGTGTCGATCTATTACGAAGCGGGCATTCAGTGGCAAAGCTGGCGCAATGCCGGCGATGTCATCCAGGGGCGCGGCATCAACCGCCAGATCCGGCGCGCCTACGGGTTTCTCGCCACACGCTACCGGCCCGGCGACCGGATCTTTCTGCTGGGCTATTCGCGCGGCGCCTATGCGGTGCGTTCGCTTGCCGGGCTGATCGACCAGGTCGGGCTCTTGAAAAGCGAAGAGGCCACCGTCCGCAACATCCGCCAGGCCTACCGGCATTACCAGAACGGCGGGCAGACCGCCGTCGCGCGCCGCTTTGCGGAACTGTTCTGCCACCGCGCGACCCGGATCGAGATGGTCGGCGTCTGGGATACGGTCAAGGCGCTGGGTCTGCGGCTGCCTCTCTTGTGGCGGCTGACCGAACCAAGCCATGCCTTTCACAACCATCAGCTTGGCCCCTCGATCCGGCACGGCTTTCACGCCCTTGCCCTGAACGAAACCCGCGCCGCTTTCGAACCGATCCTGTGGCACTGCCCCGAAGGCTGGCAGGGCCATGTCGAACAGGTCTGGTTCCGCGGCGCGCATGGCGATATCGGCGGCCAGCTGGGCGGGTTCTGGGCGGCGCGACCGCTGGCCAACATCCCGCTGGTGTGGATGCTGGAACGGGCCGAGGTGTGCGGCCTGCCGTTGCCCGAACGCTGGCGCATCCGCTTTCCCACCGATGCCGAAGCGCCCTCTGCCGGCACGTGGCAGGGCTGGGGCAAGGTGTTTCTGATCCGGGGGCGGCGGCGCGTCGGCCACGACCGTTCGGAATCGATACACGCCACCGCGCTGCCCTTTCTTGACGAACGCCCCGCCCTGCCGGTCACCAACGGTTTGCCGCCAAGCCTGGGTGCGGAACAGGGTGTCTGAGCGGCCCTGACGCCCGTTCAGTGATCGGCCACGCCGGCCTCGGCAAAGCTGGCCATGCCGGAATGACAGGCGATGGCGCCCTTCACGATCGCGATCGCCAGCGCCGCGCCCGATCCTTCGCCAAGCCGCAGGCCGAGGTCCAGCAACGGTTCCTTGCCCAGTTCACCCAGAAGCCGCCGGTGCGCGCCCTCGGCGGACACGTGGCCGGCGACGCAATGATCGAGCGCCCGCGGAACGGCGCGGGCCAGCGCGGCGGCTGCCGCGGTGCAGATGAACCCGTCCAGGATGACCGGGATGCGCAGCGACCGCGCCCGGGCAATGGCGCCCGCCATGGCGGCGAGTTCGCGCCCGCCAAGGGCGGCCAGAAGCGCCAGCGCATCGCCCGCAGAACCGGCGTGGCGTGCCAGCGCGGCATCGACGACGCGGGCCTTGAGCGCCAGCCCGTCATCGCCCACCCCGGTGCCGCGCCCGACCCATTCGGCGCCGGTGCCGCCGAACAGCGCTGCCGCGAGCGCCGCTGCCGCCGTGGTGTTGGCGATCCCCATTTCGCCAACGACCAGCAGATCGGCACCGGTATCGACCGCCTGCCAGCCGGTGTGCAGCGCGGCCAGGCATTCGCCCTCGTCCATCGCCGGTTCTCGGGTGAAATCGGCGGTTGGCCGGTCCAGATCCAGCGCATGGACATCCATGCGCGCGCCGAAAGCCCTGGCCAGCTGGTTGATCGCCGCGCCGCCGGCCTGAAAATTCAGCACCATCTGCGCCGTGACCTCGGCCGGGAAGGCCGATACACCCAGTGCCGCGACGCCATGGTTGCCGGCAAAGACAATCACCTGCGGTGCGGCAATGCCGGGCCGGGGATCGGCGCGCCATCCGGCATACCAGATCGCCAGGTCTTCCAGCCGGCCCAGCGCCCCGGGTGGCTTGGTCAGCACCGCGTTTCGCGCGCGCGCAGCCTCGGCGGCGGTCTGGTCGGCGTCGGGAAGGCTGGCCAGCAGGGTGCGGAAACCGGCAAGCGAGGCGAAGGCAGTGGATGTCATGGGGCTACTCTTGGTCTTGTCTCGGGCGTGATTATCCGCTTGGCTCCGGCGCGACCAGACGAAAGAGCCGCCCCGATGCCCGTGACCGACCTCGCCCGCCGTTTGTGGCCCGATTTTCGTGCCGCGCTGGAGCTGCTGACCCGCCTGCCGCTGCCCGCCCGCGCCGATGACGCCGCCCGACCCTCGGCGGGCGCAGCCTGGGCCTGGCCGCTGGCCGGGCTGGTGCCGGCGGCGGCGGCCGGCGTCGGGGCCACGGCAAGCGCCGGGCTGGGCTTGCCACCATCGCTCTGCGCCGCCTTCGCGCTGGCAGCCGGTGTCACGGTGACCGGTGCCATGCACGAGGACGGGCTGGCCGATTGCGCCGATGGGTTCTGGGGCGGCTGGGACGCGCAGCGGCGGCTCGACATCATGAAGGACAGCCATATCGGCAGCTATGGCGTTCTGGCGCTGGCGCTGTCGGTGCTGATCCGCTGGCAGGCCTTGGCAGCGATCCTGTCTGCAGGCTGGCTCTGGGCGCCGCTTGTGGCCAGCGCGGCGCTGTCGCGGGCGGTGATGCCGGCGCTGATGGCGGCACTGCCCAATGCGCGCGGCAGCGGCCTGTCGGCCAGCGTGGGCAGCCCGAACTGGCCCACGGCGGGCGCATCGGCCGGGCTCGCCCTGGCGCTGGCGCTGGTGTTCCTGCCCCTTGCGACCGTTACGGCCGCTGCGTCGGGCGCCATTCTGGCCGCAGTCGTGGCTGGTGCGACAGCGCGCGCCAAGATCGGCGGGCAGACCGGCGATGTGCTGGGCGCCGGGCAACAGCTGGCCGAGATCGCCGCGCTGACGGCACTGGCCGCAACGCTTTGAGCGCAAAGAAAAACCGCGGCCCCTCAGGACCGCGGCAGTATATCCGGTTTCGACCCCGCTATCAGGCGGCGCGCGACAGAAGCACGTCGTCGACCTTGCGTTGCGCGTTCAGTTCATCCACGCCGCTGACCGCCGCGACCTCACGCGTCAGCCGCTCCAGCGCCGCTTCGTAAAGCTGACGTTCGGAATAGCTCTGTTCGCGCTGATCGTCGGCGCGGTGCAGGTCGCGCACCACCTCGGCGATCGACAGAAGATCGCCGGAGTTGATCTTCTGTTCGTATTCCTGTGCCCGGCGCGACCACATCGCGCGCTTGACGCGGGCCTTGCCCTTCAGCGTATCCAGCGCCTTGGTCACCACATCGGGGGTCGACAGCGACCGCATGCCGATCTCGACCGCCTTGTCGGTCGGCACGCGCAGGGTCATCTTGTCCTTCTCGAAGGAGATCACGAACAGCTCCAGCTTCAGGCCGGCGATTTCCTGTTCCTCGATCGAGATGATCTTGCCCACCCCATGCGCGGGGTAGACAACGAAGTCATTCGGGCGAAACTCGGCTTTCTTGGTCTTGGTCATTCAGGTCGCTTCCTCGATTGCGTCTTTCCGCCGGCCGCACGGTACGCTCCGCAGGCGATTCCGCCCCGGATCATTCTGTTATTGCGGCCAAAAAACCCGCCCCCTGGCGACATGCCATTGGGGTGGCAAGGGGATCCCACGCTCATATGTGGAAGCAATATAACATGATTCCCGCCGATTTCAAAGCGCCGCGCCGCAGCACCGGTCGCCAGGAGGCGCCGATGGGCGTCGCGTTCCCTGCGCCGAGGCGCCCGTTTCAGGGCCGGCGGTCAGCCGCCCTCGCCGGCGGCTTCGGTGAAATACTTGTCCAGCTTGCCGGTTTCGCCGTCACGCTCCTCGGCCTGCGGCAGCGGGTCCTTCTTGGTCACGATGACCGGCCACATTTCCGAATACTTGCGGTTGAACTCCACCCAGGCTTCCATGTCCGGCTCGGTGTCGGGGCGGATCGCGTCGGCGGGGCATTCCGGTTCGCATACCCCGCAATCGATACATTCGTCGGGGTGGATGACCAGCATGTTCTCGCCTTCGTAGAAGCAGTCCACCGGACAGACCTCGACACAGTCGGTGTATTTGCAGGCGATGCAGTTGTCGGTGACGACGTAGGTCATGCGTGGCCTCTCTGGCTTCGGTCGATGCCTGACCTAGACCAAGCCCCGCGATCATTCAAGCGGGCCTTGACGCGTTTCACGCCTTTGGCACCGGGCCGGCCGCGCCGCCCGCCTCTTCGTCATAAAGCGTTTGCGCCTCTGGCGCCGGGCCGCGCCGAATGCCGACCGCCAGAACCCGGACCAGACGCACACCGCCCGCGCCCGGCAGGGTCAGCATGTCACCCGGCCCGACGAGATGGGCGGGTTTGGTCACACGCTGGCCGTTCAGCCGGATGTGCCCGCCCTCGGCGGCGCGGGCGGCCAGCGCGCGGGTCTTGAAGAACCGTGCGTGCCACAGCCACTTGTCGATGCGGATGCGCGCGGTCCGGTCCAAGGGTGTCCGATCAGAGCTTGTCGCGCAGACCCTGAAGCGCGGCGGCGAAGGGATTGTCTGGATCGATGGGCTTTTCCTTGCGCGGCGGGCGCGCCTCGTGGTTCTTGGCGCCGCCGCCCTCGCGGCGGGGCTTGCCGCCCTTGGCCCCCTTGCCACTCCGTTCGCCGCGATCGCCCCGCTCACCGCGCGGCTTGCCGCCCTGACGGCCCTTGCCATCCGGCCTGCCGTCGCGCTGCGGCCGGTTGCCGCGCGGGCGCGGGGCCCAGATGAAGGTAAAGAAAACCTCGGTTTCCGGCTCCGCCGCAGCCTGTGGTTCGCTATCGGAAACGCCGGAAGGGTCAGCAACGGCGGCAACACCGGTGTCCGCCTCCGGTTCGGTGGCACCGTTGCCGGTCGCGTCCGCAATGGGCGCGGTTTCCGCACCGTCGCCAGAGGCGGGCTCGGCGGCCTTGGCGGCGTCATCGGCCGGGCGCTGCTTGGCACGTTCGCCGCGTTCGGCGGCATAGCCCAGCCCCTGCATCAGATCGGCGAACTGTTCCAGCGTCATGCCGGTGATCGACAGCATGTCGGCGGTGGCCTCGAAACCGGCACGGCTGTCCTTGGCGCGCAGAAGATCGGCAAGGCGTTCCAGCATGTCGATGCGGATGGCGCGCGCGCCGGCCGGCCGGTAGCCGGCAAGGGTGTAATGGCCCTTGGGTACGTCGGGCAGGTTCGGGATGGTCACCAGACCGGGCGGCGGGCTTTCGGGAAACTCGTCCAGCCCGTTGGCCAGCGACCACAGCACCAGCCGCAGCCGCGTCGGTGCGGGTTTCAGCAAAAGCGGCAGAAACACTGTGAACTGGCCAAAGCGAAGCCCGTGCTTGCGCAGCAACCCGCGCGCCTCCTGATCGAGCGCGCGCACATCGTCGGCCACGTCTTCGCGCGGCAGAACGCCCAGTGCCTCGACCATGCGAAAGGCAAAGCCGCCGGCAAGGCCGGTCAGCGCCTCGTCGCGGCCCATGGCCAGCAACGGCTCGAACAGCGCGGCAACCTTGCGGTCGATGAAATGCTGAAGCCGCCGGCGCACCTTTTCTTCCACCTCCGGCCCGGCCTCATCATCGACGAAGGCTTCGGCCTGCGGCTTCAGCGGCTCGGCGCCCTTGACAAGCTTGCCCACGGCCAGTTCGCCCCACATCAGCCCGCCCTGTTCGGTAAAGTCGAACTCGGTATCCGGGGCGTTGTAGAAGCGGTCGGCGCGCAGGTGAAATCTCGGGCTTCAGCGCCTGCACGGCTGCCTGGCGCAACGTGCGCGCCTCATCGGCGCTTTGGGTCGCGTCCTGACGGAAGCGGAACCCTTCCAGCCGGCCGACGAATTCGCCCTCGACCGTCACTTCGCCTTTTTCATTCACCTCGGCCACGAGGGTCTCCTTCTGTTTCAACCGCCGCATCAGCACGCTGGTGCGCCGGTCAACAAATCTTTGGGTCAGCCGCTCATGCAACGCGTCCGACAAGCGGTCTTCTACAGCGCGTGTTTCGTCGCGCCAATGGCTTTCCTCTGCGACCCAGCCGCGCCGCTGCGCGACATAGGTCCATGTGCGGATATAGGCCAATCGCTTGGAAAGCGCGTCAATATCGCCGTCGGTCCGGTCGATACGGGCCACCGCGCGGGCCAGCCAGTCGGCGGGAACCTGCCCGCCATCGTGCAGGAATTCGTGGATCTTTGCCAGAAGGCCGGCGTGTTCGGCCGGGGAGATGCCGCGGAAATCGGGGATGCGGCAGATATCCCACAAAAGCTCCACGTCGCGCGGGCCGCGCACTTTCGCGCGCAGCTCGGCCATATCGGAAAGCCGTTTCAGCGCCGCCAGGTCGTCCGCCTCGCGTGCGCGGGTCAGCCAGGGGTCGTCGGTCGGCGCCTCGAGGCTGGCTGTCAGCCGCTCGATGGAGCCGAAATCGAGCCGGGTGTTGCGCCAGTTCAGTTTGCGGATCGGCGCGAAGCGATGGTTCTCGATCGCCTCGACAACCTCGCCTTCAAGCGGCCCGGCTTCGCCGGTCACCCCGAAGGTGCCGGGTTGCAGGTGGCGGCCGGCGCGGCCGGCGATCTGAGCGAGCTCATGGGGGAAAAGCGCCCGCATGCGGCGACCGTCGAATTTGGCCGTGGCCGAAAAGGCGACATGGCGGATGTCAAGGTTCAGCCCCATGCCGATGGCGTCGGTGGCAACCAGATAATCGACATCGCCGTTTTGATAAAGCGCGACCTGCGCGTTGCGCGTGCGCGGGCTGAGGGCGCCCATCACCACCGCGCATCCGCCCTTCTGGCGGCGGATCAGCTCGGCAATCGCATAGACATTTTCAACCGAAAACCAACGATTGCGGTGCGAGAGGCAGAATTTGCCATCTTTTTCAGAACCAGTCCACTGCAGTTCGGAAAAACGCTCCCGTCTCAGGAACTGTGCCTTGGGATATTGCGCCGCAATCGCCGGGCGCATCGTTTCGCTGCCCAGAAACAGGGTTTCGGAGCGGCCGCGCGCGCCAAGAAGACGGTCGGTGAAGACATGGCCACGTTCGGGATCGGCGCAAAGCTGGATCTCGTCCACGGCGACGAAATCGGCGCCCAGATCCAGCGGCATCGCCTCGGTCGTGCAGACCCAGTATTGCGCGCGTTCGGGAACGATGCGTTCCTCGCCTGTGACCAGCGCCACGACCGAAGGCCCGCGCATGGCGACGATCCGGTCATAGACCTCGCGCGCCAGAAGCCGCAGCGGCAGCCCGATGACGGCGCTGCGATGCGCCAGCATCCGTTCGATGGCGTAGTGGGTCTTGCCCGTGTTGGTCGGGCCGAGGACCGCGGTGATCCTCGCAATCGCATCCATGTCCCGGCCCTTTTACAACTCCTGCCCGCCGGTCTCGTGTTCCAGCCGCGCAATGGCGTCTTTTATGTGTGGCGAATGGGGATGTATAGCCTTGGCCGCGCGATAGACGGTCAACGCACGTTCGCGGTTTCCAGTTTCCTCCAGAATCATGCCAAGCCCGGAAAGCGCGCCGAAATGGCGTGGGTTCAGCGCCAGAACCTGGCGGATGTCGGATACCGAGGGGCCGTAAAGACCCGCCTGGAAATAGGCCGTGGCGCGGGCGTTCCAGCCTTCGGCGAAATCCGGCGCATGGTCGACCAGCGCCGTCAGGTGTTCGATCGCTGCGTCCATATCACCGGCCTGCATCGCATCACGCCCTCTTTGCAAAAGCAGATCCATCGCCGGCGATCCGGATTTGGACCATTCGGTCCATATCTGGTCCTCGATCCGCTGCCATGCCGGCTGGTCCGGGTCGGCGAGTTCGCCAAAGAGCCGGTCAAGTTCGGTCGTTTGCGCCACGACCGGGGCGGCAAAGGCCAACGACAGCACAAATGCCGCAACGACACGATTGAGATATCTGGCCAGAGCAACCATAACGGAACAACTGTAGCGCAGCCGCGGCGAAAAGCGAGAGGGCCAGCGGTCACAATCGGAGGAACATCATGAGCGAGATCATCACCGCCGCGGTCGCGGCACTGGGCGAAAAGGCCGGCGACGGTTTTGACGGCAGCGCCAAGTTCGTCATCACCGGCGAAGGTGCGATCATGATTGACGGCGCCGGCGTGCGCGCGGGCGACGATGATGCCGATGTGACACTGACGGCCGATGCCGACACGTTCAAGGCGATGCTGTCGGGCGATCTGAACCCGACCGCCGCCTTCATGCAGGGCAAGCTGGCGGTCGACGGCGACATGGGCACCGCGATGCGGCTGGGTGCGATCCTCGCCTGACGATGCAACCGGCCCCCTACCACGGCGAAATCACCGGCGAACCGGACGCACAGGCCTTCTGGCTGCGGGCCGCGCACCAGAGCCGGCTGCGCATCGCGGTCTGGCGGGGCGGAGACAGGGGTACGGTCCTGATTTTTCCGGGCCGTACCGAATATGTCGAGAAATACGCGCATGCGGCGGAACTGGCGCGCGCGGCTATTCCTGCCTGGCGATAGACTGGCGCGGCCAGGGGCTGGCGGACCGGCCGGCGCACGATCCGCGCGCGGGGCACGTTCGCGATTTTTCCGAATATCAGGCTGATTTGCAGGCCGTTCTTGACGTACTGCCCGAACTCGACCTGCCGAAACCATTCTATCTTGTCGCGCATTCCATGGGCGGCTGTATCGGGCTTCGCGCGCTGCACAACGCGCTGCCGGTTCGGGCCGCGGCATTCAGCGCGCCGATGTGGGATATCGGGGTCAAACCGCCTATGCGGTTACTGGGCTGGGGGCTTTCGCATCTCAGCCGGGTCTTCGGGTATTCGCACCACTACGCGCCCAAGACCGGCCCCGTGACCTATGTGGCCGAGGCGCCGTTTGCCGACAACATGCTGACAACTGACGCGGCGATGTATGCGCTGATGCAGGATCAGGCGCGGGCACGGCCCGAGCTGACGCTGGGTGGGCCGACCTTTGCCTGGCTTGCCGCAGCCTTCGACGAAATCGCCGCGTTGCGCCGCATGCCCTCGCCGCCGGTTCCGGCCTATTGCGCACTTGGTGGCCGCGAACGCATCGTGTCGCCCGAAGCGATCCACGACCGCATGGCGCGCTGGCCGGGTGGCACGCTTGACGTGATCGCCGATGCCGAACACGAGGTCATCATGGAAACCGCGGCGATCCGTGCGCGGTTCTTCGATGCCGCAACCGCGCTTTTTGCCGCGAATCCCTGACCGCGCCTTGCACCCCGGTGGCTTCGCCCCCTAGATGGGGAAAACAGCCACGAGGACTTGCCGATGCCGATGCGCCCCCCCACCCCCGTTTTTGATTCCAAGACCGGCGGCGCCTCGCTTGGCGACCTGCCCGAATGGGACCTGAGCGATCTTTATCCCGCCGCCGATGCGCCGGAGTTCGCCCGCGACATGGAACGGCTGGAGGCGGATTGCGCGGCCTTTGCCGCCGACTACGAGGGCAAACTTGCCGGGCTCGATGCTGCCGGGATGCTGGCCTGCGTGCGCCGCTACGAAGACATCGACATCATCGCCGGGCGTCTGATGTCGTTTGCCGGGCTGCGTTACTATCAAAACACCATGGACAGCGGCCGCGCCAAGTTCATGGGCGATGCGCAGGAACGGGTGACCGACGCCACCACGCCGCTGGTCTTCTTCAGTCTCGAATTCAACCGTCTGCCCGACGATCATCTGGCCGCGCTTCTGGCCGATAACGCCGAACTGGCGCGTTACAACCCGGTCTTTGAACGCATGCGCGCCATGCGCCCGCACCAGCTGTCAGACGAGATGGAGAAATTCCTGCACGATCAATCGGCGGTCGGCGCCTCGGCATGGAACAAGCTGTTCGACGAAACCATGGCCGGGTTGATGTTTACCGTCGCCGGCGAAGAGGAGCCCTTGAACCTCGAAGCGACGCTGAACCTTCTGACCGATCCCGATCGTAGGCGGCGCGAAGCCGGCGCGCGGGCGCTGGTGGAGGTTTTCGACAAGAATATCAAGCTGTTCGCGCGGGTCCACAACACGCTGACCAAGGAAAAGGAAATCGAGGATCGCTGGCGGAAGATGCCCACGCCGCAGCACGGCCGGCACCTTTCGAACCATGTCGAGCCCGAGGTGGTCGAGGCGCTTCGAAATGCCGTGGTGGCCGCCTATCCCAAGCTTTCGCATCGCTATTACCGGCTGAAGGCCAAATGGATGGGGCTTGAGCGTTTGCAGGTCTGGGACCGCAATGCGCCACTGCCGACGGAAACCCCGAAAACCGTTGACTGGACGGCGGCGAAGGCCACGGTTCTGGATGCCTATGGCGCGTTTTCGCCCAAGCTTGCCGATCTGGCGCGGCCCTTCTTCGACAAGGGCTGGATCGATGCCGGGGTGAAACCTGGCAAGGCACCGGGCGCCTTCGCGCATCCGACCGTGACCACGGTGCACCCCTATGTGATGCTGAATTACCTGGGCAAACCGCGTGACGTCATGACGCTTGCCCATGAACTCGGCCATGGCGTTCATCAGGTGCTGGCAGCGGATCAGGGAGAGCTGCTGGCCGCGACGCCGCTGACACTGGCAGAAACCGCCAGCGTCTTCGGCGAAATGCTGACCTTCCGCGCGCTCCTCGACAAGGCGGCGACCAAGGCGGAGCGCAAGACGCTGCTGGCCGGCAAGGTCGAAGACATGATCAACACGGTCGTGCGCCAGATCGCGTTCTACGATTTCGAATGCAAGCTGCACGAAGCCCGGCGCGGCGGCGAGTTGACACCCGACGACATCAACGCGCTCTGGATGAGCGTGCAGGCCGAAAGCCTGGGCGATGCCTTTGATTTCATGGACGGATATGAAACCTTCTGGGCCTATATCCCGCATTTCGTCCACTCGCCCTTCTACGTCTACGCCTATGCCTTTGGCGATGGGCTCGTGAACGCGCTTTATGCCGTTTATGCCGAAGGTGACGACGGGTTTCAGGACAAGTACTTCGATGTGCTGAAGGCGGGCGGGTCGAAGCACCACACCGAATTGCTGGCGCCCTTCGGGCTCGACGCATCGGACCCGGCCTTCTGGGACAAGGGGCTGAGCATGATCGCGAGCTTCATCGACGAGCTGGAGGCGATGGAGGAATAGGGCGGCGCTAGTCAACCGCGAGTTTCGTTTCCAGCCAGCCGGAGAGCGCCTGGCATTCGGTCGGATCGGTCGCGGCCGAGATTGCCGGGCGCAGGCAGAGCGTGGCGTCGAACTGCGCCTCGACCCGGGCGTAGGCGCCCCAGACCTCAAGCGCGAGGATCTCGAACCGTGCCGGCATGGGCGCGCCTCGGCTGGTCCAGAAGGGCCCCGCCAGACCGTCGGGCATATAGAGGATGTCCACTTCAAGCGGTCGGCTTTCCGGGGTCGGGGGTTCGGAAAACCGCGCGTCGATGCTCAGCACCTCGCGGGACGACAGGCGCGCCTCCGGGTGGCCCTGTATCTCGAACCCGGCAAGGCGCGGGCCAAGTGTCAGGCTGGCAGAGGCGATCACGCCGCCGGAATGCGTGGTCGTGATGGTCAGCCAGCTTTTCTGTTTGCCGCCAAGAAACGCGGTTATCCGGCCCAACTCCTCCGCCACGCCCGTGGCGGGAAGGAGCAGCGCGCAAAGGGCGGCAAACCCCGCTGCGCGGTGGCGCAGGCTGGCCCATGAGCGCCCTGTCATGGCGTTTTTCCGGTCTGCCATGGCGTTGTCGAACGCGCCCCTGAATGGCCGGCGGCCCAAAGCGGTCACTTCAACTGGCTGTCCTTCGACCCCCGGCGGTTGATGCCGGGCCGTGCGTTGAACGCCGCGTCACGGTCGGATTGGCATTCGATGCACAAGGTCACGCCGGGTACGGCCTGACGGCGGGCTTCGGGGATCGGTTCGTCGCAATCGACGCAATGGCTGCGGCTTTCGCCAGAGGGCTTCGGCCGGGCACGCAGACGCGCCAGCTCGTCGGCGATCGAGGCGTCGATCTGTTCGTTCACCGCGCCGTCGCGCGCCCATCCTCCGGCCATGCCGTTCCTCCTGTCCGGGCAAGCCTAGCGCGCCTTGCCCGGCCGATCCAGCCCGCAGATCAAGGGGTGACGCGTGGCAGATCGCGTTCGCCGGCGGCATAGATCGCATCGATCATCGCCTGATTGCCGCGCGAAAATTCCAAGGGGCAGGCAAAGGTGGCGCCGGTCGTGACCGACCGGCCGAACGCCTCGATCATGGTCTTGTAGTGGTTCGCCGTGGTGAAGGCGCGGGTTTCGCTTGCGCCATCGGGCCGGCGCCATTCCACGACCGCATCGGCGTACTTGTTGGCGTTGAAGGGCGCGGTCAGGCGAATCCAGCCCTCGGTGCCGTGAAACACCATTTCCTGGCGCTGTTGCAGCCGCATGCCGCAATAGAAGGACATGGTGAAGCCGGGAAACTCGGCCCAGACCCGCGCGAAGGTATCGATGCCGTTTTCGCGGCGGATGTCGGCGGTGATCGCCCGCGGCTCGGCACCGGTCGCAAACCGGGTGGTGACCGAGGGATAGACGCCGATATCGAGAAGCGCGCCGCCACCGGTTTCCGGGCGGTTGCGGATATTGTCGGGATCGTCGTTGTAAAAGCTGAAGGCGCCTTCGACATGGGTCAGTTCGCCCACCGCGCCCTTGGCCAGCAGGTCGCGCACATGGTGCCATTGCGGATGGTGAACCACCATGAACCCTTCGGCCGCCAGACGCCCGGCGGCATCGCGCGCCGCGATCAGCCCGTCGATATCCGCCGCCTTCAATGCGATCGGCTTTTCGCACAAGACATGCTTGCCCGCCGCCAGCGCCTTCAACGTCCATTCGACATGCATATGGTTCGGCAACGGAATATAGACCGCGTCGATCTTCGGATCGGCAAGCAGCGCGTCATAGGTATCGTGGATCGAAAGGCCTGGGTGGATCGCGCGAAACGGCGCCGCCTTCTCCGTGCTCGATGTGGCCAATGCCGCCAGTTCGGCGTTTTCGGCGGCGTGGATGGCCGGGGCCAGGTCGGTGCGCGCGATCTTGGCCGCACCCAGTATCCCCCAGCGAACAATGTTGGTCATGGCAGCCCCCTGTTGGCGCTAACGCAACAGCCCAGCCATGCCACGGCACGGGCAAAAAGAAAAGCCGCGCGTTGCCCGCACGGCTTTGAGGTTGATTTCCGGGCTGGTTCAGGCCGGGGTCAGCATGCCTCTTTCTTTTGCCAGTTCGCGCATGCGTTCCTGCAGCTTTTCAAAGGCCCGCACCTCGATCTGGCGAATGCGCTCGCGGCTGACATCATACTGCGACGACAGGTCTTCCAGCGTGACCGGCTGATCTTCCAGCCGGCGCTGCATCAGAATGTCCCTTTCGCGGTCGTTCAGCACGTCCATCGCCTTGACCAGAAGCTCGCGCCGCGCCTCCAGCTCATCGCGTTCGGCGTAGTCGGAGGCCTGGTCGGCATCCTCGTCCTCGAGCCAGTCCTGCCACTGGCTCACGCCTTCGCCATCGGCCCCGACCGTGGCGTTGAGCGAGGCATCGCCACCCGAAAGGCGGCGGTTCATCTCGATCACTTCGGTTTCGCTCACGCTCAGGTCCCTGGCGATCCGGGCGACGTTTTCGGGCAGCAGGTCGCCTTCTTCCAGCGCGCCGATCTTGGCCTTGGCCTTGCGCAGGTTGAAAAACAGCTTCTTCTGCGCGCTGGTCGTGCCAAGCTTCACAAGGCTCCATGACCGCAGGATGTATTCCTGGATCGAGGCGCGGATCCACCACATCGCATAGGTTGCAAGGCGAAAACCCTTTTCGGGGTCAAAACGCTTGACCGCCTGCATCAGGCCCACGTTCGCCTCGGATATCACCTCTGCCTGCGGAAGCCCGTAGCCGCGATAGCCCATGGCGATCTTGGCCGCCAGCCGCAAGTGGCTGGTCACCAGCTGATGCGCCGCACCGGCGTCCTGATGATCGACCCAGCGCTTGGCCAGCATGTATTCCTGTTCCGGTTCCAGCATCGGGAACTTGCGGATTTCCTGCAAATACCGGTTCAACCCCTGTTCGGGCGACGGTGCGGGAAGATTGTTGTAACGTGTCATCCTCTCCTGTCCTCGTCTGAGGGACCTTGATCTAGGTGCGCGCACGCCGGGTTTCAATCCTGTGCAGCTTGGGCGCTAACATATCACGAAAGATGGGGGCGGTTCCGTCGCTCGTCCATAAATGTGTCAGCGTGATCACGCCGTGTTCATTGTGGTTTCAGCGCCTCCAGCTGTGCAATCAGCCCGGCCATGTCGTCCGGCAGCGGGCTTTCGAAGCGCAGAGGCTGACCGCTGACCGGGTGAACGAAGCCCAGCGTTGCCGCGTGCAGCGCCTGGCGCGCAAAGCCATCGATTGCCGCCGCCGCCGTGCCCAGCGCCTTCGCCGATGCCCGCCGCCGCCCGCCATAGGTCGCATCGCCAACCAGCGCATGGCCGGCATGGGCCATATGCACGCGGATCTGGTGCGTGCGCCCGGTTTCCAGCCAGCAATCGACCAGCGCGATCGCCGGCGGCGCGCCGTACCGGCTGACGACCCGCGCCCGGGTCACCGCATGCCGCCCGCCGGCCGGCAACGCCGCCCTGACGCACCTGCCGGTCGGTGCGGTGCCGGCCCAGCTGTGTCGCGATGCGCAGAATGCCGCCGGGCTCGAAGCTGATGCCGCGAAGCCCGGCCAGACGCGAGATCGGCCGGATCGGAAGCCCGTGGACCAGCGCCAGGTAGTGACGCTCGACACGCTGTGGCTTTCGAATTGCCGGGCAAGTCCGTGATAAGGCGCGGTCGGACTTGGCCACACCACCAGAGGCCCGAGGTATCCTTGTCGATCCGGTGCACGATGCCCGGCCGCTTCTGCACCCGCCGATGCCCGACAGCCGGTCGCCGCAATGGTGCATCAGCGCGTTGACCAGCGTGCCATGGTAGGCACCGGGTGCGGGGTGAACGACCATGCCCACGGGCTTGTCGATCACGATCAGATCGTCATCCTCGTATGCGACACGAAGGGCGATGTCCTCAGGCGTGATCGCGACCTCTTCCGGAGGCCCGAGCGTCAGCACGATCCGATCGCCGGCCGAAACCCGCGCCGTCGCCGAGACCAGCGCCGCGCCGTCGCGGCTGACCGCGCCGTCGGCAATCAGTCGTGACAGCTGCGACCGAGAAAGATCCGCCGAGGCTGGCACATCGCGGGCCAAGGCCTTATCAAGCCGTGCGGGGGGATCGTCCCCGATCACGACGGTCAGAAGGCGCTGATTGATGTCCGACACCGAAAACACCCCTTCAGACACCGGGCTGCCGCCCGATCTGCGGTTTCTCAAGACCCTGGTCAGCGTGCTGGCCGGAGTGATGATTGTCGGCGTGATAACGATCATCGCGCTGCTTGTCATCCGCCTGCCCGATGCGATGACACCGCTGGCCGATCTGCCGGCCACGCTTACCCTGCCCGACGGCGCCGAAGCGCTTGCGGTGACGCGCGGACCGGGCTGGTTCGCCATCGTGACACGCGACAATCAAATCCTGATCTATGGCGACGATGGCGCATTGCGCCAAAGCGTCGCGATCACTGCGCAGCCGTAACGGGTTTGTCCGCCCAGTCCAGAACCGGGCCAAGAAGATGGCCCACTGCACCCTGTAGAAGCGCGTGATTCGCCGGCTGCGTCAGTTCTACCGGAACCCCCGGTTCGGCGGGAAAGCTGTGCTGCCTGAGCCCGTCGCCATAAAGGATGACCGGCACGCGCTGCGCCCGTTCGTCGAGCAGCCGCAACGCCCGCCGAACCGCCGAGACCCCGCCGCAAGACTGGGCATCGATAACCAGAAGCGACCAGTCCGCCGGGTCTTCGTTCAACAAAAACAAGGCGTTGTAGATATCCTCAACGCCAAAGACCTCGGCCCCTGCGCCGGTCAGCCAGCGCGCGGCATCATGGTTGCCCGGGCCGAGGAACAGCACGCGACACTGGCGCCGGCCCAGCAGCATGACGGGCGAGAGATCAACGGGACGCAACAGCACAATCATCACTCCAGCAGGCCGGAACACCGTCCGGTAACGCAGTCAAATCACCGCAAGAGGTGGACAAAATTTCGGCAGCACCGTGGCTAGCACGAAATGGTTACCGGAGATTTGCGGAACGTTGCCGATCAGCCGCGCGCGATGATCTCGGCGCCGCGCCAGCCCATCATCATCGACGGTGCATTGGTGTTGCCGGCAATCAGGTTCGGAAAGGCCGAAGCATCGCAGACGCGCAGCCCCTCGACCCCGTGCAGCCGCAGGTCGGGGCCGACGACCGACTGCGCGGCATCGCGGCCCCTCCGGCAGGTGCAGGACGGGTGAAAGACCGTGCCGCTGCGGGCGCGGAAATCGGCGATCACCGCCTCGTCGTCCTGAACTTCCGGGCCAGGGCGCAGCTCTTCGGCGATCACCGCAGCAAGCGCGGGCTGGGCGGCCAGATGGCGCAGGAACTTCACCGCCGCCAGCATTTCCGCCACATCGTGATCGGTTGAAAAGGCGTTGGCGGTGATTACCGGGTGATCGCCCGGATCGGTCGAACGGATGCGGATATGCCCGCGGCTGGTCGGGCGGCAGTTCGACAGGCCAAGCGACATGCCCGAATAGGGATCGGGCGACAGGATCGGCCGTTCGCCCGAGCGGGGAATGAGCGTGGAAAAGGCCTGCATGTAAAGCTGCATGTTCGGCCGGTCGAGGTCCGGCGCGGTGCGAAAGAACCCGCCGGCATGGTTGATCGACAGGCTCAGTGGCCCTCGCCGGGTCAGCAGATACTCAAGCCCGACGCGCAGCTTGCCCCACCAGGGCCGCAGCACGTCATTCAGCGTCGGCACTGTCATCCGCCAGGTGTAGTTGACACCCTGATGATCGCTCAGATGATCGCCGACATTGGCATTTTCGTGCAGAACCGGAATGCCCAGCCCCTGCAGAAGCGGCCCCGGCCCGATCCCCGACAACTGCAGAAGCTGGGGGGAATTGATGGCACCCCCGGAAAGGATGACCTCGCCCGCGCGCACCCGGCGGCTGGTTCCGCCACGACGGTATTCGACACCCACCGCGCGGCGACCTTCGAACAGGATGCGGGTGACCATGGCCCCGGTCCGCACCTCAAGATTGGCGCGCCGCATCGCCGGGCGCAGGAAAGCCCGCGCGGCCGAATTGCGCCGCCCGCCCTTGACGGTCAGCTGGTAGACGCCGGCACCGTCCTGGCTGGCACCGTTGAAATCGGCATTGCGCGCCAGACCGGCGCTTTCGCAGGCATCCTGATAGATACCGACCAGCGGATGCAGGCCGTGGCGGTTGGCCGAAATGAACAGCGGCCCGCCGGTTCCGCGCCAGGCGTCGCCGCCGGCTTCGTTGTCTTCCATTGCACGATATGCGCCCAGAACCGCATCCCAGCCCCAGTCGGCGCCGGCGGCCGCCTGCCAGTCGTCGTAATCGGCGCGATGGCCACGGATATAGACCATGGCGTTGATGCTGCTCGACCCGCCCAGGATCTTGCCGCGCGGCCAGAAATCGGCCTGCCCGGCCAGGCCCGGATCGGGCTCGGTTCGGTACATCCAGTTGACCGCCGGGTCGAAGAACAGCTTTCCGTAGCCAAGCGGCAGTTGCACGTAAAACCGCCGGTCGCTGCCCCCGGCCTCCAGCACCAGAACCCGGTTGCGACCGCTCGCGCTCAGCCGTTCGGCCAGAACCGAACCGGCCGAACCCGACCCCACGATCACATAGTCAAACTGCTCTTCGGCCATGCGGCCCCCCTTGTCGGGCGAACCATAGGAGGCATCGCCCGAAAGGCATTGCCGCGAAACGACACCTTCGGTCGTTTCCCTTTCATCTTGGATTAAATACTCGACTTTTCGGCCCGCCCCCGGGTCGGGTAAACCGGGGTGGGCCTCACCGGCTCACCGCCCCTTCCATACCGGATCGCGCTTCTCGGCGAAGGCGCGGGCGCCTTCCAGCTGATCCTCGCTGGAATAAAGCCGGTCGACCGTCGCCATCTGCCGCTTGGTGATCCGGTTCAGCGCATCCTGAAACCGCATGTCCTCGGCCTCGCGCACCACTTCCTTGATCGCGGCGTAGACAAGGGGCGGCCCGCTTTCGAGAAGCCGGGCAAGCTCCCAGGCTTTCGGCAGCAGATCGGCAGGCGTCGTGATCTCCTTGAGAAGCCCCCAGCGCAAAGCCTCGTCTGCGTCAAACCAGCGCCCGGTCAGCAAAAGGTCCATCGCCACGTGGTAGGGAATGCGCTTTGGCAGCTTGATCGAGGCGGCATCGGCCACGGTGCCCGAACGGATTTCCGGCAGGGCAAAGGTCGCGTTGTCCGAGGCAAGGATCAGGTCCGCTGACAGCGCCAGTTCCAGCCCCCCGCCACAGCAGATGCCGTTCACCGCCGCGATGACCGGCTTGTTGAGGTTCGGCAGTTCCTGCAGTCCGCCGAAGCCCCCTACCCCGTAGTCGCCATCGACCGCATCGCCATCATTGGCCGCTTTCAGATCCCAGCCCGGGCAAAAGAACTTTTCGCCCTCGGCGCGAAGGATGCAGACGCGCAGGCTGTCGTCATCGCGGAAGTCGCGAAAGGTCAGCCCCATGATCCGGCTGGTGGCCAGATCGATCGCATTGGCCTTGGGCCGGTCGAGCGTGACCTCCAGAATTCCGCCCTCGCGGCGGGTCCGGATCGGCCCCGTGGTCCTCATCTGCATATCCGCCATCACTGCGCCTTTCGTATCAGTGCATCGACCGCCACCGCGCCGGTTTGCCCGACCAGGATGGGGTTGATCTCGATTTCGTCCAGTTCCGGCCGGTCGAGCATAGCCTGCCCGAGCCCGACCGCGATCCCCGCCACCGCCGCCATGTCGGCCTTCGGCCGGCCGCGATAGCCGTCGAGGAGCGGCCAGAGCCTCAGGCGGCGCAGCGCCGCAAGCACCTCGGCCTCCGTCACCGGAAGAACCAGCGTCACCGTATCGTCCAGAACCTCCGCCGTCACCCCGCCAAGCCCGAGGGTCAGCGTCACGCCATAAACCGGATCGCGGCGGAGGCCGAGCAGAATCTCCGCCACGGGTGCCGCGACCATTTCCTCGACGAGATACCCGCTCGCCCCCGGCATCTCTGTCTGCCCGTCGAGCGTGGCGAGGCCAAGCCGCACCGCCCCCGCCTCGGTCTTGTGCGCGAAGCCGAGCCCCTTGAGCGCGAAGGGCGGCACCAGCGCCTCGGCCTTGGCCGCCACCTCGGCGAGCGTCACGCCGATGACACCCCTCGGTATCGCCACGCCGGCCCGTTCCAGCAGGGCCTTGCCCTCGGCCTCGTCCAGCATCCACGTGTCGCGTGGCGGCGTCGCCGGCATTGGCCGCCAGCCGGGCCGCCCAGCAAGGGTTTGCGCCGCCTTGAGCGCGCCAAGCGCGGTTTCCAGCCCCATCAGCGGGGCGACGCCTTTTCCGATCAGGTCGATGGCGCGCTCTTCATCGAAGTTTTCCGGCAACGAGGCGACGGGAAAGGCCGGCCTGCCGGTCGTCCGCCCCGCCGCCTCAATGGCGTCGAGCGCGGGCTGGAACGAGGCGGGATCGCAGCGGTCCGGCCGTGGCGGGTCGATAACGAAGATGCCGGCGTCGTAGCCTGTCAGCATCTCGGTAAAGACCGCCTCGGTCCGTGGGCCGTCGCCCCAGATGAAGGTGTGGTAATCAAGCGGATTGGCGATGGCGACAATTGGCCCGAGAATATCGCCAAGCGCTTTTCGCTGCGCCTCTGTCGGCGGAGGAAAGTCGAGGCCAAACGGCGCAGCGAGATCGGAGACCAGCCCCGCCTCGCCCCCCGAACAGGAGAGCGAGCAGAGCCGCGAGCCGATCCGGGGGCCGTGAACGTGGAAGATCTTCAGCGTTTCGATCAGCTCCGGAAGGGTGCTCACCTCGGCCACACCCGCCTGCCGCAGGAAGGCCGACGAGGCCACCCCACCACCCGCGAGCGAGGCGGTATGCGAAGCCGCCGCATTCTGCGACGCTTCGGTCTTGCCGGACTTGATGCAGACCACGCCCTTGCCGGCCGCGCGCGCGTCTTCGGCGAGTGCCGCGAAGGCCGGTGCATCGTCGATGCCTTCCACATAGATGCCGATGGCGCTTACGCGGTCATCGGCCAGAAGCGCGGCCGCGAGTTCGGCCAGGCCGATCTGGGCAGCATTGCCAAGACAGGCGACGTAAGCCACCGGCAGTCCCCGCGCCTGCATCGTCAGGTTGATCACGATGTTGGAGGACTGGCTGAGCAGCGCCACGCCGCGTTCGACCCGTCGCCCGCCGTGCTGGTCGGGCCACAAAAGCGCACCGTCGAGATAGTTGATCAGGCCATAGCAATTGGGGCCCAGAACCGGCATGTCGCCGGCCGCGCGCACCAGTTCGGCCTGCAGCCCCGCCTCCCCCGCCTCGGTCCAGCCTGAGGCAAAGCAGATGGCACCTCCGGCGCCCATCGCCGCCAGTTCGCGTACCACGCCCAGCGTGGCATGGCGGTTCACACCAACAAAGGTCGCGTCAGGGGCATGGGGAAGGCTCGCGAGATCCGGATAGGCCCTGAGCCCCGCGATTTCCGGCTTGGTCGGATGAACCGGCCAGACCGGCCCGGAAAAGCCCATCTTGCGGCATTGCTCGATGACATTGGCGGCCCAGACCGAACCCATGACGGCGATCGAGCGCGGGCGAAGCAGGCGGGACAGATCGCGGCTCATGCCCGGCCACCGCCAATGTGGAACGCGCCGGGGGCTGTTCGCCTTGGCCCCCGAGGATATTTCGAAACAGGTGTAGGACAAAAGAAGACCTCCGAAAGCGGCTGGCCGCGACCGGAGGCCTTCACCTGTTGCGGTCATCGGCTTCCCAGCCTGTACCGCAGGCTCACTTTCGCGGCAGAGGGTTAACATTTCCTTGCTTCACCTGTTTCCAAATATCCTCGGGGTTCCGGGGGCAGACGCCCCGGGCTATCGGTTACGCGCCAAGCGGGCGCAGAAGCTCGCGGCTGATAATGTGGCGCTGAATTTCCGAGGTCCCTTCCCAGATGCGTTCGACACGGGCGTCGCGCCAGATGCGTTCGAGGGGAAGTTCGTCCATCAGTCCCATACCGCCGTGGATCTGGATCGCCTCGTCGGCGATGAAGGCGAGCGTTTCGGTCGCCTTGAGCTTGGCCATCGACATGTCGGTTTCGGTCACCGAGCCCTGATCGTATTTCCATGCCGCCTCGCGCGTCAGCAGTTCGGCGGCCTTCAGTTCCATCGCCATATCGGCAAGCTTGAAGGATATTCCCTGGAACTTGCCGATCTTCTGGCCGAACTGTTCGCGTTCGGCGGCGTAGTCCACCGCATGGCCAAGCGCGCGTTCGGCGCGGCCAAGGCAGGTGGAGGCGACCTGAAGCCGGGTGGCGCCAAGCCAGCTGTTCGCCACGTCAAAGCCCTTGTGGACCTCGCCGAGGATCTGGCGCTTGTTCACCCGACAATCGTCGAATTCCAGAACCGCATTGGTATAGCCGCGATGGCTGACATTGCGGTAGCCGTCGCGCACGGTGAAGCCCTTGGTGCCCTTGTCGACGAAGAAAGCCGTGATCTTTTTTTTCGGCCCGCGCGGCGTCTGTTCCTCGCCCGTCGCCATGAAGGCGATGGTGAAGCCCGCAATATCGGCGTGGCTGATGAAATGCTTGGTGCCGTTCAGGACCCAGTCATCGCCATCTTCCTTCGCCGAGGCCTTCATGCCGCGCAGGTCGGAGCCTGCACGGGTTCGGTCATGGCGAGGCAATCCCAGGTCTCGCCCCGGATGCAGGGGTATAGATACTTTTCCCGCTGCTCTTCATTGCCAGCCAGAAGGATATTCGAAGGCCGCGCGACGCAGGTCCAGTGCAGCGCGTAGTTCGCCCGGCCGAGTTCCTTTTCATAGAGGAGCCAGGTCAACGTATCGAGGCCGGCGCCCCCACCTCCTCGGGCATGTTGGCGGCATAAAGGCCGGCCTCCATCGCCTTGGCCTGAATATCCTTTATCAGATCGAGCGGCAGGTGACCCGTGCGCTCCACCTCCAGTTCATGCGGGTAAAGCTCATTCTCGACGAAAGCGCGCGTCGTCTCGACGATCATCCTCTGTTCGTCCGTCAGTCCGAAATCCATGTCTTACACCTTCGGGTCGGGGTTGATGGTGAAGCCGTCGACGGTCAGGACCTGACCCGAGACCATGCGGGCAGCGTCGGAGGCGAGAAAGACCGCCATGTTGGCGATGTCCTCGGGGTCCGAAAGTCGGCCGAGCGCGGTGCCGGCGGCATAGCCATCGCGCACCGCCTCATAGGTCATGCCCTTTGCCGCCGCCTCGGCCTCGAACACCCGGTCGATGCGCGGGCCGGTGACGGAACCCGGCGCAATGGCGTTGGCGCGGATGCCGTGGGGGCCAAGCTCCATCGCAACGGTCTTCATCAGGCCAATGACGGCCCATTTCGCCGCCGCATAGGGCGCGCGGTAGGGAACGCCATAAAGCCCGGCGGTGGAGGTGGTGAAGAGCATCACACCTTTGCCCTGCGCCTTCATCAGCGGGGCCGCGTATTTCGCCGCCAGCATCGCGCCGTCGAGATTGACCGCAATGCAGTCACGCCATTCGTCAAGCGGCATCTCTTCGACCGACGCCGTCGGCCCTTTGATGCCGGCATTGGCGCAGACTACATCAATTCCGCCCCACATATCCTTCACTTGCTTGAAGAAAGTGGCCATGTCAGCCTCATCGGAGGCATTGACTCGCGCGGCGCGGATACCGTCCGGAACCGCCTTGATCGCTGCCGGATCGACATCGGTGACCCAGACATCCGCCCCGGTCGCGGCGAAGGCCTGAGCCATGACAAGGCCGATGCCGTTGGCGCCTGCGTGGTGATCAGGACGCGCCGGGTCATTTGCGGCGCTCGCCCGTATAGCGGCCCGCCGCGTCGGGGCGCGGCAGCGTCTTGTGGGCCTCGGAGATCGGAGCGAGATTGGCGAGCACTTCCGGCGCTGCCGACAGGCGCGGCCTGCTTTCATGTCGACATGCAGGAACATCTGTTCGAGGCTCGCCACCACCTCTTCGCCGCGCTGGATGCGGATGAAGGCGTGGATGCGCTTTTCGTCCGACGAGAGGATCTGGATCGAGCCGGTCAGCCGGTCGCCGAGCTTGGCTTCGCCCAGATGCATGATATGGGTTTCGGCGGTGTAGTAGCTGTGGCCGGCTGCGACATAGTCCATATCAGCACCGATCAGCCGCAGGAACGCATCGGAAGTCTCTGATGCGGCAAACAAATACCGACTTTCGGTCATGTGGCCGTTATAGTCGATCCAGCCCGGCAGAACCTGCATATGGGCCATGACCATCGGTGCGCCGAGACCGGTTTCACCCGTCTCATGGAAAGCAGCCCGGCGGCGTTTGTCGTGATCCAGGAGGACCTTGCCCGCGCCCCAGTTGCGGTCTTTCAGCGCCCGCATGAAGCCGATGAGGTTTGAATCGCGGATGCGTTCCAGTTCGCGGATCGTGTATTTGCCCGATTGTTCGTCGGACTGTCCGGCGATCAGCATCCACCAATTCTTCCGTGAATTCAGGCACATCGGTGAGCTTGGTCCAGGGCCATTGCAGGCAGGGGCCGAACTGGGCCATGAAGTGTTTCATGCCCGCCTCGCCGCCGGCCACGCGGTAGGTTTCGAAAAGGCCCATCTGACCCCAGCGCAGGCCGAAGCCCATGCGGATCGCCTCGTCGATCTCCTCAGTCGTGGCGATCCCGTCCTTGACGAGCCAGAGCGCCTCGCGCCAGACGGCCTCGAGGAAGCGGTCGGCGATATGGGCGTCGATTTCCTTGCGGACATGCAGCGGGAACATGCCGATCTCGCGCAGGATTTCCTTTGCGTTTTCAATGACTTTCGCGTCGGATTTCGCGCTTGGAACAATCTCGGCCAGGGGCAGAAGGTAGACCGGGTTGAAGGGGTGGGCGACGAAGATGACCGAAGGATCGGCGGCATTCTGTTGCAGTTCCGAGGGCTTGAATCCCGAGGTCGAGGAGCCGATGGGAACACCGTGCGAGGCCTGCTGGATCTGGGCGAAAACGCGGTGCTTCAGGTCAAGCCGTTCCGAGACGGATTCCTGAATGTAATCGGCGCCGTCCACGGCCTCGGTGATCGAATCGCAAAAGGTGATCTTGCCCTCGGCGGGCATCGGCACGTCCGACAAGGCGGGCAGCGCCGCCCGTGCGTTGGCCAGCACTTCACCGATCTTGCGCTCGGCCTCCGGATCGGGTCAAAGACCGAAACGTTCCAGCCATTCAGGAGGAACCGGGCGGCCCAGCCGCCGCCGATCACACCCCCGCCGATGATACATGCCTTGCGCGCCATCTGCGCCGTCCTTTCCTCATTCGCCCCGCTCGGGGGTATCGGTTTGTCTTGCGGCCGGTCTGCCGGCAGCGCCGCCTATGGTTCGTTCAGCATGGCCCGCACCGCACGGGCCACGGCCTGCCCAAGCGTTTTGTGGGCGGCTTCGTTCAGATGAACGCCGTCCAGCGGATCGACGGCGGTCAGGGCGCCGGCATCCAGAAAATCGACGTCGAGTTCGTCGGAAAACCCGGCCATCCATTGCGCCACGCCTTTGCCCCGCTTTTCCGCGCCCGAAAACATCTCGGCGAGGCAGCCGCGTTCGCGTGGCGGCGGCGGGCAGACCCACAGGATCCTGCGGATATGACCGGAGGCTTTCATCACCTCGATCAGCCGCCGCGCGCCGCGGGCGATGTCGAACCCGGTCAGGCTGAAGCGTTGCTTGTGGTCGTTGGTGCCCAGCATCAGGACGGCAACGTCAATGGGCCGGTGGCTTTCGATGATCGCCGGCAGGATCGTCAGGCCGTTTCTATGCGCGCCCTCGATGGGGTCGTCATGCACGGTGGTGCGGCCCGGATGCCCCTCTTCGATGACGCTGACGCCCGGGCCCAGCGCGGCCCGCAGTACGCCCGGCCACCGGACCGCCGGGGCGAAACGGCGATCCTCGCCCAGCGTGGCCATGGGCGGGGTGCCAAAGGTGTTGCTGTCACCGTATAGCAGGACAGTGGGCATGGCTCAGCGCGCCCGCGGCGCCCGCTTGGTCAGCCCCAGCTTCGCCCGCACCTCATCCGGCCCGATCACCCGCGCGCCCATGTTCTCGATGATCGTCACCGCGCGTTCGACAAGCTGGGCGTTGGTCGCAAGCTGCCCCTTGCCGAGCCAGAGGTTATCTTCCAGCCCCACCCGCACGTTGCCGCCCGCCAGCACGGCTGCCGCGACATAGGCCATCTGGTCGCGGCCCAGCGAGAAGGCCGACCAGTTCCAGTCGGCGGGCGTGTTGTTGACCATCGCCATGAAGGTGTTGAGGTCGTTCGGCGCGCCCCAGGGCACGCCCATGCAAAGCTGCACCAAAGCGGGCGATTTCAGAACGCCCTCCTTCACCAGTTCCTTTGCAAACCACAGATGACCGGTATCGAAAGCCTCGATTTCCGGGCAGACGCCCAGATCGGTCATCATCTGGCCCATCGCCCGCAGCATGCCCGGCGTGTTGGTCATCACATAGTCGGCTTCGTTGAAGTTCATCGTACCGCAGTCGAGCGTGCAGATTTCGGGCAGGCAGTCGGCGACATGAACCATGCGTTCGGTCGCGCCGACCATGTCGGTGCCCTTCTGCGACACCGGCAACGGGCTTTCAACCGGGCCGAAGGTGATGTCGCCGCCCATCCCCGCGGTCAGGTTCAGCACCACGTCGACGGATGCGTCGCGGACGCGTTCGGTCACCTCGCGGTAGTACTTCGGATCGCGCGAGGGTTTGCCGGTTTCGGGATCGCGGACATGGCAATGCACGATGGCCGCGCCGGCCTTGGCGGCATCAATGGCGCTTTCGGCGATCTGGGCGGGCGAGCGCGGCACATGCGGGCTGCGGTCCTGCGTGCCCCCCGATCCGGTGACGGCACAGGTGATGAAAACCTCGCGGTTCATGGCAAGCGGCATGGAATCCTCCCTCTTTGGGTCAGAATAGCCGGCTTGATCGCGGCGTTTTGACATTATACGAAGTTTTCATGTCAAATTCCGCAGCGATCTTTGCCCGGACCAACGAACCGCTGACCCTGGCGCTTCTGGTTCTGCCGCAAAGCTCGATCCTCGAGGTCGCCTCCACCCTCGATCCGCTGCGCAATGCCAACCGCCATCTGGGGCACGAGGCGTTTCGCTGGCGGGTTCTGTCGCCCGATGGCGGACCGGTGCCGTTGACCTGCGGGATCGAACTGCCGTCCTCGGGGCCCTTCGCCGAGGCGCGCGGCGCGGATTGCCTGATCGTGATTTCCGGCTTTCAGCAGGCCGATGTGGCGACGCGCGGGCTGATCCAGGACCGCCGGCGCATGGCCTCGCGGTTTCGCGCCATTGGCGCGCTCGACGCCGGGCCCTGGGTTCTGGCGCGCGCCGGGCTACTGGATGGGCATCGCGCCACGGTTCACTGGGAGGATATGGAAGATCTGGCGCTGGCCCACCCGGCGGTCGAGGTGGTGCCCGACCGGTTCGTCGTATCCGGCAACCGTTTTACCGCCGGGGGTGCGGCCCCGGCGGCCGATCTGATGCTGCACCTGATCCGCGCGCGCCTCGGGGCGGCGCTGGCGCTGCAGGTTGCCGGCAGTTTCATCACCACCGCGCGCGACGGGGCTGAGCCGCAGGTTTCCGCCCCGCCGCCGGCCTCGGCCACTCGCGCCGACCCGCGCGTCGCCGCCGCCATCGCGCGGATGGAGGCACGGATCGAAGCGCCAGAACCCGTGGCGCGCACTGCGCGCGCGCTTGGTCTTTCGGTGCGTCGCCTTGAACACCTCTTTCGTCGCGATCTGGGCATGGGGCCCGGCGCCTACGGGCTTGGCCTGCGGCTTCAGGCGGCGCGGCGGCTTCTGAGCGATACCCGCCACCCCTTGCAAGAGGTCGCGTTGCGCACCGGGTTTTCCAGCCAGTCGGCCTTTTCGCGCGCCTTCCGGCGGCGCTTTGGCGCGCCGCCCTCGTCCCTGCGCCGATAGCGCTGCCGAATCGGCTTGCCGGCAGCGGTCGGCCGTGTATTTATACAAACGTATAATTCACCGATAGCAACCATGACCGAAACCCGCCGCAGCTTCCGACATCTGGGCGAGGCCCAACGCCGCGAGGACCTGATCGCGGCGGCGCTGGAGCTTATGGCCGAAGGCGGGCCGGCGGCCGCCACGCTCCGCGCCGTTGCCGCGCGCGCCGGCGTGACGCCCGGGCTCATCCGGCATTATTTCGACGGCAAGGAGGGGCTTCTGGCCGCGGCCTACGACCATCTGATGGCAGGAATGAGCGGACCGGGGGCACTGGCCGCCGACACGCAGCCCACGCCGGGCGAAACGCTGGCGCATTTCATCCGGGCTTCGCTGTCGCCACCAGTGATGGACGCGGGGCGGATGGCGCTGTGGGCCGGTTTCATTCACATGGTGCGGTCGAACCCGGACATGCGGGCCAATCACCGACGTACATACCTGGCCTATAGCGACCACTAGCAGGCGCTGATCGGCGCGGCACTCGCCGCCGCCGGACGCCCGGCGGATATCGCCACGCTGCGCCGTCACGCGATTGCCTGCAACGCGGTGCTGGACGGGCTGTGGCTGGAAGGGTCGGCCCTTCCCGAAGCGTTCGAACCCGATGAAATCCCGCGCCTCGGCCTTCAGTCCGTCGGCGCACTTCTGACACTCGATCTGACGGAGCAGCTATGAAATACGCCGCGATCACCGAACGGCTGGCGCAGCTTGGCGGCGCCAAATGGGACATGCATCTGCGCGCCCGCGCCCTCGAACGCGCGGGTGAGGAGGTTTACAGCCTGACCATCGGCGAACCCGATGCGCCGATGCCGCCGGACCTTCTTGAGGTGGCGATCGACAGCCTGCGCCGGGGCCGTATCGGCTATTCGAACGGGCGCGGCGAACCCGCGCTGGTGGAAACGCTGGCACGGCGTTATGCCACCCGCACCGGCCGCGCCATCACCACCGGACAGATCCTGTGCCTGCCCGGCACCCAGACGGTTCTTTATGCCATTTTCATGGGGCTGACCGATGCCGGCGACGAGGTGCTGGTGGGCGACCCGATGTATGCGACCTATGAAGGCATCATTCGCGCTTCGGGCGCGGTTCCGGTGCCGGTCCCGCTTGACCCTGAAAACGGCTTTCGTATCCGCGCCGAAGACATCGCCGCGCGGATCACCGCGAAAAGCCGGGTCATCTTCCTCAACAGCCCGCACAACCCGACCGGCGCTGTTCTGACGCGCGACGACCTTCTGGCCATCGGCGAACTGGCCCGGGTGCATGACCTCTGGATCGTGTCCGACGAGGTCTATGAGGAGCTGGTCTTTGACGGTGCCGAATTCGTCTCGCCCTTCGACATGGCGCATCTGGCCGACCGCACCGTCGTGGCGGCGTCGATCTCCAAGTCCCATGCCGCGCCGGGTTTCCGTTCCGGCTGGTGCGTCGGGCCGGAAGAGTTTTGCGACCGGCTGCTGCCGGTTTCGGAGACCATGCTGTTCGGCAACCAGCCCTTCATCGCCGACATGACGGCAGCGGCGCTGGCCCTGCCCTCGCCCATCGCGCCGGGGATGCGCGCACGGTTTGCGGCGCGGGCAAAGCTGCTGCACGACCGGCTGCACGGCTTTTGCGGCTTGCGCGTCAGCCAGCCGCAGGCCGGGATGTTCGCGCTTGTCGACGTGTCGGCGACCGGCATGACCGGCGATGCTTTCGCGCCGGCCCTGCTGGACGCGACCCGCGTGGCGGTCATGCCCGGCGGCGCGTTCGGCCCGGCGCTGGAGGGCTGGCTGCGCCTGTCGCTGACCGCGTCGGACGAGCGGTTTTCCACTGCCGTCGACCGGATCGCGGATTTCGCTCAAAAACTTGACCGGGAAAGGAAAACAGCATGACCAGTGTAGGCGAGGCGCTGGCGCTTGGGCTGCGCGACCGGGGCGTCGAGGTGGTGTTCGGCATCCCCGGCGTCCACACGATCGAGCTTTACCGCGGCCTGCCGGCTTCGGGGCTGCGGCATGTGACGCCGCGCCACGAACAGGGGGCGGGGTTCATGGCCGACGGCTATGCAAGGGTTTCCGGAAAGCCCGGCGTGGCCTTTGTGATCACCGGGCCGGGGTTGACCAACACCCTGACCGCCATGGCGCAGGCGCGGGCGGATTCGGTGCCGATGCTGGTGATCTCCGGCGTCAACGCGCGGGCGACGCTGGGCATGGGGCTGGGGGAGCTGCACGAACTGCCCGACCAGCGGGGCATGGCGGCCAGTCTGGCCCTGATGTCCTTGCGCATTTCCAGCCCCGACGAGGTGGCACCGGCGCTGGATGCGGCCTTTGGCCTTTTCGCCTCGGGCCGTGGCGGACCAGTCCATATCGAGGTGCCGACCGATGTCATGCCTCTCGCGTGTCCGGCCTTGCCGGTGCCTGCCCCCCTGCCCCCCGCGCCAGTGCCCGGCGCCGAAGCGGTCGCAGTTGCGGCGCGGCGGCTCGACACCGCAGAGCACCCGGTGATCCTCGCCGGGGGCGGTTGCCGGCGCCATGGCGCGGCCTTGGCAGCACTTGCCGAAAGGCTGGACGCGCCGGTGGTGCAGACGGTGAATGCGCGCGGGCTGATGCATGGCCATCCGCTGGCGGTACCGGCAAGCCCCAGCCTTGCTCCGGTGCGCGACCTACTGGCCGGGGCGGATGCGGTTCTGGCGCTCGGGACGGAATTCGGCCTGACCGATTACGACATGTACAAGGATGGCCGGTTTCCCGACCTTGCCGGGCTCGTACGGGTCGATATCGACGCCACGCAGCTGGCACGCCGTCCCGCCGCCGCAACCATCCTGGCCGAGGCCGGAGCGGCCATCGCCGCGCTCGTCGCCGCCACGGGGGCACGCCCCGCCGGTTCCGGTGCTCGCCGGGCGGCGCATGCGCGCGCGGCGGCCCGCGCCGCGCTTGCGGGTCTGAACCCCGACATGCCGGGCCAACTGGCAATGCTCGAAGCCGCGCGCGCCGCCCTGCCCGGCGCAATCATCGTCGGCGACAGCACGCAACCGGTCTATGCCGGCAACCTCTTTTACGATCATGACCGCCCCGGCGGCTGGTTCAATGCCGCAACCGGCTACGGCGCGCTGGCTTTGGCACCGGCGCCGCGGTCGGCGCCGCGTTGGCCGCGCCCGATGTGCCGGTTCTTTGCCTTGCCGGAGATGGCGGGCTGATGTTTTCGCCCGGCGAGATCATGGCCGCCGTCGACGAAAGCCTCGATATCACCTTCGTCGTCTGGAACAATTCCGGCTTCGGCGAAATTGCCGATGCCATGCGCGGCGCGCAGGTGCCGATCACCGGGTGCGACCCGACGCCACCGCGTTTCGACCATCTCGCCCGGGCCTTCGGCCTGCCCTTCACCCGTATCGGCCCCGACCCCGGCGCGTTCGCTGAGGCGTTGGGCCTGCCGCGGCGCGGCCCGCGAATGATCGAGATCGCGGTGCGGTAGGGTTGCGGGCCCGCCACGGGTATAATTTGATCATTATTATTTACCCGCGCACGCAATTGGCGTATGGATCAGGCGAACCCGTTCAGGAACATCGCCATGCCCAAACCCGCCGCGACGATTGCCGGTGTCGACCGCCGCAAGCTTGATGCCTTCGCAGGCCGTGAGGCGCGTCGCTACGCCGCTTCGCGGCCGAAAACCCGTGCCGCACTGGAATCCGGTCAGGACGCATTTCTTGACGGTGTTCCAATGCATTGGATGAAGGACTGGCCGATGCCCTTCCCGATGCTCGTGGCCGAAGCGAGGGGCGCGCGGCTGACCGATCTGGACGGTTACGGGCTGGATGACTTCTGTCTGGGCGATACCGGCTCGATGTTCGGCCATTCGCCGAAACCCGTCGCCCGTGCCATCCGCAAGCAGGCAAGGAACGGGCTGACCTACATGCTGCCGACCACGGCGGCGCTGAAGGCGGGCAAGCTTTTGATCAAACGTTTCGGGCCGATGCGCTGGCAAATCGCCACCACCGCGACCGATGCCAACCGCTTTGCCATCCGGGTCGCCCGCGCGGTGACGGGCCGGCCGAAGATCCTGGTCTTTCACGGCTGCTATCACGGCACGGTCGATGACGCGATGGTCGAACGGCGCGACGGCCGCACCATCACCCGGCCCGGGCTTCTCGGTCAGGTTGCCGACCTGACGACACTGGCCACTGCGGCGGAGTTCAACGATCTCGGCTCGGTCGAGGCGGCGTTGAAAACCGGAGAGATCGCGGCGATCCTGACCGAACCGGTAATGACCAATTCCTGCATGGTCCTGCCCGAACCGGGCTTTCATGAGGGTCTTCGCGATCTGGCCACGCGTCATGGCGCACTGCTGATCATTGACGAAACCCACACGATTTCCTCCGGCCTTGGCGGCTACTGCCGTGTGCACGGGCTGCGGCCCGACATGTTCGTGGTCGGCAAATGCGTGGCCGGCGGCATGCCGACCGCTGCATGGGGCATGACGGCGCAGGTGGCCGAACGCTACGCCACTGCCAATGGCAACCGCGCCTCGGGCCATTCCGGCATGGGCACGACGCTGTCGGCCAACCCGATGCAGTTCGCCTGCCTTGTGGCCAACCTTGGCAAGGTGATGACCGCCAGGGCTTATGCGAAGATGGAGGCCGGCGCCGAACGGCTGGCCAGCGGACTGGGCGCCGTCATCGCACGTCATGGCGCGCCCTGGCACGTGGTGCGGGTCGGCGCGCGGGTCGAATTCATCTGCGCGCCCGGGCCCCTGAAGAACGGAACCGAAGCGGGTGCCGCGCATCAGCCGGAACTGGAGGCGGCCCTGCATACCGGCCTGGTCAATCGCGGTTGCCTGATCGCGCCCTTCCACAACATGATGCTGGTCAGCCCCGTGACCAAGACCCGTCAGATCGACCGGCTGATCGCCGCCTTCGACGAAATCCTGACAGAGCTTTTTGCCAAGGATGCGAAATGACCACGATGATTAGCCCTTCGGGTTCCGCCCCCGCCGAGGCGGAGGCCTTCCTCGCCGCCCATCCCGAGATCGAAGCGATCGACATCGTCTTGCACGATTCGAACGGAATTGGCCGCGGAAAGATCATCAGGCGCCATGAACTCTTGTCTTTTTTCAACTCCGGCCGGCATTTGCCCATTTCGATCCTGGGGCTCGACATCTGTGGTGAGGATGTGCATGAAACCGGGCTCATATGGGATCAGGGCGACGGCGACCTGCGCGCCTGGCCGATCCCCGGCACGCTGAAGCCGCTATACGGCACGACCCCGCCGCGCGCCGAAGTCTTCATGTCGCTTTACCATCTCGACGGCGCCAAGATGACGTCGGACCCGCGCCACGCGCTGCAGGCGCAGGTCGATGGGCTGGCGGCGGAAGGCCTTTACCCGGCCGGGGCGTTCGAACTGGAGTTTTTCCTGCTCGACAACGAACTGGGCGCCGATGGCAGGGCACGGGCGGCACGCGCAGTTCTGGATGGCCGGGTGTCGAACAAGACCGAGGTCTATTCGGTCGATCATCTGCATGGCATGCTGCCGCTGTTTTCGGCGATCTATGCCGCCGCCGACGCCGCCGGGATCAAGGCCGAGACGCTGATCTCGGAATATGCGCCGGGCCAGTACGAGTTGACGCTGCATTACCGCAAGGACGTGATGCAGGCCGCCGACGATCTGATGCGGCTGAAACGCATCGTGCGGCTGCAGGCGCGACAGCATGGCGTCACCGCCTGTTTCATGGCCAAGCCGAACGAGGATTATGCCGGGTCGGGCATGCATTTTCACGTCTCGATGTCCGACGCCGAGGGGCGCAACGTCTTTGCCGAGACCCGCGAAGGCGAATGGACCGAAACGATCCTGCATGCCCTGGGCGGTTTGCGCCAGACCATGGGCGAGGCGATGCTGGTCTTTGCCCCGCATGCCAATTCCTGGCGCCGGTTCGCCAACCAGAGCTATGCGCCGGTTTCGCCGACCTGGGGCGTCAACAACCGCTCGGTCGCGCTGCGCATTCCGGCCGGCGACATCCGTGCGCGCCGGATCGAACACCGCCCCGCCGGTGTCGATGCCAACCCCTATCTGGTCGCCGCGACGGTGCTGGCCGGCATCCGTCACGGGCTGAAACACCGCATCGATCCGGGGCCGGAGACGACCGGCAACGGCTATGACGCCGATACGGGCGATCTGGTCATTCCCGATGACTGGCGCGCCGCGATCCGGGCGGCCAAGGCCTCGGATTTCCTAAAAGAGGCGCTGGGCGAGGACATGCACCGCACTTTCGTGGCGGTGAAAGAGGCCGAATATGCCCGCGTCGCACGCACCGTGTCGCGCGTCGATTACGATCTATACCTGCACACGGTCTGATCCCGGTCTGATCCGCAACGGCCCACCGGCCAAAGCGGCGAAATTCCTGCGGTCAGGCCGAGTATTTGTGCCAAGATGAATGGGCGGGGCCGTTGCCCCCGGGGAACCGGCCATGGCCTTTACCTTGCGACAGTTGCAGTTTTTCGTCGCCGCGGCCGAGGTCGGCAGCATTTCGGGCGCAGCGCGCAGCCTGTCGATTTCGCAAAGCTCGGTGACCGAAGCGATTCGCGCGCTGGAAGACGACATGGGCGTCACGCTGTTCGAACGGCGCGCGCGCGGGCTGGAACTGACGCACCGCGGAAGCCTCTTCCTGCGTCATGCCAGCCAGATCCTTGGCGATGTTTCGACCGCGCGCATGGCGTTTCGCGAAGATGTCGACGCCACGACCGGCCAGATGGCGCTTGGCGTGACCTCGCTGGTCGCAGGCTATGTTCTGTCCGACATCCTGTCTCGGTTTCGCCGGGCCAATCCGCGGGTCACGATGTCGGCGATCGAGGACAGCGGCGAATACCTTCAACACCTGCTGATCGGCGGCGAACTGGACGTGGCCGTGCTGTTGAATTCCTCGATCCGCGACCGCGCGCCCCTGCATGTCGAAACGCTGCTGGTATCGCCCTACCGGTTGTGGCTGCCACTGGGGCATCCGCTGTCGGATGCGGAGGTGATCACGCTGGACGATCTGGCTGGCGAAAAACTGATCATGCTGACCGTGGACGAGATCGAGGAAAGCACCAAGAGGCTGATGGGCGCCATGGCCACGCGGCCCGAGATCGCCTTTCGCACGCGGTCGGTCGAGGCGGTGCGCAGCCTTGTGGCGACGGGGGCCGGCGTGGCGCTTTTGCCAAGCCTCGTCTACCGGCCATGGTCGCTGGAAGGCGACCGCATCGGCATTCGCGACGTGTCGGGCGACCTGCCGACGGTGCAGGTGGTGATGGTCTGGCGCAAGGGCGCGCCGCTGTCGGCGGTGGCGCGCAACTTCATCCGGTCCGCTCAGGGAACCGTTCCGCATCGCTGATCCATCGGTTTTTCCGATAATCGGTTTCTGTGTAATGAAATTGCGAAACCTCAATCGCTGCTCCAACCTGACCGGCATCGGGGCCCTGCGGCCCTCGGACAGGGGGAATCACATGACACGCACTAAACTTGCCAGCGCCACGGCAATCGCGCTGATACTGGCTGCCCAGCCCGGGCTGGCCCAGATGATGACAGCCTTGGGGGCCGGCGAAGGCCAGGTCAACATCGTCGCCTGGCCGGGCTATATCGAGCGCGGCGAAACCGATGCCGCCTTCGACTGGGTCACGAAGTTCGAGGAAGCGTCGGGCTGCAAGGTCAACGTCAAGACGGCCAACACCTCCGACGAGATGGTGGCGCTGATGAACGAGGGCGGTTTCGATCTGGTCACCGCTTCGGGCGATGCCAGCCTGCGGCTGGTGGCCGGCGGGCGGGTGCAGCCGATCAACACCGACCTGATCCCGAGCTGGTCCAAGGTCGACGAGCGGCTGCAGAGCGCACCCTGGCACACGGTCGATGGCACGCATTACGGCACCCCCTATATGTGGGGCCCGAACGTGCTGATGTACAACACCGAGGTCTTCCCCGAAGCGCCCACCAGCTGGTCGGTGGTTTTCGAGGAACAGACCCTGCCGGACGGCGCGTCGAACAAGGGCCGGGTGCAGGCCTATGACGGGCCGATCCACATCGCCGATGCGGCGCAGTACCTGATGGCGCACAAGCCCGAACTCGGCATCACCTCGCCCTATGAGCTGAACGAGGATCAGTATGCCGCCGCGCTGGACCTGTTGCGCACGCAGCGCACGCTGGTTGGCCGGTACTGGCACGACGCCTTCATCCAGATGGACGATTTCAAGAACGAGGGCGTCGTCGCTTCGGGGTCCTGGCCGTTTCAGGTCAACCTGCTGAAGGGCGAGGGGCTGCCGATTTCCTCGACGATCCCCTCCGAAGGGGCCACCGGCTGGGCCGACACGACGATGATGCACGCCAATGCGGCCAATCCCAACTGCGCCTACATGTGGATGGAACATACGCTGTCGTCGAACCTGCAATCGGACCTGTCGGTCTGGTTCGGCGCGGTACCCTCGGTGCCTGGCGCCTGCGCCGATGGCAGCGGCATGCAGACCCAGGAAGGCTGTGACGCCAACGGCCTGGCCGATTTCGACAAGATCCGGTTCTGGACAACGCCGGTGTCGAACTGTGCCCAGGGCGAAGGCGCCTGCGTGCCCTATTACCGCTGGGTTTCCGACTATATCGGCGTGATCGGCGGCCGCTAGGCGCGCATCTCCCCCGAACGAACGCAACAGCCCGGGCGTGCCAACGCGCCCGGGAAAGAGACAGGACGCACCATGACCCCTGCCGTCGAATTCGACCGGATCGCCCGCCACTACGGCCCGGTAAAGGCCGTTGACGAGGTCAACCTGACGATCGAGGAAGGCAGTTTCTTCGCCATGCTCGGCCCGTCGGGTTCGGGCAAGACGACCTGCCTGCGGCTGATTTCGGGGTTCGAAAGCCCCTCGTCCGGCGCGATCCGGCTGTTCGGGCAGGATATGGGCGCGGTGCCGCCCAATCGCCGGCAGGTCAACACCGTCTTTCAGGATTACGCGCTGTTTCCGCATATGAGCGTGCGCGACAACGTGGCCTACGGGCTGATGGTGCGCGGGGTCGAGCGCAAGCGTCGGCTGGCACGCGCCGAAGAGATGCTGGCGCTGGTGCATCTGGACGGCTATGGCGAACGCAAGCCCGGCCAGCTTTCCGGCGGGCAGCGGCAGCGCGTGGCGCTGGCCCGCGCGCTGGTGGGCGAGCCGCGCGTGCTGCTTCTGGACGAACCGCTTGGTGCGCTGGATCTGAAGCTGCGCGAGGCGATGCAGGACGAACTCAAGGCGCTGCAGAAGCGTTTGGGCATTACCTTTGTCTTCGTCACCCACGACCAGGGCGAGGCGCTGAGCATGGCCGACCGTGTGGCCGTCTTCAGCGCCGGCCGGGTCGCGCAGATTGGCTCGCCGGCCGAGGTCTATTCGCGTCCGGCCACGCGTTTCGTGGCCGATTTCGTCGGATCCTCCAATGTGCTGCCGCCGGCGGTGACCGCGGCATTGGGCGGGCCGGCGCGGTGGTCGAGCCTGAGGCCCGAGGCAATCCGCCTCGCTGCCGAGGGACGGCTGCGCGGGGTTGTGACCACGGTCCGCTATCTGGGCGCGGGCAGCCGGGTTTCGGTGCGCTGCGGTGCGCTCTTGCCGCATGGGTCCGCCGCGGGGGCAGCGCCGGAGCCCGAGTATTTGGACCAGGGTGAAGGGACACTCGCAGTTCTGGTCCCGGCCGGCGCGGCCGTGCCGCAACCGGGCGCCACGGTTGCGCTGGCCTGGGACGACGGCGCGCTTCATGTCATGGAGGCGGCGGAATGAGCGGCGGCATCACCGACACCGGCCCGCTGAACCCCGCGGAGCGGCTGAGCGCGCTTTTCTGGCGGCGACCCAAGGTGTTTCTGGCGCTGCTTCTGGCGCCGCCGCTTCTGTGGCTGGGGGTGGTCTATATCGGCTCTCTCGCCGCGCTTTTGTGGCAGAGCTTCTATTCGATCGACGAGTTTTCCGGCGTTGTGATCGAGGACTTTACCCTCAAGACCTACGGCGAACTGCTCAGACCATCGAATTTCGACATTCTGGTGCGTACCGTCACCATGGCCGCGGCGGTGACGCTGGGCGCGGTGATTGTGGGCTTTCCGGTGGCCTACATGGCGGCGCGCTATGCCCGCGGGCGCTGGAAGGCGCTTTTCTACCTCGGCATCATGTTGCCCCTGTGGTCGAGCTATCTGGTCAAGGTTTATTCCTGGAAGCTGATCCTGGCCATGGAAGGGATCGTCAGCTGGGCGATCGACGGGGTCGGCGCCAGCTGGGCGCTGGAGGCGGCGCTGGCGCTGCCGGTGGTGGGTGGCACATCGCTGTCGACCAGCTACATGGGCACTTTCATCGTCTTTCTCTATGTCTGGCTGCCCTACATGATCCTGCCGATGCAGGCGGCGCTGGAACGGGTGCCGGCCTCGATGCTGGAAGCCTCGGCCGATCTGGGTGCCGCGCCGGGACAGACGCTGCGCCACGTGATCCTGCCGCTGGCGCTGCCGGGGATCATCGCCGGCTCGATCATTACCTTCTCGTTGACGCTTGGCGATTACATCATCCCGCAGATCATCGGGTCGAGCCGGGTGTTCATCGGACAGGCGGTCTACCAGCTGCAGGGCACGGCCGGCAACATCCCGCTGGCGGCCGCCTTTGCCGTGGTGCCGATCGCGATCATGCTGATCTATCTGGCCGTTGCACGGCGTCTGGGGGCTTTCGATGCGCTCTGACCGCCCTGCCCCGCTGGGTCTGAAACTGGCCGCGTTCGGCGGGCTTGCCTTTCTGCACCTGCCGATCCTTCTGATTGTGCTTTATGCCTTCACGACCGAGGACCGCAGCTATCAGTTTCCGCCGCCCGGTCTGACGCTGAAGTGGTTCGCCGTGGCCTGGAACCGGCCCGACATCTGGCCGCCGCTCTACCTGTCGCTGAAGGTTGCGGCGATTTCGACCGTGATGGCGCTGGTGCTTGGCACGCTTTGCGCCGCGGCGATGGCGCGGGCACGGTTTTTCGGACGCGATTCCATATCGTTGCTGGTGGTGCTGCCGATCGCGCTGCCGGGGATCATCACCGGAATGTCGCTGCGTTCGGCCTTTGCCATAGGCGATATTCCGTTTTCGACACTGACCATCGTTCTGGGCCATGCCACCTTCTGCATCGTCATCGTCTACAACAATGCCGTGGCGCGGTTCCGGCGCATCGGCACTTCGATGCTGGAGGCTTCGGCCGATCTGGGGGCAAACGGGTTTCAGACCTTTCGCTACGTGGTCCTTCCCAATCTGGGTTCGGCGCTCCTGGCCGGTGGCATGCTGGCCTTTGCGCTCAGCTTCGACGAGGTCATCGTCACCACCTTCACCGCCGGGCAGCAATCGACCCTGCCGATCTGGATGCTGAACGAGCTGGTGCGTCCGCGCCAGCGGCCGGTGACCAACGTGGTCGCCATCGTCGTCGTTGCGGTCACCTTCCTGCCTATTCTTCTGGCCTATCACCTGACCCGCGGCGGATCGGAAACCGCCGGCGGCGGCAAATGACGCAAGCGGAGGCTGTCATGGATATCAAGACCGCGGATCTTCCCACATCGCTGCTGGTCGGCGGCGCGTTCGAACCCGGCGAGGAGACGGCCGAGGCGATCCTGAACCCCAGGACCGGGGCGCTGATCGTCGAGGTGCCCGAAGCCTCGGGCGATCAGGTCGACCGTGCCGTGGCCGCCGCGCGGCGCGCCTTTGACGGCTGGTCGCGCACCACGCCGGCCGAACGGTCCGCGGCGCTCTTGCGCATCGCCGAGCGGATCGAGGCCGAGGCCGACGGTTTTGCCGCGCTCGAGGCGCTGAACTGCGGCAAGCCGATCAACGCCGCACGCGGAGACGAGATCCCGGCGATCGTCGATTGTTACCGGTTCTTTGCCGGCGCCGTGCGCTGTCAGACCGGTGCGCTGGCCGGTGAATACCTGGCCGGCCACACCTCGATGATCCGGCGCGACCCGATCGGCGTCGTCGCCTCGATCGCGCCCTGGAACTATCCGCTGATGATGATGGCGTGGAAGCTGGCGCCGGCCATCGGCGGCGGCAATTGCGTGGTGTTCAAACCCTCCGAACAGACGCCCCTGACGGCGCTGAAGATGGCCCGGATCCTGGCCGAGGAACTGCCCGAGGGCGTCGTTTCGGTCCTGCCCGGGCGGGGCGAAACCGTAGGCAACGCACTGATCCATCATCCCGGCGTCGACATGATCAGCCTGACCGGCGATGTGGCAACCGGGCGCAAGATGCTGGATGCCGCCGCGCGCGGGGTGAAGCGCACGCATCTGGAACTGGGCGGCAAGGCGCCGGTTGTCGTTTTCGACGATGCCGATCTGGACCGGGTCGTCGAGGGGCTGCGCGCCTTTGGCTATTACAACGCCGGTCAGGACTGCACCGCCGCCTGCCGGATCTATGCCGGCAGGAAGATCTATGACCGGCTTGTTGCCGATCTCTCTTCGGCGGCCGCGTCCATCGTTCTGGGCGATGGCGACGACACTAAGAACGAGATCGGACCGCTGATCAGCCTGCGACAGCGCGACCGGGTGGCAAGTTTTGTCGAACGCGCGCGCGAGGTGGCGCATATCGAGATCACCACCGGCGGCTCGGCAATGGGCGACGGCGGCTTTTACTACCGACCGACCGTGGTTGCCGGTGCCCGCCAGTCCGACGAGATCGTGCGGCGCGAGGTGTTCGGCCCGGTCGTGTCGATCACACCCTTTGGCGATCCCGAAGAAGCCATCGCCTGGGCCAATGACAGCGACTATGGCCTGGCCAGTTCGGTCTGGACGCGCGATGTCGGCCGCGCCATGGCGACGGCGGCGCGACTGCGTTACGGCTGCAGCTGGGTCAACACCCATTTCATGCTGGTCAACGAGATGCCGCATGGCGGGATCAAGCAATCGGGCTACGGCAAGGACATGTCGGCCTATGCGCTGGAGGATTACACCTTTGTGCGCCACGTGATGGTGGCGCATTAGCGCGGGCCAGTCCGGGCCGGCCGGTCAGCCCAGACCCTGGTCGCGCGCGATCATCGCCGCATGGGTGCGGTTGCGCGCGCCCAGCTTGCGGCACAGCGTCTTTACATGCAGCTTGACCGTGACCTCCTTGCAGATCGAGGTCGCGGGCGATTTCCTTGTTCGCCTTGCCGGCACAGATGCCGGACAGAACGCTCAGCTCGCGCCGGGTCAGCGAAGCTTCGCCGGCACCCATGCGTTCGTCGTCGCCCATCAGCAGGGCCTGCGGGGCAAAGGTGCCGCCCTTCGCGATCAGGCGGATGCCGGCGACCATGGCGCGGGCGGCCAGCGTTTTCGGAAGATAGCCGGCGGCGCCGGCCTTGAGCGCCGCTTCGGCCAATTCACGGCTGACAACGCCGGACAGCAGGGCGACCGGCCGGTCGGCACAGGCCTCGCGCATCCGCGTCAGCCCCTCGAGCCCGTTCATGCCGGGCATGTTGTAATCGAGAAGCGTCACGTCAAAGGTCCCGCCGTCCGCAACGATGCCCAGCGCTTCGTCCAGATCGCGGGCCTGGCGCACCTCGTCGAACCCCTCGCGTTCAAGATAGGCCGCGATGGTTTCACGCACCAGGTCATGGTCATCGACGATCAGCAGCCGCATCCGCGCTCTCCGACATCGCCCCCGAAAGCCAGTGTCGCGCGCCTGCCGCCGTCGCGCAAGGCCGCTGTGTTGAACGGATACCGCGCGCGGGGCGGTCAAGCGCGGAACGATACAGAAACCTGGTGCTGCTGGAGGGAGAGAACTTGAACACCCTCTTTGACACCCTCCAAGAGTGGCAAGACTATCTCGCACGTTTGGACTCTCAGAGTCTGAGGTGCGAAGATGACACATTCGCGCCATAAATTCAATAAGATAGCCAATCCAAAGGCGAAGACGGCGGAGTATCCTCCGCCCTTCTCGCTGCGTCTGACTTATGAAGAACGGGCGCGGCTGGATGCCGAACGAGGCAGCAAGACCCTTGCCGCCTACATCCGAGAGCGCCTTTTCGGCGTTGATGCTGCACCGCGCAAGAAGCGCGGCAATAGCCCTGTTCAGGACAAGGAAGCCCTTGGCCGCATGGCTGGGGCGCTTGGTCAGTCTCGCTTGTCCCAGAACATGAACCAGCTCGCCAAGGCGGTGAACTCGGGCTCCCTGCCTGTCACGCCTGAAACCGAAGCGGAGATCAAAGAAGCCTGCCGCGAAATCTCGGAAATGCGGGCGGCGCTCATGGCTGCTCTCGGCAAAGTGCCAGGGAGCGCGCCATGATCTTGAAAGCCAAAGAGCGCGGCAATGCCCCGCAGCTCGCCCGCTATCTGCTGGCGATGCGGGACAACGATCATGTCGAGCTGCATGATGTGCGCGGCTTCATCAGTGATGATCTGGTCGAGGCATTCGGCGAAGCCGATGCCATCGCGCGGGGAACCCGCTGTGAAAAGCATCTGTTCTCGATGAGCTTCAACCCGCCTGAAGGCACGAATGCCTCCATCGAGGACTTCGAGAAAGCCATCGAACAAGTCGAAGCCAAGCTCGGGCTGGAAGGTCAGCCCCGCGCCATCGTCTTCCATGAGAAGGACGGACGGCGACACGCTCATGCCGTCTGGTCGCGGATCGACACCGAACTGATGCGGGCGTTGAACCTGAATCACTACAAAATCAAGCTGCGCGATGTGTCGCGCCAGCTCTACATAGAGCACGGCTGGGCGATGCCGCGCGGCCTGGAAGATAGCCGTCTGCGCGATCCTCTCACCTTCACGCATGAAGAGTGGCAGCAAGCGCGGCGGGCTGGCCTTGACGCCAAGGAGTTGAAGGCGGTCTTCAAGACTGTCTGGGAAACATCAGACAACCGTGCAGCCTTTGAACAGGCGCTCAAGGAGCGCGGGTTCTGGCTCGCCAAAGGTGATCGGCGCGGCTTTGTCGCGGTCGATTATCGCGGCGAGGTCTATGCCGTTGCCCGCTACAGCGGCGTGAAGGCAAAGGACGTGGAAGCCAAACTCGGCGATCCGCAAGAGCTGCGTTCGGTCGAACAGGTTAAGGCCGATATCGCGAGCGGTATGACGGCCAAGCTGCAAGAATTCATCAAACAGGCCGAACGGGACGCAGCACGGCGGTCTTTGCAGATCGACTTCCGCAAGGCGGAGATTGTCGGGCGGCATCAGGAAGAGCGCCGCCAGCTTACCGAAGCGCATGAGAAGCGCTGGCAAGCCGAACCCGCAAGCGGGCGGAACGTCTGCCAAAGGGGTTCTCGGGTATCTGGCATCGCCTGACAGGCAAATATGCGAAGGTGAAGGAGCAGAACGAGCGCGAAGCGCTGGAAGCCCTGCACCGCGACCGCGCCGAGACTGACGCGCTGATCTTCAAGCAGATCGAAGAGCGGCAGGCGATTCAGCGTGATGTCCGAGCGCAGAGGGAAGCGGCTCAAGAAGAGCTGCTGCGGCTGCGCGAGGATGTAGCACTATATGCGTGATGATCGGCATGACCCCGATCACACGCCAAGCGTAAGCGCGAGAAGACCCGCGAAGAAGAAGGCCGTAAGCGTGAACGCGCTCCGCGCCTGCACGCAGGCGCGGCTTCGAGCCATGCGCGAAGCCGCCAAACGTGTGCACGACACGTCAACCTAATGAGAGCTCGACACAAAAACCTAATGCGAACTAGACACAAAAACCTAATTGTGATACAACATAATAACCTAATAATCGCGCAGCGCAAAACCCTAACGAAAGATCGAGCAAATGGCGACACCACAGGAAAAACTGGCCGAAGCCCTGGAAGCGCTCAAGGCGCTACAGGACGGCGGTACTGTTGCCATCCGCTCCACTGATCTGTCACGCCTGAATCGCGAGAGGCTGTTGAAGAATGGCTTTCTGCAAGAAGTCATGAAGGGCTGGTACATACCCGCGCGTCCCGACGAGACGGCGGGGGAAAGCACGGCCTGGTATGCTGCGTTCTGGCCATTCTGCGCAGCCTATCTTCAGACGCGCTTCGATGACGAATGGTGCCTCTCGCCTGAGCAGTCCCTTGCACTGCATGCAGGCAATCAAACAGTACCGCGCCAGCTTGGCGTGCGTGCTCCAAAGGGCGGCAACAAACCGACCGCCCTACCGTTCGGCACGTCGCTCTTCGACATCCGTGCCAGCCTTCCCGCCAAAAGGGATATTGTCGAGAAGGAAGGTCTGCGGCTCTATGCGCTGCCTGCTGCGCTGATCGAGGTATCGCCTGCGTTCTTCCAGCACCATGCAGTCGATGCCCGCGCCGCACTGGCCAGTATTCAGGATGCGTCAGAGGTTCTGGGGCTCCTTCTTGAAGGTGGACATACCACCATCGCGGGACGGCTTGCTGGCGCATTCCGCAACATCGGGAGAAACCGCATAGCCGATGACATTCTCGGCGCGATGCGCGCTGCTGGCTACGAAGCGCGGGAACAAGACCCCTTTGACACAAGGTCGCCACTTCGTCTGCCGCGCCGCGAAGTCTCGCCCTATGCGGGGCGCATCCGCCTCATGTGGAGCGATATGCGGGAACGGATCATCGAACGATTTCCCGAAGCGCCAGGCAAGCCGAACGACATCGATGCCTATCTGAAACGGGTGAACGATGCCTATGTCACGGATGCCTATCACTCCCTTTCCATCGAAGGCTACCGCGTGTCGCCTGCGCTGATCGAACGGGTTCGAAGCGGGGATTGGAATCCCGAAACTGATGAGAAGGATCGCGAGCATCGGGATGCGCTGGCGGCGCGGGGGTATTGGCTTGCCTATCAGGAAGTCCTGAAAAGCCTCAGCGCAGTTCTAAAAGGCGAGAACCCTGGAGCCGTGGCGGACGAAGATCACGGCGCATGGTATCGCGCCTTGTTCGCTCCAAGCGTAACGGCAGGCCTTCTTCGTCCCGCCGATCTGGCGGGCTACAGGGGCGGGTCAGTGTTTATTCGGCGCTCAATGCATGTGCCGCCATCCTCGGAAGCCGTGCGGGATGCCATGCCCCTGTTCTTTGAGCTGCTGGCCGAAGAAACCGACCCCGCCGTTCGCGTGGTGCTTGGGCATTTCATATTCGTCTATTTTCACCCTTACACTGACGGGAACGGACGGATGGGACGTTTCTTGATGAACTTGATGCTTGGCGCGGGCGGATATCCTTGGACGGTCGTCCCTGTCGAACAGCGTGCCGCCTACATGGCGGCGCTCGAAGAGGCGAGCGTTCGGCACGATATTGCACCGTTCACCGATATACTCGGCGATCTTGTGCAAGCGGCGATGGAAGGCAAGGAGCAGGCAAAGCTGCCCACGTGATCGCGCAAATCGATGAGAATAATGGAAGGGCGCTCTAGGAGCGCCCTTCGTTTTGCGGTGGGGAATCTTCGAGTGGAGCCCGCAGGACGATCCGTCCGTTGATCGGGCAGGTTTCAAGCTGAAGCGTGTAGCCCTGTCCGTCCTTGTGCGCCCACGCTGCGCCGACTTTGTTCCAGAAGGATTTCTCGCCCTTCTGCGTCACGTGCCAGGCCAGAAAGTCAGGTGCGTTCAGTGCTAGGGTAGTTTTCGTTTTTTCGCGTGCCATGATCTCATCTCCTTTGTTTGGGGTGGCTTGCTAACGCCCTCCCGTCAGGCCGAAGGCAAAGGCTCGGGATTCATGGTCAACACGGCTGGCGCAGCCAGGAGGTGCGGGTGACCATTGAAAATCGAAGCCGCGTTCGGTCAGGGTTCTGGGGTGTCTCATGCAAGCCCGCCCCGATCAAATGGGGGAGAGATACGCGGTCAGAAAAACGGCGACTGCCCCACGCAGCCGCATCCGTCATTCCCTGCTTCGTGTCTTGCGCATCTTCTGGCGATAATCCGCATCTGGAAGCGCTGGCGCTGGCCCTTGGCGGGCGCACTGAGACGGCGGGCAAATCCGATGCCCTTTTCCGGATCGCACCGAGATCAATCCTGTTGTGCTTTGGGCGATAGCAACCACAAACCGAGACGTTCCGTTTTGATGCCACCTATGGCGTCTAAGGTCAGTGCCGAACCATCAGCGCTTCACTGTGGGTGGCCTGATCTGACTGGTCCGACTCCGATTGTTAGTGCATAGCTGGCTTCGGTCCATGATGGTTTCCGGTGCCGGTGGCCGGTATCCGAGGGCGCTATGGGGCCGCTTGGTGTTGTAGTGCTTTCTCCATCCCTCGATGATGATCTGCGCCTCCCTTAGCGAGTAGAAGATTTCCCTGTTCAGCAGCTCGTCGCGGAGCCGGGCGTTGAAGCTCTCGACATAGCCATTCTCCCACGGGCTCCCCGGTTCGATGTATGTCGTCCGGCGCCGACTGCGGCGATCCAGTCCCGAACCGCCAGAGCGACGAACTCGGGGCTACGACGCTTCGCACGAACGATGGTGGCCCACGCAGGATGAACAGGTCCGTCAGGGCGTCGATCACGTCGGTGGAGTTCAGCTTGCGCTTCACCCGGATCGCCAGACATTCCCGGCTGAACTCGTCGAGGATGTTCGGGCGTCCGGAACGCCTTGCCGTCGTCGGTGCGGCAGTGGACGAAGTCGTAGCTCCAGACGTGGTTGCGACGCTCTGGCCGCAGGCGGACACATGATCCGTCGTTCAGCCAAAGCCGTCCCCTCTTGGGTTGTTTCGCAGGCACCTTCCAGCCCCTCCTGCTTCCAAAGCCGTTCGACACGGCTGACGCTGACCTGCCAGCCGGCATCCCGCAGCAGCACGGCGACACGACGTATCCGTATCCGCCGTATTGCCGGGCAAGTTCGATCATGTCCGCCACGAGCCGATCTTCATCCTCCTGGCCGTGGGGCTGATACCTTGGTGTCGATCGATGCTGCCCCAGCACCCGCGATCCGGTGCTCGGACACCTTCACCTCGCTGAGGATCAGATCGATGCAGGCGCGCCGACGGGCGGGGCTCAGAAGTTTCCGGGCAGCCTCGGTAAGGATGAGCTTGTCCAGGGTCAGGGTCAGACACTGCCTTCCTCAACTGTTCGTTCTCCTTCGAAGGCGCTTGAGTTCCTTCAATTGGTCGGTTCCCATCCCGCCGTATTGCTTGCGCCGACGGTAATAGGTCTGCTCGGTTATGAACTCACGGATTCTGCATCCACCCGCTGCATCCCCGGCCGACAAGAACATCAACCTGCCGCAGCTTCTGAACGATTTCGGCCAGCCGCTTTGTTCGTTATTCTCGTCCTCCGTTTCCCTAAACATAACGGTAGCGGGACCAATTCAGAAGGGGCATTCCAGTCTATGCGGGATATGTTGAGTAGCCCAAATGGGATGTGAGCTTCGCAAAGGTCAGCATGAAGGTCTTATCAGCTTCGAAACATTTCAGCGCATCCAGGACAATCTCGCTGGCCGCAAGGCCGCCAGCGGCGCGGAAAGACTTCAATGAAGATTTCCCCTTCGAGGGTTCGTGCAGTGTGGATGCTGTGGCAACGTCACATGCAGCGGCATGGTCGAAGTGGTTGCCGCCGCCACTACGCCTACTATCGCTGCGAGACTCGTGGTTGCGAGGCGAAGAGCAAGTCAGTCCCTCGGGCAAAGATGGAAGACGCATTCGCCGAGATAATGGAAAGCGTACAGCCTACTCGTGATCTCTTCGATCTGGCGAAGGCAATGCTGCGTGACGCATGGGACATGCGCCTGGCTGTGGCGCATGGTGAAAAGGACGAGCTTGAGAAGCAGCTCAAGGACGTTGATCGGCAAATCGAGAGCCTTCTGGATCGGATTGTCGACGCAACGAGTGCGTCAGTAGTCAGTGCTTATGAAGCGCGTATCGAGAAGCTGGAGCGACACAAGATCGTGCTCGCCGAGCGGGTTGAAACAACCGTGCCGCCAAGAGGACGGCTGGAGGATTGTATTGAACTCGCTCTGAATTTCCTAGCAAACCCTTGGAATATATACAAAAAGGGAGATTTCACATTACGCCAGACAGTGCTCAGATTGGTCTTTTCTGAGCCGCTCAAGTACGGGCAAAATGGGGTGTATGGAACTCCTGAATTATCGTTCCCCTTCAAGTACTTAGCGGGAATTTCTGAGGAGAAAAGCGAGATGGTGCTGCCGGAGAGATTTGAACTCTCGGCCTCTCCCTTACCAAGGGAGTGCTCTACCCCTGAGCTACGGCAGCCAACCGGTTCACGATGGGCTTTCGCCCGGGCCATGAAAACCCGCCCGACCGGCGTTTTCGCACCGGTCACGGGCGGCTGATTAGACGTATTCGAACCCCGACGCAAGCGCAATCTGGACCATTTTTTCGCCCCTGCCAGGAGAGGGGCATGAACGCCAAGTCGCCCCCCGATCGCCCAAGGGCCAAGCCCGAAAACCCGCGCGAGGCGCGCCTGAAAGCGGCGCTGAAGGCCAACATGCGGCCCGGCGCAAGGCGCAGATTAGGGCGCGCAAGGGCACCGGCGACACCGACAAGAGCAGCTGAGGCACGCATGGATTCCATACTGGTACGGGGCAACGGCCCATTGAGCGGCGTCATTCCCATTGCCGGGGCCAAGAACGCCTGTCTGGCGCTGATGCCGGCAACGCTTCTGAGCGACGAGCCGTTGACGCTGACCAACGCGCCACGGCTTTTCTGGATATCCGGACCATGTCGCAGTTGCTTGGCTCGCTTGGTACCGAAGTGGCCGCGATGCAGGGCGGTCAGGTGCTGGCGCTGTCCAGCCACGCGCTGAGCAGCCACACTGCCGATTACGATATCGTGCGCAAGATGCGCGCCTCGGAACCTCGTGCTTGGCCCGCTTCTGGCGCGGTTCGGGCGGTGGGTGTCACTGCCCGGCGGTTGCGCGATTGGCGCGCGGCCGATGGATATCCACATTTGGCTTGAAGCGCTGGGCGCGCGGATCGAACTGAAGGACGGCTATCTTCATGCCGATGCCGGCACCGGGTTGAAGGGCGCGGTGATCGAACAACGGTTCGCCAGCGTCGGCGCGACCGAGAACATCGTCATGGCGGCGACGTTGGCCAAGGGCACGACGGTCTTGAAAAACGCCGCGCGCGAACCCGAGATCGTCGATCTTGTCGCCTGCCTGCGGGCGATGGGCGCCGCGATCGAGGGCGAGGGCAGCGACACGATCACCATCGAAGGGGTCGACCGGCTGCATGGCGCAACCCACAGCGTCGTTGCCGACCGCATCGAGCTTGGCACCTACATGATCGCGCCGGCCATCGCCGGTGGCGAGGTGGAGCTTCTGGGCGGTCGCACCGATCTGTTGCCGGCCTTTTGTGACAAGCTTGACGCCGCCGGGGTGGCGATTTCGCAGACCGAACGGGGCCTGACGGTCAGCCGCAAGAACGGCCGCATTCGCGCCGTCGACGTGAAGACCGAGGTGTTCCCAGGCTTTCCGACCGACCTTCAGGCGCAGATGATGGCGCTGATGTGCACCGCCGAGGGCACCAGCGTGCTGGAAGAGACGATTTTCGAGAACCGGTTCATGCATGCGCCGGAACTGATGCGGATGGGCGCCGACATCGAGGTGCACGGCGGTCATGCCACGGTTCGGGGCGTCGAGCGGCTGAAAGGCGCGCCGGTGATGGCGACCGACCTTCGCGCTTCGGTTTCGCTGATCCTCGCCGGGCTTGCGGCCGAAGGCGAAACCGTGGTCAGCCGCGTCTACCACCTTGATCGCGGCTACGAGCGGGTCGAGGAAAAGCTTTCGGCCTGCGGCGCGCATATCGAACGGATTACCGGCCAATGAGCGATGCGCGGTTCGAAGATGGCGCCGAAGGCCCGCTGCACCTAAAGGCCCGTACCGACGACGATCTGGCGGTGATCGCGGCGCTGGTGCAGGATGCGGTTCTGCCGATCACCGAAATCCGCTGGCAGCCGCAGAAACGACGGCTGGCGCTGCTGATCAACCGCTTTCGGTGGGAAGACCGCGCCGCCGCCGAGGCGCGCGGACGGCCCTATGAGCGGGTGCAGGCGCTGCTGGTCATCGACGAGGCCGGCGCGGTCGCCAGCCAGGGTATCGACCGCGCCGAGGTCGATACGGTGTTGTCGCTCCTCGACATCGGATTTGCGGCCGGGCCGGACGGCACCGGCCATGTCACCCTGGTTCTGGCCGGCGACGGCGCGATCCGCATCGCGGTCGAGGCGCTGGAAGTGACGCTGAAGGATGTAACCCGTCCCTATGTCGCGCCGTCGCGCAAAGCCCCATCGCATCGCGACTGAACCCGGCCGGGGGGGCTTGCCGCCCCCCGAGACCCCGCGAGTATTTCCGCCAAGATGAAGAGGCGGGTTTCACCTTGGCCCAAATACCTCCGGGGGTCCGGGGCAGAGCCCCGGCGCTCCGGCCCACTCCATGGCTTGAGCCGCGCGCCCGCCCGCGCTATGGGGGCGGCGGAAGAGGATGAGGCCATGCCGCTGCAACTGAACACCGAAGATGCCGATTTCGAAGCTGCCTTTTCGCGGCTTCTGGCGATGAAGCGCGAAGATGCGCCGGACGTCGACGCGGTGGTTGCCGGGATCATCGACGACGTGCGCGCGTGCGGCGATGCGGCGGTCATCGCGCTTACGGCGCGGTTCGACCGGCTGGACCTGACCCCAGAAACGCTGGCCTTTTCTGATGCCGAGATCGACGCGGAATGCGCGAAGGTCGCTGATGAGGACCGCGCGGCGCTGGAATTCGCGGCCGAACGGATCCGTGCCTATCACGCCCGCCAGATGCCGCAGGATGCGCGCTGGACCGACGCGGCGGGGGCCGAGATCGGTTGGCGCTGGGGGCCGGTGGATGTGGTGGGGCTTTATGTGCCGGGAGGGCTCGCGTCCTACCCGTCATCGGTCCTGATGAACGCGATCCCGGCCCGGGTGGCGGGGGTCAAACGGCTGGTTGTCTGCTGCCCGACACCGGGCGGCGCGGTCAATCCGCTGGTGCTGCTCGCTGCACGGCTTTCGGGCGTGGATACGGTTTACCGCATCGGCGGCGCGCAAGCGATTGCCGCGATGGCCTATGGCACCGATACGATCCAGCCCGTCGACAAGATCACCGGGCCGGGCAATGCCTTCGTTGCGGCGGCCAAGCGGCGCGTCTTCGGCAAGGTGGGCATCGACATGATCGCAGGCCCTTCGGAAATCCTCGTGATCGCCGACCGCGACAACGAACCGGACTGGGTCGCGCTCGACCTGCTTTCGCAGGCAGAGCACGATGAAAGCGCGCAGTCGATTCTCGTGACCGACGATGCGGCATTCGGGCAGGCGGTTGCAACGGCGGTGGAGAAACGGCTTGAAACGCTCGACCGGCGGGCCATTGCCGGCGCCAGCTGGCGCGACTATGGCGCCATCATCGTGACGCGCAACCTTGACGAGGCGGCGGCCCTGTCGAACCGGGTCGCGCCCGAGCATCTGGAACTGTGCGTCGCCGACCCGGACAGCCTTGCCGACAAGATCACCCATGCCGGCGCGATCTTCCTCGGCCGCTGGACACCGGAAGCCATAGGCGATTACGTGGGGGAGCCGAACCATGTCCTGCCCTGGCGCGCTCGGCACGGTTTTCCAGCGGGCTGAGCGTGATGGATTTTCTGAAGCGGACGACGATTGCCAGGATGACGCCCGCCGCGCTGGCCGCGGTCGGTCCCGCGGCCGAACGGCTGGCCGTTTCCGAAAGCCTCGAGGCACACGGGCTTTCCGTGCGTGCCCGGCTTGACCGGCTGAACGGGGGCAAGCCATGAGCAACCGCATCTGCCATATCGAGATCGACGACCGCGGGCTGGCCGCGCCAACGCCGGCGATCGAACAGGAACGCCGGGTGGCGATCTTCGACCTTCTGGAAGACAACAGCTTTGCCCTGCCCGCCCGCGACGGCCGTGCGATGCCGGCCGGCCCCTACCGGCTGAACCTGGCGATCCGCGAGGGCCGGCTGGTTTTCGACATCGCCACCGAAGCCGGCGAGAAGGCCGGTGAATTTCACCTGTCGCTCGGTCCGTTCCGGCAGGTGGTGAAGGATTATTTCCAGATCTGCGAAAGCTATTTCGAGGCCGTCAAACGCCTGCCACCAAGCCAGATCGAGGCGATCGACATGGCGCGGCGCGGCATTCACAACGAAGGCGCGCGGGTCCTGCAGGAACGGCTGGAAGGCAAGGCCGATGTCGATATCGACACCGCGCGCCGCCTCTTTACCCTGATCTGCGTGCTGCACTGGGGGTGATGGTGGCCGAGGGTTTCCCGACATCGGTGCTGTTTTGCTGTGACCACAATGCCGTGCGGTCGCCGATGGCCGAAGGGCTGATGAAAAAGCTCTACGGCCAGCGCGCTTACGTGCAATCCGCCGGCGTGAAGAACGACATGGAAATCGACGGCTTTTCCATCGCCGTCTGTCAGGAAATGGGGATCGAGCTGTCGCGCCACCGGTCGCGCAGTTTCGAGGAGATGCAGGAATGGGGCGATGACCTTTCGGGCTTCGATCTGGTCGTTGCGCTGTCGCCGGCCAGCCAACGGATGGCGCTGGAGCTGACGCGGTATTACCACCTCGACGTCGAATACTGGCCAATCCTCGACCCCACGGGGCTGGGTGAGACGCGCGATGCGAAACTGGCCGCCTACCGGCAGGCGCGCGACCAGATCCGGGCGCGGATGATCGACCGTTTCGGGCCGCCGGGGAAGCCTGAGGACGCCGCACATGGCGGTTGCGACTGAGGTCGCGACATCGGCCATGGCACCTGACAAGCCGGCGCGGTCTGTCGCTATCGTGTCAGTTTCGGTCTTGCCGGGCCTTGCGCTCCCGGCCCATGCCACGCTAGCCACAGGGCTGATCTGAAACCAGCCGCCTCAGGACCCCGCCCATGACCCGCGCCACGATCGAAGCCTATTACGCCGCCTTCAACCGGGGCGATATCGCCGCGATGCTGGAAACGCTGCACGACGAATTCGCCCATCACGTGAACGAGGGTGCGACGCGGCTTGGCAAGGCGGCATTCGCCGACTTCTGCCGGCATATGAGCGAAACCTACCGCGAAGAACTGACCGACATGGTGGTCTTTTCCAACGATGACGGAACGCGCGGCGCGGCGGAATTCGTGGTAAACGGCACCTATCTGAAAACCGATCCCGGCCTGCCCGAGGCTCGCGGGCAGAAATACGTGCTGCCGGCCGGCGGGTTTTTCGACCTCAAGGACGGCAAGATCACGCGGGTGACGACCTATTACAACCTTCAGGACTGGATCCGGCAGGTCAGCGCATGAGCGTCGAGGTCATCGCGCTGACTGGCGAGGCGCTGGAGGCGGCGCTTGACGATGTGGCGCGGTTGCGCATGGCGGTCTTCCGCGACTGGCCCTACCTTTATGACGGCGATCTGGCCTATGAACGGCGTTATCTGCGGACCTACCGCGACAGTCCCGGCGCGATCCTGGTCGGTGCCTTCGAGGATGGCCGGCTGGTCGGCGCCTCGACCGGCACGCCGATGGAGGAACACGGGCAGGAGTTCGGCGCGGCTTTCGCGCCAACGGGGCTGAAGCTCGCCGACATCTTCTATTGCGCCGAAAGCGTGCTGTTGCCCGACTATCGCGGTCAGGGGCTGGGGCATGCCTTCTTCGACCTGCGCGAGGCGCATGCGCGCGCGCTGGGGCGCAGCCATGTCGCGTTCTGCCGGGTGGTCCGGCCCGACGACCACCCTGCCAGACCGGCCACTTATCGCCCGCTCGACCCGTTCTGGCGCAAGCGCGGGTACGAGCCGCTGCCCGGCGTCATGGCCGAATATTCCTGGCGCGACCTCGGCGCGGCGGGCGAAAGCGTGAAACCGCTGCAATTCTGGATGCGCCAGCTGTGAGGACCGCATGAAGATCGCCGCCGCCGCCTACCCCCTGGACTGGTTCCACACATGGTCGGATTACGAGGCCAAGCTGGAGCGCTGGGTCGCCGATGCCGCCGCGCAAGGCGCCGAACTTCTGGTTTTTCCCGAATACGGGGCGATGGAACTGGCCAGCCTTGGCGGGCGGGACGTGGCGGCGGGGCTGGAAACAGGCTTGCGCGAGGTGGCGCGCCATCGCGAGGCTTCGGACGCGCTGCATGGCCGACTTGCGGCCCGCTACCGGGTTCATATCCTTGGCGGATCGGGCCCGGTCTATTCTGGCGCCCGGCCGGTCAACCGCGCCACGCTTTACGGGCCGCAGGGCATTGTCGGCCATCAGGACAAACAGATCATGACGCGTTTCGAACGCGAAGAGTGGTTTGTCGATGCCGGCGGGCCACTGGTGCTGTTCGATACACCGCTTGGCAAGATCGGCGTCGTCATCTGCTATGACAGCGAGTTTCCGCTTCTGGCGCGCGCGCTGGTCGAGGCCGGGGCAGAGCTGTTGCTGGCGCCCTCTTGCACCGACAGCTATGCGGGCTTTGCCCGGGTCCGGGTCGGCGCCATGGCGCGCGCGCTGGAAAACCAGTGCGCCGTGGTCCATGCGCCGACGGTCGGTGCCTGCGAATGGTGCCCGGCGGTCGAGGGCAACGTCGGCCGCGCCGCCATTTACGGGCCACCCGACCGGGGCTGGCCGGAAACCGGCATTCTGGCGGAAACCGCGCTGAACGCGCCCGGCTGGGCGATTGCCGAGGTGTCGCTTTCCGCCACACGAGCGGTTCGCAATGATGGCGGCGTTCTGAACCTCCGGCACTGGGGCGAACAGCGCGATCGGGTTCGCGGCGTCACAATCGCCGGCAGTTAACAGTTTGCCCTTGAAAAAGCGCCGGATCGGGCGCATTTACAGGCGCGCCCGCACCTTCTGGCGGGCGGACGATGAAGGAGTGACCATGGCCAAGGAAGAAATGCTCGAATTTCCCGGTGTCGTGAAGGAACTCCTGCCGAATGCGACGTTCCGGGTCGAGCTTGAAAACGGCCATGAGATCATTGCGCATACGGCAGGCAAGATGCGGAAGAACCGCATCCGGGTTCTGGCCGGCGACCGGGTTCAGGTGGAAATGACACCGTACGACCTGACCAAGGGGCGTATCAACTATCGTTTCAAGTAAGTGCGCCTGATCCTGGGATCAGGCAGCCCGCGCCGGAAGGAGCTTCTGGCGCAGATCGGCGTTGTGCCCGACGCGATCCTGCCCCCCGATATCGACGAAGATCCGCGCCCGCGCGAATTGCCGCGGCCCTACTGCGCGCGACTGGCGCGCGAAAAGGCGCAGGCGGTTGCGGCAGGTCCCGATGACATCGTGCTGTGCGCCGACACCACCGTGGCGCTTGGCCGGCGTATCCTCGGAAAACCCGCCGATGCAGGCGAAGCGGCCGCCTTTCTGGTGGCCCTTGGCGGACGCCGCCATCAGGTGATCACCGCCGTTGCCGTGCGCCGGGGCGACCGGCTCTGGCAGCGCGAGGTGGTGACGGCGGTCAGGATGAAGCGGCTGTCGGACGTCGAACTGAACGGGTATCTGGCGTCGGGCGAATGGCAGGGCAAGGCCGGCGGCTATGCGATCCAGGGCCTCGCGGGCACATTCATCCCCTGGATATCCGGCTCGTTCACGGGCGTTGTCGGCCTGCCGGTTGCGGAAACCGCAACGCTATTGCAAGCCGCCGGCTGGCCCTTGCACGCAGGTGCGTCATGAAGGGCCGGGTTATCGTGCTGGACCATGTCGCGGGCCGCGAAGCGGCGGCGCTGGTTGTCGATGGACGGCTTGAGGATCTGCGGATCGAGCCCGGCGCAGATGCGCCCCCGCGCGTCGGGGCGATCTTTCGCGGCCGCGCCGACAGGCCGATGAAAGGCCAGGGCGGCGTGTTCGTGGCGCTGCCCGAGGGGATGACCGGCTTTCTGCGCAATCCCGGCGGCGTCGCCGCGGGCAAGCCGCTGCTGGTGCAAGTATCCGGAACGGCCGAACCCGGCAAGGCGGTGCCGCTCAGCACGCGGCTTTTGTTCAAGACGCGGCTGGCGATCCTGACACCGGGCGCGCCGGGGCTGAACATTTCGCGCCGGATCCGCGACGAAGACCGGCGTGGCGAGCTTGACCGGTTGACGCGTGCGGCGATGGCGAATGCCGCGCCCGATCTGGGCATGATCCTGCGTTCGGCCGCCGAAACCGCCGACGATGACGAAATCGCCGAGGAGCTTTCCGCGCTTCGCGAGCTGGCCGAGGCGGTGCTGGCCGATACCGAAGGTGCGCCGGAACTGCTTCTGGACGATGCCGGGCCGCACGACCTGGCCTGGCGCGACTGGACCGACCCCGCGCCCGACGATGTGGCCGAAGGACCGGGCAGCCTTGCCGCGCATGACGTGCTAGACATGATCGACGCGGTCCTTAACCCCGAGGTGGCGCTTGCCGGTGGCGGCACGATGCTGATCGAGCCGACGCGCGCCTTGATCGCCGTCGACGTCAACACAGGTGCCGATGCCTCGCCCGGGGCCGGGCTCAAGGCCAATATCGCCGCGGCGCGCGAGTTGCCGCGGCAGCTGCGCCTGCGCGGGCTGGGCGGTCAGGTCACCGTCGATTTCGCGCCGATGCCGAAACGCGACCGCCACGTGCTGGAACAGGTGCTGCGCGCCGCGTTCAAGGGCGAGGCGAGCGAGACGAGCCTGGCCGGCTGGACGCCGCTGGGGCTTTACGAGATCCAGCGCAAGCGCGACCGTCTGGCGCTGACGCGCTGCCTTGCCCCCGGCGATCTGGAATGAGCTGCCCGATCTGCCAGCGGCCGGCCGATCCCCGATACCGGCCCTTCTGTTCGAAACGCTGCGCCGATGTCGATCTGGGCCGCTGGCTGACCGGCGCCTATGCGATTCCCGCCGCCGCCGAGGAGGAGCCGCCGGAGGCCCCGGCCGACGAATCCGCCAAGCCCGTAAAACCTCATTGAAAAGAACGGCTTGCGCGCCGGCTTTTTTTCGCGCTACCCACTGGACAGCCCCCCGCCGGTCGCCTAATACAAGCGCCACCCGAACGGCCCAGCCGTTCACCCGTGCCCGGGTAGCTCAGGGGTAGAGCAGTGGACTGAAAATCCTCGTGTCGGTGGTTCGATTCCGCCCCCGGGCACCAAAGCTCCTCGTAGTGTGAATGATATCAATGGGTTATGGGGTGAAATTGTCCCACCGCTTGCGCGCCTGGGCAAAAGTGGGACTTTTTTGTTCGTGAGACGTTCGCGCTCCGGCGCGCGAAATCGCACCCTCGGCGGCAGTCGGGGAGTCGTAGTCTTCGAAGATGGAAGGCCTATAGGAAGTCGGCTGGCATCACCGCTAAACTGAGGTCGAGCGGTTTGCAGTTCGGTGTGAAGCTCGAATGGAAGTTAGGTAGGCCGATCGCTCGTCCGCAGCTCGTCGCGCGTCAGGTACTCCTCATGCAGCCGATCGGCCTCCGCCTCGATTGCGGCCCGACGGGTGGGTGCGAGGGTCGCCAGCTTTTCCTTCAGGCTACGGGTCATCGTTTCTGTCCGTTCCGGGGATCAGGTCAAGCGTTGGAGTTCCTTTTGAGTATGCAGGATACTGGCTGCGGGCGAAACAGGCTTGCCGTCATGTCGAGCGGCGCATCAAGCGGGCCGTCGCGGCCGGTCCCGGAACTCAGGTGCTGCCGCTCCGCGCTTCCCCTCTTCCCGGCCCGCACCCGTCTCGGGACAACAGCTTCATCCCGGACGCCGCCAGCACCTTCTGGCGCGCGGCGCGGGTGTAGCGCGAGGCTTCCTTCATGGTCGTCCAGCCGAAGATCGCCACCAGCTGCCGCTCGGTAGCTCCGTTCTCGGCCGCCAGCGCCGCGCCCGCCTTGCGGAGACCGTGGGCGGAGCAATGCTTCAATCCGGCCTCGTCGCATTGCTTGCGGAACCAGTTGCCGAAGCCGTTCGAGGTGAAGGGCTTGCCGAAGGCCGTGACGAGGAAGGCGAGGTTGCCGGTGGGCGTTGCGTCGAGCACGGTCTTCAACTCGGGCAGGACCGGGATGGAGAGGGTGACGGGCTTGCGGTCGCGGTTCTTGGCCTGGGTCAGGGTGATCCAGCCGTCCTTGATGTGCTGCGGCCCGAGCCGGAAGATGTCCGACCGCCGCTGCCCGGAATAGAGCATGAGCGCCAGCGCCAGCCGCGGCTTGCTGCCGATCGGGTGATGCTCCTCGAACTGTCGGACTTCCTCCATCGTCCAGGAGTGGAAGCCACCGCCCTTGGCCTTGAGGTAGGGCACATCGCGGGCCGGGTTGCGCTGCGCCAGCTCGTACTCCACGGCGAAGGCGTAGACCTGTCGCAGCGCCTTGACGAAACCGTTGGCGGCCTCGGGCCGATCCGGCATCTCGTCGCGCATGCGGCGGACGTGGCGGGGCTCCATCAGCGCGTAGGGCTTCGATCCGTTCTTCTCGCAGATCCGGTCGAGGATGCCGCGCCGGACATACTTGGTGCGGCCACTCGGGCGCTGGTACTCGGCCGAGACGTAGTACTGCTCGCAAAGCCACTTGAAGCTGCCCTTCGACCCGCGCCGCTCGAGCGGTCCGGTCGGCGCGCGCGGCGTCGCCCCCATCATGGCGGCGCGGTATTCGGCACCTCGACCACCAGGCATTCCACGCATCTACCTATCTGGAATGGCTCGGCGAAAGGCTGGCTGCCGCCGCCTCTCCGGACTTGACGGGAACCCGGCTCGCGAGCTTCCAGCGCACAAGGGTGCGGCGCAACGGTAGACGGTTGGAAGGGCCAGATGCAGCGATCCACGGCACCCTGACGATTTCGGACCCGCAGATCTTTGCGGATCTGCTGGCCCGCGGCGTGGGGCGCCACCGGAGCTATGGTTACGGGATGGTGTTGTCGCGCCCTCCACAGCGGAGGCAATGATGCTCACTCCCCGCTTTCGTCGCGTAGATAATCCACCTCCCGGCCGGGGCGGCTGTCGCGTGGGGTGATGTCGCGGTCGCGGCCCGTCCAGAAATGCGGCTCGCCATCCGCGCCGCGGGCGTAGCGGGCGAGCCTTCGGGTGCGCAGGCCGGTCTGTGGGATCGTCTCGTGGTGCAGCCAGCGCGACTCGCCCACCATCTCGGATCGATATTGCGGCGCATCCGGCGTCGCCTCGCGCTGGGTGCGGCCCCGGCGCAGACCGATTTCGCCCTCGCCGCGGTCGGTGGGTGCCAACTGGCGCGGTACATAGGGGATGTAGGCGCGCGCCACATCCGAGGCGAGCGTGAAGTATCGCCCCGCCACGGCGGTGGTAAGCGTATCCTTTGCAACCTCGGTGCCCGTGGAAGCGCTTTCGCCGCTTGTCGGATCGGTCAGTCGCCGCTCGTGTGCCCAGACGAGGTTCGAAGCTTCATCGCGCAGCCACGCCACCTCTTCGACCACATCGCAATCGACGACCTGTGCGGCGACAGCGGGCAGCATCATGACCTTGCCGACAAGATCCGGCAAATCCGCGCGCATGTCGTCATCCATGACATCGAAAAGCCGCAGTCCGGCGTCGGCGACCGGACCGACCTCGGTCACCACGCCGAAGGAATCCACCACCTCGACCCGGTCGATCTTCCGCATCGCCCCTGCGGGCATCGGCGCGGGCGCGACGACCCAGTTCTTGAGGTCGGTATAGAAGAATTCCGGCAGGAGCATGGACAGCACGTTGGGCTCGGGGTCGAAAGCGGAATCGAAATGCGCCGCCCCATCCTCGATCGTCCAGTGGCGTGGCTCGGGCGCACCGGGAAAGGCGATCATCCCCGGCGTCACCACCATGTCAGGAAGCGCAGGCGCCCAGTTAAGCGCCACGCCGCGCTCCGGCACGAAATCGTGCCAGTCGAGCGCGCGCCCGTCATAGCCCGTGACCCGCAGCGTCGCCTCCCCTGCATGCATCGCGAAATCGTAGCTGAGCGTCTCGCTGTTCCAAGCAAGCGGTTGACCACCCTCGTCCGGTTCGCGCTCGACCAGCCGTTCGAGCGGTTCGAGCGGCGAGATCGAGGAGGGCACAGGCGGTACATCGGGGCCAAGCGTCACGCCGGTGAACGGCAGGACCCGCTGCGACAGGATGATCTGCGCGGGTGCGCCACCGTTCTCGCCCTCGAACTCGCCCATCTGCCATTGGCGGGCGAGAAACCAAAGACCGTCCGCGATCCGGGCCGACAGCGCGTCCGAGATATCGGGCGATGTGTTCGTGCTGACAAGCCTTTGATGTCCCATCTCTATTTCCCTCGTCTTTTCCCGCCACGGCCGCCCAGCTCGGTCAGGCCGCTGGTTCTGAAACCGAAATCCGCCGTGGCGCGGTGGAACCCTTCGGTGAGTGAAAAGAAGGGCAAGAGCTTCAGCGCCGGGGTTTTACGTACCGGGATGCGCGGCACGAATGAATTGTTGCGCCGTGCGTCCGCGACCACGTTGCTGTCGGGCAGGATCGACCGGGTGAGCAGCGTCTCCTGCGTCGAGGCGGCGCGAATCTGCATCCAGCGGATCATCTCGCGCATGAGCCGGGCTGCGGCAGCCTCGTCCCAGTCCCGGGCGTCGAGCGAGGCGGGAACGCCAAGCAGGATGACGTTCTGAGGTTCGGCTTGCGGCGCGTCGTAGTTGATGGCCAGCGCGGAGGGTTGCATCCGCGCGGGGCGGGTTTCGGTCCATTCGTCGATCACGAAGCCCGCGAAACCGCTGGTGAACGAGAGCGCACTTGCGGTGCCGATCAGCCGGGCAAAGACATGTTTGCGCGGCGCATCCTCTTCACTGCGCGGATCGTCGGCCGAGGCGCTTTCGCCATGGTCGCGCCCCATCCGCAATGCGTAGGGGTCGCCCTTTCCCAGCCCGTCGAGCGCGAGGAGCGGACCGATCCGGCTACGCAGCCGGGGCCAGATGTCGAGGCCCACGGGAATGCTCTGCGCCGGACCAAGGGGCGCGAGCAGTCCCGGCATGGGGGCAAAGCGCGGCACGATGGGGAACTGGGGGCGGCCCAGAAGCAGTCGCAAAGCATCGACACCCGCGCGCAGACGCCCCCGCTGGGCCGTGAGCGAGGATGCGTCTGTCGCCGCCACGCCGCCTTCGGCAAGGCGCGCCCTCGCCGCGTCGAGCCGCGCGTTGAGCGTCGTCATCAGACTTGCCAGTTCCGCCTCGCGCGCGGCGGCATCGGCGTCCACCCGTTCGGCCGACAGCATCGGCACCTCGCCCCCCGGCAGGATCGGGGCAAGACGGGCGAGCGACTGGTTGATCGCATCGCAAAGCTGCCTCAGGGCCGCGTCATCCGCCGACTTTCCCGGACCGCCAACGCGCGAGGCCGGGAGGATCTGATAGGCGATCCGCCAGTGATCGAAACAGGCCTCGGTCTGCTTTTTAAGCTGGCGCAGGCCGTCCTTCAGCCCGGTGCTGACATCGTTCAGCCGCGCGGTTATCTCGTCAGCAGCGCCCGCCCAAAGCCCCGCGTGTGCGACTTCGTCGAGCGGCGCGCCCGTCACGCCAATCGGCGTCAGATCGGCCATTTCCAGCGCCCGCGCACGGCGCAGGAGCGCGGCGAGCGGTTTGAGGGGCGCCAGAGCCTCGGTCAAGGGCGTGCCCTCGATGGTTGCCATGACCCGAAGCGTCGGATCGGCGAGCAGTGACTGCGGCGTGTGCGGCAGAAATCGCGTGGCCTGCGACCCCTTCGGCTCGGCGGCGATCCGGGTGAGGGCAACCGCGATCACCCGGCGCAGGATCGCCTCGGGCTCGCTCAGGAGCAGATCGATCTCGGGCCAGTCGATGTCGCGGCGCAGCCAAGATCCTGATCGAGCAACACATCACCGCTGGCCGCGTCGCGGATGTCGAGCGTGATGCGTTTCCATCCGCGCCCGGCAATGACATCGCGCGCCAGGGCCGCGAGGCCGGGTTCGGCACTGGCGAGAAGCCCGCCACGCGTGTCGGCCCGGCCAGGCCCGGTCGGGTCGGGCAGCATCAGCATGACCTTGTGATCCGAGCTTTGACCACTGCGCTGCGAGGCGACCATCTCGGGCCGACCGGGGGGCACCGCCGGACAGAACCGACAGCCACGCATTGGCCCGCTCGGCCCCGCCGCGCGCGCGGTGATAGACGGCCTCGGCCACCACAAGGTCCGCGAGCGCATCCTGCGCGCCGGTCAGAACACCGTGTAAGTCCTTGAGCGGGCCGCTCGCAGGTTCGGGCGACATGGCAAGGCCAGCCCGTCGAACACCGGCGCGATCGGGACCATATCCTCGCCCGCGTCCGGGTCCGCCGGATTGCGCACTGGCCAGAGTTTGCGCAGCGACATGATTTCGGTATGCGCCATGGCCTTGCGCAGATGCCCCTCACCCAAGAGACCCAGCGCCACGCCAAGATCGTGACCGCGCCGCAGGTGGTCGAGCAGGCCAAGCCCCAACCGCACCCGCGACGCAGAGAGGTCGATGTCGAAGGCGCCGCCGGGGTGGCGAAGCTGGGCCGAGCGCATGACCGCCGCCGCCGTCGCCTGCGGCAAGGTGGGAGCCTGCAGATAGCCGCCCGATTGCGGCGCCTTGCGCTTGCCCGGTTCCTTGTCCTGGTCCCTGCCCTTTTCTTTGCCCTGTTTCCGATCCGGTGCGATCATCGCGCCGTAACCGATCACCGGCGACCGGGCCGGTATGCCTTTATCCGCCTCAAGCCCGCGTTGCGCGTCGAGCTTGGCCATCGCCATCCCGGTGACCCAGGCATCGAGGCGATACTGCAAAGGTCGATGACCTCGACCATCAGCTCTTCAAGCACCGCCGTGCCCTTCGCCGCATCCTCCTTCGCAAGCCCGCCAAGCACGTGAAGGGCATCGAGTTGACGTTGGGCAAGGGCCGCGAGCTTGCGCCGGTCACGCGGTCGGGCGATGCCCGGAAAGGCCTGCGTCCCCGCCGCGACGATCTGTGCGAGGCTTCTGTCCTCGGCCCAGGCGAGCGCGCTCCGCGTGCCGGGCGAGAACTGGGTCAGGGGAATGCCGCTGATCTGCCCCAGCCGCGCAAAGCCCGCGCCCGGCTCTGCGATCCGCAAAAGCTCGAATCGCTGGTTGCGGGCCAGACTGCGTCGCACGAGCCGGTAGAGCAGCGGCCAGTCCTTGTCATCGGCCAGCGGATCGTCGAGCGGAGGCACCGCTCCGCGCACCGGGGTCGTGGCCAGACGGTCGAGGTAATTGGCCGCCAGATGTGCCTCGTCTGTCCCATCGACATAGGGGCATGCGATCTGAAGCGGGGTTTCTTCGTCCGCATCGTCGAATACCTCGATCCGGCGTCCCGACGCGTTCGAGCGCAGGATCACGTCGAGCTTTTCGGCGGCATCCGGGTCTTCAGGCCGCAGGCGCTGGGTCGTCTCGGCGCTCGCCTCGGCCATCGGTCGGTCGAGCGCGCGGGCATAGAGCCGCGTAAAGCTCGCGAGCGTCGCGCCGTGCTCGGACACATCCTTGATTTCGTCGGTGGCGAGCGTGTCGGCCTCGGCCAGCGGCACGATCCCATAGGCGCCGCGTCCAAGCCGAAGCGGTGCGAACAGACCTCGTGGCAGGGCGCATTTGGACAGCTCTTCGACCAGTTCGCTTTCGTCCATCGAGGCGAGCGGCGCGGCCCCGTCGATCTTGTCGTCGAGTAGCACGGGACCGATGGCCCGGATCATCGCGCGCGCCGGGCTGATGTGGTCGTTGCCCGCATTGGGCAGGCGCATCGCGCTGGCCTGCGACAGTCCGAAGCTGCGGGCGAGCACATTGCCCGCCACGTCCGGCAGTTGCCCGACGCCATCCTCATAGGCAAAGCGTTTGTCAGGTCCGCGCACGCGCTGCGCCGCCGTTTCGGATTGTCCGGTCGTCTCTTCGCCCGCGTTGTTCGTGGCGTCGGCGTGGCGCAGAAAAGCGGCGTTTCCGTTGGCGGTCATGTCGGCAAGGAGCCGCTCGATTTCGTCGCGCCCGTCGGCTTTGGACAGGCCGACCGCGACAATCCACTCTGCCCGCCGCGCGGCTTCGAGCCGGTCGGGATCGGTGATCTTCAGACCCATCCCGGCCTTCTCGGCCACCTCGAAATCCGTGATCCACCCCGTGGGATCGACCGCGCTCACGCCATAGTTCACAGCGCCCGGGCTTTGCTTGTCTGGCGCGGGGATATCGGAGCCCTCCCCAAGAAAATCAATCGCATCGCCCGCCAGCGCAAAGACCTGAACCCGCGCAGGCAGGCCACAGATGCGCCCCCGGCGAGCCGTTGGGTCCATGCCGTCCACGGTCGCGGGGTCTCCCTCCGTGCGCCACAGATGCGCCGCGCGCGCCTCGGACCCGACATCGGCGGCAAAGGCGGCAAAGGCATTGCGGCTCTCGGCCCTTTGCATCGCAGGAAAATCGCGGCGCAGGTCGGCCGCATTGAACCGTTCGAGCGCGGCGCGTTCGGCGTCGGTGGGCGGGGCGATCCCGGCTTCGGCAAAGTTTTCGTCCGGATACCAGCGAAGCCACAGCGCGCCCTTATCCTCCGGCGCGTAGCGCACCCTTTCACGCAGACTGTCGTCCTTTTCGCTGCGGCGATAAAGCGTGACCTCGTCACCCGGAGCAAAGAACCGATATTCGAGCCGCATCGGCAGCAGAACGAGGGGCGGAGCGTATTGACCCTCGCCCTTGCGCGGTTCTGCGTCGGGATCGGCCTCAGCCCGCGGATCGCCGCCCGTGGGCCTTTGGAAACCCGGTCCCTTGCCGTTGGGCTTGCGCTTGGACCCGACCTTGCCGCCGCCGCGCCCGCCACGGCCCGCGCCGGGTTTTCGGCCTATTTGCCATCGAACACTCCTTTGAACGGGACCACCGCCGCAATCGGACGTTGCCAGAAGGACCGCGCGATGGTCGCCGAACTCGCGCTCGCGCCCCATAGATCGAGCGACGAACCAGAGGGCGTATCGATCTGCTGGTCGGCGCGGATATAGCCGCCCGGCCCTCGCGCCAGATGTCCAAAGGTCAGGTCATCCCAATCTTCGAGGTCCGTCTGCCCGACCCCCGTCGGCTCGTACACCCCGCCACGGCGCAGGTCGCGCAGGTCGATGCTGCCGGCCCGCTGTCCGGTCCCCACGCCCGGTGTGATCACCCGCGCGCCCGCCCCGGTCACCCGGTGCAGCGCCCCCGCCTCCAACGCCCGCGCGAGCGCGCGACCACCCGACATGGTGCCAGACCGAGCGCGGCCGACGACGGTGGTGCCCCGGCCAAGCCCCCCGGACCCCTGCAACAGGTTCTGCAACGCGGGCGCCAAGCCGCCGAACCCGACGTCGAGACCAAAGCGCAGGCGACCGGGCGGTTCGAGAATGACGAAATACGCCCTATTGATCCGATCGGGTTTCAGGAGCGCATCGAGGCTCACGTCAAAGCCCCAGTAGCCCAGACCCGGCGAGATTTTCCCTGAATAGACAGGCATGTAGCTTTTCTGAAGGTCGGCGTCGTCCCAGCCGCCCGGCTTTTTGCAGATGTCGATGCGCAGAAGCGGCGCGTCGAGTTTGCGCACGACATCGCCCTTTATCAGCACCACGATATCGGCCTTGCCATTGCTGTCGACAGGCGAGTCTTGCTGCCCCAATGCGCCCTTCCAGCCCCGGATCGGGCCGATGTCGTCCTTCGTCGTATCGTCCTCTGGATGCCCACGGTTCCAGAACCGGGGCAGCACTGTCGCGCGCATGTCGGTGGGAAAGCCGCGCCAGCGCAGTTCTTCGTTCATCTCGTGGCAGGCGCCCAGAAGGGCGGCCTCGACGAAGCTCCGGTTCTCTTCGAAAAAGGCAATGGTGTTGTCCGGCATGTCGCGCACCCCGGCCATGAGCGTTTCGGGATTGCGTTCGAGAAGGTAATCGACCAGCGGCACCGGGATACGCGGGGCGCGAAACAGACCGCCACCAGTCGCGCGTTCGGCGGCACTTCGGCCCCGAATGCGCACGTCAGCCTTGGCGCGCGGCAGGGCGGTGAGCCGTTGGCGCAGCGTGTCATGCAGTTGGACCGATGAATAAAGTCCGACAGGAACGCTTACTGTCATGCGGCGCGCGGGTGGCCGCTCGACAGGACGCAGGACACCTTGATCGCGCAGCAGATTTTCGGCCGTCCGTGGATCGCGCGCGGCGAGGCGATCCTGCGCGCGGTTGGGTTCGGACAGGTCCTTGGGCCGATAGCGTCCGTCGCTGTCCTCGTCGCCCGGCGCCACGGGCATCCGCAACGCGACGGCGCCGGTATCGGGATCGCGGCGCTGCACCCGCGCCGCCGCACGGCGCAGATCGCGGCTGATGTAGGACCGGGGCGCGCCGATTTCGGACAGAAAACCGCCCAGCGTCGCCACCTCGACCTTGCTCTTCTCGATGAGGTCCGCGTCGATCCGGGCATAGGGCACGAACGGCTCGGCGAGGCTCAGCGCCACGTCGGAAGGGAGCCGATCAAACCGTTGCGCCGTGATGCGGCCCGCCAGCGCCTCGGCCGTGCGCAGACGCGTGAGTTCACGGTTGGCCGCGATGATCTCGGGATATTGCCGCCAGGCTTCGGCCATCAGGTCCTCCTGATGATCGCGCACACAGGCGGCACCAAGCTGCGCGACCAGCCGAAACCGTGGGTCGAGGTTCACGCCCTCGACCCAGAGCGGCCCGCCCGCCCGGATCACCGGGTCGTCACGATAGCGAAAGCCATAAGGCGGCATCGCCACCAGCGGGTCCTCGTCTGCTTCGTCGAGCGCCTCGATCTCGAGCTCGCCCCTGATCACCTCGTTGAGCACCCGCGCCATATTTGTATTGAAGGTGCCGGCCATACCCGGGTTGCCCGGCTCGTATCCTGTCGGCATCAGCGCGCGTTGTTCGGTGAGGGTCGGATTGTCGGGCCAGTTCTGATCGAACCAGCCCGGATGGCTCGTCTCAAAGGTCTCGGCATCGGCCAGCGCGTCGGCTTCGGTATCGTCGAGCGAGCGCAGGCGGCGCAACTGTGCCTCGAGGTTCAGGCCCTCGTCGGTGCGGAAGGTGGACGAGGCATAGACCGGCAGTTCGACCGGATCCCACCGGGACGCATCCCACGCCAGCGCTTCGGGGGCGGTCTCGGCCTCGGGGTCAAGGCCAAGTCCCGCCAGGCGACCGCGTTCATAGGCCGGGACGAGGAACAGGGTGTAGCGGGTGAGCGGCTCCAGCCTGCGCGGACACAGAAGCCGGGAAAAGCCCAGCGCGGGGCGGTCGGCCAGCGCGGCGAGCGCCACGGCGGCGTCATCGCGCGTGTTCATCTGCACATGGGCAAAGGCCCAGCGGTCGGCAAGAGGCGGCAGCGATGCCATGGCATCCGTCACACGGATCCGGCGACAGGGCGCGCTGCCCTGCCCCAGTTGCTGGAACTCGTCACCCCGGAGCGCGATGAGCACGAGCCACGGGTTCACCCGCGTCGCCCCGTCGGCGGACGGCGGCCCCGCGTCGTGCAGCGAAAAGCGCCACGGCAGATCGGGGGACTTGAACTCGACAAAGGGGAAATAGTCCGGCTCAAAGGCGTCGCCCCCGGCCTCGGGTTCGAAGCGCGCAATTTCGGTTGGGTTGATCCCTGTCACGTCGCCGGGGCCAAAGAACCGCGCGTCGAGCGTGACGTCGTCTTCGACCTGCCCGGCGGCATCGGTGATTTCAAACGCGTATTGCCGCACGAGCCGCCCGTCGGGACCGGCCGTGGCACCCGCCGTGGCGCCGAGGCGCAAGTTGGGAAAAAGCCGAAAAGCGGCAGGCATCGTCAGTCCCTTTCACTCGTCATGATCATCGGCAAAGCCCCCTCATGCCGCGCAGATGTAATCGGCAACGGCGGCATTGATGTCGTCCTGCTCGGCAATGCGCCGGGCGGAGAACAGCCCCATGGCCGCGACGCCGCCATCCCTGAGCGCCTCGATCTCGACCGGATCGCCGGGCCGCGTGGCGTCTTGCAACTTGGCGGCGTCGTGTTGCAGCAGAAACCGCTCGGGGGCGAGCGTCACGCCGTTCGTCGGATCGGCGCCATGTCCGGCGGCGCCGCCATCAGACCAGCGCCCGATGCCGTATTGGCTGCTGTAGCGCGCGAAATCGAGCTTCTTGAACGGATCGATCAGCTTTGGCGGCTTCTGGTCCTCGGGTGAGTCGGCCTCGCGCTCTTCGATGACGACGACCTCGTAATCATAGTCCTCGCCAATGCTCATCCCGGACGCGGCCAGTCCGGTGCCGGTGAAGACGCAGCCCGAAACATGGGTTTCGATCACCGGCGCACGCAGGCGGGCGGCGTTGCCCAGATTGGTGAAATGCCCGCGCACGAAATCCGCCGTCGCGTCTTCGGTGACGAGCGTCGTGTCGACGGGCCTGAGGCCAAGTTCGGTCGCGCCAATGATCTCGGCCTCGCCCAGCTTTTCCAGACGCACCTCCAAAGGCACCGCGTTCTGGCTTACTCGAAGACGTCCGAGCGGGTCGATGAGCGGGTCCGTGGTGTCGCGGAAGGTGATCCGCCCGGCGGCCTTGTCCGTCCCCGATCCCCCGGCCTCCAACGCACCAAGGGCTTGGAGCGCGGCTTTGAGCGCGGCGACGGCCGACGCGGTCTGGGCCGGTTCGGATTGGCGGGGGCCGAAGGTTTCGTCCACCCCGAACTTCACCTCGATCTTGCAGACCTTGCACCAGACCTTGCCGGTGATGTGGAACGGGTTCGGCCCCGACAGCGACAGCCCGAAATAGAGCGCCGCCTTCACGTTGCCATTGACCATGAGCGACAGCCCGCCCTCGACATCCACGAGGAAGGAGAACGGGTTAAAATAGATCAGGGCGTCAAAACCGATAAAGCCCTCGGCGGTCACCTGTCCGATCCCGACGATCCGCGGCCCCTTGGCATAAAGCTCGGCCCGCGCGCCGAATTGCACGGAATTGAGCGTCTGGGCGAAATAGGACGAGATTGACAAGCGCACATCGTCGCCCGGCTGACCGAACCCTGCCGACAACCGGCGCAGATCGGGCAGATTGTCGGGCTTGGGATAAAGCGGGTGCAGCCCGCCGAGCGAGGCGATCTGGAAAATTCCCGGCCCCCAGCCGGTGCGCACGGCGACATCGCCTGTGATCGTGAAGATGAGCAGACGCGAGCCTTCCAGTGTCGCGTCGAAGTCGATCCGCCCTTCGGAAAAGTCGATCTCGCCCATGAAGGACAGGTTAAAGATGACGAGTGCCGCGTCCTCGTCGGGCAGCGCCATCTTGACCGAGCCAAGGATGACGATGCGCACGACCTGCCCGACCTCGATGATGATGCCCATGCAGATGTGGATGAGCGACGGCTGACCCCAGCTGATCCGCACCGCTGGCCCCATGAAGTGCTGGCCCGGCACGGTCGGCATGATCGCCGCCATATCGGCAAGGATCTGGGGCGCGTCTTCGATCGGGTTGGCAGGAAACAGAAGGTCGTCGAGCCGCCCGTCAAACAGCGCCTCGCGCATTGCATCGGTATCGACGGTCCGGTTGATCCCCAGCATCCCGCCCGCGCCGGTGAGGAAAAACCCGAATGACAGCGGTACGTTGAAGGTGGCAAAGACCGAGGCGGCAAAGGAAAAGCCGGTTTCGCCGCTGGGCATCCGGGTGGACAGAAGCGCAAAGGCGGAGAGGCCGAATTTGGAAAACGCCAGTTCCAGCGCGCCACGATATTCGTCGCCCTCCTTCAGGATGATCCCACCGCCGGTGATCGGCCCGAAATCGAGCTTGGCCCCGTAGCCTTCGGGCGGTTTGAAACGCGGGGTGACATCGACCGCGCCCAGATTGCCGGACTGCCCCTCGTCCATGGGCTCGATATCGGCGGTGACGCCCATCTTGTCGAAGAAGAGCCAGACTGGGCCGAGTGTGAAAGACCCCGTGACCGCGACGCCGGTTGACAGCCCCTCGGTGCTTGCGCCCCCCATGAATGTGATGCTGTCGATGAAGAACGGTCCCACCGAACGGTCGATGGGCACCTCGATCTCAAGCTCGAGCCCTCCTGCGAACCGCCAGCCCTCGCGGCTTGACCAGTGGGCGGCGAAACCGCCCTGCGCCTCGACCTCGACCCCGCCGAGCACGGTCGAGATCAGGCCATCGGTGTTCTCCCCGCCGCGATCCTGAGCGTGAGCGCATCGGCAAGGTCGAGGTCCACGCTGACCTCGGGCGGGTCCGAGACAAAGCTGACCGCGGCCGCGAAGCGTTCGAGCCGCAGGTGGCTTGCCGTCTCAGACCCGATGAGCACCCAAGGCGTGTCCGGCGTGCTCGACAGGCGCAGGGATGCGCTGACCTCGGCTGCACCTTGGCCGAGGATCATCTCGGGCCCGGCGGGATAGAGCGCGGCACCGACGCCGCCCGCCGCCGCACCCGTGGCACTGAGGCTCAGGTCCACGTCGTCAAAGATCTCGGAACGCGCGGTGAAGGCCCCCGCCACCACCGGCATCACGGCAAGCCCTGCGACGCCGTCCGCCCCCGGACGCGCCACGCCCGTGAACATGAGAGACAGCGCGCCAACCCCGGACAGGTTCACCGAACCGACCTGCCCCGCCATGCCCCCGGTCACGAGCCGCGCATCGAGCACCCGCGCAGCGCCCGGGCTCGCCCGGTCACCGAGCGCATCGGTCAGGACCGCAGGCGGGCCCACGAACCGCGGTGCGCCGCCGAAGGCGCTGACCACGAGCCCCACCGCCTTCAGGAACCCGTCGGCATCGAAAGCATCGCCGCCCCAGTTCCATGTATCGGCAATCTGCGCGGGCGGGTCACGCAGGAGCGCGATGAGGTTGTCCCACGCGATAACACGGCGCGGTGCCCCCCCGCCCGGACGCGGCGTTTCGACCACGGCAGCCCCCAGCCCCATCACCGCAGGCACCAGCGGCAGGCAGTTGTCGAGCCAGGTGAGAAGCAGGTATCCCGGCAATTCCCGCGCGATCCGCACCCATGTCTGACTGTCAGTCAGCACCCCCGGCAGCGATTGCAGCGACGATGTCGGGGTCGTGGCAAGTGCCGCCACCGTGTCGAGCACCGAGGCGACGAGGTCGATCACATCGCCCTCGTCCATTTCGCCCTGCACCTCGGGGTCCGCGATCATCGCCTCGGCTTGCTGCGTCAGTTGCCGAAGCTGAAAGGCCAGCGGCAGAAGCCCTTCGACGACCTCGGCATGCGCTTCGGTCAATTCGACATCGACGCCCAGATCGGACAGCAGCACCTCGAGCTGGCGCAGGTCCGTCAACGCCTCGGTCAAGGGCGAGAAGAACTGGGCAAAGACCTCTACCGTGCGCATGTCTGCCTCACCGCGTTGGGAAACTCAGAAGCCGGTCCAGACCCGGCGTGGCGATGGTGACCGGAAATTCGGTGCTGATGATGTCGAGCGACACGTGGTAGCGCGGCATGTTGTCGAGCGCCGGGCCGCGCAGACCCAGCGACAGCCGCGCGATTTCGGTCAGATAGGCCTGCTGCTGGGCCGCATCGAGCGCGCTCAGATCCGGGTAGCGCGCGGAGAGGTCGGCCTGTTCGGTCGGCGTGATGAGCTTGTTCGTCGCCAGCAGTTCGGGTGTGAGACCCTCCAGTCCGACGCGCGAGGTCTTGGCCTTTTTGTTCTTGCTCCTGACCTTGCGGATGACCTGATTGTTCACGAGCGTCACAAGCTCGTCCTGCACCCGCGCGCTCCAGGTGACCATGTCGGCGGGGTCAGTCCAACCACCATCCGGCGGCTTGCGCAGGGCGTTGATCGCTTTCGACAGATCCTCGCCCCGCTTCTGGCCAATCGCGACCATCGCATCCGCCATTTTCTGAAGCTGCACGTCGAACGGGCCGCTGTCGACGATGTTTCTGAGGCTCGGGTCGATCTGGTAGAAATCGGCGAGGCGATTGATCTCGGCCCGTGGGTTCGAAGCATTGCGCAGGTAGTGGTCGAAGTTGAAGGTAAAGACATAATCGCCCGTGGCGGGCACCGTATCGGCGGGATCGAAGGCGTCGCTGTCGCGCGAGGCGGTGCGCCAGCCCTGTTCTGCCTTGCGCCGCACGTCGGAGCCAAGCTGCTTGATCGAGGACGAGCTTTCCTGCCGCGCCGCCATTTTCGAGAAATCGTCGAGCGCCTTACACTGGATGGACCCCGCGACGATTTCCGTATTCCGGCCCGACTGCCTGCGAAAGTAAAACGGCAGATCGACCGACAGACCGCCCTTCTGCATCGGCTCCGAAAACCGAAGCTGCCACGACTTGGCCCCGGCGACGAGCAGCACGGCCGCCGTGCGCACCTCAAGCCGCCCGCCCCATTCAAAGCCGGACCGCGTGATCTGACTGCCCGCGACCTCGTCAAACCCCGGCATCTCGAAGATACGGTTGCGGACGTTCGTCGCGAGAATCTGCTGCTCGGCTTCGGTGCCCACCCCCCGCTTGATGATGTGGTTCGCGACATCGAGTTCGACCGTGCGACAGACCAGGGCGACACTGCGCGTCACGTCGGCCTGCGAAATCCAGCGCGGTCCGTTGGTGCCTTGCCAGACCTGCTTTTGATAGCCGTAAAGCCTGCGCATATTAGCGTCGGTCAGATTGGCCGCGTCGCCCCTGCCGATCCCTACCATCACCCGCCGCACATTCGCCGCGTCATGATGATCGAAGCCCAATGCGGGGTCGAGATGGCCCCGCAGCGTCGCCTCTGTCGCGGTTGCAAAGTAGACGGCGGTGTCAGCCCAGACCGCAGGCGTCCCGTGATCGGTGAAGGCGAGCCCGGCGGACTGCGGATGCTTGGCCCCGCGCTGGGGTCGCTCCAACATCCAGCGGCGCAGGTTGACCATCTGCATGTCGAAATCGACAAGCTCGTCCCAATGGCTGTTGCCGGTGAGCGCGAGCCGCGTAGTCAGAGGCACGCGCTGAATACCGCGCCAGGGCGATTTGAACAACTCGTCCACATAGCGCGCACCGGCCCGGATCAGGAGTGATTGGTACACCATCATCCGCGACACGGCCGAAACCGACTTGGCGCCCGAGCGCAGTGATATCGGCACCGGGCTTGTGCCGCCGCTGCCGTCCCAATAGCTGTCCAGCACCCCGCCCGCGCCGGGGTTTCCCGTGCCGCTGCCATCGCCACCGGTCGCGAAATCGGTTTCGGCCAGCCAACGGCGGAACCCGTATTGCATCTGTGGCTGTTTGAAGTCCTGCCCGCCGCTCGCGAAAATCGCCTGCACGGTGGTCAACGCAAAGCCCACGCCTGTCAGCCCGACGGCACCGACGCCCGCGACGAGCTTGACCACTCTCACGGCCTTGTGTGCGTATTCGATCGACGGCTCGGCGGCGCGCCGCGCGTTGGCGGCATAGGCGCGCAACGCATCGAAACTCTCCTGCGCTTCGTCCGAGAGGGACAAATCGGGGATGTAGCGCAGGGATTTGGCGTATGAGCCAAGCCGCGCGCCCTGCGTCAGCATCTGTCCCGATACCGGTACGAACACCCCGGCGGCGAGCAGGCAAATCTCGCCGGTCGAAACCCGGCGACCGTAGCGATCGCGCTGCGTCGCGAGCGCAAAGCTCAACTCGGCAATGTCGACGAGCGTACCGTAGGGACTGAGTCCGACGAGGAAATCCGCGATGAACAGGGGCACGTCGATGAGGCTGACGATGTGGCCTTCCTTCACCTTCAATGGGTCCGCGTTGTTGACCGGGAAAAACCCGAGTTGCCGAAGCGCAGCTTCGGTCGTGAAGGGCACCTTGTGGTCATAGACGGCAATTGTCGCGCTGTTGCCCGGCACAAGGGCCGGGATCGCGACACCCTCGATGGTCGTGGAATACTGGGTAAGCGTGCTTACGGGCAGTTCTTCGTAGATGTCGGCGTCGTTCTCATAGTCGCCCTTCCATTCCGGCAGCATCTTGGGCACGGTCGGAAGAACAAAGGCCACACCTCGTGAACCGTCCGGATCAGCGTGGTTTCCCAGATTTCCATGAAACCTGGGATAAAGCTGCGAAGCGTCTGGGCCGACCTGCTGACCGTGACGCCATTACGCGTCTTGAACACCCGAAGACCGCCGACGATCCCAAGGTTGCCCTGCCCGATGCCTTGGTCGCTGCGATAGTGGAGCCAGTCGAAATCGACGCGAAACCCGGCGGTGCCGTCGAGCACGTCGTTGACCTTGATTTCAAACGTCGAAAAGGCCGAGGGCAAACGAGATTCGGGCGACGGGACGCCCAGTTTCGCGTCGAACCAGACCGCACCGAGATAGGATAGAAGCAGCCCGTTTTCGCGCGGCGTAACCAGCACCCCGTCGGTGAGATAGGCATCCTCATGCCCGCCGCCGGGCAAGGGGCGCGGGCGGCGGGCGGGCAGGAAATAGGGCGCGAGAAGCTCGGCCGTATCGATCGATCCCCCCAAGCCGGAATGCCGAAATCGAACTTGCGGATCACATAGACATCGACGAGGTCGCACGCTTGCGGCTTGATCGTGACGCCCGGTCCCGCGACGATGAGAAGCATGGGCTTTGCGTCGCGGAACTGCGCCGTCGTCGCGTCCGCACCCAAAGGATTTTCCGGCGCCGTTTCGTCGTAGTCGTGGTAGTCGTTGCTATCGAATTCGTCGATATGCGTTCTATCCCAAGGCGATAGCTCCGGTTCCTCATCCTCGTAGGTGCCGTCTTCGTCCAGCTCGGCAGCGGCCCGTGCGGGGATATATTCCCATGTGAACATCGTCTCTATGGGTCGGTTCGCCGGGGCCACAAAGGGCTGGGACATGCCGGTGGGATCAATCTCGCGCTCGATGAGATCTGTGGTGGGCGGCAGAACGAAACTGTCCTCGAGCCCCGCCTCTTCGGCAATGAGATGGGGCATGGCCACCGCGCTGACCTCGACCAGAAGGCCATAGGTGTCGGGCGTCCCCGGCGCCCCCAGACCTTCGCAGTAAAGCAGGACCTTGAGCGGGTCGTCCGCATGCCGTCGCGCGATGATTTTCTCAAGCGGCGGCACGTCGAAATCCCGGTCGAACGCCGTCCCGGTGTCCAGATACCGCAGCGGGATCACCTTGGCCTCGACATAGGCGATGATGAGATCGAGCCAGGGGATCTTGCGCGAAAAGGCGACGAGGTTTTCGGGCAGTTTGGCAAAGGGTGCAGTCCCGGTCCGGTCCCAGTCGCGCACCGCATCGCGAAAACTGCCTGCCTTGAAGAAGGGCGGAATCACTTTGCCCGTGACCGAGCGCATCGTCTTGCGCGTCGTCAGATCGGCGTTCATCTGGGTCAGCAGAAAGCTTTCGATCTCGGCCACATCGACTGTGGCGCGGGGCAAGGCGGACAGCGCCTGCGTGCGCATTTCGCCCGCATAGCGCCACGCTGCGTAATCGGCGTCTTCAAACCAGCTGCGCGGGTCGAACACCCACAAAAGCCCCCGGTTCGTGACATCGGGCACCCCGGCGAGGAACGCGGCGATTGCAGCCGGGTCTTCGCCATTGACAGAAAGGTCGTCCCCGTCTTCATCCCCGTCCTCGTCCTCGTCAGGATCGAGCCCGCCATCGGGCGACGTGCCGATACCCTGCCATTTCGGGGCGAGCATGGCGGCGACTGCGGGCAGAAAATGCGACAAGGGCCGTGCCAGGAGCAGATGGGCGCGATCCTTGGCCCCGTCGGGCACGGTATCAGTGGCGTCGTCCAGCACGAGGGTCAGTTCGACGCTGCCCGCGTCGAGCGTCGCGAACCATTCCTCGTTCGCCCCGCTCACGGGCGCGATGGGCAGATCCTCGAGCCCGTAGCTCCCCCCGTCCGGGGTGGCGAGCGCCTGCGCGGTGAGCCGAACGACGAGTTGCGGCAGGCCGTAGATCGCGCCGACCTCATCGAACAGCGCATCGGGCATCTGCGCGGCGCTGAAATACAGGTTCGTCGTCCACTCCGTCAGTTCGACTCCCGCCCGCGTCACACCGTCATAAAGTTCGATCCGTCCGAGCGCATAACCCGCCAGCAACAGTGCGCGGGCGGCGGCGTCGATGGGGTCAAGGAAGTGCTCGATTTCCGGCGCGGAAAACCCGGTCACCGGGGCACTGGCATCCACGCTGGGTTTGACGCCCTCGACCGTGGCGGCAATGGATGGGTAATGAAATACCCCAGCTCTTGCGGCCGTGGTCGACAAGGGACCTCAATTCAAATGCGTATGCAATACTCACGAGTGTAGGGATCAAACGCGGAAAGTGTCAAACTATTGCGCCCGTCGGGCGTAACTTAGGGCCGCAGGGCGCGCTGCGCCTGCGCGCGCAGGCGGTGTCTGGGCGGAAAGAAATCCAGTGATCTAATGAGCGTTGCCGTGACCTGCGCCCAAGAACCGGGCCATTCAAAAGGAGGGTTTGTTCGTTTAACGTTCAGTCACAAAAAGGGTAACGGACGACGCGTTTCACGGCCTGCGCGGCGTCCGGGGGCGTGGATTTCGAAAGATTGAAGGGCAGAGCCAGTCGTTTGACCGTATCGCTCAATCCTGGTCCAGCAGGTCTTTGGATTGCAGGACCAACGGGAATGGTTTTCCGCAGTCGGATACGGCTTTCCCTGGCCGCGCAGCCAGGAGAGCATCGCAAGACCCGGAGTGCGCTCGGTTCTCGCAGCGGCCTTGGCGCTTTCTACATATTGCTGATGGTGCGAAACGCCGCATTCATCGTGTTCCGCGGCATTGCGGCATCAATGCCTGGCGAAAACCAAAGCGCGTGATGCAATCTGAACGCACGAGTTTCCAGCCAATTTGCGTTGGCGGAGATTTTGCGGAAACAAGAACCAAATGCCAAAAAAGCAATGGTTCCGTTTGGTGTTGGCGGAAGCGGTGGGATTCGAACCCACGAACGGGTCTCCCGTCGCTGGTTTTCAAGACCAGTGCCTTCAACCACTCGGCCACGCTTCCGCCGGCGGCAACGGGCGCAGGCGCCGGGGCCGGTGAGCCGAAGATAGAGTGCCGGTGCGCATTTGGAAAGCCTCCGCGGGGCGGCGTGGCACGATTTCCTCCGGGTCGCAGTGGCGGGGTGCCGGCGCGTCAGCCCGCCGAGCCCGTGGTTTGCAGGACAAGATCGGCCGGCAGGCTCGCGGCATAGATCGTGCGCGCGTTGGTCAGGTCATTGCCCTCGGCCCGGGCTTCGGCGGCTTCGTGGCTCAGCCCGTGATCGCACCAGCGTTGCACCAATCGCTGCCGCAGCACATCGAGCCCCGGGTCGAGAAAGACCGACAGGTCCCAAAGCGGCGCCAGCGCGCGCCAGGGATCGGCATCATAAAGCAGATAGTTGCCCTCGACGATGACACAGTCGCAATCTCCTGCCACTCGCTGCGCATCGGGCACCACGGCATCGCGCACGCGGTCGAAAAGCGGCACGGCGACTTCGCCTTTGGCCCGTTTCAACTGCCCGACCAGCGCCAGAAAACCCGCCGCGTCAAAGGTTTCGGGCGCACCCTTGCGCGCGAACAGGCCATGGGCGCGCAAATCGGCATTGTCGCGGTGAAAGCCATCCATCGGCACCACCGCCACGCGCCGCCCATGCCCTGCCAGCACCGTGGCCAGCGCCGCGGCCACGGTCGACTTGCCGCATCCCGGCGGGCCGGCCAGCGCCACCAGTTGACGGCCGGCAGAGGCGGGCATGGCGGCGGCGACCCGCCGGGCCAACGCTTCGGGGCTGTCATCACCGAGGCGCATGTCCGGCCTGTCGTTTCGCATCATCCCTGCCCCTCCTGTCGGTTCACCGCAATCGGTGCCCCTTCGCACGATTTTAGGGGCTGAGTGGGCGAAGTTCAAAGGGGATCGGCCATCGATGCGGCCGCCGCAAAGGCGGGTTTCGTGGCGGGCGTTTTCGCGCTAGGCTCCGGCATGGCCAAGGCAAGCGCAGCCAATCCGACCGAACTGACCTTCACAGCCGCCGACGGCCAGACGCCGCTTGGCATACGACTGTTCCGCCCCCAAGGCACGGCGCGCGCCACGGTGGTTTATGCTCATGGCGGCGGGTTCAGCCATGGCAGCCGCAAGGATGCGACCGCGGCGAAACTTGCCGAAAGGCTTGCCGGTGACGGCGTGGCGGTGGCCTCCATCGACTACCGCAAGGCGACGCAGCCCGATGCCTTCGCAGCCGCGCAACGCGCGCTTATCGAACATGAACAGGCGCGCACCGCGCGCGTCGGGCTGCGGATCAACCCCAATTACTGCGGCGCGGCCTTCTATGCAGCGCTTGAGGATTTCGGGGCGGCGCTGGCCTTTCTGCGCAGCAAGGCCAAGACGCTGAAACTTGGCAAGCGGATCGTGGCGCTGGGCGCGTCGGCCGGGGGCATCGCGGCGGCCTCGCTCGCCTATCCGCCGCGCGGCCCCTGGCAAGAGCTTGAGCGGCCGGACGCGGCGATGGGGATATCGGCGGCGATGGTGCAACCCTGGCGGCTGGCCGCCGACGGCCCGCCCCTGGTGATGATGCATGGCTGCCATGACGGCGTGATCGCGCCCCACAACATCCGCGTGCTGGCCGCCAAGGCCGAGGCAAAGGGCGCACCGGTCATCACCCATATCACCGAAGTGCGCGGCCACCGGCCACAGGTCGAGGCGTTTCTGAACGGCATCGACCCCGACGGCCGGCCCTATCTGGACCTTCTGCGCGCGCTTCTCTAGCGCGGCCCTATTCCAGCCGCGCGGGAAAGCCCGGAGCGCGCAGGTCGGTGCCCAACTGGTCTTCCAGCAGTTTCGCGATCATCGGCGACTGCGCCTCGCCACCATAGGCGGCCTTGGCGGCGACATAGGTCTGGTTGGTCATCGACGCCAGTTCCAACGGTACGCCGAATTCCTTGCCGAAATTCAGGGCAAAGCCGAGGTCCTTGAGCGCGAGGTCGATGTTGAAGGCGATGTCGTAAGATCCGTTCAGGATCAGTGCGCCTTCGGTCTCATGGACAAAGGAATTGCCCGACGACGCCGCGATGGCATGCCAGGCCTGCCCCAGATCAAGCCCACCGCGCTTGGCGAGCATCAGCGCCTCGCCGCAGGCCTTGAGGTGAATGAAGGCCAGCATGTTGGTGATGACCTTGATGATCGAGGAGGAGCCCAAGGGCCCCATGTGGAAGACACGGTTGCCCATAGCCTCGAACGCCTTCCAGTGCAGCTCCACCGTTTCCTTGTCGCCGCCCGGCAGCATGGTGATCTCACCCCGATAGGCCAGGTGGACGCCGCCGGTGACGGGAAGTTCCAGCATCGTGATGCCGTGCCCTTCGGCAGTCTTGGAAAACTCCAGAACCTCGTCGCGGCCCAGCGTCGACATCTCGATCCAGGTGGAGCCCTTCTTCATCTGCGGCAGGATCTGCGCCAGCACCTTTTCGGTGACCGCCGGCGAGAACGCTTGAGCAGGTGATGACGTGATCGACCAGACGCGACCTCGGCCGCGCTATCCGCCCGGTCGCGCCTGCCGCCGATCAGCGGTTCCGCCAGTTCCTTTTTCAGGTCGGTGACCGTGACCGTGAACCGCCCAGGCGGCCCGCGCAGGCCGCCCGAGGTTGCCAAGGCCGATGTAACCGTAATGCATGATTTTCCTCCGTCAGCGCCTCAGGCGCCGTGTCCGATGATGCCCTTGACCTCGCAGAAGTCGTGAATGCCCCAGTCGGCATATTCACGACCATTGCCAGATTGCCTGTAACCGCCGAAGAGCTCATGACGTGTCCCAATCGGGGTAATTGATCTGCACCTGTCCGGTGCGCAGACGCCGCGCCACGGCGCGCCCGGTGATCTCGCCCTGCACAAAGCCGCCAGAAAGCCGTAAACGCTGTCATTGGCCATCGCCGGCCTCATCGACGCTGTCATAGGGCAGGATGGCAAGCACCGGGCCAAAGATTTCCTCGCGCGCGATGGTCATGTCGGGGGTGACGCCGCCAAGATCGTGGGCTTCACGAAATGCCCACGTTCATGCCGTCGGGACGCCCGAGGCCGCCGGCGACCAACACCGCGCCCTCGTCGATGCCGATCCTGGATCAAACCTTGAATCTTGTCGTATTGCGCCCGGCTGACCACCAGCCCGATCCCGTTTTCCGGATCGCTCGGCTCGCCGACGCGCGCAGGCTCTCGGCCCTTGCCCCGGCAATGGTCAGCGCCTCTTGCTCCAGCACGCGCGGCACGAACATCCGGGTCAGGCGTCGCAGCCTGGCCGGTATTCGCCATACGCGTCAACGCCGCCCTCGACCGCCGGCTTCAGATCGGCGGAGGAGCGATGATATTGGCCGACGCGCCCAGTTCCTGCGCCACCGCTTGACCGTCGGCGCGGCCGCCTGCGCAACCATAACGCCCGCGCAGGTGGAGCCGGTGAAGGACACCGCCATCAGCCTCGGGATGCGACGGAACCGCGACTAACGCCCGGCCGTCGCCGTTCACAAGGTTGAAGACACCGGCCGGAACGCCCCGCCTCCTCCATGATCTCGGCAAAGACCAGACCCGACAGGGGCGCGATTTCCGAGGGTTTCAGCACCATGGTGCAGCCCGCGGCCAAAGCAGGCGCCACCTTGCAGACGATCTGGTTCATCGGCCAGTTCAGGCGTGATCAGGCCCACGACGCCGATGGCTTCGCGCTGAATCAGGGTCGTGCCGCGCATCTCTTCCCAGTGGAAGCGGTCGGCTGCTTCGATGGTTGCGGCCAGATGCACATCCCCGCCCAGACCTGCGCCGCACGGGCAGAATGCGATGGGCGCGCCCATCTCAACCGACATTGCCTGTGCGGGTCTTCGGCGCGGGAGAGGTAAACCGCGTGCACCCGACGCAGCAGCGCGGTCCGCTCAGCCGCAGGCGGGGTCGAAAAGGCGGGAAAAGCCGCCCGCGCCGCCATGATCGCGCGGTCGGCATCCGCCGCCGAGCCGATGGCGACATCGCCGAGGATTTCCCCGCTCGCCGAGTTCTCGACCCCTAGCCATGTCGTCTCGGCACCAGGCACAACCCATTCGCCACCAATGTAGAATTGATCGAGACGTTCCAGAACGTTCACCGGACTACCGGAAGTAGATGTTGTGCTTCTGGCGCGGATCGCCCGGTCGATTTCGGGGTCGATCACGTTGCCGGCCCTGGCGAGAATCTCGTTCTTGCCGCGCTGGCGGCGTCCAGCGGCAGCGGCTTTCCGGCCTCGTTCCATTCCTTCGGGCTCATCCGGTTGGCGACCTTGGGATAGATGTATTCGGTGCATCAGCCGCAGCGTCTGGTCCGAGCCAAGGTAGTGGCCGGGCCCGCCGACGCAGACCTGGGCCCCTCGCCTCGATCGAGGTGGTATCCTCGTTGACATCGATGCCGCGCGCACCGGCCGCATCGCCTGCCCCAGCAGGTCATCGCCCGAGGCTTTCCATGCAGAAGCCCAGAAGCGGCATGCATGCCCACCGCCTCGTAGCACATGTTCAGCCCGGCGAGGCCTGCCAGCGAATTGGTGATGCCCTGTTTCCAGCCTGCCTGCATGTCCGGCAGCTTGCTGTCGGAGATGCCCGAAGACCCGCGCCGCCCGGCAGGTTGTAGAACCGGTGCATCTGCGCGCAGCCGCTGTCAGCAGCGCCTGTTCGGCCGACCCGCCCGACATGGCACCCGTGCGCAGGTCGGAGACGAGGAGCCAGGTGCCGAAGATCGCCGGAGCGCCCTTTTTCACCGCGTTGACATAGACGACACCGGCGAGGCACTCCGCCACCGCCTGCACGATGGTCAGCGCGATAGGCGCGGGCGCCGTCGCCCCGGCTGACCGGCCGACAACAGCAGCACCGGCATGCCGCGACAGATGCAATCCTCCATCACGATGCAGCTTTCCTCGGCAAATTTCATCGGCGGCACGACGAAACAGTTGGAGTTCGAGACGAGGCCGCTCCAGCCATTTCTCCTCGCCGCCGCGACCATGTGGATCAGGTCAAAGCATTTCGCGACGTGGCTTGGATCGCTGAACGAGGTGCCGACGTGCTTCTTCGTCCCGGCAAGCGAGCCGTAAAGCGTGTTCGAGGTCCATCTCCTGGTGTCGACCACATCGCGGCAAACCATCGTGCGCTGGTAGAAATGGATGTTGTCGGGTATCGACAATAGCGCCATCGCTGAGATCCTGTGCGGTCGACTCGCGATGGTCCAGCGTCACCGGATCGACGATATGCACCGCCGCGCCCGCCGTCAAGAAATGCACCTTGGTGCCCGACAGATGCAGGTCATGCCTGGGATCGCGGGCATGAAGCGTGATGTCGCGCGCGCGGCGACCGCCAGCATGTCCTCGGCCGGGGCGCGCGGGAACCGGATGCGGCCATCGTCGCCCTGAACGGCTCGGCCCCGGTCAGTGCCGCCACCCCCGATGCCGGGTGCCTGCAGCCCGATCACCTCCAGCGCTTCCAGCGCCGCACAGTGGATGCGTGCGACGCCGGCCTCGGTCAACGGCCTGTGCTGCCGCCCGACATGCGCGCGGACCGGGCGGATATTGTCGGCAAGCGGCGCGGCCCGCGCCGCCCGCCGTGCCTCGCCCGCTGCGCGCCCGCGCCGCACGCCGCGGTTCGCAATTCAACGCTTCTTCCGGCACGTTTCGGTCTCCCTGAAAGCCCACGGCTTTCACCTTGGTTCAACTACTCTCCGAAGTCCGGGGTGGAAAACCCCGGCCGTTCATTCACATCCTGCGTTCCGGATTTCGGGTCATAGATCGGCGCGAGCGAAGCCTCGACTTCACCCGGCGGCCCGCCACCTCGACTACCTCATAGCTTGAGGCCAGCATCGGCGACCGTTTCGCCCTTGCAGGGCACATAACCCATGCCGATGGCCGCCCCAAGGTGGTGGCGGCCATAGGCGCCGGCAGGAGGAGCAGCCACGATCTTGCCGTCGCGGATCAGCGGCTCATTGTGATGAATAACCATCACGCCCGGCTCCGGGGCGGAACTGCACCAGACGCTTCTGCGACTGCGCCTCTTTCTTGCGCAGCACCGCATCGCGGCCGATGAGAATCGGTTCGCCGTCTTCACCATAAACCAAGGCCGCCTCCAGCACATGATCCTCGCAGGTGATGTCATGGCCGAAATGGCGGAAGGCCTTCTCGATCCGGCACAGATCCATCATATGCATGCCGCAGAGCTTCAGCCCCATGCCCTGACCCGCCTGCCAGAGCGTCTCGAAGGCATGGCCGCACATGTCGGCGGAGACATAGATCTCCCATCCCAGCTCGCCGACATACGACACGCGGTGCACCCGGGCGAGGCCCATGCCCAGCTCGATCTCCTGCGCGTGCCGAAGGGTTCACCTCGTTTTGAGAAGTCGTTGGGGCTGACCGCGCATAACGCAGCGTTCGGGCCATCTGCCAGTACGCCTTGCCGCCGTCGCATCGTTCGTGACGTTGAACTCGCCGATATGGCGGCGCATCGAGCCTGATCCTTGGGCCGGGTCACGGCAGGCGTCGCAACCAGATAGGCGGTTTCGGAAAGCCGCGTCACGGTCACATCCAGCCTCTTGATCCCGCCCCGCCTTGTTTGAGACTGCTGGGTGTAGACGATCTTGCCCGGCGCCACCGACATGTCGGCCCCGGATGTGGTTCAGATAGGCCTCGGCATCGCGCCCCTCGACCGGATCTTGCCGAGAGGAGGGACATGTCATACATGCCGACATTGGTGCGCACCGCCTTGTGTTCCGCCGCCTGATTGGCGAACCAGTTCTGCGGGCCCCAGCTGTACTGGTATTCGCGCTCGGCCTTCGTTCGCGAACCAGTTCGCCCGTTCGGCGCCGATCTCACCAAAAACCGCGCCATTCGCCTCAAGATGCGCGTGGAAGGGCGTTCGGCGCACACCGCGCGCGGTGGCCTTCTGGCGATAGGGGTAGTGGTCGGCGCAGGGCCCATGGCGGCTCTTTTCGACCGCTCGAGAGAGGTAGTTCCTGTTGCCCTGGAAGGGCTGGTTTGCGACCGACATCGACATCGCCTTAGGTCGAAGGGCTTCTCGCCCGTCTCCATCCATTCCGCCAGCGCCAGCCGCGCCCCGGCGAGCTACGGACTGCCGGTGATTGAAACTGGCGGCAGCCCAGAAATTGTCACTTCCAGCGACAGGCCAAGGTTATAAATATCGTCGGGCGTAAAGCTTTCGGGCCCGTTGAAGAAGGTGTGGATGCCCGCCTCGGCCAGCATCGGCAGGCGGCCGCGTTCGAGGATCGGTTCGAAAATGGTCCGATCCTCAGGCGGCTGATCAGCTTGAGAAATCGTCGGAAATGCCGTTCATGCCCCGGGCTTGGCGTCGGTTCGAACGCGCCCGGCAATTGCCGCCGCATCTTCCTTGTAATAGGCGCATTCATCGGCACCCGCAGGGCCGGCATCTGGGTCAGGCCGGGGATGGCCTCGGTCACGATGTAGAAATGCTCGCGAGCGCGGCGGCGATGTGACGCCCCGCCATGCGGCCGACCTCATGGCCCCACATGCCACACCAGCGCAGTTGACGGTGTGATCGGCCTCGATCACGCCTGCTCGTCGCCCTGCGCCCAGGATACCGACTTCGCCCGACGACCTTCGACTTTGATACCCGTCACCTTCACGCCCTCGGCCACCACAGCCCGCGCTGACGGGCGCCCTTGGCCAGTGCCAAGGCGATGTTCGCCGGATCGCCCTGACCATCGATTTGGGCAATGGAACTGGCCTTCACGCCATCGATGTTCAGATGCTGATAGCGGTCCTTGACCTCCTCCAGGCGACAGTTCCTCCACCGGTACGCCAAGGCCCGCGCCATGGAGGCACACACCGCGAAAGAGTTCCTCTTTCCGCGCATCGGTCAGCCGCAGGCGAGATCGAGCCGACCTGCTTGAAGCCGGTCGCAAGCCCGGTCTCCGCCTCAGCCGCCATAAAGGTCGGCGGGTAACTTTGGCGAGCTTGGTCATGTTGGCAGAGGCGCGCAGCTGGCCGATCAGGCCGCCGCATCAGGACCGTGCCGCAGGTCAGCTGCGCTGTACGCGCTCCAGCAGCGACGTCCTTCCAGCCAAGCTTGGTCAGGTGATGAGCCACCGAACAGCCGACGACGCCGCCACCGATAATGACGACGCGGGCTTTTGCGGTGATTAGACATGGGTCGTGCTCCTGAGGGAAAGGCGGCTTACGCATGCCGCATCCGGATACGCGGCGCCTCGATGGTTGTGATCAGCCCCGAAAAAACTTCGCGCGGGGTGTGGACCTGCTCGAACAGCGGCAGATCGTTCAGATAGACGCAGTTGCTGCACCCTGCCCCACAACCGCGCCGCGCGTGACGCCGTCCCGCCGGGGCAAGCGCAGAGAGCAGTTTCTGCCATGCGCCGCCGGTCAGATCGACGACCGCGTCGAAGGCATGCGGGAAGAGTGGCGGTGTCGGGGATCGGCTCTGCCCGGCAGCGCGGGCGCGTGCCGTCATCTGTCGCCCGCACAGCGCGACGACCTCTGCCCCCGATGGCGGGCAAGGCGCAGGCAGGCATAGCTGAGGGGAACCCTCCGCGCGAATCGCCGCAATGCGGGTCTCCGGCCCCACATCCCCGCGTGTAAGCAGATTATGCGCCGTCGGTGTCGGCAGAGCCACCATTTCGGCATGAAGCGCCGGGCGGTGTCCGCCGCCCCGGCGGTCGGACAAACGCGGGACGGGTCGGTCCGGATGAGGAGGCGCGCCGCATGGCGCCCGTATCATCAGGCCGGATCCCGTTCGTTTTCAGGATCCACAGCGGCTGGTCGGGCTGCACCACCGCGCGGCAGCGCTCGCCATAGATCTCGATCTCCGGCTCGGTTCCCGGCGTGGCCAGATCGGCCCTGACCATGCCAAGCGCGATCGAGGCATTCACCCGGTAACCCCAGGCGCCCGAGGTGGTTTCGCCCACGACCTTGCCGTCATGCCAGAGCGTCGACATGTAAGGCGCGTCACCGGTCGCCAGCATCGACGAGGTGACGAAGCTTTTCTTCGCCCGCTGCTTTTCGGCCAGAAGGGCTGATTTGCCGTGAAGTCCTGCGGCTTGTCGAACCTGACGAAACGTTCCAGCCCGCCTTCCAGCAGGGAATAATCGGTCGACAGATCGCCCTTCCAGGCGCGGTAACCCTTTTCGATGCGAAGCGGGTTCAGCGCCCACATGCCGAAGGGTTTCGCGCCCCCGCCAGAACCGCGTCGCCGTTGGGCATGTCGGCGTTTTCGCTCTGCCTCCCACCCCAGTTCACCGCTAGGAAACACGGATCAAAAGGCTCAGCGCCCGCCACGGTCGCATGCTGATGCGTGAGCCAGCCCATGGAGAGGTCGGCATCGGTGATCGGCGCCAGCGAATCGCGCGATTTCGGCCCGGCGATGAATCAGGCAGTCGCGTTCGGTCGTGGTTTCGCGCACCGTCACGCCCTCGGACACGGAATTGCGGATCAGCTCGCCGTCATGCCACTGCGCCGTGGCTGCCGTGATCAGGACAAGCGACACCAGCCAGCCGGATGCAGGACAGTTCCGTCAGGATGCGGCCGCGCTTATCGGCGACATAGATGAGACGAATCCGCCCGACCCTTCAGATACCGCCGGTGCAGAAGCCGCGCAGCCCTCGTCCGCTGCCCTCGCCCTGCACCCAGAAGCGCGAGAAGCCCGGCAGGTTCAGGACGCCGACATGGTCGCGCACCGCCTCATTCTTCCTTGATCCTTTGCTCCCACGGGCCCGACCGGCCCCAGGTGACCGTCTTCTCTTCGGAGGTATCGTCGCCGGCTGCGAACCAGTTGGCACGTTCCCAGCGCCGTTATAGGCCACCATCTGTCCGCCGAGTTCCTTGACCTTGTCATGGACCGAGGAAACCTTGCGGTCCGGTGCTGCGGGCCAGCGGCACCGGAAATGTACATGGCGCGTTCGTTGCCGTACACTTCCTTGCCCTTCTCGATGCAATAGTCGCGGTCGGTATAGTCGGTGTAGCGGCGCGGATCGCAGGACCACATATCCCACTCCGTGCAGCCCTCGGTGATCCATTCGGCCCCGGCACCTTTGCCCGCCCGCCGCCCTGGGCGATGCCGAACGTGAAGACACAGGCTTCGAAACGTTCGGCACGCCGAACGTGGACAAATCAGCGGGGTTGCATCGGGAGCGTATGGGATGGGCCCGTTGATGATGCGGCTGATACCGGCCGTGCCGGCAAGCGGAACCAGCTCCATCGCATCCGCGACGATATCCTCGATCCGGTCCAGATCGTCGGGGTAAAGCTGGAACGTGAAATCGTCCGGCATCAGGGTCGGACGGGTTGACCCAGTGCGCCTTGCAGTTCGGCTCATAGGGGCCGATGTTGAAGCCGCCCTTTTCCTGCCGCAGGTAGTAGGACACGTCGACATCGCGCAGAAGCGGCAGCTTGTGGCCAACCTCATTCGACCAGGCCTCGATCTCGGGCACCTGCTCGGTCAGGATACTGGTGGCTCATCACCATCATCGGCACAGTGCGCCGCCATAAGGTTTGAACCACTCGCCGACCTTTACCTGGGCATAATAGCCTGCGGCGTTGACCGTATTCGCAGCGGATATCGCCCTTTTCGGTATGGACGATCCATTCGCTGATTTCTGCTGAGAAACCCGGTCGCGGGCGTGAAGCGCAGGATCTTCGCGCCCATGTCGCGCGCGCCCTTGGCCAAAGCCTGTGTCAGCTGTGCGGGGTCGACCTTCGCCATCAGCGCGGTCATAAGCGCACCGGCCAGATCGTGGGTTTCGATGAAGGGATACTTGCCCTTGATCTCGTCCGCCCAGCACCTCCGGGTTCATGCCCTGATAAAGGCCCATGCCCTTGGCGCTGAAACTCCTGCCATCCGCTCCTTCGAATGCGCCAGCCGGACCGAGCCGGTGACATGGTAGTTCATCGGGTAATCGACCTCGGCGAGGCGGGCATAAAGCTCGGTCGAATAGCGCTGCATGTTCATGATCATTCACGGGTCGAGAAGGTCAAGGACGTTGCCCGCCGCATGCCAGGTGAACCCGCCGTGGTTCGTTCTTTTCCAGCTTCAGGACGCAATCCGTCCATCCGGCCTTGTGCAGATGATAGAGGATGACATACGCCGACAGCGCCGCCCCGATGATCACAACACGCGCTGTCGAGAAGGAATGCCGCTCATATCCCGAGTCTCCCTGATTTGCGGCGGATTATTCACAGACCGGGCCTTGCTTTCAATTTGCCATTTCAGTCATTATTGATCGGTATTTCCGATTAGGCCGCCCATGCAGATCGAACTGATCGAAACCTTCCTGGACCTGTGCGACACGCGCAGCTTCAACCGCACCGCCGACCGGCTGGGAGTGACGCAATCGACGGTGTCGGGGCGGGTCACGGCGCTGGAAAAAGCGGTGGGGGCGCGGCTTTTTACGCGGTCGCGGTCGGGCACCGAACTGACGACCGAAGGGCTGCGGTTTGAACCGCATGCCCGCGCACTGCGCCATGGCTGGACCGAAGCCCTGCACGCCACACGGTTTGTCGGGGCGGGCGCGGGGTCGATGCGGATCGGCATCCAGCACGACCTGATCGATGCGCGCTTTCCCGATCTGATCGGCCGGTTTCGCTCCAATCTGCCTGACACCGCGTTTTTCTTCGAGGCCGACTATTCCATTCAGATGTGTTCAGATCTGGTGTCGGGTGTCGAGGATCTGGCCATTCTGTTTTCGCCACGCGCCCATCCCGACCTGCATTTCGAAACAGCGGGCGAAATCGGCTATCAGATGATTTCGACGGAAACCGACCATCTGGCCGGCGTCCGGCCCGACCGATACATCCTTGCCAACTACTCGCCCGCCTTCGCCCATGCCCATGCCGCGCTGCATCCCGGGCTGGTCGCGGTACCGCTTTCGATCGGGCAAAACGCGGCAATGGTGCAGATGTTGCTGTCGCTCGGCGGGTCGGCCTATGTCTTGCGCGATTTCGCCCACGATCTGGTTCGTGACGGCAAGTGCCGGTTTGTCGCCGATGCGCCGCAGATCACGCAGACGGTCTTTGCCGGCGTCAACATTCGCAATCGCCACCGCAGTGCGTTTCGCCGGCTGATCCGCATTCTGGGCGAGCATTTTCATGCCATCGGCCCACGCAGGCGCGGCCGCGCAGCGTTGACCGGCCTGCCCCCGCACGAAGCCGGTTCGGCCGCCGGCGTGCGCTAGGCCGGCCGATCGCGCCGACTGTAGCCGACGCGCGATCAGACGCCATACCAGGGTTTACGCGGCCCGGGGTGCAACAACCACCTGCGTGTTCCAACCCGCACAAAGCTCGGCCACGGGCCGCGGCGGCGGCGCATCGGTGAAAAACCGGTCGACATCGGCGAGCGACGCGATGCGCACCGGCGCGGTGCGCGCAAACTTGCCATGGTCGGCTACCAGATAGACACGGCGCGCGTTGCGGATGATCTCCTGGCTGATGCGCACCTCGCGCAGGTCGAAATCCAGCAGATCGCCGGCATCATCCAGCGCCGAGGCGCCGATCACCGCGACATCGACCTTGAAATGCCGCACCATCTCCGCCGTCATCTCGCCGACCAGCCCGCCATCGGCTCGGCGCAACACGCCGCCGGCGACGATCACCTCGGCGCTGGCGTTCCCGGCCAGTATAGTGGCAACGTTCAGGTTGTTGGTGACCGCCATCAGGTTGCGGTGATCCAGAAGCGCGCGCGCCACCGCTTCGGTCGTCGTCCCGATGTTGAGAAAGACCGACGCCTCGGCAGGAATGGCCGCCGCACATGCCCGCCCGATCGCCTCTTTCTGCGCCGAGGCCAGCGCGCGGCGTTCCTCATATCCGATATTGGCGACGCCGGAGGCGAGCATGGCGCCGCCATAGACCCGCGTCAGCCGCCCCGCGTCGCACAGCTCGTTCAGGTCGCGCCGGATGGTCTGGGCCGTCACGTCGAAATGCTCGGCCAGTTCCTCGACCACCAGCCTGCCACGTTCGCGGGCCAGCACCAGCATTTCGGCCTGTCGAAAGTTTTGCGCCATCGCCTACCTCCAAGGTTGGCATAGCGCGAATGGCGTTCGTTTGCACGTGATTGTTTGACGGTTCTTCGGGTCTTCGAATATAAACGATCAGAAATCACTGCCAAACGAACATTCCCCCGATCGCCCAAGGACTGCCCCCATGTCGCCCGCGGAACCAAAGCCCGTTGATCTTTTCATCATCGGCGGCGGCATCAACGGCTGCGGCATCGCCCGCGACGCCGCGGGGCGCGGGCTTTCGGTGGTGCTGGCCGAACAGGGCGATCTGGCGCAGGCGACCTCTTCGGCCTCGACCAAGCTGTTTCACGGCGGCTTGCGCTATCTGGAATTCTTTGAACTCCGGCTGGTGCGCGAAGCGTTGAAGGAGCGCGAGACGCTCTTGCGCGCCATGCCGCACATCGCCTGGCCGATGCGTTTCGTGCTGCCCTATCACAAGGGCATGCGCTTTGACGCCGAAACGCCGGCGTCGCGGCTCTTGTCGCGGCTGATGCCCTGGCTGCGCGGCCGCCGCCCGGCCTGGATGATCCGGCTGGGGCTGTTTCTTTACGATCATCTGGGCGGGCGGCGGATCTTGCCGGGTACCCGCCGGCTCGAACTGGCCAACGATCCCTCCGGCGCGCCGCTGCGCAAGGAATTCGCGCAGGCCTACGAATATTCCGACGTCTGGGTGCAGGATGCCCGGCTGGTCGCGCTTAACGCGCGCGATGCCGCCTGGCGCGGTGCGCGCATCCTGACCCGCGCCAAGGTCACCGGCGCACGGCGCGAGGGCGATCACTGGCGCGTCGTGGTCGACCGCGGCGGCCGGTTCGAGGTAGTGGCCGCCCGCGCGCTGGTCAACGCAGCCGGCCCCTGGGTCGGCCGCGTCATCGCCGATACGCTGGGCATTTCCACGACCGAGCGGGTGCGGCTGGTGCGTGGCAGCCATATCGTGACGCGCCGTCTGTTCAATCCCGACCGGTGCTATTTCTTTCAGGGCGAAGACGGCCGCATCATCTTTGCCATTCCATATGAGGACGATTTCACCCTGATCGGCACCACCGACATGGACCACCCCGATGCCGCAACCACGCCGGTCTGCACCCCGGCAGAGCAGGCGTATCTGTGCCGTTTCGCGAGCCGCTATTTTTCCCGGCCGGTCACCGCTGACGATATCGTCTGGACCTATTCCGGCGTCCGACCGCTTTATGACGATGGCGCCAAAAGCGCCACGGCGGCCACGCGCGACTATGTGCTGTCGCTCGATACCGGCGGCGCGCCGCTCCTGAACGTTTTTGGCGGCAAGATCACCACCTACCGGCGGCTGGCGGAAAGCGCGCTGGAACGTCTCGGGCCCTACTTTCCTGGGCTTTCGGGGCCATGGACGGCGGGTGTGCCCCTGCCCGGTGGCGATTTTCTGGTTGCCGATGCCGCGGCGTTGCCCGTCCGGCTTGCCGAAGATTATCCCTTCCTGACACCGGGCTGGGCGCGGCGGCTGGTTCGCACCTACGGGACCGAGGCGCGCACGATTCTGGGCCGGGCACGGCGTGCCGAGGACCTTGGCCGGGATTTTGGCGCGACGCTGAGCGAGGCGGAGTTGCGCTGGCTTTTCGACCGGGAATTTGCCCGCAGCGCCGAAGACGTGGTCTGGCGCCGCACCAAGCTGGGCCTTAGGCTGAACGCCGACCAGATTGCCGCAATCGAGACCTACATGAGCCAACTGACGGAGCCTGCCGCGTGACCCATATCCTCGCCATCGACCAGGGCACCACGTCGAGCCGCGCCATCGTATTCGACGCCAAACTGCAGGTTGCCGCCGTCGCGCAGGAAGAGTTTGCACAGCATTTCCCCCGCTCCGGCTGGGTGGAACACGACCCCGAAGACATCTGGCAGACGACCCTGTCGACGATGCGCGCGGCCATGGACCGCGCCGGGCTTGGGCCCGAAGGCATCGCCGCGATCGGCATCACCAACCAGCGCGAAACCACGCTGCTCTGGGATCGCGAAACCGGAAAGGCGCTGCATCGCGCCATTGTCTGGCAGGACCGGCGCACGGCGGAGTTCTGCGCGCAGCTAAGGGTCGGCGGGCACGAACCGATGATCCGCGAACGCACCGGGCTGTTGCTTGACCCCTATTTTTCCGGAACCAAGCTGGCCTGGCTTCTGGACCATGTCGAGGGCGCGCGCGCGCTGGCAGAAGCCGGGCGGCTGGCCTTTGGCACGGTTGACAGCTTTTTGATCTGGCGGCTGACCGGCGGCGCGGTGCATGCCACCGATGCCACCAATGCCGCCCGCACGCTGCTTTACGATATCGGGCGCGGCGAATGGGACAGCGACATCTGTGCGCTGCTCGGCATTCCGATGGGTCTGCTGCCCGAGGTGCGCGACTGCGCCGGCGATTTCGGCGTGACCGACCTGCTGGGCAGCCCGGTGCCGATCCGCGGCGTGGCCGGCGACCAGCAGGCGGCGACCATCGGGCAGGCCTGCTTTCGGCCCGGCATGATGAAATCGACCTACGGGACCGGCTGTTTTGCGCTGATCAATACCGGTGCGGACATGGTGGAAAGCCGCAACCGCCTTCTGACCACCATCGCCTACCGGCTGGATGGCCGCACCACCTATGCGCTGGAAGGCTCGATCTTCGTGGCCGGGGCGGTGGTGCAATGGCTGCGCGACGGGCTGAAGATCATCGCAGAGGCCGGCGAGACGCAGGCGCTGGCCGAGGCGGCCGACCCCGAACAGGCGATCTATCTGGTGCCGGCCTTCACCGGGCTTGGCGCGCCCTACTGGGATGCCCATGCACGCGGCGCCATGTTCGGGCTGACCCGCGCCACCGGGCCGGCGGAACTGGCCCGCGCGGCGCTGCAAAGCGTGGGCTACCAGACCCGCGATCTGACCGAGGCGATGGCCTCGGACATGGGCGGGGCCTTCGACACGGTGCTGCGAGTCGATGGCGGAATGACGGCCAGCAACTGGGCGATGCAGTTTCTGGCCGACCTTCTGGGCGCCCCGGTCGACCGCCCGAAGGTACTGGAAACCACCGCGATGGGCGCCGCCTGGCTTGCCGGCATGGCGGCCGGTGTCTGTCCGGGCCCCGAAGGTTTTTCCAAAAGCTGGGCGCTGGAGCGCCGCTTCGAGCCGGTCATGCCAGCGGCAGAGCGCGACGCGCTTTACGCCGGCTGGAAGGACGCGGTGCGCCGGACGCTGACGGCGGCGGATTGAGCGGCGTCACAACACGGTATGAAGCCGGTAGCCCGGTGCATGGGCCAGGCGAACGGCGGTGATGGCGTGGTCTTCGGCCCAGGTGGTGCGTTCGGTGACAAAGATCGCCGCGCCCCGATCCAGCCCCAGCAGCGCCGCCTCTTCTTCCTGCGCCGCTTCGGCCGAAAAGGCGATGTCGCCCCAGGCAAAGCCGACGTGACGCACCAGCCATTCGTTCACGCTGAGCGTACCCAGCCGTTCGGGCGTCCAGCGTGGCGGCAGGGCGGCGGGGTTCAGCCAGCGGTTTTCGGCGGCATGCGGGCGGCTGGCCGCTAGATGCAGGGTGACCAGATGCCACAGGACCGCTCCCGCCGGCACGCCAAGCTGGCCGGCCACCGGCTCTGACGGCGCGCGGCGTTCGGCGCGGATCAGACGGGCGGCATAGGTCCTGCCCGTCGCCTCCACCTCCTGCCGGATAACCGGAATCGACAGCGTGGCCTTGCGCACCGGATTTTCGGTCACCCGCGTTCCGGCCTTGCGGCGACGCTCCAACAGCCCGCCCTCGGCCAGATCGCGCAGCGCGCGGTTGACCGTGGCTCGGGCGCAGCCGAATTCGCGCGCCAGTTCCTCCTCGGTCGGGATCATCTGCCCCGGCGCCCAGTCACGCCGGCGGATGCGCGCCAGCACCTCGGCGCGGATCGCTTCCCATCCCTGCGGATCGCCGCTCACAGCCGGTCTCTCAAGCGCGCCATCGCGGCGCGGTAGCCGGCCTCGATCGCGGTACGGTCACGGTGCCGCCCCCCCGCCACCAGATGCCGGCCCGCCGACCAGAGGTCGGTCACCGCACGGTCGTCGCCGGCGAAGATCCAGCTGTCGAGGATCGCGTCGCCCTGCCGGCCCTCAAGATCGACATGCGCCGCGTCGAGCGCCAGAAGGTCGGCCCAGTTGCCCGCGGCAATCGCGCCCGAGGCTCGACCCAGGGCCTGGGCCCCGCCGGCCAGCGCCGCGTCAAAAAGCACTCGCCCGGTCGAATGCTGCCGCGTTGCCAGTATCGCCCGCCCACGGTCGCGCAGGCGCTGTGAATATTCGAGCTGGCGCATTTCCTCGGCCAGCGCGATGCGAATGTTGCTGTCGGACCCGATGCCGAACCGCCCACCGGCCGCGACAAAGCGCGGCCCGTCGAAGATGCCGTCGCCAAGGCTCGCCTCGGTGATCGGGCAAAGGCCGGCCACGGCACCGGTCGCCGCCAGGGCCCGGGTTTCATGCGGTTCCATCTGCGTGCAATGGATCAGGCACCAGCGTTCACCCACCGGATGATGGGCCAGAAGCCATTCCACGGGCCGCGCGCCCCAGGCCGCGCTGACCTCCTCCACTTCCGCGATCTGTTCGGCCAGATGCATATGCAACGGCGCCTCTGGCGCGACCGCCGCCACTGCGGCCAGACCATCGCGGCTGACGGCGCGCAACGAATGCGGCGCAAGCCCAAGAACCGTATCGGCGGGCAGGTGGCCGACGGCGCGCGCCGCACCGTGCCACAGGGCGCCGAAGCCGTCGGCGTCGTTGCCAAAACGGATCTGGCCCGGGCCAAGCGGGCGGCCGTCGCATCCGCCCTGCTGGTAAAGCACCGGCAACAGCGTCAGCCCCAGCCCGGTCTCTGCCGCCGCCCCGGCGACCCGCGCCGACATTTCCGCCCGGTCGGCATAGGGCGCGCCGCCGGGACGGTGATGCAGATAGTGAAACTCGGCCACCGCCGCATAGCCGGCTTCAGCCATTTCCATCTGCACGAAAGCGGTGATCGCCTGAACGTCTTCAGGCGTCAGATGGTCGAGAAACCGGAACATCAGTTGCCGCCAGGTCCAGAACGTGTCGCGCGGATCGGGCCCGCGCCGTTCGGTCATGCCGGCCATGGCGCGCTGAAAGGCGTGGCTGTGCAGGTTGGCCGGCGCCGGCAGCACGATCGCCCGCCGTTCGCCGCGTTGCCCGGCGTCCGCGCTGGTGTCGACAGATACCGAAGCGATCCGCCCGCCTTCGATTTCGATGGCGACGTCGCGCGCCCAGCCCTGTGGCAACAGCGCCTGTTCGGCCCAGATGAGTGTCATGGCGATTGACCTTTATTATGTATATACATATAAACGACAAGACTAGACAAAAGGCAAGTAGAATGGCGATGATTCTCGGCAATGCGGCTCTGGCCACCCTTCGCGAAGGCACCGGGCTGATTGCCGATGGCGCGGTGGTGATCGAAAGCGGCAAAATCGCCTGGGCCGGTGAGGAAAGCGCCCTGCCCGACGCGCTGGCCCATCACCCCTGGCACGACATGGGCGGCCGCCTGATCACGCCGGGGCTGGTCGATTGCCACAGCCACGCCGTCTATGCCGGCAACCGCGCCCGCGAATTTGCCAAGCGGCTGGAAGGCGCGAGCTATGAGGAGATCGCGCGCGCCGGCGGCGGGATCCTTTCGACGGTCAACGCAACCCGCGCCGCGGATCGCGAAACGTTGCTGGCCGAAGCCCTGCCGCGCATCGACGCGATGATCGCGCAGGGCGTGACAACGGTCGAGATCAAGTCCGGCTATGGCCTTGATATCGAAACCGAATTGCGGATGCTGCGGGTTGCGCGCGCGATCGCTGAGGCGCGGCCGGTTCGGGTTCTGACCAGCTACCTGGCCGCCCATGCCCTGCCGCCGGAATACCGTGACAACCGCGCGGGCTATCTGGATGAGGTCGTTCTGCCCGGTCTCGATGCAGCGCATGACGAAGCGCTGGTGGACGCGGTGGACGGGTTTTGCGAAGGCATCGCCTTTTCGCCCGAGGAAATCGCCCGCGTCTTTGACCGCGCCCGCGCCCATGGCCTGCCGGTCAAGCTGCATGCCGAACAGCTGTCAAACCTCGGCGGCGCCGCACTGGCGGCGCGATACGGTGCGCTTTCGGCCGATCATCTGGAATATCTCGACGAAGCGGGCATACGCGCCATGGCGGCGGCCGGTTGCGTTGCGGTCATGCTGCCCGGCGCCTTTTACCAGCTGCGCGAAACGCAAGTGCCGCCGGTTGCCGGGTTTCGCAAGCATGGCGTGGCGATGGCGCTGGCCACTGATTGCAACCCCGGTTCCTCGCCGATGACATCGCTGCCGCTGGCGATGAACATGGGCGCCACGCTCTTCCGGATGACACCCGACGAATGTCTGGCCGGGGTGACCGTGAACGCCGCGAAGGCGCTCGGGCTGGACGATTGCGGGGCGATCCGCGCCGGATTGCGCGCCGATCTGGCGATCTGGGATGCCGCCCACCCCGCTGAACTCAGTTACACCATCGGCGCGACGCCGCTTCACGCCCGCATGTTCGGAGGCAAACTTGACGCCTGAAATCCTGACCCCCGGCGCCACGACACTGGCGCAACTGGAACGTCTTTACCGCGACGAGGCGCCCGCGCGGCTTGACCCGCGGCGCGCGGCGCTGTCGCGGCGGCGGCGGCGCGTATCGCAGATGCGGCGGCGGGCGAGGCGGCGGTTTACGGCGTCAATACCGGTTTCGGAAAGCTTGCCAGCGTCAAGATCGCCGGCAAGGATACCGCCACGCTGCAACGCAACCTGATCCTGTCGCATTGCTGCGGGGTCGGAGAGGCGATGCCCCGCGCCACTGCCCGGCTGATGATGGCGCTGAAGCTTCTGAGCCTCGGGCGCGGCGCCTCGGGCGTGCGCTGGGATATCGTCGCGCTGATCGAGGCGATGCTGGAGCGCGGCGTAACCCCGGTCATCCCTGCGCAAGGCTCGGTCGGCGCCTCGGGCGATCTGGCACCGCTGGCGCATATGGCGGCGGTGATGATCGGCGCCGGCGAGGCCGAGGTCGAAGGCACCCGGCTGCCCGGGGCGGCGGCGCTGGCCCGTGCCGGGCTTGCTCCGGTGGTGCTGGGGCCCAAAGAAGGGCTTGCGCTGATCAACGGCACGCAGTTTTCCACCGCCTATGCGCTGGCCGGGCTCTTCGACGGCTGGCGCGCGGCGCAGGCGGCGCTGGTCACCGGCGCGCTTTCGACCGATGCGATCATGGGGTCCACCGCGCCGCTGCAGCCCGAAATTCACGCGCTTCGCGGCCATGCGGGCCAGATCGAGGCAGCGGCGATGATGCGGGCGCTGCTGGAGGGGTCGGAGATACGCGAAAGCCACCGCGAGGGCGATACCCGGGTGCAGGACCCCTATTGCATCCGCTGCCAGCCACAGGTCACCGGCGCGGCGATGGATGTCTTGCGCATGGCCGCCCGCACGCTCGAGGTCGAGGCCAATGCCGCCACCGACAACCCGCTGGTGCTGAGCGAGGCGGGCCTCATTGTTTCGGGCGGCAATTTCCATGCCGAACCGGTGGGCTTTGCCGCCGACATGATCGCGCTGGCCGTGGCCGAGATCGGCGCCATCGCCCAACGCCGCGTGGCGCTGATGGTGGACCCGACGCTCAACCACGATCTGCCGCCCTTCCTGACCCCCGATCCGGGGCTGAATTCCGGCTACATGATCGCCGAGGTCACGACCGCCGCCTTGATGAGCGAAAACAAACACCTGGCAACCCCCACGGTGACCGATTCCACGCCCACCAGCGCCAATCAGGAAGACCATGTCAGCATGGCCGCCCATGGCGCACGGCGGCTGGGCCGGATGGTCGAAAACCTCGATGTCATCTTGGGTGTCGAGGCGCTTTGCGCCGCGCAGGGCATCGGCTTTCGTGCGCCGCTTGTGACGTCCGCGCCTTTGCAGGCAGTGGTTGCGCGGCTGCGCGAGGATGCCCCCGCCCTGACCACCGACCGCTACCTTGCCCCCGATATCGCCACAGCCGCCCGCCTCGTCTCCTCTGCCGCGCTGACCGGCGCGACCGGCCTGCCGCTGCCCGTGCTCTGAAAGGACCCGCCATGACCAACCCGCGCCTGAACACCCGCGACGTCTTCCCGCCGACCGGCACCGAGATCACCGCGAAAAGCTGGCTGACCGAAGCGCCGATGCGGATGCTGATGAACAACCTGCATCCCGATGTCGCCGAAAACCCCCATGAGCTGGTGGTCTACGGCGGTATCGGCCGGGCGGCGCGCACATGGGAGGATTTCGACCGGATCGTCGCCGGGCTGAAGGATCTGGAGGATGACGAGACGCTTCTGGTGCAATCGGGCAAGCCGGTGGGCATCTTCCGCACCCACCGCGATGCGCCACGGGTGCTGATCGCCAATTCGAACCTCGTGCCGCATTGGGCGACCTGGGACCATTTCAACGAGCTGGACCGCAAGGGGCTGGCCATGTACGGCCAGATGACCGCCGGATCGTGGATCTATATCGGGACGCAGGGCATCGTACAGGGCACCTATGAAACCTTCGCCGAGGCCGGGCGCCAGCACTATGGCGGGGACCTAAAGGGCCGCTGGATCCTGACCGCCGGTCTGGGCGGCATGGGCGGGGCGCAGCCGCTGGCGGCGGTGATGGCCGGCGCCTGCTGCCTGGCGGTCGAATGCGACGAGACCCGCGCCGATTTCCGCATCCGCACCCGCTATTGCGACGCCAAGGCGCATTCGCTGAACGACGCCCTGGCGATGATCGCGGACTGGACGGCGAAGGGCGAGGCGAAATCGGTCGCGCTGATCGGCAATGCGGCCGATGTCTTTCCCGAACTGGTGCGGCGGATGAAGGCCGGCGGTCCCCGCCCCGATATCGTCACCGACCAGACCAGCGCCCATGACCCGATCCACGGCTACCTGCCGCAGGGCTGGAGCGTCGCCGAATGGCGCGCCAAGCAGGAAAGCGAGCCCAAGGCGGTGGAAAAGGCCGCCCGCGCCAGCATGAAGACCCATGTCGCGGCGATGGTCGATTTCTGAATGCCGGCGTGCCGACGCTCGATTACGGCAACAACATCCGCCAGGTGGCGCTCGATGAGGGGCTGGAAAACGCCTTTGCTTTCCCGGTTTCGTGCCCGCCTATATCCGGCCAAGCGCTTTTCTGCAAGGATCGGGCTGTTTCGCTGGTGCGCGCTGTCGGGCGACCCCGAGGATATCTGCTGCCACCGATGCCGCGATGAAGAAACTTTTCCCGAAAACAGCCACTTGCATCGCTGGCTTGACATGGCGCGTGAACGCATCGCGTTTCAGGGCCTGCCGGCGCGGATCTGCTGGATCGGGCTGGGCGACCGGCATCGCGCGGGGCTGATGTTCAACGCGATGGTGCGTTCGGGCGAATTGAAGGCGCCGGTGGTGATCGGGCGGGACCATCTGGACAGCGGATCGGTGGCCAGCCCCAACCGCGAAACCGAGGCGATGAAGGACGGCTCGGACGCGGTATCGGACTGGCCGCTTCTGAACGCGCTTCTCAACACCGCGTCGGGCGCGACCTGGGTCAGCCTGCATCACGGCGGCGGCGTCGGCATGGGCTTTTCCCAGCATTCGGGTATGGTCGTGGTCTGCGACGGAACCGAAGATGCCGACCGGCGGCTGGAGCGGGTCTTGTGGAACGACCCGGCGACCGGTGTCATGCGCCATGCCGATGCGGGCTATGACATCGCCCGTGATTGCGCGCGCGAACACGGACTTCGTCTGCCGGCGATCCTGGGCTGAGGCGCCGCATGCACTACGCCCCCGCGTCCGAACCCTGCCCGCTGCCCTTCAGCCCGTTCAAATCCTGCACGGTGCCACGGCCCATCGGCTGGCTGTCGACGATCAGCCGCGAGGGCGTGGCCAACCTTGCGCCCTACAGCCAGTGGCAGAACCTGACCTTCGATCCCCCGCTGGTGATGTTCGCCGCCAACGGCTATCCCGACGGGCGGCGCAAGGACACGGTGATCAACGCCGAGCAAACTGGCTGGTTTGTCTGGAACATGGCGACATGGGCACTGCGCGAGGCGGTCAACATCTCGGCCATGGCGGTGCCGCCCGAGGACGACGAATTTACCCGCGCCGGCGTGACCAAGGCAGCCTGCATCGACGCGCCCGGCCCGCGCGTGGCGGAAAGCCCGGCACATTTCGAATGCCGCTACCTGTCGACCACGCGTTTGCCCGGAAACAGCCCGGTCGGCACGGTCGATGTGGTCTTTGGCCAGGTCATGCGCATCCATGTCGATGACAGGGTGCTGACCGGTGACGGCAAGCTGGATATCGCGGCAATCCGGCCCATCGCGCGGATGGGCTATTACGACTATGCCGTGATCGACGAGACGTTCGAGATGCGCATTCCCGGCGTGCTCGCCGGTGGCCGATGCGGGGGCTGGAAGGGCGCGCTGACTGATTTCCGGCCCGCGGCCGGGGCCGGGTCGACCCCCGAAACACCGCCAAAAGGGCGCGATTTCAACCAAGGCGCGCCGCAAAGCTGCCCGGATTGGTTGCAAAAAGGTGAACACCGAAACTTGGGGTGTACCGATGTCCATGGCCGCGCTGCTTTCCCTCGATGACATTCTGCCAGCCTGATCGTTCGCCTGACGCTGCGCGAAGCCTTCATCATTGCCCTTCCTGACCGCATTGCTGGCCCGGTGGATCGTTCATCGACACCGACCGGGGCTGAGCCGCCGCAACCGCCGCGCGCGCCCCGGACTGGACCGGCCGCGGGCCTTGAGCCTATAAGGCGCAAGCGCGACCCCGAGAGCCGGCCAAAGACCTTGCCCGTGACCATTCCTCAGTTCTTCACCCCCGACAGCCAGAATGCACGCGCGCTTCGCGCCGCCTTCGGGGCCTATGTAACCGGCGTCTGCGTGGTGACCGCGCAATCGGAACGCGGGCCGATGGGAATGACGATCAACAGTTTCACCTCGGTATCGCTCGACCCGCCGCTGGTGATGTGGGCGCCGGCGCGATCCTCGGCGCGCTGCGCGGCTTTCGCGCGGGCGGGCCATTTTGCCATTCACGTTCTGCGCCACGACCAGATCGAGTTGTGCCGCCGCTTTGCCGGACAGGGCGCGGGATTTTCCGGCCTTGCCCATGACACGACACCCGACGGCACCCCGGTGCTGGCCGATGCGCTGGCGCGGTTCGACTGCGAACACCACGCCCAGCACGATGGCGGCGATCACCTGATGATCCTTGGCCGCGTCACCGGTGTCGAAACCCGGCCCGGTGACGCACTGGTCTTCTCGCAGGGCCGCTATGGACGGTTTCAGAGTGGCGGCTAGCTTCCGGCGCGCCAGAACAGCTGCAAATCCGCGACATTGGTGCCCGTTGCCCCGGTGATCAGCAGATCGCCCGCCGCCTTCAGGGCCGGATAGCTGTCATTTTCGGCCAGATGCGCCGCCGGGTCGATGCCGGCGGCGCGCATCCGCGCCAGCGTCGTGTCGTCGACCAAGGCGCCGGCCGCATCGGTCGGCCCGTCGCGCCCGTCGGTACCGCCGGAAAGAAAGACCCATGGGCTGGCCAGCCCGCGCGCCTCGGCCAGCATGGCGAGCCGCAGCGCCAGTTCCTGGTTGCGCCCGCCGCGACCCTTGCCGCGCAGCACGACCGTGGTTTCGCCACCGAAGAGCCAAAGGCCCGGGCCGTGGCCCAGAACCCGTGCCGCCGCCGCGCCGACATCGCCCGTCAGCGGTTCGGCGACCACCGTTGCCCCACCGGCCGCCGTCGCCATGGCCGCGACCGAAAGCGCGTTGGAGCCTATCAGGCGGTTATCGGCGGTGGGCAGAACCGGCGACATACGGGGCCGGGACAGATGTGCCGCCACGGATTTGCGGAAGACGTTCCCAAAGCCCGAGGTCACGCAGGATCGCCGACGCCTCGGCGCGTGTGCCCAGCGGCGCCACTGTCGGTCCAGACGCGATGGCGCGCAGATCGTCGCCCACCACATCGGACAGGATCAGCGCGCGCACCGGCGCTGGCGCGGCAGCCGCAAGAAACCCGCCGCCTTTCAGCCGCGACAGCTGCTGGCGGATCAGGTTCATCTGGCCGATCTCGGCACCCGAGGCCAGCAACAGCCGATTCACCTCGGCCTTGTCCGCCAGCGTCATCCCCTCGGCCGGGGCCGGCAACAATGCCGACCCACCGCCCGAGATCAGCGCCAGAACCGCATCGCCCGGCCCAAGCTCCGCCAGACGCGCCAGAACCCGCTGGCCGGCCCGCGCGCCGTTCTCGTCGGGCACCGGGTGGCCGGCGGCCAGCACCTCGGCCCCCGGCAGAGGTGCGGCGTTTTCGTAATTGGTGACGACAAGCGCGCTGGCGGCGTCAACCCGCGCCAGCGCCGCCTCGGCCATCCGGCGCGCGGCCTTGCCAATGGCGATCACATGCCAGCGCAGTCCGGGAGCCAGCGGCGCGCGCGAAAGCTCCGCATCGACCACCGCGGCGGGGTCGGCGGCCGCCAGTCCGGCCTGAAAGAGGCGCAGCGCCTCGGCTCTCATCGCATCACGGGTCATTGGCGCGGGACTATCCCGCGCCCGTCCGATTCGCAAAGGGCGTACTTAGCCAAAGATGTCGGCGGTGATCCCTTCGTACCAGCCGATGCTTTCCTCGTAGGTCGCCTTGCGCAGCGCCGCATCCTCGCCGGTCTGGCTGACGAAGCTTTCGACGCTGGCGATCTTCTCCGCCGTCGGTTCATAGGAGGCGCCGACCTTCACCCCGTCGTCGGTGTCGATCAGCGACCAGCAGGTATTGGAATACTTGGCCGGGAACACCTTGGAACCGGTCTGCTTGCCGCGAATGGCATTGGCCGCCACCTTGGCCTGGCTGTTGGCCGAAAAGCCCGATTTCGGCATGTCGCCCTGCGCGGCGGCATCGCCCAGCACGGTGATCCGGTCATCGGCCTTGCTGGCCATGGTGAAAGGATCGACCGGCGCCCAGCCGCTGTCGTCGGTCACACCGGCCAGTTCGGCGATGCGACCCGCCTTCTGCGCCGGGATGACGTTGCAGACATCGGCCGTCTCGACCTCGCCGTCGATCACAACTTCCATCGTCTCGGGGCGCACCTCGACATTGCCGCCGCCGAAATCCGGACCGATCCGGGTTATCATGCCGCCATAGTGGTTGTTCCAGCCTTCCTCGAACAATCCCTGCTTGGAAAACTTTTCTTTCGGATCGGCGACCAGGATCTTCGCCGTCGGGTTCGTGGCCTTCAGCATATGGGCGACCATCGAAACCCGTTCATACGGCCCCGGCGGGCAGCGATAGGGGTTCGGCGGGGCGATCATGCAGAATAGGCCGCCTTCGGGCATCGCCTCGATCTGGGCCTTGAGCAGCTCGGTCTGGCTGCCGCCCTTGTAGGCATGCGGCATGCGGTTTTGCTGGCCCAGGTCCCAGCCTGGCACCGAACCGTCGACAAAATCGATGCCCGGCGCGATCACCAGGTGATCCCAGCCAAGACTGCCGCCGCCGGCCAGCGCCACGGTCGCAGCGTCGCGGTCGACGCCCACGGCCATGTCGTGCACCACGTTGATCCCGTAGTCGGAGGCCAGCTTGCCATAGCTGTGGGTGATGCTTTCGATGCTGCGGAAACCGCCGAGGTAGAGGTTGGAGAAAAAGCAGGTGGTATAGCTGCGCGCCGGTTCGACCAGCGTGATATCAAGCGCCCCGTCGGCATCCTTGGCCATGTAGCGCGCGGCGGTCGCACCGCCGGCCCCGCCACCGATCACCACCACGCGCGGGCGGGCCTGCCCCAGAACCGCCGGCGCCGAAAGCACTGCCGTACCGGCAGCGAAGGTGCCGATAAAACCACGTCTGGAAAATCTCATGTCTAGTCCTCCCGGGTTTGGCAACGCCGGTGGTCAATCCACAAGCGTTGCGTAATAGGCGGCAAGCGCCGCTATTTCCTCGTCCGACAGCCGGCCCGCCATCATCTGCATGACCGGGTGGTCGCGTTCCTTGACCTTGTAGGCGTGCAGCGCCACGACGAAGTCCTCCTCTGGCCAGCCGGTGATCGAGGGGATGCCCTCGTCGGCGCCGTCGCGCTGGTGGCAGGTCGAGCATTCCGACGACAGGTATTCGCCGTATTCGGGATCGCCCTCGATCTCCCAAAGCGCGGGGTCGAAACCCGGCGGCGTCTTGCGCGCGGTTGGAAGCGCTTCGGGAATGTTGCTGGGCTTGTCGGAAAACTCGCGCAGATAGGCCAGAAGGTCGAACCGGTCGGCGGCGTTATCCATGCCGCGGTAGCTCATCCGTGTGCCAGGCAAGCTGGCCTTGGGGTTTTCGAGAAAAGGATCGAGCGTTTCGAAGGTCCAGATCAGCCCGCCATCGCCCGCTTCGCGCATGGCCTTGGAAAACCGGAAGCCGTCGATTGTACCGGCGTTGCGCCCGAACACCCGGTTGAGCGAGGGCCCGACCGCGTGGCGTGCGCCTTCGCCAAGCCGGTGGCAGGAAGAACAGGCGCGCCAAAGGGTTTCGCCGCGCACCGCGTCGCCCACTTCCTCGGCCGCGGCCGGAGCCGCGGCAAGAAGCAAGGCTATGATCCTTGCCCGCATCACCCGTCGATTGCGGCCAGGTAGGCGATGATCGCGGCCCGGTCCTCGGCCTTTTTCAGGCCGGCAAAGGACATCCGTGTCTTCGGCAGGTAGCCCTTGGGATCGGCGAGAAAGGCGTCAAGCGCCGCTTCGTCCCAGATCAGGCCTTCGGCGGCCTTTTCCTGCAGCGGCTTGGAATATTTGAACCCTTCGGCCGCGCCGGCCGCACGCCCGACGATGCCGTTCAGCTGCGGGCCGGTGCCATTCTTGGCGCCCTGACCGATCTTGTGGCAGGCCTTGCATTTCTTGTACACCTTTTCACCGGCTTCGATCAGTGCGGGATCGGTAGCGGCGGTTTCGGCCGCGGCTTCGGCTTCCGGTGCGGCTTCCGGCGCGGTTTCGGCCGTGGCTTCGGCGGTATCGGACTGTGCCGCGGCGTCGCCATCGGCCTGCGCCATGCGCAGATCGGGCAAGGTGCCCGCCGGCTTGCCATCGGGATCTTCGGGCGTCACGTTCAGATCGACCGCGCGCTTGGTCACCTTGACGCCCGGCAGGCAGTCGCTCATGCAGGCCTCGGCCGAAAACTGCGGATATTCCGCCTCGGCCCGGTCATCGGCATAGAAACCTTCGGCATTGGGCAGCGCGATATCTGTGAAGTTGGCGCTGCTCAGCTCGAAATCATCTTCGACCAACCCGTTGGAATACAACAGAAACGCGGTGATGGCATAGGCTTCGTCGGCGCTGACCGTCTGGGCCGAACCAAAGGGCATCGAACGGTGCACATAGTCAAAGACGGTCGAGAGGTAAGGCCAGTAGGAGCCGATCGTCTTGACCGGGCGGGCGTGTTTCAGCGTGCCCTGCCCACCGGCCAGAACCGGCCAGCTGTCGATGCCTTCGGCGAAATCGCCATGGCAACTGGCGCATTTGTCGGCAAAGACCTCGTCGCCGGTAAAGACGTCGCCCGATCCTTCCGGCAGGCCGGTGCCGTCGGGCAGGACGGCGACGTCCCAGGCGGCGATCTCCTCGGGCAGCGCGGGGCGACCCAGACCGGTCCTTTCCGCCATCGCCGGGGTGGCGAGGCCGATTGCGGCGAGCGTTGCGAGGAGTTTAAGCGACTTCGACATTTTCGACCTCCCCGTCGGCGCGGACCCACCAGGTCTGGATTCCGTTGTTGTGATAGACATTGTTGCGGCCGCGACTGGCGCGCAGCGCGTCCTTGGTCGGCTGGACATAGCCGGTTTCGTCGATGGCGCGCGATTGCAACAGCATTTCCGAACCGTCCCAGTCGATATCCAGATGGAAGCGGGTCAACGCCTTGGACTTCACGTCGCCCGAAAGCCGCGCGGTCTGCCAGTTGACGCCACCGTCGAGCGAAACGTCGACGCGGTCGATCTTGCCATGGCCCGACCAGGCCAGCCCGGTGATGACCAGGGGGCCCTTGCCATGGCGGATGGGTGCCTGCGGCGAGGGCGAGGTGATGACCGATTTGGCATCCATCACCCAGGTCCATTTCCGCGCCCGGCCATCCGGCATCAGATCGGTGTATTTCGATGTCTCCTCGCGGCTTTCGACGGCCTGATCGTAAACCGCGATCCGGCGCAGCCACTTGACCCACATGTTGCCCTCGAAGCCCGGAACGACCAGCCGGACAGGGTAGCCGTGTTCCTTCCGGAGCGCCTCGCCATTGGCGAAGAAGGCGACCAGAACATCGTCCATCGCCTTTTCCAACGGCATCGAGCGGCCGTTGGAGGAGGCATCGGCGCCTTCGGCATAAACCCATTTGCCTTCGGGCTTTACGCCGGCTTCTTCAAGCAGCGCGCGAAGCGGAATGCCGGTGTATTCCATGTTGTGGATCATGCCCTGGGTGAACTGGCAGCCTTCCAGCTGGGCGCCACCCCATTCCATGCCCCCATTGGCCGCGCATTCGCAGAAGGCGGTCGTGATCTGACGGGGAAAGCGCATCAGATCCTCGTAGGTGAAGACCAGCGGCTGATCGACTAGCCCGTTGATCATCAGCCGGTAATCCTGCTTCGACAGTTCTATCGCGCCGGAATGGTGCCGTTCAAAGGCGCAGCCCTGCGGGGTGATCGTGCCTTCGAGCGCGTGGATCGGCGTGAAGTTGATCGACGAGACCGGGCTTTCGGTCAGCCATTCGACATTGCGCCGCACCACATGGCTTTCAAAGCGGATCGGCATGCCATAGGGCGTGGCGTCGACCGCGTCGCCAAATTCGCTCGCCCAGGGCTGCACCTCGGTGATCAACGGATCGGGTGCGCCCTGCCCGCGCGCCATCCCCGCCGCCGCGGCCGCGCCGCCCGCGGCAAGACCCGCGCGCAGAAAGGCGCGGCGGCTGGTGCCGGTTTTTTCGGTCTCAGACATCGAAACCTCCTGTTTCTTGCTCGTCTCGTTCATCGCTGGCCCACCCTATGCCCCGGTCACGCTGACCGAAGTGTTGGGATCGATCGTTACGGTGCCCTGTTTCTTGATCCAGGTCTCGACCAGATCCCAGATCGCAGGGCCTTCGGTACCCTCGTTCACGCTGGCCCAGCCGGCGACGGCGTAGGATTTCGCCGGATCGACCGCCTCGCCCGTCTTCAGGATCGTCATGTCGGTGATGCGCGAGCCCTGCGGCTTCGACACGTCGATGCGGTAGCCCATGCCGCCGACCCGCACCATGTCGCCGCCCTGCTGGTAATAGGGGTCGGGATTGAAGAGGTTGTCGGCCACGTCCTCCAACACCACATGCAGCGCTTCGCCCGTCATTTCCGTGCGGTAGGCGGCGGGGTAGTTCATCGCGGTCGCGTTGTGCAGATCCTCGCGCGTGATCGGTTCGCCCGGCAAAAGGCTCGGCCCCCAGCGGAAACCGGGGCTGAGCGCGATATCCGCCTCATGTTCGTCGATCAGCGCGTTGCAGATCAGGTCGTCCCAGGTGCCGTTGAAGTTGCCGCGCCGGTAAAGCAGGCTGTCGGTGGTCCCGAGAACCTCTTCGAGCTCCGCCCTGTAGGGCTCGCGTTCCGCGTCGATCAGCGCGGCAACCTCGGCATCGGGTTCGATGACATCCGAAAAGATCGGGATCAGCTTGTGGCGGAAACCCATCATCTGGCCGTTCTGAACGTCGAGGTCGAGCCGGCTGATGAACTTGCCGTTCGAGCCGGAGGCGATCAGCAGCGTCTGTCCGACCATCACCGGTTCGGGCAGCGCGTCATGGGTGTGGCCGGTCAGGATGACGTCGATGCCTTCGACATTGCCGGCCATCTTGCGGTCGACATCGAAACCATTGTGGCTGAGAACCACGACCAGATCGGCACCGGCGTCGCGCACCTCGGCCACGACTTCGGCCATGCGTTCCTCGCGCACGCCAAACGAGAGGTTGGGGAACATCCATTTGGGGTTGGCGATGGGAAGGTAGGGACAGGCCTGCCCGATCACCGCGACCTGCGCGCCGCCGACCTCGAACATCTTGTAGGGTTCATAGGCCGGCTCATTCCACTCCGCATCAAAGATGTTGGCGCCGAGAAAGGGGAAATTAAGCCCCTCGACGATCTCGGTCACACGGTCGATGCCCAAGGTGAATTCCCAGTGCGAGGTCATCGCGTCCGGCTTCAGCGCATTCATCACGTTGACCATGTCCTGACCCATGGTGCGCTGTGCGGTCAGCGAACCTTGCCAGGTGTCGCCACCGTCCAGCAGAAGCGCATCGGGCCGCGCTGCCCGGATCGCCTTGATCACGGTCGCGCAGCGATCGAGCCCGCCCATCTTGCCGTACCCCTTGGCAAGCGCGGCAAAATCCTCATAGGTCAGCGCATAGGCATGGGGCGAACCGGTTTCGATGTTGAAAAGCTTCAGGAAATCGGCGCCGGTCACATGCGGCGGCAGGCCGTTCACCTCGCCCACGCCGAGGTTGATTTCCGGTTCGCGGAACCAGATCGGTTTCAACTGGGCATGAATGTCGGTGATGTGGATAAGCGTCACATTGCCGAAATCGTCGAATTGCAGAAGCTGATCCTGCGTCAGCGCCTGCTGGGCGGCGATCCGCCCCCAGTTACCCACGCCGGATGCCCCCCAAAGCGCCGAAGCCGCCACGGTTGCCTGCAAGAAATCCCGCCGCGAGATCATCGTCGTCTCCTTTTTCGGTATGACCGGACGGATCGCGCAAACGCGTTCCTGCCGGCCGCCGGTTGTCTAAAAATGGTCTAACGAATGGGTCGCCCCGGGCGGCGAACCGCCCGGGGTGGGGATCAGTTTCGCACCGACGGTCCTTCGACCGACAGTCCGTTGCCGCGCGAGGCGACGTAAAGCTCAAGCGCGATGAATTCGGGCGAGCCGGGCTTGAACGTCTCGGCCCGCGTGTCGCGCACGCATCCCTTGAAACGGTTGTGGATCGACGAGAGCTTGGCGTCTTTCAGGCGATAGACCGGGAAGCCGTTGATCTGGCCCTGGCTCAGATGGTCGGCCCGGATGAAGTTGCCGTAGTTGTCTTCGTGGCAATTCGCGCAGCTCAGCTCAAGTTGACCGTAGCGGGTATAATACATCTCCTTGCCCTGCTCCCAGAAGGGGGCGGCGGGCCCGTCGACGGCCACGTTCATCGGCATGCCGCGCGAGACCGAGGAGATGAGCGCGGTCATGTTGATCATCGCCGCGTCGTCCCAGCCCCAGGCCTCGGCACCCATCCGTTCGGTGCGGCAATCGTTGATGTACATTTCCATGGTGTACATCGTGCCCTTGGCTTCGTTGAACTTGGGCATGACCGCGCGCAGGCCGGCCATGCTTTCGGGGCCTTCATGGCAGGATGCGCAGGCCTTGCCTTCGGACCCGTCCTCGGTGTTCCACGACACGGTCGCCGCCTCGACGCCCAGCATGCCGGGGTTGTCGAAGTCGTCGCGCTCCATGTCGCGGGTATCATCCTCGCGGAAGTGCCAGCCCGAATACTGCTCGCTCAGACCCTCGATATAGTCGGGCGCCGCATCGGTATGCGTCACCATCTCGATCTCGTCGTTGATCACCAGTGTGTCATCCACCGGTTCGGCAAAGGCAATTCCGGCGCCCAGCGCCAGAGCCACCGCAGCCACACCGCCGGCAAGTTTCTGGAATGTCATTCCTTTTCCTCCCTGACCGGCCCTGCGCCCCCTCCCGGGTCGCCGGCCGAATGTTGCGTGGCCGTCAGCCGACCGTGATCGACTTGGTGTCCTCGTAGACCGAGCCGTCGTCGTCGTACCAGGTGAACTTGAAGTCACCGGCGGCATCGACCTTGGCGTCGAACTCGAAATACGGGTTGGTGGACACGGCGGGGTCGATCGTGACGTCGATCACATTCGCGCCGTTGAAGTCGCAGGTGAAGCGATTGATGATCGACCGCGGGATCAGATTGCCGCTGCTGTCCTTGCGCTGGCCGCTTTCCATCGGGTGGCTGATCAGCGTCTTGATCGTCACCACCTCACCGGCTGCGGCCGATTTCGGGACCTTCACGCGGGGTTTGACATCGTTTGCCATGGTTCGCTCTCCTGATCTCAGCCGCCGCAGCCGCCGATGGTGACTTTCACGGTGGCGGACGCCTGCGCGAAGCTGCCGTCAGCCATCTTGGCGATGGCGATCACATCCTGGGTCTTGGCCAGGCGGATCCGGGTAGAGGCGGCCTGCGACCCGGCCGCGGGGCCGAAGTTGAAGGTACAGACCTCGGGGTTGGGGTTGCCGGCGGCCAGAAGCATCACCGACACCGCGCCCGGCGCGTCGACACCGACCGGAACCGTGTTGCCGTTTTCTGCAATTTCCGGGGCGTTCAGCGTAACGCCGCTTGTCGCCACCTCGGCACCACCGGTAAAGGCGGCAATCGCGTCTTCGGTGGCGGCAAGTGCCCGCAGCGGCAGCGCGGTGGCGGCCAGGGTGCCGATCCCGACAGCCAGGGCCTCACGTCTTGAGAACATCATCTGCAATCTCCTTTTGTTGCGATGCGCCCTGGGCGCCTCACTCCTTGAGCGTGACGAGGTAGGCGACCACGTCCTCGATCTGCTGGGCTGTCAGAAGCGTCGACAGGTCAGCTTCGGCCGCAGCCTTGCCCGTGAAGGCATCGCCCGGGCGGATATAGCCGGATTTCTTGTAAAAGGACGGCATGATGGTGCCGTCGAAGGTCATCTTGGCATCAGAAACGATGCCGCGCAGTTCCGCCTCGCTCCAGCGATCGCCCACACCGTCAAGCGCCGGGCCGACATTGCCCTGAAACGCCACGTCCGGCATGTCGGAAACGGCGTGGCAGGCCACGCAATTGCCCAAGCTCCGGGTCGACATCACCTTCTTGCCTTCGTCGATATTGCCGGCCGCGTCGCTTATCGACATGGCCACGGCGCCACTGTCATACTGAACATCGGCCGGGGCGGTTTCCGCCAAGGCCGACGACGCGATCAGCGCGGACGCACAGACGCCCAACACGATGTGCCGCTTCATCGAGAACCTCCCTGTTCTTCCTCCGACTCGAAGGTTAGCGTAGGCATGCCGCAGCATGCAACCATAAATTCTTTTATTTGCATGTGAATTTTCGGAACGCGGCGGCGCCCAGAGCTTTCCAAAAATTACCGTTTATTGTCCGCCAGTTACGTGGTCAGCCACGTATTTCTGAAAATGCACCCCGCTTTCGTATTCGCGGTCGCGCACCCAGGTGAACATGGCTTTTGTCGTGCCCTTGCCGAAAGCGCCCGGCATGGTGGCCACGGCGGCTTCGGCGGCGGTTTTCCCGTCTTCGACCGCTTCGGGCATGAACATCATCGTGGGGGTGAAAACGATGCCCCATTTGACCGCCATGTCCTTTTCCGAAAGCGTTTCGCCATCGAAATCGGTCACCTCGACATCGCCGAAGAGGTTCATCTGGACGACGAAGAAGCTGTCGTGGATCAGGGCATCGATCTCCGGTTCGGGAAACACCTCTTCATGCATCTTGGTGCAGTAGATGCAGCCGCGCTGTTCCCAGATCACCATCAGGCGCTTGCCCTCGGCATCGGCCTCGGCGAGGTCCTCGGTCATGTCCTTGAAGGTGTCGCGCAGCCATGTGGGCTTGTGCAGGCCGTCATCGCCCAGTTCCGCGGCGAGGGCGGGAAGGGCCGCCAGAAGCGCGGCGGCGGCGGTGGCAAGAAAGCGGGTCATCGAAGCCTCCCATGATTAGCGGAGCGTGCCGCTCCAGTCGAAATTGTCGATCAGGAATTGAGAAATCAGGCCGACGGAATTGGTGGCGATCAGAATGGCAAAGACGATCAGCATCACGCCCATGACCTTTTCGACATAGCCCATGTAACGGCGATTGCGCGCCAGACAGGCTAGGAAGAGCCGGGCAAAGGCCGCGGCGATGACGAAGGGCGCGGTCATCGCCAGACCGAACACGGTCGTAGCGCTGCGCCTTGGGTCAACGATTCCTTCATCGAGTGACCATCAGGATCGAGGCCAGCACCGGGCCGACGCAGGCCGTCCAGCCAAAGCCGAAGGCCAGCCCCATCACATAGGCGCCGATCACCGTCGACGGATCGGCGCGGCTTTCAACCGGGCTTCGCGCATCAGGATGGGGATGCGCACACACCCAGAAAATGCAGCCGAACAGAAAGATCACCGCTGCCGCGACGTAGGAAAGCGGCTCTTTCCAGGCACGAAACCCCTGCCCCAGCGCGGTCGCGCCCAGCCCCAGAAGCGTGAAGATGGTGGTGACACCCAATGCGAAGAACAGCGCCGAAACCACAAGCCGGCGCTGGGCGCCGGGCTGCATGCGCTCATCGCCGCGCAACTCGGCCATCGAGATGCCGGCCATGTAGCTGAAATAAAATGGCACCATCGGCAGAATGCAGGGCGAGAAAATAGAAACCCCGCCAGCGCCGCGCCGCCAAAGCTGACATCGAAACCCATGCTCTCGCGCCCTGTGTGCGGTCCGGCTTGCCGGACACGTCGAAACATATTACAATCTTTATATGTAAACGGGTCTGCGTCAATCATGGCCTTTGCACGAAGTCTTGCTCTTGGTCTTTTCGCCGCGGCCATCGTCGCCGCCGGGCCGGCCCTGGCCGAGTTGCGGCTGATGATGGTCGAACAGGACGGCTGCGGGTATTGCGCGCAATGGGACCGGGTGATCGCGCCGATCTACCCCAAGACGCCCGAAGGCCGCATCGCACCGCTCATGCGGGTCGATCTGCATGCGCCGCTGCCCGACGGCGTGACCATCGACGCACCCGCGGTCTTCACGCCCACCTTCGTTTTGCTGGACGACGGGACCGAGGTTGGCCGGATCGAAGGCTATCCGGGCGAGGATTTCTTCTGGGGGCTTCTGGCGCAGATGATCGAAACCGCCAAACCGGCGCCTGCCGCGCTGCCAGAGGGTTAGTGCGCTGACGTTCTGCGGTCTCGATTTTGCCCGGCGCGCATGGTAAGCCGCGATAAACGCGGCGCCGCAACCCTTGGGAAGGGCGCGATGAAACAGGAAGACGGCAAGGCGATGTCGCTTAACGCAACCCGGGCAGAGGCCAAGGACGCCGCGCAATGCGCCGCGCTGTCGCCTGCCGAGATGGTAACCCAGGCGCAGGCGGCTTCGAATTTCCTCAAGGCGCTGGCGCATGAAGGCCGGCTGATGATCCTGTGCCACCTGTCGTCGGGCGAAAAATCGGTGACCGAGCTGGAAAACCTCCTGTCCTCGCGGCAGGCGGCAGTCAGTCAGCAACTGGCGCGGCTGCGGCTGGAAGGGCTTGTCAGCTGCCGGCGCGACGGCAAGGCGATATTCTATTCCCTGAGCGATCCCAAGGTGCAGCGCGCCATCGAACTTGTCTACGACATGTTCTGCGCGCCCGAGGCATCGCGCAGGCCATAAGGCCGGAAAACCGGCCACAGGGAGGATGCGATGATGGAAGGACTTCCCCTGGGGGTTCTTGCGGCGCTGGTCGGTCTAGCCAGCGGCGTGATTCTGGGCCTTGCCGCGCGACTGGGCGATTTCTGCACGCTCGGGGCTCTGGAAACCGCGATATACGGCGCCGATCAGCGGCGAATGCGGTTATGGGGGGTCGTGCTTGGCACCGCCATTATCGGCACCTACCTCCTTGCAGCTTTCGGGCTGATCGACATCGCGCAAAGCTTTTATCACACCATCGCCTGGAACCCGGTCGCATCGGTCGTGGGCGGGCTGATCTTTGGTTATGGCATGGCGATGGCGGGCAATTGCGGGTTTGGTGCGCTGGTGCGTTTCGGCGGTGGCGACCTGCGTTCGCTTGTCGTCGTCGTGGTGATGGGTGGTCTTCGGCTATGTCGCGCTGTCGGGGCCGCTGGCGCCGCTGCGCATCCTGCTTTCCTGCAAGTCACCGCCGAAGCCCGCAGGCCTGGCCTTCATGCTTGCGCAGGCGACGGGGCTTTCACCGCTGGTCTTTGCCGTAGTCCTCGGGCTGGGTGCGCTGGCCTGGGGCCTGATGCACGCGCCGCTCCGGGCAGAGCCGATGATGATCGTCTGGGGGGTTCTGGCCGGGCTTGCGGTGATCTGGGCCTACGCCGGAACCAGCTGGCTTTACCATGAAAGCCTGGGCGAGGTCGGGGTCGAGGGGCCGTCCTTTACCGCGCCGATCGGGCGCACGCTGATCTATCTGATGACCTCGACCGCCGGCGGGCTGACCTTTTCGGTGGGTTCGGTCTCGGGCGTGCTGATCGGCGCATTCGCCGGCTCGTCCTTGCGTGGCCTGTTCCGCTGGGAAGCCTGCGAAGACCCCCGCGAGCTCGGCCGGCAGGTCAGCGGCGCGGCGCTGATGGGGATCGGCGGCGTCATTGCGCTGGGCTGTTCGGTGGGTCAGGGCGTGTCGGCCTTTGCCACGCTGGCATGGTCGGGCCCGGTGACGCTGGCCGCAATTGCCGCCGGCGCGGCGCTGGGGCTGCGCCACCTGATCGGTGGCTTTCAGCCCGAATAGCCCGCCATCAGCCTTGCAACCGCTGTTCGGCCCGCCGGTTGTAGCGGACCGATGACCAGAGCGATATGCCGATGAAACCCGCGCCCAGCGCGCCGGTCACCAGTTCGGAAATGTGCAGCTGGGTCTGCGCGAACATGATCAGGCTGAGCGCCAGGATCGAGTAGAAGGCGCCGTGTTCGAGGTAACGAAACTGCGCCAGCGTCTTGCGTTCCACCAGCATGATCGTCATCGAACGCACATACATCGCGCCGATGCCAAGGCCGATGGCGATCAGGAAAAGGTTATGGGTCAGCGCGAAGGCGCCGATGACCCCGTCGAAGGAAAAGCTCGCGTCGAGCGTTTCGAGATAAAGGAAAGCCCCCAGCCCCCCGGCGCTGGCGGCGGCGCGCGCCTTGTCGCGGCTGTCCAGAACATGGCCCAGCACCTCGACCGCGGTGAAGGTCAGCAGGCCGAAGACGGCGGCGAACAGAAATGTGCCCATTTCGGCTTTCGGAAGCGCCATGGCAAAGGCCAGCACCACCGCCAGAACCAGCGCGATGGTCAGTCCGCGAACCGAGGCACAGCGACGCAGGTGGCATTCCACCGCGCGGATCCAGTCCACCTCCTTGGCCTCGTCGATGAAGTAGGTCAACCCGACCATCATCAGGAAGGTCCCGCCAAAGGCCGCGATCGGCAGATGCGCATCCGCGATGATACGGGCATAGGCGTCGGGGTCGGTCGCGGCCAGATGAATGGCGGCGAAAGGCCCGATCTTGGCGGCGATGGCGACGATGGCCAGCGGGAAGACGATGCGCATGCCAAAGACCGCGATCAGGATGCCCCAGGTCAGGAACCGCCGTTGCCAGACCGGTGTCATCGTCTTCAGCTTGTTGGCATTGACGATGGCGTTGTCGAAACTGAGCGAGATTTCCAGAACCGCCAGCACCGTGCCGATCATCAGAAAGCTGATCAGCCCGGCCGTCGTGCCGGTCGTCTGCCACCCCAGCCAGGCCGCCAGAACCAACCCAAGTGCGGTCACCGCGAAGGCCCAGCGGAAGTACTGCAGCGTTGCCATTCGTTTCCCCTGCCTCGCGTCCTGCGCGGGCCATGACTTGCGCCAGCAGATAGGGCGCGCGCCTGCCGCCCACAAGGCCGGGGCGCCGGAACGCGGCGTCAGGTGTTGCCGGGCTGCACGGGTCGCCGGGACGACTCGACAGCGGGCGCGGCGTCGCTAGAATGGAACAAAATACGAACATTTGTGATTCCGATGGCCTACGCCGAGCTTTGCGCCACCTCGAACTTCACCTTCCTGACCGGGGCCTCGCACCCCGAGGAACTGGTGACACGCGCCGCCGAACTGGGGCTGGCGGCCATCGCCATCACCGACCGCAATTCGCTGGCCGGGGTGGTCCGGGCGCATTCGGCGCTGAAGGAACTGGCGCGCCAGGCCGACGAGGCTATCCGCATCCGCTCGCAAAGCCGCATCGACCATTCCAGCCGCGAGGAACTGACCTCGGCCCGGCGCGACCTGCCGCGACCGCGCGCACCCACCCTGCCCCGGCTGATCGTCGGCGCCCGGCTGGCGCTGCAGGATGGCACGGCCGACTGGCTGGCGCTGCCGCAGGATCGGGCCGCCTATGGCGGGCTGTGCCGGCTGTTGACGCTGGGCAAGCGGCGCGCGGTCAAGGGCGAATGCCGGCTGACGCTGGCCGATGTCCGCGATGGCGCGCAGGGCATGGTGCTGATCGCGCTGCCGCATGCGCGCATGGCCGCACCCGGCGCCACGGCGCCCCGGGCGCTCAGCGCCGAAATCCGGGCCATGGCGCGGCGCTTTCCCGGCCAGGTCTATCTGGGCGCCGCGCCGCGCTTCGACGGCGGCGACCAGATCCATCTGGCCGCCTGCGCGCGGCTTGCCCGGCTGACCGGCGCGCCGATGGTGGCGGTGGGCGATGTGCTGATGCATCACGGCCGCCGGCGCCGGCTGGCCGATGTGCTGACCTGCATCCGCGAACGGCTGACGATCGACAGCATCGGACTTCGGGCATTGCCCAACGGCGAACGGCGGCTGCGCAGCCCGGGTTCGGTGGCGCGGATCTTTCGCGACCATCCCGCCGCCGTGGCGCGCAGCCTGACCATCGCCGGGCGCTGCACCTTTTCGCTGGACGAACTGTCTTACGAATATCCCGACGAGATCGCCGATGGCGAAGCGCCGCAGGCCCGGCTGGAACGGCTGGCGATGACCGGGCTGGCACGGCGTTATCCCGACGGTGTGCCACCGCGCGTGCAGGCGCTGGCCGCCAAGGAACTGGCGCTGGTCGCGCGGCTGGGCTTTGCCGCCTACTTCCTGACCGTGCACGACATCGTCGCCTTCGCCCGCGGCCAGGGCATCCTGTGCCAGGGCCGCGGCTCGGCGGCCAATTCGATCCTGTGCTATGCGCTGGGCATCACCGAGGTCGGGCCCGAAACCATCACCATGGTCTTCGAACGCTTCATGTCCGAGGCCCGCGGCGAGCCCCCCGATATCGATGTCGATTTCGAACACGAGCGGCGCGAGGAGGTGATCCAGCACATCTACGAAAAGTACGGCCGTCACCGCGCCGGGCTTTGCGCCACCGTCATCCATTTCCGCGCCCGCGCCGCGGTGCGCGAGGTGGGCCGCGTGATGGGCCTGTCCGACGACATCACCGCCGCCATTTCGGGCCAGGTCTGGGGCTGGTCGGACAAGGCCATCGACGAGGCGCGCCTGCGCGAGGCCGGGCTCGACCCCACCGACAGCCGGCTGATGCTGACCCTGCGGCTGATCCACGAGATCATCGGCTTCCCCCGCCACCTGTCCCAGCATGTCGGCGGCTTCGTCATCACCCGCGGCCGGCTGGACGAACTCTGCCCGATCGAGAACGCGGCGATGGAGGAGCGCACGGTCATCGAATGGGACAAGGACGATATCGACGCGCTGGGCATTCTGAAGGTCGATGTGCTGGGGCTCGGCATGCTGAGCTGCCTGCGCAAGTTCTTCGCCCTGCTCAGCGATCACGGCGGGCCGGAGCTGGACCTGGAAACGCTGCCGCGCGAAGACCCGGCGGTTTATGACATGCTGTGCGTGGCCGACGCGGTGGGCGTCTTTCAGGTCGAAAGCCGGGCGCAGATGAACTTTCTGCCGCGGATGCGCCCGCGCAAGTTCTACGATCTGGTGATCGAGGTGGCGATCGTGCGCCCCGGCCCGATCCAGGGCGGCATGGTGCATCCCTACATCAACCGCCGGCAGGGCAAGGAACCGGTTCACCTGCCCTCCGAGGCGCTGCGCGGGGTTCTGGGCAAGACACTGGGCGTGCCGCTTTTTCAGGAACAGGCGATGCAGATCGCCGTGGTCGCCGCCGGCTTTTCGCCCGAAGAGGCCGACCGGCTGCGCCGCAGCCTGGCCACCTTTCGCCGCATGGGCACCATCGGCACCTTCCGCGACCGTTTCATCGGCGGCATGCTGGAACGCGGCTATGCGCCCGATTTCGCCGAGCGCTGCTTTTCCCAGATCGAGGGCTTCGGCGAATACGGCTTTCCCGAAAGCCACGCCGCCAGCTTCGCGCTTCTGGTCTATGCCTCGGCCTGGGCCAAACGGCATCATCCCGCGGCCTTTGCCTGCGCGCTGCTCAATGCCCAGCCGATGGGCTTTTACGCCCCGGCCCAGATCGTGCGCGACGCGCGCGAACACGGGATCGAACTGCGCCCGGTTTCGGCCAATGCCAGCCAGTGGGACAACACGCTGGAACGGCGCGCCGATGGCGCCTTTGCCCTGCGGCTGGGTTTTCGCCAGATCAAGGGCATGCGGCAGGAGGATGCCGAATGGATCGTCGCCGCCCGCGGCAACGGCTATCCCGATCCCGAAAGCCTGTGGCTGCGCGCCGGCACCCCGCCGGCCACGCTGGAACGGCTGGCCGAGGCCGACGGTTTCGCCGATATGGGGCTCAATCGCCGCGACGCGCTCTGGCAGGTCAAGGCGATCCGCAGCCCGCGCCAGCTGCCGCTGTTCGACGACCGGGTCGATGGCGAAGGCATTGCCGAACCGCCGGTGCCGCTGCCGCAGATGAACCTGGGCCAGGAGGTGGTCGAGGACTACATCACGCTGCGGCTCAGCTTGCGCGCCCATCCGATGGAACTGCTGCGCCCGATGATCCCCGGCCTGCTGCCCCATGCCGAATTGCCCGACGCACCGCTGCGCCGTACCACGGTGGCGGGGCTCGTCATCACCCGGCAGCGGCCCGGCACCGCCTCGGGCGTGATTTTCATCACGCTCGAGGATGAGACCGGCATCAGCAATGTGATCGTCTGGCCCAAGGTCTATGAACGCTTCCGCCGCGCGGTGATCGGCGGGCGGCTTCTGCGGGTCAGCGGGGTTCTGCAGCGCGAAGGCATCGTCGTGCATCTGATCGCCGACCGGGTCGAGGATCTGTCGGCCATGCTGGGCGAACTGGGCCACCCGATGGACGAGGCGGTGGGCCGCACCGACCCACGCGCCGACGAAGCGCCGCGCCGCAGCCCCGCCACCACGCCGCACCGCCCCGGCGCGCGGCATCCGCGCGAACAGGCCAAGCGGCTGTTTCCCAGCCGCGACTTTCACTGACGGACCCATACGAAAGCATAGTATCCACCGCATTTATCTGGAAAAACGGGCGCAGACCGGCAATATCGCGACCTGTCGATACAACCGGGGGCCCCGATGACCGTATTGCGCACAACCCTCGCCGGGCTGATCGCCCTTCTTTGCGCCGCTTTGCCCGGTGCGGCCGATCCGCTGGCACGGCCAAGCGGCGAGGTCATCCTCACGATCAGCGGCCGGATCGGCAACGCCAATACCGACGAGGGCAGCGCGGCTTTCGACCTGGCCATGCTGCAGGCGCTGCCGGCAGCCACGATCCAGACCTCGACCGTCTGGACAGAAGGTGTGCAGGATTTTTCCGGCGTCCTGTTGCGCGACCTTCTGACCGCGGTCGGCGCCGAGGAAGCGAATTGACGGTGTCGGCACTGAACGATTACAGCGTCGCGGTCCCGGTCAGCGACGGCGACGATTTCGGCGCGATGCTGGCCTATCACCTGAATGGCGCACCGATGTCGGTGCGCGACAAGGGGCCGCTTTGGCTGGTTTATCCCTATGATCGGGGGCGCGACTACCGCAGCGAAACGATCCTGACGCGGTCGGTCTGGCAACTGGACCGGATCGAGGTGCTTCCCTAAACTGCGGCGGCGGGCAGCCAGCCCGGCCAGCACCAGCAAAGGATCCGCGACGCGTGCGTGCGCCACCCCCCGTTTCCGACACCGCGCGCGAGCGCGCGCGGCTGCGCGCCGCCGACCGGCCACGCTGGGCCCGGCGGCTGGTGGCCGTTGCCGCGCTCGCGGCGGTTGCGGTTGCGATTGCGGTGCTGGCGCGGTCGCTTGTGGCCAAGCTTGACGATCTGGCCGGGACGGATTCAGAAAGCGTTACCTGGACGCTCACACAGCAGGAGATCGAGGCACAGAAGTTTCGCGTCGCCACGCTGGCCGCCCGGCTTTCACCCGATCCACAGGCGCTGGCCGAAGTTCGAACCGCCTTTGACATCTATTATAGCCGCCACAAGACACTGATGATCGGGCGGAACTTCCGCACCTTGCGCGAAACCGACGTGACCGCCGACGTGGTTGCCAACAGCTGGGAAAAGGCCCAGGCCCTGCTGCCGACAATCGATGCCGATGACGCGGCCTTGCGCGCCGCGCTGCCCGAGCTTGCGCGCGCGGCGGACGAACAGGCCGGCCTTGCGCGCACGATAGCGCTAGAAACCATCGCACGGCTGGCCGTCATTTCCGACAACCACCGCAGCCGGCTGCGCACGACGCTGAGCTATCTCGGCCTTGCGGCGCTGGTTCTTGTGCTGATGCTGACGGGTGTCGCGACAGCGCTTGACCGGCTTTACCGGAAGACCCGCCAGCAGGCGCACGAGGTTCGGGTTGCCTCCGAGCGGCTGGAAACCATCGCCCAGACCTCGCTAGACGCCATCGTGGTGCTGGACCGGAACGGCGAGATCGTCGAATTCAACGAGGCCGCCCGCCGCATCTTTGCGCTGCAACGCCAGCAAGTGGCGGGTATGCGGTTTTCCGAGCTTACCGGTCTGGACCTGGGCGAGCTGCCCCGATCCGGCCGGATCGAAACCCGCGTGCGCCGCCCCGATGGCGAAGTGTTTGCCGCCGAATTGTCGATCTCGCAGGCCGATGCCCATGCCACCGCCGCCACCGTTGTCTTTCTGCGCAACATTGCCGACCGGGCGGCGGCAGAGGCCGAGCTTTTGCGCGCCCGTGACGACGCGCTTGCGGGCGAACGGGCCAAGGCGCGGTTTCTGGCGGTGATGAGCCACGAGATGCGCACGCCGCTGAACGGGCTTTTGGGCATGATCGAACTGCTCCGCGCCGAAAAGCTCGGCCGCAAGCTGCGCAACTACGTCGGCGTCATGGAAGCTTCGGGCCGGATCCTTCTGCACCATATCAACGACGTTCTGGAACTGTCGCGCAACGAGGCGGGCGAACAGCATGTCGCCGTCACCGAATTCGACCTGGACCTGCTCATCGACGAGATCCTTGGCCTGCAACTCCCGCTGGCCGAAAACTCCGGGTTGACGCTGCGGTTGGAAAAGCCCGCCGCGCGCCTTGGCACCGTTTCCGGGGATCCGATGCGGCTGCGCCAGATCCTGCTGAACCTGCTTGATAACGCGGTGAAGTTCACACCCAGCGGCGAGGTCACGCTGGCCATCGCGCGCAACACCGACGATGTGCGGGCGGTCGATTTCCATGTCACCGATACCGGTCCAGGCATCCCGGCGGCGGCGCTGGACCGCATCTTTGACGATTTCGTCACCCTGGGTGCCTCCGCAGCGCCAACCGCGCGGGGCACCGGGCTGGGGCTTGGCATCGCCCGCCGGCTCGCCATGGCGCTGGGGGGCACGATATCGGTGGAAAGTGCCGAAAACCGCGGCAGCCAGTTTCACCTGACGCTGCCCCTGCCGCCGGCCAGCGGCGATGCAGACGGCAGACTGGCGCCGCTTGCGGGGTTGGATACCGTCAGCAACCCGCTGGAACTTCTGGTGGTCGAGGACAACCGCATCAACCGTTTCGTGCTGCGCGAAATGCTGATCGCCATGGGCCACACCGTTCGCGAAGCGGTCGACGGGCGCGAGGGTGTCGATCTGGCCCGCGACACCCTCTTCGACCTGATCTTCATGGATATCAGCATGCCCAACCTCGACGGCGTGACAGCGAGCCGGCTGATCCGGGCAGGCGGCGCTTCGGCACGTGCGCCCATCGTCGCGCTGACCGCGCATGCCTTTCCCGAAGAGCTGAATGCCTTTCGCCAGGCCAGGATCGACACCTGCCTGACCAAGCCGGTCGACGGGAAGACCCTGCGCCGCATTCTCGCCGGCACGGTCGAGGCCGCCCCGGCGATCAGCCCGGAGCCGGGCCAGGATACGCTTGCCGAACTGCGCGACAGCCTGGGCGATGGCGCAACGACGGCGCTGGTGCGCCGCTTTGTCGAGGAAGCCGACCTCGAACTGGCACGGCTGGGCGACGGTTCGCGCCCGCCCGACGCGGAGATGGCCGTGGCGACCCTGCACCGACTCGCCGGGTCGGCAGCAACCTTCGGCGCCGAGGGCTGGGGCAATGCGCTGCGCGCGGAAATCGCGCGGTGCCGGTCCACCAACGCAGCACCACAGGCCGGCGACCTTGCGCGGCTCGCCGAAGCATGGCAGGCCGAACGCCAGCGTTACCATTTCCCCGCCTGATCGCGGGCATCGGCAAAGACAGGCACCGCAGGTGCAAATCGGCCACACCATATCTAGTCCTCCGATGTACGATTAGTGCAACAATTCGAGGCTGTTGCCCGGCGTCTATATCCAGAACATGTTGCAACCTTATGATTCTTGCAAAAAAACCAGCCATGCGGCATGCTGTGGGCGAAACCGGTTCACAGAAACCGGGCATGGGGCACAAAGACCCCGATTGAGGCGTGGTCAAAAGGACAGGAACATGAGCATGAGCAGCATCTGCCGGGCAGCCCTGTTGGGCGTCGCCGTGGCGCTGGGCGCCGTCGCCCCAGGAGCGGCGGAAACACTCCGCGTGATGACCGGCTCGCCGTCCTCGGCGCTGAACGTTCCGATGAACCGGGCGGTCGTGGTCGAAAGCGACACACCCTTTGCCGAACTGTCGATCGCCAACCCCGGCATCGCCGATATCTCGACGCTGTCGGACCGGTCGATCTATGTGCTTGGCAAGGCGCCGGGCCGGACCACGATGACATTGCTCAGTGCCGACGGTGGCCTGATTACCAATGTCGATGTCCATGTCACGCCCGATATCGCCGAGTTCAAGGAACGGCTGCGCCAGATCCTGCCCGGCGAACAGATCGAGGTGCGCACCGCCAATGACGGGATCGTGCTTTCGGGTACGGTGTCGTCGATCATCAAGCTCGACCGGGCCCTGGATCTGGCGGAACGCTATGCGCCGGAACGGGTTTCGAACCTGATGAGCGTCGGCGGCACCCAGCAGGTCATGCTGAAGGTGCGGTTTGCCGAAATGCAGCGTTCGGTGCGCAAGAACCTGTCGTCGAGCCTCGCGATCAACGGCGCCGTCGGTTCCACCGGGATCAAGGGCGGCAACGGCACCTTCACCAACTCCACGCTGATCGACGGCGCGCTGAGCGGTGGCAATGCCCCGGCAGCGGCCGAAAGCGAAGGCGCCTATACGCTGGGCTTTTCCGCGGGCAGCCTGCAATTCGCGGTGCTTCTGGAAGCGCTGGAAAGCAAGGGCATGGTGCGCACGCTGGCCGAGCCGAACCTGACCGCGCTGTCGGGCCAGGAAGCCAAGTTTCTGGCCGGCGGCGAGTACCCCATTCCGGTCGCCACCACCAACAATGCGATCACCATCGAATACAAGCCTTTCGGGGTCGAGCTGAACTTTACCCCGCGCGTCGTCGATGAAGACATCATCAACCTTCAGATCAACGCCGCCGTGTCGTCGATCGACAGCACGGTCACGGTGCAGAACACAGGCTTTGCGGTCAACGCCTTCAAGCGGCGCGAAACCTCGACCACGGTCGAGATGCGCGATGGCGAAAGCTTTGCCATCGCTGGCCTTCTGCAGGACGACTTCCGCGACCTGAACGGACAGGTTCCCTGGATCGGCGACGTTCCGATCATCGGCGCGCTCTTCCGCAGCGCCGATTACCAGCGCGCACAAAGCGAACTGGTGATCATCGTCACGCCGCATCTGGTCACCCCGACCCGTGGCGAGGCGCTGGTGCTGCCGACCGACCGGGTGCGCCTGCCCAGCGAGAAAGAGCTGTTCCTGTTTGGCCGCGCCCAGGGCGTCGACCTGCCGCAGGGTGCTGCCGGCGAAGTCGCCAAGCAGGACTTCAGCGGCTCCTACGGCTATGTGATGGAGTAAGCGATGCGGACCCTACCCCTTCTGATGATCGGCGCCGCATCCCTGGCGCTTACCGCCTGTACCAACGAAGTCGGCAGCGCGATCGACAACGGCACCTTCGGCAACGCCACGATGAACAACACGCTCATCATGTCCGGCCAGAAGGACTATGTCGTCAGCCTTGGCCAGCGCTTCGCCAGCGAAGTGCCCTCGACCGTGAACTTCGCCTTCAACAGCGCGGTTCTTGAACCCGAGGCCCAGGCAATCCTGCGCCAGCAGGCCGACTGGATCCGCCAGTTCCCGGAAATTCGGTTCCGCGTCTATGGCCATACCGACCTTGTCGGATCGAACGCCTATAACAAGGCGCTGGGCCTGCGCCGCGCGCAGGCGGTTGTCGGCTATCTCGGCAGCCTCGGGATCAGCCCGTCGCGCCTGGAAGCGATGGTTTCCTACGGCGAAACGCAGCCGCTGATCGTCACCCAGAACGAAGAGCGCCGCAACCGTCGCACGGTTACGGAGGTTTCGGGCTTCGTACAGAACCACCCCACGGTGATGAACGGAAAATACGCACAGGTGGTGTTCCGCGAATACGTCAAGTCGGCCGAACCGCCGCATCCGACGAACACCCAGATCACCACCCAGGTCAATCCGGACGCCTAAGATCCGACCCTTCGGAACTCCGGCGGCGCCATCGTGCGCCGCCGTTTGTTTGGGCGCTGATCGCTCTGTCCGGGCACCGACCATCTTCAAAAACCGAATAATGACGTTTTTTTAGCCCAAATGTTGCCCAACTTCTCGAGAACTTTGCCCCGGTAGCACTGACGGCGTGGCGCTGAGTCGCGACCGTTCCGTGGGTGGGTGCGGCACGCTTGGGGGTCACCGGCAGGTCGCCTACCCGTCCACAAAGAGAAGGACGTGAGGCAATGACGAGTGTGGCTGCGTTGCATCCCGAACCGGCGCCGATAGTCGCCTGCACGGTATCGCGCAATGTTCAGAACTTCGATCTGTTGATCGAGGACATGGAAGCGGAGCTTGGCGAAAGCTGGGGCGATCTGACCTTTGCCGATGCCCTGGCCTTTCTGGAACAACCGGAATCGGCCGCGCTGAAATTCGTGGCCATCGCCATCGACAACGAGGACGAGGCCGACCTCAAGCTGGTTTCCGACCTGATCGCGCGCGCCAAGGCGAAGAACCTCAAGGTCGTGCTGATCGCCGAAGAGGTCAGCCCGATCGCGCTGCACCAGCTCTTGCGGCAGGGTGCGGACGATTTCGTGCCCTACCCGCTTCCCGAAGGGGCGTTGCACGAAGCGATCGAACGCGTGCAGCGGCCCGAACCGGCCGCACCCGAACCGGCCGAAGCGGCCGCCTCGGCCGGCCCCAGCTTCAAGGCCTCCGGCGACCGCGACGGCGTGGTGCTGCCGGTGCACGGACTTTCCGGCGGGTCCGGCGCGACGACCTTTGCGGTCAACCTTGCGTGGGAACTGTCGAACATCGACAAGGACAACCCGCCGCGCGTCTGCCTGATCGACCTCGATTTCCAGTTCGGAACCGTGGCGACCTATCTGGACCTGCCGCGGCGCGAAACCATTTTCGAGGTTCTGACAGAGCTTGGCACGGTGGACAGCGATGCCTTCCTGCAGGCGATGCTGAGCTTCAACGAAAAGCTGCATGTCTTCACCGCGCCGGCCGAGATGCTGCCGCTGGAACTGGTCAGTGCCGACGACATCGGCCGGCTGATCGACATGGCACGCACCAATTTCGACTATGTCGTCGTCGATATGCCGCGCACCGTGGTGCATTGGACCGAAACGGTATTGAATGCGGCGCATGTCTATTTCGCGCTGATCGAGCTGGACATGCGTTCGGCCCAGAACGCGCTGCGCATGCTGCGCGCGCTCAAGACCGAGGAACTGCCGCATGAAAAGCTGCGCTTCGGGCTGAACCGGGCACCCAAGTTTACCGACCTGTCGGGCAAGTCGCGGGCCAAGCGTCTGGCGGAAAGCCTGGATATCGCGATCGAGCTGAACCTGCCCGATGGCGGCGGCGCGGTGACCCAGGCCAACGACCACGGCCTGCCTCTGGCCGAAAGCGCCGCCAAGAACCCGCTGCGCAAGGAAATTCACAAGCTCGCCAAGTCCGTTTTCGACCTCAACAAGGTCGCCGAAGCCGGCAAGGCCTGAGGAGGGCGCCATGTTTTCGCGTTACAAGAAATCCGGCGCCGAGCCCGCAAAGGCCGCCCCGCCCCCCGCCGCCGCGCCCGACAAACCCGCACCGGTTACCGCCACCGTCGCCGCGGCGCCGCAGCCGGCGGCCAATGCCGCCCAACAGGCTGCCCCGCGCGCCTCGCTCATGTCGTCGCGGCCCAGTTCCTCGCCGCGCATCGCCGCCGTCGCCGCACCGGTCGACAAGGAGGCCAAGCGCCGCGAGCGGATGAGCGAGATCAAGGTCGAACTGCACAAGCGGCTTCTCGACAACCTCAATCTTTCGGCGCTGGAACATGTGTCGGAAAACGAGCTGCGTTCAGAGATTTCGGCCATTGCCGGCGAAGCGCTGAGCGAGATGAACGTCGCCCTGACCAAGGAAGACCGCCAGGCGCTGAACCAGGACCTGTATCACGAAGTGATGGGGCTTGGCCCGCTGGAACCGCTTCTGAAGGACGAAAGCGTCAACGATATTCTGGTCAACGGCCCCAAGCGCATTTTCGTCGAACGCGCGGGCAAGCTGGAACTGACCGACATCACCTTCAAGGATGAACGCCACCTTCTGCGTATCATCGACAAGATCGTGTCGGCGGTGGGCCGGCGCGTGGACGAATCGAACCCCTATGTCGACGCCCGTCTTGGCGACGGATCGCGTTTCAACGCCATGGTTCCGCCGATCGCGGTTGACGGTTCGCTGGTGTCGATCCGGAAATTCAAGAAGGAAAAGCTGGGCGTCCCCGATCTGGTGAAATTCGGCGCCTTTACCGAAGAAATGGCGGCCTATCTTCAGGCCGCGGTGGCAACCCGGCTCAATGTCATCGTTTCGGGCGGCACCGGTTCGGGGAAGACCACCACGCTCAACGCGCTGTCATCCTTCATCGACAATTCCGAACGCATCCTGACGATCGAGGATACGGCGGAACTTCAGCTGCAGCAGGTCCATGTGGGCCGGATGGAAAGCCGCCCGGCGAACGTCGAGGGCAAGGGCGCGGTCACCCAGCGCGACTGTCTGCGCAACGCGCTTCGCATGCGCCCCGACCGCATCATCGTCGGCGAAACGCGCGGCGAGGAAGTCATCGACATGCTGCAGGCCATGAACACCGGCCACGACGGGTCGATGACCACGATCCACGCCAACAGCGCGCGCGACGGGGTCAGCCGGTTGGAAAACATGATTGCCATGGCCGGGATCGAAATGCCGATCAAGGCGGTGCGCAGCCAGATCGCCAGCGCCGTGAACCTGATCGTGCAGGCCTCGCGCCTTCAGGACGGTTCGCGCCGGATGGTTTCGATCACCGAAATCACCGGGATGGAGGGCGAGGTCATCTCCATGCAGGAGGTGTTCCGCTACGAGCGCCTTGGGATCGAGCCGAACGGCAAGATCATCGGCCGCTTCAACGCCACCGGCGTCCGCTCGCATTATTCGGCGCGGTTCAAGCAATGGGGCTACGACCTGCCGGCCTCGATCTACGAACCGCTGCCCTGAGGAACCGCCATCATGCAAATCAGCGCCGCCCCCCTTATCTACGCCCTGGTCTTCGTCGGGGTCCTGATGCTGGTCGAAGGCATCTATCTGACGGTTTTCGGCAAGTCGATCAGCCTCAACCGCCGTGTCAACCGCCGGCTGACGCTGCTGGAAAAGAACCACAACCGCGAACAGGTCCTGGAACAGCTCCGCAAGGAGATGAGCCAGCACATGGCCTCGAAAGGCATCCCGCTTTATTCGATCCTTGCCGACAAGGCGCAGAAGGCCAACATCGCCTTTACCCCCCAGATGCTGGTCGGCGTCATGGTCGTCGTGTCGCTCTTCAGCTATCTGGGCCTGACCATCGGCACCGAACTGGGCGTGCCGATCCGGGCGCTGGCCTCGGTCGCGATGGGGGTCGGCGGCGTCTATGTCTGGGTCAACAAGAAGGCCAAGAAACGCATTTCCCTGATCGAGGAACAGCTTCCTGACGCGGTCGAGCTGATGGTCCGCTCGCTGCGCGTCGGCCACCCGTTTTCCTCGGCCATCCAGATCGTTGCCAAAGAGGTTCCCGACCCGCTGGGGACCGAGTTTGGCGTGATCGGCGACGAAGCCGCCTATGGTGCCGATGTCAGCGAAAGCCTGAAACTGATGGCCGAACGGATCGACATGCAGGACTTGCGCTTTCTCGCCGTGGCGGTGGCGATCCAGCAGACTTCGGGCGGCAATCTTGCCGAGATCCTCGAAGGCCTGGCCAAGGTGATCCGCGCGCGGTTCAAGCTGTTCCGCCGGGTCAAGGCGATCACCGCCGAGGCGAAATGGTCGGGGATGTTCCTGTCCGCCTTCCCGATCGTCGCGCTTATCGGGATCATGATCCTGAAGCCCGACTATTACGACGAGGTGAAGGACACCTCGCTCTTCATTCCGATTGCCGCCGGCGTCGCGGTCTTCCTGACGGTGAATGTCATCTTCATGAAGGCCATGGTCAACATCAAGGTCTGAGGCCCGCACGATGGAACTGATGAATGCCTTCACCGCTTCGCTGGTCGAGCGTTTTGGCCCCTACGGCCCGCTGATCGCCGTTGGCGGTCTGGGTTTCCTGCTGGTGCTTCTGGCGATACCGTCGCTGTTCAAGCGTGGCCCCGATCCGCTGGACAAGCTGCGCGAAAGCGTCAAGGGCCCGACCAGCGATGCGCGCAAGGGCAAGAAGGACGCGCCCAAGGCGCTGCGACAGGCCCCGGCTTCGGACAAGCTGGAAAAATACGCCAACTTCCTGGAACCCAAGAACGCCGAAGACCTGTCCAAGGCGAAGATGCGGATGATCCAGGCCGGGTATCGCGGCCGCGACGCGGTGCGTACCTACCACGCGATCCAGTTCATCCTTGGCATCAGCTTTCTGCTGCTGGGTCTCGTCTATGCGCTTTACACCAAGGCCACGCAGGACGGCGTGACGCCGACCAACATGATGATCTCGGCGATGCTGCCGGGGGGGCTGGGGTATTACCTGCCGATCTTCTGGGTGAACCGGCGCATGGGCCAGCGGCAGGCCGAAATCATCAACGGCTTTCCCGACGCGCTCGACATGATGCTCGTCTGCGTCGAGGCCGGCCAGTCGCTTGACCAGGCGATCATCCGCGTGTCGAAGGAGATTCGCGCCGGCTATCCCGCGCTGGCCGACGAATTCGAAATCGTCGCCCATGAGGTCAAGGCCGGCAAGGACCGGATCAACGTGTTGAAAGACATGTCCGAAAGGGCCGGCGTGCCCGATGTGGCATCCTTCGTGACGGTGATGATCCAGTCCGCCACCTTCGGTACATCGATCGCCGAGGCGCTGCGCGTCTATGCCGCCGAAATGCGTGACAAACGGGTCATGCGCGCCGAAGAAAAAGCAAACACCCTGCCAACCAAGCTGACATTGGGCACGATGCTGTTTACCGTTCCACCATTGATGGTCATTCTGATCGGGCCATCGCTTTACGGTATCTCGCAGGCTCTTGGTGGTGGCGCTACTCCGAAATTCTGAACCTCTGGCCGCGGCGCCGTTTCTGGCGCTCATCACCCTGCTTGCCCTTCCTGCCTGCCAGTCGAACGGGCTGACCGCCGGGCGCAGCGCGCTTTACGCCCCCGTGGGCGTCGATGCCGCGGGCGAGGCGGTTGACGGGCTGACCGTCGGTCACCGGCTGAGCGCGGCGGGCGAATACGAACTGGCGCTGAAGGCCTATCTGCGCGCCGCCTCCGAACAGGGTGTCACGCCCGATGTGCTGTCGGCGCTCGGGTCGACCAACCTGCAACTGGGCCGTCTCGGCCAGGCTGAGCAGCTTTTGCGCCGCGCGCTGGAACTTGACCCCGAGTTTGTCCCCGCGCTTAACAATCTGGGCGTCGTGCTCATGGAAAAAGGCGAATATGGCGAGGCAAAGCGGGTTTTCGAAAACGCCTTCGCGCTTGATAGTGGCCAATCGGTCGACATTCGCGAAAACCTTCGGCTGGCTATCGCAAAAATCGAAAATACCGCGTATGATGCGGAAAACGAGAACATAAATTTTTCCCTGGTGAGGCGGGGACGGGGCGAATATCTCCTGCTTTCGTCGCTCTAGGGGTCGAGCAGCAAAGGACGCAAAAATGCGCCACTCAGTTCTGACGGCACTGTGCCTTGGCACGGTGGTCACGCTATCCGCCTGCCAGAAATCCAGCGATGCCGAGGTCGAACGCGCGATCAAGAACGTCAACGTGATCGACGAAAGCAATCTCAACGACATCATGCTGACCGTGGCCGACCCCAACGAGGCGGTCGCCTATTTCCGCAAGGCCAGCACCGAACAGCCCGACCGGATCGACCTGAAACGCGGCCTGGCCATGGCGCTTGTCCGCGCCAACCACCCGACCGAGGCGGCCACCATCTGGTCCACGGTCGCGGCCAGCGCCGAAGGCACCAACGAGGACCGCGTCAATCTGGCCGAGGCCTATATTCGCACCAATGACTGGAAGAAGGCCGAGGCGGAGCTGAACCGCATTCCGCCAACCCACGAAACCTACCAGCGCTACCGGCTGGAGGCGATGGTCGCCGACAGCAACAAGAACTGGAACAAGGCCGACAGTTTCTACGAAACCGCATCGGGCTTGACCACGAAGCCGGGCGGCGTGCTGAACAACTGGGGTTACTCGAAACTGACACGCGGCGACTACAGCGGCGCCGAAAAGCTCTTTTCCGAAGCGCTGACCTACGATCCCTCGATGTTCACCGCCAAGAACAACCTGGTTCTGGCACGTGGCGCACAGCGCAAGTACGACCTGCCGATCGTCACCATGACCCAGGTCGAGCGGGCCGAATTGCTGTACACCATGGCGCTTGCGGCGATCAAACAGGGCGATGTATCGGTCGGCAAGGGCATGTTGCAGGAAGCCATCGACACCCATCCGCAGTATTTCGAGGCCGCCGAACGCTCGCTGGCCGCGTTAGACGCCAACGCCATGAACTAAGCCAATGCAGATATCGCAACTTGCCGCCGCCTGGTTTCTGCCCTTTGCCGTCGCGATCGGCCTTTGGGTCGCCTGGAGCGACATGAAATTCATGAAGATCCCCAACAAGGCGGTTCTGGCGCTTGGGGCGGTGTTTCTGTGCCTCGGCCCGATTCTTTTGCCGTTTGACCAGTTCCTCTGGCAGTTGGCGCAACTGGCGATCATCCTGGCCATCGGTTTTGTCCTGAACATGGTTGGACTTGTCGGGGCGGGAGATGCAAAATTTGCCGCCGTCATGGCGCCCTTCGTGGCGTTGGGCGATCTGAAGCTGTTTCTGGCGGTTTTCGCCTCGGTGTTGCTGGCGGCCTTTGTCAGCCACCGTTCGCTTGGCATGGTGCCGGCCTTTCGCCGGCTGACCGCCGACTGGGAAAGCTGGGAGCGTAAGGATTTCCCAATGGGCCTCGCGCTGGCCGGGGTTTTGATCTTCTATCTGGTTCTGGCCCTGCGCTTTGGGTCTTAAGCGCCCTATTTTTGCCAACTCTCTCGGCTAGCTCTGCCCAAAGCCCGGATCGCACCGGGCGCGAACGCATGAGGCACCCGAGATGAACGCGCCGGTCACCAACGTTCTGGCCCCGCCTGCCCCGCGCAGCCTGCAAGATACCGGCCTGTCGCCGGTGATGCTGCGCGACCTTTTGCTGAAAACCATGTTCCGCATGAACGGCGAACAGGTGACCGCGCTGAGCAAGGCGCTGGCGTTGCCGGTTCCGGTCGTTCAGGAACTGGTCGATATGGCGCGCTCGCAGCGGCTTTTGGAAGCGACCGGCACGCTGCATGCCACATCGGGCAATGAAATGGGCTACCAGCTGACTGATGCCGGCAAGGCTCGCGCACTCGATGCGCTGGCGCAGTCGGAATACTACGGCGCGGCGCCGGTTCCGCTGGATATCTACCGCGAACAGGTGGCGCGCCAGTCGATCCGCAACATTCAGCTGACGCGCACGCAGCTGACCAAGGCCATGGGCCATCTGATCCTGCCGAGCGATCTGCTGAACCACCTTGGCCCCGCCGTCAGTTCCGGCCGTTCGATCCTGATGTACGGACCGCCCGGCAACGGCAAATCCTCGATCTCGAACGGCATCCGCGACGCGCTGGGCGACAAGATCTATGTGCCGCGCGCCATCGAATATTCCGGTCAGGTGATCACGGTCTACGACCCGATCGTGCATTCGGCCGCCGAAGACGTCAGCGACGACCCCGCAAGCCTTCGGCGGACCTCGAACCGGTTCGACAACCGCTATGTGCTGTGCGAACGCCCCACCGTGATCACCGGGGGCGAACTATCGCTGTCGATGCTCGATCTGACCTACAACCCCACCGCGCGCACCTATCAGGCGCCGTTGCAGCTGAAATCGACCGGTGGCGTCTTCATCGTCGACGACCTTGGCCGGCAGGCCGAACCGCCGCAGGCGCTGATCAACCGCTGGATCGTGCCGCTTGAGGAAAGCAAGGACATCCTGGCACTGCAGTCGGGCGAAAAGTTCACCGTGCCCTTCGACACGCTGGTGATCTTTTCCACCAACTTCCATCCCAACGACATTTTCGACGGCGCCGCGCTGCGCCGGATCTTCTTCAAGATCAAGATCGACGGGCCCAGCCAGGAAAACTACCTGAAGATCTTTGCCATGGTCGCGCGAAAGCGACAGATGCCGCTTGATGAGGCAACGCTCGTGCACCTGATGAAGGTGAAATACCCCACGATCGACAATGTCTATGCGAACTATCAGCCGATCTTCCTGATCGACCAGATGATCGCGATTTGCGAATTCGAAGGCATCCCGCGGCAGATGAGCCCCGAGCTTGTGGACCGTGCCTGGGCCAACATGTTCGTGAAGCAGGAAAAGATCGCGCGCTAGGGGCTTCTGGCGGGGCGCAGCGCGCAGGTGCCGCGCCGCATCCGGCCTTCGCGGAAATAATCCTGCACACCCGCCCGGTCTTCAAGCGCCAGCGCGGACCAGTCGAGCCATTCCAGATCGTAGCCCAGCGCCTCGGCCATGCGTTCCATCGCAGCGCGGCTGGGGATGCCTTTCAACGCCATTTCCTGCCCCTCGATCTGCGGCGCGGCGTTCAGGATGTTGTCTGTCCGTTCCTTCACCAGCTGGATCATCGGGTTGTCGGCCAGAATGAATTCGCTGTCGATGATGATCAGCTTCGGGCGCAGCCGGCGAACATCGGCAAGCAGCCGGAAATGATCCATCACATGATAGAAAATTCCGAAAAGCGCCACGATATCAAAAGTTTCACCGGCGTCGCCACGATCAGACAGCCAGCGGTACAGGTCCCCGGTCTCGATCCGGACCCGGCGCTTGAAGCCGCGCCTGGGGTAGCGCGCGAACCGTGCGGCGACCTCGCACCGCGCCTCGACGCCGATCACCTCGGCCGCGCCGGCGCCGGCCAGCGCATAGGCCCAGCGGCCGTCGTGGGCGGCGATATCGGCCACCCGTGCGCCCTCCAGTTCGGCGCCGAACGGGGCTATCAGAAACTCCCACCGCCGGTTCAGCCGGGCAATATCGGCCGGCTTTTCGGCATAGGCCGGATCGTCACCCAGAAAATCGAAGAACCCCATGTAACCCGCCGCCCTGCGCCCAGCCCAGCCCGCTGCCCCGACCATAGGCGCAGACAACCCTGACGGGAAGCCTTTCCCTCAACACAGGGGCGAGGCTAAATGGCGCCATGACGACCCTGCCCCCGCCCCTTGCCCGATGGATCGCCGAGCGCGGCTGGCAGTTGCACCCGCACCAGTCAGCCTTGCTTGCGCGCAAGGACGAGGCCGCGCTTTTGCTGATCGCGCCGACTGGCGGCGGCAAGACACTGGCGGGCTTCCTACCGACGCTTGCGGAACTGGGCACGGTCCCCGGCCCGGGGCTGCACACGCTTTACATCTCGCCGCTGAAGGCGCTGGCCGCCGATATCGCGCGCAACCTGCGTGCCCCGGTCGAAGGCGCCGGCCTGGCGATCCGGATCGAGGACCGGACCGGCGACACCTCGTACCAGAAACGCCGGCGCCAGCGCGCCGATCCGCCGCATATCCTGCTGACCACGCCGGAAAGCCTGGCCTTGCTTTTGTCCTACGAAGACGCGCCACGCGTCTTTGCCGGCCTGTCGCGCGTGATCGTCGACGAAATCCACGCGCTGGCGGAATCGAAGCGCGGTGATCAGCTGATGCTGGCCCTGTCACGGCTATCCGCGCTGGCGCCGGGGCTGCGCCGGGTCGGTTTGTCGGCCACGGTCGAAGACCCCGGTGCCATCGCCCGCTTTCTCGCCCGCCATCCCGAACCCTGCACGATTGTCGAGGCCGATCCCGGCCCCGATCCCGATATCGCCATGCTGGCAACCCGCGACGCGCCGCCATGGGCCGGCGGCGGCGGGCGCTATGCCATTGCCGATGTGCTGGACGAAGTGCGCCGCCACAGAACCACGCTGATCTTTCACAACACCCGCGCGCAGGCCGAGATCTTCTTTCACCATCTCTGGCTTGCCAATGACGAGGCGCTGCCGATCGGCATCCATCACGGCAGCCTTGCGCGCGAGGCGCGCGAAAAGGTCGAGGAGGCGATGGTGCGTGGCGATCTGCGTGCCGTGGTCTGTACCGGATCGCTGGATCTGGGCATCGACTGGGGCGATGTCGATCTGGTGATCCAGGTCGGCGCACCGAAAAACGTCAAGCGGCTGGTGCAGCGGATCGGGCGCGCCAATCACCGCTACAACGCCCCGTCAAAGGCCCGGCTGGTGCCGGCGAACCGGTTCGAGGTGGTCGAATGCCAGGCCGCGCTGGAGGCGGTGCGCGACCGCGACCTCGATGGCGAACCGCGTGGGCCCGGGCCTTTGGACGTGCTTTGCCAGCATCTTCTGATCTGCGCCTGTTCGGCACCGTTTTGCGCCGACACGCTGTTTGACGAGGTCAAAAGCGCCGGTCCCTACCGCGACCTCACGCGCGCCGATTTCGACGCTTGCCTGGAATTCGCGGCCACCGGCGGCTATGCGCTGCGCGCCTATGACCGCTGGCGACGGCTGGTTTGCCGCGACGGTCGCTGGCACTTGCGCGACCCGCGCAGCGCCCAGACGATCCGGATGAATATCGGCACCATCATCGACACCGAGACGCTGAAGGTCCGGCTGAAGAACCGCCGGGGAGGAACCCCGCTTGGCGAGGTCGAGGAAAGCTTTGCCGCCACCTTGACACCGGGTGATACCTTTCTGATCGGCGGCGAGGTGGTGAGGTATGAAAGCCTGAACGAACTGACCGTCGAGGTCAGCCGCGAGGCCGGGCGCGAACCCCGTGTCGCTGTCTTTTCCGGAACAAAATTTGCGACTTCTACCCGGCTTACCGCCCGAATCCTTGCACTTTTCCAACAATCCGACTGGCCGACCCTGCCCGACCACACATCTGCTTGGCTGGCGCTGCAGCGCCGCGTTTCGCGCCTTCCCGTGGCCGATCGGCTGCTGGTCGAGTGTTTTCCGCATGACGGGCGCGAACATGCCTGTGTTTACGGCTTTGCCGGACGCAACGCGCAGCAGACGCTGGGCCTGCTGATCACCAAGGCGATGGAGGACGCCGGGCTGAGCCCGCTGGGTTTCGTCGCGTCGGACTATGCCACGCTGATCTGGGGGCTAGAGCCGCTGGCCGATGCCGCGCCGCTTCTTGACCGGGCGGCGCTGCGCGCCGGGCTCGACGGCTGGCTGTCGGGCAATGCGGTGATGAAACGTGCCTTTCGCGACACCGCGCAGATTGCGGGCCTTATCGAACGCCAGCACCCCGGGCGTCGCCGGACCGGGCGGCAGGCGACGTTTTCGTCCGATATCCTTTACGACACGCTGCGCAAATACGACCCCGACCACCTGATGCTGCGCATCACCCGCGATCAGGCGCTGCGCGGGCTGGTCGATTTCGGCCGGATCGAGGCGATGCTCGACCGGATCGGGCGGCGGATCGACCTTGTGCGGCTTGACCGGGTCACGCCGCTTGCCGCGCCGCTGATCCTCGAGGTCGGAAAGGTGCCGATCCTTGGCACCGGGCGCGAACGGCTGGCCGAACGCGCGGCGGCCGAACTGATCGCCGCCGCCGGGTTGAAATGACTTGCGCCGCGGCGTGGTGTCAGGCAGGAACGAAGCATGAACGGCCACAGTTTTACCTTTCATGGCGCCGAACTGGTCGCGCTCGCCTCCGGCGGTCTTTTCTGGCCGGCCGAGCGGCTTTACTGCGTCGCCGACCTGCATCTGGGCAAATCGGAGCGCATCGCGCGCGGCGGTGGCAGCCTTCTGCCACCTTATGAAACCCGCGACACGCTGGCGCGGCTCGATGCCGATCTGGCCGGCTGCGCGCCGAAAACCGTACTTTGCCTTGGCGACAGCTTTGACGATCTGGCCGCGGCGGAGGGGCTGGACGACAACGCAGCGCTGTGGCTGACGCGGATGATGGCGGGGCGGCGCTGGATCTGGATCGCGGGCAACCACGACCCTGCGCCGGTCAGTCTGGGCGGCGGCCACCATGGCGAATACCGCCATCGGGGCCTTAGCTTTCGCCACATCGCGACCCCGGAAGAAAGCGGCGAGATTTCAGGGCATTACCACCCGAAAATCCGGCTGCATATGCGGGGCGCATCGTTGTCGGGGGCGTGCTTTCTGCTGGATGCGGCACGGCTGATCCTGCCCTCTTTCGGCACCTTTACCGGTGGCTTGCGGGCCTCGTCGCCAGAGCTTGACGGGTTGATGGGGCCCGATGCGCTGGCGCTGGTTCTGGGCCGGCGGGTCCTGGCGGTGCCGATGCGCGGTGCCGGCCTTGCCAAGCCGGGCTGAGCCGGGCAGGCTGATGGACCACCGCCATGGGGAAGTGCTCATGACCATTGCTGCCGATGCCGCCGATCCCGAAACCGAGGCCCGCCTGCGCGCCAGTTTCGCGAAACAAAGCCTGATGGCCACCTTCGGCGCGCGGATCGCGGCGATCGCGCCGGGTTCCGTCACGCTGGTCGCGCCCATCCTGCCCGGCTCGCGCCAGCAGCATGGCGCCGCCCATGCCGGACTGAGCTTTGCCCTTGGCGACACCGCGGCAGGCTATGCCGCGCTGAGCCTGATGGCGCCGGACCGCGAGGTGATGACCGCCGAGATGAAGATCAACCTGCTGGCGCCGGCCCTGGGCGAGCGGCTGATCGCCATCGGCACGGTCGCAAAACCCGGCCGGCGGCTGTTCGTCACGCGCGCGGATGTCTTTGCCGAAAGCGGCGGCGAGCGGCGGCTCGTCGCGATCCTGCAAGGCACCATGGTTCCGGTCGATCCGGCCTGAGCCGGATCAGGCCGTCAGCCCCTCGGGCTCGGACAGGCCGTTGGCGCGGCAACAGGCGGTCAGCGTGTTGGCCAGCAGGCAGGCGATGGTCATCGGGCCGACACCGCCGGGTACCGGGGTGATGGCGCCGGCCACCGCGGCGCAGCTGTCAAAGGCACAGTCGCCGACCAGCGCCGCCTTGCCATCGCGTTCGATGCGGTTGATGCCGACGTCGATCACCGTGGCGCCGGGCTTCACGAATTCGCCGGTAATCATCTCGGGCCGGCCAATAGCGGCCACCAGAATGTCGGCGCCGCGGCAGACGGCCGGCAGGTCTTTGGTGCGGCTGTGGGCGATGGTGACGGTGCAGCTGTCTTTCAGAAGCAGTTGCGCCATCGGCTTGCCGACGATGTTCGACCGGCCGACGACCACCGCGTTCAGCCCCGACAGGCTGCCCAGATGGTCGCGCAGCATCATCAGGCAGCCAAGCGGTGTGCAGGGCACCATGCTTTTCTGCCCGGTGCCCAGAAGCCCGACGTTGGAGATATGGAAGCCGTCGACATCCTTTGCCGGGTCGATGGCGTTGATTACCAGATCCTCGTTCAGATGCTTGGGCAGCGGCAGTTGCACCAGAATGCCGTGTACCGCCGGATCGGCATTCAGCCGGGCGATCAGCGCCAGAAGATCGGCCTCGGCGGTCGAAGCATCGAGCTTGTGCTCGTAAGAGTTCATTCCCGCCTCGACCGTCTGCTTGCCTTTCGAGCGGACATAGACCTGGCTTGCGGGGTCTTCACCGACCAGAACCACCGCCAGCCCCGGCGTGATGCCGTGCTCGGCCTTCAGCCGGGCCACATGTTCGGCAACCTTGCCCCGTACCTTGGCCGAAAACGCCTTGCCGTCGATGATCGTAGCGCTCATGTCTTCCTCTCCTTGCCTCAGGCGGCCGCCGTCGGCCCCAGCACAATTTCCTCGCGGGCGATCGACCAGTCGATGATCTGCCGCCACAGCGCCTCGGCGAAATCGGGGTCGAACCCCGCGGCCCGGGCGTTGGCGCGTGCGTTCATCGCCACTTCCTCGACCCGCGCACCGATCCGGGCGGGCAGCCCCTCGCCCGGTTTCAGGGCGATGGCGCGGTCGATCAGCGATGCCCGCTGCGCAAGCAGGGCCATCAATTCGCGATCACAGGCGTCGATGGCCGCGCGTAGCTCGGCCATCGTGGTAATGTCTTCGGTGCGGCACATCGGCATCCCCCCGGGCTTGCGGCTGGTGAAGCTGGCGCTTCATGCCGTGTATTGCCGGGGGGCGCAATGTGTCGCGTGGCCGCTCAGAACAGCCCTTCGACGAAGCCGGCGTCGTTGATCCGGATCACTTCGGCCGCGGGGCTGCGCGGCAGGCCCGGCATGGTCATGATCTCGCCGCAGATGGCGACGATGAAACCGGCACCCGCCGACAGACGCACCTCGCGGACCGGCACCGAATGGCCGGTGGGCGCGCCGCGGCGGTTCGGGTCGGTGGTGAAGCTGTACTGGGTCTTGGCCATGCAGACCGGCAGGTTGCCGTAACCGGCCTCTTCCCAGGCCTTCAGCTGATCACGGATCGACTTGTCGGCCAGCACCTCGTCGGCGTGATAGATGCGCTTGGCGATGGTTTCGATCTTCTGGAACAGCCCCATCTCGTCGGGGTAAAGCGGTGCGAAGTGGGCCGAGCCGCTTTCGGCAAGCTGGACGACCTTGTTGGCCAGATCCACGGTGCCTTCCGAACCCTTGGCCCAGTGCTGGCAGAGGATCGCCTCGGCACCCTGCTCGGCCACATAGTCCTTCACCGCCTGCACTTCGGCATCGGTGTCGCTGTAGAAGTGGTTGATGGCCACGACCACCGGCACGCCGAACGACTTGACGTTGGCGATGTGGCGGCCAAGGTTCGGGCAGCCTTTTTTGACGGCATCCACGTTTTCGTTGTTGAGGTCGGCCTTGGCCACCCCGCCGTTCATCTTCATCGCGCGCACCGTGGCGACGATGACTGCGGCAGCCATCAGCCCGGCCTTGCGGCATTTGATGTCCAAAGAACTTCTCGGCACCGAGGTCGGCGCCAAAGCCCGCTTCGGTCACGACGTACTCGCCCAGTTTCAGCGCGGTCTTGGTGGCGATGACCGAGTTGCAGCCATGGGCGATGTTGGCAAACGGGCCGCCATGGACGAAGGCAGGGTTGTTTTCCAGCGTCTGGACAAGGTTCGGCTGCATCGCATCCTTCAGCAGGACGGTCATCGCGCCGTCGGCCTTGATGTCGCGGCAGTAGATCGGCGACTTGTCGCGACGGTAGGCCACCACGATGTTGCCCAGCCGTTCCTGCAGATCGTCAAGGTTTTTCGACAGGCAGAGAATGGCCATGACTTCCGAAGCGACGGTGATGTCAAAGCCGGTCTGGCGCGGGAAGCCGTTCGACACGCCGCCAAGGTTCACCACGGTGTCGCGCAGTGCGCGGTCATTCATGTCCATGACGCGGCGCCAGGTCACGCGGCGGGCGTCGATCTCCAGCTCATTGCCCCAGTAGATGTGGTTGTCGATCATCGCCGACAGCAGGTTGTGGGCGCTGGTGATCGCATGGAAGTCGCCGGTGAAGTGGAGGTTCATCTCCTCCATCGGCACGACCTGCGCGTAGCCACCGCCAGCCGCACCACCCTTCATGCCGAAGTTGGGGCCAAGCGAGGCTTCGCGGATGCAGATCACCGCCTTCTTGCCGATCCGGTTCAGACCGTCGCCAAGACCCACGGTGGTCGTGGTCTTGCCCTCGCCAGCCGGGGTCGGGTTGATCGCGGTCACGAGAATCAGTTTGCCGTCCGGACGGCCTTCGAGAGAGTTGATGAAGTCCTGGCTGACCTTCGCCTTGTCATGGCCGTAAGGCAGCAGATGCTCCGTCGGAATGCCCAGCTTGTCGCCGATCTCCTGGATCGGGCGCTTCTTTGCCTCGCGGGCAATTTCGATGTCGGTCTTGAAGGCCATGCTGTTTCTCCCTTCGGGGCGGCGCCCGGTTTTTCCCATCCGGCTATATCCGTCGCATTCCGTCGCATACAGAACATTTCCGACATGTTCGCGCCCGGAATCGCCAGTGCGGGTTTCGGATCGGCGCCGGTTGGCGTCGATAGGATACGCAGCGCAAGGATATTTCGCGGCCGGCGGCCGGAAAGGGGTGTTTGTTGCGCGCTGACCTAGGCCGGCTGGCCCCGCCATGCCCTTTGGTTCGGCAGGAACAGCGCCAGCGTCTGGCCAAGGCCCAGCACGCCACCGCGTTCGACCCAGGCGGTCACGCCGCGGCGACCCTGGGCGGCGGCCTTGAACGCCTTGCCATGGCCGGGTTCGGCGGTTTCGATGGCACGGGCGGGAATGTTGCACGGCAGGTTGATCCGGTCGACGGCCAGAACCGCACCGTCCTCGGCCCGCAGGCGCGCACCGGGCGGCAGGAAGGAAAAGTCCGCAAGGCCCGACATGACGACATTGGCGCCAAGGTGGCGCGGGTCCAGCTGCGACAGCCCCAGCGTCGCGGCGATCGCCTGCACGTCTTCCTCGGCCAGAAGGGTCAGCTGCCGTGTGTTGCGAATCTCGGTCTCGACCGGATGCAGGTTGCGCACCCGCACGCAGGAGGGCCGGGTCGCGCCGTAGTGAACGTCGCCGCGCACCCCGCCAAGGTCAAGTTCCAGCCTCTCCTGCGGCCGGGCGGCAAGCGGCGTCGCGCTTTGTTCCGTTCGCCCCAGCCAGACGATCCGTGCGACAAGGCCGCTGTCGATCAGTTCAGGCATTGTAGCCCTCGCGTCGCAGAGTGAAGAACAGCCGGCGGAACGGGAACAGCACGCCGCCATCGGCCTCGACCGGATAGGCCGAACCCAGCGCCGCCTCGTAGCGCGCGAGGAAAGCTTCGGTTTCCGCCTCGGACAGCCGCGCCAGAAAGGGCCGCATGGCGGTCGCTTCGGTGAAGCGCCGGACCGGATGACCGTCGGGCGCCGGACCAAGACGCTGGATGTAGTCGGTTTCCCAGACATTGGCCTGCCCGAGCGGGGCGAGCAGGCGCAGGTATTCCACCGGGGTCATCACCGGCGCGCGCCAGCCGGCGAAATCGAACCGATCGGGAAACATCTCTGCGGCGAATTCGCGCAGGAAGCGGTGCGAGGGCGCGCCGAACTGGCGTGGCATCTGCACGGCCAGAACGCCACCGGGGGCAAGGGAACCCGCCAGGCGCGCGATCAGGCCGGCATGGTCGGGCAGCCAGTGCAGCGCGGCGTTGGAAAAGATCAGCGCGGCCGGGCCATCGGGCTGCCAGTCGGCGATGTCGTCGCGCGTCAGGCGGGTGTAGGTTCCGGCTTCCTCGGCTTCGCACAGCATGGTGGCCGATGTGTCGATGCCGATGCGTTCGCGTTTCGGCCAGGCTTCGGCCAGGGCCGGGCCGACCGCGCCGTTGCCGCAACCCAGATCGACGATCGCGCCTTGGGGCAGATCGCGCGGCACATGTGCCAGAAGGTCGATCGCCGGGCGCAAACGCAGCCCGGCGAAACGGCCATAGCTTGCGGGGTTCCAGTCGCTCATCGCGCCTTCCTGCACCGTGCTTGCCCGTGCTTCGGCCAGCGGCCGTCAGGCCGAGGGTTCGGGTTCCATCCCGCCGCCGCCGCTCTTGCGCGGCTTGGTTTTCGGCACGGCCGCAAGGCTTGGCACATCCTTGCCCATCTGGTCGTCGTCATCGGAGGATTTCGGCGGCTCGCCCCGCATGACGCGCTGAATCTCCGGGCCGGTCAGCGTTTCGTATTCCAGCAAGCCCTCGGCCAGGCGTTTCAGATCGTCGGCCTTTTCGGTCAGAATCGCCTTTGCGGTCGCATAGCCTTCGTCGACGATGCGCTTGACCTCGTCATCGATGGTCTTCTGGGTGGTCCGGAATGGCTGGTGCCGCCGTTGTAACTGCCCAGATAGCTTTCGCGCTCGTTGGCATAATCGACATTGCCCAGCTTGTCCGGACATGCCGAACTGCGTGACCATCGCGCGGGCAATGCGGGTCACCTGCTGGATGTCCGACATCGCGCCCGAAGTCACGTTGTCCTTGCCAAAGATCAGCTCTTCGGCAACCTTGCCGCCCATCGCCATCGCAATCTTGGACTTGTACTTGGTGTAGGTCACGCTCAACTGGTCGCGTTCCGGCAGGCTCAACACCAGTCCCAGCGCGCGGCCGCGAGGAATGATCGTGGCCTTGTGGATCGGATCGTGCTGCGGCACGTTCAGCCCGACAACAGCGTGGCCGGCCTCGTGATAGGCGGTCAGCTTCTTTTCATCCTCGGTCATGACCATGCTGCGCCGTTCGGCGCCCATCATCACCTTGTCCTTGGCGTTTTCGAAATCTTCCATGGTCACGAAGCGGCGACCGGCGCGGGCCGCCATCAGCGCCGCCTCGTTCACGAGGTTGGCCAGATCGGCGCCCGAAAAGCCCGGAGTGCCGCGCGCTATGATGCGCAGGTCGACATCGGGGCCCAGCGGCACCTTGCGGGCATGGACGGCAAGGATCTTGTCGCGGCCCTTGATATCGAAGAAGGGTTCGGCACCTGAATCTGGCGGTCGAAGCGGCCGGGGCGCAGCAGCGCAGGGTCAGGGCAATCCGGCCGGTTGGTGGCCGCGACGATGATGATGCCCTCGTTCGCCTCGAACCCGTCCATTTCCACCAGAAGCTGGTTCAGCGTCTGTTCGCGTTCGTCATTGCCGCCGCCATAGCCCACGCCACGGCTGCGGCCCGGCATCGATTTCGTCGATGAAGACGATGCAAGGCGCGTTTTCTTGGCCTGTTCGAACATGTCGCGCACGCGATGCGCCGACGCCCACGAACATTTCCACGAAATCGGAACCCGAAATGGTGAAGAACGGCACGCCCGCCTCACCCGCAATCGCGCGCGCCAGAAGCGTCTTGCCGGTGCCGGAGGACCAACCAGCAGCGCGCCTTTAGGGATCTTGCCGCCTAGGCGTGAAAACTTCTGCGGGTTGCGCAGGAACTCGACGATCTCTTCCAGCTCTTCCTTGGCCTCGTCGATGCCGGCGACATCGTCAAAGGTGACCCGGCCCTGCTTTTCGGTCAGAAGCTTGGCGCGCGACTTGCCAAAGCCCATGGCACCGCCCTTGCCGCCGCCCTGCATGCGGTTCATGAAATAGACCCAGACGCCGATCAGCAGGATGAACGGCAGGAAGGTGATCAGGACCGAGGTAAAGCCCGACTGTTCCTGCGGCTCTGCGCGCACCGCCACATCCTTGGCCAGCAGCCGTTCGGTCAGGCCGTCATCCTTGGGCGCGATCGTCACGAACCGTTCGCCGCCGCGAGTCTGTACCGATACCCGTTCGCCATCCAGCGTCACCGTGGCAACATCGCCGGCCTCGACCTTCTCGATGAAATCGGAATAGCTGAGCGATTGCGCCGACATTGTCGACTGGCCGCCGTTGAACAGGTTGAACAGCGCCAGAACGAGCACGAACAGGACGACCCAGAATGCGATGTTTCGTGCGTTACCCAAGTGCGAACTCCCGATTTCCGACGCCTGATGTGGCCGATAGTCCTAAAATAGAGATTAGTGAAGCAGGTTCAATGCGCTAAAATGGACCGGATGTAGCCTTCGTCGCCGCCGATCAGCACCGGCGTCCAGCCGCGGGCCAATCCGGCATGGGGCGCGGCGACCAGCCGGTCGCCATCCCAGATCGCGGGCGAGGCCAAAAGCGCGCTGCGCGGAATGGCGGTTGCGCGCCAGTCCGGACAATCGGCCAGCCCCTCTTCGCCCAGCCGGCGGATCTGCAGTGCGTTCGCCGCAACGTCCGGGGATTGCGGCGCTTTCATTCGCCAGCGCCGGTCCCACACCGCATCGGCGGGCGCCGAAGTGTCGCGCAGAGCGCCGGGTTCGCGCGCAACCCAGATTTCCTCGCCGCGCTGAATCAGGGCGCAGCCATGCAGCGTGGTCGAACGGCCCTGCCCCAGCCGCTCCATCGCCGCGATCAGCGCGTCGTGGCGCGGGCGGTAATCCGCCGAAGCGACCCAGGCCAGCGCGTGTGACACCAGCCGGCGGCGAAACTCCGGCAAGAGCGCCAGCAGGGCCGGTGCGGAAAAAACGACCAAACCGGCTTCGGTCCGCGCGATGCTGCGGGCATGGGCGGCGGCGGCGCTGGCCAAGGCGTCGCGCGCATCGCGCAGGCGGGCGACGGTATCGCCGATGCCGCCGCTGTCGATGCCGAGGGGTTCCAGTGCCATCAGCGTATGGCGCACGCGAACCCGTTCATAGGCTTCGTCCTCGTTGCTGGGATCGTCGGCCCAGACCGCGTCGCGCCCGCGCAGCATGTCGCGCAACTCGTACCGGCGCACGCCCAGCAGCGGCCGCAGCCAGTCGATGCCTTCGGCGCGCCGGCGGGTGGCCATGCCGCTTAATCCGTCAAGTCCCGATCCGCGCGCAAGCCGCATCAGAAAGGTTTCGGCCTGATCGTCGGCGGTGTGGCCCAGCGCAACGACGCCAAGGCCCAGTCCCCGCGCCCAGCCGGCGATCAACCCGTAACGCGCGCGCCGCGCCCGGTCCGGCAGGTTGCCGCGCCCGTCCCAGCCCGACCACATGAGGATATCGTGGCCCACGCCCAGAGCGGCGCAGGTGGCTGCGACCATTCGCGCCTCGTCGCCCGCTTCGGGCCGCAGCCCGTGATCGACCGTGACCGCGCGCAGGACCGGACCGCCCTGCCCGGCCCAGTCGGCAAGCAGATGCAATAGCGCAAGGGAATCGCTGCCACCCGAGACCGCGACGCCCAGCGCGGGCGGTGCAGGTTGGCCAACTGACTGACGCAGTTCGGCCAGCAGTGCGGCCGGGTCGCGTCCGGTCACGAACAGCCCAGGGACAGCATCGCGGCCTCGGCCTCGAGGCGGCGACCGTTCAGGATACCGCGCCGGCACCTCGCCCAGCGTCACAGGCCTCGTTGGTCTGGCCCAGCGTGCCAGAGCTCTGGCCCAGCCGGGTCAGCGCCTCGGGCGCGCGCAGGCCGCTCGGCGCACCCGAAAACGCCTCCAGATAGGCGTGCTGCCGCGGCGGTATCGCCCAGTTGCGACAGCGCGTCGCCGCGCAGGAAATGCGCCTCTGCGGTCAGGGGGCCGCCCGTGTAGGTCTGGGTAAAGGTCGCAAAGAGGTCCGCGGCGCTGCGAAAGCTACCGGAGTCGAGGGCCTCCTTCGCCCGATCGAAATCCGCCTGCTCGCTAACCGCCAGCTCCGCGCCGCCTGACGCCGCACCGCCCGTGGTGGCCGCGCCCGCCGGCGCCGTAGCGGCGACGGCCGGGGCGGCGCCACCGCCCAGCGTCGATGCCTGACCAAGCGCGCCGACATCGCCGCCTTCCAGTTCGACCAGCCGAAACTCCAGATCGCCGATCCGGTTGGTGCCGTCGGCCACCACCTGATTGATCCGAAACTCCAGTTCCTCGGTCTTCGATGTCAGCCGCCGCAGTTCCGCCTCGATTGCGTCGATCCGCTCGATCGTCGTGGCTCCGGCCAGACCGGGATCGGTTGGCAGACCGGTGGTGTTCAGCTCGGCCCTGAGCCCCTGAACGGCGGTGTTCAGGATCACGAGTTCCTGCCGGATATCGGCCAGCGATTGCGCCCGGTCCTGGGCGGTGGCGGCGCCGGCGCCCAGAGCCAGCGCGATCAGCAGCGAAAACAGACGGATCATCGGCGCGCCTTCCCTAGCCGCTCAGCCCCTGCGACAGCACGGTCACCGCGCGGCGGTTCTTGGCATAGCATTCCTCGACCGAGCAGACCTCGACCGGGCGTTCCTTGCCATAGCTGATGGTGCGCACCCGGCCGGCGGCGACGCCCTGGCTGATCAGAAACTCCTGTACCGCGCTGGCGCGGCGGGCGCCCAGGGCAAGGTTGTATTCACGCGTACCCTGTTCGTCGGCATGGCCTTCGATCAGGACGGCGAATTCGGGCCGCTGGTTCATCCATCGCGCCTGTTCGGTCAGCGTCGCGCGGGCCTCGGGCGACAGCGTGCTCTGATCGACCGAGAAGAAGACGCGATCGCCCACGGCCTGCTGGAAATAGGCCAGCGAGGAGGGGTCGTTCGGATCGCCCAGACCGGCGCTGTCGATGCCGCCGGCCCCGTCCGCGCCAAAGCCGCCGTCGGCGAAGCGGTCGGGGTTGTTACAGGCAGAAAGGCCCAGCGCGGCGACAAGCAGCAGGGCTTTGCTAAGATGGGTCATGGGGTGTCCTTCTCAAGGTCAGGCGCGATTGCGGTCACTTTAGCAGATGTTGTAGGCGGTTGAAACGTCCCGTCTAGTCTTAGGGAAGAAGCGGCGACCAGGCCGGGTCAGAGGCCAGGCCGTCCAACGGCACGGCCCGCAGGTTGCGCCCGCTGATATCGACCGAATAGAGCCCCGGCGCGCCGCCTTCGCCGGCGGTTTCGCGCGTGAACATGATCACACGGCCATTCGGCGCCCAGGTCGGCCCCTCATCGAGGAACGAGGCGGTCAGCAACCGCTCTTCGCTGCCATCGGCGCGCATCACGCCGATATGGAAGCGGCCGGCATTCTGCTTGGTAAAGGCGATGTAGTCGCCGCGCGGGCTCCAGACCGGGGTGCCATAGCGGCCTTCGCCAAAGGAAATCCGCGCCGGCTCGCCACCGCCGGCGCCCATCACGTAAAGCTGCTGGGTGCCGGAACGGTCGCTTTCAAAGACGATCTTGCTGCCATCGGGCGAATAGCTGGGGGCGGTTTCGATGGATGGGGCGTTTGTCAGCTGCGACAGCGCGCCGGTGCCGGTATCGACGGCGTAGATATCGGTGTTGCCGCCGCGTTCCAGCGAAAAGACCACGGTGCGACCGTCGGGCGCGAAACGCGGCGCAAAGGTCATGGTGCCGGGCTGTTCGCCCAGCGCGCGGGCCGAAACCGTGGCCACATCCATCAGGTAGATGCGGGGAAAGCCGCTTTCGTAACTGGTATAGATGATCCGGTCGCCGGTGGGCGAAAAGCGCGGTGCCAGCACGATGGCGTTGCTGTCGGTCAGGTACTGAACGTTGGCGCCGTCATAATCCATGACCGCCAGGCGCTTCTTGCGGTCGTTCTTCGGCCCGGTTTCAGAGACATAGACCACGCGGCTGTCGAAATAGCCGCCCTCGCCGGTGATCCGGCTATAGGCGGCGTCGGCCACCTTGTGGGCCATGCGCCGCCAGCTGGCCGGGCTGCCGCCGAATTGCAGGCCCTCGCCCAGCGGCTGGCCGGAAAACACGTCGAACAGGCGAAACTTCACCACCAACCGATCGCCCGACAGGCTGACCGCGCCAGTGATCAGCGCCTGCGCATTGATCGCTTTCCAGTCGGCATATTGTACCGGCGCGTCAAAATTCGAAACGCCCGAGATGAAGGCCGAAGCCGGAATTTCGCGAAACAGCCCGGTTCCCGACAGGTCGGAGGCGATGACCCGGGCGATGCCCGTAGCATAGTCGGCCGCCGCGCCGTTCTCGGCGATGAAATCGGGCACCGCGAAGGGCAAGGGCTCGATCACGCCTTCGGTGATCTCGATCCGCAAGGGGCCGGTTTGCGCCTGTACCGGGGCCGAAGCCAGCCCGGCCAGCGCAAATGCCAGGGCCAACGCTTTGGCAAATCCGTTCAAGACCGTCATTTGATCCGCATCCTTTCGGGGTTGAACACCATCTCTATTACACGCCACTGGTCGTATTTATCAGCCGGAAGGTCAAAACCGGTCGCACCACAGCGGATAATCGCCCGTCGCGCGGCCTCATAGGCCTGTCCGGCGGCGGCCTCGCTGCCGCCTTCGAATTCCAGCTGCCGGATCGAGGCGGCGTCGGGCCGCCCGTCGGGCTGCATGGTAACCGAAACGGTGACCGTGACCTTCAGCGCCTCTGTCGAGAGCGAACCGACGTTCCAGCATTTCTGCACCGAAACCCGGAGCGCATCCTTTTCACCCGCCGTCATCGGCGGACCCGAGGGCGCGGCGGCGGCGGCTTCGGCCACCGGTTCCTCGGCCGCCTCGCCAATAGCGGAGGCCAGCGCATCGTTGATCGCGTCGCTTTGCGTGTCCTGCGTCTCCGCCGGGGCCTGCGGCTCGGGCTCTGCCGCCGCGGTCGCGACCGGCTGCGGCTTTTCCGGCCGTGCCCTGGGGCGCGACGAGGTGGTGGGCGCCAGCTGCGGGGCGATCACCTCTTCGGTTTCGGTCGCCTCGGTGACGATCTGCGTCGTTGCTTCTTCGGGCGCGGTGGCTTCCTGCGGGGTGTCCTCGACCGGCGCCTGCTCGGCGGTTCCTCGTTGACCTGCTCCTGCACGGTATCGGCGATGGCCGCGTCGGGTTGTTCCAGCGCGGGTTCGGGCGCGACGCGGGGGCATCGCGGGGTTTCGGCGGCTCGACCGGCAGCGGCTGCGGTTCGGGCTCGGGCTCCGGCGCGGGCGATTGCTTCGGGTTCGGGCGCCGGCTGAGGCTCGGGCTCTGGCTCCGGCTGGGGTTCCGGCTCAGGTGCAGGCTGGGGCTCAGGTTGGGGCTCGAGCAGGTTGCGGCTCTGGTTCCGGCGCAGGCGCTGCGGTTCGGGCCGAGGCGCGGGTTTTCCACGGCAGACTCGGCAGGCGGTTCGGCCGATGCGACGAGCGCGGCATAGTCCTCTCGCCGGAAATCAGCGACACTTCGGTCGCCGCAATTTCGGGTGCGTCCTTGGCGCGAAACAGGAACCCGCCGAACAGTATCCACAGGATCAATGCCGCGTGCATTGCCCCGGATACGATCAGACCGGTCCGTGACGTTCCGCCCTGCATGGCTGCCCGCCTAGCCGCCGTTGCCGCCGAAGCGCGGGCCGTCGGCGTCGGTCACGAGGCCGATCGAATGGAAGCCTCCGGCATTCAGCGCCCCCATGACCTGTGCGACCCGTTCATAGGGAATGGCACCGTCGGCGCGCAGGAAGACCTTGTCATCGGCACGCTCGGCGGCGATCGCCCACCAGTTTCGGGATCCAGTTCGCCCTCGGCAGTTTCGGTCGTCTGGATCAGCAATCGGCCATCCGGTGAGCGTGATGGTCAGCGGCTCTTCCTGTTCGGTGGGCAGCGCTGGCAGCCGGTGTAGGCAGTTCCACCGGAACGCCCACCGTCAGAAAGCGGCGCGGCGACCATGAAGATGATCAGCAAGACCAGCATCACGTCGACGAAGGGCGTGACGTTGATCTCCGACATCGCATGCGAACGGCCGCCCCTGCGCCGCCGTCCGCGCCGCCCGCCGTTCTTCGGCATGACACCCCGCACCCATGGCTCAGGCGTCCAGCTGGCGCGACAGGATCGTGGCGAACTCGTCGGCGAAAGCCTCGTAACCCGCGACGATGCGATCGCTGTCGGCCGAAAGCTTGTTGTAGAAGATCACCGCCGGGATCGCGGCCAGAAGGCCAAGACCGGTCGCCAGCAGCGCCTCGGCAATGCCCGGCGCCACGACGGCCAGGTTGGTGTTTTGCGAGATCGCGATCTGTTCGAAGGCGTGCTTGATGCCCCAGACTGTGCCGAAAAGGCCGATGAACGGCGCGGTCGAACCGACCGTGGCCAGAAACGAAAGCCCGCCGTTCAGCCATTCGGCTTCCTTGGCGATGGCCACATCCATCGACCGGTCGATGCGCGCCTGCGCCCCGGCGATCAGCCCGCCGTCCTGCCGGTGGCTGCGCCGCCATTCGGTCATGCCGGCGGCAAAGATCCGTTCCGACGCGCCTGCCGGCGCCGGGCCGATCGTTTCGAAAAGCTCGTCCAGCGGCTCACCCGACCAGAAGGCCCGGTCGAAGATCGAGGCCTCGCCACGCGCGCGGCGATAGTTGATGTGTTTCTGCACGATGATCGCCCATGACCAGAACGAGGCGACGATCAGCAGGATCATCACCAGTTTCACGGTCAGGGTGGCGCGTGCGAACAAGGCGAGCATGGAGAAATCAATCTCCTGCGCCATCGCAAGGGTTCCGGTTTCCATTCTGCCTGCTCGTTTCTCGGGCCGCTCTTGCGGCGGCCATCTATCACGATTTTACAGGCTTTTCAGGGGTGATGGCAACAGATGCGCGAGATTTGGCGGCTTGCCGCCGAAATCGCGGCGCAATGTGACAGGGGCTGACATGTAGCGCGAGCGGGCAGGCTATTGCAGGGGCGGTGCGATGCGGATGCGAATATCGGCCGGCAGGCGCGCCGGCGCGCCGCCGTCGGTCAGGCAGACCAGGGTGACCGTTGCCGAAAACAGGGTTTCGGCGCCGCGCGTCACCTCTTGCTCCAGGACGATCCGCGCGCCCGTGGCCGACAGCGCGCGGGTGGTGACGACAGCTCGTCATCGAAGCGCGCGGGGCGCAGGTAATCCGCCTCGACCCTGCGCACGGCAAAGACGATGCCGCGATCCTCCTTCAGACGCGTCTGGTCGATCCCGAGGCTGCGCACCCATTCGCTGCGACCGCGTTCGATGAATTTCAGATAGTTGGCGTAATAGACGATCCCGGCAAGATCGGTGTCTTCATAATACACGCGCAGGCGCAGGCTGTGGGTCATGTCGGCTCCCTATTCGGGCGGTCGTCGCCTTTGGCCTGCACATCGGGCTTCAGGCGCCCCAAACCCTCTAGCGGGTATTTGCCGGGCAGTCCAACGCCACGGTCACGCCCCGGCGCGCACAACGCATTTGCCGACACGAAGAAGGAACTTCCACGCGATGCGCCAGCCGCGGCTTTTCAGGCAATCGGCAACGGCGCGGGCACGTTCCGGGAAGGACCGGCCGGGGTCGGTTTGCGCCCGGCACCGGATAACCTCGATCACCGTTGTCACCGCCGCGCCCTTGATCAGGCAGCCCAGGACCGGATCGCCGGAGGGAATGGCATCCAGCAGGTCTTCCAAGGCACCCGTGCCATGGCCCAGCGCCTCGTCTTCTGCGGCGACGACGTCGCCGTCATCCGCGGGTAGCGCCGTTTCCGTCGATACGGTTCGGGTGTCTCCGTTCTCGCCGCGGACAACCACTTCCGCGCCACCGTCGCCAAGTTCGATGGTCGCAACCGCCGGTCTGCCCCCCTCGCCGTCCGGGTCAAGCCTCTCTGCCCTCAGGTCGAGTTGCAAACGGCCCACCTCCAGCGCGTCACGATTGACCTGCGCGGTGGTCTGGTATTCCACGCCATTGATGGCGAGCTTTTGAACAAACATCCGATTTCCCCCGGTTATTGGGCAGCGGCCGGGATGCGACATGGCCCGCACCACCGTCGCAGTGTTCCCCAGGGGGTGGGGTTAGTCAACTTTCGGTTGCGCGACACGCGCTGACAGGCGCAACGCATGGGAGGGGTCGTGGGCAACGGCGGGCATCACCGGATCGTAGGCGGCCCGGATCACTTCGGCGATGTCGGGACGCAGGATCAGCGTCTGGCCGGCCCGCGCCAGGGGCGAAGTGCCGGCAAAGGCGGTGTCGGACCAAAGCAGCATCACCTGCACCGCCTGAGACAGCGCCAGGCCGTCGGCGGGCATCGCCGCCAGCGCCTCATCCATGCACAAAAAGACGAAGGCGGCGCGGATCGCACCATCGCAATCAAAGCGGAAGGCCCGGTACTGGTTGGCACCCGCCGCCTGCAGCCGCACGACAAGCCCCGGCAGGTCCGGCAGCAGCCGGTCCAGGTTCGGCGTATCGGAAAGCTCAGCCCAGTCACGGATGAAGAAGACCATCAGGTTGGCACCCAGTTCGGGATCGGTCTCGGCCATCGTGTGGCCCGCCAGGGTCACCACCGCCTCGACCGCGCCCTTGACGGTGGCCAGTGTTGCGTCATCGACGCCAAAGACCACCGGCGCAATGGGCCGGCCCCAGCGCGCGAACAGGTATTGCCCCGAAGTCCGGCTAAAGAGCGCGGCAATCTCATCCGATGTCACCTGCCCGCTCCTTCATCTTGGCGCAAATACTCCCGCCGGAGGCATAGAAGTTTTGCCCCCGAGCCTCAACCCGCGCGGCCCGACGCGGTCGAAGCACGATTTCGCAAACGGTTCGCTCGAAACCCGTTCGCTCAGGGCTCACTTGCCGAAAAGGTCGCCCTGCCCCGGCGCTTTCGGCGCTTCGAGGCCCAGGTGGCGCCAGCTTTTCTGGGTCAGCATGCGACCGCGCGGGGTGCGCTGGATCAGGCCCTGCTGCAGAAGATAGGGCTCGATCACCTCTTCGATGGCATCGCGCGCCTCGCTCAGCGCGGCGGAAATGGTTTCGACCCCCACCGGCCCGCCGCCGTAGTTTTCCGCGATCAGCCCCAGATAGCGCCGGTCGGCGCCGTCAAGGCCCAGGTGGTCGACACCCAGCCGGGTGAGAGAGCCATCGGCCATCGACCGGGTCAGCCGGCCATCGCCTTCGACCAAGGCAAAGTCGACGACCCGGCGCAACAGCCGGCCGGCGATGCGCGGGGTGCCACGGGCGCGCCGGGCAATCTCGCGGCAGCCGTCGGGTTCGGCCGCCACGCCCATCAGGCGCGCGCCGCGGGTGACGATCTCGTTCAACTCGTCTTCGGTATAGAACTGCAGCCGGGTCGGAATGCCGAACCGGTCGCGCAACGGCGTGGTCAGAAGGCCAAGCCGGGTGGTGGCGCCGACCAGCGTGAAGGGCTGCAGTTCGATCCGCACGGTGCGTGCCGCAGGCCCTTCGCCGATCACCAGATCCAGCGCGAAATCCTCCATCGCGGGGTAAAGCACCTCTTCCACCGCGGGGTTCAGGCGGTGGATCTCGTCGATGAACAGAACATCGCGCGCCTCGAGATTGGTCAGGATCGCGGCCAGATCGCCGGCCTTGGCCAGAACCGGGCCGGAGGTCATGCGAAACCCCACACCCAGTTCGCGCGCCATGATCTGCGCCAGCGTCGTCTTGCCAAGGCCGGGGGGGCCGTGAAACAGCGTGTGATCCATGGCTTCGCCGCGCATCCGCGCGCTGTCGATGAAGACCCGCAGATTGGCGCGCGCCTCGGCCTGGCCGATGAAATCCTGCAGCTTCTGCGGCCTGAGCGCGCGGTCGGCATCCTCGGGCAGCGGATCGGGACGCAGGGTGGGGTCGGATGGTGTCATGCCCTAGCCTTTCGGCGCCAGAAGCTTCAGTGCCAGACGGATCAGGGCCGCAGCCTCCGCGTCGGGGTTCTCGGCCGCGGCACTGGCGACGGCGCCGGCGGCCTCGCCCTGCCCGTAGCCGAGATTGACCAGCGCAGAAAGCGCATCGGCGCTGTGGGCGGCGCGGCTGGCGCCGGCCTTCGCGGGTTTCGCGGCAGCCGGCGCGACGGCGGTCGCAGGTTCGACCAGATCGTCATCGGGCGCGGCGGCGATGGTGCCGCCCATGGCGATGACGGCGGGCGCCTTCGACTTCAGCTCCAGCACCACGCGTTGCGCGGTTTTCGGGCCGACCCCGGGCGCGGCCTTGATGGCGTTCCAGTCGCCGATGGCAATGGCGCGGCTGACACCTTCGGCGCCCAGCGTGCCCAGAATGGCCATCGCGGCCTTGGCGCCGACACCCTGAACCGTCATCAGCAGACGGTGCCATTCCTTTTCCAGAAGGCTTGGAAAACCGAAAAGCTGCAACAGGTCTTCGCGCACCAGCAGGTCGGTGAAAAGCGAAACCGCCGCCCCCGGTCCGGGCAGGCCGGCGAGCGTGCGTTCGGAGACATGCACGATATAGCCCACCCCGCGCACGTCGATCAGCACATGATCGGTGCCGCGATAATCCAGCCGGCCGGACAGACGCCCTATCATCGCGTCGCACCCGCCGCGCGTGCCAGCGCGTGTTCAAGCCGCCCGGCCGATTGCAGGTGATGGGCATGGCAGATCGCGACGGCCAGCGCATCGGCGGCGTCCGGCCCGGCGATCACCGCGCCGGGCAATTGCAGCCGCACCATATGGTCGATCTGGTTCTTGGCCGCGTGGCCGACACCGACCACCGTCTTCTTGACCGCGTTCGGGGCATATTCGCCCACGCGCAGCCCGGCCTGCGCCGGAACCAAAAGCGCGATGCCGCGCGCCTGACCAAGCTTCAGCGTTGCAACGCCGTCCTTGTTGACGAAGGTGTGTTCGACAGCGGCCGCATCGGGGGCGTGGCGGGCCACGATTTCGCTCAACTGCCGGTGCAGGCTCAGCAGCCGTTCGGCCAGATCGCCAGGTTCGGAATGGCAGATGCCGTTGGCGACATGGCTGAGTCGCGCGCCCTCGGCGTCGATCACCCCCCAACCGAGGTTTCGAAGGCCGGGGTCGATCCCCAGAACGCGCATGCTGCCCCCTCAGACTGTGTCTTTTCTGGCGCACTAGCACGAAAGGCGAACATCTGCCAGTGCGAATGCCGGCTGCCGGGCGCTTTTCCACAGGGCCACATCATGCCGCGCCGCAGCAATTTTTCACCCGTTTTCGCCGTTCCCCGGCGCGAAAACGACACTTCGTGATCGCTCTGAAATCCTTTCGTAACAAAGCCGTGTGGGCCGTTCTTAGCTATGCGGCAATTGCATAGGGGGCATGCAGCCGCCCCGGCTTGCGCAACGAAATCGCGGGCTCTAAGTGGGCTGGTGTGAGCAGACATGCTTCTCCAGTGAAACGCCTATTGAAGGACAAGTGACATGGCCGTTTTCGAAATCACCCGCCCGACCACGGGCACCGCGTTCGGTGGCCTGCGCTCGATCTTCGCCGCTCTGGCCGCCTGGAATGACGCCCGCGTGACCCGCAACGCGCTTTCGCGTTTGTCGGACCGCGAACTGGACGACATCGGGCTGTGCCGCGGCGATATCGACGCCATCGCGTCGCACGTTCGCTACTGAGCCGAACCCACAGCGCCGGCCACGCCGGTCTGACACGAACACGCCGCGCCCGGTTACCCCGGCGCGGCTTCATACTTTTCAGGACCGGCCCGACATGCGCCGGCACCACATCGTGCCGCCGGCCGCCTTCGAACGGTTCAACGCATAAGGTCGCGCACCTTGGCCGACACCCAGAGCGTTGCCGGATCCGCCTTCATCACGAAAGCGCCCAGCCTGTCGACGCTGCTGCCTTGCGCAAGTTCCGCGACGCGAAGGTTGTAGTGATCGGCGCCGATCTGGTTGTGGATCACCCCTTTGAGGAAAACCACCGACAGCGCGACCAAAAGCAGCGGGCGCCAGATTCCGTTGCGGGCGCGGACCTTGTGCTGCTTGCCGAAAAATGACCGGCCCAGCGTTCCGGCAGCTTCAAAACCGCCACCGCGCCGCTGAATGGCTTCAATGCGACGAAGACGACCGTGGAAATCCTCGAGATTCGGGTCGGCCATGACAATGCTCCGCGTTCACGGCCCCCACCCATGGGCGTTTCTGCGGTAAAAATGTGGCGAAATTATGGCCGCTGCTTACAATCTCTTTAGGACAAGCGTCGTCCAGTCGCCGATATCCTCGTGCGCTTCCTGGGCAAAGCCCGCGTCGGCATAGGCCAGCAGCACCGCCTCTGCCTGGCTGGTCAGCAGCCCCGACAGGATCGCCCGGCCTCCTTTGGCGATATGGGCGGCCATGGCTGGCGCCAGCGCAATCAGGGGCGCCATCAGGATATTGGCAAAGACCAGATCGAACGGCGCCGCGGCGGCCAGAACCGGGTGATCGAAGCCGGCCGCCTCAAGGCAACGCACCCGGTCTTGCAGATTGTTGACGCGCAGGTTCGCCTCGGCCACATCCACAGCGACCCGGTCGATATCCGAGGCCAGAACCGGGTTCGGCCAGATCCGTGCCGCGGCCATCGCCAGCACCGCCGTACCACAGCCGATATCGGCGACATTGCGGGCCACGACGCCCTCGCTTTCCAGCCGGTCGAGCGCGCGCAGACAGCCCAGCGTGGTGCCGTGATGGCCGGTGCCAAAGGCCATGGCCGCCTCGATCAAGAGCGCCACGGAACCCTCCGGCACCTTGTCGGCATCGTGGCTGCCGTAGACAAAGAAGCGGCCGGCGGAAACCGGCGACAGGTCGCGCCGGACCTTGGCGACCCAGTCGATATCAGGAAGTTCGGACATCTGGAAAGGCCGCGCGCCATGCGCCATGGCCAGGAGCGCCAGCGCCACGTCGTCGGGCGTTTCGGTGAAATAGGCGCCAACCTCCCAGCGGCCGCTGCCATCCTCGATCTCGAAGACGCCAACGCCCACCGGCGCCGGGTCCATATCCTCCATCGCGGTTGCCAGCGCCTCGGCGGGGTCCTGGGCGTCAAGGGTGGTCAGGGCGGCAAAGGTCGGCATCGCGGGGCTCCGGCAGGGGGTGCCGGGTGGTGGCGCGGGCCCGGACGCGGCCCGCTTTAGGCCCGCACCGCCCCGCGGTCAAGCCGGCCGGCAGCGTGCCGGGGGCGGGCCGCCGCCGCGATCATTCCGCAGGTGCCACCCCGAGGATCCGCGAAAGCCGGGTTTCGTTGCCCTTGGCCGGATGGCGCGGCACCAGAAGCGCCAGCGACAGAGACACCGCAGCCATGCCCGCAGCAAGGGCGAAGACCGAGCCGGGCGATGCCACCCAGAGATATCCCAGAAGCGCCGGCAGAAAGACCGCGGCGATATGGTTGATGGTGAAGGCGACGGCGGCGGTCGGGGCGATATCGGCGGGGTCGGCGATTTTCTGGAAATAGGTCTTCAGTGCCATCGCCATTGAAAAGAAGATGTGATCGACGATGTAAAGCACCGCCGCCAGCGCCACGCCCCAGCCGAAATAGTAGATGCCGCCATAGCTGAGAAAGACGATCACGAGGCCGGTGTATTCGACGACCAGTATGCGGTGCTCACCAAAACGCGCCACGGCGCGGCCGATCAGCGGCGCGACCAGCATCGACACGACGAAGTTGACCATCAGAAGCCCGGTCAGGTGATGCACGTCGAAGCCGAAGCGTTCGACCATCATGAACCCGGCGAACACCACGAAGATCTGCCGCCGCGCGCCGGCCATGAATTGCAGAGCATAGTAAAGCCAGTAGCGGCGGCGCAGAACCATGCGCTTTGATTGCGGATGCGGCGCGGCGAATTGCGGAAAGGCGAAGAGCGCGTAGAGCGCAATCGCCAGGCAAAGCCCGCCCGACGCCAGGTAAACGGTGTTGTAGTCGAGCCCCAGGGCATCCCAGCCCGCCACGATCAGGCCGTATGCCACCAGCGAGGCGCCTGCCCCGACCGCCACGATCTTGCCGATGATCTTCGGCGCCTCATCCTTTGTCAGCCATTGCAGTTGCAGCGACTGGTTGACGGTTTCAAAGTAGTGAAAGCCGATCGAGGACAGAAGCGTCACGACCAGGATGCCGCCAAAACTGGGAAACCAGGCGGTGACCGCCGTGGCAGCGCCCAGAAGCGCCAGCGACACCAGTCCGAGAACCTGTTCGCGAACGACCAGCAACAGCGCCAGCACGCCGATGGCCAGAAAGCCGGGGATCTCGCGGACCGTATGCAGCCAGCCGATTTCGACGCCGGTAAAGCCGGCCTTCTCGATGACGAAATTGTTCAGAAGCGCCGACCAGGTGGAAAAGGCCAGCGGCATCGCGGCGGCCACGAGGTAAAGCAGAAAGACCGGCCGGCGGTGAAACGGCAGGGCATTGGCTTCGGCAAGGGGCAAATGACGCACCATGTCGCCCGCATACGTGGTTTCACCGAACGGTGCGAGCCAAAACGCGCGCCGATCGGCGCTGTTGTCGCCGTGCCACGCGCCGCGATAGGCTGGCGGTATGGCGGCAGAAAGGCACCCCATGTTCGCAACACCCACAGAGCTTTCCGATTTCCTGGCGCGCCACCCCGGCATCGCCTATCTCGACACGCTGGTGATCGACCTTTGCGGCAATGCCATCGGCAAGCGGCTGCCGGTCGCGCAGGCCGGGTCGGTCTTGACCATGGCACACCGGTCTGCAGGGCGATGCAGCTGGTCGATGTGCTGGGCAATACCGCCGACCCGATGGGCCACGGGTTTTCCGACGGCGATCCCGACGGGCTGGCCCGCGCGCTGGCGGGCCGGCTGGCGCCGATCCCCTGGTCGGGCGGGCGCGGCGCGCAGGTTCTGTGCCAGATGTGCGACGCGGGCACCGGCCAGAGCTTCTGGTACGAGCCGCGCCAGGTTCTGGCGCAGGTCTTGGACAGGTTCGCGAGCCTTGGGCTGGTGCCGGTCATCGCGCTGGAGCTGGAGTTTTACCTCATCGACCGGGAGCGCGGCGCGGCTGGCGCGCCGATCCCGCCCGCTTCGCCCGTCCACGGCCGGCGCGAAAGCCGCGGCCAGGTCCTGTCGCTGGCCAAGCTCGACGAATTTGCCCCGGTGCTCGACGCGATGCAGGATGCGGCCCGCGCGCAGGGCCTGCCGGTGACCACGATGATCAGCGAATACGGCGCGGGCCAGTTCGAGATCAACCTGGCGCATCAGACCGACCCGCTTCTTGCCGCCGATCACGCCGCGCTGTTGCGCCGGGCGATACAGGGTGCGGCCCGAGCGGCGGGCTATGACGCGACCTTTCTGTCGAAACCCTTTGCCGACCAGTCCGGCAACGGGCTGCATCTGCATCTGAGCCTGCAAGACGGCAGGGGCAACATCTTTGACCCCGCGCGCGACAGTGGCGCGGCGATGCTGGGCCATGCGATTGCCGGTTTGCAGGCCACGATGCACGAGGCGATGGCGATCTTTGCGCCGAACCTCAACGTCTATCGCCGCTTCAAGCCCGATGAATTCACGCCGGTGACGCGCGACTGGGGCGAAAACAACCGGTCCGTGGCCTTCCGCCTGCCGGTCAGCCCCGATGGCGCGGGCCGGCGGCTGGAACACCGCATCAGCGGGGCCGAGGCGAACCCCTATCTGGCCACGGCCGCCGTGCTGGCCGGTGTCCTGCACGGGATCGAGGCGCGGCTGGAGCCGACTGCGGCGCATGGCGGCAATGCCGGCGCCGAACTGGCCGCGGACCTGCCGCTGACGATGTGGCGGGCGCTGGACGCACTGCGCGGCGCGACGATCCTGCCGGATTACCTGGGTGCCGACTATCTGGCGCTTTATGCCGAGGTGAAGCAGGCCGAATTCGACGCCTTCATGGACCATGTCTCGGCCCGCGAGTTCGAATGGTATCTCTAGTCCGCGCCGGCACCCGCGCCGCCTGATCTAAGTCAAGGTGGCGACGCCGGACAGCGCCTACACATGCGAAAAATCGCATGGGTTAGGCATGGATATTCTGACGCTTGTGGAAGGGATCGGCGAGGCACCGGCCGCTGCGCTGATGGGGCTGGTGACCGGCGCGATCTTCGGGGTTGCCGCTCAGCGGTCGCGGTTTTGCCTGCGCGCGGCAACGGTCGAATTTGCCCGTGGCCAGATGGGGCCGCGCATGGCGGTCTGGCTGTTGTGTTTTTCGACGGCCGTCGTCTGGGTGCAGGCGGCCGCTTTGTCGGGGCTCATGCGGGTCGAGGATGCACGGATGATGGCGGTTCAGGGGTCATGGTCGGGCGCGGTCATAGGCGGGCTGGTCTTTGGCGCGGGCATGGTTCTGGCGCGCGGCTGTTCGGGTCGGCTTTTGGTTCTGGCGGCCACCGGTAACCTGCGTTCGGTCGTCTCCGGGCTGATCTTCGCGGTCGTCGCGCAGATGAGCCTGAAGGGCATGCTCGCGCCGCTGCGCGACCGGATCGCGGGTTACTGGGTAACCGCGGGCGGGCAGAACGTGAACCTTCTCGACGCGCTCGGCCTGCCACGCGAAGCCGGGCTGACGCTGGGGCTGGCGACGGCGGCGCTGGCCATCGCGCTGGCGCTGCGCAACCGGATCGGTTGGCCGACGCTGGTCTTCGCTTCGGGCGTGGGCTTTGCCGTCGCGGTCGGCTGGGTGTCGACCTTTGCGCTGGCGCAGGTCAGTTTCGAGCCGCTGGCGATCACCTCGGCCACCTTCACCGGGCCTTCGGCGAACACGTTGATGTTCTTTCTGGAACCCGTTCGGGTGCTGGAATTTGACGTGGGCCTGGTGCCGGGGGTGTTTCTGGGCGCGTTCCTGGCCTCGGCGCTTGCCGGCGAGTTCCGGTTTCAGGGCTTCGAGAGCGAGGCGAACATGCGCCGGGCGATGGTCGGCGCCGCGCTCATGGGCTTTGGCGGCATGCTGGCAGGCGGCTGCGCGATCGGGGCCGGCGTGACCGGCGGGTCGATCTTTGCCGGCACCGCATGGCTGGCGCTCTTGTGCATGTGGATCGGCGCGATGGCGACCGATTTTCTGGTCGATCAGCGTGGCGGCGTGGCGGCGGCTGCCTGACCGGGGGCGGCAGCCTCAGAAAAAGCTTTGCGGGTCGATATCGATCGACAGTCGCAGATTGCTGGGCGTTTTGAGTTGGCCGACCCATTGCGCCAGCGCCGCTTGCAGGGGCGCGGACTTTTCGGCCTTGACCAGAAGCCGCACGCGGTGGCGGCCGCGAATGCGCGCGATGGGCGCCGGCGCCGGCCCCCAGACCTCGGCCCCGATGCGGCGCAGGGGTTCTGCGCGCCGCGCCAGTTCCGCACCGAAGTCGAAGACCTGCGCGACATCGGGTGACGACAGGACGATGCCGGCCATCCGGCCATAGGGCGGCACACCGGCCTGACGCCGCGCCTCGGCCTCGGCCCGCCAGAAGGCTTCGTCGTCGCCGCCCAGTATGGCGCGGATCACCGGATGCTCGGGCTGGCAGGTCTGGATCAGCGCCAGCCCGGCCCGTTCGGCACGGCCCGCGCGGCCGGCGACCTGCCGCACCAGCTGAAAGGTGCGTTCGGCCGCCCGCAGGTCGGAACCCTGAAGCCCCAGATCGGCGTCGATCACACCAACCAGCGTCAGCAGCGGGAAGTTGTGGCCCTTGGCGACCAGCTGGGTGCCGATGATGATATCCGCCTCGCCGCGCCCGATCGCCTCGATCTCGGCCTTGAGCGCGCGCGCCGAACCGAACATGTCGGAGGACAGAACGGCGACGCGGGCGCCGGGAAAGCGCGCCACCACCTCCTCGGCCAGCCGTTCCACGCCCGGCCCGACCGGCGCCAGCCGCCCCTCGACCCCACAGGATGGGCAGGTGGACGGCACGGGTTTGGTTTCGCCGCATTGGTGGCAGACCAGACGCTTCAGGAACCGGTGTTCGACCATTCGCGCGTCGCAATGGTCGCAGCCGATCTGGTGACCGCAGGCGCGGCAGACGGTGGTCGGCGCATAGCCCCGGCGGTTGAGGAAGAAGAGCGCCTGTTCGCCGCGCGCAATGCGCGCCTCGGCCTCGCTTGCCAGCCGGTCGGACAGCCAGCGGTTGGCGGGCAGATCGGCCAGACGCATGTCGACTGCCTGCATGTCGGGCAGTTCCGCCGGCCCGAACCGCGCGCCAAGGTCGAGCCGGGCGTATTTGCCGGCCTCGGCATTGGCCCAGCTTTCCAGGCTTGGCGTCGCCGAGGCCAGCACCACCTGCGCGGCGTTGAGCGAGCCGCGCAGCACCGCCATGTCACGGGCGCTGTAAAGCACGCCGTCCTCCTGCTTGTAGGAGGTGTCGTGTTCCTCATCGACAACGATCAGACCCAGATCGCGAAACGGCAGGTAGAGCGCGGAGCGCGCGCCCACGACCAGTTGCGCGCCGCCCTGCCCGGCCATTTTCCACAGCCGTCGCCGTTCGGTCATCGTGACGCCGGAATGCCATTCGGCCGGCCGAGCGCCGAAGCGGTCTTCGACACGGGTCAGGAATTCGGCCGTCAGGGCGATTTCGGGCAGAAGCACCAGCGCCTGCCGACCCTTGCGCAGGCAGGCCGCGACGGCTTCGAGATAGACCTCGGTCTTGCCCGAACCGGTGACGCCCTTCAGAAGCGTCGTGCCATAGGCGCCGCCCGCCACGCCGGCGACCAGGCTTTCGGCCGCCGCCGCCTGTTCGCCGTTCAGCGTCACGCCGGGCAAGTCGGGGTCCAGGTGTGCATAGGGCAGATCGCGTGGCGCGGCCTCTTCGCGGACCGCGCCCTGTTTGACAAGCCCCTTGACGACCGAAGTGGTGACGCCGGCGAGCTGCGCCAGTTCCGATAGCGTGAAGCCAAGACCACCGTGTTCGTCGAGCGTGTCGAGAACACGGGCGCGGGCTTCGGTCATCCGGTCGGGTTCATCATCGCCGCGCCGGTAGATCAGGCGCATCGACGGCGGGTCCGAAAGCCCCGGCGCGCGGGTTGCCAGCCGCAGCATCGCGGGCATTGGCGTCAGCGTGTAATCAGCGACGCGGCCCAGAAATTCGCGCATCTCATCGCGCATCGGTGCGGCGTCCAGCACGCGGGTGACGGGGCGGATCTTTGCCGCATCGAAATCGCCCTGCCCCGGCCCCCAGACGACACCCAGAACACGGCGCGGCCCCAGCGGCACCTCGACGAAATCGCCGGTCGAACAGCCGCCTTCGGGCGCGCGGTAGTCAAGGATGCGGTCCAGAGGTTGCGTGGTCAGTACGCCGACCCGCTGCCCTTCGGAAAACTCGCACCCCCCCGTCATCGGCTCAGGCCCGCCGGAGCGCGGCGGTCGCCACCCCCATGGCCACCAGCGCCGCGCCACCGGCCCGCGCCAGCCAGCGGATCACGGCCGGCCGGCCGATACGCACGCGCATGCCATCGGCCAGCAGCGCATAGGCCAGCGCGTTCAGCGCCGCGAGGCTGACGAAGGTGGCGACAAGGATCGCAAATTGCGGAAGAAGCGGGTCTGCCGGGCGCAGGAACTGCGGTACGAAGGCGATGAAGAAGGCGATGGACTTGGGGTTGAGCGCGGTGACCGCCGCGGCATGGGCGAAAACCGACCGGGCGCTGACCGCGCGACCCGCCGCGGGCAGGCCCAGACGGGCATCGGGCGCACTGCGAAACAGTTTGATCCCGAGATAGACCAGATAGGCGGCACCCAACCACTTCAGCACGGTGAACAGTTCCGCCGAGGCCAGAACCAGCGCGCCGAGGCCCGCGAGCGAGGCGCTCATCGCCAGAAAATCGCCCAGCGCAACGCCGGCGACTGTGGCCAGGGCAACGCGGCGACCCTGGCTCAGCGCATAGCTCAGCACCAAAAGCACCGTCGGGCCGGGGATCAGAAGCAAGACGGTCGCGGCCGCAACGAAGGTCAGCCAGATATGCAGGTCCATCGATCGCTCCCTGTTGTGTTCCCTTTCCGCGGGCCGTCCGGCCGCCATGGCCAGGCAAGGCACCATCGGGGCTTTCCGCCCCGCCCGTCCTGAGGTAAACGCTGGACCCGGAAACGCCAAGCCCCGCCATACGAGCTGACAGGAACGCCCATGAAATTCTTTGTCGATACCGCCGATGTCGCCGCCATTGCCGAACTGAACGATCTGGGCATGGTCGATGGTGTCACCACCAACCCTTCGCTGATCCTGAAATCGGGCCGCGACATCATGGAGGTGACAAAGGAAATCGCCGCGATGGTCAGCGGGCCGGTTTCGGCCGAGGTGGTCGCGCTGGATGCCGATGCGATGATCGCCGAGGGCCGCAAGCTGGCCGCCATCGCCCCCAACATCGCGGTCAAGGTGCCGCTGACATGGGACGGGCTGAAAACCTGCAAGGTGCTGTCGGACGAAGGCCACATGGTCAACGTAACGCTCTGCTTCTCGCCCAACCAGGCGCTGCTGGCCGCCAAGGCCGGCGCGACATTCATCTCGCCCTTCATCGGCCGGCTGGACGACATCAACCTCGACGGGATGGACCTGATCGCCGATATCCGCACGATTTACGACAACTACAACTTCTCCACGCAGATCCTTGCCGCCTCGATCCGTTCGGCCAACCACATGAGCCAGGCGGCGCTGATCGGTGCCGATGTGGCCACCGCGCCGCCCTCGGTGATCAAGGCGATGGCCAACCATGTGCTGACCGACAAGGGGCTGGACCAGTTCATGAAGGACTGGGCGAAGACCGGGCAGAAAATCCTCTGACCCGGCGCGGATATCCGCTATAGTGACACCCACTGCGGCTTGCGCCGCGACAACCGGCCACGAGAACCCCGGGAGACAGGCATGGCAGAAACCGCGACCATCGAGGAAAGCCTGCGCGACCGGATCCTTTCGGATCCGGACATGATCCTGGAAGATCACGACGTGATGCGGGCGCTGATTGCCGCCAACGAACGCACGCTCGGCGCCAATATCGTCGATCTGCGCGGCATCGCGATGGAACGGCTCGAGGCGCGGCTAGACCGGCTGGAGGATACCCACCGCTCGGTCATCGCGGCGGCTTATGAAAACCTTGCCGGCACCAACCAGGTGCATCGCGCGATCCTGTCGCTGCTCGACCCGGTGACGTTCGAGGATTTCCTGAAAACGCTTGCCGGCGAAGTGGCGCAATCGCTGCGTGTCGATTGCGTGCGGCTGGTGCTGGAATCGACACAGCGCGGCGACGACCCCGCGCTCAGCCGGCTGGGCGACGTTTTGTGCGTGGCCGAGCCGGGTTTTGTCGAAAGCTATCTGCGTCAGGGCCGCCACGCCCCGCAACGCCCGATCGTGCTGCGCCAGACCCAGCCGGAAGGCGATGCGGTTTACGGGGAGGCGGCGGGCTGGATCCGTTCCGAAGCGCTGATGCGGCTCGATCTGGGCAAGGGGCGGCTGCCGGGGCTTTTGGTTTTCGGCGCCGAGGATCCGCACCATTTCCGTCCCGCGCAGGGCACCGACCTTCTGGCGTTTTTTGCCGGCGTCTTCGAAAGGGCGATGCGCCGCTGGCTGTCATGAGCCTGGCGCTGTCTGCCGGCGAGCGGTCCGCGCTGGCGGATTATCTGGCAAGGCTCAGGGCACTTGATGGCGCTTCGCCGCACACTCTGAAAGCCTACGGTGCGGACATTGCCGGGTTTCTGGCCTTTCTTTCGGCGCATCGCGGCGAAACCGGCGGCACGCGCAGGCTGGCCGAGGTCGGCGCCGCCGACATGCGCGCGTGGATGGCCTCCGAACGGGGCCGCGGCGTCGGCGCAAGGTCGCTGGCGCGTGCGCTTTCGGCCGTCAAGAGCTTTACCCGCTGGCTGGCCGAACGCGACGGGTTCGACGCCACCGCAATCCTTTCGGCGCGCAGCCCCAAGTTCCAGCGCAAGCTGCCGCGACCTTTGGCCGAAGACGCCGCGCGTGCGGTTCTGTCGCGCGTCGGCGAGGACCATCGCGAAGACTGGATCGCGGCGCGCGACGAGGCGGTGGTCACGCTGCTTTACGGATCGGGGTTGCGGATATCCGAGGCGCTGGGACTGACCGGCGCCGACCACCCGCTGCCCGACGTGCTGCGCATTCGCGGCAAGGGCGGCAAGGAACGGCTGGTGCCGGTGCTGCCTGCCGCGCGCACCGCCGTGGCCCGCTATGCCGCGCTTTGCCCCCACGATCTGTCGCGCGATGCCCCGCTTTTTCGCGGCGCGCGAGGCGGTGCGCTGAACCCGCGCCTGATCGCGAAGGTGATGGAGAGGGTGCGGCTTCAGCTTGGCCTGCCGGCCAGTGCAACGCCGCATGCGCTGCGCCACAGCTTTGCCACCCATCTTTTGGCGGCCGGCGGCGACCTGCGCGCCATTCAGGAACTTCTGGGCCATGCCTCGCTGTCGACGACGCAGGCCTATACCGCCGTGGATACCGCGCGGCTGATGGAGATTTACGAAAAGGCCCATCCGCGCGCCTGAAACCCTTGCCCCGCCACCGCGCATGCGCCAAAGAATGACCATGACACCTGCCCAGAAAGCGCTTGCCGTACATCTCTTCACCGCCACCGGCGCGGTTTTCGCCATGCTCGCCATGCTGGCCGCGGTCGAAGGCAAGTGGGACCTGATGTTTCTCTGGCTGGTCGTGGCCTTCTTCGTCGACGGCATCGACGGCCCGCTGGCCCGACGTTACCACGTCAAGACCAACGCGCCGGAGTTTGACGGCGTGCTTCTGGACCTGATCATCGACTATCTGACCTATGTCTTCGTCCCGGCCTACGCGCTATTCAAGCACCCCGAGATGCTGCCGGGCTGGACCGGCTGGGTGGCGATCCTGATCATCACCTTCGCCTCGGCGCTCTACTTTGCCGACACCCGGATGAAGACCAAGGATTTTTCCTTTTCCGGCTTTCCCGGCTGCTGGAACATGGTGGTTCTGGTGATCTTCGCGTTGAAACCCGGCTATGGCCTGGCGCTGGCGCTGGTCGCGATCCTGGCCGTAGCGATGTTCGTGCCGATCAAGTTCGTCCATCCGGTGCGGACAGCGCGCTGGCGCGCGATCACCCTGCCCATGGCCCTGGCCTGGACCTTCTTTGCCGGCTGGGCGGCCTGGGTCGATTTCCACCCGCAGAGCTGGGCGCATACCGGGCTCTTGATCACCTCGGTCTATCTGGTCTGCGCGGGCGGTGTGCAGCAGCTTCTGCACGGCAGGGACGGCTAGCGCTAAAGACGCGTCAGCACCACGCCGGCGACGATCAGGGCGGCGGCCATGGCCTTGGTCCGGTCCATGCGTTCGCCAAACGCCAGCCAGCCGATCAGCACGGCAAACAGGATCGAGGTTTCGCGCATTGCGGTCACCAGCGCGACCGGCGCCTGGGTCATCGCCCAGACGACCACCGCATAGGCACCAAAAGAAGCCACCGCCGCCAGCGCGCCCAGCGTCCAGCCCCGTCTCGAGGCCCTCAGCACGGATGTGCCGCGCCGCGCCAGCACCACAGAGCCGAACAGAAGCCCGTCCAGCGCGAACATCCACGCGACGAAGACCTCGGCATTGCCTTCGACGCGCGCGCCGTATCCGTCGACCAGCGACTAGCCCGCCGTCGCCATCGCCGAGCCCAGCGCGAAGGGCAGCATGCGGCGCGACTCGCCGTTGGCGAAGATACCCCGCGCCATCGTCAGGATGCCGATGCCCAGCACGACGATACCGGCGATTTCGGTTCGCGCCACCTCGTCGCCCAGAAACAGAAGTGTGGCCAGCAGAACGATCATCGGCGCCGCGCCACGGGCGATGGGGTAGACCCGGCTCAGATCGCCCTGTTCATAGGCGAAGGTCAGAAAGCCCTTGTAGGCAGAATGAAACGCGGCCGAGGCCAGGAGCCAGGGCCAGACCGCCGCGCCGGGCATGGGATGCAGCATCGCAAGCCCAAGGCCCAGAAGCCCCTGAAGCGACGACAGGATCAACATGCCCGTCAGCTTGCTTTCGCCCAGTTTCAGCAAGGCGTTCCAGCTGGCATGCAGCAGGGCCGCCGCCAGAACGGCAAAAAAGACGGTCAGGGACATGGATGCACTCCGCTCGTCCCTGCCCTATGCATCCGCGTGGCGGCTGTCAATCGCGGCTAGATCAATAGCCCCGCCGCGCCTTCGAGCCGCAGCAGCGCCACCTTGGTTTCGATCCCGCCGGGGGCGGAAAACCCGCCCAGACCGCTTGCGCCCAGGATGCGGTGGCAGGGGATGACGATAGGCACCGGGTTGGCGCCGCAGGCCTGGCCGATGGCCTGGGCCGAAGCCCCCAGTTCGCGTGCCAGATCGCCATAGGATCGGGTTTCGCCGAACGGGATCGCCGCCATCGCCCGCATCACCCGGCCTTGCAGACCCTCGGGGATGGCAACCGGTAAATCGAAGCCGCGCCGCGTTCCTGCAAAATACCCTGCGAGCTGATCGACAGCCCGGGCCAGAAGGGGGGTATCGTCCTCGCCCTCTCCGCCCCAGCGCAGGCGGGTGATCGCCCCGCGTTCTTCGGTCAGGGTCAGGCGGCCAAGCGGCGTTGTCAGGCTGCGTTCGGGCATGGCGCGAAGATGGAGGCTTCGCCTCGCCGAGACAAGGGCCGGCGGCCCGGCGCGGCCGCTACCGCCGCGCGCATTGGTTGCCATCAACCGCGACCGACCCGGCCGGGACATAACGCGCCGCCAGCTCCCGCGCGGCGAGCGAGATCAGGCAGTTCAACTCGTCCACACGGTCGGCATCCGGGGTGCGCAGGATAGCGGTGATCGAAAAGCTGGGGCGCAGGCCCCCGCCGGTATCGATATCGGCATCGGCCGGCGACAGACCCACCGTGACCTCACGGGTGTAAAGCCACTGCCGCCCGTCGCCGTCGACCAACCACTGACCGGTGTCGGAGCGGCTTTGCACCGTCGCGGCGTAGTCCGCACCGGCATCACCGCGATAGCGCAGGCCGGTCGCGGCCATGGCGCGTTCCAGCGGCGGGACAAGGTATTCGCCCAGACCGCTGGCATATTGCGAACTGGTCAGGTGGATGATGAAGGTGGATCTGCGCGGAAAATCGGCCGATTGCTGCGCCGCCGCCGGGGCGGTGAACAGCATGACGGCAAGGGTCAGCAGCGGTTTCGTGGGTGTACTCCGGTCTTGGGCGCGGCGTCGGTGCTGCCGCGACACGCCCGCAGGCTAGGCGAGCGTGGCACCGCGATCAAGCGCAGGAATGCCGGCCAGGGCCATCACCTGCCGGGCGGCGGCATCGGGCGAAAGCCGCGCCATGTCGAGCATCAGATCGTATCGGATGCCGCTGTGAACGCGGTCGAGTTGCGCGCGTGAGAGGCCCGGGCTGCGGTCGCAGCGCGCCGCTTCGCGCGCCTCCAGAACCGCAAGCGGGGCGGTCACCCCGACCCGCCAGACGTGGAAACCGGCCAGAAGCGTGGCGTAGTCGGCCGGCTCGCCATCAAGCCAGACATCGTCGACGACCAGATCGAAGCCGGCGCTGGCAAGATCGGCAACACCGCGCCGCATCGCCGCCAGAAGCGCGGCGCCGCGCGGCCCGGTTTCGAGCGTGGTCACCGGATGCCCGCCATCCTGCCGGGTGGTGTAGCGAAGGTTTCGCCATGGTCCTGAAACCGGTCTGGCAGCATCTCGACGTAGCGGTCCATCTCCAGATGCAGGACCGGCCCGCGCGCCAGGGCCTGAACGGCCCGGGCCAGCGTGGACTTGCCCGCACTGCCCGGCCCGTTCAGAAGCACGACCCGGGCCCGGTCCGCATCATCTAGCCCAGCGCGTCGTTGCAGCGCGCGCAGGTGCACGGATGGGCATGCTGGCCGACATCGGGCAGGATCTTCCAGCAGCGCTGGCATTTCTCGCCCTCTGCGGTCTCGAAGACCACGCCGACACCTTCGACCTCGGGCAGCCGGAACGCCTCTTCCGGCATCGGATCGCCCGACAGCACGATATCGGATGTGATGCAGATATCGGCGAAATCGACCGAACGCAGCGCCTTCAGCACGGCCGCGTCGCGCACATGCACGACCGGCGAGGCCTCGAGGCTCGCACCGATCACCTTGGACGAACGCTGCACCTCGAGCGCCGCCGTCACAACGCGGCGGACCTGACGGATACCGGCCCATTTCTGCGCCAGCGGTTCATCCAGCCAGTCGGCCGGCGTTACCGGCATGTCCTGCAGGTGAACCGAGCTGTCTTCGCCCGGAAAGCGCGACAGCCAGACATCCTCCATCGTGAAGACGAGGATCGGCGCCAGCCAGGTGACCAGCCGGTGAAAGAGCAGGTCGAGAACGGTGCGCGCCGCGCGGCGGCGCAAGCTCGTTGCGGCGTCGCAATACAGCGTGTCCTTGCGGATGTCGAAATAGACCGCCGACAGGTCGATGGTGCAGAACTGGAAGAGCTTCTGGAACACGCCCTGAAAATCGAAGGCGGCATAGCCCTTGCGCACCTGGGTATCGAGTTCGGCCAGCCGGTGCAGCACCCAGCGTTCCAGCTCCGGCATGTCGCCCGGCGCGACGCGTTCCGCTTCGCCAAAGCCTTCGAGATTGCCCAGAAGGAAGCGCAGCGTATTGCGCAAGCGGCGGTAGCTGTCGGCGGTACCCTTCAGGATTTCCGGACCGATGCGCTGATCGACGGTATAGTCGGTCTGCGCCACCCAAAGCCGCAGGATATCGGCGCCGTATTGCTTGACGACCTCGTCCGGCACGATGGTATTGCCGAGCGACTTGGACATCTTCATGCCCTTTTCGTCCAGCGTGAAGCCGTGGGTCACCACGTTGCGATAGGGCGCGCGCCCCTTGGTGCCGCAGGCCTGCAAAAGCGAGGAATGGAACCAGCCGCGATGCTGGTCGGTGCCTTCCATATAGACATCGGCGATGCCGTCCTCTGTCCCGTCGGGTCGGTCACGCAGCACGAAGGCATGGGTCGAGCCACTATCGAACCAGACGTCGAGCACGTCGAAGACCTGGTCATAGGCTTCGGGGTCGACGATGCCGGCCAGTACGCGGGCCTTGAAGCCGTCCTGATACCAGATGTCGGCGCCGTGCTCTTCGAATTCGGCGGCGATGCGACGGTTCACCTCGCCGTCGCGCAACAGGAAACCGGCATCGGTGGGCAGCGCGCCCTTTTTCGTGAAACAGGTCAGCGGAACGCCCCAGGCGCGCTGGCGGCTCAGTACCCAGTCAGGCCGCGCCTCGATCATCGAATGCAGCCGGTTGCGGCCGGATTTCGGGGTCCAGGCGACCAGCGTGTCGATGGACTTGAGCGCCCGGGCGCGGATCGTATCGCCGTACTGGCCCATGCCGTCGTCAAGCTTCGTGTCGATGGCCACGAACCATTGCGGCGTGTTGCGATAGATGATCGGCGCCTTGGACCGCCAGGAATGCGGGTAGGAGTGCTTGATCTTGCCGCGCGCCAGAAGCCCGCCAACCTCGACCAGCTTGTCGATCACCGCCGTGTTGGCATCGCCTTCGCCGCCCTTGCGGTTGAGGATGTACTTGCCGCCGAAAAACGGCAGGGATTTGCGGAAAGACCCGTCATCCTCGACGTTGTAGGTGATGACCCGATCCAGCATGCCAAGATCGCGGTAAAGCTCGTATTCCTCCATCCCGTGCGAGGGCGCGCAATGGACGAAACCGGTGCCTTCCTCATCCGTCACGAAATCGGCGGCACGGAAATCGCGCGGCTCATCCCATTCACCGTTTGCGCCTTCGGCGCCGGCAAGGGGGTGGGACAACGCAAGGCTTTCGAGTTCCTCGCGGGCAATGTCGCGCAGGCGCGTGTATTGCCCCTCCTGAAGACGGGCACGGGCAAACACGTCCTTGGCCAGCTTGTCGGCAAGAAGAAAGCGATCGCCCGGCCTGGCCCAGCATTCCGCCGGCGTCCCGGTCACCTCGTAAAGCCCGTAGGCGATATCCTTGCCATAAACCACGGCCTTGTTCGACGGGATCGTCCAGGGCGTGGTTGTCCAGATGACGACGTAGGCGCCGAGCAAGTGCTCCGTCTTGCCCAGATCGAGGGCGTGATCTTGCGAAACGGCACGAACCCGGAACTTCACCCAGACGGTGAAGCTTTCCTTGTCGTGATATTCCACCTCCGCCTCGGCCAGCGCGGTCTTTTCGACCGGCGACCACGTGACGGGTTTGGAGCCCTGATAAAGCGTGCCGTTCATCAGGAACTTCATGAATTCCTCGGCGATCACCGCCTCGGCGTGGTAATCCATCGTGAGGTAAGGATCGGCCCAGTTGCCGGTCACGCCCAGCCGCTTGAATTCCTCGCGCTGGATGTCGATCCAGCCTTCGGCGAACTTGCGGCATTCCTGCCGGAAGGCCACGACATCCACGTCGTCCTTGTTCTGGCCCTTCTTGCGGTACTGCTCCTCGATCTTCCATTCAATGGGCAGGCCGTGGCAGTCCCAGCCCGGGACATAGCGGCTGTCGAAGCCCATCATCTGATGGGACCGCACGATCATGTCCTTGATCGTCTTGTTCAGCGCGTGGCCGATATGCAGATGGCCATTGGCATAGGGCGGGCCGTCATGCAGGGTGAAGGGGGCGCGGCCCGGCTTTTCACGCAGCCGGTCGTAGATGCCGATCTTCTCCCAGTGGGCCAGCCATTCGGGTTCGCGCTGCGGCAGGCCGGCGCGCATCGGAAAGTCGGTTTTCGGAAGAAAGACGGTATCGCGATAGTCGGGGGTCGTGTCGGTCTTGTCGGCGCACATTGCGGGCGGTCCTTCGGAAGTCATAGTGTCGAATGGCGGCGCGGGGTCCACACGCCTTTACCCGGCGTCTGGTGATCAGGACGCCGGGCCGCTAATTCGAATGATGATCGCGGATATGCGCTTCATGAAATCGGCTTATAAGCAGGCCCTACCTGATGGTAAAGGGGCGCGGCATTCCGGCCCTTGCATCGCCCCGTCCCGTGCCGCAAGGATCGGACCAAAGGAGCCGCCATGCCCGCCCTGCCCCCGCGTTTTGCCGTCACCCCGGAGGAGATCGACCGCGTCGTCGCGACCTTCTATGCCGCGATCCGGGCGCATCCCGGCCTTGGCCCGGTCTTCGCCGCCCATGTTACCGACTGGCCCGCGCACGAGGCGAAGATCGCCGGTTTCTGGCGCAACGCGATCCTTTTCGAACGCAGTTATGACGGCAACCCGCTGGAGGTCCACCAGCGCGCGGGCAATGTCCGGCCCGGCATGTTCGAGCCCTGGCTGGCGCTGTTCGATGCCGTCCTGAAACGCGAACTGGCGCCCGAGACCGCCGCGCAATGGTCGGCACTGGCCCACCGCATCGGCCGCGCGCTGCGTTACGGCGTCGTCGAACGCGACACGCTGCCGGGCGGGGTGCCGAAGCTTTCTAGGTCTTGTCCGGTGCGGGCGGGCTGGCCGATTGCCCCGCCGCCCAGCGGTTCAGCCAGGCGAGGCCGGCGAGCGACAGGCCAAGGGCGAGGAACGAAAAGACCCGCACCAGCCCGGCCAGCCCCGAGGCGTCGATCAGGAAGACCTTGGCCACGGTCAGCGCGATCACCGCCATGGCGAGCCGGCGCAGCGGTGTCGAGCGGCGCGCGATGGCCTGCCACAGGAGCGCCGCGCCAAGGATCAGGAGCGCCACGGTGTAGCTGTAAAGCTCCCCCTCGCCGACATGGGCGGATGCCATGGCCTCGCCCTGCCAGAAGCGGCGGATTTCCAGCGCCACGTAAAAGACCCCGAGCGCGCCGGCCAGGCCAGCCAGCCCATGGCGCAGCCAGCGGTTCAACCCCGGTACCCGCCGCGACGCCTGCCAGAACAACAGCGCCGGCAGGCCATAGGCCACCAGCATCGTATCGGCGATCAGCGGCCCGTGCACCTTGGGCGCCCAGCCATTCAGCGGATTGGCGACCAGAACCGATGCGGCGAGGGCTGCGGTGGCAGCCAGCCCGGCAAGCACCGCCAGCGCCGTGCGCAGGATATTCAGCGGCCCGCCCAGGCGGCGGCGGTAAAGCTGCACGAGCGCCACGCCGGCCCAGGTCATCGCGCTTAGCGACAGCGACCAGTGCGACATGACATCGTCATACCCCGCGACGCTGCGGATCCAGCGGGCAAGCGCGAGGTTGACGAAGAGCCCGACAAAAAGCGCCGCGGCGCTTTCCAGCGCGACCGGGGCGCGGACCCGGCCCAGAGGCCGGATCAGCCACCAGGCGGCGGCGGTGGCAAGCGGTGCGCCGGCATAGGCGGCAAGGAAGGCGTCAAGCGGCGCCGCCTCGCCCCAGCCAAGGCCCGGGTCGACCACCAGCCGATAGCCCAGAACCACGACACCGGCATAAAGGAACCATTCCATTTCCGGCAGGCGGAAGCGGCGGTCGAGCAGCGCCGCCACGATCAGGAGCGCACCCAGCGCCAGTGTCAGCGCCGCCTGGCTGAGCAGGATGAAGAGCGCCAGCGCAATCAGCGACAGGGCCGACAGCGTGGCATGGGCGGCGCGGCGGCGGTCGGGGCCGTCGGCACGGGCGAACCAGCCCGCCATGACGACCATCAGCGCCGCCAGCGCCATCACGTTCAGCGCCCAGGGGTAAGCGCCCATGATCCGCGCCGGCGCCCAGAAAAACTCAAGCGTCACGGCAGCGAGCGGGGCGAAAAGCGCCGCCCCGGCCGACCACCAGGGCCGGTAGGCCGGGCTGGCGCCAAGGCTGCGCCATGCCGCCGCCAGCGTTGCCGGCACCGCCATGGCAAGAAGCAGCGTCGCCGTCATCGGCGCGGCAACCTCGGGGCCGCGTTCGGCCGCTTCAAAGAACCCGGCGGCGAGCGGCCCCCAGCCATCGGCTTCGTTCACCAGCCGGATCAGATAGGCAGCAGCCGGCAGCACCGGCAGAAGCGTGAGCGCGCGGGCGCGGTCGGTCCACAGGATGAGCACGGCCGCCAGCAGCGCCGCCAACCCGAAAAGCGCGGTGCTTTCGGCAGCGTCGCCGGTGGGAAGCAGCGTCAGCAACGCCGCCAGGGCGGTCGCGGCCAGGGCCAGAAGCACGGTGAAGTCGGGCCGCGCCTTCCAGCCGCCCCGGCGCAGCATCGCGCCAAGGCCCGGCCCGCCATGGCGCGGCGTCAGGCTGAAGACCGGCGCGGCAATCGCCGCGAGCGCCAGTACGAAGCCCAGCCCGGCAAACCACAGCGCGCCGCCGCTGCCGCTGGCCGAGGCCACGTAAAGCAGCCAGCCGGTACCGAAGCCCAGGACCAGCGACAGGATCGACACCCAGCGCCAGCGCCGGCCGGCATCGACCAGCAGGCCGGCGATGGCCACCAGTGCCTCATAGGCGAAAAGCCACGGCGCCACCGCGCCACCGCCATCGACGGCGAAGGGTGCGCCAGCGGCACCGAGCAGACCGACCGCGGCCAGCAGCGGGCCGTAGAACCAGCCCAGAAGCACCGCCAGACCCGCCACGACGACCAGACCGGCAAAGGCCGTTTCCGCGCCGACCAACCCGTATAGAAGCCGCGCCGACAGGACGCCCGCGAAGAGCGCCACGATGCCGGCACCGGAAAAGACCGAGGGCAGATAGGCAGTGGTGCTGTCTTCGCTGTCGCCGAAACGCCGGCGCAGCCATTCGCCGGCGCCAATCAGCGCCGCACCGAACAGTAGCGCCAGTGCGACCCGCGCCGCCGGCGGCAACAGCCCCTGTTCGACGCCGTATTGCACCAGGAAGATGCCGGCAAGCGCCAGCGAAACCGCCGAGACCGAATAGACCCAGTTTTCCTTCACCCAGCCGGCGAGGCGCGTGACGGCCGAGGGCCCGCGCGGCTTGGGCGGTTCGGCGGGCTCCACCGGTTCCGGCGCGATGGGTTCGGCGGCGCCCCCGGCCGGGTCGGCGGACCGCGCGGCCGCCCATGGACCGGCTTCGGCCTCTTCGGGCGCGGCGCTGTCTTCCGCCGTGGCGTTCGGTGCTGCAATGGGCGATGAGGGGGCCTCCGGCGCGACCCCGGCCAGCCGTTCCTCCAGCGCGCGCACGCGGCGTCGCAGGCCGAAATGGGCGAAGACCAGAACAATGACCGTGATTGGCAGGCCAAAGGCCGCCAGGATCGCGAGGCTGATCAGCAGATCGTCCATCATCTCCCCCCTCGTTGCCGCCATTTCTGACGCGAACGGCAAACAAAACCAAGGGGATTCGGTGGGCTAGCGGGGGCTGTCCGCGTCCTCGCCCCTGCCCGCTGTGCGACCGAACAACCCCGCCAGCGCGCGGCTGACCAAACCGCTGGCCCTGGGTTTTTGCGCCCGCATGAAGGGCAATGGCCGGCAAACCTCGATCGCGGCGACCCCGACACGGGCGGTCAGCGCGCCGTTCACCACGCCTTCGCCAAAGCGCCGCGACAGTTTCGACAGGACCCCACCACCGGCAAGCGAACCGAGCAGGTCGTCGCCCACCGCCACCGCGCCGGTCGCAACCAGATGGCCCATGACGGCGCGTGCCAGCCGCCAACTGCCGAATGTGCCCGCGCGGCCGCCATAGATCTCGGCGATGCGCCGGATCATGCGCAGATTGGCAAAAAGCGCCGCCGCGACATCGGCAAGCGCCAGCGGCACCACGGCCGTGACCATCGCGACCTGCCGCGCCGCCGCCTCGACCTCGGCGCGTGCCTGGGTGTCGAGCGGTGTCATCAGTTCGGTTTCCGCCACCCCGATCAGCTGGTCGGCGTCAAAGCTGTCGGCGGTGCGTTCGGCCATCCGGTCAAGGCCCCAGCGCAGATCGGCCCGGCCGGAATAGAGCCGGCGCAGCCGTAACAGGACGCCACGAGCCGCGCCGGGGTCCTCGCCGGCGATCGCCACCTCGGCCGCGTTCCGGATACCGTCCAGCCGGCCGAGCCGCGCCAGAGCCGCCCATTCGCGCAGTGCCAGCAGCGCAAGGACCGCAAGCGCCAGCGCGAAGAGCACGGCGGCCAGCATGCCCAGAACCGGGCTGCGGGCCAGAAGCGCTGACACGAAATCCCAGGCCGCGACCGACAGGATGAAGGAAAAGAGCGCCCCGGCCACAGCCCAGCCAAACCGGCCGAGCCTGGAGCGGCGAGCGCCCGCGAACCGGATCGCGCCCGCCATCGCCCGGCCCTGCGCAACCGGCAACGCATCGGGCACCGGCGGCGCCTGCTCCGGCCCCGGTCCGGTATCGTCATCCAGTTCGATCACGACGGGGGTCTTGCGCATGCTCATCGCAGCCGGTCTCCGATCAGGAATTCCGCCGCGCGGTCAAGCCGGATATGCGGCAGCCCATCGCCCGGCTTCAGCATCATGCGCGCCGGGGCAAAGCGCATCGCGTCGAAATCGCCCTCCAGCCAGTTCGCGGCGCCGGAATGGGCGGCCGACAGGATCTGGTCGGGATCGGCGGGCAGTTCACCGGGGTAAAGCGCCACGTTGCGGTCGCTGTCGGCCAGCCGGCCGCGCACCATGCCCAGAACCGCGCCGTCATGGCTGCGATCCTCTTCCACCGTGGCACGCAGCGCGGCGATGGCCATGGCCGTGGTTTCGGCACCCGAAAAATCCGCCCGGTCGCGGGCTTCGCGCAGCATCGCCTGAACGATGGCGGTCAACCGGGCGTGCTGGCTGTGATGCAGGTGATCGGCCTTGGTCGCAGCGATAAGCAGCTTCTCGACCCGCCGGCCCAGCAGGATCTCGGACAGAAAGCCGTTTCGCCCCGTGCGAAACGCGCCAAGGATTTCGGCAAGCGCGCGGCGCATGTCCTCGACCGCGCGCGGGCCGGCATGGATCGCGCCCAGCGCATCGACCAGCACGACCTGCCGGTCGATGCGCGCGAAATGGTCGCGAAAGAAGGGTTTGACGACCCGCGACCGGTAGGCGTCATAGCGCCGTTCCATTTCGCGCCAGAGGCTTTTTCGGGGGGGGTCGGCGGGTTTTGGCAGGGGTGCGAAGGTCAGAACCGGCGACCCGGCCAGATCGCCGGGCAGCAGGAACCTGCCCGGCGTGCAGTCGCTGTAGCCGGCGGCCCGCGCCTGTGTCAGGTAGCGGGTAAACTCCGCCGCCAGTCTTTGCGCCACCGGTTCGTCAAGCGGCGCGGACCCCTCGACCCCGCCCAGCGCGGCGACATAACCCGTCGCTTCGGCCCGGTGTTCCAGCCGGGCCAGAACCTCGGCCGACCATTGGGCATAATCCTTGTCGAGCAGCGCCAGATCCAAGAGCCATTCGCCGGGATAATCGACGATATCCAGATGGATTGTTCGCAAACCGGAAACAAAGCCGCGCAATCCGGTCGGTTGTATCCGAAAGCTCAACCGCAACTCGGAAATGCTGCGGGTGCTTTCTGGCCAGTGCGGGTCGGGGCCGGTCAGCGCGGCGCGATGCGCCTCGTAGTCGAAACGCGGCAGGGTGACATGGGGCTGCGGTTGCAGGTAGACCGCCCGGATCGCGCCGGAACTCACCGCAGGGATCGCCCCCATGCGGCCGCGATCCAGCAGGTTCGAGACCAGCGAAGTGATGAAGACCGTCTTGCCCGCGCGCGCAAGCCCGGTAACCCCCAGCCGGACGACCGGTTCGAAGAAGGTTTCCGACAGGCTGGCACCCAGCCCTTCGACCCCGCGGGTCACCTGATCGGCGATATCACCCAGCCCCAATGCGCTGCCCCATCTTGTTCGCCTTCAAGATAGGGGGAGTATCCGCGGGATATAAGGGGAAAAGGCCCCGGGGCCGAACCACCGGCGCGAAGGCCGCGATTGCCAAGCCCCGATGCCGCCGGTAGGAAACACCGGCCGGCGAAGGGCCGGATGCCGGGGCCAGGGCCAGTTGCCATGCCGCGTTATGCGCTGAAAATCGAATATGACGGCGGGCCGTTCTGTGGCTGGCAGCGTCAGGATGGCCAGCCTTCGGTTCAGGCGGATATCGAGGCGGCGCTGCGCCGGCTGGAACCCGACGCGCCGGGCATCGCCGCGGCGGGACGCACCGATACCGGGGTTCATGCCACGGCCCAGGTCGCGCATTGCGACCTGTCGCGCGACTGGGACCCGTTCCGGCTGTCAGAGGCGCTGAACTTTCACCTCAAGCCCGCGCCGGTGGCAATCGTTGCCGCCGCGCGCGTGGATGCGGACTTTCACGCCCGGTTTTCGGCGGTGGAACGGGCCTATCTGTTCCGGCTGGTCAGCCGCCGCGCGCCCGTCACCCACGATGCCGGGCTGGTCTGGCAGGTGCGCCACCCGCTGGCACTGGCGCCGATGCAGGCGGCGGCGCGCCATCTGGTCGGGCGGCACGATTTCACCACCTTCCGTTCGACGCTTTGCCAGGCCGCGAGCCCGGTCAAGACGCTCGACATGCTGGAAATTGACGAAGCCCCCTATCCCGGCGGCAGCGAATTCCGGTTCCGGTTGAGGGCGCGCAGTTTCCTGCACAATCAGGTCCGATCCATCGTTGGCACGCTTGAGCGGGTCGGCGCGGGGGCCTGGGAACCGGATGACGTGAAGGCCGCCCTTGTTGCCGCCGACCGCGCGGCCTGCGGCCCGGTCTGCCCGCCACAGGGGCTTTACCTGGCCGCCGTACGCTATCCGCAAGACCCGTTTTCCTAGTTCAGGTCCTTCAGGAGCCGGCCGTGCCGGCGCACTTCGGCCAGAACCGCGCCAAAGGTGGTCAGCCCCCTGCCCCGCAGCGCCGGCAGCAATTTCAGAAAGGCATCCGCGGTGGCGACGGTGTCGCCAATGGCGGTGTGGCGCGCCTCTTCGGGGATGGTGATGCCCAGCCGGTGTGTCAGCGCATCGAGGCTGTGCGCCTCGTGCTGGCCAAAGACAACGGCCGACAGCAGCACGGTATCCAGAACCGGGTTGTCGAAGGCGCCGATCTCGGCTTCGTGCCGGCGCAGGAATTCCATGTCGAAGGGCGCGTTATGGGCGATCAGCACCGCGCCTTCGGCAAACTTGCGAAACGCCTGCCCCACCTCGGAAAGTGGCGGGGCGTCGGCGACCATGGCATCGGTGATGCCATGCACTTCGGTCGAGGCGGCGGGGATGCGCCGGCCGGGATTGACCAGCGTGTCGAAAACCTCGGCCTCGACCCGCCGGCCATTGACGATGCGCACGGCAGCGATCTGCACGATCTCGTCGCCCTGCGCCGGCAGGAGGCCCGTGGTTTCGGTATCGAAGACGACATAGGTCAGATCCTCGAGCCGGCTGTCGGCGACGCCGGCACTGCGCGCCTTTGACAAAAGCTCGAAGTCATAGACCACGGCGCGTTTGACCGGGGCGGGCCGGCGACCGGCGCGGCGGGCCTGACGGACCGGCAGGCTCAGCCCCGGCCGACCGTCCTGGGTTTCGGGCCAGCATTCGGTGGCATGGCTGGCCAGGACCGCCCGCCCGGTGACATCGGCCACACCCACATCCAGATCGGCATCAAGCCAGGCTTCCAGCTGCCCGACCGGCAGCGGGGCCCCTCCCAGTCCAGCCGGATCAGCGCGCCGGCACCTTCGGCATGGATGGACAGGCCAAAGGCCCGTGCAAGGCCCGCCCCGGCGATCCTCTCGGCCAGATCGGACAAGAGCGCAATCACCTCGAACCCGTTGCAGCGCAGGATCAGGTCCTCGCAAACCGGTGCCAGCGCCAGACCCTCGGCCTCGATCCGCGCCCGCAGGCCGTCGGCCAGATCGCCGGCGCGGGTCTGGGCAAGAAGCCAGGTATCGGCGCGGCAGGCGTCGTGGCGTTCACCCAGTTCCGAAATCGCCCGGGTGAGCGTAGCGATCTCGTCCATCATGGCGGCATTCAGCCCCTTCGCGCCGGGCAGGTCGCGGGCGTCGTTCAGAACGCCGATGACGGTTTGCAGATTGGCCGCCGGCCGGCGTACGCGGTCGAAGATTTCGGCCAGCAGGTGTTCGCGTTCGGCATGCGCCGCCAGATCGACGGTGACATCGCGCAGGGTCAGGACATAGCCGGCCGCCGCGCCGTTGCCCGACCCGCTGAGAAGCCGCATGCGCCCCGACAGGACCCGCGCACCGCGCACCGTCGCGCACAGGATGTCAGAGGCCGCGTCGGGTTCGCCGCCCTCGATCAGGCGGCGGTGAGCGTGGCGCACCGGCCCGTCGCGAAGGTAATCGAAAAGCTTGCGGTCAAGGCCCGGCGCGCCGGCCGCGCCCAGAAGTTCGACGGCCTGAGGATTGTAAAAGACCAGCTGAGGTTCACCGGTACACAGAAGAACGCCCACCGTCACGTCCGACAACAGCGCCTCCAGCCGGGCCTTTTCATCGGCAAGGCGCGTGGTTTCGCGGGCCACGGCCTCGGCCAGCGCGTTTCGGGTTTCGGCAAGCGTTGCGGACACGGCCTGGGCGGCGGGCGCCAGGTCGCCGAGGTAGCGCGCGGCGGTCGTGTCCATTTCGGCCTTGCCGGCGGCATGGGCGCGGGCGCGGATCTTGCCGGCGAGCGTCAGGATCGCCTTGGCGACGTTCAGATCGAACAGGAACCAGACCCAGGCGATCAGACCGAGCGCGCCGAAACCGGCGACGGCGCCGGCCTGCACCAGCGCATTGACCGCGCCGCTGCCCAGTTCGCGGTAGGCCAGAACAAGCCCTGCGCCGATCAGCGCCAGCACGCCCAGCGCCAGCGCCGCAAAGAACAAAAAGACCCTGAGCCTCAGGCTCAGCCGTTCAAACATCCGCCCCGCCTTCCAGCAGTTTGCGAACCTCCTCGCGCAACGCCTTCAACTCGAACGGTTTCGAGATGAAGCCATCGGCGCCGAGCGCGAGGCCCTTGCGCCGTTCCATGGCGCTGCCGCGCGCCGTCATCATCAGGATCTTGATATCGGCCAGGCCGGGGTCAAGCCGCATGCCCTGACAGATCTCATAGCCCGACACTTCGGGCAGCATCACGTCAAGCAGCACCAGGTCGGGATGCATCTGGCGGATGCGGTCCAGCGCCTCGGCGCCATTGGCGACGCGGTCGTGCTCATAGCCTTCGCGGGTCATCAGGTAGTCGAGCGCGATGGCGATGTTGTCCTCGTCCTCGACAACCAGAACCCGGTGCTTCCTTGCGCCATCGGCCATCTTACCCCCCCTGGCAGACTGCCTTCAAAATCGGATCGTCATCGGGCGCGTCGCGCCAGGTGACCCCGCTTACCGTTCCATCCGCCGCCACTGCGGCGCCGTCGACCATGTCGGCCAGACGTCCGCCGGCGCAATCGAAGGCCATCGGAACCATGCGTGTCGGCGCCCAGCGTTCCACGACCTGCACACGGCCGAGCCGAAGCGCGGGGTCGGCGGCCGCGGTGTTGACCGCCGCGCGGTCGATGGCCAGAAAGCGCGTGACCTGCGGCGCCAGATAGGTCCATGGCCGGTAGAACACTCTGTCGGCAGGCGCGGCGAGCACAATAACGCTTTCCGGCAGTGCCGCGCGCGTGCGTTCGTACCAGCTGTATTCGTTCCAGACCGTATAGGCCAGTATCGCCAGGCCCATGGTCGCCGGCACCAGCCAGCGGGGCAACCGCCAGCCGCTGAGATGGCGTAGCGCCAGGGCCAGGCCTCCGGCCCCCATGGCAACCGCGATAGTGGCTATGAAATCGTAAAGCATCATCCCCCTCAGCTTAGCGCGCCGCGACCGTGGCCAATGGCCGACTGCATGGTCCGTACCACCACAAAGGCATCGCGCAGGTGGCTGCGTTCGAAATCCGAAAGATCCGACGGTGCCAGATAGTTGTCGGGCCTGCGCCCCGAACGCACCAGCATGGCCTGGCTTTCCAGCCGCATCGTGGCGATCAGGTCATAGGCCTCGATCAGGTCGCGCCCGCCGGATTGCGACAAAACGCCGGTTTCGGCCGCCGCCTCGAGCCGCGCGCGCGTGTTGACGGGCAACAGCCGCCCGGTCAGCGCATAGACGCGGCCCAGATCGACCACCGGTACGACGCCGTTGTGCTTCATGTCGATATGGTTGCGGTGTTCGCCCGAACGGATGGTGGCAAAGCCGCGCAGAAGGCCCAGCGGCGGTGAATGCTTCAGGCTGTTGGCAATCATATGGGCGACGAAGATCGAATTCTTCGACGCCGCGTGAAGGGTCTCGGCCTGAAGATCGCGAAACAGCGCCATGTCGCCGCCGATCGGGCGCAGGTCGAACATGACGCTGGCCAGCATCTGGGCCATCGGATCGGGCGTGGCGATCCAGCCTTCGAAATACTGCCGCCATATCCGCACCGGCTGGCACCATTTGGGATTGGTGGCCATCATGTCGCCGGGGCAATAGACATAGCCGCAGGCGTTCAGCCCGTCGCAGACGAACTGCGCGAAATCGAGGAAATAGGCCATGTCGGCCTCGCTCACCCGGTCGTCGAGAAACAGGCAATTGTCCTGATCGCTGACACCGGTCTGTTCCTGCCGCCCCTGGCTGCCGCAGGCGAGCCAGAGGTAGGGCACCGGTGGCGGGCCAAACTTCGCCTCCGCCATGGCAAGCAGCCGGCGGGTGACGGTATCGCCGACATCGGTGATCAGCCGGGTCACCACCTCATGCGCGTTGTGTGCGCCGACAAGCTGTACCAGCAATTGCGGAATGCGCGCGGTTACGGCTGCCATCTCGGCCACGGTCTGCGCGGTGGCGGCGTCGCGGACAAGCTGTGCGGAACTGACCGCCTGAAACCGGGTCAGATCGGTCTGGGTGATCATGCCGACGAAACGGCCATCATCGACGATCGGCAAATGGCCGACGCGATGTTCAAGCATCAGGTGCAGGATGTCGGAACCCAGCGATTGCGGGGTCAGGACCATCGGATCGGCCGTCATGATCGCGCGAACCGGCGTTGCGGGGGCGAGCCCTCGGCCAGCGCCCGTGTCGCCAGGTCGCGGGTGGTGACCAGCCCCACCAGTGCCTCGCCCTCTACGACGCCGAGACAGGACACCCGGGCGTCACGCATCTGCCGCGCGACATCGCCGATCGGCGTTTCGGGGCACAACGGACCGGCCCGCGCGTCATCAGGTCGGCGACCTTCATGGTCGTCAGGTCCTGATTGCGCGGCTCGCCGCTCCTGGCACGGTTGAAGAAGCGCTGAAAGCTCGGCACGGTCGCGATCAGGCGCCGAAATTCGGCCACCGGAAGCTCCAGAAGCTCGGTTTCCGCGCTGTCGCGCGCGCGGTGGTGACGGCAAGGCCGTCGCGCAACAGGCCACGTTCGCCGAAACTGTTGCGCGCGCCCAGTAGCGAAACCTGTTGACCGTTGGCGTCCAGCACTTCGACATGGCCGGCGGCGATCAGGTAAAGGCCATCGAGCGGTGCGCCGGCGGCATAGATCGTCTCGCCCTCGGCGAGCATCCTGCGGCGGAAGGAACCGGCGACCCGCGTCAGTTCGTCCTGCGGCAGGCTGTCATAGGGATGAACCGTGGCCAGAAAGGCGGAAACAGCCTTTGCGGTATCGTCCATCGCACAACCCCTTGACGGGAAAAGGGCGCGCCCCGTTCGGGGCGCACCGAGTGGCAGGCGGGCCGGCGAACCGGCCCGCCCGGGGGATTAGTGGCCGGTGGCCGCGCCGGCACCTTTCGGCACGCGGATCGATTCACCAGTTCCTGAATCTCGGCCGGAACATCGTCGGTCGCGTTCGACACGAAGTAGGCCACCACGAAGTTCACGATCGCACCCACCGAGCCGAACGAGGTCGACTTGATCGACAGCAGAAGCGGATCGCTATCCGAGAAGCTGTTGGTGTCGGGGATGAAGAACCAGCCCTTGTGAAGGAAGATGTAGATAACCGTCACAATCAGACCGGCCAGCATGCCCGCCACGGCGCCCTTGTTGTTGATGCGCTTCGAAAAGATGCCCATCAGGATCGCCGGGAACAGCGATGCCGCCGCAAGACCGAAGGCCAGAGCCACGGTTTGTGCCGCAAAGCCCGGAGGATTGAGCCCCAGGTAGGTGGCAACCGCAATCGCGACACCCATCGAATCCGGGCGGCCGTCGGTTCGCCCTTTTCCGAGATGCCCAGGTTCAACGAACCCTTGATCAGGTCGTGGCTGATCGCCGAGGAAATGGCGAGCAACAGCCCCGCAGCGGTCGAGAGCGCGGCGGCAAGCATCCACCGGCGGCGACCAGAGCGATGACCCAACCCGGCAGGTTGGCGATTTCGGGATTGGCCAGAACCATGATGTCGTTGTTGACGGTCAGTTCGTTGGCTTCCTTGTCGCCGACATACTGGATCATGCCATCGGCGTTCTTGTCCTCGAAGGACAGCAGGCCGGTTTTCTGCCAGTTGCGGACCCAGTCGAGGTTTTCTTCGGTCTCGATCTGCTGAACGGTCACCGCATCCGCACCGATACCGTTCGGGTAGAAGGTATTGATGAGGTTCAGACGCGCCATCGCGGCCACCGCAGGGGCGGTCAGATAGAGGATCGCGATGAACACCAGCGCCCAGCCCGCCGAGGACCGCGCGTCAGAGACTTTCGGAACCGTGAAGAAGCGCACGATAACGTGCGGCAGGCCCGCGGTACCGATCATCAGCGAAACCGTGAAGAGCACCATGTTGAGCGTGGTGTCCGACTGGTTCAGGTAGGAGCTGAAGCCCAGCTCGGTCACGACCTGCTCCAGCGTCGCCAGAAGCGGCTGACCCGAGCTGGTGGCGTCGGAGAAGAGACCCAGCGCCGGGATCGGGTTGCCTGTCAGTTGCAGCGAGATGAAGATCGCCGGGATCGTATAGGCGACAATCAGCACGACATACTGGGCGACCTGGGTGTAGGTGATGCCCTTCATGCCGCCGAGAACCGCGTAGACGAAGACGATCGCGGCGCCGATGTAAAGGCCGGTATCCTTGTCCACTTCCAGGAAGCGCGAAAAGGCAACGCCGACACCGGTCATCTGGCCGATAACATAAGTCACCGAAGCGACGATCAGACAGATCACCGCAACGAGGCGCGCGGTCGGCGAATAGAAGCGGTCGCCGATGAATTCCGGCACGGTGAACTTGCCGAACTTGCGCAGGTAAGGCGCCAGAAGCATGGCCAGAAGCACATAGCCGCCGGTCCAGCCCATCAGATAGGCCGACGAGTTGTAACCGCCGAAGGCGATCAGGCCGGCCATCGAGATGAACGAGGCCGCCGACATCCAGTCTGCGCCGGTGGCCATGCCGTTCATGACCGGGTGAACGCCGCGTCCGGCGGCGTAGAATTCGCTCGTGGAGCCCGCACGGGCCCAGATCGCGATGCCGATGTAAAGCGCGAAGGTCGCGCCGACCACCAGCAGGTTAAGGGTATACTGGTCCATATCCCCGCTCTCCCTATTCTTCCACGCCGTGTTCACGGTCGAGCTTGTTCATGCGCGCGGCATAAACGAAGATCAGAACCAGGAACACGAGGATCGAGCACTGTTGGGCAAACCAATAGCCAAGGTCCGTTCAACCGACCGCGATGCCCGAAAGCATCGGCCGCAGAATGATTCCGAAGCCGAACGACACCACAGCCCAGATGATCAGGAGGACCCTGATCAAACGGATGTTGGCAGCCCAGTAGGCGTTGGACGAAGATTTATCCGCCATAGCGCGTAACTCCCTGAGTTTCCCTCTGCCAACGCCCCGGCCGGAACCGGATGGGACGCCAGCCTCCCGTCAAGCCGATGCGCGTGCCACGATGGTCGAAAGCGCCCTGGCGATGTCGGCGATGGAACCCATCGCGTCGACCGTTTCCAGAACGCCCCGACCACCGTAATACGCGATCAGCGGCGCCGTCTGCGCGTGGTAGGCCGCAAGCCTCGCCCGCACAGTTTCGGCATTGTCGTCGGCCCGGCGCGTGAACGCCGAACCGCCGCATTTGTCGCAAGTGCCGGCCGTGGCCGGCTGCTTGAATTCGTCGTGATAGCCTTCGCCGCAGCCGGCGCAGGTGTAGCGGCCGCTGACCCGGCCGACCATCGCCTCGTCATCGACCTCGAGGCTGATCGCGGCATTGACCCTTTGGCCGGCCTCGTCCAGCAGCGCGTCCAGCGCTTCGGCCTGACCGGTGGTGCGCGGAAAGCCGTCAAGGATGACGCCACGCCCGGTATCGGGTTCGGCCATGCGGTCGCGCAGGATGTCCAGAACGATCGCATCGCTGACAAGTTCACCGGCTTCCATCACCGCCTTGGCCTTCTTGCCCGCCTCGGTGCCGGCGGCGACCGCCGCGCGCAGCAGATCGCCCGTCGAAAGCTGCACGAAACCGAAGGCCTCCTGCAGCATCCGCGCCTGCGTGCCCTTGCCTGCACCCGGCGGTCCAAGCAGGATCAGCACCGCCGGGGTGGTGGTTGCCCGCGCGTCCATGTCAGCCCCGGTTCATCCGGTTGGCGATCAGCTCGTCGACCACGGAAGGGTCGGCCAGCGTCGAGGTGTCGCCCAAGGCGCCATAATCGTTTTCCGCGATCTTTCGCAGGATGCGGCGCATGATCTTGCCCGAACGGGTCTTGGGCAGGCCCGGCGCCCACTGGATGAGATCCGGCTTGGCAATCGGCCCGATTTCGGTACGCACCCAGGTTTCCAGTTCCTTGCGCAGGGCGTCGGTCGGCTCGGTGCCCGACATCAGCGTGACATAGGCATAGATACCCTGCCCCTTGACCGCATGCGGATAGCCCACGACCGCCGCCTCGGCGACCTGGGCATGGGCGACAAGTGCGCTTTCCACCTCGGCCGTACCCATCCGGTGGCCCGAGACGTTGATCACGTCATCGACGCGCCCGGTGATCCAGTAATAGCCATCCGCATCGCGCCGGCAGCCATCGCCCGAGAAGTAGTAGCCCTTGTACTGCTGGAAATAGGTTTCCTGGAACCGCTGGTGATCGCCCCAGACGGTGCGCATCTGTCCCGGCCAGCTGTCGGCGATGCACAAGACGCCCTCGGCCGCGGTCTCCGTCTGCTCTTCGCCCGAAGCGGCGTCGAGGATCACCGGCTTGACCCCAAAGAAGGGTTTCGTGGCCGAGCCGGGCTTGGTCGCCGTCGCACCCGGAAGCGGCGTGATCAGATGGCCGCCGGTTTCGGTCTGCCACCAGGTGTCGACGATCGGGCATCTGCCCTTTCCGACAACGGTGTTGTACCAGTTCCAGGCCTCGGGGTTGATCGGTTCACCGACCGAACCCAGAAGCCGCAAGCTCGACAGGTCGCATTTTTCCACCCATTCGTTGCCCAGCCCCATCAGCGAGCGGATCGCGGTGGGCGCGGTGTAGAACTGGGTGACCTTGTGCTTTCGCCGACCGCCCAGAACCGGCTGGCATCGGGATAGGTCGGCACGCCCTCGAACATGATGGTGGTCGCGCCATTGTCCAGCGGACCATAGACGATATAGCTGTGCCCGGTGACCCAACCGACATCGGCGGTGCACCAGAAGATGTCGCCCTCGTGGTAATCGAAGGTGATCTCGTGCGTCATCGCGGCATAGACGAGATACCCGCCCGAGGTATGGACAACGCCCTTGGGCTTGCCGGTCGAGCCGGAGGTGTAGAGGATGAACAGCGGGTCTTCCGCACCCATCGGCTCTGCCGGGCAATCGGCGCTGGCAGCGGCCATCTCGGCCTTGACGTCGACGTCGCGGCCATCAACCCAGGTGGTCTGGCCGCCGGTGTGCTTGACGACCAGGCACTTGACCTTGTCCGAACAATGCAGAAGCGCGGCATCGGTATTCGACTTCAGCGCCGTCTTGCGGCCGCCGCGCGGCGCCTCGTCGGCGGTGATGACCACCTTGGCTTCGCTGTCGTTGATCCGGTTGCCCAGCGCGTCGGGCGAAAAGCCGGCGAAGACGATCGAATGGATCGCGCCGATGCGCGCGCAGGCCAGCATCGCATAGGCGGCTTCGGGGATCATCGGCAGATAGATGACGACGCGGTCGCCCTTGCCGACGCCCTGCCCCTTCAGGACATTGGCCATGCGGCAGGTGTTTTCATGCAATTCGGCATAGGTGATGTGCTTGGCCGGGGTATCGGGGCTGTCGGGCTCCCAGATGATCGCGGTCTGGTTGCCGCGCTTGGCCAGGTGACGGTCGGTGCAGTTGGCCGCGACGTTCAGAACGCCGTCTTCGAACCATTTGATCGACACATCGCCGAAGGCAAAGTTGGTATTCTTGACCTTGGTATAGGGCTTGATCCAGTCGATGCGCTTGCCATGCTCGGCCCAGAAGGCAACCGGATCGGCCACCGAAGCGCCAGTATACATCTCATCGTAGCGCGCGGCATTGACATGTGCTTTTGCAACGAAATCCGCCGGCGGCCATAGGTTCGGTCGCCTGACCCTGGTCAGCCATTCAGTCTCCTCCTCTGGCTGGCGCGGTCGCCCTGGGGTTAAGCCGCGCACGTGCCGCCGGCCTGTGCCGGTGGCGGTTCCATCCCTGCGACTACTGTAACGCAACGGTCAATTTTTCGGTAACTCTTTTTGAAACAACACTTTTATTGTAAATAAATTCACAGAACAGTCGTTAAACCTGTAAAGATAAGCAAATGCGGCAAGATATTGGCAAAGGGATTCAATCACTTGCCTGTTCACGAAAACGCGAGCGCGCAGGCCCAATTGCCCCGCGCCGATCGCCGCAGTCGCAAATTGCAAAAATCGAACCCCTGCGGCGAATGCCCGCAACCGCGTGAATCGCACCGAATCGGCGGGTCGATTGGCGCCTGGCGACTCAGCGATGCTTGCCCACCGACCAGCCGGTCTTGCCCAGCCGCTTCTCGCCCGCCGAAATCGGCAGGTCCTCAAGCGCCGAGCCCATGGAATCGTTCCAGCGGTTGAGAAAGCCGAACAGCGCGACAACCCCGGTGATCTCGACAATATCGGCTTCGGACCAATGTGCGCGCAGCGCCTCGCCGATGTCGTCGGTGACGGCATTGGGCACCTGCGTGGCGGCATAGGCATAGGCCAGCGCGGCCTTCTCGGCCTCCGAAAAATGCGGGCTGGCCTGAAATTCCCAGACATCGTTCAACCGCTCTTCGGAGGCCCCGAACCGTTCGGAGGCAAGGATCATGTGGGCCTGACAATAAAGGCAGCCCGACGCAAAACTGGAGACATAGCCCAGAAGCCGCTTGAATTCCGGCGTCACGGCGCCGTAGGGCTTCATCACCGCGATGTTGAGTTCGGTGAAGGCGCGCGCGATCTCGGGCCGGTGCGCCATGGTGCGGACCGAATTGGGCACGACGCCCAGCGGCCCTTTGAAGAACTGCACGAACTCGCGCAGCCCGGGCTCCATTTCGGATTCTTCCAGCGGTCTGACAATGGCCATTCGTTCCTCCCCTATGGCGCCAGACTAACGGCGCCCGGCGGACCCGCAAGGCCGAACTCCGACCCGGCACCTAGGCCCGGCGCCGCGCCTCTGCCCGGGCTTCAGCCCTGTCGGCGCAGAGCCGGACAAGCGGTGCCACGGCACCGGCACCGCGCAGCGCCGGCAAAAGGGCGGGGCTGGCGCCGCTGAGGTAAAGCTGCCCGTCGCGCCGTTGCAGCTTTTGCGCCAGAAGCGCGATTGCCCGCGCCCCGGTGGAATCCAGCACCGCTACATCGCCGAGATCCAGGATCAGCGCACGCGGCCGTTCGGCAATCCGGTCCAGCACCGAACCGATGGCCGCCGCCGCACCAAAGAACAGCGCCCCGCGAATGCGGTAGACCATGACCCCGTCATCGGCCCCGCCGCCGTCATAGGGCGCCTCGCCGTCATCGTCGCTTTCGACCTGTGCGGTTTCGGACATGCGGCGAATGAAGACCAGCCCGCCCAGCGCAAACCCCACGACAATCGCCTCGGTCAGATCGCGGAACACCGTCAGCAGCAGCGTCGCGGACAGCACCAGCGCATCGCCGCGCGAGGTGCGCAAAAGCTGCCATGCGGCCTCCCTCTCCAGCATGTTCCAGGCGACAACCACCAATACGCCGGCCAGTGCCGCCAGCGGGATATAGCCGGCCAGTGGCGCGGCAACGGCCATGATCGCTAACAGGAACACCGCGTGCAGCATTCCGGAAACCGGCCCGCGCGCGCCGGCGCGCACATTGGTCGCGGTGCGCGCGATGGTGCCGGTCACGCAGAACCCGCCGAACAGCGACGCCCCGATATTGGCCAGGCCCTGCGCCACCAGTTCCGCGTTGGAACGATGCGCGCGGCCGGTCATGCCATCGGCGACGACCGCGGAAAGCAGCGATTCCACCGCCCCGAGAAGCGTAAAGCCCACGGCAAAGGGCATGGCGGCGCGCACCGCGGCCCAGTCTGTTTCGGGAAGCGCCGGTGCCGGCAGGAACCGCGGCAGGGCGCCGAAACGCGACGACAGTGTCGCAACATCCAGCCCGAGGCCCGCCACCGCAAGCGATGCCAGCGCGACCGCCACCAGCATGCCCGGCCACCCCGGGCGCAGGCGCTTGACCATGGCGATCACCCCGATCGTCGCCAGCGCGACGCCCACCGCGGCCGGCGAAACGCTGGAGCGTGCCTGCCAAAAGGCCGTCAGGCGGCCGGCAAGGCTGTGCGGTTCGCCCCCCGCAAGGCTGAGCCCGAAAAGCTCGGGGATCTGGCTGACAAGGATGATGACGGCGATACCGGCGGTAAAGCCGACGATAACCGGATAGGGCATGAACCGGATGTAGCTGCCCAGCCGAAGCCAACCCGCCAGCGTCAGCACCACGCCCGACAATGCGGTGGCAAGGATCAGACCGGGCAGACCGATTTCGGCCACGCAGGCCGAAACCAGAACGATGAAGGCGCCGGCCGGTCCGCCGATCTGAAACCGGCTGCCGCCCAGAAGCGAGACGAGAAAGCCGCCGACAATGGCGGTGACCAGCCCGCGTTCCGGCCCGACGCCGGATGCGATGGCAATCGCCATCGACAGCGGCAGCGCTACGATGGCGACGGTCAGGCCGGCGGCGGCATCGGCGCGCAGATCGCCCGGGCCGTAGCCTTCGCGCAGCACGGTGACGAGCTTGGGCAGGAACGGGCTGGATGCTGCGGGGCTTGTGCTGCTCATGCCGGGCACATTATCGGTGGTTGACATCAACCTGCCAGCATTCGGCAAACTGTCAAGCGGGGATAGGCCATGGCGCGGCGCAGCGATCCGATCAACCCGACCGATGACGAGGCGAGAGCGCTGGCACGGCGCCTGCTGGCCGGGGCAAGGCACGCCGCGCTGGCGGTGATCGAGCCGGAAACCGGCACACCTTTTGTCAGCCGTATCGCGCTGGCCACCGATCCCGAGGGCGCCCCGCTGACGCTGGTGTCCGATCTGGCGGTGCATGCGCGCGCAATGCGCGCCAACCCCGCGGTATCGTTGCTGGTGGGCGAACCGGGCGCAAGGGGCGACCCGCTGGTGCATCCGCGCCTGACGCTGCGGGCGGTTGCGCGGTTCGTGGCACGCGACGATGCGAAACATGCCGATTGGCGCGCGCATTACCTGGCGCAGAACCCAAAGGCGAAGCTTTATGCCGATTTCGCCGATTTCCACTTTGTCCGCTTCGCACCGCTTTCGGCCGCGCTGAACGGTGGCTTCGGGCGCGCCCATGCCCTTTCCGCGGCCGATCTGATGGCATCAGAACGCTAACGCCCGCCGCGAAGGTCGCGACGGGCACGGGTCTGGCCGCGCGCGGGCAGCGTCAGGTCACAGCGGGTTGTCCATCCGCATCGTCACCTGCACCTTGCCGCGCACGGCAACCGGCCAACGTAGGTCGATCTGGTCCTTCGCCGCGCCCTGTTCGATCTCGACATAGGGAAAGTCGTAGCGCACCGCATTGCCGCTGTCGCGCAGCGGGTTTTGCGCCACCACGCCATCGACCAGCCGCGCCCAGCCACCGAAAGGCAAATAGCCGCCGCTGTCGACAGTCCAGGTAGCGGCCACAGTGTTCTCGTCATGCACGACGGTCACCGGGTTCATGGTGATCTGGCTGACGTTGTTGAACGAATTGCCCTGCACCAGAACGTTGCGCGACCGTGACCGGTCGAGATCGGCAAAACTGGTATCGACCTCGTCGATGCGGTCAACCGTGGCGTTGAAGGGCCGGAATGTGTTGCCGGTCATCGAAAAGCCGTGCAGGAAATGCCCGGTGCCGCGCGGCCCGATCACGAACCAGCGGAAGGCCGAGGTGACATTCGAGACGGTAAAGATGTTGCCGGTCACCGTCAGGCCGCCGAAAGAGAACCCGCTGGTGAAATCCGGCGACGCGTCGTGTTCGTTCGTCCATTCGATGAAACAGTTGTCGATGTAGTTCCCGGTCAGGATCGACTTGACGTTGGTCTGCGTAAAGATGATGCCGCCGCGCCGCACGCCGGCCACCTCGTCATCGCCATGGAAGAAATGGTTGCCGACGAACATGTGACCCGATCCGTTCATCACCGCGAAATGGGCAAAGCGGACCACGCGGTTGTCGCGGATCTTGGCGTCATTGGCATTGACGTTGACCACGATCGACTTGCGGTCCTGGGTGCGGGTCGTCTGTTCGTTGGACAGGAACTGGCACTGGTCGATGAACATGCCCTGACAACCCAGCCCGATGGAGGTGACGGCCCGGTCCTGGGCTTGTTGACCACGCTGTCGGCCAGCCGGAAGGTCAGCCCATCAGGCGCCAGCAGAACCGCGCTGCAATGGCCGTTGCACTGCAGCTCCATGTCGGTGATCTCGAACTTGCTGAGTTTGCCGAAGCCCGAAAAATCCAGCATGTACTGGAACCGGGTAAAGGTGAAATCGTGGGTGCCTGACGCGCCGAACAGGGGCTGGCTGAGCGTCAGGGTGCCGGCGGCCACGTTCTTGTCGCGCACATAGACCTCGCGCCCGACACCGGTGCCGGTAATCAGCGCCCCGACCGGAACCTGCGCCACGTTGACGACGCCTGACAACGTCAGGGCTGGGCCGGCGCATAGCTGGCCTGCGAGGTGATCACCACGTCGTCCCAGGCCGGGCCGGCCACTGCGTTCAGCTGCCCGTTGGTCAGAAGCCTGCGGATTTCAAAGGCGCCCAGCACGCCGGCGGTTGCAGCCACGTCAATCGGTTCGGGCACGTCGATGCGGCGCCCGCAAAGATCGAGCGAGACGTGATCGGTAAAGTAGAAAAGCGCCTGAAGTGCACGCTTCAGCCCGGTCAGTTCGTCGCCAAAGGCGGCGGTATAGCTGTCGAGGTTGTAGTTGCGTGTCAGTACCAGGCGGATGTCGTCGGGCATGCTGACCGTGCCTTCGAACCGCACCGGGTTTTCGAAGGTCACGGTGCTTTCCAGCCGGTAGCTGCCCGCCGAAACCAGAACGGAGCGTCCGGCCGCCGCCGCATCGGCCGCCTCGAACGCGGCAGAATCGTCGGTGACCCCGTCGCCCTTGGCGCCGTAGTCGCGCACATCGACCCAGTCCATCATCTTGCGGTGAAAGACCTCGGTCACATCTTCGATGATCAGGTCATCGATGCGTACCACGCCGCCATTGGCGCCGCCAAGGTCAAGCCCCACATGGCCGTAAACCGGTTCGGTGCCCCAGACCATGTCGACGCCCTGACGGTTGCCCGGACCGATGATCGCGGTGATCTCGACCACCTCGCCATAGCTCGTCAGCGTCGTCGAGGGGCCGGTCTGCTGCACTGTGGCCACGTTGTTGCCACTGCCGTTTCCAGCCCAGGCAGCGATCCGCACGAAGGGCAGGTTGCCCGACACCGCCTTGACCCGCGCGGTGACGCGCAGATAAAGCCCCGGCTGCATCGGCGTCTGGCCCATGTAGCGAAGCTTCTGCAGGCTGTCGGTTTTAGTCAGTTCCAGACAGCCGCCAAAATCCTGATCGGCCGGGACAAAGGCCGCGTTGCCCTGCCCCTGATAGCTGGCCGAACCCGGCGTGCCATCTTCGCTCGACCACTGGCCAAGCCCGTTCGCGAAGGGCGGCGGCATCAAGACCAGCCCGTCGGTTATCGCCTTGTTCATCCGGAAAACCTCTCAGTGTCGTTCTACCCTCGCCGCGCGCCATGGGTCCGGCCGCCCGCGGGGCAGGCCCGCGCGCCGCGTCGTTGCGTTGTCTCGAAATGGGAAAAGGCCGGACCAGCCGCCCTGACGCATCAGGATTACCAAGGAAAGGTTAAGCGGCGTTGATGGCTGCGTGCGCTCAGCGCCTCGTTGCGCGCGTCAGGCACCCAGCCCGTTGCCCGGCAAAAGGATGACACCATTGATCCGCCAGTCGTCGCCGACCGACAGCATCTGGTAATCGAGCATGTGCACGGCGCCATCGGCATCGGTGATCATCACCCGCTGCCAAAGCCGACCGCCCTCGTCTCGCAGGCCGAGATAGCGCACCGCACCGGGTCGCCAGACCATCGGGTAGCCGTCCCGTACCATCTGCCCGAAATTCGCGGGGTTGCGAAAAAGCGCACGGATCTGGTCCGATGCAAAGGCAAAGGCGGTATTCAGGTCGTCGGCTTCAAAGGCCGCGATCTGGTTTCCGATCGTGTCGCGGATCGCCGTGTCGCGCGTATCCTGCGCCATCGCCATGCCGGCGCTCGTTGCCATGGCCAGAAGGGCGCCGAACAGAATACGCATCACAACCTCCGTTACGGTTCAGGGCCAGCTTAGCCCCGAAACCCGGTGGTTTCGTCAACACGTTCGCGTGTGGCCCAGGTTCAGGCGAGTTCGTCGGCCAGTGCCTTGTCGATCAGCGCAACGGTTTCGTCGATGCCGTAAAGCGCGATGAAGCCGCCGAACCGCGGTCCCTGGCTTGCCCCCAGAAGCACCTCGTAAAGCGCGGTGAACCAGTCGCGCAGCGGCTCGAACCCATGGTCCTTGCCAACCGCGAAGACCATCGACTGCAACGCTTCGGCATCCAACCCGCCTTCCCAGCCGGCCAACCGTGCGCGCAGATCCTCGATCGCCGCCCGTTCGGTCTCGCTCGGGGCGCGGAAGATCCGCGTCGGTGCGACGAAATCGCGGAAATACCGCACTGCGAATTCCGCCGCCTGGTCAAGCTGCGGGTTCGCTTCGGGCGATGCCTCGGGGGCATAACGCCGGATGAAACCCCAAAGCCCGGTCTTGTCCTTCGCGCCGGCGACGCTTGCCAGGTTCAAAAGCATCGCAAACGGCACGACCATGTCGGATGCGGGCGGATGCCCGCCGTGAATATGCCAGACCGGGTTGGCCAGCCGGCCCGCCTCGTCCTGCCCCGCGAAGGCCCGGAGCTGCTGATGATATTCGTCCACCGCCTTCGGAATCACATCCCACCAAAGACGCTTCGCGGTCTTCGGTTTTTGGTACATGAAATAGCCCAGGCTTTCGGTCGCGGCATAGGTCAGCCATTCGTCGATGGTCAGCCCGTTGCCCTTTGATTTCGAAATCTTCTGCCCGTGCTCGTCCAAAAACAGCTCATAGGTGAAGTGTTCCGGCGCCTTCACACCCAGCGCCTCGCAGATTCCGTCATAGATCAGCGTGTTGGTGGAATGGTCCTTGCCGTACATCTCGAAATCGACACCCAGCGCCGCCCAGCGCGCGCCGAAATCGGGCTTCCACTGCAACTTCACATTGCCGCCGGTCACCGGCAGGGTCCATTCACGGCCCTCGTCGTCGTCAAAGGTGATCTCGCCGCGCACCGCATCGACGGCCTTCACCGGCACGTATAGCACACGGCCGCTTTCGGGGTGGATCGGCAGGAAGCAGGAATAGGTCTGCTGGCGCTCTTCGCGCAACGAGGCCAGCATGATCTCCATGATCGCGTCATAGCGCTCGCAGCAGCGGCGCAGGATGTCGTCGAACCGACCCGATCGGTAGAAATCCGTGGCGCTGATGAATTCGTATTCGAAACCGAAGGTATCGAGAAAGCGGCGCAACATCGCGTTGTTGTGGTGCCCGAAGCTTTCGTATTCGCCGAAGGGGTCGGGGACACTGGTCAGCGGCCGCTGAAGATTGGCCTTCAACATGTCCTGTTGCGGCACGTTGTCAGGGACCTTGCGCATGCCGTCCAGATCGTCGGAAAAACAGATCAGGCGGGTCGGGATATCGCTGATGATCTCGAAGGCGCGGCGGATCATCGTGGTGCGCTGCACCTCGCCAAACGTTCCGATATGCGGCAGGCCCGAGGGGCCATAGCCGGTTTCGAACAGCACATAGCCCTTCTCGGGCGGCGCCTTTTCGTAACGTTTGAGGATGCGGCGGGCCTCTTCGAAGGGCCAGGCTTTCGACACCATCGCGGCGTCACGCAGCGCAGTCATCCGCACTCTCCTAGATCGGCGGCGCGAAAACCCCGTGTTTCCGCGGCTGCGCCCTCCTATGACCCGGCCCCGGAAAGGTCAAGTTTTGCGCACGAGCCAGTCGGCCACCGCACGCACCTCGCGCCGGGCGGCAAAACCGTCGCGGGCGGCCATGAAATACCCGCGCTGCGACTTTGCCACCGGCCCGTCCAGCCGCACCAGCGCGCCAGTTTCCACGAAAGCCTCCAAAAGACCCGCCCAGCTGAGTGCTATCCCCTGACCCGCCAGCGCGGCATTCACCACCATCGCATAGGTGTTGAAATCCAGGTGCCGGGTGTCTTCGGGCATGTGTGCGCCCGTCGCCTCGAACCAGGCGGGCCAGTCGTACCAGTGGCGGCGCGCGGATTGCATGGTCAGCAAGGTCTGACCGACAAAAACCGGCCGCGCCGGGTCAAGCCCGCGGCGCGCGAGGTAAAGCGGACTGGCGACGGGATAGACCTCCTCGCCCAGGATCTGCACCTCGCCCGGCCTGTCGGGGTCCGGCAGGCCGAAACGCACGTCGAGATCGGCAGAGGTGCCCGGCTCGCCGTGTTCCTGGCTCATGATCCGTACCGGCACGGACGGAAACGCGGCTTCCAGTTCGGCCAGCTTCGGGATCAGCCAGTAGGCGATGAACCCTGAAGGTCCGGCGATGGTCACCGGCCGCGCCCGCCCGGCCCGCCGCAGCGCCTCGACCGCCTGTTCGATCTGGCCAAAACCACTGCGCAGGGCGCGCATCAACTGCCGGCCCTCATCGGTCAACCGCGCCGGTTTGTGGTTGCGGTCGAACAGGCGGCAGCCCAGTTCGGCCTCCAACGCGGCGATGCGGCGGCTGACCGCCGGCTGCGACACGTTCAATGCCGCTGCCGCGCCGGTCAGCGTGCCATTGCGAACCGCGGCATAAAATGCAGTCAGGCCCGAAAACCCCGGCAAATGCGCCATAAACATAACTCCAGCGTATATTATCGTGCAACATATCGCACTTTTTCAACAGCACAAGCCGGGCTAGATATTGCGGCGAAGGAGACCGCCCATGCCCCACCCCGCCCCTGCCCCCGATGCCCTGGCCGCCGTGACCGGCGCCGTCGCGCCCGGCCCCGCCTCGAACCTGCCGCTGCCGCCCACCGGCGCCGCCTTTTCGATCGACGCCGCCACAACCCCGCTCGAGGGCGGAACCGACCCCACATTCGGAACCGTGTGCTGGCGAACCCTGATCAGCGGCGGCGATCACGCCGACCGCGAATTCGTTCTGGGCATTGCCGAATTCGGCGCCCATGGAACACTCCACCCGCACCGGCACAGCCCGGCGGAATTCTACCTCGGTCTTTCCGGCGACGGCATCGTCACGATCGATGGCGTTGCCCACCGCATCGCGACCGGCGTGGCGGTCTATATCCCCGGGGAGGCCGAACACGGCGTGCTCGCCGGCCCCGCCGGCCTGCGTTTTGCCTATGGCTTTGCCGAGCGTGCCTTCGCCGACGTCGCCTACCGCTTCAGCGCCCTAGGCGCCTGATCGTCCGGCCCGCCATCGTTTTCGCGATGCGGGCCGGCCACTTGCAGCCGCCTCAGGCGGCACCTATTCTGCGGCGCGACACCGTGGAAAGGATGTGCGATGAGCGTCGAAACCCCATCTTTCACCCCCGAAGACAGCCTCGTCGCCCTGATGGTCGCGATCTCTGCCTCCGATGAGGAAATCCGCACCGCGGAACTGGTGGCGATCCAGCGGATCGTCAACCACCTGCCTGTCTTTTCCGGCTACGACAATGACCGCATCAGCCGGGTGTCGAAAACCGTGTTCGACCTTTTCGATCAGGAAGACGGGCTGGACGCGCTATTCGGCCTGATCCGCGAAGCCCTGCCCGAACGCCTGAACGAGACCGCCTATGCCATGGCCTGCGACGTGGCAGCGGCCGATGGCTCGCTCAGCGACGCCGAATTGCGCCTGCTCGAGGAGGTGCGGTACGAACTGAACATCGACCGTCTGCACGCCGCGGCCATCGAACGCGGCGCCCGTGCCCGGCACCAGCGGCTCTAGCCCTCGCCTCCGGCCAGCCGCAGCACGGCGCGAACCAGGTCGGCCTGCCGCCGAACGTTCATTTTCGACATGACCGATTTCAACTGGTTGCGCACCGTATGGATGCTGACCGCGCGCTCCTCGGCAATCTCGGCGAGCCGCCGCCCGCTTGCCAGCAGAACCGCTATCTGCGCCTCCCCAGGTGTCGCTCCGAAGTGGCGGGCCAACAGCGATACGGTATCGATCGCTTCCTGTTCCGGGGTCATGATCAGCACAAGGCACGGTTCGTCATTCCCGATAATAGCGGCAAACCGGATATGTCCCATAAAACGCCCGCCCAGTCGCGCGGTGCGGCAAAGATAGGTCTTGCGCCTGCCCGCGTCGGCGGTTCGGAACTGCGTTGCATGCTGCCGGTCCGGCAGGCCCGTCGAAAACACCGCGCTGGAAAACAGCGACGCGGCCGCCTGATCCTGAAAGGTGACACGGTTTTGCAGATCGACGCCGATGACATCGCCCGCCTCAAGCAGCTGGTACGCGGATTCGTTGGCGTAAAGCAGCGCCCCCCGGGCGCTGACCGCGAAAACGGACGAATGCGCCGCGCGACCGCCTTCGGAGGCAAGGCGCTCCAGCGACTTGCCGGCCAGCGCGCGGTTGATGTTGATGGCGTGCTGAAGCTGCGGCGTCAGCATCGCCACCAGTTCCATCCAGTTTTCTGACAGCGCGTCGACATCCCTTTGCCGGATATTGCCGCCAAAAAGAAACGACCGGTTGTTTTCATTGACCAGAACCGACCCGCCGCCGCCTCGAATGTCTTCCTGTGGTCGGATCCAGTCGTGGTAGAACTCTGTCCTTACCAGTTCCGCATCCGGACACATGTATTCCGACGGCAGGACGGCACCGGAAGCATGCCGTGAAAAGGACGGCGCCCAGGGGTTCATCACCCCGAAATAGTTGATGTAACTTTCAACGAAACTGTCTTCGTAGCCGGACGACAGCAGGCCCACCGAATGGTCGCTTTGCTGGTCATGGCCGAACAGATGGGTGCGTACGCCGCCGCTGACTTGCCGCAGCCGGTCAAGGAAATCTGTCCAATGCGACGGGTCCAGCGCCGCACCAAACATCAATGTCATCAAATCCGTATGGTCCTGACGAGAAATAGTCAGCGAAAGCCTCCGCTGCCAAAAGCCGCGTTGCTCAAGCATGGTAAATCAACCTCGACGATTTCACATAGCCCAAATGGGTCACAACTGCGTAAACAATCGCCTCATAGTTGTCCCCACTGACGCTCAATTTTTAAGGGGATGCTTATGAAAACGGTCTTTTACAGGTTACTGTCTTGCGGTCTGGGTTTGCGGGTTGCATCGCCCGAAACCTCCGGTGGTGCGGTTTGGCGTATCGATGGATGCGGCGCGCAGCGCCACGACCGCAGGAACTTGTTGCACTGGGCGCTCATCGGCTGAGCGAGGCGGAATTTTGCGTGCCGATCCGGTCGATGGTGCTTGGCGAAGGAACATGGACCTGGACGATCCATTCCAATGGCACGCATTCCTCCGCCGCCAACGACGGGTCCCCGGACGGACAGGCGGCACCTGGCGCTTGGTCAACGGCGAGTATTGCCGTGCGGTTAAGGCCAAAGGCAACGCGGAAACCTGCAGCGCCTACCGGCTGGGCGATGTCTATCGCTTCACCGATTCCGGCGATAGCGCAAGCTGGCGACGTGTGTGACACGCATATAGCCGTCGCCATCGCCCGACCGGGCCGCCCCGCGCCGTGCTCCCCGGTGCCGGGTGGCCCGTCAGTAGGGCCCGCACCGATTGCCCTTTGCCGCGCGCTGTTCAGATGGGGAAACTCCATCGAAGGACATCAGCCATGGCCTCCTACCAGTACGTCTACCACATGGATGGCGTCTCCAAGACCTATCCCGGCGGCAAGAAATGCTTTGGAAAACATCCGCCCGGAACTTCCTGCCCGGCGTCAAGACGTCGTCGGCGTCAACGGCGCGGGAAATCCACGCTTTTGCGCATCATGGCCGGGATCGACAAGGATTTCAGCGGAGAGGTCAGTGGGCCGCCAAGGGCGCGACCGTCGGCTACCCGCCGCAGGAACCCCAGCTTGACGAAAGCCCCGATGTGCGGGGCAACGTGATGCTGGGCGTCGCCGCCAAGAAGGCAAAGCTCGATCGCCAACGAGCTTGCCATGGAACTATTCCGACGAGATGGTGAAGCAGATGGCGAAGCTTCAGGATGATCGACGCCGAGAACCTCTGGATCTCGACAGCCAGATCGACGTGGCGAGCGAGGCGTACGCGCCGCCCGCCGGACGAGTATCCGTCGACACGCTTTCGGGCGGCGAAAGCGCCGCGTCGCGCTTTGCGCTTCCTGCTCGAAGCGCCCGACATGCTGCTTCTGGACGAACCGACCAACCACCTTGACGCCGAAACCATCGCCTGGCTGCAAAAGCACCTTATCGAATACGGCGGCACGATCCTCTGCGTCACCCACGACCGCCGGCTTCCTCGACGACATCACCGGCCGGATCCTCGAACTCGACCGCGGCCGGGGGGTACCTTACGAGGGCAACTATCTGAGCTGGCTCGAACAGAAGGCCAAGCGGCTGGCGCAGGAAGCGCGCGAGGACAAGGCGCGCCAGAAGGTGCTCGGAACGCGAACTGGAATGCATCCGCGCCGGTGCCAAGGCCCGGCAGTCCAAGCAGAAGGCGCGGATCGACCGCTATAACGAGCTTGCCGGACCAGTCCGAGCGTGACAAGCTGACCCGCGCCCAGATCATCATTATTCCGAACGGCCCCCGCCTTGGTGGCAAGGCAGGATCGTGGTGGAAGGGCTGAAGAAGCACCCGGCGACAAGCAGCTGATCGAGGATCTCTCCTTCGCGCTGCCCCCCGGCGGCATCGTCGGCGTCATCGGCCCGAACGGCGGGGAAAACCACACTCTTCCGTACGCTGACCGGGGAACAGCCCGATGGGCACGATCAGCCATGGCGATACGGTGAAACTCGCCTATGTCGACCAGTCGCGCGATGCGCTCGGATGCGAACAAGACGGTGGGGCGCAGCCCCGGCGGCGCCGAACAGATCGAGCTTGGGCGACGCGCAGGTCAACTCCCGCGCCTATTGCTCCAGCTTCAACTTCTAAGGGCGGCGACCAGCAGAAGAAGGTCGGGGCCATTGTCGGGCGGTGAACGCAACCGCGTCCATATGGCGAAACTTCTGGAAAGAGGGCGGCAACGCCTGCTCTTGGACGAACCCACGAACGACCTCGACGTCGAAACGCTTCAGGCGCTCGAAGCCGCGCTCGACGACTTCGCCGGCTGCGCCGTCATCATCTCCCACGACCGCTTCTTCCTCGACCGCCTCTGCACGCATATCCTTGCGTTCGAGGGCGAGGCCCATGTCGAATGGTTCGAAGGCAACTTCGAGGCCTATGAGGAAGACAAGATCAGAAGGCTGGGGCCGGATAGCGTTGAACCCAAAAGGGTGAAATACAAGAAATTCAGCCGCTGAGGCGGCTGGATTGCTTGGATTTCGCACGCGGGTTCAACGAGTGCGCGAAAGCGATTGCGAAGCAATCGCGTGCGGCACCCGGTGAGGGGAATGTGTTGTCGGGGGAGCCGAAGCGGGTGACGTATAAGAAGCTGAAGAGGTGAGGGAGACCTAATGGCGGCAGTCGCACATCCGGCCTTTCCTCAACCCAGGGATAGAAATTGTAAGGTCTGGCGGTTTATGGACTTTTCAAAGTTCGTAAATTTGGTTTTGTCAAAACAGCTTTGGCTAAGTCGCGCTGACCTATTGGGCGACCCATACGAGGGGGCAATTTCGCCGTTTACTTATGATTTGATTCGACAACAACTTGAGAACGATGAGAGATTTCCAAATCAAAGGATCGAAAGCTCAGTTAATGATTTACGAAATTTTTTCGATAGTACGCGTCGTTATACTTTTGTGAATTGCTGGCATCTCAATAGACACGAAAGCGCCGCTATGTGGAAATTATATACGAAATCGGATGAGGCCGTCGCCTTAGTGAGTACTTATAAGAAACTCGCCGAGTCACTCGACGAAAATCATTACGTTGGCCAGGTCACGTACACCGATTACGAATCGTCACCGATTCCCATAGGAAATGCGTTCGGCCCGTTTATGCAAAAAAGAGTTTCATTTTCGCACGAAAACGAGATCCGAGTTGTTCGCTGGCATCCTGAGTACGGAGAATATTCAACTGAAGATGGCGGACACCCATTAGAACCTCCGATGGTGGATGGTATCGCCGCCCCAATCGAACTTGCCCGACTTATTGATGCAGTCTACGTTTCCCCCACCGCTCCAATGTGGTTTTTTAAGACAGTCGGAGACTTCATTAAATCTGCGGGATTGGATTTGAAGGTAATACAATCATCGCTGTTTACTTCGCCTCTCTAGCAAGCAGCCGCAGAAAGCCATAGGGTGTGTGCTCGCACGCACCACTCCCCAACCCAATCACTTATCCGAACTGGCCAATATCGGCCGGTGAAATCACGCACCCTACCATCGCCCCACCGCGTTCGCGGGCGAAACGCCCCCCCGGACCGTTTCTTGTTCCCGCTCACCCCGATGCACCGACGAAAACGGCCAATCCTCTGGCCGCTCGACGAACCCATGCTTGACCGGGTTCATGTGGCAGTACCGGACATGTGCAACGTAATCGGCCTCGTCGCGGATGTGATCGGCTTCGCCGCGTTCGCATGGCTCACCCCCGCCCGTTCGGCGCTGAAATCGTGCCACTGGCACGATGTCCGGGCGCGCCTCACCCCTCCGGCACGACCCGCGGCCGTCCCACCTCGTCGATGGCGACGAAGGTAAAGACCGCCTCGGTCACCTTTTCGCGCTGGCCGTGGCGGTCGCGCAGGACCCAGGCCTCGATTTCCAGCGCCATGGATGTGCGGCCGATGCGCGCGATTTTCACATAGATGCACAGGACATCGCCGACCTTCACCGGCCGGATGAACTTCATCGCGTCGACCGCGACGGTGGCGACGCGCCCCTTCGCCCGCGCCCCCGCGACGATCCCGGCGGCAATGTCCATCTGGCTCAAGACCAAGCCGCCGAAGATGTCGCCGTTGACGTTCACGTCGCGCGGCATGGCGAGCGTGCGCAGTGTCAGTTCGCCTTCGGGCGCGTCGGCTGGCATGGTCGTCCCCCCTTTGTCTGCAGCGGCAGAGTAGCGCGCGGGCAGCGGCCCGCAAGCGTGATCGGCTGGCGTGCCTCTTGATCGGGGTCAACGACGGGCCGGGGCGTATCCCCCATGCTTCGCGCGTTGACAAAACCGGGGGTCCGCACAACGGCCCCCATGACCGAGGACATCGCGATGGCGAAAGACAAGGACAAGAGCAAGACGAAGACGAAGGCGAAGGCCAAGCCAGGCGGGGCCCCGAAGACGCGCAGCTGGACCGAGGAAATCGAGGTTGCGGGCGAGGAACTGGTCGCGCGGGTCAAGGAACTGGCGGCCGATGCGCAGGTCAAGCGCATCCGCATTACCGAACCCGATGGCGATCTGGTGCTGGAGGTTCCTCTGACCATTGGCGCGATTGCCGGCGGTGCGGTGGTGCTGGCCGCGCCGCTTCTGGCGGTGATCGGCGCGCTGGCGGCCTTCGTGACCAAGGTCAAGGTCGAGGTCGTGCGCGACAAGGATGACGCCGCCTCTGCCCCCGCCGCAAAGAAATAGGGTGCGTCGGCCCCCCGATCGCACCCCGTTTCTGCCCAGATGTTTGCCTTTCGGCAGGCCTTGCCCCAGGCCCCGTTTCCCGGTGTCAGGCCAGGATCGTGTCGGCGGCCATGCGGGCGCGTGTGGAGACGAAGGCCACCTTCTCAAGCCGGGTCGCGGCGCGGTGGCGCGGGCCATTGGCGTTCGCCAGCGAGCCTTCGGCGAGGCCAGCCAGAGCGGAAGTACGGCCGATGCGGGCTTTGTCGAGAAGATTGGTCATTGTCAGGTCCTCCACCAAGGGTTTAAGGGTTTCTGGCGTCATCGCCACATTCATTGCCTGAAACCAAATCTGGTTCTTGGAATTGTCCGCAAAATGGCGTGTCAACGCCTAAAATGCGCCTTTTTCGAGGTCATTATTTGGCGGTTGCCCCCCCTTGCCGCACCAATGTCTGGTTTCACCCCCTAATCGTTGTCGATCCGTCGCCAGCCCGGAACAATTTGCCTCAAAGTCGCCCAGACCCTGCCTTGAGCGTGAATCGCAACGGCCAAGACGGACGCCCTGGCGGCGACGTCGCCAGAATTCGGTTTTCGCCGCGCGGGGTCCTGTGGCGACGTCGGCGCAAGGCTGATCTGACCGGTGTCCGCGTTTTGATGGACCGTCTTTCGGCAATGCTTTAACACTCACGACGGGCGCGCCGGCGGGCGGCCGCAAACGCACAGAAGGAAAGTCTTTGTTCCGATGAGCCCACTTCTTCGCAAACCCTTCGGCCGGCTAGGCAAGGTTCATGCGATCACCCCCGAAAGCGCCGGCTGGCGCTATGTCGGCTTTTCGCTTTACCGCCTGCGCGCGGGCGAGAGTGCCGCCGAGGCAACCGGCGGGTGCGAGGTGATCCTGGTCATGGTCGAGGGCAAGGCAGGGATCGACGGCGCGGGCAAAAGCTGGGGCACATTGGGCGAGCGGATGGATGTCTTTGAGAGGACCCCACCGCATTGCCTGTACCTGCCGGCCGGCACCGACTGGAAAGCGGTGGCCGAGACCGACTGCACCATCGCCGTCTGCTCCGCCCCGGGCAAGGGCGGCCATCCGGCGCGCCGCATCGGGCCCGATGGCATCACGCTCACCAAACGCGGCAAGGGAACCAATACGCGTTTCATCAACAACATCGCAATGGAAAACGAGGACTTTGCCGACAGCCTTCTGGTGACCGAAGTCTTTACGCCTGCGGGGCACTGGTCATCCTATCCGAGCCATCGCCACGACGAAGACGACTATCCCCGCATCACCTATCTGGAAGAGACCTATTACCACCGGCTGAACCCGGCCTCGGGCTTCGGCATCCAGCGGGTCTATACCGATGACGGCCAACTGGACGAAACCATGGCGGTCGGCGACGGCGATGTGGTGCTGGTTCCGCGCGGCCATCACCCCTGCGGGGCACCCTATGGGTTCGAGATGTACTATCTCAATGTCATGGCCGGACCCTTGCGCAAGTGGCGTTTCGTCCCCGCGCCCGAGGTCGAATGGATCCTGAAACGCGACGGCTAGGCCCCGGAAACGGACCGCGCCTGCCTGCGACACCCGGCATGGCGCGGATGCGCCGACAAGAAGCGGAAGGCACCGCGCAATCCTGCAAGGCCAAAGCGCCAAAGCGCGCTAACGCCAATCAGGCCCCGATCACGCCGGCAAGTTCGGGGCAGCATCGCCGCACGCACCTTGTGCCAGGCCCGGAAACGTTGGCGTTCGGGTGCGCCAACGACCGGTTCGAAAGCAGCGTTTAACGCGCAAGTTTCTGAAGATTTCCATGTTTATGGATCGTGTTGGTGCCGGCAGAGGGACTTGAACCCCCGACCCCGAGATTACAAATCACGTGCTCTACCATCTGAGCTATGCCGGCACTTGCCACCCGGACACACGATTTCCGCTGGAAACGGTCGCATCGGGTCGACAGGCCGGCCTTACCACCGGCTCGCAGGCGGCACAAGTCGCAAGGCCGCCATGCCGGCCTGCCCATCGCAGGCCATCGGATCCGACGACTTGGCGGTGCAAGCGGATTCGGCAACCGGTCGCAACCCTGGTCCTGCGATCAGCCGGCGGTTTTCATTTCCGGCGAGTTGTCCGGCACGAACACTGTTGCCCTGCCCCGGCCGGCGCGCTTGGATTGATAAAGCGCTGTATCGGCATCGGCGAGCAACTGTTCGGCATCGGGCATGTCATAACCGGCCGTTGTGTTGATGCCGATGCTGGCGGCGATCCGGCATTCCTCGCCCTGAAAATCGATCGGAACCTGAAGCCGCGCGATGATCCTGTGCGCGATCAGTTCCAACCGGCCGGTATCGACAAGCCCCGGGAAAAGCACCACGAATTCGTCGCCACCGACCCTGGCCACCTGATCGCTCTTGCGGGTTTCGCGCTGCATGACCGCCGCGACGCATTGCAAGACGTGATCGCCCGCCGCATGGCCCAGCGTGTCGTTCACCTGCTTGAAGAAGTCGAGATCGATATGCATGAGGCCAAAGGGCAGGTTGGCCGCAATCAGCTTTTCCAAAGCCAGATCCATGGCCCGGCGGTTGCGCAGCCCGGTCAGCGTATCGGTCAGCGCATGTTCCTCGGCCCGCGTCTTGGCGCCTTGAAGGCGGCTGTTCAGATCGTGCAGTTCGGCCGTGATCGCGGTCTTCACCTCGGCCAGATACAACAGTTCGATCGTCAGGTCCGTCGGTGCGAAATCGGCGTTGGTCAGGCCATGATCGCGAACCGCGTCGGCCACCGCGATGCCGAACGACAGGTTGATCAGCAGACCCCCGCCATCGGCAAGCGGCGCGGCAATGCCGCGAAAGGCCGTTTGCGGCCGTGCCCGCAGCACCATCTGCAACCGTTCGCCGCCGTGACGCAGAAGGCCATCGACGGTTGCGACATCGCCGGGACGGCGAAGAAGAAATACCTCCAGAAATCTCTGGCCGGCCAGATCCTGCCCGGTGGCGAGCTTGGCCAGCGTCGGACCGACCGAACGGATATGGCCGCTCGCCGACACCAGAACATGCATCGGCATCAGTCGCGACAGGGCATCGGGACCGAAGCTTGCCGTCAGGCAGGCAGCACCGTCCATCATGCGCCCGCCTCCGTGGCCAGTTCGAACCGGCGGCCTTCCGCGAACTGCGCCTCGAGCACGTCAATCTGGATGGTTTCGCAATCCCCGTTCGCCCCCTGGTGGTCCAGAAGCACCAGCGCGCCGTAATCGTCGGCCATGGCACGCAGAACGCCGAGCATCACGTGGCCGAAGCCCTTGTGGGGCGAACGGCAGACCAGCGTGAAGCAACTGGGGGTATGATCGCGCAAAACAAGCTGCGGCAGTTCCAGATCGGGCACCGCCAGAAGCCCACGGCCTTGAAGGTCGTCGAGCGAGTGCAGGAAATCCACAAAGCCGACGCCGCCAAAACGCAGGAGCCGCCGCAGGGATTGCAGCGGCGGGTGCGAAACGAGATAGGTGCCGATATCTTCAAGGATCGCTTCGCGCGGACGCGCCAGAACCAGCGACGCCGCCACAAGCACCTCTTCGGTCAGCGCGTCGTCATAGGTCAGCATTGCCTCGAAGCCGTCAAAGGCCAACCGTGCCTCGCCCGCGACGCGCAGCCAGGTATCCGCGCCATAGGTATCGCGCAGAAAGCATTGTATCGATCGGTTGATCAGCCCGTGCATCCGGTCCGTCCTCTATTTGAACGGAGCCTAGGGGCGGAGGCTTAAGAATTTCCCAATGCCGGGCAGGCCGGGGCCGATCCGTCAGAAATCGGTCGGGGCCCCGCCTTCGGACTTGCGGCGCGCGACGAAATCGGCCAGCGCGCCGCGGTGGTCGTCGGGCATGGGCGGCGGGGTGAAATCGTCCAGGATCGCGCGGTAGATGCGGTGCGCGCGCTCGGCCGACCAGACCGAACCATCCTGCGCCCAAGCCTCGTAATTGCGCCAATCCGAGGCAAAGGGGGCATAAAAAGCGGTGCTGTAGCGCTCCTGTGTATGCTCGCAGCCGAAATAGTGGCCCTGTGGCCCGACTTCGCGGATCGCATCCAGCGCAATGTCATCCGGTGCGGTGCCGAAGGTTTCGGGCTCGAAATAGCGCTGGATCATTTGCAGGATCTCGCAATCCAGCACAAACTTCTCCGGGCTGGCGATCAGCCCGCCCTCGAGCCAGCCTGCGGCATGGTAGACCAGGTTCGCGCCAGACTGGACCGCCGACCAGAGGCTGTTGGAGGTTTCCCACATCGACTGCGCATCCGGCACGTTGGCGGCACACACCCCCGAAGCGCGCATCGGCAGGCGGTACTTGCGCACCAGTTGCCCGGTCATCTGCGTGGCACGCAGGTATTCCGGCGTGCCGAACGCAGGCGCGCCGGATTTCATGTCGACATTCGAGGTAAAGGTGCCGATCGCCACCGGGCAGCCCGGCCGGACATACTGCAAAAGCGCGATCGCGGCCAAGGCCTCGGCGATCGAAAGCGTGACCGCCCCGGCCATGGTGACCGGCGCCATTGCCCCGGCCAGCGTGAAGGGCGTCACCACGACGGGCTGATTGCGCCGGGCAAGCCGAAGCGCGCCATCAAGCATCGGAAAATCGTGCTTCAGCGGTGAAACCGAGTTGATGTTGGTGTACATCCTTGGCTTTGCGTCAAACTCCTCGTGGCTCAGCCCGCCGGCCAGACGCACCATCTCCATCACATCCTCGACCCGTTCGCGGCCCAGCGAATAGGCGTGACAGACCTTGTCGGTCAGCGTCAGCTTTTCGTAAAGGCAGTCGAGATGGCGCACCGACGGGTGGATGTCGATCGGTTCCACCGGATAACCGCCGGCGACATGGATGCAGTTGAAATACTGCGTCAGCTTGATGAATTCGCGGAAGGTCTCGAAATCGCCGGCCCGTTTGCCGCGCGCCAGGTCCCAGGAATTGGGGGGCGAGGAGACGTTGACAAAGACCATGTGCTTGCCGCCGATCACCACCTCGCGCGCGGGGTTTCGCGGCGTGATGGTGAAGCTCGAGGGCGCGTGGCCCAGCATTTCCATCACGAAGTCTTCGTCCATGCGCACATTGGTGCCGTCGATCCGGCAGCCGGCCTTGGTCAGAATTTCGACCGCCTCGGGGTTCAGAAACTCGATCCCGATGTCCGACAGGATACGCATCGCACCCTTGTGAATGGCTTCGACGCCGTCCTCGTCCAGCGGCTCGGTCGGGCGATCCGGGTTCAGAGGAATGCGCCAGCTCATCTGGTCGATGGCGGCGACGCCGGCGCGGGCCTTGTGCCCGTCCCGGCCGCCTGCGCGGCGTTTGCGATGTACGTCAGCGGTCATGCGCGCCTCCCCGAGGTTTAGGGCGAGCATGGCCGGGTTCGTTGTGAAGTGTTCAACGATATGCGACCGCAAAGCGTCGTTTTCGGCACCGCCGGTAGCGAAGCGGCGGCGACAGCGGCCTTTACCCGCCCGTTGCCGCCAGCCAGCCGGGCAGATGGCCGATATCGGGCAGCACGACCTCGGCATGTGGCGAAAGGTCGGCTTCGGTCGCTATGCCGGTCAGCACCGCGGCGCGGCGCATGCCGGCACGCTGGCCGGCCACCAGATCGTGCACGCTGTCGCCGACCATCAGGACAGTGCCCGGATCGAGGCCGAAGGCCTTGCAGAAGGCCAAAAGCATGCCGGGCGCGGGCTTGCCGCCGTGGCCGCTGTCGAAGCCGGCGACATAGTCGAACGCCGTTTCGACGCCGGCGGCGCGCAGATGCGCGCGGGCCGCCGCCTCGCCATCGTTGGTGGCCACGCCCAGCCGGCGGCCGGGCGCGCGCAGCTCTGCCATCAGCGCAACAAGCGGCGCGGCTTCGACCACGGCGTTGTCGGCGGCCGAGGCGACCATGCGCGCGACCAGCGCCTGCCGGTCGACACCGGGCAGAAACGGCAGCAGCACATCGGCGATGATGTCGGGCGTGTCATGGATGACCGGGCTGTCGGGCGCAAAGTTTTCGCTGGAAAGGTCGAAGCCCACCGCCCCGCCCAAGGCCTGCGCCCGGTCCCGGTCGCCGCCCGTTGCCTCCAGCAGCATCCGCCGCGTCCATCCCGCCCAGGTCGCGCGGAAATCGAACAGCGTTCCGTCCTTGTCGAAGATGATGCCGGTTATCATGGCCCGCCCGTTCACTGCCCCGTTTTCAGGGCGCGAGACTGGCGCGGCGGCAGGCGGGGCGCAAGCGCGAAGATGCTGCCTGCAAGGCGCAATCAGGCGTATTCGGGCAGGGCACCGCCGGGCAGGAAGTGGCGCAGCTGTATCGGGCGTTCGTATTCGATACCGGCGTCGTCACAGAACCCGACGATCCAGGCATCGTCCATCAGCACGAAATCCAGAACCGAGGCCAGAAACTCCGGTTCGCCGGCGCGGGTGGCGATATCGGCGGCACGGCTGCCCGAAGCCCCGAGGAACACCCCGAAAAGGTCGTCGTTGCCGGCCAGCCAGGCCAGAGCCTGCAAAGCCACGGTTTCGGCCTGTTCGCGCGCATCGATCATGGCGGTCGTCCTTCCGAAAGGAAATGTTAACCAATCCGGTCAACCATCGTCGCAGTGACAGCCTAGCTTAACGAATGGAGTGGCGCCATGGCCGGGAAAATCCTGATCGTGGACGATGTGGCAACAAACCGCATACTGATGAAGGTGCGATTGGCGGCTTCTTGCTATGACACGCTTCAGGCGGGCGATGGGTTGTCGGCCGTGGCGCTCGCGCGCGAATTTCTGCCCAAGCTTGTGCTGCTGGATCTGCTGCTGCCCGATATCGACGGGGTGGAGGTTTGCCGCCGGCTGCGCGCTGATTCGCGCACACGCGACATTCCCATCCTGATTGTTTCGGCGCGCGACGACGTTGAAACGCGGATGCGCGCCCTGGCCGCGGGGGCGGATGACTATCTGACCAAACCGCTGAACGAACAGGTTCTGCTGGCGCGTCTGCGCAGCCTCTTGCGCGCCCGCGAGGCGGCCGACGAACTGGCCGCGCGCGACGAGACACGCCGCGAACTGGGATTTGCCGAACCGGCGGTCCTGCCGTTCACCGGTGCCGCAGACGCCGGTGGTTCTGTCGCGCTGATCGCCGGTGCCGCCGCCCTTGCCGACCGTTGGCGCGCCGATCTGGCGCCGCTGCTGGGCGGTCATCGGCTGACAGTGCTGAGCCGTGAACAGGCGCTGGCCGATCTTGATCCGGCCGAGGGCACGGACGTATTCGTCATCGCCGCCGATCTGTCGCAACCCCATGACGGCTTGCGGCTGATGTCGGAACTGCGCTCGCGCAGCGGGACGCGGCATGCGGCGGTCTGCGTCGTGGTGCCGGAAGGCGCCCAGGACGAAGCGGCGATGGCCTTTGACCTCGGCGCCAGCGACCTGATGCCGGAGCCTTTCGATCCGCGCGAAATGGCCTTGCGCATCAATCTGCTCTTGCGCCGCAAGCGGGTGGGCGATCGGCTGCGCGAAACCCTGCGCGACGGCATAAGGCTGGCCGCCGTCGACCCGCTGACCGGACTTTACAACCGCCGTTACGCCTTGCCGCATCTGGCGCGGCTTCTCGCTCGGTCACGCGAAACCGGCAAGCGGATCGCGGTCCTGGCGCTCGATCTCGACCGGTTCAAGGCGGTGAATGACACCTATGGCCATGCCGCCGGCGACGCGGTTCTGGTGGAGGTCGCCGCGCGCCTTGGCGTCAGCCTGCGCAGCGCCGACATTCTGGCACGCATTGGCGGCGAGGAATTTCTGGTCGCCATGCCCGATACATCGCTCGCCGACGCGCGTGGTGTTGCCGAACGGCTTTGTGCCGCCGTCAAGAGCCGGCCCTTCACGCTGCCCGGCGGCGAAAGCATTGAGGTCACCATCTCGATCGGGCTTGCCGTGTCGGGAACCGAGGCGGAGACACCGGAACAGACCGTGGCTGCGCTTCTGGACCGGGCCGACCGCGCGTTGCTGTCCGCCAAATCCGAAGGGCGCGATCAGGTCACGGTCAACTGCGCCGCCTGACCGGCCCGCACGGTCGCCCTAACCGCCGCCGTGATGGCCCCAGCGCCGCTCGCCGCGATCGAAACGGCGTTGCAGCGCCACCTCCAGCCGGTCGGCAAAGGCCTGACGTTCGCGCGGTGACATCGCCGTGATGCGTTGCAGCAGCAGATCCTCGCCCAGTCGCATCCGCGCCTCGCCGCGCTGGCGTTGCGCCTGGAAAAGATCGGCCACGGCCTGCGGCTGGAAGGGATCGGCGCGCAGGGCTTCAGCCAGCCGGAGAAACTCGGCTGCCAGTGTCGCCGGTTCGATCGGGCTGCCGCCACGGTCGGCAAAGGCGCGGCGCAAGGCCGCACGGTCGGCGCGGCCGAGCGCCTCGGTATAGGGGCCGAAACCCGGGTCGCGCATGGCCATGTAGGGCGACCGCCCATGGCCGATTACAGCACCGAGCACCGCGCCCAGCACCAGCAGGTTCAGCGCCAGCGACAGGACCAGAAGCACGCGCCAGCGCCGCGAAGGGCGTGGGGACGCCGACGGCGGCAGGGCCGCTTCCGGGGCGTCTGTGGGTGTCGGCGTCGTCATCGGTTCAACCCTCCAGCAACAGATCGCCGAAATCGGCCATCAGATCAACGCTCGCCGCCGCGCTGGGCCCGCCAAAAGCGTCGATCAGCCCGGGGTCTGCATATCCGAGCCAGATACCGGCCAGCGCCGCGCTGGCAAGGCCGGCCGCGCCAAACCAGCCTCCGATCAGTTCGGAAAACCGCGCGCCAAGGTCGCGAACCGCTACGGGTTGCGCCGCGCGTTCCCGTGCAGCCGGGCGGGGCTGCAAAGCGGCGGCGTCGTGCAGGATACGGTCGCGCAGCACCGCGGGGATCACCGGCATTTCTGCGCGCGCGGCGGCGAAATAGGGCGCCAGCGCATCGTGATCGGCGTCCCCGGTCTGCGCCGCCCTGCCCTTGTCAACCTTCGTCATAACCCAGTTCCTCCTTGCGACCCGCCAGCATCGCGGCCAGCGCCCGTTTGGCCCGCGCGGTCAGGCTTTCGACCGCCTCGACGCCGATGCCCATGGTTTCGGCAATCTCGGGGTTCGACAGCCCCTCGATATGGCGCAGCACCACCGCCTGCCGCTGCCGCTGCGGCAGACGCGCCAGCGCGGCATCCAACGCCGCCAGGCGATCCGCCTCGATCAGGCCCTGATCGGCATCGGGCCGGTCGTCGGCGGGCTCCGGCACGGCGTCCAGCGGCTGACCGCGGCGCCGGCGCAGCCTGTCGGTGCACAGGTTCGACGCCACACGGAAAGCCCATGTCGAAACCCTGGCGCTACCGGGCTGCCATTGCGGTGCGATCTTCCAGAGCCGCAACATCGTCTCCTGCACCACATCCTCCGCCTCGGCCACGTCGCCCAGCATGCGCCGCGCGAAACTGACAAGCCGCGGCGCCAGCCGTGCCGTCAGTTCGCGGGCCGCCTGGCCGTCGCCAAGGGCGTAAAGCCGCAGCAAGGCGTCATCGGTCGCATCGGCGTTGGCGTCGTAGGGCATGACCATTCTGCTGCAGGCCTAGCCGGTTTTGCCCGGCCCGGCAATTTGCCTGCTGCCCGACGCACATGCCGGGCAGCGGGCAAGGCATCAGTTGTTGTTGCCGAACGGCCACCAGCCGCCGCCCATCATGCCGCCATGCCCGCGCCCGTGGCCATGTCCGCGCGCACCCTCGCCGCCGCGTTGCGCCATACGCGCGCCCGCCGCCGCATATTCCTCGGCCGAAAGCGCGCCATCGCCGTCGGCGTCAAGCCGCGCGATCGGCCCCTGCCGCGGCCCGTTCAGCATCTCGTCGATGCTGACCTTGCCGTCGCCATCGCCATCCATGCGCTGCAGCATCTGGCCCATCCGCTCGGCCTTGCGGGCCTGCATCTGCGCCTCCATGTGATCGGCCAGCTCGGTCGCACTGATCGTGCCGTCACCATCGGCATCGGCGGCCTCGATCATCATCCGGCGATGCGCCTGAAACTCGGCCTCGGTCACCTTGCCGTCGCCATCGGTGTCCAGTGCTTCGAAATCGGGCATCATCGCGGCCATGCCGCCACCCATGCCGCCCATCATGCCATGGCCCATGCCACCGCCCATCATGCCGCGGTCATGCGCCCGGGCCAAGCCCAGGGTCAGCGAGCCGGCGCCAAGAAGGGTGGCCAGCGTCAGTGCGGTCAGGGTTGTACCTCGTGTCATCATCGTCGTCTCCTGCTCAGGGCTGATGTTTCGTTTCATGCCCCTCTCACGCGGCGGTTCGCGGTTTCCGTCGCTTTCGCCAAACTTTTTTCCGAGGCGGGCAAGGCAGCGGCTTCGCGACATGGCGCCGCATGATGCCGTGGGGTTTGCCCAACCGGCGCGCGGCGGCTACATAGTGCGGGTGAACCAGCGAGGACAGGACCGATGACGGCGCACAGCTCCCTTTCGACGCAACCGGATCGCCCGGCCGGTCCGGCCATGTTGCGTGGCTGGCGCCGGCGTTGCCCGAATTGCGGATCGGGCGCAATGCTGAGCGGTTATCTGAAGGTCAACGACCGATGCTCGGCCTGCGGCGAGGAACTGCACCACCACCGTGCCGACGACGGGCCGGCCTATCTGACGATTCTGGTGGTCGGCCATGTCATGGCCCCACTTATCCTTCTTGCCTTCACCCGGTGGCGCCCCGACCCGCTGGTTCTGGCCGGCGCATTCTCGGCCGGCACCATCGCGCTGTCGCTGTTCCTGCTTCCCCGGCTGAAGGGCGTGCTGATCGGCATCCAGTGGGCCAAACGCATGCACGGGTTCGGCGGCGCTCGGGATTGACCATGGATGCCGGCAGCGACAAGACCGCGATCCGCAACGCTGCCACGGTGGTGCTGAGCCGGCAGGGCGCTAACGGCCTCGAAGTGCTGATGGGCCAGCGCGGCGCATCGGCCGCCTTCATGCCGAACAAGTTCGTTTTCCCCGGAGGAGCCGTCGATGCAGCGGATATGACGGTGCCGCTGGCGGCGCCGCTTGCCCCGGGTTGCGCGGCGCGGATCACCCAGCACGGCCGAGCGGACGACCGCGACGGGCGCGGTACCGCGCAGGCTCTGGCCGCCGCCGCCATTCGTGAACTGTGGGAAGAAACCGGCCTGATTGTCGGCCAGCCGGGCCGATGGCCGGATACGCCGCCCGTGGACTGGGCGCAATTCGCCGCCGAGGGGTTTCTGCCCGACGCCTCGGGGCTGACGTTTTTCTTCCGCGCCATCACGCCGCCGGGCCGCCCCCGGCGCTTCGACGCACGTTTTTCCTTGCCGATGCCGCGCGCGTCATGGGGCGGCCGATGATTTTCATCGCGCTTCCGACGAGCTGTCGCACCTGCAATGGATCCCACTTTCGCAGGTTCGTCGATTCAACCTGCCATTCATCACCGAAGTGGCGCTGGCGGAGGTGGCCGAACTTCTGGCGAAAGGCGGCGCGCCGGGTTCGGTGCCGTTTTTCGACAATTCTTCCGATACGCCGACCTTCCGGCGGATCGCCTGATCAGGCCAGTTGCACGATCATCAGGATCGACAGCACCAATAACGCCATGCCGGCCAGTTCGGCGCGGCGCGGGCGTTCGCCGAATACCAGGATCGAGACGGTCAGGCTGAACAGCAGTTCGATCTGCCCGAGGCTGCGGACATAGGCCGCGTTCATCAGCGAAAAGGCCACGAACCAGCCGAAGGAACCGGCAAGCCCGGTGACACCGACCAGCGCCGCCGTGCGCCAGGCACCCAGGACCCGGCCGATCTGCCCCGGCTCTCGCCACGACAGCCAGCCGATCATCGCCAGCGTCTGGAAGCTGGTCACACAGGCCAACGCAAGGAGTGCGCGCAAGAACGCATCGTCGCGCGCGATTTCCAGCGTCGCGCCGCGGTAGCCGATGGACGAGGCCGCAAAGAAGCCGCCCGCCAAGAGGCCAAGCGCCGTCGCCCTGTTTGCAAAGGCCATTCGCCCCTGCCCCCATTGATGCGACAGAAGCAGCACGCCGACAAAGCCCAGAAGGATCGCCGCAAGCCCCGCCGGCGTCACCGGTTCGGCCAGAACGAGCGCAGAGAACAGCGCCACCTGCACGGTTTCGGTCTTGGTAAAGGCGATCCCCGTGGCAAAGCTGCGTTCGGAAAAAAGCGCCACGGTGCAGAAGGTGGCAATGATCTGCGCCAGCCCGCCGGCACAGGCATAGGCCCAGAACCGCGGCCCAAGCGCCGGCATGCCCTGCCCGGTCGCCGCGATCATGACCGTGGCCGCGGCAATCGCGATCGGCGCCGCAAAGACGAAGCGCGAAAAGGTCGCGCCCCCGGTCGACAGCCCCGCGGCTTTCAGCCGCTTCTGCAGCGAAAACCGCAGCGTCTGCACCGCGGCCGCGGCGATCGTGGCAACAATCCAAAGCTCCATGGCGCTTGGTGGCACGGGCCGCGCGCGGCGTCCAGACCGGGAAAAGGGTCAGGCGGGCGTGGTCGTGAAGGTGCCGGGCAGGCTGACCTCGAGCAGTTCGAAATCGTCGCTGGCATCGGCAAAACGCGTGGCCATGCCGGGCGGGATCACGAAAGCGTCGCCGGGGCTGAGCGCATAGGGCTCCTTGCCTTCGCCCTCCAGCACCATGGACCCCTCCATCACGAAACCGAACAGGATATCGGCATCATGGCGGGCCCAGGGCGGCGTTCCGGCATCGGGGCGGACCACCTGAACACCGGCCACCGCACCGGTATTGGCGGCGATGGTCGTGTCACGGCACCGAAATCCGGGGATACGAAACGGCTGCCAGGTCGCGCCTTTCGCCCTGTTGTGAACAAAGCGCTGGCCCTGCCACCGGCGATCGGGCCGAAGGCACGGAGTGGGCAGTTCCATCTCGTGATCGATCTCGGTCACATGCTCGGCCGGCACGCCGATCTCGATCACCTCGATCCCGTCAGAGGCTTCCAGAACGCGGTGGCGGATTTCGGGCGGCTGGATGAAACAGTCGCCGGCCGTCAGCCGGATCGGCCCACCCTGATCCTCGTAGACCACGTCGACCCAACCCTTGTAGCAAAAGATCAGCTGAAACCCGACCTTGTGGAAATGCACCATGTCGGGCACCGGGCCGCCATCGGGAATGCGGATGTGGCTGGCAATGACAGCCCCGCCCAGCCGCGAAGGCACCAGATCGCGATAGTGCATTCCGGCACGGCCGATGATCCAGGGCGCCTGGTCCGATAGCCGGCGCACGACGAAGGCATGCTGGGTGGCGGGCAGGACCAGCGGCGGGTTCGCCTCGTTGATCTCGACGCGCGTGCCGTTCGGCGCGGTCAAGTGACGGGCGCCGCCGGCAAACCCCTCGGGGTCGTCGGTCAGGATACGCAGCGTGCCCGGCTGTTCCGATGCGCCCTTTTCAAGGCGCAGTCGCAGGCCGTGACCGGAAAAGACCGCCACCTCGGGGTTGTCTGCGGGATAGATCATGTCGAGCCGCATCTTCAGCACCTTGGTGAAGAACGGCAGGTCATCGCGCAGTTCCTGCGTCGGCAGCCGGATTTCAGCCTTTGTTTCGGACATGCGCGCACCTCATGCTAGGCTGACCCTGCCGGTTGCCAGACGGATTTGCAAGTTCCGCTTGCCAGCTTTGGCGCCGGGGTAGTATGTCCAAGGGTGCGGCTTTAGTTTAATACTAAACAAACAGGGGGAACAGTATGGACGAGGCCCGTCAGGATACCGCCCGCCAGGCGGCGCTGGACTATCACGAATTTCCCAAACCCGGAAAACTGGAGATCCGCGCGACCAAGCCCATGGCCAACGGGCGCGACCTCAGCCGCGCCTATTCCCCCGGCGTCGCCGAAGCCTGTCTGGAGATCAAGGCCGACCCGGCCACGGCCCGCCGCTATACCGCGCGTGGCAATCTGGTGGCGGTCGTTTCTAACGGCACTGCGGTTCTGGGCCTTGGAAACATAGGCCCGATGGCCTCCAAGCCGGTCATGGAAGGCAAGGCGGTCCTGTTCAAGAAATTCGCCAGCATCGACTGTTTCGATATCGAGGTTGCCGAATCCGACCCCTACAAGCTGGCGGAAATCGTCTGCGCGCTGGAGCCGACCTTTGGCGCGATCAACCTTGAAGACATCAAGGCGCCGGATTGTTTTATCGTTGAACAAATCTGCCGCGAGCGGATGAACATCCCGGTCTTCCACGACGACCAGCACGGCACCGCCATCGTGGTCGGGGCCGCCGCGACCAATGCGTTGCGGGTTACCGGGCGCGACTTCGCGGATATCAAGGTGGTCTCGACCGGCGGCGGCGCGGCGGGAATCGCCTGCCTGAACATGCTGCTGAAACTGGGCGTGCGGCGCGAAAACGTCTGGCTTTGCGACATCGCCGGCCTAGTCCACGAAGGCCGGACCGAGGAGATGACGCCGCAGAAGGCCGAATATGCGCAGAAGACCGACCTGCGGACGCTGGACGAAGCCATCGAAGGTGCCGATCTGTTTCTGGGCCTGTCGGGCCCCGGGGTTCTGAAACCCGAAATGGTGGCAAAGATGGCGCCACGCCCGATCATCTTCGCACTGGCCAACCCGACGCCGGAGATCATGCCCGAGGATGTCCGTGCCGTGGCGCCGGAGGCAATCATCGCTACCGGCCGCTCGGACTACCCCAATCAGGTCAACAACGTCCTGTGCTTCCCCTTCATCTTTCGCGGCGCGCTCGATGCCGGGGCGACCACGATCAATGACGAGATGCAGCTGGCCTGCATCGAAGGTATCGCCGCACTGGCCCGCGCCACGACCAGCGCCGAGGCGGCCGCCGCCTATCGCGGCGAGAAGCTGACATTCGGCCCCGATTATCTGATCCCCAAACCGTTTGACCCCCGGCTGATCGGTGTGGTCGCCGGCGCGGTGGCCAAGGCCGCCTGCGACAGTGGCGTGGCCACCCGCCCTATCGCCGATATTGCGGCCTACAAGCGCAAACTGGACGGGTCCGTCTTCCGCTCGGCGCTGATCATGCGACCGGTTTTCGAAGCCGCCGCGACGGCGACGCGCAAGATCGTGTTCACCGAGGGCGAGGACGAACGCGTGCTGCGTGCCGCCAACGCGATGATCGAGGAAACCACGGACAAGCCGATCCTGATCGGCCGCCCCGAGGTCGTGGAACGGCGCTGCGAACGCGCGGGCCTGCCGATCCGGCCCGGGCGCGATTTCGATCTGGTGAACCCCGAAAACGACCCGCGTTATCGTGATTACTGGACAACCTACCACGACATCATGCAGCGCCGGGGCGTCACACCGGATCTGGCCAAGGCGATCCTGCGCACCAACACCACCGCCATCGGCGCCGTCGCGGTTTCGCGCGGCGAGGCCGACAGCATGATCTGCGGTACCTTCGGGCAGTTCAACTGGCACCTGAACTACGTCTGCCAGGTTCTGCAGCAGGACGGGCTGCACCCAATCGCCGCGCTCAGCCTGATGATCCTCGAAGACGGGCCGCTCTTTGTTGCCGATACCCATGTGCATGCCGTCCCGACCGGGGCGCAGATTGCCGAAACCGTGATCGGCGCAGCGCGCCACGTGCGCCGCTTCGGCGTGACGCCAAAGATCGCGCTCTGCTCCAACTCGCAGTTCGGCAATCTCGAAACCTCGTCTGGCAGCCGGGTGCGCGAGGCGCTGGATATCCTCGACGCGAAGACGCTGGATTTCGTCTATGAAGGCGAGATGCATGCCGATGCCGCGCTGGACCCTGACCTGCGCGCGCGCATCTTCCCCAATTCGCGGCTGGACGGCGCGGCCAATGTTCTGGTCTTCGCTTCGACCGATGCCGCCAGCGCGGTTCGCAACGTGCTGAAGATGAAGGCCGGCGGGCTCGAGGTCGGGCCGATCCTGGTGGGGATGGGCAACAAGGCGCATATCGTCACGCCTTCGATAACGGCGCGCGGCCTTCTCAACATGTCGGCGATCGCCGGCACACCGGTTTCGAACTACGGCTAGGCGGTTCCGGCGCGATCCAGAAACACGCGGACGGCCGCCTCGAACTCGCGCGGCTTTTCGGCATGTAGCCAATGGCCCGCGCCCGGGATCTTCGCAAACCGCGCGGCGGGAAACTGCGCGCGGATCGGGTCGCGGTGTTCGGGTTGCACATACTGCGAACTGGCACCCGAAAGAAACAGCGCCGGCCCGTCGAACCGGCCCGCAGGCGCGTGCCACCCCACGATCCCGGCCATGTCGCGCTCCAGCACATCAAGGTTCAGCCGCCAGCGTGGCGGATCGGCCTTGAGATCGAGCGATTGCAGAAGAAAGGCGCGCACCCCCTCTTCGGGCACTGTCGCGGCAAGGCGCCGGTCAGCCTCGCCCCGTGTCGCCACGCCCGTCAGGTCAAGCCCGCGCATGGCCTGGATATAGCGGCTTTGGTCATGGCCGTAGGCGACCGGCGCGATATCGGCAACGATCAGGCGGCGGACCTTCGCGGGGTCGGCAAGCGCCAGCGTCATCGCCGCCTTGCCGCCCATCGAATGGCCCAGAACATCGGCTTGCCCGCCAAGCGCGTCGATCACCTCGGCCAGATCGGCGGCCATGTCGGGATAGCTGTGGCTATCGGCCCAGAAGCTTTCGCCATGATTGCGCATGTCGACACTCAGCACCGGGCGTTCATCAGCCATGCGCCGCGCGATCACGCCCCAGTTGCGGGCCGACCCGTAAAGGCCATGAACGATCAGAAGCGGAACGCGGTCCACCGGGCTATCGGGGCCATGGGCAAGTGTTCTCAACATGTCACCCTGTTAGCTTGTCTTGGGCCTGCGGGCCAGCGACGGTTGAGTGGCCCGGCCGGCGCCACTAGCATCGCGCCGGTCAAGAGGTTTCATGATGTCCGAGCTTTCCGTTGCCGCCATGGCCGATGAGGTGGCCGACGCCATCGAGGCGCAGCTGGGCATTCGCGGCAAGGGGCTGCAGACCAAGCTGCGCCGTGCCGGCCGGCTGTTGCCGCGCCGGATCCGCCGCGAGGGCGCGCTGCTGGTCGAAAACCTGGCGCGCGGCGGCAATCCGCGGCTGATGAAGCAGGTCGATCTGGCGCGCTGCACGGCGGCCCGCGATGCCTGCCTCGATCATCTGAGAGGAATCGATACCGCGCGGCGCCGGATGAATCGCATCGTCGGCACGACCGCATCGCTGCTTTTCATTCTGATCGCCGTCGGCGGTGTCACGGTGGCGGTTCTCCGCTGGCGCGGTTTCCTCTGATCACCGGCAAGCTGAAGCCGAAAACCGTTGCCGGCGGCGGCGGATTCTGACCGCGTGGCAAGGGCTTGCCAGTTCGCGACCTTTCGGCGCGCGCCCGGCCGCCCACTCTGGCGGCGCGCGGGATTCAGCCCTTGCCCCGACATGCGTGCAGCGGCCTGATCGATCCGGGTGAGGGCACCGAGAGGACGAAAGATGGCCCATAGCAACGCAGAACAGTACATGATCGAACTGATCAATCGCGCGCGTCTCGACCCGCTGGGCGAGGCAGCAAGAGCCGGCATTGACCTGAACCAGGGTCTGACCCGCGGAACGATTTCGGCCGACCCGAAGGCGGCGTTGGCGCCAAACGACGCGCTGGCCACCGCGGCCGAAGGGCATTCGGAATGGATGCTGCGCACCAACACCTTCAACCATACCGGGGCTGGAGGATCGGACCCCGGCGACCGGATGGCCGCGGCCGGGTATCGCCCCGGCCCGGGCGGCGGCGTGGGTGAAAACATCTCGTGGCGCGGCTCGACCGCCCCGATCGACATCGCCGACACGATCGAGGCGCAGCATATCGGGCTGATGAAAAGCCCCGGCCATCGCCGCGCCATCATGAACCCCGATTTCACCGAAATCGGCGTCGGCGCCGAGACCGGCAGCTTCAACGGTTACCGTTACAGCTCGATGGTTACCGAAAACTTCGGCCGTGCGGGGAATGATCTGTTCGTCACCGGCGCGGTTTACGACGACCGCGACAACGACGGCTTTTACAGTATGGGCGAGGGCCGTGGTGGCGTGCGTGTTTCGGCCGGTGGCGCCAGCGACGCAAGCGAAGCCGCCGGCGGCTATGCGGTAAAGGTCGGCCGCGGCGCGGAGCGCACCGAGGTCACCGTGACCGATGGCGGCCGCCAAAGCCGGGTGACGCTGGATACGTCGAATGGCAATGCCAAGCTTGACCTCGTCAATGGCGACGAATTGCGCAGTTCGACCGCGATGACGCTGGTTTCGGGCATTGCCAATGCCACGCTTCTGGGGGTGGCGGACCTGGCGCTGGGTGGAAATGACGCGGCCAACCGGCTGACCGGCAATTCCGGCGACAACCAGCTGACCGGCGGTGGCGGCGACGACATGCTGATCGGTGGCTCCGGACGCGATGTGGCAGTGATCGCCGCATCGATGGGCGACATCCGTGTCAGCCGCGGCGAAGCCGGTCTGGTCGTAACCTCTGCCGATGGGGCCGATACGCTGGTCGGTGTCGAGCATGTCCAGTTTAACGACGGGACGATGAGCCTGGCCGAACTGGAAGAACTGGTCGGCGCCGATCCGCAGCCGGTGCCCGAACCGGAACCAGAGCCGGAACCAGAGCCCGAGCCTGATCCGGACCCGCAGCCCGAGCCGGAGCCCGATCCGGAACCGCAACCAGACCCGGACCCGCAGCCCGAACCGGAGCCTGACCCGCAGCCCGAGCCCGAGCCGGACCCACAGCCCGAACCGGAACCCGAGCCGGAACTCAACCTTGTCGCCGGTACCCGGCGCAGCGATATGCTGTTTGGAACCGACGATGCCGACAGGATCGAGGGAAAGCGTGGCCACGACCTTCTGGTCGGGCGCGGCGGCGATGACGACATTGTCGGCGGGCGCGGCCATGACATCCTGCTGGGCGACAGCGGCGACGACCGGCTGGACGGCGGGCGCGGGCACGACTGGATGATCGGCGGTGAAGGTGCCGATGTCTTCGTCTTTGCCTCTGGCCATGACGTGGTCGTGGATTTCGAAGGCGGCGTGGACGTGCTGGAAATTGACCCCGCCCTTCTGGCCGAGGGTCAGACGCTGCAAGAGGTCTGGGCGGACGCCGAAGAGGTTTGCGGCGGCAGGTTGCTGGAATTCGACGACCGCACCACGCTGCTGGTCTGGGGCGAAAACCTGGATATCACCGATCCGGGCCACGCGCTTCTGGTCTGAAGCGCAAAGAAGAACCGCGCCGGGGTTTGCCGGCGCGGTTTTCAATCCATCAGCGGTCGGTGGCTCAGAGGCCCGGATAAAGCGGGAAACGCGCGCAAAGCGCCGCCACTTCGGCCTTGACCTTTTCCTCGACCGCGGCGTTGCCATCCTCGCCGTTGGCCGCGAGGCCATCGACAACCTCGATGATCAGCCGGGCAATCTGGCGGAACTCGGCCTCGCCGAAGCCGCGTGTCGTGCCGGCCGGGGTGCCAAGGCGGACGCCCGAGGTGATGGTCGGCTTTTCCGGATCAAAGGGGATGCCGTTCTTGTTGCAGGTGATATGGGCGCGGCCCAGCGCCTTTTCGGTCTCGTTGCCCTTCACCTTCTTCGGCCGCAGGTCGACAAGCATCACATGGGTGTCAGTGCCGCCGGTGACGATATCGAGCCCGCCCTTCATCAGCTCGTCCGCCAGCGCCTGGGCGTTCTTGACAACCTGCGCGGCATAGGCCTTGAACTCGGGGCGCAGAGCCTCGCCGAAAGCCACGGCCTTGGCGGCGATGACATGCATCAGCGGGCCACCCTGGATGCCGGGGAAAATCGCCGAGTTGACCTTCTTGGCGATGTCTTCGTTGTTGGTCAGGATCATGCCGCCGCGCGGACCGCGCAGCGTCTTGTGCGTCGTGGTGGTGGCCACGTCGGCATGGGGGAAGGGCGAAGGATGCTGGCCGCCGGCGACGAGGCCCGCGAAATGCGCCATGTCGACCATCAGAAGCGCGCCGACGCTGTCGGCGATCGCGCGGAACTTGGCGAAATCGATGACGCGGGGGATGGCCGAACCGCCGGCGACGATCAGCTTGGGCTGATGCTCTTTCGCCAGCGCGGCGATTTCATCGTAGTCGATGCGGCTGTCCTGCTGGCGCACGCCGTACTGAACCGCGTTGAACCACTTGCCCGACTGGTTCGGCGCGGCGCCGTGGGTCAGGTGCCCGCCCGAGGCAAGGTTCATGCCCAGAAAGGTATCGCCCGGCTTCAGAAGCGCATTGAAAACGCCCTGGTTGGCCTGGCTGCCGGAATTCGGCTGGACGTTGACAAAACCGCAGCCGAAAAGCGCTTTCGCGCGCTCAATCGCCAGGTTTTCCGCCACGTCGACATACTGGCAGCCGCCATAATAACGCTTGCCCGGATAGCCCTCGGCGTACTTGTTCGTCATCACCGAACCCTGCGCTTCCATCACGGCGGCGGAGACGATGTTTTCGGATGCAATCAGCTCGATCTCGTCGCGCTGACGGCCAAGCTCGTCACGGATCGCGCCGAACAGTTCGGGGTCACGGGATTTCAGGCTTTCGGTAAAGAAGCCGTCGTCGCGGTGCGGTGCGTTCATCTGCGTCTCCTTAACAGGCGCGGGTTTCGGGTTGCGGAGTTCATAGCCGATCGCTGCCCGTGCGGAAAGCGGCGAAAACGACGCTTGGGGCGGTTGTCGCGGCTGGCCATGGCAGCTGCGGGCGGGCTTGTCTTTCGGGTCGGCCCGCGCAAGCTCCGATCCGGAAGGAGCCACAATGCCGCAACCGCCCCGCATCGCCTTTGTCGCCAACGACGCCGAGATTGCCCAGGCCGCACGCGAGCGGCTGGTCGAACGGCATGGCCAGGCATCGGTGAACGAGGCCGATGTGATCGTCGCCCTGGGCGGTGACGGTTTCATGTTGCAGACCCTGCATGCAACCGAGCTGTCTGGACGTGCCGGTTTACGGGATGAACCGTGGCACCGTGGGCTTTCTGATGAACGAATACGACGAGGATCGGTTGGTCGAACGGCTGGCCGAGGCCGAAGAGGCGGTGATCAACCCCCTGGCCATGCGCGCCGAGGCCATCGACGGTTCGGTGCACGAGGCGCTGGCGATCAACGAGGTGGCCCTTCTGCGCGGGGCCGCAGGCCGCGAAGCTGCGCATCAGCGTCGATGGCCGGCTGCGCATGGATGAACTGGTTTGCGATGGCGCGCTGGTTGCGACGCCGGCGGGCTCGACCGCCTACAACTATTCGGCGCATGGCCCGATTCTGCCGATCGGCGCCGATGTGCTGGCGCTGACGGCGATGGCCGCCTTCCGGCCCCGGCGCTGGCGCGGCGCGCTTTTGCCCAAGACCGCGACCGTGCGGTTTGATGTGCTGGAGCCGGCGAAGCGGCCGGTCATGGCCGATGCCGACAGCCGCGCCTCGCATCGTGTGGTCTCGGTCGAGATTCGCAGCGAACCGACGATTCGCCACCGCATCCTGTTCGACCCGGGCCACGGGCTGGAAGAACGGTTGATCCGCGAACAGTTCGTCTGACTATTCCGCTGCCTTGCGGCCCTCGGCCCAGGCTTCGCGCTTGCGATACAGCGTCGAGGGCGACACTTCGAGAACCCGCGCCGCCCGCGGGACAGAGCCACCGTTCATGGCGATGGTTTCCTCGATCACGATACGTTCGATCTCCGCCAGGGGCCGGCCGACAAGCCCGGCCAGCTGTAAAGCCTCGGGCCGTTCGCGACCGGGGCGGCTGACCGTGCCGGCAACGGCGCTGTGCAGATCGGCCGGCAGCATCTCGGGCGTGACCACCCGGCCGTGGTTCAGAACCACGACGTTGCGCATGACGTTCAGCACCTGGCGCACATTGCCCGGCCAGGGCAGCGATTGGAAAAGCGCGGCGACTTCGGGGCTCAGTTGGCGGAAATCGCGCCCTTCCTCACCCGAAAACCGCTGCAACGCGGTCTCGGCAATCGCAATCACGTCGTCGCCGCGTTCGCGCAGGGGCGGCAGGTGGATCGGCACGACATGCAGACGATAGAAAAGGTCAGCGCGGAACCGGCCCAGCCGGACTTCTTCCAGCGGGTCGCGGTTGGTGGCGCAGATGATGCGCACATTGACCTTTCGGGGTTTCGTCGCGCCAACCGGCTGCACCATCGAGGTTTGCAGGAACCGCAGGAGCTTGGTCTGCAGGTTCAGGTCCATCTCGCAGACTTCATCGAGAAACAGCGTGCCACCATCGGCCGCCGCGGCGGCGCCGGGCTTGTCGGATATCGCGCCGGTGAACGAGCCCTTGAGATGGCCGAACACCTCGGATTCCAGCAGATCGCCGGGAATGGCGCCGCAGTTGAGCGCGATGAACGGCCCCGAGGCGCGGGCCGAAAGGTTGTGAACCGCCTGCGCGCAGAGTTCCTTGCCGGTGCCGCTTTCGCCGGTCACAAAGACCGTCGCCATGGACCTGGCCACCGATCCGACCTTGTCATAGACCTTGCGCATCACCTCGGATGTGCCGATGAATTCGCTGCTTGGGGCCGCCGCTGCGGGCTTGCGTTCCGCCACAGCACCGCGCACACGTGTGGTGCTGATCGCGTTTTCGACGGCGGACAGAAGCCGTTGTTCGTCAAAGGGCTTGACCAGAAATTCGCAGGCCCCGGCGCGCATCGCCTCGACCGCCCGGTCGATGGAACCCTGCGATGTGATCACCACGACCGACGTGTCGGGCCGCGCCGCGACGATCTGGTCCAGAACCTCCCGCCCGTCCGCATCCGGCAGCATCAGATCCAAAAGCACGACATCGGCGCCGGTTCGGCGAAACCGGCGCAACCCGCCCGCGGCGTCCGAAGCCGTCGTCACCTGAAAACCCGCGTTGCGCAGCACGGTCTGGTAAACGGTCTGCAATGCGGCGGTGTCTTCGATCAGCAAGACCTGCGGGGCGTTCATCGCGCAGCCCCAATCGCGGCGCGCCGCCGGGCGACAAAGGCCAGCAACTGATCGACCAGTACCAGGATCGGCTGTTCGTAGTCGTTCATGTTGGCGGCTTCGCCGTAATGCAGGGCCGCGTTCAGTCGGCGCGCGCGCTGATGCAGCCGTTCGGCGCCAAAGGACCCGGCCAACCCGATCAGTTCATGCGACAGGCGCGACAACGCATCGCTGTCGGGGTCAGCGTCGGCAAAGGCGTCGGGAAGCATGCGGCGAATGCGCGACAGATCGTCATGCAGACGGGCCAGCAGTTCCGCACCGCCATCGGCAAGGCAGAACCCCATGATCTGTTCAAAACGGTCATGATCGATCAGCGGTGCAGCGCCGTCGGCGCCGTCCTGCTGCGAACCGGCCTTCGCCCGGCCTTCGTCATCGGTCACGATGCGCGCGTTCCTGTCTGCTGCCATTCGGGTCCGGATGTACGGCAATCAGGCCGCACACTTCTCAGTTGCATTGTCACCAAACTACCCGACGGGCGCACCCCCGCCAAGCTGCCAATTCCGGCAGATCGGCGGGGGTATCGGCAAATCGTCATGCCTTCGCGTAGCCCAGGCCCTGCAACGCGTCGCGAATTTCGTCCAGGATGACGGGATCGTCGATCGTGGCCGGCATCTTGAAGCTTTCGCCATCGGCGATCTTGACCATCGTGGCGCGCAGGATCTTTCCCGATCGCGTCTTGGGCAGACGATCGACAACACAGGCCAGCTTGAATGCGGCAACCGGGCCGATCTTGTCGCGCACCAGCTTCACGCAATCCTTCACGACCGCCTCGGGTTCGGCCGTCGCCCCCTTGTTGAGGCACAAAAAGCCCAGCGGCAACTGCCCCTTCAACTGGTCGGTCACGCCGATCACCGCGCATTCGGCGACATCGGGGTGGCTGGCCAGAACCTCCTCCATCGCGCCTGTCGACAGGCGGTGGCCGGCGACGTTGATGACATCGTCGGTCCGCGCCATGATATAGAGATAGCCGTCTTCGTCGATATAACCGGCATCGCCGGTCTCATAATAGCCGGGGAAATGGTTCAGATAGCTTTTCCTGAACCGGTCTTCGGCGTTCCAGAGCGTGGGCAGCGTGCCCGGCGGCAGCGGCAGTTTCACCGCGATGGCACCCAGCGTGCCCGGCGAAACCGGATGGCCCGCCTCGTCCAGCACCTGCACGTCATAACCCGGCATCGGAACCGAGGGCGACCCGATCTTGACCGGCAATTGCTCGACCCCCAGCGGGTTTGCCGCAATTGCCCAGCCGGTTTCGGTCTGCCACCAGTGATCGACCACCGGAACGCCCAGTTTCTGCTGCGCCCAGATGATCGTGTCGGGGTCGGCCCGTTCGCCGGCCAGAAACAGCGCACGCAGGCTCGAGAGGTCGTATTTCTTCAGGAATTCGCCGGTCGGATCCTCGCGCTTGATGGCGCGAAATGCGGTTGGGGCGGTAAAGAAGCTGGCGACCTTATGCTCTTCGATCACCCGCCAGAAGGTTCCGGCATCGGGGGTGCCCACCGGCTTGCCCTCGAACACGATGGTGGTGTTGCCGTGGATCAGCGGCGCATAGGTAATGTAGCTGTGGCCGACAACCCAGCCCACGTCCGACGCCGCCCAGAACACCTCTCCGGGGTCGACGTTGTAGATGTTCTTCATCGTCCAGTTCAGCGCCACGAGGTGGCCGCCGGTCGGGCGGACGACGCCCTTGGGCTGCCCGGTGGTGCCGGATGTGTAAAGGATATAGGCCGGGTGGTTGCCCGAAACAGGCACACATTCCGCCGGTTCGACGCCATACTGGAACCCGTACCAGTCGAAATCGTAGCCGTCGTTCAGCTTTGCGACTTCCTGTTCGCGCTGGAAGATGACGGTAAAGGCGGGTTTGTGGCTGGCCTGTTCGATCGCGCCGTCCAGAAGCGGCTTGTAGTGTATGACGCGGCCCGGCTCCAACCCGCAGGATGCGGCGATGATCGCCTTGGGTTTGGCATCGTCGATGCGCACCGCCAGTTCGTTGGCGGCGAAACCGCCGAACACAACCGAATGGATCGCACCCAGACGGGCGCAGGCCAGCATCGCCTCCAGCGCCTCGGGCACCATCGGCATGTAGATGATCACCCGATCGCCCTTTTCGATACCCTTGGCGCGCAGCGCACCGGCAAGGCTCGCCACGCGGTCTTTCAATTCCGCATAGGTGATCGCCTGGCTGGAATGGGTGATCGGGCTATCGTGAATGATGGCAGGCTGATCGCCGCGCCCGGCCGCGACATGGCGGTCGACCGCGTTCCAGCAGGTGTTGACCTCGCCATCGACGAACCATTCGTAGATCGGGGCCTTGTCGGCAAAGAGCGCCTTGGAAGGTTTTCTGACCCAGTCTATGGCCTCCGCCGCCTCCATCCAGAAGGCTTCGGGGTCGGCTTTCCAGCGGGCGTAAACCTCGGCGTAGCTCATGGTGGTCTCCTCTTCCCAACCCGTTCAGTGTTACGTTGGGCTAGCGGGATTCCACAAGATTGTTTCCCAAGTGTTTCCGCACCGCAGCAAAGCCAAATTGCCGCAGCCCGGTCAGGGCGCGGGGCGTTTCATCCGGTCGATAAGCCCGTCCTTCAGCCAGAACTGGTGGTAAAGCGCGCCCACGACATGCAGGCCGATCAGCGTCAGCAGAAGCGAAGTGAGAACCTCGTGGGCCTCCGCGGCAAGCTCGACACCGCCGAACCACGCCGCCGCCCCTGACAGCGGCAATGCCGCCATCAGCAGGTAAAGGCCGGCGTGAACGGCGCCTGCCAGTCGTTCGAGAACCGGGTTGCCACCCGGTGGTGGCGCGACCTTGCCACGGCGTGCCCGCAGCATGAGCCGCCACAGCACAAAGGCCAGCACCAGAAAGCCGCCGAAGACATGCGCGGCGACCAGCGGGGAAAACCCCGGATCGGTACCGCGGCGCACCGCGCGCCAGGCATCGCTCATCGCGTCCTCGCCCAGAAACTGCCAGGCAATGATCGCAAGGCTTGCCCAGTGAAGGGCAATCTGCGTTCGGGTGTATCCTGCTGAAAGGGCCATCGATCCTCCGTGCGCTGCGCTTGCCCGACATGAACGGCCCGACGCGCCGTTTCCGTCGCCCGATTACAGATCTTTCAGCTTTCCGGCAATGATCCAGGCTACCGGGCTGGCCAGAACAAAGCCGAGCCCGGCTGCAAGCAGGATCGGCTTCAGCGTGTCGTGGCCCATCGTCAGCGCGGCCACGACCAGCACGCCCATCAGCGTCGTCGCCACCATGGAAAAGATCGTCAGCATCAGTCTGCTCATCGCAATCTCCGGTGTTGGCGCGTCTCCGTGCCGAACCAACACCGCCGGGGCAGACATGTCCTTGATTCAGGTCAGATGCCGATGGCCGCCCGCAATCCGGGCAACAACGCCGCGGCGAGAACGCCCACGACCGCGCCCACCGCCAGGCGGACGGGCAAGGCGCCAAGCCGTGGGCCGGCGGCACCCAGCGCGCCGCACACCACCGCGTAGAAGATCAGCGAAACCGGATCCATCTGGTCACCGTATCACAGACCGCTCTGGCAGGAAATGCGGCCGCGCATTTCACCGCTGTCCCCCTCAAGCGTGCCCTCGATCAGGCGGCAGCCCGTCACCTCGGGGATCAGCGCGATCATCGTGGCGCGGATCGCCCGATGCTCGCTGCGCCCGGCCCAGCCCAGCCGCACCACCTCGACCTTTTCGTAGTCGTGGTACACCTGATAGCTGCGCCCGTCGCGTACCACATCGGTTTTCAGCGCGTTGCGAAACTCCGGCGCGGGCGAGTTCGCGCATCCGGCCAGCAGTACGACAAGTCCGAATGCTGTCGGGGCCATTCGCGTCATGCGTGCATCTCCATCCATGCCACCCGCCCAACGTGCGTCATGGCCGTCCTTCGCGCAAGCCCGCGCGCATGATTGCACGATGCGCGCTGCTTGGTGTAGGAACGGCGGGACATTGCATGGAGTTTTCGGATGACCCGCATCCTCGTCACCCTCGCCGCGCTGACCGTGCTGACCGCCTGCGAAACCGTGAAAGGCGCCGGCAAGGATATCTCGACCGCAGGCCAATCGATTTCCCAGGGCGCGGCCGAGGTTCAGTCGGAACTCTGAGCGCCGGCCTGCCCCGCGAAGATCCGCGGCCCTAACGCGCCCGCCGGCAGCCAGCCCCGCCCTGATCCGCCGGGTCCATCCCGGCCAGCACGCCAGCCATCCGCGCGGCAGCCTTGTCGCATGCTGTTCCGCGTGCCGGCACGATGCTGGCGCCACGGCGTATCGGGCGCTGCCGTCCCCGCCATGCGTCGCGATGGCGCGCAACCGCTTCGCTTCCACGTCTCCCCCGGACAGGCCACGGCAAAGACCCGTGGCATGCTGCGAAACGGGTTCAATCCACCAGATTTCGACAAATTGAACACATTTAGGGGCAAATAGGCCCTTGCCCACGAGATTTGGTTGATCCACCCGCCGATGCCCTGTATGCACGCCCTACAGGTGCTACAGACGCGGTAACATTCTGCTGACGCGACAGAACCCGCCGGCCCGGCTGGCGGGTTCTGTTCCCAAAAAGTCGGCCGATTGTTTCGCCTAGGGAAATGGTTCGCAGATGGAAACGCAGCGGTTCCATTGTGGACATGGTTCCACGTTGGAAACGCTGGGTTTCCGTTTCGTGGCTGTTTCGGTTTTCGAAACAGGGTGTTTATGTTCGGCGGCTGTTTCCAAACCGGAAACGCCCGGGCGCTGCCGGGGAAACGTTTCCAAATGTGAAACGCCGAGGTGTCGGATTCTGGCTGTTTCCGAACGGGCAACGACCGTCGCGAAAGCGTGACTGTTGACCCGTTGCGAACACGCAGTCGCCAAGGCCAAATGCCAAGAGGGAGCGGAAACAAAGCGTTTCCAAGCCCTTCGTCGTTTCCAGATCAGAGACAGGCCGTTCCGGAATCAGAAAAGGCGTCAGGTGCTCAGACGCGGTCCTTGCACGGGCCTTGCGGCCCTCCTGACGCCCTCCTGTTCCGTCCGTCCCGTTGCCGGGCCTTCCGGTCCAGTGCCTGGGCTCAATGAACCCCGGCCGATCCACAGGTTCCGAAAAACCGCGGATCCGTCCGCCCTTGCGACACTTGCCCACCTCAACCGGCCTTGCGACCTGCCGCGATCTGCCTGTGTTCCGTGCCTCACGATCCGATCTGAAACCGAAGTCCCATCCTCGCCCGCTTCAGCCCCGGAGGCGTCCGCCCGCCCGGTGTCTTGCGATCCGTTGCGGTAGGTTCAGTTGGCCAAAGACGGGCGAGTCGCGCAAGGAAAAACCAAGCAACTGGCAAAGATTTCCGTGGATAAGCCATTGGAATTGCATGTGGATTTTCGGTGGATAAGCCAAAAAACCCAATCAATCGGCTGGCTTGGCGGCCAAAGCGCAGGGGGGCGGGACGGGCCGGTGTTGCCACCGGCCCTCCCCGTTCAATTCGGCGCGGCGTATTTGGCGGCGATGGCCCCCGCGGCCTTCTGCGCGGCGGTGAATTCCGCCGAGGTGAAGCACTGCACCGTCTTCAGGCCGGTTACCGCGCCGGAGGCGCCCGCCACCATCAGCGCCGCCAGCATGCCGGCGATGTTGTCGGTGCTGATGCGCATGATGAAATCGCTCTCGCCGGTTGTCAGAAAGAAGCTTTCCATCTTGCCGCCGGCTGCCTTGACCAGCGCGCCGGTGGCTTTTTCGCGATCGCTTGGATGCGCGATCATGCCTTTTCATCGCGGCAGCCGAATAGCTGCCGGTCACGATGTACATGGCCATGTGTCGAACCTCCCGGATGAGCACGCCACACCCGGCCGGCGGAATGCCTGCCGATACCCGGAGACCCACCCGAGACGGAGTGTAACATGGAAGCCTTGCCCGCGGGTGGGGAATCGATGCGCTGCACGGGGCCAGAGCCCGCTTTCAGCGTCCGGTCTGCAGACCGGGCCGTAGGTGCAGCCGGGACCGAGGGTCGGAAATCGGGCGCGGTCGCCTGGGTAGGCGCGGCAACGCGCATGCCGGGGTGAGGCGGAATCAGAAACCGTCCTGTGGACGGTTTCCACGCCAGGAACGCCGCGCCGTGGCGCGGCCGGTGGCTGGCGCGGCCGTCGAGGCAGGGCCTGACTTGTCGCGGGACAAATCGGGCGGTGGCGTGTAGGGTGGATTTTCAACCCACCGCCGTCGCGCGAGATTAGGGTGAATGGTGCGGAACCCCACACCTTACGGCTCGCTGCGGGTCGCTAGTTTCCTAGATCGGCTTCCGATAAATACAGTGGAGTGACGCCAAATAAGTTCATTTGCAGCGACTTCGTCAAACTCAAGGTTGTAATCCATACCTCCGTACCATTCATGACGCAGAATGTTTTTTGCAATCTCAAGGTTGTCCTCCGACATACCATAGGGGGACGTCCCTAGAACGCGACCTTTTGAATATTTTTCATCGCGATTTGGCGCCAGCACTCTTAAATTCAAAGGTAGAAAGCTAAATCCCAAGAATATCAGATTATTACAATCCCGGATCCAATCTCTTGCCATTGAAATCTGTTCTGAATCATGAACGCCTTCCGTGAAGGTTTTTATTCTTGACGCCGCTTCCACAAGATAGTGAACATCATCATTGTTACCAAAATTCAAAGATTTACTGCAATCAACTTCACCTAGCCACCCGTAAACATGGATAACTGACAGGTGGTCTTTACACAGATCATCAACTTCTTTATCACTTAAACCAAAGTAGCTTTTTATTGATTGATGAAAAAACTGTTCAATTACACGATCGTAGTTGAAAGTAATGAATTTACATGATGCCAGAGCATCGCAGAAATCTTCTTTGTCTTTTCGAGCGACTAAAATTCTAAAAAGCTCTGTGAGCCAATTCTCCGAAGCGCGCGAAACTTGGTCCATCGTATGCCCTTTCGGCGCCAATCAAACCACAGATCAGAAGAACGTTCGGCATCCAGTATCGACCTAGCAATAGCGAGTTTGCCGACCTCCGACCAATTCTTCCTGTCCCCTCCGGGAGTCCAAGAAATTATCTATAGAAGGTGCAAGGCCCATATTCTGACGAACGCCCCTCGCAACGCTCAATCCACTACGGTTCCAACGACCTCCATCGCTTCGCGGCAGAATTTCGAACGCTCGCCACATAAGCGTGTCACCGGAGGTTCTCCTACCAATGTCATCGGTACGCAGATTACAAATCTGCTCTTGACCTCCGAGACCAGCTGACCCGTTGGGAGTTTAAACTCCGCGCTTCGCTCCAGCACCAACAATAAAGTCGTCTTACGCTGCATGATTCTGCCTAAGCAATCCATCTTCAACGCCGAGATAAACGCCGACTGCGGATCTCCACCTTACCGAACTGGCGCATCTTCTTTCTGCCGGCCTTCTGCTTTTCCAGAAGCTTCTTTTTCCGCGTCACGTCGCTGCCGTAGCATTTGGCGGTCACGTCCTTGCGCATGGCGGCGATGGTTTCGCGCGCGATCACGCGGCCGCTTTCGATGGCCGGCCGCACGGGGATCTTGAACATGTGGCGCGGGATCAGCTCCTTCAGCTTTTCGCACATCACCGGCCGCGGGCCTCGGCCCGGTCGCGGTGAACCATGATGCCGAGCGCGTCGACGGGTTCGTCGTTCACCAGGATCGGGAGATCTTCACGAGGTTATCCTCGCGGTAGCCCGTCATCTGGTAGTCAAAGCCTGCATAGCCCTTGGTCACCGATTTCAGCCGGTCGTAGAAATCGAAGACGACCTCGAAAGCGGCAGGTCATAGACGACCACGGCGCGGCTGCCGGCATAGGTCAGGTCCATCTGGATGCCGCGGCGGTCCTGGCAGAGTTTCAGCACGTCACCAGATAGTCGTCGGGGACCATGATCGTGGCCTTTATCCGCGGCTCCTCGATATGGTCGACATGGGTCAGGTCGGGCATGTCGGCGGGGTTGTGCAGGTCGCGCAGTTCGCCGTCGCGGCGGAGCTGAAGACCACGGGAAGGCGCGGTGGTGATCAGGCGGTCGAGGTCGTATTCCGTTCGAGCCGGTCGCGGATCACCTCAAGGTGCAGGAGGCCGAGGAAGCTGCAGCGGAAGCCAAAGCTGAGGGGCCGCGCTGGTTTCCATCTCGTAGGGTGAAGCTCGCGTCGTTCAGCGCCAGTTTTTCGATCGCGTCCCTCAGCGCCTCGAAATCGTTGGCATCGACGGGGAAAAGGCCGCAGAAGACGACGGGGATCGAGGGTTTGAAAACCCGGCAGCGCCTTGCCGGTCGGTTTTTCATGGGTGATCGTACGCCGACGCGGGTGTCGCGCACCTGCTTGATCGAGGCGGTAAAGACGCCGATTTCGCCGGGGCCAAGCTCGGCAATATCGGTCATCTTGGGCTTCAGCACGGCCAGCTTGTCGACGCCATAGACGGCGCCGGTCTGCATCATCGCAATCCGGTCGCCCTTGCGGATGACGCCATCCATCACCTGGATCATGACGACCACGCCCAGATAACTGTCATACCAGCTGTCGACCAGCATCGCCTTAAGGGGCGCGCTCCGGTCGCCCTTGGGCGCGGGAAGACGGGTGACGATCGCCTCCAGCACATCGGGGATGCCAAGCCCGGTCTTGGCCGAAATCGGGATGGCCTGGCTGGCGTCGATGCCGATCACGTCCTCGATCTGGGCCTTGACCTGTTCGGGTTCGGCGGCGGGCAGGTCGATCTTGTTGAGGACCGGGACGATCTCGTGGTCGGCGTCGATGGCCTGATAGACGTTGGCCAGCGTCTGCGCCTCGACGCCTTGGGTGGCGTCGACGACCAGAAGCGAGCCTTCGACTGCGCGCATGCTCCGCGAGACCTCATAGCCGAAGTCCACGTGGCCCGGCGTGTCGATGAGGTTGAGGATGTATTTCTGTCCGTCCTTCATGGGTATTCGATGCGAACGGTTCGCGCCTTGATGGTGATGCCGCGTTCGCGTTCGATGTCCATGCTGTCCAGAAGTTGCGCCTTCATGTCGCGTTCGGCGACGGTGCCGGTCAGCTGGATAAGCCGGTCGGCCAGCGGATTTGCCGTGGTCGATATGCGCCACGATGGAAAAGTTCCGGATATGCGAAAGCTCGGTCATGATGGCCGCGATATGCGTGGGAAATGGCGCGCGGTCAATGGGGATGGGCGGCACCATCGCCACCCGGGCGGGCGAAAGGCGCGTTGCGTTGCCTTCGAACCCGCAACACCACCCGGTTGCCCAGCGCTTTCGGCATGGTTAGTCTCCGCCTCCGGCCCATGCAATTGCACGCGGCAACCGACACGTCCTGACCGGGAAGGCCACGCGCGATGCCTGACACCAACGTTGATTTCCACAAGGCCCGACCGGGTGGCGATGCCGACCGGATCGCCCGGCTGGCGCGGGTCATCTGGGTCGACCATTACACGCCGATCATCGGGGCCGATCAGGTGGACTACATGCTGGCGACCCTGCATTCACCCGACGCGATTGCCCGGGAAATCGCCAGCGGCGCCTTCAACTACTACATCGTATCGGACGGCGAAGCGGATCTGGGCTATCTGTCCTACAAGCTTGAAGACAAGGAACTTTTCCTTAGCAAGATCTATCTTCTGCCATCAGCGCGCGGGCGCGGTCTCGGCAAGGCGGCGCTGGCCTTCCTGCGCTCGCGCGCAACCGAAAAAGGCCTGCGTTCGATCCGCCTGACCGTCAACAAGATGAATTCGGGCACGATACGGGCCTATGAGGCTATCGGGTTCACGACGACGCGGGCGGTAAAGGCCGACATCGGCAATGGCTATTTCATGGACGATTTCATCATGGAATGGCGCTTCTGAATGGCCACCGATCTGCCATGGCGCGGTTGGGGCCCTTGCCGTCCGGTCGTCTGCCCCGCCGCCCGCCTCTGACGGGTCAGGCCGGCTCAATCCGCCGCAGGGTGGGTTAACGGGCCCGCGCGGCCCGATCGCGAAGCGGTTTCGGTCTGCGCCGTTTCATCCAGCAACCACTGCCGGACGGCCCGCACGGCTTTGCGGCGTCCGGCGCGACCATTGACCGCCAGATAGTAGCCGCCAAAGGGGATTTCGACCTGCGAAAGCTCGACCAGCGCCCCGGACTGAAGCTCTGGCCCGCAGAGATATTTGTCGGACAGAACGGCGCCCAGGCCCGAAACCGCGGCCTGAATTGCCAATAGCGCCGCCATAGGGTGCGGCAACCTGAGGTCGGGAACCTCGGCCAGCCCCGCCTTTCGGAACCATTCCGGCCATAGCCTGAAGGTCGCCTCTTCGATCAGCGGCCCCGTGGCCAGTGCTTTGAGGTCCAGCCGGCCATCGACCATCGGCGCAAATCCGGGCGCCGCGTAGGCCCGCGCACAGGACCGAAACAGCAGGTCATATCCCGGTTGCGGGTCAGACCGCAGATACCGCAGGCCCATATCGAAATCGTGGGCCTCGATATCCATGACCTGCGGCGTCGCCGACAGTTTCAAGACGATGTCCGGATGGCGCTGTCTGAGCCGGGCCATCCTTGGCACCAGCCATTTCTGCGCGATTGTCGCTTCGGTCGTAAGCGTCACGACGCCCTCGACGGGGACCGAAAGCGCGTCGGTCGCCTCGGCGATCTGGTCAAGAGCGGGTGAAATCCGTTGCAGATAGCTGCGCCCCTGTTCGGTCAGAACGACGCCGGTACCATCGGCACGAAAAAGATGCGCATTCAGACGCTCTTCCATGCCGCGAACGTGCCGGGAAATCGCCGAATGCGAAACGCCCAGTTCCTCGGCGGCCTTGGTAAAGCTGCCAAGCCGCCCGGCCGCTTCAAAGGCGCGCAGGGCGTTCAGCGGGGGTAGCGACCGGACCATGGTGCTTTGTGACTCTTTTGCACAAATCCTGTCAAGGAACGGCGTTTGTGCGCTGCCTACCCGGCATCGCAGACTGGGTGCCAACCCAGGAGGAAGCAGACATGATGCCCTATGACAGGACCGACCCAGCCTTCGCGCGCAACACGATCCGACAACCGAGCCTTGCCGTTCTGTCCGCTGCCGGCACGGTCCTTCGTGGTTTGCTGAACATCTTGCGGCATGAACCCGCGCCACCGCGGCTGAACGCACATCTGCGCCGCGACGCGGGCCTTGACGACGGCGATAACGAACGCCTGCTGGCCCTGAAAAGCCCGTTGATCCGTTAGAGGCTCCGCCACACGATACCAGTCACGTCACCCGAACCGCACCCCCGCCGGCTGCGCCCGAAGACGCGGGTCCTGCGACGTGACCAGAACCGGGCGGCCATCGCGTATCTCGGCGCAGCGTTCCAGCGTCTCGCGTTCCAGCCTTTCCATTGCCTCGGCCGTATAGAAGGTCAGATGCGGCAGCATCAGCACGTTCGGCATCGAATACAGCGGGCTCATCCGGTGCCCCCTGTGGCGCAACGGCTCGGCGGCAAACACGTCCAGACCGGCACCGGCGATGCGGCCTTCACGCAGGGCCGCGACCAGCGCTGCCTCATCCACCAGCGCGCCGCGCGAAGAGTTGATGAGAAAGGCCGTGGGTTTCATGGCCGACAGCTCGCCGGCACCGATGATATGGCGGGTCGTGGCGTTCAGCGTGCAATGCAACGATACGAAATCGGACTGCTGCAGAAGGCGATGCAAATCGTCAACCTTTTCAACGCCATGGCGTGCCATACCGTCCGCGTCCACAGCGGGATCGAACGCCATGACGCGGGCACGAAAGCCTTGCCCCGCCATGCGCGCGAAACTGCGCCCGATCCGGCCCAGCCCGACAATGCCCACCGTCTTGCCGGCGATGTCGCCGCCCATCCAGCGGGCGGTCGGCCAGGCCCAGCCCTCGGCCTGCATCTGCCGATCCAGCGGGACCAGCTTTTTGGCAAGCGCCAGCATCATCGCAAAGGCGCCCTCGGCCACGGTTTCTTCGGCGTATTCAGGGATATTGACGACAGGAATGCCACGAACCATGGCGGCTGCGATATCGATAGCATCGATGCCGACGCCGTATTTCACAATCCCTTTCAACCGTTTGGCTGCCTGAATCACCGGGGCGGTTACCGGCGTGTAGCACATCAGAAGAAGGTCGGCCTCGGCCACGGCGGCGGCCAGTTCCGCCTCGCTGACAGTTTCGGGAAGGCATCGGTATTCGCCCCAGCCTGCCAGGGTCGTATCGACCAGCGGCAGTTCCAGTTCGCGATCAAGGCGGACTATCTTCACGGCAACCGCTCCAGAATTTCATCGACCCATTCCGGCACGATCCGGCTGGCCGGGCCATAGCGTCTTTCGGCAAAGACCTGCGACAGGTCCGAAGGTTCGAGGTTCAGCTCCAGCGTATGGGCACCGGCAGCAGCGGCATCATGAACGAATGCCGCCGCCGGAAAAACCTGACTCGAGGTGCCTATCGCCACAAAGAGGTCGGCGCTTTGCAACGCTGCCTGAATGACGTCCAGATGGTAGGGCATTTCGCCAAACCAGACGACGTCCGGCCGGACCCCAAGGGCCGAACAGGCCGGGCAGGCGTCATCTGTGTGCAGGTGCAGTGGCGCTGGCCAGCGGTGCCGGCATCTGGCACAAAGCGCCTGGCCGATTTCGCCATGCATGTGAACAACAGCGCGTGACCCCGCCCGCTCATGCAGGTCGTCGATGTTCTGGGTGATGATCTGCACGGACCCTGGATAGTCTTTTTCCAATCTATCCACAGCAAAATGGGCGGCGTTTGGCGTCGATTTTCGGCAATTCTCGCGCCGCTCATTGTAAAAATCATGCACAAGCGCGGGATTGCGGGAAAATCCCTGCGGTGTGGCGACGTCGTGCAGGTCGTAGCGCGACCAGAGCCCGTCATGGTCGCGAAAGGTGCCCAGCCCGCTTTCCGCCGATATGCCGGCACCGGTCAGACTAACGATGGATCGACCCATGTGCCCCCCTGAAGCGAGAATAGCCAGCGCCCGGTGGCAGGCAATCCCCATTGCGTGGCGAGCGCTTCACGCTTGCGCCCAAGCCGACCAGAAGTGATAAGGCGCCATGACGCGTTCTGTCCTGTTTGTATGTCTTGGCAATATCTGCCGTTCGCCCACAGCCGAGGCGGTGTTCAGGGCCCTGGCCGCACGGGCGGAGTTGCCGGTACTGACGGACAGCTGCGGCACCAGCGACTGGCATGTCGGCGCGCCACCCTATGGCCCATCGATCACGGCGGCGGCGGTGCGCGGGTATGACCTGTCAGCGTTGCGCGCGCGGCAGCTTTCTGCGCGCGATTTCAATGCGTTTGACCTGATCGTGGCGATGGATCGCGACAATCTGCGTGCGATCGAGGCGAAGCGGCCACGCGGCAATGCTACGCCGGTTGCGCTGCTGCTGGAGGAAACCCCGGATTGCGGCGCAACCGATGTACCGGACCCCTACTATACCCGGGATTTCGACGGAACGCTCGATCTGGTCGAGGAGGCATGCCGCGCCCTCGTCGCGCGGCTTGCGGGTTAGCTTGCGCACAGCTCCTGCGCCGCTTCGCCAAATCCGGTGTAGCGCAGCCAAAAGGCTTCATGGCTCGACCGGTCGGACATCCGCACCTCCTGCGCCATGTCCGGGTCCCTGAAGAACTTTGCCGCTAGGCGCTGATCCGACGCGTTCAGCGTCATGTCGGCAACTTGCTGGATGCAACCGCAAAGCGATGGGCTGGCCACATCACGGCCCGACTTCAGGCAGGCCTTTTCGATCGGCCCCGCAAAAGCGCTCGTGGCGCTGAATACCAGCACCGCGGCTGGCAGCCAATAACGTGTCATCACCCGGTCCCCGTTCCCCGTGCCGCATGCGGATTGTCGGCCGCGGCGGCTTTTGCCGGCAAAACCATGCCAGAAATTTCGGCTTTGATCAATAATTTCCAACCGAAGGGCCGCAACCTTGTGACAGAAAAGTACATACTTGCAATGTGATGGCAGGCAAACTTCAGAAAATACTTCATCTGGCCTGGCTGCCGGAAAGGCTTCGGGCAAGCGCGGGCCGCAAGCGGGCCCGCGCCATTGGCGTCAATTCGAACTGCCCGCCTGGCCTTCGCCCTTCGCCCCCATGGCGTGGTCGGGCTTGCGTTCCATATCCACGGGATTCGTGATGGTCACTTCGCCGGCCTTCTCAAAAATCAGCGTCAGCCCGAAGGTATCGCCCTGCTCCAGGGGCCGTGTCAGCCCCATCAGCATCACATGGTCGCCGCCGCGGGCCAGCGCGTGGCCGCCACCGGCCGGAATGGCAAAGCCTTCCTCGACCTCCAGCATCTGCATGACGCCATTCGCATCGGCCTTGTGGGTATGAAGCTCAACCCGTTTGGCCACATCGCTTCTCGCCCCGATCAGGCGATCATCGGCCTTGGCGTGGTTTTCGATCACCATGAAGGCAGCGCCGGTCATCGCGCCGACACCCGAAGCCCGGGCATAAGCGTCGGAAATGGCCACGCCGTCATGGGCCAGCGCGGCGGTCGCCATGGTGGTAAACGCCACGGCCGTGGCGCGCAAAGTGTTCATCAGTGTCATCATTTGTCCTGTCGTGTCTGAAGGGTCTGTATTCGGGATCAGACCGACAGGGGCGGCCCCCGGGCGCGCGGGCGCGCCGCCGTGGTCGAGGCCAGGCGCGGAACTGCCAGCACCTCATGGCGGCGGGCAAGACTGGCCGGCGCTGCGACGGGGTCCGGCGCCAGCCCGGCATCGGAAAAAACCGACAGAACAAGATCGGGGCAAAGATGAGGGCGGCCGACCGGCTTGCCGTTTTCATCAAGCTCAAGCTGGATCAGCCCGTTTGTCGAACAGATCTCGACAATCTGGCCGCGCACCAGCTGGCCCCGGGCGCTGGCCAGTGTCAGGCTGGTCAGGGCAAGGATCAGCGCCAGTGCGAAACCGGCAAGGGGGCGCAGCCACCGTGTCATCATCCGATGATGTAGCCAAGCCGCAGGCATAGGGAAAGCGACAAAACGAAGCGGCCCCGCCGAAGCAGGGCCGTTGCAATCCGAACCGGAAAGGCCGATCAGGCCGCGGCCTGCGCCTTTGCGATCTCTTTCTTGATCTTCAGCGCGCGGGCCGACAGGTCGGCATCGTTGGCCTTGGCCAGATAGGCATCCAGCCCGCCACGGTGATCGACCGAACGCAGCGCGGCGGCCGAGATACGCAGCTTGAACGACTGGCCCAGAACGTCCGAGATCAGTGTCACGTCGTTCAGGTTCGGCAGGAACCGGCGCTTGGTCTTGTTGTTGGCATGGCTGACATTGTTGCCAGTCATCGGGCCTTTTCCACTCAGTTCGCAGACGCGCGACATCGTCTTGATCCTTGCTTTTCGTAAACGTCAAAGGGCGCCGCAGTGGCAGCGCCGCGAATTCCACCGGCGCCGTTTACGGGCAAAGCGGCGGGAGGTCAAGCGATTCACCCCGCCCGGCGCGGTGTTTTCTGCCTTGGCCTAGCCTTCGGCCTGATGCCCAGCCAGCCGCAACACCTCGTCGGCCGCTGCGGCCGGGCTGGCAAGGCCCTGCGCCACGTCGCCGCCCAGCCTTTCCATGGCATCGCGCACCGGGCCGGGGCGGTTCAGCACCGCCAAAAGGCCCTGCCGCACCTCCTCGACGAACCAGTGGCGCGCCTGTGCCGCCCGTGCCTGCGCCCAGTGGCCGGTTTCGCGCCGCCACCCCGCCAGTTCCTGCATGCTGGCCCAGGCAGCATCCAGACCTTCGTTTTCAACCGCGGATACGCACAGCGCCATGGGGAATCCCTCGGGGTCTTGCGGGCGTTTGCGCAAAAGCCTCAGCGCGCCGGCATAATCGGCGCAGGTTCGCGTGGCCGCCGCTTTCAGATCGCCATCGGCCTTGTTGACAAGGATCATATCGGCGATTTCCATGATCCCGCGCTTGACCCCCTGCAATTCGTCACCGCCAGCGGGAGCGAGCAGCAGCAGGAAGATATCCGACATTTCGGCGACCATGGTCTCGGATTGCCCGACACCCACGGTTTCGATCAGCACCACGTCGAAACCGGCCGCCTCGCAAAGCGCGACCGCCTCACGCGAACGCCGCGCGACGCCGCCCAACTGGCTTTGCGAGGGCGAGGGGCGGATGAAGGCGCGCGGGTCGCGGCTCAATCGTTCCATCCGGGTCTTGTCACCCAGAATCGAACCGCCCGAGCGGGCCGAGGACGGATCGACCGCCAACACCGCCACGCGCAGCCCCTGCCCCGTCAGCATCAGGCCGAAGGCCTCGATAAAGGTCGACTTGCCGACGCCGGGGGTTCCCGAAAGCCCGATGCGCAGGGCCTGGCGCCCGGTACCGGCCAGCGCCTCCAGAAGCGCGCGCGCTTCGGCCCGGTGATCGGCGCGCGCGCTTTCGACAAGCGTGATGGCGCGGGCCAGTGCCCGGCGGTCGCCGGCGGCAATCCGCTTGGCAAGGTCGGTCATCGGCGGCCTCCGGTCACAGGTTACAGAACTGTCAGACCTTGTGACAGCTTCGGGGTTTCTTGCCCCGGGCGGAGGGGTTATGTCCAGTGTTCCGCAACAGCGATACGAGTGACCGAATGCCCCAGCTTCGCCCGTTTCGCGCCGCGCTTGTACTCATCGCGGCGCTGGCCCTGCCTGTCAAAGCCTTGGCCGACCAAACCGACAAGGCCACGTTTTCACTGGAAATCAAAGGGTTGTCGGCTGGAAGGCTGACCTTTTCAGGAAAGGAACAGGGCGGTTCCTACGCCGTGGCCGGGCGTCTGGAAAGCGCCGGGCTTGTCTCTCTGATCCGCAAGATCCGCTATGATGCGCGGGCGCATGGCCGCGTCAGCGGCACTGTCTATACCCCCAGCCGCTACGAGGAAGACGCCGATACCGGCAAGCGGCAATCGCAGTCGGTGATGGAATATCGCGGTGGCGTGCCGCAGGTGAAGGTCTACAACCCGCCGCGCGATCCCAGGCCCGGCGATGTCGACCCCGCAAGTCAGGGCGGCACGGTCGACCCGCTGACCGCGCTTTACGCCACCCTGCGCGACGTGCCGCGCGATCAGGCCTGCAACCTGACACTGACGCTGTTCGACGGGCGTCGGCGCAGCCAGCTGGTTCTGGCGCCGGCCGAAGCGGCGGGCGATGCGATCACCTGTGCCGGCGAATACCGCCGACTGGCGGGGTTTTCGGAAAAGGACATGGCCGAGAAATCGCGCTTTCCGTTCCGACTGATCTACGAGGATGCCGGCAACGGCACGGTTCGGGTCAGCGAGGTGACGATGGATTCCCTCTATGGCAAAGCGCGGCTGAAACGCCGATAAGGGGCGGGTGACACCGCGCCCTGATCATCCCCAGACGCCGCTTCCGATTGATGCCGCCCTGCCCGCATTGCTTGAGGCCTTGCGGACCCGCAACATGGCGGTTCTTCAGGCACCGCCCGGCGCCGGCAAGACCACGCGCGTGCCGCTGGCCATTGACGCGGCGGGTCTGGTGCAAGGCCGCATCGTCATGCTGGAGCCGCGCCGGCTCGCGGCACGATCCGCAGCCGAACGGATGGCCGAAACCCTAGGCGAAGGCGTGGGAAACAGCGTTGGCTACCGCATCCGTGGCGAGGCGAAGGTTTCGTCGGACACCCGCATCGAGGTGGTGACCGAGGGGATCCTGACGCGGATGATCCAGTCCGACCCGGGGCTGGAGGGAATCGGCGCGCTGATCTTCGACGAATTTCACGAACGCAGTCTGAACGCCGATCTGGGCCTTGCCCTGGCGCTGGAGGTGCGCGCGGCGCTGCGCGACGACCTGATGCTGCTGGCCATGTCGGCCACGCTTGATGCCGCGCCGGTCGCGGCGCTGATGGGCGACGCTCCGGTCGTTACCGCCGAGGGCCGGGCGTTTCCGATCGAAACCCGCTGGCTGCCCCGCCCCCTGCCGCGCGAGGCGCGGTTCGCCCCGGCGCTCGCGGGGCTTGTCGAACAGGCAATCGCCGAGGTTTCCGATGGCGATCTGCTGGTGTTTCTGCCGGGCGAAGGCGAAATCCGGCGGGTCGAGGCCCTATTGTCGAACCGCCTCGCTGGCTGCGACATTCGTCCGCTTTATGGCGCAATGCCTTTCGCCGCCCAGCGCGCGGCGCTTGTACCGGGGCCGTCGCGCAAGGTTGTCCTGGCCACGTCCATCGCCGAAACCTCGCTGACCATTCCGGGCATCCGCGTGGTTGTCGATGGCGGGCAGGCGCGGCGCGCGCGGTTCGATCCGCGTTCGGGCATGTCGCGGCTGGTCACCGAACGGGTCAGCCGGGCAGAGGCCGAACAGCGCCGCGGTCGCGCCGGCCGCGTGGCCGAAGGTGTCTGCTACCGGTTGTGGGCCAAGGGCGAGGAGGGCGCGCTGGCTGCCTATCCGCCCGCCGAGATCGAGGCGGCCGATCTGACCGGCCTTGCGTTGGAACTGGCGCTTTGGGGGGCGGGTGACGGGGCATCGCTGGCCTTTCTGACGCCGCCGCATCCGGGTGTTCTGGCCGAGGCGCGCGCGCTTCTGACCGCGCTCGGCGCCCTCGACGGGGCCGGGCGGATCACCGACCACGGCCGGGCGCTGGCCACCCTGCCCCTGCATCCGCGGCTTGGCCATATGCTGCTTGCCGCCGGCAAGCCGGCCGCGCCGCTGGCCGCGCTTCTGGCGGATCGTGACCCGCTGCGCGGCGCACCGCCCGATCTGGACCGGCGCTTGAAGGCCCTGACGCGTCCGGCCGACGTTCCCGATGCCGACCGCGGCGCGATCGAACGCATTCGCGTCGAAGCCCGGCGGCTGGAACGCCTTGCGCCTGACCGGCAAACGAACCTCTCCGCCGCGCAGATGGCTGCGCTGGCCTATCCCGACCGCATCGGCCTTCGGCGCAAGGGCGAAGCGCCGCGCTGGGTCCTCTCGGGTGGCAAAGGCGCAGCGATGGAACCCGGCCTGCCGCTTTCAGGCGCGCGGCTGATCGTGACCACCGACCTTGATGGCGACCCGCGCGAAGCGACGATCCGGCAGGCGGCGCCGATCACCGAGGCGGAGGTGCGCGCCGTTTTCGGTGACGCCATAGGCTGGCACACGATTTGCGAATGGTCGCGGCGCGACCGCCGGGTTCTGACGCGCAGACAGGAACGGTTGGGCGCATTGGTGCTGGATGACCGGGCCTGGCCCGATGCCCCGGCCGAGGATGTGGCACGCGCCGCGCTTGACGGTTTGCGCGATCTCGGCCTGCCGTGGACGCCGGCCGCGGCACGCTTTCGTGCCCGGGTCGAACTGGCGCGCGGCGACGGCATCGACCTGCCGGACATGAGCGACACCGGCCTTTGGCAACGCCCCGAGGTCTGGCTTCTGCCCCATCTTTCCGGCCGCCGGACCGAGGCGGAATTGAAGGCGCTTGACCTTCTGGAACCGCTGCGCCAGTCGCTGGACTGGGACCAGATGCAGCGGGTCGACCGGCTTGCGCCGGCGCATTTCGAAACGCCGCTGGGCCGGCGCGTTCCCATCGACTATTCCGGTGACGCCCCGGAAATCGCCGTGAAACTGCAGGAACTTTTCGGGCTGACCCGCCACCCCGTGGTCGGCGCCGAACGGCGGCCCTTGCGGATCACGCTATTGAGCCCCGGACAGAAACCGGTGCAGGTCACGATGGACCTGCCGGGTTTCTGGGCCACATCCTATGCCGACGTCCGAAAGGACATGCGCGGACGCTATCCGCGTCACCCCTGGCCCGAGGATCCGACCCTGGCGGAGCCGACGATGCGGGCCAAGCCGCGCGGAACCTGACGCGCCGCTAAAGCCGCTGGAACGTGACGTATTCCGGCACCCGCCCTTCACGCAGTGCCTTTTGTTCGTAGCGCGTCGAAAGCCAGTCGTCCCATGGCGCGCGCGACCGGTCGAGCAACCGAAATCCGGCTTTCGGCACCTCCTGCACGGTCTGACGCACATAGTCGGGAATATCGGTCGCCACGCGAAATTCGCCGCCCGGCGCCATGACGCGGGCCAGCGGCACAAGGTGTTCACGCGTCACGAAGCGACGGCGGTGGTGGCGCCGCTTGGGCCAGGGATCGGGATAGTTCAGAAACGCCTTTTCGACCCGCGCCTCTGGCAATACGTCAAAGAGGTCGCGCACATCGCCGGGATGGACGGCCAGGTTTGTCACGCCGGCGGCGCGGATCTTGCCCAGAAGCATCGCCACACCGTTGATGAACGGCTCGCATCCGATCAGGTCGACCTGCGGATAGCGTTCGGCCATGTGCACCAGATGCTCCCCCCCGCCAAAGCCGATTTCCAGCCAGACAGGCGCCGTGCGGGCGAAGATGGCGGGCCAGTCCAGAACCTCGCGCGCGGGGTTTTCGGCGGGCCAGATGCCCGCGGGGCGCAAACTGTCCAGATCTTCGCTGAGATAGCTGCGCTGGCTGTCGCGCAGCGTCTTACCGTGGCGCCGGCCATAGAAATTGCGCCATTCTGCCGGTGGGTCGGTCTTGTCGATCATGGCCGGCGATCTAGCGGCAGCGCGCCGCAAAGGCAATGCCATGCCACGCTGCGCAAGCAAGGGTCAGGCCCAGAGATCGGCCACACATTTGCCGTCGGGTGGCAGATCCTCGAACCGGTCGAGCCCATCGAAATGGCGGATCGTTATGGCGGAAACCGTGCCGGGCTCGGCCATCCGCAGGTTTACCGCAATGCGCCGGCGGCCGTCGGCAAAGGGCTCGACACCGCGCCAGTAGGCCACGCAGCCACAGGCCGGGCAGAAATGAAAGCCGATGTCGCGATCGCCACGCAGATAGGCGCGGGTTTCGCCCGCCACGTGGATGCCTTCGCCTTCGTAATCGTATGCCCAAAGCGTGCCATAGCGACGGCAGACCGTGCAGTTGCAGGCCGTGGCACTGTCGGGCACGCCATCGAAACGCCAGCGAACCGCACCGCAATGGCAGGAACCTTCGATCATCACCGTCCTCCGAAATGAAAAGCGCCCCCAGCCTATGCGGCCCGGAGCGCCTGACAAAGGGAATTTCCCGGGCTCAGACCGCCGTTTTCAGCGCCTCCGCCAGATCGGTGCGTTCCCAGCTGAAACCGCCATCGGCTTCGGGTGCACGGCCGAAATGGCCATAGGCCGCGGTCCGCTGGTAGATCGGGCGATCCAGGCTCAGATGCGTGCGGATGCCGCGCGGGGTCAGGTCCATCGCGCGGGCGACGGCCTTTTCGATCGCGGCATCGGGCACGGCGCCGGTGCCGTGCGTGTCAACATAGATCGACAGCGGTTTGGCCACGCCGATGGCATAGGACAGCTGCAACGTGCAGCGCCGCGCGAGGCCGGCGGCGACCACGTTCTTGGCCAGATAACGCGCCGCATAGGCGGCCGACCGGTCGACCTTGGTCGGGTCCTTGCCGGAAAACGCGCCACCGCCATGGGGTGCCGCGCCGCCATAGGTATCGACGATGATCTTGCGCCCGGTCAGGCCGGCATCCCCGTCCGGCCCGCCAATCACGAAGGTGCCGGTGGGGTTCACCCACCATTCGGTTTCCGCACCGATCCAGCCTTCGGGCAGAACCTCGCGTATGTAGGGTTCCACAATCGCGCGCACGTCATCGGAGCTCTGCGCCTCGCTTTCATGCTGCGTCGACAGAACGATGGAACTGACGCCGACGGGCTTGCCGTTTTCATAGCGCACCGAAAGCTGCGACTTGGCATCAGGCCGCAGCATTGGTTCAACACCGGATTTGCGCACCTCGGCCAGACGCCGCAGGATCGCGTGCGAATAAAGGATCGGCGCGGGCATCAGCTCGGGCGTCTCGTCGCAGGCATAGCCGAACATGATGCCCTGATCGCCGGCGCCGTCGCGATCCACGCCCTGCGCGATATGGGCCGATTGCAGGTGCAGGTAATTGTCCACCCGCAGCGTGTTCCAGTGGAATTTGTCCTGCTCGTATCCGATGTCGCGCACGCAGTCGCGCACAATGCTTTCGACGCGGCCGATCTCGCGCTTCAGCGCCTCCGGATCGGAAAGCCCTACCTCGCCGCCGACGACCACGCGGTCGGTCGTGGCAAAGGTTTCGCAGGCAACGCGGGCGTTGGGCTCGACGCTCAGAAAGGCATCCAGCACGGCATCCGAAATGCGGTCGCAGACCTTGTCGGGATGCCCCTCCGAAACGCTTTCGGAGGTGAAGACATAGTTGTTTCGGGACATGTGAAGGCGCTCCATTATGCCAACCCGCCACGCCAGGAAGCCGTTGTGACGGTGATCGCAGCCAGATAGCCTTGGCGCGCGGCGCGGTCAACCGCGAGCGCCGCTGGCGAAGCGCGGCAAGCAGCAACGCCGTACCGATCAGGAAAAGCGGCGGAAAATCGCCCCAGCGCGCATAAGGCGTCGGTGGCAACGCGGGCGGAACCGGGCCATCGAGATAACCCGCCGAATTCAGTGCCAGCGACTGCACGATCCGGCCGCGCGCATCGATGATCGCCGATACGCCGGTATTGGCCGAACGCAAGAGCGGCAAACCCTGTTCCACCGCCCGCATCCGTGCCTGCGCGAGATGCTGAAACGGGCCCGACAGGTTGCCGAACCAGGCATCATTGGTGACCTGAAGGATCCAGTCGGCCCGTTCGGGCGCGACCCGAAGATCGCGGGGAAAGACCGCCTCATAGCAGATCAGCGGCAGGACCTTGCCGATCGGCCCAAGGTTCAGCACGCGCGCGCCGGGGCCGTCGGAATAGCCAAAGCCCGCCTGCGCGGCAAAGGCGCGGATCGAGAGATGATCGTCGATCAGATCGCCCAGCGGGATGTATTCGCCAAACGGAACAAGGTGGTGCTTGTCATAGACGTCCGCCACCGCGCCACCCGGTGCGATGACGGCCAGGCTGTTGAAAATGCGCGCGCCCTCGGTCCGCTGGATGCCCAGCGCAACCGTGGCGCCGCGCCCCTCATCGGCGATCATCGCCAGGCCGCCATCGTCACGATCCAGAAGAAACGGCACCGACGTTTCGGGCCAGACCACCAGATCCGGCGGTGGGTCGGCACGCGCACCGGTATAAGCCATCTGCCGTTCGAAGAACTGAAAGACACGGTCGCCCTGCCATTTCTCGCCCTGCGGCGCGTTTGGCTGCAACAGACGCACCTGAACCGGCGTCCCGGCGGCGGGCATCGGCTGCGACAGTTGCCAGTGACCCCAGCCGAAGGCCAATGCGAGGACAGGCGCGGAAAAAGCCAGCCCCGGAAAGCCGGACCGGATCGTCGGAAACGCCGCCACCAGCACGGTCAGAAGCGTCAACGCCGGGGGCCGGCCAGCGCGGCAAGCTGCAAGACCGGCGTGCCGACCCAGACCTGCCCCGGTTCGGCCCAGGGAAACCCGGTGAAGAGCCAGCCGCGCAGCCATTCGGCCAGCGGCATGGCCAGCGCAAAAAGCAGCGCGCGCGCCGACGCGCCTTGCCCCAGTCGCGCCGCCAGAACCGCCGGTGCCGCCCAGAAAAGCGCCAGGCCGAACGCCATGAAAACAAGGGCAAAGGGCGCCATCCAGGCGTAGCGCTCAGGCTCGATCAGGAAGGGTTCGACAATCCAGAACAGCGCCGCGGCGAAATGCGCCGCCGCACCGATCCAGGCCAGCCAGAACGCGTTGGCGGCCGTTTCGGCATGCGCCACACGGGCCACCAACAGGCCGTAGCCCGGCAAGGCCAGCCACCACCAGCCCAAAGGGGCCTGCCCCGACGCCGCGGCAAGACCGGCCAATGCCACGATGGCCAGTTTGCGCCGGGGTGGAAGGCCGCGCGCCCATCGCCTGCGAAGCGCGCCACCCGTCATGTCAGCGCTGGCCTACCCCGACTTTTGCCGTAATTCCCGGCAGGCGCACGCGCAGCCGCTTGATGCGGCGCGGGTCGGCATCGACCACTTCGATCTCTGCGCCGCTGGGATGAGGGATCACCTCGCCCCTTGCCGGGACATGTCCCAGCAGCAGAAACACCAGCCCCCCCAGCGTGTCGATTTCCTCGCCGTCTTCGACGTCATGCAGCGACATGCCGATCTCGGCCTCGAAATCCTCCAAAGGCGCCTTGGCCTGGGCCAGATAACAGCCCGGCTTTTCCTCGACCCAAAGTTCGCTTTCGGCGGTGTCGTGTTCGTCTTCGATGGCGCCGATCACCTGTTCGATCAGGTCCTCGATGGTCACAAGGCCATCGACTCCACCGTATTCGTCGATCACCAGCGCCATGTGCGACCGTTCGCTTTGCATCTTTTGCAGCAAGACGCCGATCGGCATCGATGGCGGCGCAAAAAGCAGTGGGCGCAACAGCTTGCGCAACCCGAAACGCCCGCTGTTGCCGTTGAAGCCATGGCCCAGCGCCAGATCCTTCAGGTGGATCAGGCCGAGCGGGTGGTCCAGCGTGCCCTTGTAGACCGGCAGTCGCGAAAACCCGTGTTTGCGGAAAAGCTCCACCAGGTCTTCCTTGCGGATATCGACGGGCACGGCAAGGATCTCGGCCTTTGGCACGGCCACGTCATCGACGCGCAGGCGCCGCAGGTTGGCCATGCCGGGCAAGATTGCCGGCGCCTGCGCGGTGGCCTGAACCGGGCCGCGTGACGCCTGTGCCGAATTTTCCGTATCACCGGGGGTCAGGGCATTGAAGATACGGCCGAAAAAGCCGACTTGCCCGCTATCACCGGAGTCCTGCGCGCCCTGCGCCGCATTAGACCCCTCCAAACTGTCGCCCATTGGTCCTTTCCAAATATCCGCGCGCGACCCGCGCAATTTCTACATATATGGGTCCGCAACCCCGAGGTCGGCAAGTATGGCAACCTCGAGCCGTTCCATCAACTGCGCATCGCCTTCACGAACGTGATCGTAACCCAAAAGATGCAACACCGCGTGAACAATCAGATGGGTCACGTGATGTGCGGGTGTCTTGGCCTGATCTTCGGCCTCGCGCTGGCAGGTTTCCCAGGCGATGGCGATATCGCCCAGTTCTGCCGGTTCGTCTTCGGTTCCTGGCTCCAACGGCACGGGCAAGCCGCCTTCGGCATCGGCGCCCCGTTCTACCGAGGGCCAGGACAGAACGTTGGTCGGCTGTCCCTTGGCGCGAAAATCGCCGTTCAAAGCCGCGATGCGGGCGTCGTCGCAGCCCATCACGCAGAGCTCAAAGCGATCAGGATCGTGGCCAAGCCCACCCAAAGCCGCCCGCGCAGCGGTCTCGGCCAGCGCCGGCAGTCCGAACGCTTCCCAGCGCGGATCTTCGATCACGGTGTCAGCCAGCCGCCTCATCGTCGCGCTCATAAGCCTCGATGATGCGGGCGACAAGCGGGTGGCGTACGACATCCCTGGCGGTGAAATAGTTGAAGCTGACGCCCTTGACGCCGTCCAGAATCCGCTCGGCTTCGCCAAGGCCGGACGCCACGCCGCGCGGCAGGTCGACCTGGCTGCGGTCGCCCGTCACCACCATGCGGCTGCCTTCGCCCAGACGCGTCAGAAACATCTTCATCTGCATGCCGGTCGCGTTCTGCGCCTCGTCCAGAACGACGAAGGCATTTGACAGCGTGCGGCCGCGCATGAAGGCCAAGGGCGCGATTTCTATACGCTTTTCCTCCATCAGCTTGGCCAGTTGCTTGCCGGGAAGAAAGTCGTTCAGCGCGTCATAAAGCGGCTGCATGTAGGGGTCGACCTTTTCCTTCATGTCGCCGGGCAGAAAGCCCAGACGTTCGCCGGCCTCGACCGCCGGGCGAGACAGACTGATCCGGTCGACATGGCCGCCGATCAGCATCGACACGCCGACCGCGACCGCCAGATAGGTCTTGCCGGTCCCGGCCGGTCCGATGCCAAAGGCCAGTTCGTTGCTGTAGAGATTGCGCACATAGGCTTTCTGCGCCTCGGTCCGCGGTTCGACGATCTTCTTGCGGGTACGGATTTCAACCCGCCCGCCCTGGAACATTTCCAGCTGGTCGCCCGGGCGCTGGGTCACCTCGCCCAGCGGGTCGCCCAGCCTGATCGCCCTGTCGATATCACCGGCCTCGACGCCGCGCCCTGCCTCAAGCCGTTCGTAAAGAGATTGCAGGACCGCCGCGGCGTGTTCGCGCGCACCCTGTTCGCCGACAATCGCCAATTGGTTCCCACGCCGGATCACCTGCACGCCAAGCTGGTGTTCGATCTGCGCCAGATTGCGGTCGAATTCACCGCAGAGCCCGATAAGAAGTCGGTTGTCGGGAAATTCCAGAAGCGTTTCCAGAACGTCTTCGGGGCGAGGCGGGGGAGTCAGCGCGCTGATGCCCAATAACGGCTCCTATTCGGCGTTTCGTACAGGTATGGTGCCAAGTCACCGGCACGAACGCAAGCGATAGTCCGCCTCAGACCGCGACAATGCTATGACAATCGCGAAACAATCGCGCGATCATCGGCAAAAGCGCGCGCCCGGCGCCGGGACCGGGCGTCATGGGCCGGTATCCGGTGTGATCAGCGCTTCAACAGGCGCAGACCCTCGGCCTTGCAGATGCGATCGCCGTCGGCGATGGTCATGCCTGCGGGAATGTCGATCGCCCGATCCCACAACACCTGGTCAAGCGTGTAAAGCTGGCAGGTCACGACGCCCGCCTCGGTCGCCACTTCGACAGGCGGTGTTTCGTACTTGCGCGGGTCAAGGCCGCCGACGCAGCCCGTCAGCGCCAATGCCGCGCCCGAGAAAACCAGTACCTTGGCTATGCTCATAGCCGAACTCCCACTCCAGACTAGATTGGATTGAATATAACAAATCCGGCATCAGGCACAATTTCCTTGGCCCGAAATGGCGAGTTGGTTCCTGGAAAGTTGCCAAAATCCAACTTACCAACAGAAAACGCCGGGAGAACCGTCGCGCCTAGACCAGGCGCCCAGAAAGCGAGTTGGGGCCGCTGGCCTCGATCCGAACCGGCGCCAGCGTTCCGCGCGCAACGGCGGCGCTCACATGAACGGCATGCAGGTAATCGGACTTTCCAACCATCTGGCCCGGCATCCGGCCCTCTTTTTCAAAAAGCACCGTCACCGTCTTGCCGACCATCGCTTCCTGCGCGGCGCGCTGCTGTTCGGTGATGAGCGCTTGCAGCCTTTGCAGCCGCTCGTCGGCTATCGCGGCATCAATGGCAGGTTTTTCGGCGGCCGGCGTGCCGGGCCGTGCAGAATACTTGAAACTGTAGGCCGCGCCGTAGTTCACCGCGCGGATCAGCGCCATCGTTGCCTCGAAATCGGCCTCGGTTTCACCGGGAAAACCGACGATGAAATCCGACGTCAGAAGGATGTCAGGGCGCGCCGCGCGAATGCGTTCGACCAGCCGCAAGTAATCCACGGCGGTGTGTTTGCGGTTCATCGCCTTGAGGATCCGGTCGCTGCCGGACTGTACCGGCAGATGCAGATAGGGCATCAGCTTGGGCTCTTCGCCATGCGCGGCGATCAGTGCCTCGTCCATGTCGTTGGGATGCGAGGTGGTGTAGCGGATGCGCGCCAGCCCATCGATTGCCGCCAGTTCGCGAACCAGCCGCCCCAGGCCCCATTCGCCATCGTCTCCCGCACCATGATAGGCGTTAACATTTTGACCCAGAAGCGTAATTTCACGCACGCCCTTCTCGACAAGCCCGCGTGCCTCGGCCAGAATCCGCGCCGCAGGGCGGCTGACCTCGGCGCCGCGCGTATAGGGCACGACGCAGAAGGCGCAGAATTTGTCGCAGCCTTCCTGAATCGTCAGGAAGGCGGTGGGCCGGGCGCCAGCACCGGGCCGGTCGGGCAGATGGTCGAACTTGTCCTCGGCGGGAAATTCGGTATCGACGGCGCGGGCACCGGTGGCGACCTTCGCCGCCATCTCCGGCAGCCGGTGGTAGCTTTGCGGACCCACCACCAGGTCGACCAGCGGCATGCGGTTCAGAATCTCCTCGCCTTCGGCCTGGGCGACGCAGCCGGCGACGCCAATCTTCATCTCTGGCCTTGCCGCTTTCAGCGGGCGCAGGCGGCCAAGGTCGGAATAGACCTTCTCGGCCGCCTTTTCGCGGATATGGCAGGTGTTCAGCAGCACCATGTCGGCATCGTCGGCGCGGTCGGTCGTGACATAGCCGGTTGCGCCCAGGGCCTCGGCCATCCGTTCGCTGTCATAGACGTTCATCTGACAGCCATAGGTCTTGATGAACAGTTTCTTCGGCTCGGACATGGCGGCATTCCAGGGGGCGCGGGCGGCAGACGCCGCTGGATACACAAAGCCGCGCCCCGCCGCAACGCTTGCATTCGCGCGCCGCATGGCCGATTCTGGTGAAAACGACAGGCAGAAACGGGCACAGAATGCGCTATAGCGGGATCGGCGAGTTTCTGACCAAGGGCCGGGCTGCGCTGGCCAAGGGTCCGGTCGCGATGATCTTCGTCGAGGATCAGGTCGAGGTCGACAGCACCATCCGCCACCACCTGGCCAACAAGTTTGCCGAGATCATCGTCTTCGCGCCGCAAGCCATCGCCATCGCGCAGACACTGGCCGCCAAGGTCCATCGCATCGATCTGGACATCTGGCAGGACAATGCCGTGCCCACGGCGGTCAACCGCCTGATCGAGGCGGCACCAGGGCTGTGGTTCTACTACTGCTACAATGCCGAATACCTGTTCTTTCCGTTCTGCGAAACGCGTGGCATCCGCGAGATGCTGACCTTTCACACCGAAGAACGCCGCGATGCGATGCTGACCTATGTCATCGACCTTTATGCCGGCGATCTTGCCGCCCATCCCAGCGCCGTCTCGCTGTCGGACTGTTATCTGGACCGGTCGGGCTATTACGCACTGGGGCGCGCGGATGAAACCGGGCAGACACAGGAACGGCAGCTGGATTTCTTCGGTGGCCTGCGCTGGCGATTTGAAGAGCATGTGCCCCCCGCGCGGCGCAAGATCGACCGCATCAGCCTGTTTCGCGCCCGCCCGGGGCTGAAACTACGGGCCAACCACACCTTCAACGACGAAGAATACAACACCTATTCCTGCCCCTGGCACCACAACCTTACAGCCGCGATTTGTTCGTTCCGCACCGCCAAGGCGCTTTGCGCCAATCCCGGCTCAAAATACGATATCCGTGGGTTCCAGTGGCACAATTCCACGCCGTTTCAGTGGCATTCCCAGCAGTTGATGGATCTGGGGCTGATGGAGCCGGGCCAGTGGTTCTGAACCGTCCTCGCCGCAAGCCGGCCTAGCGCGAGCGCGTTCCGCGAAGCCGGATGATCACGTCAACGCGGGCCACGTCGGCGCCCTCCGGCGCTTCTGGCAGGCCTTCGACATGCAGCCGGCCCGTACCGGCATCGGTCAGTTCCTGGCTGTCTTCCCAGTAGAAATGCGGGTGATCGTCGATGCGCGTGTCGAAATAGCTTCGCGCGCCATCCACCGTGATCTCGGCCAGAAGGCCCGCATCGCGGAAGGCGCGCAGGGTGTTGTAGACGGTGGCCAGCGATACCGGTTCGGCGCTGGCGCGGCAGGCGTGAAACAGGCTTTCGGCGGTGACGTGGCGGTCCTGTCCGTCGCCCACCAGAAGACTGGCGAGCGCAAGCCTCTGGCGGGTCGGGCGCAGCCCGGCGCCAGCCAGCCAGACCGAGGCGCGATCATGCGCGGTATTGGTCGCGGGGTCACTCATCGACACCGACTATACTGGTCGCTCCGGGCCGATTTCAAACGGTTTTCTGCATTCCTTGCGGCAGCCGGGCGCTGGCGTGCCGGTCTTGCCAGCCTTCCAAATCGGATGTTACAGGGATGGATCGGCCGCATATGGCCGCCAACGGGGATGGGGAAACAGGATCAATGGCGGGATTTCCGACCAGTTTCGACAAGGACGGTCTGTTGAAATGCGCGCGGGGCGAGTTGTTCGGCCCCGGCAATCCTCAGCTTCCGGCGCCGCCGATGCTGATGATGGACCGTATCACCGACATCTCGGACGACCGCGGCGAACACGGCAAGGGCCATGTGGTGGCAGAGTTCGACATCACGCCGGATCTGTGGTTTTTCGACTGCCATTTTCCCGGCAACCCGATCATGCCGGGCTGTCTGGGCCTTGACGGGCTGTGGCAGCTGACCGGTTTCAACCTTGGCTGGCGTGGCTGGCAGGGGCGCGGCTATGCGCTGGGCGTCGGCGAGGTGAAGCTGACCGGGATGGTGCGGCCCGACCGCAAGATGCTGACCTATCACGTCGATTTCACCAAGGCCGTGCAGACCCGCCGGCTGACCATGGGCGTGGCCGATGGCCGGGTCGAGGCGGACGGCGAAACCATCTATCTTGTCAAGGACATGAAGGTTGCGCTGAGCGAGGCGTAGGCCATCGCGCCGGGGCAACGACGATTTCGGGAAAACTGGTCGGAGCGAGAGGATTCGAACCTCCGACCCCCTGCTCCCGAAGCAGGTGCGCTACCAGGCTGCGCTACGCTCCGACCGTGGGGGGCGAGTTACCGATTCCCAAACCGATTTGCAAGGGCAAAGGGCGCCTAGGGGGTCGTGGCATCCGGCCTGCCCTTCAGACCGCGCTGCATCGCGCTTGAACGCGGCGCGGTGCCGGTTTCAGGCCGGCCGCGCGATTGCAGGACCGGACGGTTGCGCGATGCCGTCGAAAAGCTTTCGCGCAGCACGATGTAGATACCGCTGGCAATGATGACCCCGGCGCCGATCATGGTGTAACGGTCGATACTTTCGTCAAAGAAGATGGCGCCGAACAGCGCCGCCCAAAGCATCTGCGAATACTGCATGGGCGCGACCACCACCGCCTCGCCCCGGCGGTAGGCGGCGATGATCAGCAGCATGCCGGCAAAGCCGAACAGCGCAATGATGGCGATCAGACCAAGGTCGGCAACCGGCATCGGCCTGTAGACGAAGGGCAAGGCCAGCCCCATGGCCAGGAAATTGGCGGTCATCGGGTAAAGGATCAGAACCGCGGCGCGTTCCATCTGGCCGATCTTGCGCACGATGACCGAGGCCAGCGAACTGGCTGTCGCGGCGGTCAGCGCGGCGGCATGGCCAAGGCCCAGTTCCGCCTGACCGGGCCGCAGCACGATCAGCACGCCGCAAAGCCCGACGACGACGGCAAGGCCCCGGCGGATGCCCACCCTTTCGCCCAGTACCGGGATCGCCAGAAGGGTGATCAGCAAGGGCGCCGCGAAAAGGATCGCATAGGTCTGGGCCAGTGGCAGAACCGAAAAGGCGTAAAAGGCCGTAACCCCGGTGATCAGCGTGGCCAGCGTGCGCAGCACGGTCCAGCCGATGTGGCGGGGACGCAGGTTGTCCACCGCCTCGTCGCGCATCAGCATGATGGTGACCAGCGGAAAGCCAAGAAGCACCGAGAAAAAGATGATCTGCACCGGCGAATAGACGCCGCCCAGCGTCTTCACCGCCACATCGTGGGTGGCGTAGATGGCAAAGGCGGTCAAGGCCAGCCCAGCGCCCTGTAGGTTGGATTTGCCTGCCGCGGTCATCGCATTCTCCGTTACCGCTATCGCCAATACGCGCGGGCGTCGGTCCGGGCAAGGGTGAAAGGGGCGGAAACCGAAACGGGCGCCGCTGTGGCGCCCGTCGTGCCGGCAATCGAAAGGGTCAGAGGCTGGCGTCGAGCCTAGCGATGATCGCGTCGCCCATCTGCGAGGTCGTCACCGGCGTCCCGCCGTCTTTCTGCATCAGATCGGCGGTGCGCACCCCGTCGGCCAGAACCGCCTCCACCGCCTTTTCCAGACGGTCGGCTTCGGCACCCTTGTCGAAGGAATAGCGCAGCGCCATGGCAAAGCTCAGGACGCAGGCGATCGGGTTGGCCTTGCCCTGCCCCGCGATATCGGGCGCCGAGCCGTGCACCGGCTCATAAAGCGCCTTGGGCCGCCCGTTCGCCATCGGCGCGCCGAGCGAGGCCGAGGGCAGCATGCCGAGCGAGCCGGTGAGCATCGCGGCCAGATCCGAAAGCAGGTCGCCGAAGAGGTTGTCGGTCACGATCACATCAAACTGTTTCGGCCAGCGGGTCAGCTGCATGGCGCCGGCATCGGCATACATATGGCTCAGTTCGACATCGGGGTATTCGGCATCGCGCACCGCCTGCACGACTTCGCGCCAGAGGATGCCCGACTCCATCACGTTGGCCTTTTCCATCGAACAGACCTTGTTCGACCGGCGCCGCGCCAGTTCGAACGCCGATCGCGCGACGCGGGCGATCTCGCTTTCGGTGTAGCGCTGGGTGTTGATCCCGACCCGCTCGTTGCCTTCCTTGAAGATGCCGCGCGGTTCGCCAAAATAGACGCCCGAGGTCAGTTCGCGCACGATCATGATATCGAGCCCGGCGACGACGTCCTTCTTCAACGAGGAGAAATCGGCCAGCGCGTCAAAGCACTGGGCCGGGCGAAGGTTGGAATACAGGTCCATTTCCTTGCGCAGCCGCAAAAGCCCCCGCTCGGGTTTTACCGAGAAGTCGAGCGTGTCGTATTTCGGCCCGCCGACGGCACCCAGAAGCACCGCATCGACCGCCTGCGCCCTGGCCATGGTGTCGTCGTGCAGGGGCGTTCCGTGCTTGTCATAGGCCGCGCCACCCACCAGGTCCTCGCTGACATCGAAGGCGATGCCGCGCTTGTCGCCGAACCAGGCGATGATCTTGCGCACCTCGGCCATAACCTCGGGGCCAATGCCGTCGCCGGGCAGTATGAGGATGGAGGGGTTGGACATGGGGCCTCGCCTTGCCAGATTGGGGGTTTTCGGGTCTGCCACCGCCTAGCGCCTTGACCGGCAAGGGTCAAGCCGGCGGCTTCATCCGCGCCTGCAAACCCTCGGCCAGCGCGTCCCAGACGCGGCGTATGCGCGGGCTGTGGCGGATCGCTTCATGCGCGGCAAGCCAGACCGGCAGAACCGGAAGCGTCACGCCGGGCACCGGCAGTTCGACCAGGTCCGGGTCGTCGCCACCCAGCGCCCGCAGCCCGAACCCCAGCCCGCAGCCAGCGCGCACCAGTTCCCAATAGGTGTTCTGGTCGTCGCAGCGGGTCATGAACCAGTCGCGCGTCACGATCCAGCCGACATCGCGCATGCCGCGAATGATGGTGTCGTTGCGGTCATGGCCGACGAACCGATGTGACTTTAGCGCCTCGAACCCGTCGGGCCGGCCATGGCGCCGAAGGTAGGAGTGCGACGCGAAAAGGCCCAGCGGCATGTCCCCAAGGTGGCGGCTGATGATGTCCAGTTGCTCGGGCCGGTACATGCGCACGGCGATGTCCGCCTCGCGGAACAGAAGGTTTTCGCTGGTATCGGAGGCCACGATCTCGACCGCGATCCTGGGTTCCGCGACCCGCAACGCGGCCACGATCGGCGGCGAAGCGCTGCGCGGCGATCATCGAGGCGGTGACCCGGACGGTTCCGGAAAGGCGATCGTCGCGGCCGGCAGCGACGAGCCCCAGCTGATGCGCGGCGGCTTGCATGGCCCGGGCGGGTTCGTAAAACGCGCGGCCCAGTTCCGTCAGGCGCAACCCGCGCGCCTCACGTTGAAAAAGCGCAGCACCCTGACGGTCTTCAAGCGCGCGAATCCGCCGGCCCAGCGTCGGCTGGCTCAACCCCAGTTGCCGCGCCGCCTGCGAAAGCGATCCGGCTTCGGCCACCGCCAGAAAGGCCTGAAGCGCGGACCAGTCATCGGTGATCGAGCGGTTATCCATTCAATATTGAATAGCACACAGGTTTTTTTTGGCAATTTCCATTCTGCAGCGTTTTGCCATTCTGGAGCGAGCCCAGGAGGATGATATGGCACGGACAGTTCTGGTTCTGGGGGCAAATGGCCGTTTCGGCCTTGCTGCGAAACGCGCCTTTTCCGAAGCCGGATGGGAGGTGAAGACCCATCGGCGCGGGCGGGACAACCTGTGGGACAGCGCCTGGGGCGCAGAGGTGATCGTCAACGCCTGGAACCCGCCCTACCAGCACTGGGCGCGCGATCTGCCCGGCCTGACCGAAGAGGTGATTGCAGTCGCCAAGGCGAGTGGCGCCACGGTGATCCTGCCCGGCAATGTTTATGTCTACGGCAAGGGTTCGCCCGAGTTGTTGTGCCCTGACACCCCGCACCGCGCGACCAACACACTTGGACGCCTGCGGATCGAGATGGAAGCCGCCTATCGTGCCTCGGGCGTCCGCACGATCATCCTGCGTGGCGGCGATTTCATCGACACGGCGGCCTCTGGCAACTGGTTCGACAAGGTGATCGTTGCACCGCTCCGCCGTGGTCGCATCACCTATCCCGCCCGGTTCGACCTGCCGCGCGCCTGGGCCTTCCTGCCCGACATGGCCCGGGCCACGGTGATGCTGGCGGAACGCCGCGCGAGCCTGCCGGCTTTCGTCGACCTGCCGTTTGCCGGCTACACGCTGACCGCCGCGGAGCTTTGCGCGGGCCTTTCGGAGGCGACCGGACGGTCGCTTCGGTTGCGACCGATGGCCTGGTGGCCCATTCAGGCGTTGACACCTTTCTGGCCACTGGCCCGCCATCTGGTCGAAATGCGCTATCTTTGGGATATGCCGCACAGGCTCGACAGCCGCCCATTGGCGGCGGTTCTGCCAGATTTCGTCCCAACACCGGTTGTGGAGGCACTGGCCCTAGCGGTCGAATACCAGATCGACCCAGACCAGCCGGTGGCGCGACGCCGTGGCCACCACTTCGGCAAGCGGGTCACCGGGTAGGGGCCAGATCACGCCGGCATCGGCCACGTCCAGCGTGGCATCGGGCAGGATATAGTCAACCCGCAGCGATCCCGGCCCGTCGTACTGCGCGGTATCAAGCCCGGGGTCGCCTTGATGCGCAGGGTCCGCCGCCGCCACGCCACCGTCGCTGCGCGGCTTCGGGTCCTGCAGGCGCGGGTGCGTCAGAAGCGACAGCAGCGCCTCGGGCCGGCCATCGCCATCGGCGACGTCAAGATTGGCATCGCCCACCAGCATCACCGGGCCGTCTGGCGGCGCGAATGGCAAGGCGCCGTTGAGGTAGTGAACCCAGAACGCGGCTTCGTCGTGATTGCGCAGACCGTTGCGGTCTTCCGGCCCGTCAAAGACCGGCGGCGTGGCGTGATAGGCCAGCAGGTGCAGGCGCGAGCCATCCGGCAGGCTGACCGGCACATCCCAGAACCCGGTCGTGGCCAGCCGCAAGACCGACAGTTCCGCTTCGCCGTAAAACGGCGCATTGGACACCTGCGGAAGCTGTGCCTCGGGAAGATCGCGCCAGAGAAACGCCGACATGTCGCGCGCCGCGCCGGTGTCGAGGGCAGGCGCGACAGCACCGCCATGCCGCCTTCGCCGGCAAAACGGCCATAGCCCTGTGCGTCGCCCGGCCCGCCCAGTTTCCCGTCACGGTCCAGGTCCAGCCCTGTGGCCCAGCCGGTATTGGGGCGAAAGGCAAAGCGGTGGGCATAGCCGGCGCCGGCATCGTCAAGCCGCGCATTCAGCGCATCAAGCGCGGCCAGATCGTAATCATAGTCGATGCCGGTCAACAGCAAGAGGTCGGCATCGGCGCGGGCGATCAGCTCAACCACCGCGTCAATCTGGGCGTCCTTGCCGGCTTCGATATCGCGCAGCAACAGCCCCGGCCCGCGGCGCGACAGATCGGCGTTGAAGGTTGCGACACGCAGCCGGTCTGCCTGGGCGGCGGTGGCCGCGAAGACCGTCGCGGCCAGACAGGCAGGCAGAAAAGCGGACAGAACCTTTCAGGCGGGCGGCGTAGTTGCGCGAACCCATCAGCTCGTTCTGACGTCGCCGTTCGCGGATCATGTCGGCGATCCTGCCCATGGCGATACCGCGCATGAAAAGGCTTGCGGGGAAAAAGGCCCATATCGTCACGCTCCAGACCAGCGCCATCGGCGTGCCCAGCGTGACCGGCGCAAAGACCGACGACGCCGCCTTGACCACGGCGGGGATCACGAAGGGCAGAAGAAAGCCTAGCGCGATGTTGAACCGCGCGTCGCGTTCCAGACGTTCAACGACATCGCCGCCGGCGGTCGGATCGAACGTGGGCAGATTGACCCAGACGTTGAAGGCGCGATTGCGCGACGGCCAGCCCAGGATCTTGACCACGACAACGAAGGTCGCAAGCGACAAGAGCGAGATGAGATAGGCCATGCCAGCCGCGACGCGGATGTGCAGGATATGTTCGGCGCTCATGGTCTCGGGCACCATCAGCGTCACCAGCCGCACCGGGCTGTAGGGGAAATCGATGGCTTCGCCGATGACGATGCCGATCGCTTCGAAGAACTGCGACAGAGTGGTGGGGTGGGTATAGCCCCGGCTGATCGTCGACAGCAGAAAGAGCGTGAAAAAGAGCGTCAGGAAGCGGATGCGGTTGAAAGGTGCCGCATAGCGAAACTCGACCAGGCCCGGATAGGAGGAATTGTATTCGATGAAGACCAGCGTTCCGGCGAAAAGGCCCAGAAGCGCCAGCACCTGTTTGGTCTCGGCCTCGACGCCCGGCAAAGCCAGGGCCGGCGTCATCACCGCCACGACCACAAGAATACCGCGGGTCAAAGCCCCGGTCAGTCCGGAAAGCACTGCTCTGCCACCCTCAAGATGTCCGCCCCCGATTCTTCGCCGGATCGCGGTTATCAGTCCCGTCGCCAGATTATGGCGCGCTGCCTTAGTTTTGCCCAATTGTTGCCTTCTTTCGATCAGCACATCAACCCGTGCGCCAATCCAACGAAAGCTTTGCGGCCATTTCGTGGAAAAACTGTCGCCACAATGCATCAAACTGACGACGAAAAAGGGCCGACCCCAAGGGCCGGCCCAATATCTTGTGGTTTAACGGTGTGTTAGACCCAAGGCCTCATCGTCGCTGCCTTAACCTCGAATGAATCGATGGCACGGCCCTTTTCCAGCGTCAGGCCGATATCGTCGAGCCCGTTCAGCAGGCAATGCTTGCGGAAGGCGTCAACCTCGAAACCAAAGCTTTGCCCGTCCGAGGTGGTGACGGTCTGCGCCTCGAGGTCCACAGTCATCCGCGCATTTGCGCCCTTGCGGGCATCCTCCATCAGCACGTCCACGACCTCCTGCGGCATCACGATCGGCAGGATGCCGTTCTTGAAGCAGTTGTTGTAGAAGATGTCGGCGAAGCTCGTGGAGATGACGCAGCGGATGCCGAAATCCAGCAGCGCCCAGGGCGCGTGTTCGCGGCTTGACCCGCAGCCGAAATTGTCGCCCGCCACCAGAATCTCGGCATCGCGATAGGCGGGCTGGTTCAGAACGAATTCCGGAATTTCCTCGCCGTCCTGGGTAAACCGCATCTCGTCAAAGAGATTGGCGCCAAGGCCCGAGCGCTTGATCGTCTTCAGGAACTGCTTGGGGATGATCATGTCGGTGTCGATATTGACCAGCGGCATCGGCGCCGCGACCCCGGTGAGGGTGGTGAATTTGTCCATGGTCCGTCTCCCTTACACCGCTTCCGCCATCATCTCTCGCACATCGGTCAGATGTCCGGCCACCGCCGCCGCCGCCGCCATCGCGGGGCTCATCAGGTGGGTGCGTCCGCCCCTGCCCTGACGGCCCTCGAAGTTGCGGTTCGATGTGGCCGCGCAGCGCTCGCCGGGGGCAAGCTGATCGGGGTTCATCGCGAGGCACATGGAACAGCCGGCAAGCCGCCATTCAAAGCCGGCATCGATGAAGATCTGCGCCAACCCTTCTTCCTCGGCCTGAGCCCGCACGAGGCCCGAGCCCGGCACGACCATGGCGCGCATCCCCGGCGCCACCTTCTTGCCCTTCAGGATCGCCGCGGCGGCCCGCAGGTCCTCGATCCGGCCGTTGGTGCAGGAACCGATAAAGACTGTGTCGATCTTGATGTCGGTCAGCTTCTGACCCGGCTTGAGACCCATGTACTCCAGCGAACGCGCGGCCGCTTCGACCTTGCCGCCCTTGAAATCCTCCGGCGCAGGCACCGCGGCGGTGATCGGCAGCACGTCCTCTGGGCTGGTGCCCCAGGTCACGACCGGGGCGATATCCTCGCCTTTCAGCGTCACGACCTTGTCGAAATGCGCGCCCTCGTCGGTTTTCAGCGTCGCCCACCAGGCCATCGCCGCCTCCCACTGCGCACCTTTCGGCGCATGGGGCCGGCCCATGACATAGGCGAAGGTCTTTTCGTCCGGCGCGATCAGGCCGGCCCGGGCACCGCCCTCGATCGCCATGTTGCAGACGGTCATCCGGCCTTCCATCGACAGGTCGCGGATCGCCTCGCCGCAGTATTCGATCACATAGCCCGTGCCGCCCGCCGTGCCGGTCGCGCCGATTACCGAAAGGGTGATGTCCTTGGCGGTGACACCGGGGCGCAGCTTGCCGGTGATTTCCACCTTCATGTTCTTCGACTTCTTCTGGATCAGCGTCTGGGTGGCCAGAACATGCTCCACCTCCGACGTGCCGATCCCGTGGGCAAGCGCGCCGAAGGCACCGTGGGTCGCGGTATGGCTGTCACCGCAGACCACAGTCATGCCCGGCAGGGTCCAGCCCTGTTCGGGGCCGACGATGTGGACGATGCCCTGACGGATATCGCTGACCGGGTAGTAATGAATGCCGAAATCGCGCGCGTTCTTGTCCAGCGCGGCCACCTGAATGCGGCTGTCCTCGGTCATCGTGGCCGGATCGGCGCGGTCAAGCGTCGTCGGCACGTTATGGTCAGGCACCGCGATGGTCTTTTCCGGCGCGCGCACCTTGCGCCCGGTCATGCGCAGGCCCTCGAAGGCCTGGGGGCTTGTCACCTCGTGGACGAGGTGGCGATCGATATAAAGAAGGCAGGTGCCATCGTCCTGGGTGTCGACGACATGGGCATCCCAGATCTTGTCATAGAGCGTCTTGGGGGACATCGGTCCTCTCCGCGTGTCAGAAGGTACAAAAGGCGACAGGAAGGCGGCCGATCACAGTCGGGCCAGCACCGTCATCGTCGCGCCGAAGAACCGCCAGGGCAGGCGCGCGCGATCGTCCATGTCGAAAAAGCGTTTCATAAGCCCGTCAGATACACCGCCACCCTGTTTCCCGCAAGGCCGGCGTCTGCGCCGCGCCCGCCGCTTGTTCGCGCCGCGGGCGGGCTTGGCAAAGCGCTAACCGCTTGCCCCTTTGCCGCCGCTATCCTAGACAGACAGAAAGCAGAAAAGGGAGGCCGCATGCGCCGCGTCGTCATTACCGGGATCGGTATCGTCTCGCCCATCGGGAACAACGCCGCCGAGGTCGAGGCCTCCTTGAGGGCCGGCAAATCGGGCATCGTCTTTGCGCCGGAATATGCCGAACACGGGTTCCGCAGCCAGGTGCACGGCATGCCCAAGATCGTGCTGGAGGACCATATCGACAAGCGCAACATGCGCTTCATGGGCGCCGGCGCGGCCTACAACTTCCTGGCGATGGAGCAGGCGATTGCCGATGCCGGGCTGGAGCCATCCGACGTGTCGAACGAACGCAGCGGGCTGGTTGTGGGGTCCGGCGGGCCGTCGACCTCGAACTTCTTTCAGGCCCATAACATCGTCATCGAAAAGGGCAGCCCCAAACGGATGGGCCCGTTCATGGTGACGCGCTGCATGTCGTCGACCAATTCGGCCTGCATCGCGACGCCTTTCGCGATCAAGGGCGTGAATTACTCGATCACCTCGGCCTGTTCGACCTCGGCCCACTGCATCGGCAATGGTGCCGAGCTGATCCAGATGGGCAAGCAGGACATCGTCTTTGCCGGCGGCGGCGAGGAACTGGACTGGACGCTGTCGTGCCTCTTCGACGCGATGGGCGCGATGAGTTCGAAATACAACGACGCACCGGAAACCGCCTCGCGCGCCTTCGATGCGACGCGCGACGGCTTCGTCATCGGCGGTGGCGGCGGCGTGGTGGTTCTGGAAGAGTTGGAACATGCCAAGGCGCGCGGTGCGAAAATCTATGCCGAGCTGACCGGCTATGGCGCCACCTCGGACGGCCATGACATGGTCGCGCCCTCGGGCGAAGGCGGCGAACGGTCGATGCGGCTGGCGCTTGGGACCCTGCCCAAGGAACGAAAGATCACCTACATCAACGCCCATGGCACCTCGACGCCCGCGGGCGACGTGACCGAGGTTCAGGCGGTGCGGCGGGTCTTCGGCGAGGGCAAGACGCCGCCGATTTCCTCGACCAAATCTCTGACCGGACACAGCCTGGGTGCTACCGGTGTGCATGAGGCGATCTATTCGATCCTGATGATGCAGGGCGGTTTCATCACCGCATCGGCCAATGTGACCGAGCTGGACCCGGCGCTGAAACCCGAGGAAATCTGCACGACGACCCGCACCGGGGTCGAGTTTGACAGCGTGCTGTCCAACAGCTTCGGCTTCGGCGGCACCAATGCCACGCTCGTCATGAGCAAGTACCACGGGTAATCGGACATGGCGGAACTGATGAAGGGCAAGCGCGGGCTCGTGATGGGGGTCGCGAACGAACGCTCTATCGCCTGGGGCATCGCCTCGGCGCTGGCGGCCGAGGGGGCGGAACTGGCGTTTTCCTATCAGGGCGAAGCCTTCGGGCGGCGGGTGGAGCCGCTGGCGGCCTCGGTCGGGTCGGATTTCCTCGTCGATGTCGACGTCATGGATGATGCAAGCCTTGACGCCTGTTTCGGCGCGCTGAAGGACCGCTGGGGCACGATGGATTTCCTGATCCATGCCATCGCCTATTCCGACAAGAACGAACTGACCGGCCGGATCAGCAACACCAGCCGCGCGAACTTCACCAATTCGCTGGCGATTTCCTGCTATTCCTTCATCGACGTGTCGCGTCGGGCGGCAGAGTTGATGCCCGATGGCGGCTGCCTGATCACCCTGACCTATGGCGGCTCGAACAGGGTGACACCCAACTACAACGTGATGGGTGTCGCCAAGGCGGCGCTGGAAAGCGCGACGCGCTATCTGGCCAACGATCTCGGGCCGGACAGGATCCGCGTCAACGCCATTTCGCCGGGGCCAATGAAGACGCTGGCCGGGGCCGCCATCGGCGGCGCGCGCGCGACCTACCGGCATACCGAAACCAACGCGCCCCTGCGTTCCAACGCCACGTTGGAGGCGGTAGGCGGCGCGGCGGTTTTCCTGTGTTCGGACTACGGCGCCTTTACCACCGGCGAGATCCTGCGCGTCGATGGCGGCTTTCATGTGCTGGGCATGCCGCAGCAGGAAAACCTGTAAGCCATCGCCAGCCCTTGCGGGCCACCGGCGTTCGGGCGAAAAGGCTTGCCAACGCGCCTGCCCGGAGCTTGCCCATGAAGCCGCTTGAAGGTCTGAAAGTCGTCGAACTGGCCCGCATCCTCGCCGGCCCCTGGGTCGGGCAGGCGCTGGCCGATCTGGGTGCCGAGGTGATCAAGGTCGAGGCGCCCGAAGGCGATGACACGCACATGGGGTCCGCCCTTCATCGAACGCGACGGCGACCGTTCGGCCGCCTATTTCTATGCCGCAAACCGCGGCAAGCGCACCGTCACGGCCGATTTTCGTACCCCGGAGGGGCAGGCGCTGGTGCGCGAACTGGTGGGCGATGCCGATATTCTGGTGGGAAAACTTCAAGGTCGGAGGGCTGGCGAAATACGGGCTCGACTACGACAGCCTGCCGCGCTCAACCCCCCGGCTCATCTATTGTTCGATAACCGGTTTCGGCCAGGATAGCCCCTATGCCGAACGCGCCGGGTACGACTTTCTGATCCAGGGCATGTCCGGGCTGATGTCGATCACCGGAGAGCCGGACCGCCAGCCGCAGAAGGTCGGTGTGGCGGTGACCGATATCGTCACCGGGCTTTATGCCACGATCGGGGTGCTGGCAGCGGTCGAGCAACGCCACCGCACCGGGCGCGGGCAGCGGGTGGATATGGCGCTGCTCGACTGCGCCGTGGCGCTTCTGGCCAATCAGGCGATGAACTATCTGGCGACCGGCACCGCGCCCTGCGCAAGGGCAACGCCCATCCCAACATCGCGCCCTACCAGGTGTTCGAGACCGCCGACGGCCATATCATCGTCGCGGTCGGCAATGACGGCCAGTTCCGCCGCTTCTGCACGGTGCTGGGCCAGCCCGATCGCAGGAACCGATCCGCGCTTTGCCAGCAATTCCGCCCGGATCGAAAACCGCGAGGACCTGACCACGCTGCTTGAGGCCGAAACCCGCGGCTGGCAGAAAGATCCGCTCCTGCACGCGCTTGAGGCGGCGACGGTTCCGGCCGGTCCGATCAACACGGTTGCCGAAGCCTTCGCCGACCCGCAGGTGCTGGCGCGCGGCCTGAAGATCGCGCCCGAAGGCCAGCCCGGCGTGCGCGGGCCCTGGGTCTTTTCCGATGCCGAACTGGCGCTTGACCGGTCCGCGCCGGCACTGCCGCGCGACGCCAAGGGCTAGCGTGCAGCCCGGGCGGCGGCGGTCGCGGCCGCATCGACCTCGCCCGCCGCATCGGCAACAACGCCAAAGAGCCGCAGCGCATCGTCCGGCGCGTAGCGGCCAAGTCGCACATCCTCGCCGACCAGCGCAGGATCGCGCGTGAACGGGTCGCCATGCCGCCGCCGCCGGGGTGCGCACGCGCACCCGGTCGCCCGGGCCAAGCGGAATGTCCTGCGCTTTCGACAGGTGTTCAGGCACCAGCACCGCGTCGCCCCGCAGGATCTCGACCCGGTTCACCGCGCCGTCGGCACCGCCCAGCGCGCCTTGCGGACCGAACCGCCGTGGTCCATGACAAGCTCGCCCGTGCCTGCCCACGCCGCAACTCCACCTCGTAGTCCAGCCCGAAACCGCCGCGATGCCGCCCCGCCCCGCCCGACCCTCGTGCAGGGCATAGCGGTGATAGAGTACCGGGAAAGGCTGCTCCATGATTTCGACCGGGGGCCTTGGAAATGCCGATGGTCGAACAGCCGTTGGTCAGCCCGTCATGGTTGGCATTGCCGCCGTAACCCCCGCCGGAAATCTGGTACATGACGAAATCGCGCCCGCGCGCCGGGTCATGCCCGCCCAGCGCGAAATTGCCCGAGGTGCCGGCCGGCGCGGCGGTGACACGATCCGGCAGCGCGCCGACCAGCGCGGCAAAGACCGCCTCGGCGATCCGCTGGCTGACCTCGGCCGCGCAGCCGGAAACCGGGCGCGGGTAATGGGCATCCAGAAAGGTTCCCGCGATGCCGGTCACGCTCAGCGCCTCGAACGCGCCGGCGCTCATCGGAACCTCGGGGAAGATATGGCGCATCGCCAGATAGACGGCCAGCGTGGTCGCACGGACCGAATTCATCGGCCCCGCGCAGGGTGCCGAAGAGCCGGCGAAATCGAAGGTCAGGCCATCGCCCCGCCGCGCAATCGCAAGCCGGATTTCCAAGGGTTCGTTGACCACGCCGTCGCTGTCGACATAGGCAATTCCGCGATGCTCGCCTTCGGGTATCTCCGGGTGATCGCAGCGCGCATCTGGCGGTCGGCGCGGTGGCGCAATTCGGCGATGGCGTCGCGCACGGTATCGTCGCCATAGCGGTCCAGCAGCGCACCCAGCCGTTCCTCGCCCACCATCAGCGCGGCCGCCTGCGCCTTCACGTCGCCGATGCGCTGGTCGGCCACCCGGATGTTCGAGCAGATGATCGCATAGATCTCGTCGTCCAGTACGCCTTGCTTGAACAGCCTCACCGGCGGCAGGCGCAGGCCTTCCTGTTCCGCCGCCGTGGCCGAAGCCGAAAAGCCCCCCGGAACCGCGCCGCCGGTGTCCGGCCAATGGCCAGTGTTCGACAGCCAGCAAAAGATCTCTCCATCGCGGTAGAAGGGCCGGGCGAACCGGACATCCATCAGGTGGGTGCCACCCAGATAGGGGTCGTTGACGATGTAGATATCGCCCGGGCTGGGCGCCGCCGCGCGGCCATCGGCGATCATGGCAATGAGCGTGCGGGTCGAATACTGCATGGTGCCGACGAAGACCGGCAAGCCGCCCGCGCCCTGCGCAATCAGCGCGCCATCGCGGGCGTCATAGATACCGTCGGACCGGTCATTGGCCTCGGCGATCACCGGCGAGAATGCGCGGGAAAAGCTCAGGTCCATCTCGTCGCAGACCTGCTGCAACCCGGCCTGAATGACCGAAAGGGTGATCGGATCAAGGCTCATGCCGCACCCCCCACATCGATCAGGATATTGCCCTCGCCATCGCCTCGCGCCACCTCGCCCGGGCCGATCACCACCGTCGTGTCCATCTGTTCGACGATCGCCGGCCCGGTCAGGGTGAAGCCCGCTGGCAGGTGGTCGCGCCAGTAGACAGGCGTGTCGTGCCAGCCATCGAACCAGACCGGCCGGCGCACGGTTTCGGCCTCCGCAAGCGTGGCGCGCCGGTCCTCGGGCGCGATCAGCGTCGACAGGTCGATGGCTGCGCGCGCGCCGATAACCGAGGTGTTGACGTTGACGACTGCGGCGCGGATTTCGGCCAGTTCCACCCGGAAGCGGCGGAAATAGACCGCTTCGAACCGTGCGCGCAGCGCGTCGCGCCCGATCTCGGTGCCGTCAGTGGCACGCGGATCAGATGGGTCTGACCGATGAACTGCATATCGACCGAATGGATCCGGCGGGTTTCGCGAATCTCGACCGTTTCGCGACCGATCAGCGCCTCGCCCTCGGCGGTCTGACGGGCGAAGACGGCGGCGAGTTCGTCCATGTCCAGCGCATCGAGCGGGCGGTTCAGCGTGGTGACGAAATCGTGCCTGATATCGGCGACAAGGCAGCCGAGCGCGTTGGTGATGCCCGGTCGTGCCGGCACCAGAACCCGGGGAATTCCCAGTTCGCGCGCCAGCGCCGTGGCATGCAGGGGTCCGGCCCCGCCAAGGCGAAAGCGCGAAGTCGCGCGGGTCCTGGCCCAGCGATACCGAAACCATGCGGATCGCCCCGGCCATGCGGATATTGGCCAGCCGGATCACCGCATCGGCCGCCTGATGCGCGTCAAGGCCAAGCGGCCGACCCAGACGTTCGGCAAAGACCGCCTGCACGTCCTTCAGCCCGACGCCGCCTTCGACCGATTTCAGCTTGGCCGGGTTCAGCCGCCCGAGAATGAGGTTGGCATCCGAAATCGTCGGTTGGGTACCGCCGCGCCCGTAGCAGATCGGCCCGGGGCTGGCGCCGGCGTTTTCGGGGCCGACCTCCAGCAGGCCGGCGGCATTTACCCGCGCGATCGACCCGCCGCCGGCGCCGACCGTGCGCACATCGACCATCGGCACGTGGATCGGCATGGCGTATTCCACCTCGATCTCGTTCGAAACCGGCGGTTCCGCGCCGCGGATCAGGGCGACGTCGGTCGAGGTGCCGCCCATGTCATAGGTAATCAGGTTTTCCACGCCAGCCCGACGCCCGGTATAAGCGGCGGCCATGACGCCCGAAGCCGGCCCAGACATCACCGTTTTCGCCGCCTCGCGCGCAACATGGGCGGCCGAGACCATGCCGCCGTTGCCGTTCATCACCAAAACTTCGCCACCATATCCCCTGGCGGCCAGTTCCCCGGTCAGCTTCGCGATGTAGCGTTGCAGAAGCGGTTGGACAGAGGCGTTGACCGCCGCCGTCACCCCGCGTTCAAATTCGCGGCTTTCCGACAGGAGGGAGTGGCCCATGGTGATGTGATCGTTGGGCCAGAGGCTTTGCACGATCGCGGCCGCCCGGCGTTCGTGCTCGGGGTTGGCATAGGCATGCAGGAAGTGGACAACCACGGCCACGCAGCCCTTTTCCAGAAGCGCGCGGGCGGCTTCGGCAACCGCCGCATCGTCGAGCGGCACCACGACCTGTCCGGCGGCATCCATCCGTTCGGGAACCTCGATGCGCAGGTCACGCGGGATGACCGGGCGGAAACTGCCGGTCATGCCATAGGCTTGCGGGCGGGTCCGCCGGCCCAGTTCCAGCACATCGCGAAACCCTTGCGTGGTGATAAGCCCGGTGCGCGCCAGCTTGCGTTCCAGAACCGCGTTCGTCGTCGTCGTCGTGCCATGCACGATCAGATCGGTCGCCGTCAGGTCGACCCCGCCTTCGTCAAGCGCGGCCAGCACGCCATAGGCCTGATTGTCCGGAGTCGAGGGCACCTTGGCCAGCCGCACCGCGCCGCTTGCCGGGTCCAGCACCACAAGGTCGGTAAAGGTTCCGCCCACATCACAGCCGACAACCTGGCCCATCGCATGCTCCGAACCGTTAGCACACAAATGATTTCGCCTCGCGGGCACAATGTCAACGCCCCTGCCCGGCACCGCACGCCGGGACGCGCCGGGCTTGCACAGACGGTTGGGTTCTGGAACATCTGCACCATGAAACCCGCAACGTTTCCCGCAAAGGCCCTGCCCGGCACGCTGGCATTCGCCTTCGTTTCAACGCGTGCCGAGGCGCATGCCTCGGAACAGGGTTTCGTGCTGTTGCTGCCGACCGATCTTTACGTCGCCGCCGGTGTCGCGGTGGTAACGCTGACCCTGGCGGTGGCGGCCTTTCTGCCAGCCAGGCGGGTGCTGGCGCTTTACCAGCCGTGGCTGGGCCGGCCGCGCCGGCGCGACCTCGGGATGCGGCGGGTCAGTTCCTGTCTGGCGTTTCTTGCCCTCTGCGCGCTGGTCTGGGCCGGCATGGCCGGGCCCCATGACCCGCTGAAGAACCTTCTGCCGCTTTCCGTCTGGACTGTGTTCTGGACCTTTCTGGTCGTCGTGCAGGCGATCACTGGTTCACTCTGGACCTGGATCGAACCCTGGAGCGGGCCGCTGGCCGTGGCGCGGCGGTTCGGCTTGCGACCCGTGGCGCGCCTGCCTGTGCGGCTTGCTCATGCGCCGGCCCTACTGGGGCTGGTCGGATTTGCCTGGCTCCTTCTTATCGCCATCGCGCCGACCGACCCCGACCATCTGGCGCGGCTGGTGACCGGCTACTGGCTTTTGCATTTCGCCGGCGGTCTGATCTTTGGCCCGCGCTGGATTGCCCGCGCTGAGACCTTTGGCGTGCTCATGCGCGCCTATGGCCGGATCGCACCGCGTGCACGCTGGGGCGCGCGCGCGGGACTTGGCCTTTGCGGCTGGCGCGAAATGCGCGCGGCGCCACCACCCTTTTCGCTGGCGCTGTTCATGGTGGCGATGCTGGCAATCGGCAGTTTCGACGGGCTGAACGAAACCTTTTTCTGGCTGGGGGCGATCGGGGTCAATCCGCTGGATTTCCCGGGCCGCTCGGCCATCGTTCTGCCCACCGCAATCGGGCTGGCAGCCGCGCTGGTTGCCCTGCCACTGGCCTTTGCCGTCAGCCTCTGGTTGGGGCTGCGGCTGGCGGGGCGAACCGGATCCGGCCGCGCCTTTAGGGTGTTTGCGCCCTCGCTTCTGCCGATCGCGCTTGGCTATCACATCGGCCACTACCTGCCCTCTTTCCTTGTCGACGCCCAATATGTGCTGATTGCCTTCAGCGACCCCTTCAACCTTGGCCATGACCTTTTCGGCATGGCCGATCACTATGTCACAACCGGGTTTTTCAATACTCGCGCCACCGTTCGGGCGATCTGGCTGTCGCAGGCCGGTGCCGTGGTTGGCGGTCATGTGCTGGCGGTTCTTCTGGCCCATGCCCTGGCGCTCAGGGAATACCGCCAGCCCGGCGTGGCGACGCGGGTCGGCCTGCCTCTGGCGGCGATGATGGTCGCCTATACGCTTTTCGGGCTCTGGCTTCTTGCCTCGCCTCGCGGGCTTTGACCGGGCCCGGTTTTCGGGGCAAGATCGCTGAACAAACGCCCAGTGCCTGTGGCGTGTTCTATTTGTAGGTACACCAACAAGGGCCCCAAGGCCTCAACAGGGGATACTGCCATGACTGCCGATCTCAAGACTTCCGCAACTTCGCGTCGCGGTGCGCTGAAAACGCTCGCGGCCGGCGCTGGCGCCGTGGCGGCGAGCCAGCTGCCGATGTGGGCGCGCTATACCCATGCACAGACGGCCGAACCGATCCGTATCGGTTTCCAGATGCATGCGACCGGTATCGGCGCTGCCTATGGCCGGTGGTACGACCGTACCAGCCAGGCGGCCGTCAAGCGCATCAACGAAATGGGCGGCATCAACGGCCGCATGGTCGAACTGGTGACCGAGGATGACGGCACCGATCCCAAGCGCGGCGCAGAGGTGGTCGAGAAGTTTGCCACCCAGCACAATTGCGACGTGGGCTTCGGCACGCTTTTCAGCCATGTCGTGATCGGCTCGGCGCCGCGCGCGGGCGAGTTGAAGCTGCCCTATTTCGTCGTCTCCGAAGGCCATCACGTCGCCTCGGGCATGCTCAACCGCTACACCCTTCAGCCCGGCATTACCGATGTGAAAAGCCAGGTGCAGGCCATGGCGCCCTTCGTCGCGTCGAACCTTGGCAAGAAGGTCACGATGATCTTTCCCGACTTCGCCTTCGGCCATGATCACCGCGACTATTTTTCGGCCGCGGTCGAGGCGCAGGGCGGTCAGGTCGTGGCGAAAATCGCCATTCCGCCGACCGAAACCTCGTTCTCTAAATACTTCCCGCAAATCCCGCGCGAGACAGAGGTGATCTATCACGTCATGGTCGGGCCTGCGGTTCTGACCTTCGTGAAGGAGATGGGCGAATTCTTTGGCCCCTCGCGACCCGAGCTGTTCGGGTTCATCGACAGTCTCGAAGCGGTCGATCTGGCCAGCCCGGGGCTGGAGTTTCTGGACGGCACCTATTTCTGGGAAGGCAATCCGCGCTACGCCCAGGCCGACCAGTCGGAATATGACAAGGCCTATCGTGCCGCCGTCGGCGTCGATGACAACGGCGCCTCGGTCAGCGATCTGACCGATGTGTCGACCTATGCCCATATGTTCGGCTGCTGGGAAACGCTGAACGTGATCAAGGCGGGAATGGAAGCGGCGGGCTATGCCGGCCCGGCCGACCGCGGCAAGCTGATCGAGGCGGTCGAGGCGATGACCGACATGGCCCATTCCGACGATCATCCGCAGGGTGCCAAGGTGTTCAACGGCAAGACCCACCAGGTCTTCGGGCACCAGTACATCACCAAGGTGACCGAAGGAAAACTGATCCTCGCGCATACCACCTCGATCGAGGACACGCTTTACCCCGACGAGGTCGACTACACCACGCAGGCGCTTTGAGGACGACCTACTGCAAGCTGGTGACGGCGATGGTTTCAAAATCCAACCCTCGCCGTTCACATTCGTACCAAACATCAACATTCGTAAATGTTGTCCAATACGGCAGGCGAGCAACCCCCTGATCTTCTTGAAATTCCATCAAGGCACGCGTTGAATACGATCCCCAATCTCCATCGTCCGCCCATTCCCCAAGGTCGTATCCTAACGCAATGAGCATTCTCTGCCGGGATTCCACTCTCCAAAGTGCGGTCCAAACATCAGGTATGTCGTTGTCGTCATAAATTCGTCGAAGCAATAGCGCAAACGGGAATGCGGCGACATCAACTTTATATCCGGGGCAGATGTCATGGTGTCCATGGTGATGACGCCATTCAATATTTGGCCAACGCTCAACTATCAGTTTTCCGACATGTACCTGCGCATCTCTCTGAGATTGCTGAAGACGGCAACGGCCGATGTGACTGTTCTGAAACGGGTCGAATACGACCCCGAACGGACCATCGCCACCATCGGGCTTCTCTACATCCTTCAGCAGCTGACGCTGATGGGCTACGGCCCGAGGCGCGGCCGGTGGTCGCGCCCTTCAACAGCCGGATCGCCCTGCCTCGTTCGAACGCATCGACGGCGCCTGGCAGCTTTACTGGCCATGGGGGCTGTCGATCACCTCCTACAAGCTTTTCGTCATCGCGGCGGCCGTCGTGGTCCTCGCCGGGCTCTGCTCCGATGACGCGGACTCCGGGCGGGCTGATCATGCGCGCCACGCAGGCCGATCGCGAGATGGCACCACCGGCATCCCAGTCGGTGTCTATGCGCTGGTCTTCGGCCTTGGCGCGGCTCCCTCGCGGCGCTGGCGGGTGTTCTGATCGTGCCCATCCAGCAAGCGCATTACCTGATGGGGGCGACCCCCCTTCTGCTGTCTTTCATCGTGGTCATCATCGGCGGGTTGGGCAGCCTGGCGGAACGGTCATCGCCGCGCTTCTTGATCGGGATGAGCGACGGCATCATCTCGGTCTTTCTCGCCCACGCTGGCCAAGATCCTGGCCACGCTGCTGGTTGCCTTCTGCGTTGGCCTCCGCCCTCAGGGCTGCGCGGGCACGGATGACGGCCAATGCGCGCAAGGCGATGGTGCTGCATCTGGCGCTTCTGGCAGTTCTGTTCGCGCTGCAATACCTGCTGCCCGCCTATCACCACGGCAATCTGGCCCGGATCATGGTGCTCGCCAGCGATCGGCTACAACATCCTGTTCGGCTATACCGGGCTTCTCAGCCTAGGCCACGCGATGTTCTTTGCCGCCGGCATGTACGGGCTGGGTCTTGCCATGCGGCATCTGGGGCTTGCGCCCGCACCGGCCTTTCTGGCCGGGCTCGCCGCGGGGGCGGGTCTTTCGCTGATCGTGGGGGTACTGGCGCTGCGTACTGCGGGCGTCGCCTTCATGATCGTGACCCTGATGTTCGCGCAGGCCGTCTATCTGGCAACGCTGCTGTTCGGCGAATGGACGCGTGGCGACGAGGGTTTCACCGTCGCGCAGGCCAGCCGACAGCTTTGGGGCATCGACCTTTCGGACCCGACGGCACGCTATTTCGCCGCGCTGGCGCTGTTCGCCCTGGCGCTTCTGGGGTGCCTGGCACTGGTGCGCCGCCCCTTTGGCCGCGTGCTGATCGCGATCCGCGAAAACGAGGAACGCGCGCGACTGCTGGGCTATGACACCTTCGCCCACAAACTTGGCGCGGTGGTGTTGTCGGGTACGGTTTCGGCGGCGGCCGGTGCGGCCTATGGCCTTCTCTTCGGCTATGTCGGCGCGACCTTTGCCACGGTCCAGTATTCGATCTTTCCGCTTCTGTGGGTGCTTCTCGGCGGTGCCGGCACGGTGATCGGGCCGTTTCTGGGTACCCTTTTCATGTTCTACCTGATCGACCTCTCCTCCGGTCTGACCAGCGCCTACATGCTGATTGCCGGCGTGGTTCTGGTTCTTCTGACGCTCTTTGCCCGAGCCGGGATTGCCGGCGAATTGCGCAAGCGGCTTTGGCGGTGGCTGCCATGAGCGTGCTGTTGCAAACCCGCGCGCTGACGCGGCACTTCGACGGGCTGCGCGCCGTGCACGAAGTCGATTTTGCGCTGCCCGAGGGCGAGGTACACGCGCTGATCGGCCCCAACGGGGCGGGAAAGACCACCTTTGTCTCGATGCTGTGCGGCCGGATCGCGCCCACGTCGGGGCGGGTGGAGTTTCTGGGCCGCGACGTCACGCAACTGCCAGCGCACAAGCGCATCGCGCTCGGCATGGCCTATACATTCCAGATCACATCGGTCTTTGCCCGGTTGACGGCGCGCGAAAACGTGGCGCTGGCGGCGCGGCGCCATATCCGTGGCGGACACGGCCCGGTGATGGCGGCGGTGCACAAGGCGTTGTCGCAGGTCGGGCTGGACGACCGCGCCGCGCAGATCGCTGGCGATCTCAGTTATGGCCACCAGCGGCTTCTGGAGATAGCCATGGGGCTGGCGCAGCGCCCCCGCCTGCTGATCCTCGATGAGCCGACACAGGGCCTGGCCGACAGCGAAATCGCCGGGTTCAAAGCGCTGATCCGCACCTTGGCTGCCGATACCACGATCCTCCTGATCGAACACAACATGGATGTGGTCATGCAGACGGCCGACCGCATCACGGTCCTGAATTTCGGCGAGGTTCTGGCACAGGGAACGCCATCGGAAATCCGCGCCAACCCCGCCGTGCAGGCCGCATATCTGGGGAGCGGGGCGGATGCTTGAGCTGACATCGGTCTGTTCCGGATACGGGCCCGTTCAAGTGCTGCATGACGTGTCGCTTGATCTTCAGGCGGGCGAAATCCTGTGCCTTCTGGGCCGCAACGGCGCGGGCAAAACGACACTGATGCGCACGGTCATGGGCCTTGTACCGGCCACCTCCGGCTGGGTCGCCATGGAGGGGCGCGATCTGAGCCGGCTGCCCGCGCACGAAGTTCCGCGCCATGGCATCGGCTATGTCCCGCAGGGGCGGCGGCTTTTTGCCGAACTGACGGTCGCGCGAAACCTGGAGGTGGGCCTTCTTGTGCGGCGTGGTGACAGTTCGGTGCGCGAACGGGTGCTTGCACTGTTCCCGCGGCTTGGCGAACGGCTGGGACAACGCGCCAGCACATTGTCGGGCGGCGAACAGCAGATGCTGGCGATGGCGCGTGCGTTGTGCCTGGAACCGCGTGTCCTTCTGCTGGACGAGCCGACCGAAGGCCTGCAACCCTCGATGATCGAAGCGATCCGACAGGTCGTGGTGCAGATGCGGTCCGAAGGCGTGGGCGTGCTTCTGGTCGAACAGCGGGTCGATGCGGTGCTTTCGATAGCCGACCGGGTGGCGTTTCTGGAAAACGGCAGGGTCCGCGATGTCGTACCCGCCGAAACCCTGCGCGCCGATGCCGCCCTCTTGCACCGCTATCTGGGGGTCTGACCCGTCAGACCAGACGGCCAAGCAAGCTCAGCAATGCCTTGCGTTCCGCCGGCGCCAGCGGTTCCAGCGTTTCCTCACTGATTACCTTGGCCAGCGGCTCCAGTCGCGCATAGGTTTCGCGCCCCGCCGTCGTAGGTTCGACAAAAAGGCGCCGGAGATCGCCAGGATCGGGGCTGGTTTCAACGAGGTTCGCGCGTTTCAGCCGATCGATGACCCCCTTGATCGTCGCCGCATCCATGGCCGTCGCCCGGCCCAGCGCGTTTTGCGAACTCGGTCCGGTTTCACAAAGCTTTGCCAAAGCGGCGAACTGGCGCGGGGTCAATTCCGCGATGTTCTTTGAAAAGATCGACAGGTGGCGCTGGTTTACACGTCGAAGAACAAACCCGATCTGTACATCCAGCCGATAATCCGAGCCATTCACAATACCAAGCTCCCTCGTTCCGTTCCCATTTGGCCCCAAATCGCGAATTGACTCAAGCTTTGCGGAGCCGCACAATCCATTTGTGTACGAACGATCTGCAAAGGCATAAGCGGTGCCCGAGGCAATCCGGCCAAAGCAGTTGAGCGACGCGCTGGATGCGCTGACCGGCGGCAACGCGCGGATCGCCGCCGGATGCACAGACCTTTTTGCAATGACCGAAGCGGCGGAGTTGCGGGGCCGGTGGGTGGACATTACCGGCCTTGCGGATTTGCGCGGCATCGTTGAAACCGGCTCGGCCTTTCGCATCGGCGCGGCAACCCGCTGGGCCGAGGTGTTGGCCCATCCGTTGCCCGCCGGCTTTGACGGCCTGAAAGCCGCCGCGCGGGAAGTTGGCGCGGTGCAAATCCAGAATTCCGGGACGGTCGGCGGCAACCTCTGCAACGCCTCTCCCGCCGCCGATGGCGTACCACCGCTTCTGACGCTGGCTGCGGAGGTCGAGCTGGTTTCGACCCGTGGCAGCCGGACGCTGCCGCTTGCCGATTTCCTGACCGGGCCACGCCGTACGGCGCTGGCTGGCGACGAGGTGATGACCGCGGTCCTGGTTCCGAAAGCGGCGACAGGAGGGGTAGCGCGTTTTCGCAAGCTCGGCGCACGCCATTCGCTGGTCATTTCCATCGTGATGGCGGCCGGCCGGCTGGTCGCCCGCGACGGTCGCGTCGACGAAATCGCGCTTGCCGTTGGCGCGGCATCGTCGGTGGCGCGGCGGATGGCGGCGTTGGAACAGGCGCTGGCCGGTCAGCCGCTGGCCGGGCTGGCGGCGAGTGACACCCGAACTGGCGACGGGAGGGCTTTCGCCGATCGACGATATCCGTGCCAGCGCCGCCTACCGGCTGGAGGCGGCGACGATCGAGTTGCGCGCGCTGGTTGGCGATCTGGCCGCCGAAGCGGAGGCCGCGCCATGACCCGGCTCACCGTCAACGGCAAGGCCCATCAAAGCGTCGCCAGCCCCATGCGTAGGCTGTCGTCGGTCCTGCGCGAGGAACTGGGGCTGACCGGCACCAAGGTCGGCTGCGACGCCGGCGACTGCGGCGCCTGCACGGTGCTGATCGACGGTGCGCCGGTCTGCGCCTGCCTGACACCGCTCGGTCAGGCCGAAGGCTGCGCGGTCGAGCGGTCGAGGCCGAGGACGCGCTGCTCGAGCGGTTGCGTGCCGCCTTCCTTCGCCATGGCGCGGCGCAATGCGGGATCTGCTCGCCGGGAATGCTGATGGCGGCACGCGCGCTTCTTGCACGCGACCCCGAACCCGGGCGCGACGCGGTGATCGAGGCGCTGGGCGGGGTTCTTTGCCGCTGCACCGGCTATGCCAAGATCGTCGATGCGGTGATGGCGGCCGGCCATGACCTGCCGGTGCCGGCCCTGCCGCCCTCGGGCGCGGCGACAGGCGCGCGTGTCGGGCCGGCTCGACAGGCGCGCGAAGGTCGAGGGCCGCGAAAGCTTCGGCGCGGATTGCCTTCCCGATGGCTGGCTTGCGGTGCGCGGTCCGCTCGCCGCATTTCGCCGCGCGGTTTTCGCTGGGTGACACCAGAGGCCTGGGCCGCCAGCCACGGGGTCACGGTGCTGAGTGCGGCCGACATTCCCGGCGAAAACCGGTTTGGCGCGATCCCGCCCTTTGCCGATCAGCCGGCGCTGGCCGAGGCGCATGTGCGGATGCGGGGCGAGGCCGTGGCGCTGGTCGTCGGCCCGCCCGACATCGTCGAGGCGCTGGATGGCTGGCGCTTTTCGGTCCATTGGCAGCCGGGCGAGGCGCTGATGTCGCCGGAGGCCGCGATGGCCGGCCCGGATCTGCCTTGGGCGACGCCCCGGCAACCTGCTGATCCGCGGGCTGGTGCGCAGGGGCGATGCCGAGGCGGCACTGGCCAGCGCAACCTACAGCGCCAGCGCCCAGATCGACACCACCTGGGTCGAGCACGCCTATATCGAGTCCGAAGCCGGCACCGCATGGCCTGAAGGCGACGGCGTGGCGATCCGCGCCTGCACGCAGGCGCCGATGATGGACCGCGATGAAACCGCGCGTATCCTCGGCCTGCCGCCCGAAGCGGTACGGATCGTTCCGGCGGCGACCGGTGGCGGCTTTGGCTCAAAGCTCGACGTCAGCCTGCAACCGCTGATCGGGCTGGCCGCGCTGAAAACCGGGCGGCCCTGCCGGATGGTCTTCAGCCGCGCGGAAAGCATGGCCTCGACCACCAAGCGTCATCCCGGGCAAATGCGCGCGACAATCGGCACCGATGCCGGCGGGCGGATCACGGCGATGACCTTCGACGGCACCTTCGACACCGGCGCCTATGCCAGTTGGGGCCCGACCGTGGCGAACCGTGTGCCGGTTCATGCCTCGGGCCCCTACCGGACCCCGAACTACCGTGCCGAGGCGCGCGCCATCCACACCAACGGCCCCATGGCCGGGGCGTTTCGCGGTTTCGGCGTGCCTCAGGCTGCCATCCTGCAAGAGACGATCTATGACGAACTGGCCGCCAAGGCAGGCCTCGACCGGCTGGCCTTTCGCCGGCTGAACGCGCTCGCCGAGGGTGAGACTTCGGTCTGCGGGCAGGTGATGAAAGGCGTGGGCATCGCCGCCTGCCTCGACGCGCTGTTGCCGGAATGGAAAGCCGCGCAGGACCGCGCGCGGCGGGTCAACGGCGCCGGCGGGCGCATCCGGCGCGGCATCGGCGTGGCGTCGTGCTGGTATGGCTGCGGCAACACCGCGTTGCCCAACCCCTCGACCATCAAGATCGGGCTGACCGCAAGGGGCCGGGTTCGCCTTCATCAGGGCGCGGTCGATATCGGGCAGGGTTCGAATACCGTGATCGCCCAGATCGCCGCCGATGCGCTGGGTTTGCCTTTGGCCGATATCGATCTGGTCGATGCAGACACCGCGGTGACGCCCGATGCCGGCAAGACCTCGGCCTCGCGCCAGACGGTGGTGACCGGCAATGCCGCGCTGCGCGCCGCGCGGGCGTTGCGCGCGAAAATCCTGGCGCTTGCCAACCTCGGGCCGGTGGCAGAACTGAGCCTGAAGAGCGGGATCCTGACCGTGGCGGGCGATGACGGCAACCGGAGAATCGCATTGGCCGAACTGCCCGCCGATGGCGAAGGCTTCGTCCTGCGCGCCGAAGAAACCTATGACCCGCCGACGAGCGCACTCGATGAAAACGGCCAGGGCGTGCCCTATGCCGTCTATGGCTATGGCGCGCAGCTGGCCGAGGTCGAGGTCGACTGCGAACTGGGAACCGTTCGCGTCCGCCGCATCACCGCCGCGCACGATCTGGGCCGCGTCATCAACCCGCTCCTGGCCGAAGGGCAGATCGAGGGCGGAATTGCCCAAGGCCTCGGCATGGCGCTGATGGAAGATTTCGTGCCGGGTCGGACAGAGAACCTGCACGACTATCTGATCCCCACGGTCGGCGACATGCCGAAGATCACGACGATCCTGATCGAGGTGCCCGATCCCGAAGGGCCGATGGGGGCCAAGGGTTTGGGTGAACACGCGCTGATCCCGACCGCCCCGGCGATCCTCAATGCCATCGCCGATGCGACCGGCGCGCGCATTACCCGGCTGCCGGCGTTGCCGCATCGGGTTCTGGCGGCGATCCGTGCCGCGAGGGGGGGCGATGACACAGCCGGTTGAAGCCCGCCGTGACCGCGAAGCGGTGGAAAAGATCCGCTGCGATGCCTGTCCGGTCATGTGCTACATCGCGCCGGGCATGGCCGGCGCCTGCGACCGCTATGCCAACCACGATGGTCGCATCGTCCGGCTCGATCCCTTGACCGTTCTTGACCGCCGGCTGGCGGACGGCGGTGAAATCCGGCCCTTCCTCAAGGCCGACTGGGATGGCCGCTTGCTGGCCGGCGACGATCTGTTCGTATCGGCCGTCGGCGCCGGCACGACCTATCCCGATTACAAGCCCGCGCCCTTCATCATCTCGCGCGCCGTCGATGGCGCCGACATGGTGACCGTCGTGACCGAGGCGATCTTTTCCTATTGCGGCGTCAAGGTGAAGATCGACACCGACCGCCATCTCGGCGCCGAGGCCGCGGTGGTGCGCGCCGGTGGCGAGGCCGTGGGTCATGTGATGACCTCGGAATACGGCTCGCAGATGCTGTCTTTGGGCGGGGTCGAACACCTGACGGGCGGATCGAAGGCCGAGGGCCGGGCCTGCTGCGACGCGCTCTTGCGGCTCTTGAACCGCGAGGCGGTGGAACTGGCCATCGATGGCGGCGCGACGGTTGTGGTGCAGGCCGGACAGCCGCCCGTCGTCGACGGGCTGCGCGAGGAACGCATGCGCGTGGGCTGCGGTTCAGCCACCATCGGCATGTTCGCCAGCCAATGGCTGGGGCTCGTGGACGAGGTGGTGGTGGTCGACGACCACATCACCGGCGTGGTCAGCGAACATCAGGCGGGCAAGGTTCTGGGCTGGCCCGACACGGGTATTCGCATTCTCGGGCGACGCTCCACCCCCGGGCGCTACTTTCAGGTCGCCAGACCGGGCGCGGCTGGGGCGGGACCGATATCGACGATCCCCTGTCGATCCTCGGCGAATGGAATGCGAAGAAGGGTGCGCGCCCGGGGCTGCGGCTGCTGATGGTGTCGACCACAGGCGAGAACGCCGCCTATTTCGAACTGGACGAGGCGCTGAAGCCGCGCGCATTACCGATGCCCGATGCGCTTCGCCCTTCGGTCGCGCTGATCGCCGAAAACTGCGAACCGGCGCTGTGCTCGGTTCTGTTCATGGGCGGCGCGGGCGGGTCCCTGCGTTCGGGCGTCACCCGCAATCCGGTGCGGCTGACACGGTCGGTCCATGCCGGGGCGACCCGCGTGACGGTGGGCGGTGCGCCGGCCTACCTCTGGCCCGGGGGCATTACCATCATGGCCGACGTGATGGGGCTGCCCGACAATGCCTTTGGCTATGTCCCGACGCCGGCCATCGTGGCACCGCTGGAGTTCACCCTGCCGCGCGAAGACTATCGCGCCATGGGCGGGCATGACGGTGCGGTGCGCGCGCTCGACGATGTTCTGGAACATGGTGGCGAGTACGGCGGTGACACCCGTGCCGTCGCGCCCCGGGGCGAGCGCTGAGATGGGCGCACGGGTGCAGGCACTGCCCGACGGACGATGGCACCTGAACCACGGGCCGATCGACGTGATCCTGACGGTTGACGGGCCGGGGGCTGCGGCCGGACGATCCCGCGCGCTGGCCCGTTTTGAGGGCCTGCTGGAGGAACTGGTGGCCGAACTGCCGCTGTTGCGCGCCGCCACCAAGCCCGAAATTCTGCCCGCCGGCCCAGTCGCACGGGCCATGTGGGCCGCGACCCTGCCCTTTCGGCCGGCGTTCATCACACCGATGGCCGCGGTGGCCGGCGCCGTCGCCGAAGCGCTGGTTCTGGCCGCGCGGGGGCCGGGCGTGACCCGTATCATCGCCAACAATGGCGGTGATATCGCGGTGTGGCTTGCACCGGGCGAACGCGCCACGGCGGTGCTGGCGGCGGCGGCCGATACGCGTGTGACGCTCGCCGCGACCGACGGTATCGGCGGCATCGCCACCTCGGGCTGGCGCGGGCGCAGCCATTCGCTGGGCATCGCCGATGCGGTGACGATAATGGCCGCTACCGCCCCGGCGGCCGATGCGGCCGCGACGATGATCGCCAATGCGCTCGATCTGCCCGGCCACCCGGCCGTGACCCGAATTCCGGCCTGGACGCTGGCGCCCGACAGCGATCTGGGCACGCGGCCGGTAACCGTCGCAGTCGGACCGCTTTCACCTGATGAGGTGGCCCGCGCGCTGGACAACGGCCTTGCCGAAGCGCGCCGGCTGGCGCATGCGGGGCTTCTGCGCGCCGCGCATCTGACGCTGGTCGGCCAGACCCGGACTTGCGACACGGCCGCCCATTTCCTGCCCCGAACGGAGACCGCCGATGCCTGACTTTGCCCTGCGCAAGATGCAGATTGTCCTTGAAGACATCCACCACGACGGCGGCCCGGCTGCCGAAACCCCGCGTCAGCGCGGCGCGATTCTGGCGGTGGTCCGCAACCCCTTTGCCGGGCGCCATGTCGCCGACCTGCAACCGGCGATGGAGGATCTGAAACCGCTCGGCCTGATGATGACCGACCGGCTGATCGCGGCGATGGGCGGGCGCGAGGGGATCGACGGATATGGCAAGGCCGCCATGGCGGGCGAGGACGGCGAACTGGAACACACCGCGCTTTGGCATGTGCCGGGCGGCTACGCGATGCGCGAACGGCTGGGCGAGGCGCGCGCCATCGTGCCATCGGCGATGAAGCAGGGCGGGCCCGGTTGCCGGATCGACATCCCGCTTGGCCATATCAACGCCGCCTATGTGCGCAGCCATTTCGACGCGATCGAGATCGGCCTGCCGGATGCGCCGCGCGCGGGCGAACTGCTGTTTGCCCTCGCCATGACGCGTGGCGCGCGGGTTCACAACCGCATGGGCGGTCTGGCCGTTGGCGACGTCAAGGGCCTCGACGGGCTGCGTTGAGCCGCGCTAGCCTGCCGTAATCGTTGCCAAACCCGGAGTATCCGCCATGCGCGCCGCACTGATGACCCGCTATCGCGGACCGCTCGACGTCGAGGAGGTGCCCGAACCCGCCTGCCCGTCCGACGGCGTGGTCATCGCCGTGCATGCCTGCGGTGTCTGCCGGTCCGACCACCACGCCTGGGCCGGGGTCGATCCGGATGTGACGCTGCCGCATGTGCTGGGCCATGAATGCGCCGGCGTCGTGGTGGAGGCGGGGCCGGAGTGTCGTGGCTTCCGGCCTGGTGACCGCGTGACGGCGCCTTTCATCCTGGCCTGCGGGCATTGCCGCAACTGCCGTTCGGGCCAGCCGACGGCCTGCGACGCCCAGGCGGTCATCGGCTTTACCATTCCCGGCGCCTTTGCCGAAAGGCTGGCGTTGCCCACCGCCGACCGGAACCTTGTGCACCTGCCCGACGCCGTGGACTTCGTCCATGCTGCGGCGATGGGATGCCGGGTGACAACGGCCTGGCGCGGGCTGGTCGACCGCGCCGCGCTCAGACCCGGTGAATGGGTGGCGGTGCACGGGGCCGGCGGCGTCGGCCTCTCGGCGGTGATGATCGCACGGGCGCTGGGCGCGCGTGTCGTCGCCATCGACATTTCCGCCGACGCCCTTGACCGGGCGCGTATGCTTGGCGCCGAAGCGGTCATCGATGCGCGCGGTGACTGCGATGTGGGCAGCGCGGTGCGCGACGCGACGGATGGCGGCGCGCATGTTTCGATCGAGGCGCTCGGCCGGGCCGAAACCTTTGCCAATTCCCTGAAATCGCTTCGCAAACTTGGTCGCCATATCCAGATCGGCATGCCCACGGGTTCGCATGCAACGGTCGACCTGCCGCTTCTCGATCTGGTTTATGCGCGGCAGTTGTCGCTCGTGGGCATGCGTGGCCTTGGCGCGGCGGGTTTCGCACCGCTTCTCGGCCTTGTCGAGGCGGGGCAACTGAACCTTGGCGCTCTGATCGGGCGGCGCATTGGGCTTGACGAGGCTGGCGCGGCGCTGGCAGCGATGGACGGCACGGCCCAACCCGCCGGCGTCACGGTGATCGACCGCTTCTGAACGCCGCGAGATTCGTTGCCGGCAGGTTCTGGCGGTTGCGTCGCATTTCGGCTGAAAACCTGTTAGCATAAGCGGGTCATCGCTCTGTTTCGGGAAGGGGGCATGCCGGTGACAGGCGAACGGTTCGAAATTCGCCCGGTGCTCGCCGGGCGCGACGGCGAGCTTGTGAACGCGCTGTTCCAGCGCGCCGCAGGGTTTGTCCGGCAGGAATACGGGCGCGAACCCTCTGACGACGAGGCAAAGGAATTCTTTGCCGACGCGCCGGTCGGCCAGCACCCCGAAGATGGTGTCAAGCTTGGGCTGTTCCAAGAAAACGGCGTGCTGGCCGGGATCGCCGATCTCGCCTTCGGCTTCCCCGATCCCGATTGCGGCTATATCGGCCTTTTGCTTCTCGACCCCGCCCATCGCGGTAACGGGCTGGGCCAAGGGTTCTACACCCATCTGGAAAAGCTCGCGCGCGCGCGTGGCGCGGCCCGCCTCTACCTTGCCGTTCTTGACGAAAACGCGGATGGTCAGCGTTTCTGGCAACGCAACGGATTCGCACGCGTCCTGACCCTGCCACCGGTCACCAAAGGCGCGCGACGGCTGGTCTATCACCGGATGATGAAACCCCTGGCGTGACCTCGCCGCTCAGCCGGCGGTGTCGATCACCTCGAAATCATGGGTCAGGTCGGCGGTCCTGGCCATCATCGCCGAGGCGGAACAGTACTTCTCGATCGACAGATTGACCGCGCGTTCGACCTTTTTCGGATCGAGCCCGCGCCCCTTGACCACGAAATGCATGTGAATGCGGGTAAAGACCTTGGGGTCGGTTTCCGCCCGCGTGGCGTCCAGTTCCACGACGCAATCCTCGACCGGTTCGCGCCCGCGTTCGAGAATGTGGATGACGTCATAGGCCGAACAGCCACCAGTGCCGAGCAGCACAAGCTCCATCGGGCTTGGCCCGGGTTTTGCGGCTTCGCCATGGGCGGTGCCGAAGGCAATGGCATGACCGCTTTCTGTAGTGCCTAGAAAGGTGCGGGCCTCGGCCCAGGTTACGCGCGCTTTCATGTGGTTGTCCCGCCCCCGGTGTCGCTTGGTTCGGGGCCGGACTATGGCCGGGCACGAGGCTATCGGCAAGGGCGGACATGCCCGCTTTCGCGCTGACATTACCGCTGCGGTGGTAGCGGCGGTCCCCTAACCCGACTGGCCCGGGCGCGTCATTGCGAAGGTTTCGCTGACCCGGGTGTAATCGCGATAGCCAAGCCGGCCGAGCGGCTGGAAGCGCGTGATGTCGAAATACCCGTCGACCAGGCAATCGTCGCGCAGATGAATGCCGGTCACGACGCCCAGAACCATGTGATTGTCCGCACCAAGCAGCGCGCGAATTTCGACCGCACGGCATTCCAGCGTGGCGGGCGCCCGCGCAAGGCGCGGACAGGCAATGGTCTGGCACTCCTCTCGCTCGAGCCCGGCGAGGGTAAACTCATCCGTTCCGGGCGGATAGCTGCCCGAGGTCGTGTTCATTGCCTCGGCGGCGGCATTTTCGACGATATTGACCGCAAAGACCCCGGTTTCGCGGATGTTGCGCAGGCTGTCCTTGGTACCGGTCGAGGCGAACATCAGTTGCGGCGGCTCATAGGCGGTGGCGTTGAAAAACGAATAGGGCGCCAGATTGTCGCCATGCGCCCCGCGCGTCGATACCCATGCGATGGGGCGCGGCGTGACGATCGCGTTATAGGGATTGTGCGGCAGGCCATGGCCGTCTTCGGGGCGGTAGAACATCCGACACCTTTCAAGGATTTGCCCCTTGCCTAACCGCGTGTTAGGGCGTTTCCAGAAAAATCCCTGTGAGATGGGGCGCGGGTGTTTCTACGTCAGCGAAGAAACCCAGAACGACTGGTGGAGGTCGAGGCGCTTTACGACCTGTGCTTCGCGCCCGGGCGCGAGGCGCTGTCATCCTATCGGTTGCGCGACGGCATCGCACCCATCGCGCCCTTATGCCTTCTTTTGCGCGACGGCGACGGGATTCTTGCCGCGGCGATCCGGTACTGGCCGGTTGATGTCGGCGGTTACCGCGCGCTTCTGCTGGGGCCGGTTGCGGTGCACCCGACCCGGCAGGGCGAGGGCCTGGGCGGTTATCTGATTTACGAAAGCCTGGCGCGGGCTGCGGGTCTGGGCTGGGAACGGGTGATGCTGGTTGGCGATGCGCCCTATTATGCGCGCTTCGGCTTTGAAAAGCTTCATGGCGTTGTCATGCCGCCGCCCACAAACCCCGACCGCGTGCTGGGCATCGCGTTTTCCTGGCGCCTGGGACGGGGTGACAGGCCAGGTGGGCCGCGCCGCGCCCGCTTGAAGCATACGGCCTGCCGGCCTACCGATCATCCATGGAAACCTGCCCGAACCGTCGAACCGGCTGCCCCAGGATGATTGCTGCGCTGGCTGCGCGCTACCGGCGCCAACGGTTCGGTGATGCGGTGAACGCGCTTGCGGGCGGGTTGAAAACCGCTTTGAGGCGTTCGACAGCGTTGCAGACCGGATCGAGGAGACGCTTGTCGCCGCGCTCGGCCAGGCCTACCGGCTGGCCGGTTCGTCGCACAGGGCCCTGCCCGACCTGAACCGCCGCGGGCATCTTGCGGCATCGGTCCTGACCGGGGCGGCGGGTGGCGCCGGCGGGCTCGCTTCGGCGCTGGCGGAACTGCCGGTGACGGTCACGATGATCTTTCGCGCCATCCAGAAGGTCGCCGCCGAACACGGGTTCGACCCCGGGGCCGAGGATGTGCGGCTGGAATGCCTGGGCGTCTCGGTCTGGGCGGCCCGCTGGCCGAAGATGACGGCGTCAATTCCTCTTTCCTCGGCGCGCGGCTGACGCTGAACGGGGCGACGGTGCGCGGGGTGATCGCCGCGGTTGCGCCCCGCCTGCTGAGCGCGCTTGGCCCGAAGCTCGCCGCGCAGGCGGTGCCTGTCATCGGGGCGGTGACCGGTGGGCGTCAACTATGCCTATATGAACTACTCATCAGGAAATGCATATCCGGCTTTGCGCTGAAGCGGCTGGGCCAGGCCCGCGACCCGGCAGGCGCTGGCCGGCGCCTTCCGGACCGCGATTGGCCGCGCGAAAGGCTGAACCGGGGGTTTCCCGGCGCCGGCAACGGTCAAAAGACCACCATGGACACGCGTTCGCCCTGGGGGTTGATCTGCTGCTTTGGGCCGCCGGTCTGGGGTGCGGCGGGTGCAGTTTGCCAAATTCGCCACCTGTCCTCGCCGAACTTTCCGGGCAATATCCTGATGCGCCGACCGCACTCAAGGTTTCGTGTCGCTGATCAGCGCCTGGGTGCATTGCCTTTGGCCTTGTCGCCGGCCAGTGGCGCTCGGCGCGCGTCGGCTGTTGCTGGGCGCGCTGGCTTTGGGCGCGGCGCTGTCCTTTGTTCAGGCGGCCATGCTGCCCCTGCCGGTGATGCTGGCCAGCCGCGTGCTGGAGGGGCTGTCGCATCTGGTCATCGTGGTGGCCGCGCCAACGCTGATTGCGCGGCTGGCCGCGCCTGCGGATCGCGGCCTTGCCATGAGCCTCTGGAGCACGTTTTTCGGCGTTACCTTCGCGTTGACCGCCGGTTTAGGTCCGCCGCTGGTGGCGCGTGCCGGCCTTGGCGCGCTGGTGCTGGTCCATGCGCTGTGGATGACCGGCGTCCTGCTGGCGCTCTGGCGTGCGCTTCCCGCCGACCCGACCGTCAGCCTGACCCAGCCCGCGCCCTCGATGCGGCTGGCATGCTGGCGCGGCATGTCGAGATCTACGCCTCGCCGCGCATGGCGGCACCCGCGCTATGGCCTGGCTCTTCTGGCTACGCTCACATGGGTTTCCGTGCTGACGGTGCCGGCAGGCCTGGACCGGCGGGCGGATGCAGGCGGCCACGCTGATGCCACTGGCCGGGATCGCCGTGTCGATGACGATCGGTGTCTGGCTCTTGCGGCGGGTGGCGCCGGTGGCGTTGGTCATCGCAGGCTTTGCACTGGCCGCGACGATGGCGCTTGCGCTTGCCGTGTGGCCGGCCAGTCCCCTTGTTCCGGTCGCGATGATCGCCGCGCTCGGGCTGGTACAGGGGGCCAGTTTTGCTGCCGTGCCAGCGCTGAATGCCGACCCGGCCGATCAGGCGGCGGCCAATGGCGCGATGGCGCAGATGGGCAATCTGGGCAACACGCTGGGCACGCCGGTGCTATTGGTGCTGACCGGTGCTTTCGATCGCGCCGGCCTGATCGGGTTCCTGCCATCTACATGGCGCCGCGATCGCGCTGCACCTGTGGCTTGCGTCACGGCGGCGCGACAACCTCGGCTTAAACACCCAAAGCGGTTAACAGTGTTCGGCCAGATAGGCGGTCGCAGCCGGCCGCGCCGTCTGTTCGCCACGCTCTGCCGCTGCCTCGATGATCCGACGCAGCTTTTGCAGGTCGATGGGCGGATGAGGCGTTTGACCGGCCCGACTGCGTCGGGCGCATCGACAGCGTCCGCAAGCCGATGGCGGCCAGACAGGCGGCTTCGACCGGCCGGCCGGCATCCTCGCCACAGAACGAAAGCGGTGTGCCGCTTTCCTCGCAGCGCTCGACGATGCGGCCCAGGAACGACAGGAACGACACGTTCAAAGTGTCATAGCGCCGGCGGACGCGTTCGTTTTCGCGGTCGGCGCGAAGAAAACTGTTTGAGGGTCGTTGCCGATCGAGATGAAATCGGCCTCTTCAAAAACTTCTGCGGCGCATAGGCAAGGCTGGGCGTTTCCAGCATCGCGCCCACCTCGATATGCGAGGGCACGACATGGCCAAGCGTGCGTTCGCTTTCCAGCACATGTGTGACATGGTTGCGCGCGGCGCGAAACTCCTCAAACTGCGCGACGAAGGGGAACATGATGGTCAGCGGGCCGCCGCGGGCGGCGCAGAAGCGCCTGCACCGCATGCGCATCACTCCGGCTTGTCGAGGCCGACGCGAATGGCCCGCCAGCCCATGGCCGGGTTCGGTTCGTCCTGCGGCTTCATGTAGGGAAGCACCTTGTCCGAACCGATGTCGAGCGTGCGAAACGCCACCCGGCGGCCCTTGGCCGCGTCCAGAACCCGCGAATACAGCGCCGCCAGTTCGCCCCGCTTCGGCACCTGATTGCGGATCAGGAACTGCAACTCGGTACGAAACAGGCCCACGCCTTCGGCCCCCGACCCTTCGAGCGACGGCAGATCGGCCATCAGCCCGGCATTCATGTGCAGCGCGATCGTCGTGCCGCAGGTGCTGGTGGCCGGCAGGTCGCGCAGGCTGGCATAGCGCTGCAGCGCCTCGGCCTGCATCGCGATTTTTTCGTGAAAGGCGTTGGCAACGTTGTCTTCGGGGCGCAGATGGGCATAGCCCTGATCCCCGTCGACAAGAATCCGGTCGCCGTTCAGCGCCTCGGCCAGGATCCGTTCGGCATGAATGACCAGCGGAATGGCCAGTAAAGTCTGCGCGACAATCGCCGCATGGTTGCTGGACCGAGCCTTCCTCCAGCACGATGCCCTTCAGCTTGCGCCCGTAATCGAGAAGCTCCGCCGGGCCGATGTTGCGCGCCACCAGAACCGGATTGTCGGGCATTTCGGCGCCGGTGTCGCGGCCCTGCCCGGTCGATGCGCAACAGCCGGTTGGCCAGATCGTCCAGATCGTGCAGACGGTCGCGCAAATAGGGTCGGGCGATGCCGAAAGCCGCATGGGCCGAAGACGCCCTTTCCACTGCAGCCTTCGGCGGACACCGGTTATGATATCCCCTTCCATGCGCTTCAGCCAGCCGCGCGAATGGGCGAACATGCGGTAGGTTTCAAGGATTTGCAACTGTTCCTTGTCGGCCCCGGTCGCCTCGGCCAGAAGCCGGTCGACGGAGTTGCGCAATTCGCCGACCGCCTCGCGCAGGCGTTCCACCTCGGCCTGCGGATCGTCGGCCACCGGGTTGGTGACCACGACGCGCGGCTCATGCAGCCAGACACGCCCCTCCGCCGCGCCTTCCTGCCCGGTCGCGCCCCGGAACAGGACCGGCTGGGTATGCAGCGCGCTGAGCGCCTCGCCCTCGCCGATGAAGGCCCCGAGCTCGGTCATCTCGGCCAGAACCATGGCCACGACTTCCAGCGCATAGACCTCGTCTTCGGAAAAGGCGCGGGCCTCTTTCGACTGCACGACCAGAACGCCCAGCGCTTCGCCCAGCCGCTGGATCGGCACACCCAGAAAGCTTGAAAAGATTTCCTCGCCGGTTTCCGGCATATAGCGGAAACCCTTTTCGGCCGGCGCATTGGCGGTGTTGACGGGCTGATTGGTCTTCGCCACACGACCGACAAGGCCCTCGCCCAGTTTCAGGCGGGTCTGGTGAACCGCGTCGGCCTTCAGGCCTTCGGTGGCGCAAAGCTCCAGCGTGACGTCATCGCGGAAAAGGTAGATCGAGCAGACCTCGGACTGCATCGAATCCGCGATCAGATGTGTGATCCGGTCCAGCCGCTCCTGCCCCGCCCCGGCTTCGGCAAGGGTGTCGCGCAAGCGTCGAAGAAGCTTGCGACTTTCGCTTTCCGTGCGGTCGGGCATGGCATCTTCCGGTTGTCCTTACGCCCTCTATAGGGGCGTTCCGGCCGGAAGGGAAACCGGATTCGCTCTGGAACGGGCGGCAGGGCGGTGGCTTGCACGGCCCATCCGATGCCAAATCTGGCGGGCAGAGCGCGGAGGCTGAAGAATCGGGCAGTCCTTGAAACCGGATGAGGGAAGGCTCGGATTGTCGCGTCGCTGCAGGTCCGCTATGCGGGACATTGCGGACGTTCACCGATTTCACCAAAGCCCGGAATCAAGGCGCGCTGAAGGCGCGCCGCCGAGCAGCGCCCGACTGCCCCTTGGGCGGGCGCTCCTGCACCGTTTCAAGCGGCACAAACGTCCGAAGTGGCGGCACCACAAAGTGCCTGATACCGTCGTTGCGGCGCCCACCCGCGGTCGGGCACTGCCCGGCATTCCAAGGTCCGCAACGGGCTCAAAGCAGACCTCCGCCCGGCGCGTTCAGGCCTTGTCCAGCGCGAAGGCGTCGTGAAGGGCCTGAACGGCCAGTTCCATATACTTGCGGTCGATCAGGACAGAGACCTTGATCTCGGAGGTGGCGATGACCTTGATGTTGATGTTCTCGGCCGAGAGCGCCTTGAACATCTTTGCCGCCACGCCGGATTGCGAGCGCATTCCAATGCCCACGACCGAAACCTTGGCAACTTCGGTATCGACGACAAGGTCTTCGTAGTTGATCGCGCCCGATGCCCGGGCATCCTCCATCGCCTTCCTGGCGCGGGCGACCTGATTGGTCGGACAGGAAAAGGTCATGTCGGTCACCGCGGTGGTGTGGCCTTCGTAATCCTTTTCCGAAATGTTCTGCACGATCATGTCCACATTGATTCCCGCATCGGCCAGCGGTCCGAAGATCGCCGCAGCAATGCCGGGCCGGTCCTCGACCGTAACCAGCGTGATCTTGGCTTCGTCGCGGCTGTAGGCGACGCCGGATACAGCTTTCGATTCCATGATATCTTCCTCGTCGCAGACCAGGGTTCCGGAGTTGTCGTCGGTATCCTCGAACGAGGACAGGACCCGCAGGCGCACATTGTAGCGCATCGCCAGTTCGACCGAACGGGTTTGCAGAACCTTGGCGCCCAGCGAGGCGAGTTCGAGCATTTCCTCGAACGCGATCTTTTCGAGCTTGCGGGCCTTGCCGGTTATGCGCGGATCGGTCGTATAGATGCCGTCCACATCGGTATAGATGTCGCAGCGTTCGGCCCCGAAGGCGGCGGCAAAGGCCACCGCCGTGGTGTCGGAGCCGCCCCGGCCCAACGTCGTGATCCGACCCTCTTCCGAGATGCCCTGAAACCCGGCGACGACGGCAACCTTGAAGCCTTCGGCAAATTTCGCGTCGATATTGTCGCGCGGGATCGAGACGAAGCGCGCCGCCGAATGCACCGAGGTGGTGTTGATCGGCACCTGCCAGCCCTGCCAGCTGCGCGCCGGCACCTCCATTTCCTGCAAGCGAAGCGCCATCAGCCCCGCGGTCACGTTTTCACCGCTGGCCACGACCGCATCGTATTCACGGGCGTCGTAAAGGTGCGAGGTTTCCTCGACCCAGCCGACCAGCTCGTTGGTCTTGCCGGACATGGCCGAGACGATGACGATCACGTCATAGCCGCGCTCGACCTCGCGCTTGACCTTGGCGGCGGCATTCGCGATGCGGTCGAGATCGGCCACCGAGGTGCCGCCGAATTTCATCACGAGAAGCGGCATTCCGGCCCCCCTGTCGCGCTCACGTCAAAGTCCGGCGTTTCTTATGCGCGCGGCGGGACGAGGGCAAGGGGCGATGGTTAGGGCGCTACTCTTCGGCCAAAGGTGGCGCGTCTGCCGCGAGGCAGCAATGGCTGATAAGCCAACCATCCGGACCGTGCCGCAGGACAGACAGCGATTTTCCGTCGCCGGTCATGTCGCCTTCGGAATAAGTCACAAGGCACCAGCCGGTGTCGCCCTCGCAACCCGCCTCGATCACGGTCAGGGTCTTGCCGCTGCCGCCATCACCGGTCCAGTCCCTGTGCAGGTCCGCAATGGCGGACCGCCCGTGGGCCTCGGCCGCATAGGGAGAGAGAAGCCGGGCATCATCGGTGAAGCAGTTCGCGCACCCCGCCGCGTCGCCGTTGCGATAGGCGGTTGCCATGCGGTCAAAAAGGGCTTGCACCTCGTCCTGAAAAGCCATGCCTTTCCGTCCTTCGCCGCAGGGTTTCAGAACGGAATAGCACGGCCCGCATAATCCTCAAAACACCCGCTGTTCGCCGGGCTCAGCGCATCGAACCGGGCGATCAGACCCTGTGCGGAGGTTTCCGGGTCGATATCCGCGCCCGCACCGCCCATGTCGGTTCTGACCCAACCGGGATGGTAGATGCCAACGGCAATCCCGTCGGCCTTCAGATCCGCCGCCAGATTGCGGCCGAGGTTGAGCGCGGCGGCCTTGGAGGCGCGGTAGATATAGCTGCCGCCGGGCGCCCGGTCGTCGGAGCCCATGGCAGAGGAGATGATGGCGATCTTGCCACGGGCGGCGCGCAGGTTTGGAAGCAGCGCCTGAACGGTCAGAAAGACGCCGGTGACATTCGCAGCGAAGGTTTCGGCCCAGGCTTCGGGGGGAAAGCCCCTCGCCAGACCTTCGCCCTTGTCGACATAGACCCCGGCGTTGCAGACCAGAAGGTCAAGCGGGCGGGTGCCATAGCCCCGCGCCATGGCCGCGACCGATGCCGCGTCGGTCACGTCGCAGTGCAAATTTGCAGCGTTGTCCGCGGCGACGGCACCGCGCGTCGTGCCGGTCACCGCGTCGCCACGCGACTGGTAGACCCGGACCAGGGCCAGACCGATGCCACGGTTCGCACCGGTGATCAGGATCTTCATGAATGGCTCCTTCCCGCCGTCGGGGCCGCGAGTACCCGGTTTCAGTTCACCTTGCGCTTTGGCACAAACGGCAATGGCGCGACCGGTACGCCATCTTCCACGAGCTTGCGCGCCTCGTCGATCCGCGCCTCGCCGTGGATGGCCCGTTCGGGCGATAGCCCGTCATGGATGGCGCGCGCTTCGCTGGCGAAGTTCATGCCCACATATTCGGAATTCGCCTCGACCTCGCGCCGAAGCCGTGCCAGCGCTTTCCGCATCGCCTCTTCGCTGGGTTCCGGCACGGCATTGCCGGCTTCGCCCGCGCCGCGCGCGGCGCTGTTGCGCGCCGGGCGTACCGCCGGCGCCATCAGTTCCTTCGCGATCTCGGTCGCGCCACAATCGGGGCAGCTCAGCATGGCGCCCGCGCGCAGCGTTTCAAAGGCTTCGGCAGAGTGAAACCAGCTTTCGAAACGGTGCCCGTCGGGGCATTTCAGGGCGTAGCGGATCATGGGTTCATCGTAGCGGCCGATTGCCGGCAACCTAAGGATTTCCGCGCGCCGATCAAGCGGCTATCGCCCCCGTCTGGCGGACTTGCCGGGCTTGCCGCGCGCGGGCGTTGGGGGGGTGCCGGCAGGGCGGTTGGCGGTTTTCGCCTTCAGCGCGTCCAGCCCCCTGTCGGATTCCGCGGCCTTGCCGATGCCGTCAGGGTCGAATTGCATCAGCAGTTCGCGCAGCTGCGGCTCCAGCACTTTCTGGGCGGCCTTTTTCGGGCTGAACCACTTGCGCCGTCGCTGACCTTCCTCGGGATACTTGTTCAGCAGGCGGCGGGTCTTGACCGGGTAGACGGCGACCACGCAGGGGCGGATATCCTCGGCACCCTGAACCTTGAAATAGGAGTAGACGCCAAGGCAGGCGGCATCGACCTTGCCCTCGACGCCGGCCTCTTCAAAGGCTTCCTGCATGGCCGCCTCTTGAGGCGCGCGGTTCTTCATCGGCCAGCCCTTGGGGATGATCCAGCGGCCGGTGTCGCGGCTGGTGATCAGCAGAACCTGAGTCTTGTCGTTCAGCCGGCGCCAGCACAGCGCGGCATATTGCGTTCCCACATCCTGCCCGGCCGCGCCGATATCGGGCACGGTCGATGCCGTTTTCATCCGGTCCAGGGCCTGCATCGGTCGTCCTCGTCGCGCGTGAACACGCTGTTCTTGCCTGTTTTCGTGGCATCAGTGTGTAACATATGCGGCGAAATCCTTAAAGTCCGGTTCCGATTCCGGTCTTGTGAGTAGGCGTGATGATCCGTGCTTTTGTTGCGATTGCCCTGCCCGATGAGGTGCGCGACGCGCTGGAAGAGTTGCAGGCGCTATTGCCGCTGTGGCGACCGGTGCCGGGTGAAAACCTGCATCTGACACTCAGCTTTCTGGGCCCGATCAGCCCCGAGGCCGCGCGTGACGCCCATGAGGCGCTTTGCGGCCTTTCCGCAGAGGCGTTTTCGGTCGAGCTTTCGGGCGCGGGGCTGTTCGGCGGTGCCCGACCGCGTGCGGTTTGGGCGGGGGTTTCGCCCAGCGCGCCGCTGTCTCAGCTTCAGCGGCGGATCGACCGCCGGCTGCGCATGGCCGGTCTGGCGCCGCAAGCGCGGAAATTCACACCCCACGTCACGCTGGCGCGGCCGCGAAACCTGCCCGCTTCCGACGTCGCTCGGCTGGCAGGCGCGGTTGCCGGGGCTGCGGGGTTTCGCGCCGGACCGTTTGTGGTACAGGAATTCGCGCTTTACCGCTCTCACCTTGCGCCCGACGGCGCCCATTACAGCGAAATGGCCCGTTACGCTCTGGTTTCGCGCGACTGAAGGCCCAGCGCGTCGTCCAGCGCCGCCAGCAGCCGGTCGAGCGGCACGCGCTCCGGCGCATCCAGAACCACGCGCGCCCGTTCTGTCATCGCCACGCGGGCTTCTGCTTCGCCCAGATCGGCCAGCGCCGCGCCAAGTGTTTCGGCATCGGCAACCACACCGGCACCGCCGGCGGCATCAAGCGCGCGATAGGTCTCGGCGAAATTGTCCACATGCGGCCCGTGCAGGATGGCCGAGGCGTAGCGTGCCGGCTCGTGCGGCGTATGGCCGCCCCTGGCGACAAGCGAGCCCCCGACGAAGGTCAGGGCGGCCAGCCGGTACCACAGATCCATCTCGCCCAGCGTATCGGCAAGATAGACCGGCGCGTCGTCCGGCGTTTGCCCCGCCGACCGGCACCGGTGGGCAAGCCCGGCAGCGGCGATCTGGCGCCCAACGGAGGCGGCGCGGCGCGGGTGGCGCGGGGCGAGGATCAGCCGTTTCCAGTGCCCCTGCGGGTACTGGCGGGCGAAAGCGGCCAGAACCAGGGCCTCTTCTCCGTCATGGGTCGAAGCGGCAAGAAGCGTTGCGCCCCGATCGAACGCTCCGGCGAGGTCCGCTGGCAATTCAGCCATTTCTGCCCCCCCCGCCAAGGCCTTTAGGTCCAGAACCGGGCCCAGCGCGGCTCGCGGAAGCCCGGCGGCCAGAAAGCGCGCGGCCGATGCCTCGTCCTGCGCCGACAGGAATCGGATGGTTTGCAGAACCTGCCGAACCAGCCTGGGCAGCAGGCGCCAGCGCGCGGCGCTGCGTTCCGACGCCCGCGCGCCTACGGCCAGAACCGGCGTTCCCCGCCCGGCCAGCAACGCCAGCCGGTTTGGCCAGAGTTCGTTTTCCACCATCAGATAGGCCGCGGGTCGCACATGGTTCAGAAACCGGTTGAGCCTTGGCGGTCATCGAAGGGCGCAAGCGTGACCGCCGTGCGCGGCAGGCGCCAGCCCCGCACAAGTTCGCACCCGGTCATGGTGTTGGCGGTGACGACCAGACCGAGGTCCGGGCGACGATCCAGGATAGCCGCGATCAACCGGCGAGCCGAGGTCAGTTCGCCATTCGAGGCGCCGTGCAGCCATAGGCAGCGTGTCGCCGGCAAGGTCGGCAGGTCGTGTGCCAGCCGTTGCGCCAGCTCGCCCGGCCCGGCCCGGCCCGTAGCCCGGCGCAAGACCCAGACCAGCCCGACGAAGGGCGAAAGACATGCAAGAAGGAGGCGATAGACGATCACGGGGCCGCGGTTCCGGGTTGCCACATCCGTTGCATAGGCAGGTTGCGGGCCACCGGCAAGCATCGCGGCAATGGCGGCTTTGACCGGGATGGTGGCGCAAATGACCGCGCGGCGGATTTTCAGCCATGGGAAGGTTCCGATCAGGCTGCGGCGGGAGGATCAACCATGCGCTTCGACTATACCCTCGGCGGTCCGATCGGAACGCGCGCGACACTGGGGCTGGTGGCGCTGCAATCGGACGAAACGGTCGAGCATGACCTGCGCCGCCAATTGCCCCTCGACGGGGTCAATCTGCATGTCACGCGCGTTCCCAGCGGGTTGGAGGTCTCAACCGATACGCTGGCCGAGATGCAGGCGACGCTGCCGGCGGCGGCGGCGCTGTTTCCCCGGCCCGCGCGGTTCGACGCGGTGGGCTATGGCTGCACCTCTGGCACCGCCGTGATCGGCGCGGCAAAGATCGCCGAACTGGTGCGATCCGGCACGGTTGCGGCGCAGGTGACCGAACCGGTCAGCGGGTTGATCGCGGCCTGCAAGGCGCTGGGGCTGCGCCGTCTGGCGCTGCTGTCGCCCTATGTCGAAACGGTTTCGGCGCGGCTGCGCGCGGTCCTGGCCGAAGCCGGAGTCGAAACCCCGGTCTTCGGCTCCTTCAACGAGGCGGAAGAAGCCAAGGTGGCGCGGATCGACACCGCGTCGGTCATCGCTGCCGCGCGCGCACTCGCCGCAAAGGGCGGGGCGGACGCGCTGTTTCTGTCCTGCACCAACCTGCGCACGCTGGATGCCATCGGCCCGATCGAAGCCGAAACCGGCCTGCCTGTCCTGTCCTCGAACCTGGTTCTGGGCTGGCATATGGCGCGGCTCGGCGGGCTGGACGACAAGGGCGCGTTCGGCCGGCTCTGGCAGGTCTGACGCCGGCGGCGTTTTCCCGCGCCGCCTGGCAGGCTATGACAGCCTGGGCAACAGGTGCAGACACGGTGAGCGAACGATTCGCATGGCATGAAGGCGCGCAACTGCGCGACGCGGGCGGAACCCGGCTATGGCCGGCCGATCCGGTCAAAGCCAATGGGCTCGTCGCCATCGACGACACCGATGCCGGGCCGGCTTTGATCGCCGCGCTCGCCGCGGCTGCCGCAGGCGCGGAGTTCTGCGTCGCACCCGCCGACCGCATCGCCGCCCTTGGTTCAAGCCAGCCCGTGCCGGAGCATTTCCAATGCCTCAGTTCCGGCACGACGGGCGAACCGCGGCGGATCCGGCGCAGCCAGGCCAGCTGGCTGGCAAGCTTTTCGGAGAATGCGCGGCTCTTTTCACTGACCCCTAGGGATCGTGGCGCGGTACTGGGCCGGCTCAGCCATTCCCTGTCGCTTTACGCCGCCTGCGAGGCGCTGCATCTGGGCATGGATCTGGAACTCCTGGCCGGTTTGCGGCCCGGGGCGCAACGCCGCGCGCTGGCCGAACGCGGGGTCAGCATCCTTTACGCCACGCCGGCGCAGCTCAGGCTTCTGGCCGATGCGCGCGGGCCGGCGCTGGGGCGGCTGCGGCTGGTGCTGGTGGGCGGCGGCAGCTTTGCCGGCGATCTGCGCAAGGCGGTGACGGCGATGGCGCCGGGTGCGCAGATCGTCGAATTCTACGGGGCCTCGGAAACCAGCTTTGCGACGCTGGCCGATGCGGCCACGCCAGAGGGTTCGGTCGGCCGCGCTTATCCGGGCGTGACACTGTCGGTCCGCGACGGCGAAGGGCGCATGCTGCCGGCCGGCGAAACCGGCGAGGTCTGGGTCGACAGCCCCTATCTTTTCGCCGGTTATGCCGAAGGCGAGCCCGGCGACACGCGTGGGGGCGGCGCGGGCGTAAGCGTGGGCGAAATGGGCCGGCTGGACACAAAGGGTTACCTGACGCTTGCCGGCCGCAAGAGCCGGATGGTGACCATCGCCGACCAGAACGTCTATCCCGAAGCGGTGGAGGCGATTCTGGCCGGCCTGCCCGGCATCGCGCGGGTCGCGGTGCTGGCGCGGCCCGACCGGTTGCGCGGCACCGTTCTGGACGCCGCGGTCCTGCCCGGTGCCGGTTTCGATGCCCAGGCGGTCTTGAGCCTCGCGCGGGCACGTCTCGGGCCGCTTCAAGCACCCCGGCGGCTGCATCTTTGCGACGATTGGCCGGTGCTGGCCTCGGGCAAGCCGGACCTGCGGGCGTTGGCCGCGCGGTTTGCCAAGGCAGATGATGGGGCCGGCGATGGATGAGCCGGTAATCGTCGCGGCGCGGCGCAGCGCGGTGGTGCCGCGTGGCGGCGCATTTGCGGGTGTTGAACTGCACGATCTCGGCGCGGCCGTTCTGCATGCCTGTCTCGACGATGCCGGCCTGCCCGCCGATGCGGTGGACGAGGTCATCTGTTCCAACGCCATCGGCGAAGGCGGCAATCCTGCCCGGCTCATCGCGCTGGCGGCGGGCTTGCCGGACCGTGTTGCCGGGCTCAGCATCGACCGGCAATGCGTGGGCGGGCTGGATGCGCTGATGCTTGCGCGCGCGCTGATCCGGTCGGGGCAGGCGCAGGCTGTGGTAACCGGCGGCGCCGAAAGCTATTCGCGCCGGCCGGAGAGGCGCCGCATGGGGCCTGCGGGGCCTCTCGCCTACGATCAGGCGCGCTTTACCCCCTGGCCCGAACGGGACCCGGACATGTCCGAAGCGGCGGCGCGGCTGGCCGAAACCCTTGGGCTGGACCGCGCGCGACAGGAGGCCTGGGCGGTCGATAGCCATGCGCGGGCGCGCGCGGCCCGGGAACGGCTTCGCCGGGAAATCGTGCCGCTGGCCGGTGTGGCCGATGACCCTTTCACCCGGGCATTGACGCCTGCTGTCGCGGCACGCGCGCCGGTGCTTGCCGGCACCGTCACCACCGCCACGACCGCTGTCTCTGCCGATGCGGCGGCCTTTTGCCTGATGCTCTCGGCGCCGCTGGCCCGGCGCCTTGGCCTGACGGGTATGCGCATTCGCGCCGGCGCGACACGGGGCGATCGGCCTGAAATGCCGGGCCTTGCCCCGGTCGGCGCGGCGCGCACGGCCCTTGAAACGGCCGGGCTGACGGCCGCCGACCTGACCACCGCCGAAGTGATGGAGGCCTATGCCGTGCAGGCCATCGCCTGTGTCGAAGGCATCGGGCTGGACCCCGCACGGGTCAACCGCGGCGGGGGGGCGCTGGCGCGCGGTCATCCGATCGGCGCATCGGGCGCGATCCTGGCCGTCCGGCTCTGGCATGAGTTGCAGGCCGGCGAAACCGGGCTGGCGGCGATTGCCGGGGCCGGTGGGCTGGGCACGGCGCTGATCTTCGACCGTTAAGCGGTGCGAACCGGTTCACGGCTGACAAAGGCCCGCGCCATGAAGAACAGAAGCATGGCCGATGTCAGTTCCAGAAACTCTTCCAGCGAATTGGCCGCGCGCATGATGGCATGGTCGGTATCCGACAGTGCGTAGAACGGCATGGCGGTGGCCTGCGGGACAAGCGTGCGCACCAGCGCCAGAAAACCGCGTTCGAGGTTCCAGTCGAAGGTATCAAGCAGCATGGCCGCGAAAAAGGCCAGCCCGGCGAGGGTGAAAAGGCCCGTTGCGCGGGCATAGCGTTCACCGTCGCGCAGCCGGCCCGAATGGCCAAGGCGGCGCAGGACACCCTGCGCCAGGGCGGCAAGGATCAGCCCGGCAACCGCAACCGACAAGGTTATGGCATCCTGCGTGTTCAGGGTCATGACCGTGGGCTGCGTGCTGGCCAGGGCCGCGCCCGCGCTTTCGTGCAGTTGCAGGACTTCATCGGCGGCCGCGAACCCCAGAACCAGCGCGAAACCCAGTGCCACGGCGCGGTCGACCAGCGGTATGCGGCCAGCTGCGCGGCGAAAAGCGTGGCGGACGCCAGAAGCAGGAAGCCCGACGTGGAATACCGCACCACGTTCATCTCGTCGCTGATCGGGCTCCAGGGATCGAGGGCCGAGGTCAGAAAGCCGGCCAGAAGCGCCCAAAGTGACAGGCGCAGCCAGCGTGGCGCGTCCGTCGCGAAGAGGCCACCGCGGGTTTTCCAGCCGTGCACCAGCCATGCCGCGACCAGCACCAGAACGAACAGGCGCGCGAAGATTTCCGGGTAGTGGCGAAAGCCCTCGACGCCGCGCGCCTCCAGCAGCGCCCGGCAGATCGCGGTTCCGACGAAAGCCACCACCATGGCCAGCGCCATGACGGCAAGCGCAAGCACCGCCCGAGACAAGGGAAACCGCATCGCCAGATCTCCACACACGGATTGCAATGAGTGCCGGTTCCCGAAGGTGTGCCGGGTTGGCGATGCTAGTCAGCCAGTGGTCGGACTGTCGAGCGGTTTCTGCCTGCGTCAGCCCTGACGGGAGGGCAGCCGCCCGGGCCGCGCGCGGGCCAGCGCGCCGGTGATCAGTCCGGCCAGAACCGCCTTGATCAGATCGCCGGGCATGAAGGGCGCCATCGCGGTCAGCAGGGCTTCGCCAGGCCCGGCCGGGGCGGCGACCATGTAGAAGGGCACCGCGATCAGGTAGAGCGCGCCGATCCCACCGGCCAGGGCCGCGACAATCGCGCCGCGCGTCAGGTTGCCGGGCCAGCGCTCCATCACCAGGCCGGTGACATAGGCGGCAAGCGGAAAGCCGAACAGGAAACCCGCCCAGGGCGTCGTGAAGACACCCAGGCCGCCGCGGCCGCCGCTGAGAAGCGGCAGGCCAAGCGCCACGAGCGCAAGGAACAGGAGCACGGCAAGGGCACCCCGGCGAGCGCCGAGGATGGTCCCGCAGAGCATGATGCCAAGGCTTTGCGCGCTGATCGGGATGCCACTGGCCAGCGTGAAGCCCGGGATTTGCCCAAGCGCGGCCACGAAGGCCGTCATCATCGCGACAAGCGCAAGGTTTCTTTCCATGATGGTTCGGTTCCGGTGTGATGGTTTTCGGGTGATCGCATTCGGTCAAAGCCCGCCGCGGGCGCGCAGCGCCTCGGCGACGTGGTCGGCATCGTCGAGCGCCAGCGCCGCCAGCGGCGCGGCTATCCGCCATGAGGCGCGGCGATGTGGCGATCGCGCACGCCAGGCTTCGGCAAGAAGCCGGCCTTTCAGGATCAGGACCGGCGTGAACCGGATGGCCAGCGCCATGGCAAGCTCGACCGCGCGCGGATTCAGCCCGAAGCGGCGAAACGGGCGCAAAAGGCCCCGAAGCACGGCCATCATCCGGTCCAGCCGGGTCGTCATCGTTACCAGGTTGGCCAGCCCCAGAACGGCACCGACGCGCAGCAGAAGCGCCGCGCCCTCGGCCGATTTGCCGGCCCAGAGGTGGTAGAGCCCGACGAGAAGGACAAACGGCCAGAGCGGGCGCAGGGCGGCAAGCCCCGCACGGGCAAACACCGGCCCGCCGACAGCGTAAAGCGTCGCCACGAAGCCGATGCCCGCAAGGGGCCATGCGATACCGCCCGGAAGGTAGAGCGCTGTTGTGAACAGGCAAAGAAAGGCCAGTTTCGCGCCCGCCGGAATGCGGTGGAAGGGCGTATCAACCGGCGAGGTCAGTGCGATCATCGCTGCCTCCCAGCCGTTCCATCTCGGCCACGAATTCGGCCAGCACAGCGTCCGCGGGGCCGTCGCCGGCAATCCTGCCCTGTTCGAGCCAGATCACCCGGTCATATCCGGCCAGCGCGGCGGGATCATGGGTGATGTGGATCACCCGTTCGGGCCGCGCGGCCAACAGGCGCTGCAACGCGCGTGCGGTCGGGATGTCGAGCCCGGCAAAGGGCTCATCGAGGATCAGAAGCGGCGGCGCCATGGCGATCACCGCCATCAGGCACACCAGGTGCCGCTGGCCCTGCGATAGTTCATGGACGGCGCGCGACGACCAGTGGCTGCGGCCGAAAGCGGCCAGAACACGGGCCGCGCCCGCTTCGGCCCCGGATTTCGTCTGCCCCTGCTGGACAAGGCCAAAGGCCAGTTCCTCGACCACGGTCGGAAAGATGATCTGGTGATCGGGGTTCTGAAAGAGGATGCCGACAAGGCCCAGCGCGCGGCGCCGGTCGGCGGCGGGATCGTGGCCGTCAAGACGCAGCCTGCCCTCATCCGGCGCGATCAGCCCGGCCAGAAGCCGTGCCAGCGTCGTCTTGCCAGAGCCGTTGCGCCCGACGATGCCGACGCGCTGTTCGGTGATGGACAGCGAAAGCCGATCCAGAATGCGCCGTCCGTCGCGAAGAACCGAAACCTCGGCAAGCACCGCGCCCTTGGCCGGCATCGTCGCCTCTGTCGTGCTGGTCTGCTTCACCAGGCCGCTCCCTGCCCCGCTTTCGGGACCGTCGGCAGCGCTATACGCAACGGCGCGGCAATGCAACTGCGGCCTGATGTCAGTGACGCGTGCCCCGGCGCCGGCTGCGCAGCAGGGTGTAGATGCCCGAGCCTGCGATAAGCGCCGCGCCGGCCAATGTCATTGCGTCGGGTCGCTCGGCGAAGATCACCACACCGATGATCACGGCAAAGACCAGCCGGGTGTAGCGAAAGGGCGTGACGACCGACACTTCGCCGGTGCGCATTGCCAGCGTCAGCGCCAGATAGGCTGCCACACCGAAGCCGGCGGCACCGGCGACGGATGCCAGCGCATGCACCGGCGGAAGGGTCGGTGCGCCGCCCAATAGGCTCAGCGCCAGCCCGGCGGTGACGACCACCGCAAAGCCCAGCGTCCCAAGCTGGGCCGATGACATGGCCGGCGGCGCGGCGCGCGTCGCCAGATCGCGCCCGGCAAAGCCCGCCATGCCCAGAAGCGCCAGAAGGGCGGCGGGCACGAAGCCGTCAAGACCGGGGCGCAGGACCAGAAGCACGCCAAGAAAGCCCAGCGTGATCGCCGTCCACCGGCGTGGGCCGACCGTTTCGCCAAAGACTGCCGCCGCCCCGGCCACGACGACCAGTGGCGCCGCCTGCAGGATGGCCGACGCCGTCGCAAGCGGCACCAGCGCCAGCGCTGCGGTGTAGCTGAGCCGGCCAGTCAGTTCGAACCCCGACCGCAGCAGCATCACCCGCGACACCATGGCGCGGACCACAACGGGTTCGCCCCGCAACACCGACATTGCGGCAAAGGCGGCAAGTCCGCCGGTGCCGAACAGCACCAGAACCTCGCCAAGCGGCATGTGCCGCACGGCCTGTTTCAGGAACATGTCCTCGATCGCGAAACCGGCCATCGCGGCGACCATGAAGAGGCTGCCGCGAAGATTGTCGGAAAGCTGTGCCATGGCGCCCCCTTGCCCGGCCATGGCTGTCATGCTGGCGCGTTGCCGGCAAGGGGCGTGGGGCCGGCGCGCGCGGATTTTTCGCCATGCCCCCTTTCGCCCCGCGCGGGCTGACCCTAGTCTCGCGGCCCGTAACCGCAGAAGGGAAAGCGCGATGCAGACGATGATCGGTGTGATCGGTGGATCGGGCGTTTACGACCTTGATGGCCTGGAAGAAGCCCGCTGGATCACGGTCGAAACCCCCTGGGGGGCGCCGTCGGACGCGATCCTGACCGGTCGGCTGGATGGCGTGGCCATGGCGTTTCTTCCCCGTCACGGGCGCGGTCATGTGCATACGCCCACAACGGTTCCCTACCGCGCCAATATCGACGCGCTGAAGCGGCTGGGTGTGAGCGATGTCATTTCGGTTTCCGCCTGCGGGTCGTTTCGCGAAGCGATGGCACCGGGCGATTTCGTGATCGTCGACCAGTTCATCGACCGCACCTTCGGGCGCGAGAAAAGCTTCTTCGGGACCGGCTGCGTCGCCCATGTTTCCGTCGCCCATCCGACCTGCCCGCGGCTGGGCGATGCCTGCGAAAGCGCCGCACGTGACGCCGGCATCACCGTGCATCGCGGCGGCACCTATCTGGCGATGGAAGGGCCGCAGTTTTCGACGCTGGCGGAATCGAAGCTATATCGCGAGGTCTGGGGCTGCGACGTGATCGGGATGACCAACATGCCCGAGGCGAAACTCGCCCGCGAGGCGGAGCTTTGCTATGCCTCGGTGGCGATGGTCACCGATTACGACAGCTGGCACCCCGACCATGGCGAGGTCGACGTGGCCGAGATTATCCGCACGCTGCTGGGCAATGCCGACAAGGCGCGGGCGCTGGTGTCGCGCCTGCCAGGCCTTCTGGGCGCCGACCGCGCACCCTGCCCGCATGGCTGCGACCGCGCGCTCGACCACGCGATCCTGACGGCACCCGAAAGGCGCGACCCTGCGCTGGTCGCCAGGCTCTCTGCCGTTGCGGGCCGGGTTCTGGGCGGCTGACGGGTTGCCGCGGCGGCTTCGGTCTCAGGCCGCCCATTCCCAGGGCCGGGTAAAGGCGCCCAGCACATGGCCCACGGCATCGTCATCAACCGTTCCGGTGCGACGCAGGCGGGCGACAAGGCCGCGTTTCTTGTCTTCGCTCACCTCGGCGACCTCTGCCGCCAGCCCCGCCTCGGCCAGTGCGGCGTTGTAGATACGGGTGATGGCGCGTTTGCGCAGATCGGGCTTGAACACCTTGCCCACGGCGGTTTTCGGCAGTTCGGGCAGGATCTCGAGATACTTCGGCACAGCTGCACGTTCGTGGATATGGGCGCGCGCATAGTCCATCAATTCGTCCGTGCCCGCCGTCGCACCGGCCACCAGTTCGACATAGACACAGGGCAGTTCGCCGGCAAAGGCATCGGGCTGGCCGATGGCGCCGACGACCGCCACGGCGTCATGGCCCGAAAGCGCCTCTTCGATCTCGGCGGGGTCGATATTGTGGCCGCCACGAATGATCAGGTCCTTGGCGCGGCCGGTGATCCAGAGGTAGCCGTCGGGGTCGATCCGGCCCAGATCGCCGGTGCGCAGATAGCTTTGATCGGCGAAAAGGCCAATGTTCTTGTCGGATTCGGTATAGGTCCGCCCGGCATAGACGCCAGGGTTCGAGACGCAGATCTCGCCAACCTCGTCGGCGGCGCAGTCCTTCGAGACACTGCCGTCGCCGTTGAAATGCAGGATGCGCACCTTGGTATAGGGCAAGGGCACGCCGACCGAACCGATTTTTTTGTTGCCGCCCGGCGGGTTCACCGAGACGAGGCAGGTCGCCTCGGTCAGCCCGTAGCCTTCGACGATGGTCACGCCTGTGGCTTTCTCGAAGCGGCGGAAAAGCTCGACCGGCAAGGGCGACGACCCCGAAAACGCGGTTTCGATCGAAGAGATATCGGCGTTGACCGGGCGCTGCATCAGCGCCGCGACCGCGGTCGGGACGGTGATGATGAAGTTGATCTTCCAGCGTTCAATCAGCTTCCAGAAATTGTCGAACACGCCTTCGCCACGATAGCCCTGCGGCGTCGGGAAAACCACATGCGCGCCCGAGGAAATCATCGCCATCAGGATCACGTGGCAGGCGAAGACATGAAACAGCGGCAGCGGGCAGATGATGTTGTCATCCTCGGCGAACAACAGCGTCGCGCCCAGCCAGCCATTATAGACCATGCCCGAAACCCGGTGCTGAGCAACCTTGGGCATGCCGGTGGTCCCGCCGGTGTGGAAATAGGCTGCGACCCTGTCTTCGCGCGGATCGTCGAAATCCAGCCGATCGCCCCGCATCTTCAGGCATTCGGCGCGGAAGCTTTTGACATTGGCGGTGTGAATGGCGGGGTTCTTCGGGCGGATCAGCGGCACGATCCAGCTTTTGGGGGGCGTCAGATAGCGGTTAAGGTCTACCTCGAGCACCGTCTTGACGTTTGGCGCATGCTTCACGGCCTCGGCGACTTTCTGGGGCACGTCGGTTTTCGGAAAGGCCTTGAGCGTGACCACGACCTTGGCGCCGGTTTCGCGCAGGATCGCACCGATCTGCTCGGGCTCAAGAAGCGGGTTGATCGGGTTGACGATGCCGGCGATTGCCCCGCCCAGAAGCGTCACGATGGTTTCGGTGCAGTTCGGCAGCACATAGGCCACCACGTCATCCGGCCCGACGCCAAGGGCACGAAACAGGTTTGCCGCCCGCGTCGCGCGCTCGCGCAACTCGGACCATGTCAGGGTTTCGGCCGGATCGGTCGGCCCCGACAAAAGCTGAAACGACGTGGCCTTGCGGTTGCCCCAGCGTTCCGCCGCGCGCGACAGGAAGTCGTACATCGTGACCGCCGTGTCGCGGTCTTCCCATGCCTGTTCCGCCTCGATCGCGTCACGGTCCGCGATGCTGGTGAATTGCGCCATCGTTGTCCTCCCTGCCCTTTGCGGGTCTCTTCCGCGCAACAGGATGTGAGCAAAGCGAGTTTGCCGCAAGCCTTCGGTAGGGCCGGCACGCAACGTCAGAACGCCCAAAACCGCGATCTCAAGCAAAAAGGGGCGCCGCAGCGCCCCTTCGGTCCGCAGACAGCCTTGCGGTCAGCCCTGCGGGATGCGCAGAACCTGACCGGGGTAGATCTTGTCGGGATGGCTCAGCATCGGCTTGTTGGCCTCGAAAATCTCGTTGTAGCGGTTGGCGTTGCCCAGGGTCTTCTTGGCGATGGCCGAAAGCGTGTCACCCTTCGCTACGGTGTGAAAGACCGGCTCGGCGCCGTCTCCGTCATCCTCGACCTCGGCGATACCGGCGACATTGCCGACCGCCAGGATCACCTTTTCCTTGATTTCCTGACTGACCGGCTTGCCCGAAACCCTGACCTTGTCTCCCTCGACCTTGATGTCGAGGCCGCTGGCATCCAGACCCAGATCCTTGATTTCCTTCTTCAGCGCCTCTTCCTTCGGCGCTTCGGCGGCCTCGGCCTTGCCGCCGAACAGCGATTTGCCGGCGTCCTTCACAAAGCTCCACAATCCCATGGCATCCTCCTCGCTACTGCCGGAACAACCCGGCGCAAAAAGTATCCCACCTGGAAACAATCCCGACAACCCCGGGGGTGGCTAACCCGACGTAAACTGCAACTCGGCCAGCCGTGCATAAAGCCCGTCCTGCCTGACCAGTTCATCATGGGTGCCGGTGGCCACGATCCGGCCGGCGTCGAAGACCACGATCCTGTCGGCGCGCTTGACCGTCGCCAGACGGTGCGCGACGACCAGCGTGGTGCGCCCGGCCGAAAGCCGTTCGACCGCGTCCTGCACGGCGCGTTCGCTTTCGGCATCAAGCGCGCTTGTCGCCTCGTCCAGCAGCAGAATCGGTGCATCCCTCAGGATGGCGCGGGCGATGGCAATGCGCTGCTTCTGGCCGCCCGACAGCATCACGCCGCGTTCGCCGACATAGCTGTCATAGCCCTCGGGCAGTGCGGCGATGAAATCATGCGCAGCGGCGGCGCGGGCCGCGGCCTCGACCTCGGCGTCGCTGGCCTCGAGCCGGCCGAAGCGGATGTTTTCGCGCGCCGACGTGGCAAAGATCACCGGGTCCTGCGGCACCAGCGCGATGGCACGGCGGAAATCGTCGCGTGCGAGCTGGCGAAGTTCCTGGCCGTCGATGAGGATGGCGCCATCGTCGGGGTCGTAGAAGCGCTGCAGAAGCTGGATGACGGTGGTCTTGCCCGCCCCCGAAGGGCCGACCAGCGCCACGGTTTCGCCCGGCGCCACGGCAAGGTCGATCCCGTCCAGCGCCGCGACCTCGGGCCGTGCGGGGTAGCGAAAGCGCACCGCGTCGAAAGCGATGGCGCCGCGAACCGGGCGCGGCAGCGCCACGGGCTGCGCCGGATCGCGCACCGGGTCTTCGGCCTGCAACAGTTCCACCAGCCGTTCGGTCGCCCCCGCCGCGCGCTGCAGTTCGCCCCAGATTTCCGAAAGCGCGCCGACCGATCCGGCAACGAGGACGGCGTAGATGACGAACTGCACCAGCGCGCCGACGCTCATCGTGCCGATGCGCACGTCGCGCGCGCCGATCCACAACACGCCGACCACCCCGGCAAAGACCAGAAAGATGACGATGACGGTCATCACCGCGCGCGCGCCGATGCGCCGCCGCGCGGCATCGAAGGCCGCTTCGGTCAGCGCGGCGAAGCGTTTGCGGCTTTCGCCGGCATGGGTAAAGGCCTGCACGGTCTGCACCGCCAGAAGCGCTTCGGAGGCATTGCCCGAGGAGGCCGCGATCAGGTCCTGGTTTTCGCGCGAAAGCCCCCGCAGCCGCCGGCCCAGAATGACAATCGGCGCCACCACGGCCGGCACGATCAGAAGCACCAGCCCGGTCAGCTTGGCCGAGGTCATCAGCATCAGCACAAGCCCGCCCAGCAGGATCAGCACATTGCGCAGCGCCACCGAGATGGACGAGCCGATGACCGACAGGATCACGGTTGTATCAGTGGTGATGCGGCTGATCACCTCGCCGGTCAGGACGCGTTCGTAGAAGGCGGGGCTCATGCCCAGAACCCGGTCGAACACCGCCTTGCGGATATCGGCCACAACCCGTTCGCCAAGCCGCGTCACGAGGTAATAGCGCGCGCCGGTACCCAGCGCCAGCGCCGCCGCAATCGCCAGCGCGGCCATAAAGTAGCTGTCCAGCAGCGTGCCGCCCTGGCTGAAACCGTCGACGACACGGCGAACCGCGATGGGCAGGATCAGACTGACCGAGGCGGTCAGCGTCAGCGCGCCAAGGGCCAGAAGCACCATGCCGCGATAGGGGCGTATGAAAGGCCAAAGGCCGCGCAGCGCGCCGACCCGCCGTGACCCCGGACGGTCTGCGCTTGCCTGATTTTCGCCCGATCTTGCCATACCTTGCCCCTTCGTTCTGGCCCTTGGGTTTAGGGGCAAGGCAGGCGGCAGGCAAGCGACGCATTTGACGCGGCCGCGACCCAGGGCGAGGGATTCGCGACAAATTGGCGCGCCTTCTGAAATCGCAACCTTCACCGGTTTTTTCAATGTTTACGCAATATTTTACTCAATTAGTCCAGTTTTTCGACTGTTTTTCGAATATTCTTGCCATACTCTCGAAAAACGGGAGCGTATTTCACACAAAGTCCCGGATATTTCCAGAACTTCGCGGGCCAAACCGCGAAGACAAAAGGAGGAGAACCCCATGACGGAAACCTTCGTCGTAGCCTACGACGGCAGCGCCGCCGGCAGGCGCGCGGTCGACTTTGCCCTTCGTCAGGCCAAGGCGACAGGCGCGAAGCTGCTGATTGCGCATGTGCTGGAATGGTCGCCCTATTCGTTCCTGACGCCGGAAGAGATCGCCGAACGGCACGCGCGGCGCACCGAGGAACTGGCGCGCGCGGAAAAGGCGGTCATCGCACCCTTGCTGGCCGAGTTGAAGGGCGCGGGCGTGTCGATCGACAGCCAGATCCGCTATGGCCATGTGGCCGATACGATCAGCGAGATCGCCACCAAGGAAAAGGCGGCGCAGATCTTCATCGCCGTGCCGGCGACAACGGCGTGGTTTCGCGTCTGTTCGGATCGGTGGCCAGTTCGATGGCTCAGGTCGCACCGGTGCCCTGCACCATCGTTCCGTAATGCTTCTTCGGGGGACAGAATGAAACATACAAAAGCTCTATTCGCGCCGGCCCTTGCGGTGGCGCTGGCCTCGTTCGCCTCGGCGGCTCGGGCCCAGACACTTGACGAAACCATCAACGGCCTGTTTGCAGGTGCAACCGGCTGGTTTGTCAACTTCATCTTCGCGCCGTTTCCGGGCACGTCCTTTCCCTGGATCGTAGCCTGGCTCGTGGTCGCGGCCTCGGTCTTCACGCTCTATTTCGGCTTCATCCAGTTCCGGGTGATCAAGCATTCGATCGAACTGGTGAAAGGCGATTATTCCGACCCGAACGACGCGGGTGAGGTCAGCCACTTCCAGGCGTTGGCCACCGCGCTTTCGGGCACTGTCGGGCTTGGCAATATCGCCGGCGTGGCCGTGGCCATCGGCATCGGCGGGCCGGGGGCCACGTTCTGGATGATCCTTGCGGGTCTTCTCGGCATGGCGTCGAAATTCACCGAATGTACGCTGGGTGTGAAATACCGCAACGAATACCCCGACGGCACCGTGTCGGGCGGTCCGATGTATTACCTGACAAAGGGATTTGCCGAACGTGGCAAGCCCGGCGGCAAGGTGCTGGCGGTGCTTTTCGCGATCTTCTGTATCCTCGGCTCGTTCGGTGGCGGCAACATGTTCCAGGCCAACCAGGCGCACCAGCAGATTTCGGGCGTCGTGGGTGAATACCCGGGCTGGATCACCGGTGTCGTCTTTGCCGCGATCGTGTTCATCGTCATCGTCGGTGGCATCAAGTCGATCGCGCGCGTGACCGAAAAGGTCGTGCCGTTCATGGCGATCCTTTACTGCGGTACGGCGCTGATCATCATCCTGATGAACATCGGCAACATCGGCTGGGCTTTTGGCCAGATCTTCGAGGGCGCCTTTACCGGCATGGGCATTGCCGGCGGGGCCGTGGGCGCGCTTATTCAGGGCTTCAAGCGGGCCGCCTTCTCGAACGAGGCGGGCGTTGGCTCAGCCGCCATCGCCCACTCGGCGGTGCGCACGAAAGAGCCGATCACCGAAGGTTTCGTGTCGCTCTTGGAGCCGTTCATCGACACCGTGGTGATCTGCACGATGACGGCGCTGGTGATCATCTTCACCCAGCAGCTTGTGACCGATCCGGAAACCGGCCTTTACGTGATGAACGAAGCCACGGGCCGCATCGCGACCGTGGGCGACACTTCGGGCGTCGGCCTGACCTCGGCGGCCTTCGGTTCGACCTTCGCGTTCTTCCCCTACGTGCTCGTGATCGCGGTCGTTCTGTTTGCCTTCTCGACGATGATCTCGTGGTCGTACTACGGCCTGAAGGCCTGGACCTATCTCTTCGGCGAAGGCTCGATGCAGGAACTGAGCTTCAAGCTTCTGTTCTGCTTCTTCGTCATCGTCGGCGCGGCGGCAAGTCTGGGTCCGGTCATCGACTTCTCGGATGCCGCGATCTTCGCCATGGCTGTCGTGAACATCATCGGCCTTTACGTGCTGATGCCGATCGTGAAGCGCGAGGTCGACAGCTATCTGAGCCGTCTGAAGTCGGGCGAGATCAGGAAGTTCAAGTAACCCGCGCGATCGCGCACCTTGAACCGGGCAGCCCCGCTGCCCGGTTTTTTCATGCCTTTTCGAGAACCAGAAAGGTCATGACCCCGGCCGGCGGCAGGCTGCGGCGTTCGACAAGCCGCAAGCCGGGCTGGCCAAGAACCCGCGCCATTTCGAAATCGCTGTGCCAGCCCAGCTGGTTGGCGAAGGGTGCGGTCAGCCGTTCGACCACCGACAGCGGCCCGCCATCGCGGGCGAAATGGTTGGTGATCACCGCCTGCCCGCCGGGTTTGAGCACCCGTGCGATTTCGGCCATGACCCGTTCGGGTTCCGGCACGACGGACAGGATATGCATCGCCGCGACATAGTCGAAGCTGGCCTCGTCGAACTCCAGCGCGCGGGCATCCATGGCCAGAAGCGCCTCGACCTGCGAAAGGTCGCGTTCGCCGACGCGCGCACGCGCCTTGGCCAGCATCTCGGGGCTCGCATCGATGCCGGTCACCCGGCAGGCGGGGGCATAGTGTTCCAGCGACAGACCGGTGCCGACGCCCACCTCCAGCACGGCCGGGGCGGCGGTTGATATGCGCCACCGCATTGCGGCGGCCGGCATTGGTGACCGCGCCAAACGTCAGGTCGTAGACCGGTGCCCAGCGCGCATAGGAACTGCGGACAGCTTCAATTTCCATCGATTTCGTTCCCAATCACTTTGCGGGGCGCCGCCCGCCAAATATCCCGACAAGAACCACGCCGATATAGGCAAGGGCAAGCCCGACCAGAGTGACCCATGGGTAGGTAAAGACGGCGGCGGCAACGAAGACAATGGCCAAGAGCAGAAACTTGACGTTTTCGCGTGACACCGTCTGATCCTTGAACGACCGCGTCGGGATGCGGCTGATCATCAGGTAGCCGACAAGGCCCATGTAAAAGCACATCGCCAGGGCCGGCAGCCTGAGCGCCCCGTCAGAGGCGAAGGCCGCAAACATCGGCAAGAGCACCAAGAGCGCACCGGCGGGTGCCGGAACGCCCACGAAATAGCGCTTGTCGACGACCGCCTCTTCGTTCTTGGCGGCGACGTTGAACCGGGCTAGCCGGATCAGGCAGCATATCGAAAAGATCAGTGCCGCGATCCAGCCGGCGCCGTGCAGTGGCTGCAAGCCCCAGATGTAAAGCAACAGGGCCGGGGCGACGCCGAAATTCACGAAATCGGCAAGCGAATCGAGCTCCGCCCCCATCTCGCTGTCGCTTTTGAGAAAGCGCGCGATGCGCCCGTCGAGCGCGTCGAGAACCGCCGCGACAAGGATCAGCAGAACGGCGGTTTCGAAATTGCCATGATAGCCGAAGCGGATCGCCGTCAGACCGGCGCAGATCGCACCCAGGGTCATCAGGTTCGGAACCAGCTGGGTGATGTTCAGCTCACGCGGGCGGCGGCGCGGGGGTTCGACCGACATCAGTCGCTCCGGCCGACGCGGCGCGGTTCATGCGACGACAGATCGGCCAGAACGGTTTCGCCGGCCACCATCGCCTGTCCGACACAGACCAGCGGCGACACACCTTCGGGCAGATAGACATCGACACGCGAGCCGAAGCGGATAAGGCCAAAGCGTTCGCCAGTACGCAGCGGCTGACCCTCCTGCACGAAGGAGACGATGCGCCGCGCCACCAGCCCGGCAATCTGGACGACCGCAATCTGGCGTCCGTCGGCCATGGTCAGCGCCATGCTCATGCGTTCGTTATCCTCGCTGGCCTTGTCGAGCGAAGCGTTGAGGAACTTGCCCGGCCGATAGGCCAGCGCCGCCACCTCGCCCGGGACCGGCGCGCGGTTCACATGGCAGTTGAAAACGTTCATGAACACGCTGACCCGTGTCAGCGGCCCGCTGTCGAGCCCAAGCTCGGCCGGCGGCACAGCCGGTTCGATCAGCGAAACGACGCCATCGGCCGGGCTGATCACCAACCCGTCGCGAAGCGGCGTGACGCGGGGCGGGTCGCGGAAGAAGTAGTAGCACCAAACGGTCAGGACGACACCGATCCAGCCAAGGGGTGCCCAGATCAGGAAAAGGACCAAAGTCACCGCGGCGAAGATCGCCACGAACTTCTGTCCTTCGGGGTGCATCGGCTTGATGACGGTGGCCAGCATGGTCATGGTCGGTTCCTTCGGTCACGGCGCTCGGGCCACCGTTTACGCGGTTTAGCGCCGCGCCGTCCACCATACAACCCGGCAAAGGCGGGCCATGGGCGAACTGCGGCCGGGATCGGGGGTTGGTGCGGAGGGGCTGGAGCGGGCGGCGGGAATCGAACCCGCGTCATCAGCTTGGAAGGCTGAGGTCTTACCACTACACAACGCCCGCGCTCTGCCGGTGAATAGGTGACCGGCCACAAAGGGTCAAGCGCGATATGCCGGCCTTTCCAACAGCCGGTGACCGCAACGCAGGGCGATTGAAACACTTTTTTTGAACCCACAGGCGGTCCAGCGCGACCGACAGTCAGAACGGGCGGTTGCGGCCTTGTCCCCCACCCTCCCCCGAAGGCGGTGCCGACCCGTTCGTCCCTTCCCTGTTGCCTGCCCGGTCGGCCCAGCCGGCCGGGCCTTTTTCACGGCGCGACCGGTTTGATCAGTTCCGGCCCCTCTGCGCGGTTGGAGTTGACGGTGGTTGCGACCCGGTGAAACCGCAAGGCGCCGGCCGGAGCGGCCCGCATCAGCACCGCCGCACCATGCCCCGCCTCGCCCAGCCAGAGCGGCCAGTCCCGGGGCGAAAGGCTGACCGGTTCGCGGTGGTGGATGGTGGCCATTTCCGGCCCCGCATCGGTGGTGACGATGGCGCAGGTCGTCAACCTCTCGCCATCCTTTTCCCAGTCCTGCCAGATGCCCGCAAAGACGATCGGTTCGCCATCGGCGCGGGTGATGAACCAGGGTAGCGGTGTCTGGCCCTCGGCCCGGGTCCATTCGTAAAATCCATCGGCCGGAATCAGGCAGCGACGCTGGCGTACGGCGGCGCGAAAGGCCGGCTTTTCGGCAATCGTGTCGGCGCGGGCGTTGATCAGCAGCGGACCATCCGTCGGGGTCTTGTACCAATGCGGGATGAAGCCCCAGCGCATCGTCCGCAACCGTCGCTGGCCCTCCTCGGCCGTGCAGACCGCAACCGGCTGCGTCGGGCAGACGTTGTAGCGCGCGCCCTGCGGCAGGTCATTGCCCGGCAGCGCATCGAACAGCTGCGCCATCGCGCCATCGGGAAGGGTTATGGCAAAGCGGCCGCACATGCGTTCAGCGCGACGGAACGCTCAGCGCGTCCACGCGTTTCGCGCGATGTCGATGCGCATCTCCATCATTGACATGTCCTTCATGATGTCCCTGCGCCGCGTCTCGTCGGTGGTTTCGCGCAGTTCCTCGCGCAGTCGCGCCAGTTCGCGCGAAAGCGCGACAAAGGGCGGCATCGCGCCGTTTTCTCGGATCAGACGGTTCAGCAGCGCATTCTGCGGATCGTCGCAGGGCGGCAGAGGCTTGCCCGCACCGGGAAGATTGTCGAACGCGCCCTCGGCCTCGGCCGCAGCGATCCTTGCAGAGATGAGATCGATCAGCGGATGGTCCATGATACCACCGGAAAAAAGTGAACCCCCGCCAGTCTAGCGGGGGTTCGCCGTCAAGGCCAGCGGCCCTACTTCTTGGTGATGCGGCCGTCGAGGTAGGGCTTGTAGGGCGCGTTCGCCGCCAGGTATTCCGCCGTGACATCGGCAAGATCCGGGCCGAAGTCATAGGCGTTTTCAGCGGTGATGAACATCTTGTAGCCATCGCCGCCGCCGCGCACGTAGTTGTTGGACACAACGCCATAGGTCGCGGCCGGGTCAATCGGCGCCCAGGCGTCGCCTTCGCCGACCATCACGTCGGACACCCGCGAACCAGCGGCAGCGGCGGGGTCGAAGGTGAATTTCAGGCCTGCGACCTGCGGGAAGCGGCCAGCGCCCTCCTCGACCTGGCTCACACCGTTTTCCAGCGCTTCGATGACGACCGCGCCCGACACCTGGAAGGTGGAGAGCGTGTTCTGGAACGGCAGAACGGTCAGAACCTGCCCATGGTCACCTCGCCCGCGTCGATCGAGGCGCGCAGCCCGCCGCCATTGGCGATAGCGATCTGGATGCCCTGATCCTTCACCCGGTCAAGCATCGCGTCGGCCACGAGGTTACCCATCTGGCATTCCACGGCGCGGCAGCTTTCGCGCTGCCCGTCGATGGCCTCGGCAGCCTCGGCCACCACCTTTTGGCGGATTTCCTTCCAGCGGAACGGCCAGTTCGGCAACCCGCGCCTTGGTCGCCTCATCCTCGGTCACGGCGGCGTCCATGATCAGCGGCTCGCCCTTGGCCTCGACGATTTCGCCGGCATCGTTGAAGGTCACGTTCAACTCGCCGAGGAACTTGCCATAGGCATAGGCCGAAACGATGGCGGTGCTGCCGACCATGGTCGGATAGGGACCTTCGGCGTTTTCGGCACTGTTCGACAGATAGGTATTGGTATGCCCGCCGACGATCACGTCGACGCCGGTGGTTTCGTACGCAACCTTCTGGTCGACGCCGTAGCCGGAGTGGCTGAGAACGATGATCTTGTTCACGCCCTCGGCCGTCAGCTTGTCGACCTCGGCCTGAACCGCGCCAACCGGATCGGTGAAGATCACGTTCTTGCCGGGCTGGCCAGTTCGTCGGTATCCTGCGGTGTAAGGCCGATCAGGCCCAGCTTTTCGCCACACTACGATCACCGATTTCTGGATCGCCCCGTCCAGCAGCGGCTCGCCCGAGATATCGGCATTCGACATCAAAATGGGGAATTCAACCGTGTCGACGAAACCGCGCAGCACCTCGGGGCCATCGTCAAACTCGTGGTTGCCCACGGTTCGCGGTATGCCGCTTGATCATGAACCGCCGAGGTCGCGCCCTCGTAGTTCGACATCGACCAGCGCGGTCATCACGCGATATGCGCATCTCTCTGAGATTGCTGAAGACGTTCGCGTCGGAACGCGGTCAAGGCGGGCGACGAGATTGGCGCGGTCGGCGCGACAGGGCTCGTGAGCGGCCCGAACCTCCATTACGAAGTGCGTGTCGATGGCCGACCGGTCGACCCGAAAGACCAGGACGCCCTGCCGGAGCAAGAGATTGCTACTGCTGCTGACCTTGATGCACTTGCCACTTGGCGCAGCGAAACCGGCTTCATGCCAACAACCGACGGGAACGGATGAACCGACATTCCCAAGTGGCCTGCCGCTTGACTTCAAGATCGCCTGATTTGCTCGCTGGGCAAGCGTTTTCGCCCCGAGCGGTGTCTGTCGTCGCGCAAACTACCGAAGTCGGGTGGATCAGCTCGAACCCGCAGCATCTGGCTCGGCAGAGCCGCTTTCCGCGCGGCAGACGGACCCGTCCCCGCCGCTTTCGTTCAGCTTGGGCATGGATCGTGTCATGCGCATGACGGAGGCGTTCGAAGACGGCGGATGGCGGCGGACGGCCCACCATCGGGCCGGTGACGGCGACCTCGGCCAACTGGAAGGTACGGCGCGGGCGTGGCGGACGACGCGGGCGCCGATCTTGATCAGTGAGTTGCAGGCTGGTCAACGACCAGTCCGCCATGGCCTCGGGCAGTCGATGCAGCGCAGGAAGGTTGCCAGGTTGTAGGCCAGCGCGCAGTGTAGCCGCACCGTTGTGCCGGAACTTCCGGCATGATAGCCGTCCAGCGAAAGGCATATTTGCCTTTCCTGATGCTGCTCTGCGGTGCCGCGCTGGTTGTAGAACCTCACCACTCGTCTGGCTCCATCGGCAGGTTGGTGACGATGAAGCCGACTTGGGAACAGCTCGCCCGGATGCCATTCGATCTGGCGATGACGCGGCGCGGTTGTCCCAGGACGCCGCCTGATACTCGAAGTCCTCGAAGAACCGTTTGACCTTGGTCAGCGAAGCCGTCCCACGGGCTGTGTCAGCCGATGCGCGATCTTCTCGCGCAAGACGGCGTTGGCGGCAGACGGATGGCGTAGAAGAACCTGGCTTCTTCCAGCCGCATATAGATCGCGGGATCGCGTAGGTGTCGGCCCGGAAGAAGCGTCCACTAGTCGCGGCCAGCATATCGGGCAATGACGGGATCAAGGACATCCCGCCATCGGCGCTGTGGACATTGCCGTTACGCAGGGCGCAGCGCTCCAGCATGCCAAACTGGTTGAACAAGAAGATGGTGATAGCAGGTGCAGTCGAAATGCCCGTTCCAGGCACCTTCCTGATCGCCGTGGGTGGCTGACCGAGCTGTCCATGTCCAGCACGATGTATTTCAACCCGTTGCGGTTCATGAACCGGTCGATCCATTGGCCGCTCAGATCGGCCAGCGCCGCCCGGTTGCGGCCAGAGCCAGCCCGGTCTCGAACCGTCCCATCTGCGATGCCGAAGCAGCTTGCGCCTCGACGGCCCTGCCGCCAACGACCTGACGCATCACGGGATCGAGGCCAAGCGGTCGGCACGTTCACATCCTCGTATCCGGCCAGTCGTCCGAACACTGATTGCCGGAACAATCCGTCAAGCCGATGGAGCGTGTTCTTCCTTGCGGCTGTCTCAGCGCCTGACGCCAGATTGGACAGGCCGAGCACGTCATCAAGCTCGCGCATCACCAGCAGGCCACCGTCTGAACTGATCTGCGCACCACGGAACTCCAGACGCACACGGCGGTCGAAATCAACTCGATCTCCCCGCGCCAAGCCCGCACCCTCCAGGTGATCCATGAAACGCGCTCGCAGCCGTCAACGCCATGATTTATATGCGAAATATCACGATTACGACAGCGAAATCAGCGACTTACTTGAGAAAGTAGGTGTAGAAAAGCGTGCCCTGAAACTGGTCACCGCCGTCGACAAGGATCGAGTTGTTCGACCGTGCGCGCGCCTCGGCAATAGCCGTCACCAGCCGCGCGGTCCCACCAAAGCATTCGCCGGCGGTGTTGTTCGGCCGAACAGCCGCTGTCGTATTTCGAAATCGGCTCGAACCGGGCGTGGAAATCATTGGTGTGAAGGATGGTCAGCGAATAGTCGGCCAATGCCGGGCCGGCTGCCAGCACGAAGGCCGCGGCGCTGGCCAGAAAACGGGTTTTCATCAGCATCTCCTTTTATCATTGATAGGTCAGTGTGCGGCGAAGCCTTGCGGCTGTCAAAGGTCATTGCACCTGCCGTAGCGTAGCCCCGTGACAGGGGCGTGACGGCTTCGGGATTGACCGGCGGGGGGGAAGCGGGCAAGAGAAGCGCGATGCTGATCTTCAAGATATTCCGCCGCCCCGAATGGGATGCGTTCCGCGCTGCCGGCGACACGCTGGGCGCACCGGTGGACCGGGCTGACGGGTTCATCCATTTCTCGACCGCCGAACAGGTGGCCGAAACCGCCGCGCGCCATTTTGCCGATGAAAGCGATTTGGTTCTGGTGGCGTTTCGTGCGGCCGATCTGGCGCCCGATCTGCGTTGGGAACCGTCGCGCGGCGGCGCGCTTTTCCCGCATCTTTACCGGCCGCTCGCCCTGCATGAGGTGGTGTGGGACAAGTCGCTGCCGCTGGGCGTTTCGGGCCACATCTTCCCCGAGGGTGTTCTGTGAACCCGCTGGAACGGCTGGGCCTTTGCGCGCTGCACCGGCTTGATCCCGAAACCGCGCACGGATTGTCGATCAGGGCCCTGAAGGCGGGGCTCGCGCCGCTTCCGGGTGCGGTCACCTCGGGCCGGCTGAAAACCCGGCTTGCCGGCCTTGACCTGCCGAACCCGGTCGGGCTTGCCGCCGGCTATGACAAGAATGCCGATGCCGTCAGCGCCCTGACCCGTGCCGGGTTCGGTTTTGTCGAGATCGGCGCGGCAACGCCCCTGCCCCAGCCGGGAAACCCCAGGCCGCGGCTTTTCCGACTGAGCGAGGACCGCGCCGTCATCAACCGCTTCGGTTTCAACAACGATGGCGCCACGGCAATCGCCGCGCGACTGGCAATGGCGAAACGCCATGTGCCTGTTGGCCTCAACCTCGGCGCCAACAAGACCTCGGCCGACCGGGCCGGCGATTTCGCGAAAGTGCTTGAGACCTGCGGCGCGCATGTCGATTTCGCCACGGTCAACGTGTCGTCACCGAATACCGAAAAGCTGCGCGAGCTGCAGGGCAAGGCGGCACTTTCGGCGCTGCTTGCCGGGGTGCTGGCCACGCGCGACGGTATGGCGCGACCGATCCCGGTTTTCCTCAAGATCGCGCCGGACCTGAGCGCGGCGGAACTGGCCGATGTGGCAGAGGTAGCGCTGGCGTCGGGTATCGACGGGGTGATCGCCACCAACACCACCCTTTCGCGCGACGGGCTTGCCAGCCGGCACCGGGACGAGGCCGGCGGGCTGTCCGGTGCGCCGCTGTTCGAGGCATCGACACGCATCCTGGCACGGTTTAGCGAGCTGACGGCAGGCAGGTTGCCGCTGGTCGGCGTCGGTGGCGTCGGGTCAGCCGAACAGGCCTATCAGAAGATCCGCGCCGGAGCTTCGGCGGTGCAGCTTTATTCCGCCATGGTGTATGGTGGACTGTCGCTGGTGGGCGAGATCGCGCGCGGGCTTGACGCGCTTCTGGCCCGCGACGGCTTCGCCAATGTGGCCGAGGCCGTCGGAACCGGGCGTGAGGACTGGCTGTGACCGAGATCTGGCACAATCCGCGGTGTTCGAAATCACGCCAGACGCTGGCGCTTCTGGGCGAGCGCGGTATCGCCCCGACCATCCGGCTTTACCTCGCCGACGCGCCGGATGCGGCCGAAATCCGCAAGGTTCTGGCCGAAGCCGGCCTGCCCGCCATCGCACTGATGCGGCGTGGAGAGGCGACCTTTCGCGAGCTTGGGCTGTCGAAAGACAGTGCCGAGGCCGATCTGATCGCCGCCATGGTCGCCCACCCGGTGCTCATCGAACGCCCCGTCGTGCGCCACGCCGGGAAAGCCGCGCTCGGACGCCCGCCCGAGGCGGTTCTGGCGCTGTTTGCGCCCGAAGGGTCCTAGATAGGCGTGTCCTTCACCGCCTCCATCGCGACATAGGTCGACGTGGCGGCAACGAAGGGCAAGGTCGAAAGCCTTTCGCCCATCACCCGGCGATAGTCGTGGATATCGGCGGTGCGCACCTTCAGAAGATAGTCGAAGCCGCCGGCGATCATGTGGCACTGTTCCACCTCGGGCAGCGCCATGACCGCGCGGTTGAAGGCCTGCAACGCCGCTTCGCGCGTGTCGGAAAGGCGGACCTCGACAAAGGCGACATGGGCCTGCCCCATCTTTATCGGGTCGAACAGCGCGCGATAACCGGTGATCACACCGGCATCTTCCAGCCGCTTCAGCCGGGTTTGCGTGGGCGATTTCGACAGGCCGATGCGGCGCGCGAGTTCCACCACGCTGATCCGGCCGTCAGCGGCGAGGATGCGCAGAATCGCGCGGTCGAATTTGTCGATTTCGGCAAGGTCGTTTGGCATGTTTTTTGCCCATCTTTCAGTCTCTTTTCCCGCGAAAGACTCATCATCGGGCGAAACGGCTTGCGGTTTCATTGTATCATAGCCCAAAGAGGAGGATCTGCCCATGCCCCGCGACAGCGAGATTCTGGCCCGCATCGATGCCGGCGCCCTGACCGACGAAAGCCGCCTCGTCCGCGAACTGATCGCGGCTGCGGATCTGAACGAGGAGACGCGCGCGCGCATTGCCGCGTCGGGCGCCGATCTGGTGTCGCGCATCCGCTCCAGCGCCAAGCCGGGGCTGATGGAGGTGTTTCTGGCCGAATACGGGCTTTCGACCGAGGAAGGCATCGCGCTGATGTGCCTTGCCGAGGCGCTGTTGCGGGTGCCGGACGCCGAAACCATGGACGCGCTGATCGAAGACAAGATCGCGCCGTCGGACTGGGGCAAGCATCTGGGCCATTCGGCCTCGTCGCTGGTCAATGCCTCGACCTGGGCGCTGATGCTGACCGGCAAGGTGCTGGACGACAGGGAACCGGGCGTGGTCGGCCACCTGCGCGGCGCGGTCAAGCGGCTGGGCGAACCGATGATCCGCACCGCGGTCAGCCGGGCGATGAAGGAAATGGGCCGCCAGTTCGTACTGGGTGAAAGCATCGAGGCGGCGATGGACCGCGCGCGGGGGATGGAAAAGCGCGGCTATACCTACAGCTATGACATGCTGGGCGAAGCGGCGCGGACCGAAGCGGACGCGCGGCGTTACCACATGTCCTATTCGCGTGCCATCGGTGCCATAGCGCAGGCCGCGAAAAGCCGCGACATCCGCGAAAACCCCGGCATCTCCGTCAAGCTTTCGGCGCTGCACCCGCGCTACGAAATCGCCAAGTCCGAGCGGGTGATGGAAGAACTGGTGCCGCGCGTGCGGGCGCTGGCCGGGCTGGCCAAGGCCGCCGGGCTCGGGTTCAACATCGATGCCGAGGAAGCCGATCGTCTGGTTCTGTCGCTTCAGGTGATCGAGGCGGTGCTGGCCGATCCGGCGCTGAAAGGCTGGAACGGGTTTGGCGTGGTGGTGCAGGCCTACGGGCGCCGCGCCGGGCTGGTCATCGACTGGCTATACGCACTGGCCGAACGGCTTGACCGCAAGATCATGGTGCGCCTTGTCAAGGGCGCCTACTGGGACGCCGAGATCAAGCGCGCGCAGGTCCTGGGGCTTGAAAGCTTTCCGGTCTTTACCCGCAAGGCCTCGACCGATGTCAGCTATGTCGCCAATGCCAAGAAACTTCTGGGCATGACCGACCGGATCTATCCGCAGTTTGCAACCCACAATGCCCATACGGTCGCGGCCATTCTGGAACTGGGCAAGGACCGGTCGGTCTTCGAATTCCAGCGCCTGCACGGCATGGGCGAGAGGCTGCACGATCTGGTTCTGGAAGGCGAAAAGACCCGCTGCCGCATCTATGCGCCGGTCGGAGCGCATCGTGACCTTCTGGCCTATCTTGTGCGCCGGCTTCTGGAAAACGGCGCCAACTCCTCCTTCGTCAACCAGATCGTCGACGAGGATGTCAGCCGACATTCCCCAAGTGGCCTGCCGCTTGACTTCAAGATCGCCTGATTTTGCTCGCTGGGCAAGCGTTTTTCGCCCCGAGCGGTGTCTGTCGTCGCGCAAACGGCCGAAGTCGGGTGGATCAAGCCTCGAACCCGCAGCATTCTGGCCCGGCAGAGCCGCTTTTCCGCGCGGCAGACGGACCTGTCCTGCCGCTTTCGTTCAGCTTGGGCATGGATCGTGGTCATGCGCATGACGGAGGCGTTCGAAGACGGCGGATGGCGGCAAGGACGGCCCGCACCATCGGGCCGGTGACGGCGACCTCGGCCAACTGGAAGGTAATGGCGCGGGCGTGGCGGACGACGCGGGCGCCGATCTTGATCAGCTTGAGTTGCAGGCTGGTCAACGACCAGTCCGCCATGGCCTCGGGCAGTTCGATGCAGCGCAGGAAGGTTGCCAGGTTGTAGGCCAGCGCGTGCAGTTGCAGCCGCACCTCGTTGTGCCGGAACTTCCGGCATGACAGCCGCGTCCAGCGAAAGGCATATTTGCCTTCCTTGATGTGCTGCTCTGCGGTGCCGCGCTGGTTGTAGAACCTCACCACCCAGTCTGGCTCCATCGGCAGGTTGGTGACGATGAAGCCGACTTTGGGGAACAGCTCGCCCGGATGCCATTCGATCTTGGCGATGACGCGGCGCGGCTTGTCCCAGGACGCCGCCTGATACTCGAAGTCCTCGAAGAACCGTTTGACCTTGGTCAGCGAAGGCCGTCCCACGGGCCGTGTCAGCCGATGCGCGATCTTCTCGCGCAAGACGGCGTTGGCGGGCAGACGGATGGCGTAGAAGAACCTGGCTTCTTCCAGCCGCATATAGATCGCGGGGATCGCGTAGGCAGCGTCGGCCCGGAAGAAGCGTCCACCAAGGTCGCGGCCAGCATATCGGGCAATGACGGGATCAAGGACATCCCGCCAGCCATCGGCGCTGTGGACATTGCCGTTACGCAGGGCGCAGCGCTCCAGCATGCCAAACTGGTTGAACAAGAAGATGGGGTGATAGCAGGTGCAGTCGAAATGCCCGTTCCAGGCAGCACCTTCCTGATCGCCGTGGGTGGGGCTGACCGAGCTGTCCATGTCCAGCACGATGTATTTCAACCCGTTGCGGTCATGAAACCGGTCGATCCATTGGCCGTTCAGATCGGCCAGCGCCGCCCGGTTCGCGGCCAGAGCCAGCGTCTCGGTCTCGAACCGTCCCATCTGCGATGCCGAAGCAGCTTGCGCCTCGACGGCCCTGCCGCCAACGACCTGACGCATCACGGGATCGAGGGCCAAGCGGTCGGCATCGTTCACATCCTCGTATCCGGCCAGTCGTCCGAACACCGATTGCCGGAACAATCCGTCAAGCCGATGGAGCGTGTTCTTCCCGGTGCGGCTGTCTCGCAGCGCCTCCGACGCCAGATTGGACAGGCCGAGCACGTCATCAAGCTCGCGCATCACCAGCAGGCCACCGTCTGAACTGATCTGCGCACCACGGAACTCCAGACGCACACGGCGGTCGAAATCAACCCGATCTCCCCGCGCCAAGCCCGCACCCTCCAGGTGATCCATGAAACGCGCCCCTCGCAGCCGTCAACGCCATGATTTATATGCGAAATATCACGATTACGACAGCGAAATCAGCGACTTACTTGGAGAATGTGGGTCAGCCCTGCCGAGGTGGCCGCCTGCCCCTTCGCGCAGGTCGAGGCGCTGGACGATATCCCCAACCCGGCCATTGCGCGTGGTCCGGATCTTTTTGGTTCACGCGGCAATTCGGTTGGCCGCGATCTGACCGACCGGCCGGAGCTGGGCGTGCTCGACACCGCGCGCGGCGCCCATGCCAACGCCATCTTCGCCGCGCGGCCGCTGATTGCCGGCAAGCCGAAGGGCGGCAAGACGCTGGACGTGGTGAACCCCGCGCGGCCCGACGACCGGGTGGGTCAGGTGACGCTGGCCTCGGCCGAGGATGTGCAGACGGCACTGGCCGCGGCGAAACCCTGGGCGGCCAGCCCCGCGGAACGCCGCGGTGCTGCGCAGGGCGGCCGATCTTTACGAAGGCGCCTTTGGCCAGGCCTATGCGCTTTTGGCGCGCGAAGCCGGCAAATCGCTGCCCGACGCCGTGGGCGAATTGCGCGAGGCGGTGGATTTCCTGCGGTACTACGCGGCCGGCGCCGAAGGGCTTGCCGGCAAGGCGCCGCGCGGCATCTTTGCCTGCATCAGCCCCTGGAACTTCCCGATGGCGATCTTCACCGGGCAGATTGCTGCGGCGCTGGCCGCCGGCAACGCGGTTCTGGCCAAACCGGCCGAACAGACGCCGCTGATTGCCGCACTGGCGGTCGAACTTTTGCACAAGGCCGGGGTACCGGTCACGGCGCTGCAGCTTCTGCCCGGCGATGGCGCCACGGTGGGTGCGGCGCTGACCTCCGATCCCAGGGTCGCGGGCGTTGCCTTTACCGGCTCGACCGAAACCGCGCTGATCATCCGCCGCGCCATGGCCCAGAACATGGACCCCGGCGCGCCGTTCATTGCCGAAACCGGCGGGTTGAACGCAATGATCGTCGACTCGACCGCGCTGCCGGAACAGGCGGTGCGCGATGTGCTGGCCTCCTCCTTCCAGTCGGCCGGACAACGCTGTTCGGCCCTGCGCTGCCTTTACCTGCAAAAGGATGTGGCGGGCCATGTCAGCGAAATGCTGTTCGGCGCGATGGATGAACTGGCGATGGGCGATCCCTGGGATCTGGCCACCGATGTCGGCCCGGTCATCGACGACGAAGCCCATGACGGCATCCGCAGCTATATCGAGGCGGCGCGCGCCGAAGGTCGGGTCCTGAAGGAGCTGGAAGCGCCGAAAGCCGGCCATTTCATCGCGCCCACGGTCATCGCGGTGACATCCATCGCCGACATGAAGCGCGAGATTTTCGGGCCGGTCCTGCACGTTGCCACGTTCGAGGCCGACGAGATCGACCGGGTTATCGAAACGGTGAACGCCACCGGCTACGGGCTGACCTTCGGGCTGCACACGCGGATCGACGACCGCGTGCAGCAGGTGGTCGAGCGGCTAAGGGTCGGCAACATCTATGTCAACCGCAACCAGATCGGCGCCGTGGTCGGCAGCCAGCCCTTTGGCGGCGAAGGTCTTTCGGGCACCGGGCCCAAGGCGGGCGGGCCGGAATACCTGCTGCGGTTCTGTCAGGCACCGGCGCCCGAGGGGCCGCCGGCCGCTGGGAGGCCGACGCCCCGCTGGCCGCGCAACCGGCGCGCAAACCGGCGATCGAACAGGCGGTGAAAACCACCGACCTGCCCGGGCCCACGGGAGGATCGAACCGCCTGTCCTTCTTTGCGCGACCCGACGTTCTGTGCCTTGGCCCCGGCGCGGCCTGCGCCGCCGCCCAGGCCGAAGCGGTAACGGCGCTGGGTGGTCGCGCCCGGGTTCCCGCCGGCCGGATCGCGCCCGAAGCGCTGACCGGAGCCAGCGGCATCTCGGGTGCGATCTGGTGGGGTGACGATGAAACCGCGCGCGCCTATGCGCAGGCGCTGTCGGCCCGCACCGGGCCGATCCTGCCGCTGATCACCGGCATGCCGGATGCGGGCCATGCGTTTCTGGAGCGCCATGTCTGTATCGACACGACCGCATCGGGTGGCAACGCGCAGCTTCTGGCGGCGGCAGAGTAGCCAAACGGCTTGACGCCACGACGCGGATCGGAAAGCCTCGGGCCATGTTTCCGATCCGCGACCATAACCTTCGGGGCGGACACCCTTGTGACCTATGCCCTTATCGTGGCCAATGTCGCGGTGTTTCTGGCCTATTGGCCGTTTCTTCCGACCGAAATGGCGATGGCGGCCTTCTATAACGACTGGGGGCTGGTGCCCGACCGGGTCACCGCCGGGCAAGGCTGGCACACGGTTCTGACCTCGATGTTCCTGCATGGCGGCTGGATGCATTTGCTGGGCAACATGCTGTTTTTGTGGATCTTTGGCGACAATATGGAAGATGCCTTCGGCCATGTCGGCTTTTTGCTTTTCTATCTGGTTTCCGGGCTGGGCGCGGCGGGCTTGCAGGTCTTCGCCGATCCGGCGTCGCAGATCCGATGGTCGGCGCATCAGGCGCAATCGCCGGGGTTCTGGGGGGTATCTGCTGTTGTTTCCGAAGGCGCGTGTCGACGTCTTGCTGATCATCGTCATTTTTGTGCGCATCATTCCGGTTCCGGCCTGGATCATGCTCGGGCTGTGGTTCGTGATCCAGCTGTTCAGCGGTGTCATTGCCGATCCCGAAACCGGCGGCGTGGCCTATTGGGCGCATGCCGGCGGCTTTGTGGTGGGCATGGGGCTGACGGTGCCGATCTGGCTGCGGCGCGGCGGCGCGCGGTTCTGGAAGCAGACCGAAGGCCACCCGCCCCACCCCGAAGCGGAATACAAGCTGTCGAAAAGCACGATCCCCGTCGTGCGGCGGCGGCGCTGAGGCTCAGGCGTCGCGGATGACGGCCGCGAAGGTGTCGAACACCTTGTCATTGGCGGCGATCACCGCGCCCTGACCCAGAATGTCGGCGCCGTCGCGCACTGGCCCGACCAGTCCACCGGCTTCACGTACCAGGATGATGCCGGCGGCGATATCCCAGGCATTCAGTTCGCGTTCCCAGAACCCGTCGAAGCGGCCCGCCGCGACATAGGCCAGATCGAGCGCCGCCGAACCCCAGCGGCGCATGCCGGCGCAGGCGGGCATCAGCCGCGCCAGGTCCTGCAGGCTGGCCGGCAGCGTGCGCTTGGCAGCAAAGGGAATGCCGGTGGCAAAGACGCATTCGATCATGTGCCGGCGGTCGGACACACGGACACGCCGGTCGTTCATCCAGGCGCCGGCGCCCATTTCCGCCCAGAAAAGCTCGTCCTTCGCCGGGTCGAAAACGACGCCGGAAACGATTTCGCCCTTGTGTTCCAGTGCGATGGAAACCGCCCAATGCGGCATGCCGTGCAGAAAGTTGGTGGTTCCGTCCAGCGGGTCGACGATCCAGCGGCGGGTCGGGTCAGAGCCGGCGACCGGTTCGCTTTCCTCGCCGCACCAGCCATAGGTGGGACGACCCGCCATCAGTTCGTCACGAATGATCTTTTCCGCCGCGATATCGGCGCGGCTGACGAAATCGCCGGCACTTTTCGACGAAACCTGAAGGTTTTCCACCTCGCGGAAATCCTTCACCAGGCTGCGCCCGGCCTTGCGCGCGGCCTTGATCATCAGGTTGAGGTTGGCGCTGCCTTGCATCGGTTGTCTCTTTCGCGGTCAGGGGGCGGCTATACGCGGGCCGGCGCGCGATGTGAAGCCCCATCAACGGGCGCGGCGCGCCATGACCCGCTTCAAGAGGCTTGGCCGGTCGCTCATCAGCCCGTCAACGCCCATATCCAGAAGCCGCTCCATCTCTGCCGCGTCATCGACCGTCCAGACATGGACCGCGACACCCTGCCCATGCGCGGCCCGCAGGAACCGCGGGGTAACGACCGGCAGGCCGCGGAAATGCGTCGGAACCTGAACGACCGCGAAGCCCGGGCTGGCAAGGGGCAGATGCCAGCCCCGCAGCCAGAGCCCCAGTACGCCGGCATGGGCGGGTGACCAGCACAGCCCCGGCCCCAGCCGGTCACGCAAGGCTGAGGTGCGCCGGGCGCTGAAGGAGCCCACGCAGATCCGCTCCAGTGCACCCGCCTTCTCGATGACCTCTGCCATCGGCACCACCGCGGCGTCGGACTTGGCTTCGAGGTTGATCTTCAGATCCGGCCATGCGGCCAGCAGTTCGTCCAGCCGCGGGATTGGCGCGCCACCCAGGGTGCGGCGGGAATTCAGCTCGTCCCAGCTCAGCTCGTCCACCCGTTCCGGCGTTCCGCAAAGGCGCGTCAGCGTGTCGTCGTGAAAGACCACCGCCACCCCGTCACGGGTCGCCTGAACATCGGTTTCGATGTGGCTGTAGCCCAGCGCCACGGCATGGGCGAAGGCCGCCATGGTGTTTTCCTCGACCTCAAGCGACCCGCCGCGATGGGCGAAGATCAGGGTCTCGCCAGAACCGAGGAACGGGTGGCGCGCTGGCTGCGATGCGCTCATGCCGGGCCCTTTGTCGTTTCACCGGTGTTTCGGGCGCCATCAAACGCCGCAGGTCCGCGCCATGCAAGCCCGATCAGGCCCGCACGGTGACAAAACGCAGCATGGTCACCAGAGCCAGAAGCGCGAAAGGCAGGCTGCCGGCGAAGACCCAATGCGCGACACGGACCGCGGTTTCCGGCGTCGGATCGGGGCCAAAGCCGGCGCTGTTGGCCAGGATGCCCACCACCGCCGCGCCCAGCGCATAGCCGATCTGGCTGACGGTCGGCAACGCGGCGGCCAGCCGTTCGGCATCGTCATCGCGCACCAGCCGCCCGGCGCGCCGCAGGATGAAGGTCCAGGCCATGCCGAACCCGAGACCTTCGCCGGCAGCGCAGAGTGCGATCAGCCCGACCGGCCCGCGCGGCACCGCCACGACATAGCCCGCGAGGCTGACCGCGACCAGGGTCATGCCCAGCGCGATCACCGCCGGGTCATGGCGTTCGGGCATGCCCGAGGTCAGGACGGCCCCCACCGTCCAGGCGATGGAGATCAGCGCCACCACATAGCCGGCGGTCAGTGCCGGGGTCTGGTGAATGATCGCCATCAGAAGCGGACCGAAGGCGGTCAGCCCCATGGCCGCCATGGACACCGCCAGAACCATCACCAGCCCTGCCCCGATCGGCGCGCGCGGATCGAAGGCGGACTGCGGCAACAACCGGCCATCGCCCGAGCGCCCGTCGATGAGCGAAAACACCGCAAGCGATCCCAGCCCGACGGCCAGTGCCAGCGCAAGGCCAAGCGTGGTATGGGTGATCCCGGCGTAGGAGACCGCGACGATAGCCAGGCTCAGAAGCGCCAGACGCAGACCGGGGATTCGCATCTGCGTCACCGGGCCGGTGCCTTTCGGCGTGTGGCGGGCCGGACCGAACTGCAGCCAGAGCGCCAGCAGCACCGCCTTGGCGGCAAACAGGGCAAAGCCCGCGCGCCAGCTTCCCCATGCCACGAACAGGCCACCGATCAGCGGGCCAACAAAGGCCGAAGCGCCCCAGAGGATCGACATTGCCGCCATGATCCGCGGGATCATTGCCGGCGGGAAAAGCCGCGCGGCGCCGACGAAGGCAAGCGACACCAGGCCGCCCCCGCCCAGACCCTGCGCCACGCGACCGGCCAGCATCGTGGCCATGTCCGGCGCAACAGTGCTTGCAACGCAGCCGGCGGCAAAGACAAGCGCGGCCAGCGTCATCGGGCGGCCCACCCCCAGACGCATCGCCAGCAGGCCGCTGGAAGCACCCACAACGATCGCGCCGACCTCGTAAAGCGCGAAGTTCCACGCCACCAGCCGCTCGCCCCGATGTCGGCCACGATGGCGGGCATCATGGTGGCCACGACCAGACTGTCGGCGGCATGGAGCCAGACGCCCAGACAGACCATCAGCAAGGCGCCCAGATGATCGCGCCCGAATAGCGCGCGCCAGGGCACGGTTTCAGCCTCGATCTCGATCTGGCTCGGCATCGTCATGGTTCGTCCTTTCAACCGTTCGGCAAGGCGTTGGTAATTTCTAAACCATGGTTGAGGTCAAGCGGTTTCAGCCGCGCAGCAGCTTGACCGGTTCGCTGCGCGCCAGACGAAGGAAATGGGCCATGAAGGGGTGGGTATTCTCGCCCTCGCGCGTGGCGGCGTACAGCCGTTTGACCCGGCCGTTTTCGGTCAGCGGCAGGATTGCGTAGTCGGGGTTCTGGCGGAGATCGCGCACAACCCAATCCGGCAGGACGGCAACGCCGCGGTTGGAGGCGACAAGCATCAGGATCACCGCGGTCAGTTCGACCCGGCGAAGGCTGCGCGGTTCCACCCGGGCGGGACCCAGAAGTTCGGTGAAGACATCCAGCCGCGAGCGATCGACCGGATAGGCGATCAGGTTCTGGTCGCGGAAATCCTCGGCCTCGACGCAGGTCTTTGCCGCCAGCGGGTTTTGCGACGAGGCCACGAAGACCGGCGCATAGTCGAACAGCGGGTTATAGGTGGTCCCGGCCTGCTTTTCGGGATCGGAGGTGATGACCAGGTCGACCTCCTCGCGGCCAAGCGCGGGCAGCGCGTCAAAGGCGAGGCCGGGGCGGATATCGACATCGATTTCCGGCCATGCGTGGCGGAACCGTTCCAGAACCGGCAACAGCCATTCGAAACAGGCGTGGCATTCGATGGCAATATGCAGCCGCCCGGCCTTGCCGGCGATCAGGTTGCGAAATTCCTCCTCGGTCGCGGCGACCTCGGGCAGCACCTTTTCGGCCAGCCGCAGCAGACGAAGCCCTGCGGCCGACAGCCTCAACGGCTTGGACCGGCGCACGAAAAGCTCGACCCCGACCTGATCCTCCAGCCCCTTGACCTGATGCGACAAGGCCGACTGCGTCATGTTCAGCTGATCCGCCGCCCGCGCCAGACCGCCGGCCTCGTCTATCGCCCGGATCGTGCGGAGGTGCTTCAGCTCAAGGTACATAATTCGATTTTCCTCATATCCATCTTGAGAATTATGAATTTGTCTCACATTCGAAAATCGCGGACAAGTGCGTAACAGTTAAGGAGTTTACGATGCCCAAGCCCCGCGTGTCTTTCGAATTCTTCCCGCCGCAGACGCTCGATGCGTCGTTTCGGCTGTGGGAAACCGTGCGGGCGCTGGCGCCGCTCAACCCCGCTTTCGTGTCAGTCACTTACGGCGCCGGCGGCACGACGCGGCAACTGACGCACGAGGCGGTTTCGGCCATCGGCCAGCATTACGGGCTGAACGTCGCCGCACATCTGACCTGCGTCGAGGCCACCCGCGCCGAGACGCTTGAGATCGCGGCCGCCTATGCCGCAGCCGGTGTGACGGAGATCGTCGCGCTGCGCGGCGATGCGCCGAAAGGTGCAGCGCGTTTCACTCCGCATGCCGAAGGGTTTGCCGATACGCTGGAACTGGTTTCGGCGCTGGCCGATACCGGGCAGTTCAGGGTCCGTGTCGGCGCCTATCCCGAACCGCATCCGGAAGCCGCCGATCCCCTGGCCGACGTGCGCTGGCTGAAGCGCAAGATCGACGCCGGTGCATCAAGCGCCATCACCCAGTTCTTCTTCGAGGCAGAGACATTCTTTCGCTTCCGCGATGCCTGCGAAAAGGCCGGGATCGACGCGCCGATCATTCCGGGCATCCTGCCGATCGACAACTGGGATGGCGCCAAGCGCTTTGCCGCGCGTTGCGGCACGCAGGTGCCGCAATGGCTGGACGATGCCTTTGCCACCGCGCGGCGCGACGGGCGCGAAGACCTGCTGGCCACCGCGCTTTGCACCGAGCTTTGCGACGATCTTATCGCGGGTGGCGTGGAAGACCTGCATTTCTACACGCTGAACCGCCCGCACCTGACGCGCGAGGTCTGCCACGCCCTTGGCGTTCAGCCCACCGTGGCCCTGCAAAAGGTCGCCTGACCCGTCATCGTTTTCCCAGCACCTGCGCCGGCGCCAAGCGTCGGCGTTTTTTTCGCGGGCCGGGCTTGCCAAAGGCTTGCCGTGATCTGCGGGCGCCGGCTGTACTGCAGCGGCGCCCGCCTTTTCGTATCTCGGGGCGGAACCTAGCCCCACTTGCGATCAGTCGGCGGCAACGTCGCCGCACATTCGACCCGGTTCGACATACCGATGCGCTATTGACCGTCCGGCCATGTGCCGCAGCGTCAGAGTTGCCTGCGCCGGGGTCGGACCCTAGGCTTTGCGGGCAGGAGGCGCCCATGGCCGAACAGTTCGTGTTTTCCGATCCCGCCCAGCTTCTGGACGAAGAGCGTTTTTTCGCGCTTTCGGGGCTGGAATTCATGCAAGGCATGCGTGACGGCCAGATCGGGCATCCACCGATTTCGGGGCTTCTGAACTACCGCCTGCACGAGGTCGCAGAGGGGCGCGTCGCCTTTCGCGGCACGGCCGGTTTCGCCCATGCCAATCCGGTCGGGGCGGTGCACGGCGGCTGGTACGGCACGCTTCTCGACAGCGCGATGGCCTGCGCCGTCATGACCTGCGTGCCGAAGGGGCACCACTACACGACGCTGGAATACAAGATCAACATCAACCGCGCCCTGCCTCTGGGCACCGAGATCGCGGCGGTTGGCGTGGTCAGCCATGCCGGCCGGTCGACCGGTGTGGCCAGCGGCGAAATCCGCGGGCTGGCCGACGGGCGGCTTTACGCTACCGGCTTGACCACCTGCCTGATCCGGCCGCGGCCCTAGGGCGCCGGATCGCCGGAACGCCGGGGCGATACCTTGCCAAACGGTCCCGAAACGCCTATATCGCCCGTCGAGAGGTTGGCGCGGGCAGGCACCTCGCCAACCCGGTCAGGTCCGGAAGGAAGCAGCCGTAACGAGCCCCGTCTGGGTCGTTGTCCAGCCTCTCACCCAGAACTCGCACAGGAGGCGTTCGTGGCAGAGCTTGCGTTCCTCCGGGCCGGGAATTCCGCGTAATCGCGAAACCCCGCCCGACTCCGTGATCGCTGGCCAATTGTATTGGCCAGACCTTCCCGATGTCTGCGAGGATAACCCCTTGATTTCGAACCTTGATCTTGCCGACCTGGGCTGGTCGGCCCATTTCGACCGTCAGCTTGACGGCGATGTTCCCGCGCGTGCAGCGCGGATATGCGACGTTCATCGTGACCGTCTGGACGCGCTGTCATGCGCAGGCCCGCTGTCGCTTTTGATGCCGGACAGTGCCGGCGACTATGCGGTGGGCGACTGGGTGGTGCATGACGGAACCTGCGTGCAGCGCCGCCTTGAAAGCCGCAGCCTGATCGCGCGCCGTGCCGCTGGCGAGGTGTCGCGCCAGCAGCGGATCGCCGCCAATGTCGACACCCTGGCCATCGTCACCAGTTGCAACGCCGATTTCAACATCGCGCGGCTGGAACGCTATCTGGCACTGGCCGCCAGTGCCGGCTGCCTGCCGCTGATCGTGCTGACCAAGGCCGACAGCAGTGCCGAAGCCGACGAGTTGCGCCGCCGCGCGGAGCGGCTTTCGCCGCTGGTCAGCGCGCTGTCGATGGATGCACGCCAGCCGGACGAGGCGGCACGGCTCGCACCCTGGTGCCGCGACGGCCAGACGCTGGCGCTGGTCGGGTCGTCCGGCGTTGGGAAAACCACGTTGGCAAACGCTCTGACGGGCACGGCCGAAGCCACGGCGCCGATCCGGCACGACGACGCCAAAGGGCGCCACACCACAACCGCGCGGTCGCTGCGCCGGACGGTGTTCGGCGGCTGGCTTGTCGACACTCCGGGGATGCGCGAATTGCGGCTGACCGACGCGGCCGAGGGTATCGACGCGGTTTTCGATGACATCGCCAGCCTCGCCGCAGGCTGCCGGTTTTCCGATTGCCGGCACGAGGCAGAGCCGGGTTGCGCCCTGCGCGCCGCGATCGACGAAGGCCGGCTGGACCCTGCGCGGCTGGAACGCTGGCAAAAGCTGAAGCGCGAAGACGCCTATCACAGCGCCGGGCTGGCCGAACGGCGGAAATCCGAACGCGCCTTCGGGCGCATGGTCTCGAAGGCGGTGCGCGCAAAACGCGACCGTTACCGCGACTGACACCCTGCCGCGGGATTGTCGGAAACCGAACAGGTTTCCGGCAAGCCGGCGCGTTTTCAACTGTGGATAGATCGGTTTTCTGCTAGCCGCGGCGCAGCCTTTCCCACATCGGCCGCGCGGCCCAGGCGCGCTGGTCTTCGGTTTCGACGGCACAGGGCCGGATGTCGCGCAAGCGTGCCAGCGCGGGGTCGGCGTCATCGCCCGCCTCGACCATCAGGCGCATCAGCGCCATGCCCGAGCGGCCGCAACCACCCATGCAATGCGCCACCACACCCTTGCCGGATGCCAGCAGACGGTGGGCCAGCGCACTGGCTTCGGGCCAATCGAATTCCAGCGCGTGGCTTTGGGCGGCATAGTCGTCGACCGGAACATGGCGCCAGTCGATACCGGCTGCGGCCAGATCGGCGCCCAGCCCCCCGGCGCCCTTGGCGCGCAGTTCGGGGCCGGTTGCCATGCTCAGCACAAGCGCCGGCGCCCATGCCACGATCGCAGCCAGATCGCCGGGGTAATCGCCATAGCGCCCCGGCATCCGGCAGATGCCGCCCCGCCCCGCGCCCAGCGCCAATGTGTGTATCGAAAAGGCCTCGATCATCCGTCCACCACCTGTCCTGGGCGTTCCGCCGCCCAATCCGCCAGAAATTCCGCCATGTCCGGCTCTCCGGCCAGGGCGATTGCGCTTCTTGGCAGCGCCACGCCCTGTTCCAACGCCAGTCGAGCGCAGGCCACGTGGTCGCGACGCCGGCGTTCGGGGCAGTTTTCCGATCCGTGAATGATCGTCGACAAGAGCGTGCCGCCATAGCTGTTGATATGGCCAAGATCGGGGCGCAGCGACAGGAAATAGGCCATGACGTCGGGCAGGCCCTCCCATCCGGCGAGCTGAACCGGGGTCAGGCCCTCGGCGTCGGGGGCGTCATAGGGCAGGCCCAGCGCCACCAGCCGGCGGACATGGCCAAGCCGCCCGGGCAAAGCCACGACCTGCCGCAGAAGATCGCGATAGGCTGGCGCCAGTTTCGCCGGATCAATCCATTCGCCGGGGCTTTCGCGCCCCTCGGCGGCAGCGGCCAACAGGCTTTCTTCGCGCGAAAGCGGTGTTTGTGCGCCCAGCGATGTCAGCGCGGCGGCCAGATCGGAATTCGCGAAGACACGGGCAAAGGCATAGGCGCTGGCACCCTGATAGGCGCCACGCGGATCGGCGCCGGCATCCAGAAGCAGCGCGATCATGCGCGCATCGCTCATTCGCCGCGCGGCCTGATGCAGCGCCGGCATGATCCAGGGCGCCTCGCCGCCCACCTCGCTGGCGTCGAAATCATCGGCGCGCGCGCCATGCGCCACCAGCAGCGCCACCGCCTCGTGGTCGTGAAAATCCATGGCGCGCAGCAGCGCGTTTGTGCCCCGCGGGTCGGCGCCATGTTCCAAAAGCAGGCGCAACCCGTCGCGATGGCCCAGTTCCGTCGCGTGGTATAGCGATTCACCATCATCGGGATCGGCGCCATGGGTCAGAAGCCAGCGGGCCAGCGGCAGGTTCCCGGCGTGGCCGATGGCGCCGTAAAGGGCGGAGAGGCCGTGGTCGCTGCCCGGCGCGACCGGCACGCAATCGTTCACATCGGCGCCATGGGCGACCAGCATCTCTGCTATCGCGATCATGTCGGCCTCGCGTTCCGGATGGGCTTGCAGCCAACGCGAAAAGGCCAGGTGCAGGATCGGCCGGCGCGGGCCATAGGCGCGGGTCGCCGCGGCGGGATCCTGCGCAAGCGTCTGGGCCACCGCGGCGCGGTCGTATAGCGCCACCTCAAGCCCCAGAAGACCGCGCGCCAGATCCGGAGTGTCGCGCAACAGCGTATCGACCACCCAGTTCTGACCATGAAACAGCGCCAGCTTCAGGCGCTGCTGGCGCATGGCGCGATCCAGCCCTTCGGTTTCGGCGGCAAGCTTCAGCCGCGGCCAACTGGAAAAGGACTGTTCCAGCGCGATCACATGCAGGTAGTCGGCATGTTTCAGCGTCGACAATTCGGCGCGTGGCGGATGCTGGCGCAGGCGCTGCAACGCAACGGGATCGCCCGCCAGATGGGCACGGCGCAAATCGCGGGCTGCACGGCGCAGCCGATCGAGGGATAGGGGCATCGGTTCATCTCCATCGCGCCCGCCGGTCCGCTAACCGGGCAGAGACAACCGAAACGGATGTCGTCAGCATGTCGAGATGCGCAGAGCGCTTTCCGCGGACCGGGATGCCCTCTCGTTCAGGCGGGGTCAGACTAGCCTTCGGGTGGACGCCGCGCAAGCCCGCGCCTAGTCTCGGGGCCGGGCGAATCTTGTCCGCCGAATACCCGAACCGCAAAGAGGCCCCATGAGCGACACCGCAAAGCCCGGCTATCAGGTACTGGCGCGGAAATACCGGCCCGAAACCTTTGCCGATCTGGTCGGGCAGGACGCGATGGTGCGGACGCTGAAAAATGCCTTTGCCGCCGACCGGATCGCGCAGGCCTTCATCCTGACCGGCATCCGCGGCACCGGCAAGACGACCACGGCGCGGATCATCGCCAAGGGCATGAACTGCACCGGGCCAGATGGCACGGGCGGGCCGACGACCGAACCCTGCGGAACCTGCGAAGCCTGCGTGGCCATCGCCGAAGGCCGGCATGTGGACGTGCTGGAAATGGACGCGGCCAGCCGCACCGGCGTCGGCGACATTCGCGAGATCATCGAAAGCGTGCACTACCGGGCCGCCAGCGCGCGCTACAAGATCTACATCATCGACGAGGTTCACATGCTGTCCACAAGCGCGTTCAACGCGCTTTTGAAGACGCTGGAGGAGCCGCCCGCCCATGTGAAATTCATCTTCGCCACGACCGAGATCCGCAAGGTGCCGGTCACCGTCCTGTCGCGTTGCCAGCGCTTCGACCTGCGCCGGATCGAACCGGAGGTGATGATCGCGCTGCTGAAGAAGATCGCCGGGGCCGAGAAGGCCGAGATCACCGACGATGCCCTGGCGCTGATCACCCGCGCGGCCGAAGGCTCGGCACGCGACGCGACCTCGCTTCTGGATCAGGCGATTGCCCATGGCGCCGGCGAAACCACGGCCGATGCGGTCCGCGCGATGCTCGGGCTCGCCGACCGGGGGCGGATCCTCGACCTCTTCGACCGGATCGTCACCGGCGATGCCGAAGGCGCGCTGCGCGAGCTTGGCGCGCAGTATTCCGACGGCGCCGACCCAATGGCGATCCTGCGCGACCTGGCCGAGGTCACGCATTGGCTGAGCGTGGTCAAGATCACACCGGCCGCGGCCGAGGACCCGACGGTGTCGCCCGATGAACGCGCCCGCGGCACGGTCATGGCCGGCAGGCTGGGCATGCGGGTGCTGACGCGGATATGGCAGATGCTGCTGAAGGCGCTGGAAGAGGTGGCGCTGGCGCCGAACGCGATGATGGCGGCGGAAATGGCGGTGATCCGGCTGACCCATGTCGCCAATCTGCCGCCGCCCGAAGAGCTGATCCGCAAGCTGCGCGAGACGCCCGAAGGCGCCGGTGGGTCATCCCCCCAGGCGCCGGGCAGCGCGGGACCGCAAGGCGGTGGTGCAGCGCGGGCCATGGTGGAAAGCCGACCCGCTCCGGCCGGCAACGGTGCCGGTGCTGGCACGGCCACCGCGCTGGCCACGGTGCCGGAAACCGCGCTGGCGCGCTTCGGGCGGTTCGAACAGGTGCTGGCGCTGATCCGGCAACATCGCGACGTGAAGCTGCTTGTCGAGATCGAGGAGGGCCTGCGGCTGGTACGCTACAGCCCCGGCCGGATCGAATTCGAGCCCGCCGATGGCGCTGCGCCCGATCTGGCGGCACGGCTGGCGCAGCGGCTGCAGGGATGGACCGGCGTGCGTTGGGGGGTGTCGGTCGTGGGGTCTGGCGGCGGCGCGACGCTGGCCGAGCAACGCGACCGCGCGCGACGTGAACTGGAGGCGGAGGCGCAGGCAAACCCGGTTGTGCAGGCGATCCTGCTGGCCTTTCCCGGCGCCACGATCGGAGAGATTCGCACACCCGAGGCGTTGGCGGCCGAGGCGGCTGAGCAGGCGCTGGAAGCCGCCGAGGAGGCCGAGGACTGGGACCCGTTCGAAGACGGCTGAACGATGCGGCGCTGGCAGGCGACGCGGCCTCCGGCGGGAGTATTTTGCCAAGATGAAGGCCACTTGGGGTTTGCCCTGCCATTGCGGCGCCCCTATCTGGAAACAGAGCAAGCGAAGGGGTGAACATGCTGAAGGGATTGGGCGGCCTGGGCGACATGGCCAAGATGATGAAGGCCGCGCAGGACATGCAGGCCAAGATGGCCGAACTGACCGAGGCGCTGGACCGGATCACGGTGACCGGCGAGGCCGGCGCCGGGCTGGTTCGTGCCACCGCCACAGCCAAGGGCGATCTGACCGGGCTGGAGATCGACCCGTCGATCTTCGTGGCATCGGAAAAGGAAGTGGTCGAGGATCTGATCCTGGCCGCGATCAAGGACGCCCAGGCGCGCGCGGGCGAACGCCATCAGGCGGAGATGCGCAAGCTGACAGAGGCGATGGGCCTGCCGGCCGACATGAAGCTGCCGTTCTGAGGGCCGGGCAATGAGCGAGGGGCCGCGCGAGATTGACGAGCTGATCGCCATGATGGCGCGGCTGCCGGGGCTTGGCCCGCGTTCGGCCCGTCGCGCCGTCTTGCACATGATCCGCAAGCGCGCGCAACTGATGACACCCCTGGCCGACGCCCTGCAGGCGGTGGCCGGCAGCGCGCGCGAATGCCTGAACTGCGGCAATATCTCGACCGCGACGGTTTGTTCGATTTGCACCGACGAGCGGCGGGCGACGGGCGAGATCTGCGTGGTCGAGGACGTCGCCGACCTTTGGGCCATGGAACGCGCGGGCGCCTACAAGGGGCGCTATCACGTTCTGGGTGGCACGCTGTCGGCGCTGGATCAGGTGGGCCCGGAAGAGCTGCGCATCCCGCGTCTGGTCGACCGGGTGGCGGGCGAGGTGGTGCGCGAGGTGATCCTCGCGCTGAACGCCACCGTAGATGGGCAGACCACGGCGCATTACATCGCCGAGGCGCTGGAAGGCACCGGCGCCACGGTCAGTTCGCTGGCGCAGGGTGTGCCGATCGGGGGTGAATTGGACTATCTCGACGATGGCACCATTCAGGCGGCACTGAGGGCGCGCAAGGCGCTGAGCTGAGCGGTTGGCAGCAGGCAACTGCGGAGGGCGATTGACCGGCGGTCTTCCACGACAGGCCGGGCGCGCCTTGCTGCGCCGACGCGCGGGCTGGTCGGAGCGGAACGGCCGGATTGGCTGGACGATCCGGGCGCGGTGCCGCCCATTGACGGCGATCACCAGCGCCTGGCGGGCGGGGCGTATTGACGTCGCTCAGCGTGCGTCGTCTTCGTCCTCGTCGTCGGCATCGGGCAGGTTGAAGAAGCTGTCGGCATCCGAAAAATCCTTGGCCGACTTTTCCTCTTCCGGCTCGTTGTCGGAGCCGGTCAGGGTAAAGGTTTCAAGCCCGGCGATGGCTGTCGGGATCTTCGGCTCGGTCCCCATACTGAGCGAGGTTTCGGTCGACACGAGCTTGCGCCGTTCGTCATCCGACATCACCGCACCTTCGGCCGCCTTCTTCTTGGCCGCCTGCTGCACCGCCGCGTCCAGTTCGGACTGCCGGCAAAGGCCCAGCGCGACCGGGTCAATCGGCTGAATATTGGCGATGTTCCAATGCGTGCGTTCGCGGATCGACTGGATCGTCGGCTTGGTCGTGCCGACCAGCTTGCCGACCTGGCCATCCGAAAGCTCGGGGTGGAACTTCACCAGCCACAGGATCGCCGCCGGCCGGTCCTGACGCTTGGACAGCGGCGTGTAGCGCGGGCCACGGCGCTTTTCCTCGCCAAGCGCGGCGGGGTTGAACTTGAGCTTCATCTTGTGAAGCGGGTCCTTTTCGCCGCGCTCGATCTCGATCGGATCCAGCTGATTGTTGGCGATCGGGTCGAAACCCTTGACGCCGGTCGCAACGTCGCCATCGGCGATGCCCTGAACCTCCAATTCGTGCAGGCCGCAGAAATCGGCGATCTGCTTGAAGCTCAGCGTCGTGTTGTCAACCAGCCAGACCGCGGTCGCCTTGGCCATCAGAGGCTTGTTCATCTCCGCCACTCCTTTACAAATCTCTCCCGCGCCGGGAAAACGGCTGCGGTCCTGGTGCTGGCCGGGGCCCGCGTCTTCGCGTTTTCGGGAAGTCAGGCGCTATATAATGCCGTTCCCGGCAGGAGGAAAGAGAAAATGCGCTGGCTTTTCGCCCTCATTCTCGCCACTGCGCCGGCATTTGCCGAGGGCGAAAAGGCGGGCGCCTTCGACTACTACGTGATGGCGCTCAGCTGGTCGGCAAGCTGGTGCGCCGCCGAGGGTGACGCACGCGGTGCCGATCAGTGCGATCCACGCCACGACCACACCTTCGTCCTGCACGGGCTCTGGCCGCAGAACGAGTTGGGCTGGCCCAGCTGGTGCCGCACGGTAGAACGCGATGCGACACGCGGCGAAACCGCCGGCATGGCCGATGTCATGGGTTCCGCCGGTTCAGCCTGGCATCAGTGGAAAAAGCACGGCCGCTGTTCGGGACTTGCGGCGGCCGATTACTTTGCCCTTGCACGCAAGGCGCTGGCGAGGGTCGCGATTCCGGCGGTCTTTGCACAGGTCGACCGAACGCTGCGCGTCGATCCCGCGGTGATCGAGGCCGCCTTTGTCGAGGCCAACCCGGGGCTGAGCGCACCGATGATTACCGTAACCTGCAAAGACGGGCGGATCGCAGAGGCGCGGATCTGCCTGACACGCGATCTGGCGTTTCGCGCCTGCGGGCCGGATGCCGCGCGCGACTGCCGGATGACCGGTGCCGAACTGCCGCCGGTGCGTTAGCGCCGCCCTGCATCAGGCGTCAGGCGCCCTCGACCTTCAGGACGATCTTGCCGATATGGCCCGAGCTTTCCATCCGCGCATGGGCCTTCGCGGCATCGTCCAGCACGAATTCGCTGTCGATCACCGGGCGCAGCGCGCCGCGTGCGATCATTGGCCAGACATGGGTCGCAAGCTCGGTGGCGATGCGCGCCTTTGCCAGGTCGGATTGCGGGCGCAGCGTCGATCCGGTGATCGTCAGCCGGCGCAGCATCACCTCGGCAAAGTTCAGTTCGACCTTGGGGCCGGTCAGAAAGGCGATCTGCACCAGCCGGCCTTCATCGGCCAGCGCGCGCACGTTGCGCGGCAGATAACTGCCGCCGACCATATCGAGGATCAGGTTGGCGCCGCCGGCCTCGCGCAGTACCTTGACGAAATCCGCCTCGCGGTAATTCAGCGCCACCTCGGCACCCAGATCGCGGCAGGCGGCGCATTTCTCATCGCTGCCCGCCGTGGTGAATACCCGCGCGCCGAGGGCGCCGGCAATCTGGATGGCGGTGGTGCCGATCCCGGATGAGCCGCCATGTACCAAGAACCGCTCGCCCGCTGTCAGCCCGCCGCGCATCACCACGTTCGACCAGACGGTGAAACAGGTTTCCGGCAGGCAGGCAGCCTCTTTCAGGCTCAGCCCCCGCGGTACGGGCAGCGCATGGGTCTCCGGCGCCACGGCATATTCGGCATATCCGCCGCCGGGCAACAGCGCGCATACCCTGTCGCCGATCTTCCAGCGGCTGACGCCGGGGCCGGTTTCGACCACGGTTCCGGCGGCTTCGAGCCCCGGCAGGGGCGAAGCGCCGGGCGGCGGGGCGTACAGGCCGGCGCGTTGCAGGGCATCGGGGCGATTGACGCCGGCATAGGCGATGCGGATCACGATCTGGCCATAACCCGGAACCGGCACCGGCAGGGTAACGGGGGTCAGAACCTCGGGGCCGCCCGGTTCGGATATCGCGACTGCGCGCATGGTGTTTTGCAGTTCCATCCCGTCCTCACTTTCCGCCTTCGTGGCCCGGCATGTCCGCCGGCGGGCCGGCCGGCGCGGTGATGCGCGACAGGAAGGACAGCGGCCCCTCCATCGCCCGTTGCAGCGCCGGCCTGTCGCGCCAGCGCGCCTTGGCCCCTTCGAACCGCATCACATCCTCGATCCGCCGATCCAGAAAATCCCAGCTGGCCTGATGGCCCTCGCTGTCATCGCCCAGCCAGTAAAGCAGCGTCGCGCCATAAACGGCCGACAGCGTGGCGCGCTTGGTGTACCAGTTGATGTCGCGCGAACTGTCGCCCAGCGCCTCCCAGATCGCATCGGCGGTGCCCCAGATTGCGCGTGCCCCCAGGGCAGCATTCTGCGGCAGCGCAAACAGCGCCGAGCCGCGGCGCACCACTTCGCGGTCCTCTGCCGCCTGCAGCCGGAAACGCACGGCCGTGGCGATCCGGTCGCGAAACCGCATCGCCGAAAGATCGCTCGCGGCCAGGCGCGCGCGCATGGCGCGGTCGCCGCGCGCGTGATAGGCCAGCGCCAGATCAACCGCCCCGCGCGGGCAGACCGCGCGGGCCAGCGCCGGGGCAAGGCCGGCATCGGCACAGGCGGCCCGAAACGTCGCCTCGCCCCAGCCGTCAAAGGCGACATGCGGCAATGCGGCATCCAGCAGGCGTTCTCGCGGATCGTCGGTCATGGCCTCTCCTCTGTCCGGCGGCGGTTGTAGACAAGCGCGGCGCGCTTTGCTATAGGCGCCCGGCCTGCACATCTTTGTGCAACTCTAACTTAGGAAGGTGGTGACAACCACATGCAGGTCAGCGTTCGCGACAACAACGTCGAACAGGCCCTCCGGGCCCTGAAGAAAAAGCTCCAGCGCGAAGGCGTGTTTCGGGAAATGAAGCTCAAGCAGCATTTCGAGAAGCCGTCGGTCAAGAAAGCGCGCGAGCAGGCCGAAGCGATCCGCCGTGCGCGGAAACTTGCGAGGAAGAAAGCGCAGCGCGAAGGTCTTCTCTAAGGCTTTTTTCGAACACTGGGCGGGGCAACCCGCCGCCGATCAACCCCCGCGCCCCGGCCCGGGGGTTTTTCATTTGCGGTTTTCCGCCCGAGCCAGCCGGGGCAACCGCGCTGCCCTTTTTCTGCCCCGGTTGATTGGCTAAGAGGTCGCGACCCAACCCAGAGTTCGCCATGTCCCAACTGAAACGCCGCTCGTTCCTGATCCTTGGCCTTGCCACCCTGTCGGCCTGCGGTGGACGGCGTCGGCGCAGCAGGCGCGCTGCCATCACCGGCCCCTCGCCGGAACTGGACGCGCTGATTGCCAGGCATGCCCGCGACAACGGCGTGCCCGCGAACCTCGTTCACCGCGTCGTGCGCGCCGAAAGCAACTACAACCCCGCCGCGCGCAACGGGCCCTATTACGGGCTGATGCAGATTCTGCCGCAAACCGCGCGCACCATGGGTTTTGACGGCGCGCCCGAAGGGCTCCTCGATGCCGATACCAACCTGCGCTATGGCGTGCGTTACCTGCGCGGCGCCTGGATCGTCGCCGATGGCGACGAGGATGAAGCGGTCGGCTGGTACCGCAGGGGCTATTACTACGAAGCCAAGCGCAAGGGGCTGTTGCGCGAAACCGGGCTGAGAAGCTGACCTTTCTTCTTGGCCGAAAAACTCGCGGGGGGTCCGGGGGGCAGCAAGCCCCCCGCCCCGCTCAGACCGGGATCGCCGTGGTCTGACGCACGGTGCGCAGCGCGAAGGACGAATGCATCTGCGCAACACCCGGCAGGCGCGCCAGATGCTGGCGGTGGATACGGGCGAAATCCTCGGTATCCTCGGCGATCACCTTCAGCAGGTAATCGGCCGAACCGGCCATCAGGTGGCATTCCAGCACATCCGGTATGCGCTCTACCGCGCGCTCGAAGGCCTCGAGGATCTCGTCGGCCTGCCCTGACAGCGTGATTTCGACAAAAACCGTCGTCGGCCGGCCCATCTTCCGCGCATCGAGCAGCGCGACATAGTCGCGGATGTAACGCTGCTGTTCGAGTCTCTGCACGCGACGGTGGCAGGCCGAGGGCGACAGGTTGACCTGTTCGGACAATTCCGCGTTGGTCATCCTGCCGGTGCGCTGCAGGGCCATCAGGATTCGCCGATCCGTTTCGTCGATTTCCATATTTGCAGAACTTTCTTCGAGGATTTCCGGATTTCTTCGACGTTATTACGCGAGACGCCCAGTAATGCCAGCATGGATTTCAAAGCAATTCCATCCCCGCTCGGGCATTCTGAGCCCAGGAAAGGGAGGATGCCCCATGAAAATCGGATGCCCCAAGGAAATCAAACCGCAGGAATTTCGCGTCGGGATGACGCCCAATGCCGCGCGCGAGGCCATTCTGAACGGCCATGAGGTCGTCATCGAAACCCATGCCGGGGCCGGCGCGGGCTTTTCGGATGCCGATTACACCGCGGTCGGCGCCAAGATCCTCGGCACCGCCAAGGAGGTCTTTGCCCAGGCCGACATGATCGTCAAGGTCAAGGAACCGCAGGCGGTCGAGCGCAAGATGCTGCGCGAGGGCCAGCTTCTGTTCACCTACCTGCACCTCGCGCCGGATCCGGACCAGACGCATGACCTTCTCGCCTCGGGCGCGACCTGCATCGCCTATGAAACCGTGACCGACCGCAACGGCGGCCTGCCGCTTCTGGCACCGATGTCGGAGGTTGCCGGACGCCTTGCGCCGCAGGTCGGCGCCTGGACGCTGCAAAAGGCCAATGGCGGGCGCGGCGTGCTGATGGGCGGCGTTCCGGGCGTCGGCCCGGCCAGGGTGCTGGTCATCGGCGGCGGCGTCGTCGGTACCCACGCGGCGAAGATCGCCGCAGGGATGGGCGCGGATGTGACCGTGCTCGACCGGTCGATCCCGCGGCTGCGGTATCTCGACGATGTCTTCGGCGGCACGTTCAAGAACAGCTATGCCAGCGCCGGCAACACGATCGAACTGGCCCGTCAGGCCGACATGATCATCGGCGCCGTGCTGATCCCCGGTGCGGCAGCGCCCAAGTTGATCTCGAAAGCACAGCTGAAGGAGCTGAAGCCGGGCGCGGCGCTTGTCGATGTCGCCATCGACCAGGGCGGCTGTTTCGAAACCTCGAAGGCCACCACGCACCAGGACCCGATCTACGAGGTCGACGGCATCATGCACTACTGCGTGGCCAACATGCCGGGCGCGGTTGCCCGCACCTCGACCATCGCGCTTGGCAATGCCACCATGCCCTTCATGCTGGCGCTGGCCAACAAGGGCTGGAAGCAGGCCTGTGCCGATGACATGCACCTGCTGAACGGTCTGAACGTCCATGCCGGCAAGCTGACCTATGCCGCCGTCGGCGAGGCGCTGAACCTGCCCTCGATCTCGGGCGCCGAGGCGCTGAAGATCTGATCCGGCGCGATTGCGAAATGGCAAAGGCCGGCGCTTCACAGCGCCGGCCTTTTCTGTCCCTCGTCGTGTCGCTTACTTTTTCAGAAGATCGCGGATTTCGGTCAGCAGCTCTTCCTGCGTCGGACCGGCCGGTGCCGCCGCTGCGGCTTCTTCCTTCTTGGCCGCTGCGTCCTTCACCCGGTTGACCATCTTGACCAGCATGAACACCACCCATGCCACGATCAGGAAGTTGATCAACGCATTGATGAAGCTTCCGTAGTTGAACGAGGCGGCATCGGCCCCCTCGCCCAGCGCGACCTTGAGCCCCGAAAAGTCGATGCCCCCGGTAAACAGCGAAATGACCGGGTTGATCAGGTCGTCCACCAGCGAGGTGACGATCGCCGTGAAAGCCGCCCCGATGATGATGCCGACGGCCATGTCCATGACATTGCCCTTGGCGATGAAATCCTTGAACTCTTTCAGCATTGTGTCCCCGTTTACTGCCTGTTCGCGCCTTTGGTTCTAGCGCGTGCGGTATGAGAGCATATCTTGGGCAGAATCGAAGAAAATGTCACAAACGCGACCAAACACGCGGAAAACCCGTGAAAAACTGGCAACAAATACCGGTTTTCCGACTCTTCCGCGGGTCATGTTCGACCCAAAACGGGTAGAATCACCGGACGTTCGAAGCGCCCCGGCAGCCTATTTCAACGGTTTTCGCGCGACGATGAAACGGCGCGGCGGCTGGGCTGGATGATTGCCGCTTTCGATGATCGAAAAGCCCGTCGACGTCACCATCGCCTCCAGTTCGGCAATCGTCGTGATGCGGACATAGGGGGCCTTGCCAAGCCATTGCATGACGGGCAGCGCGACACGCATCACCGAAAGTAGCAGCCGTTCTCGAGACCAGCCCGAACCCGCCTCGGGCAGGCAGATGGTTTTCGAAATGAACAGCCCGCCGGGTTTCAGCATCGCGTGGATGCGCGTCATGGCACGATCGGGATCGGTCAGAAGATGGATAAGGTTGAAGGCCAAGACCGCATCGTAAACCTCGCCATCCGGAACCGGATCCGATGTGTCGGCGACGGCAAACCGCATGTTGGCGATGCCTTCCTCGGCGGCTTTGCGTCGTGCGATGTCGATCATCGCCGGCGAAACGTCGCTGGCCGTGATCTCGGCCACCGACGGCGCGAGGTGGCGCGCGGTCGTACCGGTCCCGCAGCCCAGTTCCAAGACCCGGTCGCCGGCATGCAGATACGAACGGGTTCGGTCCAGCGTGTAGGTGTAGGATGCCATGTCCTTGATCGGCGATCGTGCGTATTTCTCGGCGGCGCTATCCCAGAATTTTGCGGCAGTGATCATCTCATTCTCCTTTGCAGCGATGATATAGCCATGCGTTTTCTCGGGGGGAATTGCGGAATTCTGCATTATCTCTATACATTTTTGCATGAATATTCATCCCGACCCGCTCGACTGGAATCATGTTCGCGCCTTTCTGGCCACGGCAGAGGCCGGCTCTCTTTCCGCAGCGGCGCGCGAATTGCGGCTGACGCAACCGACGCTCGGTCGGCAGGTCGCCGCGCTGGAGGATGCCCTGGGCGTGCTTTTGTTCGAACGGCTGGGGCGATCGTTGCGGCTGACCGCGGCGGGGCGCGAACTGCTGGCCCATGCCCGTGTCATGGGCGAGGCCGCCCATCGCGTGGCGATCGCCGCGGCGGGCCAGTCGCAGTCGATCGAGGGCAAGGTTCGGATCACCGCCAGCGAGGGCATGTCGGCCTTCGTCCTGCCCGCCGCGCTGAAACGGCTGCGCGCCGCCGCGCCGCGGCTGGAGATCGACGTGGTGGCAGCCGATGACGTTCGCGACCTGATGCGGCGCGAGGCCGATATCGCCATCCGTCATGTCCGCCCCGAACAGCCCGACCTTGTCGCGCGGCTGGTGGGCGAGGCCGAGGCCCGGTTCTATGCCTCGCGCGCCTATCTGGACGCCCATGGCCGGCCGAGAACCCGTGCCGATCTGGCGCGGCACGAATTCATCAGCTTCGGCGACACCCAGCGGATGCTGGATTTCTTTCAACCGTTGGGCCTGCCGGTCGCGGCAGAAAACTTCCGCATCGGTTCAGACAACGGCATCGTCGCCTGGGAACTGGCCCGCAACGGGTTTGGCATTTCGCCGATGTGGGACGAACTGGCACGGCTCAGCCCGGAAATGGAGCCGGTTCTGCCCGATATGGTGCCCGTCACCTTCCCGATCTGGCTGACCACGCATCGCGAATTGCATACCAGCCGGCGCATCCGGCTGGTGTTCGACATGCTGGCCGAGTTTCTGGCCGAACGGCTGTAGCGCGGGGTTTCAGCCGCGCAGAACCCCACCGGTGGCCTTCGCGACCTTTTCGACGATCTTGGCGCTGACCGCCTCGATCTCCTCGTCGGTCAGCGTCTTGTCGCGCGGCTGCAGCCGTACGGTGATGGCGAGCGACTTCTTGCCCGGCCCCATCTGCGTCTCGGCCTTTGCTCCGCTGAATTCGTCAAAGACCGCGACACGTTCGATCAGCGCCTTGTCGGCACCCTGCGCGGCATTGACCAGTGTCAGCGCCTCGACCCCCTGATCGACGACAAAGGCAAAATCGCGTTCGACCGCCTGAAGGCCGGACAGGGCCAGCGCGGGCCGGGTTGCGGATTTCGACTTGGGATAGGGGACGTTGGCGACGAGCACGGTGAAGGCAACCGCCGGGCCCTTCACGTCCAGTTCGCGCAGCACCTTCGGATGCAGCTCGCCAAAGCTTGCCAAGACGTTCGGGCCAAGCGCGATCTGTCCGGCGCGGCCGGGATGCCACCAGGGCGCAACCTTGCGGCCGATTTGCGCGCGGGCCGGCGCGCCGAGGGCCGACAACACCGCCTCGGCATCGGCCTTGGCGTCGTAGAGGTCGACCGGCCGGCGCGAACCGAAGGGATCGCGCGGCGCGCTGGCACCCACCAGAAGACCCGTGGCCTGAATATGCTGTTCGCCCGGTTCGCCGCCGTCGAAGGCAGGGCCGACCTCGAACAGCGCCAGATCGGCGAAGCCGCGCGCCTGATTGCGCGCCGCGGCCTGCAAAAGGCCCGGCAAGAGATCGGGGCGCATGTGGGTCATTTCCGACGAGATCGGGTTTTCGAGCCGCAGTGTCTCGTCACCGCCGCCGAACAGGCGGGCGGCGGCGGCATCGATGAAGGAATAGGTCACACATTCATTGTAGCCCAGCGCCGCCATCGTGCGGCGCGCGGCGCTTTCGCGTTTTTGCAGCGGCGTCAGGATCGGGCGCGGCACGCCCACCGTCGCACGCGGCATCGGCCGGCCCTTCAGGTTACTCAGCGAGGCGATGCGCGCCACTTCCTCGACAAGATCGGCCTCGCCCAGAATGTCGGGCCGCCAGCTGGGCGGCGTAACCCTGTCGCCGTTCAGCTCAAAACCCAGCGCGGTCAGGGTCTGGCGCTGGGTTTCGGCCGGAATGTCCATGCCGACCAGCGACTGCACGCGGTCGGTGTCCAGTCGGTAGGCGCGCGCGGTTTCGGGCACCGCGCCGTCCATCACCACCTCCGAGGCCTCGCCACCGCAAAGCTCAAGGATCATCGCCGTCGCGGCCTCAAGCCCGGGCAGGGTGAAGGCCGGGTCGACACCGCGTTCGAAACGGTAGCGGGCATCGGAATTGATCTTGAGCGCGCGACCGGTCGTGGCCACGGTGATCGGATCCCAATAGGCGCTTTCGACAAAGACATCGGTTGTCGCCTCGGTGCAGCCGGAATGTTCGCCCCCCATGATGCCGGCGATGCTTTCCACACCGGCGTCGTCGGAGATCGCCATCATGCCCGGCGCCAGGCGATAGGTCTTGCCGTCAAGCGCCAGAACCTCCTCGCCGCCCTTGGCGGGGTGGATGCGCAGGTTGCCCTTCACCACGCCGGCATCGAAGACGTGCAGCGGGCGGTTCTGGTCATAGGTGAAGAAGTTGGTGATATCGACCAGCGCCGAGATCGGGCGCAAGCCGATGGCGCGCAGGCGCGCCTGCAGCCATGCCGGCGAAGGCCCGTTCTTCACACCGCGGATCACGCGGCCGGCGAAAAGCGGGCAACCCTTTTCTTTCAGCGCGGGATCGATCGTCACACCGATCGGGCTGGCAAAGCCTCCCTGCACCGGTTCGACCGCCCGCGGCTTCAGCCGGCCAAGCCCGCGCGCCGCCAGATCGCGCGCCACGCCGCGCACGCCCAGCGCATCGGGGCGGTTGGGGGTGATCTTGATGTAGATCATCGGGTCGTTCAGGCCGCGATAGTCGATAAAGCGTTCGCCAAGCGGGGCATCGGCCGGCAGGTCGATGATGCCGTCATGATCGTCCGACAGCATCATTTCGCGCTCTGAACAGAGCATGCCGTTCGATTCCACGCCGCGGATCACGCCGGGCTTCAGATCGACGCCGGTGCCCGGCACATGGGTGCCGACCGGGGCAAAGACGCCAACCAGCCCGGTGCGGGCATTGGGCGCGCCGCAGACGACCTGCACCTCTTCGGCCTTGCCGCCGGGGCCGTCGGGCCAGGTTTCCACCCGGCAAAGCCGCAGCCGGTCGGCATTGGGGTGCTGGACCGCCTCGAGCACGCGGCAGATGCGAAAGGCGCCCAGCGTTTCGGCGGGGTTCGTCACCTCTTCGACCTCGAGGCCCAGATCGGTCAGCGCGTAAAGGATGGCGTCGAGATCGGCATCGGTTTCCAGATGCTCCTTGAGCCAGGACAGGGTGAATTTCATGACGGCATCCTCAGGAATTCTCGGCTAGGCGGGCTTAGCCGAAACCGGCCGGAAGGGGAAGACCGCAGCGGCGCGGAGGCTTTGCGACAAGGGCCCGCAGCGGCTGACCGGCGCATGGGGTTTCGCATGCGGAAACATTGTGTTGCGGCGGCTGCCCCATTTTCGCCATGGTTTTGTTAGGATTTTGCCCTAACAATGGCGGTATGGACACAATGCTTGCCATTCCCGCCGACCGCACTCGCCCCAGCGCGCTTCGCCTGTGCCTGATCATGGCGCTTGCCATCGTGGTGATGATGGCGGGGCTGAACAGCCTTCAGGCCGAAAAGGCGCCGGCCCGCAACACCCAGCCCGTCGCCACCAGCGCCAAGGTCGCGCTGGCCTGACCCTTCATCGCAGGAAGTCCTTAAGGCGCCCTTAGCGGGGGCACTTGCCCATTTGCGGCCGCACGTGGTTGTGAGGCTTGTGATGTTTCATGCCCGCGCGGCCCGGTCATCCCGGCCGGTGGCAACCGGTCAGCGCATAGGGGATATTGTCGTGCGTTGATTGCGTTTTCAGGTGATCGGTCGGTCAGGAGAGGGTGAATTTCAATTTTTCCGCCCTCTAGTTCGCCTTTTAAGCGATCTTGATGGCGCCTACGGCACATGCTTGCTTCAGTCGACCTCCAGCCAACAGATAGTTCATTTTTGTGATCGCCTTCCCAGTCGAAATCCGCCGGCAATCTTGCCTAGTTCAGCCGCTTGTTCGCAGGATCGAAGCGAACATTAACCACTCACGAGATACAATCACGTTCTTTGGGTCGCTCACTCACAGTTGGTGCACCCAGAATTTCACTGATTTGTTCCGGACTTTCATAAGCTCGACGCCTATAGGCAGTAGATTGAGCGGCGACGCCCGGGGCCAACAAGATACCGCTGCCCCGCGCTATCCTTGTTTCCATAGACACCCATAGCATTCAATGGCAAGATAGCACTGTACCGCTTCAGGTCGACTTCACTGAACGAACATCTTTCACGACTTGCTTCACGGTCCGAGACTTGCTCGAATAAAGAAGGAACCGAAGGTACACTTTCACCAGACTTGTCTTCCGAGAGCTATCGGCCCGAAAAAGATCGTCGTCGGGCGTGCATTCGAACAGTGGCCGCCAGCTTCAGCTTGTGGAACCCAAAATGTCCACCGATATCGCCAACGCGGCGATCGAGATCATGAGTGAGACAATGTCGCTCACCTGCTCAGCCCCGCCGGCAGGGTCGGCATGTCGAGGCTGGCAAAGCCGTAGTGCCTGAGCCAGCGCAGGTCGCTGTCGAAGAAGGCGCGCAGGTCGGGGATGCCGTATTTCAGCATTGCGATCCGGTCGATGCCGAGCCCGAAGGCAAAGCCCTGCCATTCGTCGGGGTCGACCCCGCCGGCGCGCAGCACATGGGGATGCACCATGCCGGAACCCAGGATCTCCATCCAGCTGTCGCCCTCGCCGATTTTCAGCTGGCCACCGTCCCAGGAACAGCGGATATCAACCTCCGCCGAAGGTTCGGTGAAGGGGAAATGGCTGGCACGGAAGCGCAGTTCGACATTGTCGACCTCGAAGAAGGCGCGGCAGAACTCCTCGAGCACCCATTTCAGGTTGGCCATGCTGAGGTCGCGGTCAATCGCCAGCCCCTCGACCTGGTGGAACATCGGCGCGTGGGTCTGGTCCATGTCCATGCGATAGACGCGGCCGGGCGCGATCACCCGGATCGGCGCGCCCTGAGCCTGCATGGCGCGGATCTGCACCGGGCTGGTGTGGGTGCGCAGCACATGCGGCGGGCGGTTGTCGCCTGTCGCACGGGCCATGAAGAAGGTGTCATGCTCCTGCCGGGCGGGGTGTTCGGGCGCGATGTTCAGCGCGTCGAAATTGTACCAGTCGCTTTCGATCTGGGGGCCCTCGGCCACGGCAAAGCCCATGTCGGCGAAGATCGCCGTCAGTTCGTCCATCACCTGGCTGACAGGGTGGATGGTGCCTTGCGGGCGCGGCCGGCCGGGCAGCGTGACATCCAGCCACTCGGCCTTCAGCCGTTCGTCAAGCGCGGCATCGGCCAGCGCCGCCTTCTTGGCGCGCAGGGCACTGTCGATCTCGTCCTTCAGCGCATTCAGCGCCGGGCCGGCAACCTGGCGTTCCTCGGGGCTCATGCCGCCCAGTTCGCGCATTTTCAGGCTGACCTCGCCCTTCTTGCCCAGCGCGGCCAGGCGCAGCTCTTCCAGCCCCGCCTCGCTTGCCGCGGCAGCGATGCCTTCCAGATAGCGACCCCGCAATGCGTCCAAACCGTCCATCGTCCCGTCCCCGACTTGTCGGGCTTCGTGCTAGCCGCCGGCGGGCGCGAATGCAAGCGGCGGCGCGGTGCTTCGCGGCGCGCGCCATGAAAAACCCCGCGCCGGGCAACCCGGGCGCGGGGTTTTCCAGTCCCTCGTCGTAATCGGGTCAGGCGGCGATGGCAGCCTTGGCCTGGGCCGCGATGGCGTTGAACGCCTCGGGCTCGTTCACGGCCAGATCGGCCAGCACCTTGCGGTCCACCTCGATCCCGGCCTTGGCCAGACCGTTGATGAAGCGCGAATAGGTAAACTCGGCGTCGAAGGCGCGCACGGCGGCATTGATCCGCTGGATCCACAGCGCGCGGAAATTGCGCTTGCGGTTCTTGCGGTCGCGCGTGGCGTACTGGTTGGCCTTGTCGACCGCCTGGGTGGCGGTGCGGAAGTTGCGGCTGCGGGCGGAGTAGTAGCCCTTGGCCTTCTTGATCACCTTGCGGTGCGCGGCGTGGGTGACTTTCCCGGATTTAACGCGTGCCATGGGTCAGTCTCCTCAGCGGTCGTAGGGCATGTATTTCTTGACGATCTTGGTATCCGGCTCGGACAGCAGCATGGTGCCGGTGGCCTTCCGGATAAAGTCCGTCGAGCGTTTGATCATGCCGTGACGCTTGCCGGCGACGCCGGCCTTGACGCGACCCGAGGCAGTCATCTTGAACCGCTTCTTGGCGGCCGATTTGGTCTTCATCTTGGGCATTTTCATCTCCTTAAAGACGTGAACGCGCGACTCGGCAATGCCACTTGGCCGGCCCCGCAAGGTATTCAAGTGGCGCCCTATAGCCGGGCAAAGCGGGTTTGGCAAGGGCCCCACCCCACCCAAAAGGCGCCAGGTGCGGCGGAAGTTCGCATCCGCATGGCGCCCCTAGAGGAACGGCAATTCGCACAAGGTTCCGCCGACGGGCCCGGAACCGCGCTGCACCGCGACCCGGTCACCGGGTTTCGCGCCGACCGAGACCAGCGCGAAGCCGATGTTCTTCTTCATCCGGTAGGACCAGACGCAGGTTGTCAGATCGCCGATCCGGTGGCCGTCCATTTCGATGTCATTCCAGGTGAATTCGGCCCTGACCGGCGCGCTGTCATCCAGCACGACCCCCAACTGGTGGCGCTTCGGCCCCTCGGCGGCGATGCGGCGCAGCGCCTGGATGCCGATCGTGTCATCGGGCACGTGAAGATCCACATATTTGCCCATGCGCACCTCGAAGGGGTTGGTCTGCGCGTCGGAATCGCCGCCGTATGACACCAGCCCGCTTTCGACCCGTTCGCACCAGTTCGGGTTGCCCGGCCCGATCCCGTGCGGCTGGCCGGCCTCCTTGACGATGTTCCAAAGCGCGGTGCCCTTCGTACCGTCCATCAGGTAAATTTCGAACCCGCCCTGTTTGGACCAGCCGGACCGTGCGACGGCAACCGGAATGCCGTCAATCGCTGTCTCGCGGAACCAGAAGTATTTCAGGTCACGCACCCAGTCGCCGAAGATCGCGGCGACGACGGTTTCCGCTTTCGGCCCCTGCACCGCGAGGGGCGACACGTCTGGTTCGCTCACCTCCACATTGAGCCCGCGCTCGCGCGCGATGGCCTCGGCCCAGAACCAGATGTTGCTGTCGGCAATCGACAGCCAGTACCGGTCTTCGTCCAGCTTCAGCAGGATCGGATCGTTGATCAGCACGCCGTTATGATTGCAAAGCGGCACGTATTTGCCCTGCCCGACCTTGCATTTCGACAGGTCCCGCGGCGCGAGGATCTGCGCCAGCCGCCCTGCATCGGGGCCTTTCAGCTGCACCTGGCGTTCGACCGCCACGTCCCACATCGAAACGCCGTTGATGATGCGCCAGTATTCCTCCTCGGGGTGGCCATAGGAGGTCGGCATCAGCATGTGGTTGTAGGTCGTCATCGCGCAGACGCCCTCAGCCAGGGTGGCCTCGTAGAACGGCGATGGGCGCAGACGCGTGGATGGCGAGATCGAGAACATGGTTGCCCCGGTTAAAGAGTGGGAAAGACACAACAGACCGCCAGTCCGGGTGGACCGGCGGCCTGAGGTCAGCAGGCCGTTGCCGCTGACAGGGAGAGGGCCGGACTAGCCCAGCCAGACATTGCGAAGGGTTTGCCCGAAGCCTCCGAGGCCACCGACGGAATGCGGGGTCCAGCCCATGACATTCTTCGCCGTCGCCTCAAGCTGGTTCTGGAAGACCGCGTTCACGAAACCTCCGTCATCGTTCATCATGTGAAGCATATCACAATACATCTGGGCGCGCTTGGCTTCGTCCAGTTCGGCGCGCGCCGCGATGATCATGTTGTCGAAGGCCTCCGACCCCCACATGGTTTCGTTCCAGCTCCCGCCGTTCATGTGCGCGATGGTAAGGAAGGCATCCACGGTCGGACGCGCCTGCCAGCCCGACATGGTCATGGGCTTCTGCATCCAGATGTTCGACCAGTAGCCATCCGATGGCGTCTTGATCACGTTGATCTCGGCGGCACCCTTGGCGGATTGCTGGAAGGTCAGCGCGATGTCGTTGGCCGAACTGCCGGCGGTTTCCGAGGTATAGAGGTCGATGGCGTTGACACCGGCCTTGTCGAAGTAGAACTTCGCCTTGTCGAGGTCGTATTCGGCGGGCTTCACGTCCTCGCACCAATGTTTGTGAGTCCGGCCCGATCGGCGTGTCGGCCGATATCGTACCGATACCCTTGAACACCTGGTTCAGGATCAGTTCGCGATCAATCGCATGCTTGATGCCCTTGCGGAAATCCGCGTTGTCCGTCGGCGCCCGGTCGACCATCATCACCATGTTGGTAAAGGCGCCGGTAGGGGTGTTGTAAAGCGTGACGGCATCGTTGCCGCTCAACTGCTCGACGGCGAAGGCCGGAACGTCGCGGATAGCGTCCACGTCGCCCGCGAGCAGGGTGCTGAGCGTGGCGTTGGCGTCCGGAACCGGGATGAAGTCCAGCCCGTCGAGATAGGGCTTGCCCTCTTCATAGTAGTTTTCAAAGCGCTCCAGCACGACGCGTTCACCGGGGATGAACTCCATCACCTTGAACGGGCCCGATCCGATGGCCATGGCGAAATCGGTGTGGCCGGCGGGATGAATGGCAAGATGATAGTCCGACATGATGACCGGCAGGTCGGCATTGCCCGAGGAAAGCGTGATCTTGACTGTCGTGGCATCGGGCGCCTCGATGGCCGTCACCGTCGACAAGAGCGCCTTGGCCGGCGACTCGGACCCTTCGGCGATGTGCCGCGACAGGCTTTCGACGACATCGGCCGCGGTGACAGGCTGGCCGTTGTGGAAGGTCAGGCCACCACGCAGCCTGAAGCTCCATTCGGTCGCCGCGTCATTGACGCTCCATTCCTCAGCCGCATCGCCTTCGACTTCGAGTGTCGGCGCGAAACGGGTCAGGCGCTGATAGACGCAATTGGAATAAACGCCGTCATCCGTGTCGACCATGCGCACGGGTTCCAGCGTATTGTCGGTATTGCCCTGTGCGATCCGCAGCCAGCCACCGCGCGACGGAGTTTGCGCCCGCGCCGGTCCTGCCATTGCAAGAAGGCTGCTGGCAGCCGGCATGAGCAGGCCAAAGGCGCCGACGCGCGTGAAGAAGCCACGACGGCTCAAGGCGCCGGCCTTGTATTGACGTACCAAGCTGTCGATATCGGACATGTCGTTCCTCCCCTATGGCCGATGGCGGGATTGCCGCGTTCATCATCGAGCATGGCGGGGGACGTGCAGGGCGCACAAACAACCGATATCATGACTTTGGCATAACTGTGGTTATGGCGCGCAGCGGCGCGGCGAGCGCGGCGATACCCGCTTGGCCGTCATTGCGCGAAGAGGATTGTCAGCTGGCCGCAGGGGCGGCGGATCAAAGGCCAGGCGCCAGGACCCGCGCATCTCCGGGCGTGCGGAAAGACAAGCGGACGTTGCCCGCCGCCGCCATGCCTGTCAGCAATAGCGCGCCCGCAAGGCTTTCTTGTCGAGTTTGCCGACCGAAGTCTTGGGCAGGCCTTCGACGATTTCGATGCGGTCCGGAACAGCCCATTTTGACAAGGCCCCGCCCTGAACCGCCGCCTCAAACGCCGCGCGCAGGTCCGCCAGCGTTTCAGCCGGTGTCCCGGTGTAGGCGACGACCAGAAGCGGGCGTTCGCCCCATTTCGCGTCCGGAACGCCTATGGCCGCGGCTTCGGAAACACCGACCACTGTGCTGGCGAGGTTCTCAAGCTCCAGCGACGATACCCATTCGCCACCGGTCTTGATCACGTCCTTCAGCCGGTCGGTGATCCGCAGCGTCCCGCCCTGATCAAGCAGCCCGACATCCCCGGTATGCAGCCAGCCGCCCTGCCACAATGCCTCTGTGCCTTCGCTGTTCTTCAGGTAGGTCTGGGTCAGCCATGGCGCGCGGGCGACGATTTCGCCGGTTGTCCGGCCGTCGCGCGGCACATCCTTCATCGTGGCATCGACCACACGGATCTGTACCAGAGGCGCCGGTTTGCCCGTGGCGGTCCGCACCGCGACCGGTGCGCCGGGTTCGCGCGTCGCCATCATGTCGGCCACGGTCAGAAAGGGGCAGGTTTCCGACATGCCATAGGCCGCATGAACGTCGATCCCCCTGGCCAGCGCCTGTTTTGCCAGCCCTTCGGGCAGGGCCGAACCGCCGATGATGACCTTCCAGCGGCTGAGGTCGGTCGTCGCCGCCTCGGGCGCGTTCAGAAGCATGGCCAGGATCGTCGGCACACAATGCGAGAAGGTCACGTCGTGTTTGGCAATCAGGTTCAGCAGGCGCGCGGGTTCGTAGCGCCCGGGATAGACCTGTTTCAGCCCCATCATCGTTGCGGCATAGGGAATGCCCCAGCCATGAACGTGAAACAGCGGCGTGATCGGCATGTAGACGTCGCCGCGGTTGAAGCCGCCGCCCGGGATCGGCCCGAGGCCCGCGATCACGGCCAGGGTATGCAGCACAAGCTGGCGGTGAGAATAGCTGACCCCCTTGGGGTCACCGGTGGTTCCGGTGGTGTAAAACAGCGTCGCGCGGATGTTCTCATCGAAGTCGGGAAACTCCACGACCGGTGTTGCGGCCGCAAGCAGGGCCTCGTATTCGCCCTCGGCTCTCGGCTCCGTCGGGGCACTGTCATCGTCGCACATCACCACCAGACGCCAGGGCCGCTCGATCCGGCCCGCGATTGCCGACAGCACCGGCAGGAAATCGACATGGCACAGGATCAGGTCGTCTTCGGCATGGTTGATCGTGTAAAGGATCTGTTCCGGTGAAAGGCGGATGTTCACCGTGTGCAGCGTTGCCCCGATCATCGGAACGGCAAAGAAGCATTCCAGATAGCGGTGGCTGTCCCAATCGAGAACCGCAATGACGCTGCCTTCGCCCGCGCCCAGGGCGCGCAAGGCTCCGGCGGTCCGCCCGACGCGATCGGCAAAGGTCCGGTAGTCGTAGCATACCCGGTCGCCATGAACGATCCGGTTCTGCGGCGCATGGGCAAGAGGCGCGGTCAGGATCTGCTTGATCAACAGGGGGTAGGAATGGGCGGTCATGATCGTCTCCGGTTTCGAAAGTCTTGCCGCTTCGCGGTGGCGTCAGGCAAACAATAAAAAACCGGGCATAGACCTGACCGAGGTCGACCCATGCCCCAGCCATAACCAAAAGCGCCCCAAACTGGTTGCTATGGTTGTTTGTCGAATGTCGCCCGAGCCTCGAAACTCGCCTCATCCTTGAGGGAGAAACGAGGTGTATCGCATCATCCTGACGCGCCTGGGGCAGGGTCTTTTGACGCTGCTTCTGGCATCCATCATCATCTTCGGTGCGACCGAAATTCTTCCCGGCGACGTGGCCGAGGCGATCCTGGGCCAAAGCCGTACCGAAGAGGCCCTGGCCGCATTGCGCGAGGAGATGGGGCTGAACCGCCCGGCGGTCGTGCGCTATTTCGACTGGCTGGGCGGGTTGTTGCAGGGTGATCTCGGCACCTCGCTGGCAACCAAGCGGCCGGTCGCCGACATGATCGAAAGCCGGATGTGGAACACGCTGCGGCTGGCGCTTCTGGCGGCGGCCATCTCGGTCCCGCTGTCTTTGGCCCTGGGTCTGTGGTCGGCGATGCGCGCGGGCGGCAAGGTCGACAAGACGCTGGCCATGACCACGCTTGCGATGATCGCAGTGCCGGAATTCTTCATCGGCCTGATCCTGATGAAGGTCTTCGCGGTCGAGCTGAAATGGCTTTCGGCCTCGGCCAACACGCGGCCCACAACCAGCCTCTGGCAGAATTTCGTAGCGCTCGCCCTTCCTGTCGCGACGCTCAGCTTTGCAGTTCTGGCGCATATGATGCGGATGACGCGGTCGTCGGTGATCAACATCTTCACCTCTCCCTATATCGAAATGGCCGCGCTCAAGGGCCTGCCGAAGCGCAGGCTGGTCGTGCGTCACGCCTTGCCCAACGCGCTGTCGCCGATTTTCACCGTCATCGCGTTGAACCTCAGCTACATGGTGTCCGGCGTGATCATCGTCGAAACCGTGTTCGGCGTGCCGGGATTGACGCGGCTGCTGGTCGATGGCGTCACGCTGCGCGACATCCCGCTGATCCAGGCCTGCGCCATGATCTTTGGCTCGGTCTACATCCTGCTGAACCTGCTGGCCGATGTCCTTTCCATCATGGCCAATCCGCGCCTGAGGTATCCGAAATGAGCGACGCCGCCGAATTCACCAAGCCGCGCGCATCTGTCTTTGCCGGCCTGCGCCTGACATGGACTGCCGTCATCGCGGGCGGGGTGCTGCTGTTCTGGCTGGCGCTGGCGCTATTCGGGCCCTGGCTGGCGCCGCATGGCGAGGCCGAGATCATTTCGGGGACGACATTCGCACCCTTGGGCGAGGGCGGATTTCTGGGAACCGACAAGCTGGGCCGCGATGTGCTGTCGCGGCTTATCTACGGGGTAAGGACAACGCTCTTGCTGGCGCTGATTACCACCGTCATCTCGTTCGGCATCGGCGTGACGCTGGGCTTCGCCGCCGCGATCCTGAAGGGATGGTTCGATATCGTCGTCAGCCGCATCGTCGAGGCTTTCATGGCCTTCCCGTCAACCCTTCTGGCGCTGGTGGTGATCGGCGCCTTCGGCACCTCGATCACGGTTCTGGTCCTGACCGTAGGACTGGTCCTGTCGACCAGCGTGTTCCGCGTCTCTCGCGCGCTTGGCTACGATATCGGTGTCATGGATTTCGTCGAGGCGGCGCGCGCCCGGGGCGAAGGCACATGGTGGATCCTGACGCGGGAAATCCTGCCGAACTCCATGGCGCCGCTGATCGCCGAGTTTGGCCTGCGCTTCACCTTCTCGATCCTGTTCCTGTCGGGCCTGTCCTTCCTTGGCCTCGGGGTTCAGGAACCGGCGGCGGACTGGGGACTGATGGTACAGGAAAACGTGGGTGGGCTCTTTCTCGGCTCTTCCGCCGCGCTGATCCCGGCCGCCTGCATCGCCTCGCTGACCGTCTCCATGAACCTGCTGGTCGACTGGTTCCAGCAGCGCCAGCAGGGTGAAACCGTTCTGGAGAAGATCGACCAATGAGCGACATCCTGACCATCAAGAACCTTCAGGTTGAAGGCAGGCCGCCCGGAGGCAGCTATGTGCCGATCGTCAAGGGCGTGTCGCTGAACGTGGCCAAGGGCGAGGTTCTGGCGCTGATCGGCGAAAGCGGGTCGGGCAAATCCACGATCTCTCTGGCGTCGATGGGGTTCGCCCGGCCCGGCTGCCGGATCGCCGGTGGCGAGGTCTGGCTGAATGGGCGCGACATCATGAAACTGTCACCGCAAGAGCGTCATGCGCTGCGCGGCGACGAGGTTTCCTATGTCGCGCAATCGGCCGCCGCCAGCTTCAACCCGGCGCTGCGGATCGGCAAGCAGGTGATCGAGGCGCCACTCTGGCGCGAGGCGATGCGCCTGACCACCACCGCCATCGAACTTTACCGCAAGCTGGACCTGCCGAACCCCGAAAGCGTGGGCACGAAGTTTCCCCATCAGGTTTCCGGCGGGCAGTTGCAGCGCCTGATGGCGGCCATGGCAATGTCGTGCGGGCCGGACCTGCTGATCCTCGATGAGCCGACCACGGCCTTGGACGTAACCACCCAGATCGAGGTCTTGAAAGCGTTCCAGGACCTCATCCGCGATCGGGAACCGCAGCGATCTATGTCACCCACGACCTTGCGGTGGTGGCACAGGTGGCTGACCGCATCCTCGTTCTGAAGAACGGCGAAATGGTCGAGCAAGGGCCGACGGCGCAGATCCTGCACGATCCGCAGCACGAATACACACGCACGCTGATACCGCGGTCCGCCTGCGCCGCATCTGGTCGACCAGACCGCCAGGGCGACGGCCCAAGCGCTGCAATCTCGGCGCGCAATATCACCGCGGGCTATGGCGATCTGACCATTCTGTCCGACGTATCGGTCGATGTGCCCGCCGCCTCGGTCGTCGGCGTGATCGGCGAAAGCGGCTGCGGGAAAAGCACGCTGGCGCGCGTCATCGCCGGCCTGACCCCGCTGAGGAGCGGCGAAACCACGCTCGATGGCAAAGCGGTCGCGCCCGACGTCAAGAACCGGCCACGCGACACGCTGAAAGACTGCCAGATCGTCTTCCAGATGGCCGACACGGCCCTGAACCCGCGCCAAAGGATCAGCGATATCCTCGGACGGCCGCTGGAGTTCTACCAAGGCCTCAAGGGGCGTGCGCGTGCAGACCGGGTGGGGGAGCTTCTGGAGCTGGTCGACCTGCCGCGAAGCTTCGCGTCCCGCTTTCCCGGCGAACTGTCCGGCGGTCAGAAGCAACGGGTCAACCTGGCCCGCGCGCTGGCCGCCGATCCCAAGGTGATCCTCTGCGATGAGGTCACCTCGGCCCTTGACACGGTCGTCGCGGCGGGGGTGATCGAGCTTTTGAAATCGCTGAAGGACAAGTTGGGCGTCGCCTACATGTTCATCAGCCACGACCTGTCCACGGTGGCGTCCTTCGCCGATGAGGTCGTCGTGCTTTATGCCGGCCGGGTGGTCGAAAAAGGCCCGTCAAAGGCCGTTTTCAGTCCGCCGTTCCATCCTTATACCCGATTGCTCCTCTCCTCGGTTCCCGAAATGCGGCAGGGCTGGCTGGAAGGCGTGGCCGAAACCGGAGAGGCCAGGGCGGCCAGTGCGGGCAGCGTGGTCATCGGCGCAAAGGGTTGCCCCTTTGCCAATCGCTGCACTCATGCGATTGTCGGGACTTGCGACACGGTCACGCCTGCACTTCGCGCGCTGCCGGGTGGCCTGACGATCGCGTGCCACTTGCCTGAAGATGCGCTGACATGAATCCCGTCGGCGATACGCCGGCGCGAGTCAGCAATATTCGCGGAAAGTGCCGGTCAAGGATTATGAAACCAAGTTGAAAGCCGTTTCCATGATTACCTGAATGGCAATTCTTAAGGGAGGAAATGCCATGACGATCAGACCAGACCCAACGTTTCATGCCACGCCGAAACTGGCGATGGAGGCGCCGGCTGAAAAGCTCGCCTTTACCCTGATGCTCAGCCCCGACGGGTCACAGCCCGACGGGCTTGCCATCGTCGATGTGGACCCGAAATCCAAAACCTACAGTCAGATCGTCCACCAGGTCATCATGCCCAACAAAGGCGACGAGTTTCACCACTTCGGTTGGAACGCCTGTTCCTCGGCCCTGTCACCGCTGTCGGGTCATGCGTTTCTGGAACGCCGCTACCTGATCGTGCCGGGCATCCGGTCTTCGCGGATCTACGTGATCGATGTGAAAGAGCCGCTCAAGGCCAAGATCCACAAGATCATCGAACCCGAAGAGGTTTTTGCCAAGACCGGCTATTCGCGCCCTCACACCATCCATTGCGGCCCCGAGGGCACCTACGTCTCGACCCTTGGCGGCGGTGGCGCCGATGGCACCGATGGGCCTCCGGGCATCTTCATCCTCGATTGCGAGACCTTCGAAATTCTTGGCCGCTACGAGATGGACCGCGGCCAGCAGGACAAGCATTACGATTTCTGGTGGAACCTGCCGCGAGACTACATGGTCAGTTCCGAATGGGGTCTGCCGCCGCAGTTCGAAAACGGCATCGTGCCCGAGGATCTGCTGAGCAACAAGTACGGCCACAAGATCCATTTCTGGAAGTTGCGCGACCGCAAGAACGTGCAGACCATCGACCTTGGCGCCAATCACCAGATGGCGCTGGAGATCCGGCCCGCCCATGACCCTGCCAAGGATTACGGCTTTTGCGGCGTCGTGGTGGATACAACCAACCTTCAGGGCGCGATCTTTACCTGGTGGCAGAAGGACGATGGCACCTTCGAGGCGAAAAAGACCATCACCATCGACCCGGTTCCTGCCGACGCCGATGACCTGCCCGAGCTTCTCAAGGGTTTCGGCGCCTGTCCGCCGCTGGTCACGGATATCGACCTGTCGCTGGACGACAAGTACCTGTACGTCGCCTGCTGGGGCCTTGGCGAGATGCATCAATACGACGTGTCCGACCCGATGAACCCGGTGCTGGCCGGCAAGGTCGAGATCGGCGGCATCGTCAAGAAAACCCCGCACCCCAATGGCCGGACATTCGGCTACGGGCCCCAGATGGTCGAGATCAGCCGTGACGGCAAGCGCGTCTACTGGACCAACTCGCTTTACTCCACATGGGACGACCAGTTCTATCCCGGTGACCGGGGTGCAGCCATGGTGATGGCCAATGTCGGTGAAAACGGCGGGCTGACGCTGGACAAGGACTTCTGGGTGGATTTCCCGAAGGGTTACCGCAGCCACCAGATCCGGCTGGAGGGCGGCGACTGTTCGACCGACAGCTTCTGCTACCCCTCCGTCTGACCTCACCACGCCCCGGCCTTGCACCGGGGCCTCGCACCATCACATCATGAGGCCCCGTATCAGGTCCGGGGCGCATCGGGCTTGCAACCATGATCCAGGAAACCACATCAACGGCGGCCCTGTGGTGGGCCGTCGTCTTTTCCGGTGTCTACCACGGCCTGAACCCCGGCATGGGCTGGCTGCTGGCGGTTTCCGCCGCGCTGATGGAGCGTCAACCCAGCCGTCTCTGGCGGGCATTGGCGGCGCTGGCCGGCGGGCATCTGGTGTCGATGCTGGCGATCCTGCTGCCATTCACCGCGCTTTTGTGGCTGGTCGATTACCAGCGGCAGATCCAGATCGGTGCGGCCCTTCTGGTGATCGCGCTTGGCATCTACCTGGCTTTCAACCGCCGCCACCCGCGGTTTCTGGCAAGGGTCAGGCCCTCGCAACTGGCGCTTTGGTCGTTTCTTGCGGCCTTGGCCCATGGGGCGGGGCTGATGCTGGTGCCGATCTACCTTGGCATCTGCAAGACCATTGAAACGGACGCGGGCCATGCCGCCGCCAGCGCGCTGATGTCCTCGAATGCCGTGGTCGCGCTCGGCGTCGCGCTGCTGCACAGCCTTGCCATGATGGCGGCGGGCGGTGCACTGGCCTTTGGCGTCTATCGCTGGCTTGGGCTGAAGTTCCTGTCGAAAAGCTGGTTCAACCTCGATCTCGTCTGGGCGGCGAGCCTGATCCTTGTGGGGGTGATTGCGCTGGCTATGGCATAGGGCCGGCCGCGCGCACTCAAACCAGCGCCTGGTAGCTCAGCACACGAAGTTGCCGGCGCAGGGTGTAGGCACTGGAGGGGATCAGCTGGGTCATCAGGATCACGGTCATCTCTTCGACCGGGTCTACCCAGAAGGCGGTCGAGGCCATGCCACCCCAGGCAAACTCGCCCGGTGAGCCGACGATCTTTGCGCGCGCCGGGTCCAGCATGACCGACATGCCAAGGCCAAAGCCGACCCCCTCGAACGTGGTCTCACTGAAATGCGCCTGCCCGCGGCTGGCCAGATCGCCGCCCATGTGGTTGGACACCATCAGATCGAAGGTCTTGCGGCCAAGCAGTCGGCCACCCTCGTGCGCCCCCCGCCGCAAGAGCATGTTCGCGAAGCGCTGGTAGTCCGCCATCGTCGAGACCAGCCCGCCCCCGCCGCTTTCCAGGGTAACCGGCGCGCGGCAGCGATCCTGTTTCGCCGATGGCGCAAAGCCCTTGCCGGCACGCTCATAGAGCGTTGCCAGCCGCCCCAGCTTGTCATCGGGAACAGAAAACCCGGTATCGACCATGCCGAGCGGATCGAGGATGTGCGCCTTCAGGAAGGTGCCCAGCGTCTGGCCGCTGATCACCTCGATTAGGCGGCCCAGAACATCGGTCGACAGCCCGTAGAACCAGCGTTCGCCGGGATGAAAGGCCAGCGGCAGCCCCGCCAGCACCTCGACCGCCTCGGCCATGGTGGCGATGCCCCCGTCGAAATCGAGCCCCGATGCCGACAAGGCGCGTTCCAGCGCATTGCCCTGCGGGTCGCCATAGACGATGCCGGCCTGATGGGTCAGCAGGTCGTGGATGGTGATCGCGCGCCGCGCAGGCTCGGTTGCGTCCAGAGCATGGCCCTGCCCTTTCCAGACCCGCGGGTTGGCAAAGGCCGGCAGAAAGTCGGCAACCGGCTGGTCCAGTTGAAACGCCCCCTCTTCATAGAGCATCAGAAGCGCCAGCGAGGTGACCGGCTTGGTCATAGAATAGATGCGCCAGAGCGTGTCGGGCGCAACCGGCCGGCGGGCGGCGCTGTCGCAATACCCGGCGGTTTGGGAAAAAGGCCACGTCGCCGCGCCGCGCGATCTGCACGGCCAGCCCGCTCAGACGCCCGTCGTCTACATGTTGCTCCATCCAGCGCGCAATGCGCCGCAGCCGCAGCGGGTCGAAGCCATTGATGGTCTCGGCGGGCAAGGCGAAGTCTCCTGACAAATCCCGCATCATCTTGCGGCCGTTCATTGGCGGCTATCAAGAGAGCTATAATCGCCCTATAACCGAATATAATTCATGCATGGGTTGCCCATGAACACGCGACGACTTCCCCATCTGACCTGGCTGCGCGCCTTCGAGGCGTCGGCGCGGCATCTGAGTTTCACCAATGCCGCGCAGGAACTGAACCTGACCCAGGCGGCAATCAGCAAACAGGTAAAGCTTCTGGAGCATTACCTGCGGGAGCCGTTGTTCGAGCGAAAGCCCCGCAGCCTTGTGCTGACAAAGGTCGGTGCGGCCTATCTGCCAAAGGTGCGTGACGGTTTCGAACGGCTGGCGGCGGGCACCGAAGAGGTTTTCGGCCTGCGCCGGTCAGAGGTGCTGACGGTGCGCGCGCCGGTCGGCTATTCCGTCAACTGGATCGCCCCCCGGCTGCAGGGGTTCTTCGACCTTTACCCCGACACCCCGGTGCGGCTGGTTTCAAGCGTCTGGGGCGACCAGTTCGACAACGAACGTTTCGATCTTGATATCCAGTACGGCACCGGGCGCTGGCCCGGATACCGCGCGGACCGGCTGACATGGGAGGCGATCAAGCCGGTCTGTGCCCCGGCCATGCTGCAGGGCGATCGGGCCATCCGCACGCCCGCGGACCTCGCCCACCATCGCCTTCTGCATGTGCTTGGTTATGAAGAAGGCTGGGCCGACTGGCTGCGCTATGCGCGGGTCGGCGGCATAAACTCTGGCCAGGGCCTTCAGTTCGACACCTCGCTTCTGGCCTTTGAATTCGCTTCGCGCGGCGGCGGGGTCGCGCTGGCGCGGTCGTCGATGCTGGGCGTCGAGATCGAGCGGGGGCGGCTGGTCAGCCCCTTCGCGATCGAGGCGCCGTTGACCGAGGCCTTTTACCTGATCGCGCCGGAAACGGACCGGGACCATCCGGATGCCGAAAAGTTTCGAAGCTGGCTTATCGAGACCGCCGCGAACGACCCCGAGAACCAGAGAAACCGCGCCGCTCAGCGCGCCTGAAGCCGAACGCCCGCGTCGAGGCGGATGACCTCGCCGTTCAGCATCGGGTTTCGGATGATGTCGACCGCAAGTCGCCCGAATTCCGCCGGCTCGCCGAAGCGGTTCGGAAACATACGACCATCCAACATGCCGTCGATGACCTCCTGCGGGATGTGATCGGCGATCGGCGTTTTGAACAGGCCCGGCGCTATGGTCATGACCCGCACGCCACGCGGCATGAATTCGCGCGCCGCCTGCAGGGTCAGGCTGGCAATGGCGCCTTTGGATGCTACATAGGCGCCCTGCCCGATCTGCCCTTCGACCGCGGTGATCGAACCGGTGTTGATAACGATCCCGCGTTCACCGTCGGCGTTCAGCGGCTCTTGCGCCATCATCGCGGCGGCGCATTTCGTCATGACGCTGACGGTGCCCATCAGATTGATGTCGATGACACGGGCAAAGGCCGCCATGTCCACCGGCCCGTCGCGACCCACAAGCCGCATGCCACCGGGAATGCCGGCGCAGTTCACGTTGATGCGGATCGGTCCGTTGTGCTGCGAGGCCCTGGCCAGCGCCTCGGTAACAGCGGCGGCGTCGGTCACGTCGCAGGCAATGCCAACGCCGCCGGTTTCGTCCGCCGCCTGCGAAACCCGAACCGCGTCGCGGTCCAGAAGGGCAACCCGCGCGCCGGCTTCGCGCAAGGCTCGTGCGGTGGCCAGCCCAAGGCCAGAGGCCGCGCCGGTCACAAGTGCCGAAAGACCGTCTATGTGCATCGTCGATCACCCTCGCTTGTCAGGTTGTGATAGCCCGATGCCTGCGGAAATTCACCGAATGAGTGTTTACCCTTTGGCCAACCAGAACCGCCCGCGCGGAACGGGTCAGTGCCCAAGGGCGCCGTCAGGTCTTGCCAAGGTCTTCGCGGTGGCACCAGATCGCGTGCCCACCGGCGAAGTTTCGGCGGGGTGGCGCTTGCTGGTCGCAGACCGGGCCAAGGCGTTTGGGGCAGCGCCGCTGGAAGGGGCAGCCCTGCGCCGGTGACCGAGTTCGACCACATCGCTTGCCGACAGGGTGGGCACGAAATCCGGTCCGGTTCCAGCACCGCGCCCAGCAGGACCTCGGTATAGGGATGCGCGACGGGGCCATAGACGTCGTCGGTCGGCCCGAGTTCGCAAAGCCGCCCCTGGTAAAGCACCGCGACCCGGTCGGACAGCGCCTTGACCACCGCAAGGTCGTGGCTGACGAAGACGTAGCTGGTGTCGTTGTCGCGCCTCAGATCGTCGAGCAGTTCCAGAACCGCCGCCTGCACCGATACGTCCAGCGCCGATGTGATTTCGTCACACAGGACCAGTTCGGGCTGTGCCGCGAAGGCGCGGGCGACGGCGACGCGCTGCTTTTCGCCGCCCGAAAGCTGGCTCGGCAGCCGATCGAGGTAATGCGCCCCAAGCCGCACCTGTTCCAGCAACTGTGCGGACCGGTCCTGCAACGCCTGCCCGGCGAGACCGAAATAGAGCTTCAGCGGCTGGGCCAGGATCTGCGCGACGGTCTGGCGGGGGTTCAGGCTTTCGTCGGGGTTCTGAAAGATCAGCTGCACCTGGCGCAGGTGCTGGCCGGTGCGGTCCTCGACCCGCGCCGGAAGATCGTCCTGCCCCTTCAGCCTGACCCGCCCGGAGAGCGGCGGCAGAAGCCCCGCGACCGATTTCAGGATGGTCGACTTGCCCGACCCGCTTTCCCCGACCAGTCCAAGGGTTTCGCCGTGGCGCAAGGCAATGCTGATCCCGTCGACCGTGGCAACGGCATTTGTTTCGCGTCGTAGCAAACGGTCGAGAAGATCAGGGGCAGCATAAGAAATGGCCATCTCCTGCAGGTCGAGCGAAAGCGCTTCGGGCAATGACCGCTGGCCTGCCTCCCGCTCACCGCTCAACGGGATGGAGCGGACCTGATCAGGCAGATGGCAGCGGGTGCGCGAACCCCGCGCCAGCGCCACAAGCTCGGGCCTTGCGCTGCGGCACCGATCCTCGGCAATCGCGCAACGCGTGACAAAGGCACAGCCTTCCCCGGCCTGCCCCGGTGCGGGCGGCCGGCCGTCCAGTGCACGTGGCAGGCAGGTGTCCGACAGCTTCGGGATCGAGGCCAGCAGGCCGCGGGCATAGGGGTGGTCGGGGTCGCGCAGTACCTGGCCCGCCGTGCCTTCCAGCACGATTTCACCGGCATACATGACCACGACCCGGTCACAGACCCGCGCTATGGCCCCAAGGTCATGGCTGACATAGACCATGGCCATGCCCGTTTCGCGGGCAAGATCGCGCAGAAGTTCCAGGATATGCGCCTGCGTCGTCACGTCGAGCCCGGTTGTCGGCTCATCCAGAAGCAGCGCCTCGGGTTCGCCCGCCAGCGCCATTGCGATGGCCACCCGCTGCTGCTGCCCGCCGGACAATTCGTGCGGATAGCGGCGGGCAATGGCCTCGGGGTCGGGCAGACGGACCAGTGCCAGCAGTTCGACGACCCGCGCCTCGTGCCTGCTTTCTGGCAGAGCGCTGTGAAGCCGCAATGCCTCGCGGATCTGGGCGCCGACCCTCAGGCTCGGGGTCAGCGACTGGCCGGAGTTCTGCGGGATCAGCGCCAGCCGCCCGCCACGAATCCGTTCCAGCGTCCGGCGATCCTGCGCGAACATGTCGATCCCGTGGAAGCGCGCGGTGCCGTCGAGCACCTTCAGGCCGGTCTTGAGATAACCCATCATCGCCAGCGCCAATGTGCTCTTGCCCGACCCGCTTTCGCCCACGAGGCCGATACTTTCCCGGGCGCCGACCGACAGGGTGATGTTGCGCAGCACCGGCAGCATGCCACCGGCGCGGCCGCGAAATCCGATGCCGAGGTTTTCGACCGCGATCACGCTTTGGGGATTGTCCGCCTGCCGCATCATACCGGGGCCTTCTGCGCGCGGTCGATGCCAAGCGCCTTGGCCAGCGCATCCGCCGTCAGGTTGATGCCGATGATCAGTGAGGAAAGCCCGACCATCGGCGCAAGAACACCCAGTGGCGAAAACGACATGAAGCCCCGCGCATCCGCGATCATCAGACCCCAGTCCGGCGTCGGAGGCGAGACGCCGAAACCCAGAAACGACAGCGACGAAAAGGCCAGCAACATCCAGGACCAGCGCATCGCACCTTCAACGAGGAGAGCGTCGCGCACATTCGGCAGCAATTCGCGCCAGATGATCGCGAAGCGGCCATGACCGCGTGCACGGGCCGCCTGCACGAAGTCGCGCGCGACCACGTCATGCGTCGCGGCGCGGGCGATACGGATGACCGGAATGCCATAGAAGAATGCCAGCGTCGGGATCAGCACCTCGGTCCCGGTTCCGAAAGTGACGATCAGCACCAGCATCTTGAGCATCCAGGGCAGCGACAGGAAGGCATCGACGACGCGCATCAGCACTTCGTCAAGCCGCCCGCCGGCGAGACCGACAAAGACACCGACCAACCCGCCCCACAATACGGCCAGGGGTGTGGCGATGCCGGTCACCAGTATGGCCTCGCGCCCGCCCAGCAGAGTTCGTGTCAATGTGTCGCGGCCCAGATGGTCGGTGCCCAGCCAGTGTCCGGCGTCAGGCCCCGACAGCATCAGGGCAGAATTCATGTGGGTATAGTCGTAGGGAACGATCCACGGCCCGATCAACGCCAGCACAAGATGCGACAGGATCAGAGCGAGACCGATCGCGCCCGAGGGGCGGGCAGCGATATCGCGCATGACGCCCAGAAATCGCTGAACCGGGCCGGGGCGTTGATATGTCGATGACTGCGCCATGACCTATTTCCTGCGCATGTGGGCGGTCCGCAGGCGCGGGTTCGCGATCATGGTCAGAAGGTCCGCCAGCAGGTTCACACCCACGTAGACCGAGGCGATGATCAGCGCGATGGCCTGTGTGACCGGCAGGTCCCGGTCGGAAATGCTGTCGATCATCATCCGGCCGAGACCGGGATAGTTGAACACGGTTTCGATGACCACCACGCCGCCCAAGAGCCAGGCAATGGTCAGCGCGACGACGTTGATCGTCGGCAAGAGGGCATTGGGCAGGATGTGGCGGAACACGATCTGCCAGTAGGGCACCCCCTTCAGCAGCGCCATCTGGGCATAGTCCGACGCCAGGGTTTCGATGACCGACGACCGGACGGTACGCAGGATGTGGGCTGTCATCACGAGGGTCAGCACGCCGATGGGCAACAGCACTTCGGGAAAGAAATCCGCAAGTGGCGCATTCGCCGATGTCAGGACGATGCCGGGAACCCAGCCCAGCCAGACCGAAAAGACGAGGATCATCAGGGTCGCGGAGACAAACTCGGGGATCGTCATCGCCGCGATCGCCGTTGTGGATACGATGATGTCCGCGGGCCGGTCGCGCCACAGCGCCGCAACGACGCCAAGCAAAAGCGCAAGCGGTATACCGACAAGCATTGCGCCAGAGGCCAGCAGCAGCGTGTTGCGCAAACGATAACCGACCAGTTCGGAGATCTGCTTTTGCCCGTTGGCGGACAGGCCGAAATCGCCCCGCAGGGCGTTTCCGGCCCATTCCGGGAACATTATATGTGATCGCCGGGCGGTCGAGCCCGAGATCCCGGCGGCAGTTTTCCAGCAGCTTACCCTGCGCTTCACGTTCCAGAAAAGCGGTGCAGGCGTCTCCCGGCAGCATCTCCACGCCGGCGAAGATGATGATCGAGACCAGCCAGACGGTAATCGCACCAAGGCCCAACCGTCGCAGGAGCATGGAAAGCATATGCGGTATCCGTCCAGGCAGAGATGGCCGGGGCGCGATGCGCGCCCCGGACTTTCACGCTCAGTTCACCGTGATCAGATGCCAGCGCACCGAGTTGTTTTCGACCGCGTCGACGTTGGCGACCCGCGACGAAATGCCGACCAGCCGCGTCACGTGATAGGGAATCAGGGTGCCCGCGGTTTCCCACAGATGCTCCTGAGCCTGCACGTAAAGGGCGCGCCGCGCATCGAAGTCGAGCTCCTGCCGCGCCTGCGACAGAAGCGTGTCGAAGGCGGTGTCCTTGTAGTAGCTTTCGTTCCACTTCGCGGTGCTGAGGTAGATCTCGTTCAGCGCCTGGTCGGCGGGGCGTTCGTTCCAGCGGGTGGTCACGGCGTCCTTCTGCATCCAGACGTCGTTCCAGAACCCGTCCGAAGGCACCTGAACGATATTCACGCGGATACCGGCAGCGGCGGCCTGGTTCTGATAGACCTCGGCCAGAACGGGCCATGTCGGCTCGAGCGTGGCGACGTGAAGATCGACGTCGAGGCCATCGCCAAAGCCGGCCTCGGCCAGAAGGGCCTTGGCGCGCTCGGTATCCTGCGGGCAGTCCATTTCGGCGCGATACTGATCGCGCGGGCCGACGGGGGTGTCGCAGGCGACGACCGCGCCGCCGCCCATGACCAGATCCACCATGCCCTGGCGGTCTGCGGCAAGGCGCATCGCCATGCGCACGCGCACATCGTCGAAGGGCGCGACATCGGTGCGGAACACCAGACCACGCCAGTTGCCGGTCGGGATCGTCTGGATCGTGAACTTGTCAGAACCCTCGAGCATGACACTTTGCTGGGCCGTGATCCCGCGTTCCATGTCGATCTGCCCGCCCAGCAGGGCCTGCAACCGGGCCTGCGCATCGGGAATGCCGATGATTTCCATCTCGGCAACGCCGGGCGCGCCCTCGTAATAGTCCATGTTCGCTTCCAGCTTCGTCACGCCCTCGGCGTCGAAACTGACCAGCTTGAACGGCCCGGTGCCGATACCGGTTGTCGCGATGGTTTCGCCCGACCCTTCGGGGATCATTCGCAGGCGATAATCCATCAGCAAGAGCGGAAGGTCGGCGAAGGAATTGTCCAGCGTCAGTTTGACCGTGTCGCCATCCACGGCCTCGACCTTGTTGATCATGGCGATGGCGGAACGCGCCGGGCTGTCCATTTCGGGATCAAGGACGCGTTCCAGCGAATAGACCACGTCTTCGGGGCCAAAGGTCGATCCGTCGTGGAAGGTGACGCCACCGCGTAGCTTCAGCGTCCATTCCGTCGCATCGTCATTTGCTGACCAACTGACCGCGAGGTCCGGCGAGGGGCGCCCGTCCATGTCCGGGCGCACAAGGCGGCTCATGATCTTTTCGGTGATCTGGAACACCCGACCCTTCGAAATCGGATCCAGGCTCGACGAGGCGCCCGATCCGACCTCATGCGCTTGCCGGAAAACCCCGGCCGGCTCGGCCGTGGCGAGCGAAGCGGAAAGCGCCAGGCCGGATACGACTCCTAGAAAGATTCTCATAGTTTTTCCTCCCTTTGGCGTCCCTCCGAACCTATGCGCGCGGGCGGAGAAACCTGCCTGACAGTCCCGCCCGGCCCGCAGCCCGGTCAAACGAAAAAAAGCACGGTTATGGATACAGGAAAATTAATGCATGCCCCGCGCAAATTCGGTTTGCCCCCGGCGCGGGCTTGCCTGCAGATTGGACATCGAGGCGGCTTGAAGGTTGGGCGCATGCGCGATGGCGGGGTCATCATATCTATCGGCGGCGGCGGCTTCACCCATGGAACGGACCCGGAGCTGGACGACTTCTGCCTGCATTTTCTGCCCGCCATGCCCGATATCGGTTATATCGGCTGGGCGAATGGCGATGATGAAACGCGGCTTGCACGGTTCTATGCGCGGTTTCATGGTCGGGCGCGGTCGCTTTCCCACCTGCCGCAGGGCGCGACCGCAGCGGCGGCACAGGATTGGCTGGCGGGCAAGCACCTGGTCTATCTGGCGGGCGGGAACACCCTGGCGCTGGTTGGCGCCATGCAATCCGGCGGGCTGCTGCCGGTTTTCCTTGCCGCCAACAGGTCGGGGTGCCTGCTTGCCGGCGTCAGCGCCGGCGGGGTTTGCTGGTTCGACTGGATCTTGTCGGATTCATTGGGCGACGGCTATGCGCCCCTTGGCGGGCTGGGGGCGGTAACGGGCGGCATCTGCCCCCATTACAGTTCAGAAACCGCGCGAAAACCCGCATTCGAAAGGGCGCTTTTCGGTCCCTTGGCCGGACCTGCCTATGCCGTTGATGACGGCGCTTGCCTGGTATCGGCAAAGGGCGCGGCGCAGTCCTGTTTTTCGGTCCGCGGCGACCGTTCAGCCTATCGCCTGACCCGACAGGGCGGCCGCGTCGTCACCCAGAAGATGCCGGAATTCGCGGCCAACCGGGCGTAGGCGTTACCGTCCCTGAAACGCGCCGTTTTCGGCCTCGATCCATTCGCAGACGGTCCGTATAGCGGTCGTTTCCCGCGCGCCGGGACGTTCCAGCAGGTGAAAGGCGCGGGTCGGCTTCAGGTCGATGTCGAAGGGCTTGATCAACTGGCCCTTGGCCACTTCGGCGTCCATGAAGGGAAAGACCCCCAGCGCGACGCCCTGCCCATCCTTGACCGCGCGCTGGACCATGTTGGAATCGACCACCGTGAACTCGCTTCCGATTTTCACCTCCGGGCAGCCGGCCAGGGCGAACCAGTTCTGCCATTCGCTGTGATCGTGCTGATGGATGATCGTCAGACCCGCCAGTTGCGACGGATGGCGCAGCGGGCCGACCAGATCGGCCAGTTCCGGGCTGATGACCGGCGAATAGCGCGCCTCGAGCAGCCTGGTCGACAAAAGACCGCGCCAGTCACCGACCCCCCAGTCGACAGCGAGATCGGTTTGCAGCTGCTTGGCATCGGTTATGCGCGAGCCATGGTGCACCAGCAGCTCGATCTTGGGGTGCTCCTTGCCAAATCGCGTCAGCCGCGGTCCAAGCCACCGGGACCCGAAAATCGGCCCGACCGCTATCGAAACCGTTCGGCGCGGAGCGGCGACATGCTGTTCAACCTCGACCCTGATCTCGTCGAAAGCGCGTGTCAGCACGGCCGAAAGCGAGCTTCCCCTTTCGGTCAGGCTGACAGCCCGCGTATGGCGATGGAACAGCTTGAAACCCCAATCCTTTTCCAGTTGGCGGATCTGGTTGCTGACCGTCGTGGTGCTGACGCATAGCTCTTCGGCCGCCGCCTTGAAACTCAGGTGCCGTGCCGCGGCCTCGAAGGTTCGCAGCGCCGTCAAAGGCAGCCGTCTTGACGATTTCGGCACAGCAAACCCACCCATGGATAAAGATTTTGCAATCCATAGCGCCCGGAAATCTCGTTTGTCAAAGGTATTGCAAGCAAAGACGCTCGACCCGTCGGAAACTCGCGATCCTGGCCGAACCGGGGCGCGCAGCTTGGGTATGAGGGCATGAAAGTCGCGATTTTCGGTGCCGGAGCGATGGGATCGGTCTATGCCGCCCGGTTTGCCGAAGCCGGCCTTGACGTCGTTGCGATCGACCCATGGCACGATCATGTCGCGGCGATCGCGGCGCATGGGCTACGGCTGGAAGGCCCCGACGGTGACCGGGTCGTCACCGGCATCACCGCCTCTACCGATCCGTCACAGGCCAAAGGCGCCGGGCTGTTTGTCATCGCCACCAAGGCGGCGGGCGTGGGCGAGGCCGCCCGCGCTGTCGGTTCCGTGATGACGCAGGGGGCGACGGTGCTGACAATCCAGAACGGGCTTGGAGCTGGCGAACGTCTTTGCCAGTCCCTGCCGGAAAGCGCGATACTATTGGGCGTTGCCGATGGTTTCGGCGCCGCCGTTTCGGGGCCGGGCCATGTTCGCCATGCCGCGATGAAGATGATCCGGCTGGGCGAATTGACCGGTGGTCAAACCGACCGGCTGGACCGCGTCGTGAGCCTGTGGAAGCAGGCCGGTTTCCAGGCACAGGCCTTTGCGGACATCCACCAGCTGGTTTGGGAAAAACTGTTGTGCAACGTGACGCTATCGGCCCCGTGCACGGTTCACGACTGCACCGTGGGCGCGTTGATGGACACCCCCGCGCACTGGTCCGAGGCGCTTGACGCCATGGCCGAGGCCCATGCCTGCGGCACGGCGCGCGGCGTTGCGTTTTCGTTCGACGACCCCCGGGCTTACGTGACGGCCTTTGCCACGCTTGTGCGCAACGCCAGCCCGTCGATGCGGCTCGACCATCTTGCGGGCCGCGCCTCGGAAATCGACTTCATCAACGGGGCCATCCCCCCGATCGGCCGGCAATACGATCGCAACCCCGGTGAACGACCGGCTTTGCGCCGAGGTTCGTGCGCGCGAGGCCAGCTTTTGCGAGGCCTAGCGGATGAGGATTGCGAGCTTTGTCATGGATGGCCGGTCCGGATATGGCCTTGTCACACCGGCTGGAGTGTTGCCCGCGAGCGCCAGATTCACGGCGCAGTTCCCAAGCCTGCGCGACGTGCTTGCGGCAGGCAGGCTGCGGGATCTGCCAGACAATTGCCGGCCGGAAGCGGTTGATCCCGGTGCGCTGAGGTTTCTGCCACCGATCCCCGCGCCATCGAAAATCCTGTGTGCGGGTCTGAACTACCGCAAGCCATACCCCGTCGCCGGGCAATCGGTTCAATCCGAAACCATCGTGATCTTCGGCCGCCACGACGACACGCTGACGGGTCACGACGAGGCTTTGGAGATGCCGCGCGGCGAAGCCGCCCAAAGCTTTGACTTCGAAGGCGAGATCGTCGCCGTTATCGGCGCGCCTTGCCGTCACGTGACCGAGGTCGACGCGCTGTCTTACGTCGCAGGCTATTCCTGCATGAACGAAGGGTCGGTGCGTGGCTGGCAGAAGCATTCGGTGCATGCCGGAAAGAATTTCCTGGCATCAGGGTCCTGGGGGCCATGGCTGACCACGGCGGATGAGGCCGGCCCGGTCGAGGAGATGACGCTGGTAACCCGTGTCAACGGGACCACGATGCAACAGGCGACCGGGGCAGAGATGATCCATCCGCTGCCCAAGCTGATTGCCTATCTTTCGCATATCACCCGGCTCAACCCCGGCGACGTCATCGCGACCGGTTCGCCCGACGGGACCGGCGGAAGCCGGACGCCCCCTGCCTTTCTGAAACCCGGCGATGTGGTCGAGGTCGAGATATCGACCCTTGGCACGTTGCGCAATCATGTGGCCGGCTGACCGGCTTCGGAACAAGGACCACCGCCATGCACCCCGATCTCAAGAAGCTCCGATTCTCGGTGAAGCCCTTTCCGGTCGAGGGCGCCCGCCCTGTCGAACTTGCGCGGACAATGGCTGTCCACCCGCTGACCTATCAGGAACTGCCCTATGAGCCGGAATACTCCCTTTATGCCGGTCGCCTGACGCCGGAAAAGATGACCAATGCCACGCCGGACGAAATGTACTGGGCGGCGCGGCAGGGCATCATCCTGCGCCATACCGGTGAACACCCGTTCGAAATCGCGGGCCCGGATGCGCTCAAACTTCTGCAAAGGATATTTCCGCGTGACGTGTCAAAGGTGAAGACCGGCCGCTGTTCCTACCAGTTCGCATGCTACCACGATGGCGGCATGATCACCGATGGCCTGCTCTTGCGCGTGGCTGATGACCGCTTCTGGTTTGCGCAGGCCGATGGCGACCTGTTTTCGTGGTACATGGCCCATGCGGCCGGTCTGGACGTCACGATCAGCGACCCGGACGTCTGGGTCAGCCAGATTCAGGGACCCCGGTCGATGGTGCTTCTGGCGCACTTGCTGGATGGGCCCCTGCCCGAACCCTGGCGCTATTTCGACTGGGCCGAGGTCAGCATGGCCGGACAGAAGGTCATCATCAGCCGCACCGGTTTCACCAATGAACTGGGCTGGGAAATCTACTTCCGGCCCGAAAACGACGTCGAGATGCTGGGCGACCTGATCCTGGCCGAAGGCACGAAGATGGGCATGCTTCTGACGGCGACGCCGGGGTTCCGCGGCCGCCGGATCGAGGCCGGGCTCCTGTCTGCCGGGCAGGATTTCACCCGACACACAACGCCGTTTTCTGTCGGGCTGGGCAGGTTCATCGATTTCGACTGCGGCGACTTCATCGGCCGCGATGCCCTGCTGCGCGCCGACCGGGCCTGCCGGACCTGGGGTATCCGCGTACAAGGCGGCATCGCATCGCGCGGGCGCACCCTATTTCAGGGCGGAAAGGCGATCGGGCGCGTGACCTCGAGCACCTGGTCCCCCTATCAGGCCTGCGGCATCGGCATCGTTCATCTCGACACGGGTGCGCAGGGTCCGGGCAGCCTTGTCGAGGTCGAGGGCACCGATGGCAAGCGCCTCCGGGGCGAGCTTTGCAGTCTGCCGATGTATGACCCGACGGGTGAAATCGTTCGCGGCATCAACCGCACCATCCCTGACGGGCCCGCCCCCTGGAGCGGCCCGGGACGGGACGCGGCCTCTGCCCAAAGCGCCTGAATGCGAAACGCGCGGCGGACAGCGCGGGGCACGGATACGTCGCTCCGGGTGCTTCAGGAGCGGGCTCGCCGGCCGCTATCCCACCAGTTCGTTGAAGACGCGGGCAAAGACGCGGGGGACTTCTTCGAGCGTGTAGCCCGAGGGCCGGTCGCGCACGGCGAGCACGATCAGGATGCCACCGGCCACCGCCAGCATCATCGCCAGCCGCGGCGCGCGCGATTGCGAATAGGCGTTCAGAAGGGAGGGAAAGGCGAGGCCCAAAAGAATGATGCCCAGCACAAGGAATTGATCGGCCTGCATGTCAACGCTCCGGTTTCCTGCCCCGCGTCCCCTTCCGGCCATTATTCCGGGTCGAGCCGGAAAATCAATCTTTCATCGCAGGGCGCGACGCGCAGGATGTTGGTCGTACCCGGCACCTGGAAGGGGACACCGGCGGTGACCACGATCTGATCGGTTTCCGAGGCAAAGCCGTATTTGCGAGCGGCCTGGGCCGATTTCACCACCGCCATCTTGAAGCGATCGACCTCTTCGACGATCACGCAATGCGCGCCCCAGGTCAGACAAAGCCGCCGCGCCGTGCGCGCCAGCGGCGTCATCGCAAGGATCGGCACACGCGGCCGTTCGCGCGCGACCAGGGCGGCGGTGGTGCCCGATTGGGTAAAGCAGCAGATCGCCTTGATATTCGTCGTTTCGGCGATTTCGCGGGCGGCGGCGACGATACCATCCGCCACCGTCTGGCGCTTGGCCTTGCGGCTGGCCTCGATCACTTCCTGATAGATCGGGTCGCTTTCGACCTCGATGGCAACATTGTCCATCGTCTTCACCGCCTCGACCGGATAGGCACCGGCGGCCGATTCCGCGCTCAGCATCACGGCATCGGCGCCTTCGTAGATGGCCGTGGCCACGTCCGAGACTTCGGCGCGCGTCGGCATCGGGCTTTCGATCATGCTTTCCAGCATCTGGGTGGCGACGATGACCGGCTTGGCGGCGGCGCGGGCGCCGCGCACCAGACGCTTCTGGATCGGCGGCACGTTCTGAACCGGCAGTTCCACGCCCAGATCGCCGCGCGCCACCATGATCCCGTCCGAAGCGGCGAGGATTTCTGCATAGGCCTTGACCGCCGCCGGCTTTTCGATCTTCGACAGGACCGCGGCACGGCCACGGGCCAGCACGCGGGCCTCTTCCACATCGGCGACGCGCTGCACAAAGCTCAGCGCCAGCCAGTCGACACCCAGTTCACAGGCAAATTCCAGATCCTGACGGTCCTTGGCGGAAAGGGCGGCCAATGGCAGCACCACGTCGGGCACGTTGACGCCCTTGCGGTTGGAGATCGTGCCGCCGACAAGCACGGTGCACTGGGCGAAATCCTTGCCGCACTTGTCGACCTTGAGGCGGATCTTGCCATCGTTGACCAAAAGCCGGGTGCCGGGTTCGAGCGCGGCGAAGATTTCCGGATGCGGCAGGCAGGCGCGGGTCGCATCGCCCTCGGCGGTGTCCAGATCGAAGCGGAAGCGCTGACCGTCTTCCAGCTCCTCCGACCCGTTCTTGAACGTACCGCAGCGCAGTTTGGGCCCCTGAAGGTCGGCCAGAATGGCAATCGGCCGGCCCAGATCGGCCTCGACCTGGCGGATGATCGCGTGGCGCGCGGCCTGTTCGGCGTGGCTGCCGTGGCTCATGTTCAGGCGGAACACATCGGCCCCGGCCTCGAAGAGCGCGCGGATGGTGGTGTAATCGGAAGAAGACGGCCCGAGGGTCGCCACGATCTTAACCTTGCGAAGGCGTCTCATACTGCCTCGTTTCCATTGGTTTCACAGTTCGTGGTGGGCCGGGGCCTTCTATGAACGATTTCCCCGACTTCGGCAACTGGCGCTTTGCCCGGCGCCGCGATATGCAGGGCCCATGCGCGACGATTGCAACGCCCCGATGACCGATGCTGCCCATACCGTTCTTGGCGCCGACCGACCCGGTCGCTGGCTGATCACCTGCGATCATGCAACGAACGCCGTTCCCGGCTGGGTAAATGGCGGCAGCCTGGGGCTGAGCGAGACGGAAATGGGCCGCCACATCGCCTATGATGTCGGAGCGGCCGGGGTAACGCGGCGGCTGGCCGAACTGCTGGACAGCCCGGCGATCCTGTCGACGTTTTCGCGGCTGGTGATCGACCCGAACCGGGGCGAGGATGACCCGACGCTGATCATGCGGCTTTACGACGGCACGGTGGTGCCAGGCAATCGCTGGGTTGACGCGGCAGAAACTGAACGGCGGCTGAACGCGCTTTACCGGCCCTATCACGGTGCGCTGGCCGCGCTGGCCGCACGGCGCCCCGATACCGTGATCTGTGCGGTCCACAGCTTTACCCCGCGGCTGAATGGCCGCCACCCGCGGCCCTGGCATGTCGGCATCCTTTATTCGCATCTCGACGACCGTTTCGCCCGCCCGCTGATTGACCGGCTGATGCGCGAGCCCGATCTTTGCATCGGCGAAAACGAACCCTATGCCGGGCATCTGGATGGCGATTCCATCGACCGCCATGCGTTGAAACCGCGCCGGCCCAACGCGCTGATCGAATTGCGGCACGACCTGATCGCAACCCCCGAGCAGCAGAACGCCTGGGCCGAACGGCTGGCCCCGATCCTGGCCGAGGTTCTGGCCGAGGCCACCGTCTGAAGGAGGACGCCATGGACGACCAGACCCGCATCGAGATCGAAGCCGCCGCTTTCCGCACACTGCGCCGCCACCTGATGGAAAAGCGCACGGATGTTCAGAACATCGACCTGATGAACCTCGCCGGGTTCTGCCGCAACTGTTTGGCGCGATGGTACCAGGAAGCGGCGGCCGAACGCGGCATAGAGATGACCAAGGCCGAGGCGCGCGAGGTCTACTACGGGATGCCCTACGACGACTGGAAGGCGGCGCACCAAGGCGAAGCGGACGAGGCCACCAAGGCGGCATTCGAAGTGGCATTCCGCGAGAATGTCGGCACGAAGGACGGCTGATCCGGCGTGATCCGGCGGTGCGCCTGTTACGGGCGCAAGCCGTCTGCCGAGGCCGCCGCCACGAGATGCGCGACAAGCCGCTGCAGAAGCGGCCGGCGCGCATGGGCGCGCGGCCAGACGAGCATGTAGTCCCACGACATCGGCAATTCGGTAGCGTCGATCCTGACGAGCGCCCCTGCGCGGATCTCGACGCCCGCGAGTCGTTCCGGAACCAACGCGACGCCAAGGCCAGCACGGGCGGCAGCGAGCGCGAGCCCGGTCATACCGACCCGCAGCCCGGCCTTCGGATCGGGGCGACGGGTGTCGCCCTGCGCCGCGAACCACCCCGCCCAGGCCGGCTGGGTCGCGTAAAAGGCGCCCCAGTCGGTGTGGATGAAATCGGCGTCGGCCAGCGCGCCGAGCCCGCTGTCGGGCAGGTCGAACCCCGCCGCCGCCACAGCAACGATGCGGTCGCGAAACAGTATCTCGGTCTGGTGGTCGGGGTAGACATGCCCGCCGTAGGTGAGCCGCGAATCGGCACCGTCGCGGGCGAAGGTCACCGGATCTTCCTCGACGCGGATCTCGACCCCGGCCCGGCCCTCGAACCCTGCGAGCGCCGGCACCAGCCACAATTCGGCAACCGAGGGGATCACCGACACCACCAGCTGCGCCCGCATCCGCCCCTCGCCGAGTTCCGATGCCACGGCGGCGAGATCGGTCAGCGCCATCTCGATGCGCGGATAGATCGCGCGACCGGCATCGGTGAGCGTGATCCGGTTGCCCTGCCTTAGGAAAAGCCGTTTGCCGAGATGCTGTTCCAACGCCTTGACCTGTTGGCTGACGGCGGCCGAGGTCACGCCCAGCTCCGCGCCTGCCTGCACGAAACTGCCGGCGCGGGCGGCGACCTCGAAGGCGCGGATGGCGTTGAGGGGCGGAAGTGTTGTCATGGCTTTTCGTAAATTTTTCTTATGCTCCACGAAAATTTCTCTCGTTGCAAGGTGCAAGGTCAGACGCCACCTTGCCTTCAGTCCAAGGGAGACCCCCATGCGCGACATCCTCGATCTCGACCGCTACCCGCTCGACCGTCCCGGCAGCCCGGATTGGCAAGCGCTGGTGGACCGCGCCCGTGCCGATCTCGCGGTGAACGGCATGTTCAACCTCGAAGGATTCCTGCGCCCTGGTGCCACCGCCTTGACCGTGGCCGAACTCGCCCCGAGGTTCGATGCCGAGAGCTTTACCCACGCCCGACGCCATAACATCTATTTTCGCAAGGAAATTCCGGGGCTTGCGCCCGGCCACCCTGCGCTGAGAGAGTTTGAAACCGTCAACCGCACGCTCTGCGCCGACCAGATCGGCGGTGTCCTCGCCGCGCTTTACGACTGGCCCGAATTCGCTGCCTTCCTTGCCGCTGCCATGGACAAGCCCGCGCTGTTTACCATGGCCGACCCGCTGGCCCGGCTGAACGCCATGGCCTATGGCGAGGGCGAGGCGCTGAACTGGCATTTCGACCGGTCGGAATTTACCACGACGCTGTTGCTGCAGGCCCCGAGGCTGGTGGCGAGTTTGAATACCGGTCCGATCTGCGCAGCGATGATGACCCGAATTACGATGGCGTGGCACGGTTTCTCGCCGGCGGCGACCCGGCGTTGAAGCGCCTGCGGCTTGCGCCGGGAACCCTGAACGTCTTTCGCGGTCGAAACACCGCCCACCGCGTGACGCCGGTCGGCGGCGGACGGGCCCGCATCATCGCGGTCTTTTCCTTCTACGAACGCCCGGGAGTGCGATTCAGCGCCGAGGAACGGCGCGGGTTTTACGGCCGCGCCGCCTGAGCACGGAGCCGCCGAGAGCCCGGCCGGTTGACGCGACGTCGCCGCTGGCCATGCGAAGATCTGTGCTAGGCTCGCACCATGCTGCTGCCCGCCCGCCATGCCTATTCCCGGGCCGAACTGGTTTCGGATGCGGTTGTGCATGTATCGGGGGTCGTCGCCGCCCTGATCGCCGTTCCGGTCCTGATCACGGTCACGGCCTTCCTTCGCGGCGATTTCACCGCGCTTTTCGGCATCTCGATCTATGGGGCGACGCTGCTGGCGATGCTGGGGTGTTCGGCGCTTTTCAACATGGCCGGGCAGGCGCGCTGGCGCTGGCTTTTTCAACGGCTGGATCACAGCGCGATCTATCTGAAGATCGCGGGCACCTACACGCCCTTCGCCTTGCTGTCGGGGGCCGGTGCCGGCACGCTCCTGGCCGGCATCTGGGGCGCGGCGCTGGCCGGTGTCGGCCTGAAGGCGCTGTCGCCTGTGCGTTTTCGCACCGCCGCGCTGACGCTTTATCTTGCCATGGGCTGGGCCGGGGTGTTCGCCGGGGGCACGCTGCTGGCGGAACTTTCGCCGACGGTCCTTGCGCTGATGGTTTCCGGGGGTGTCTTGTATTCCGCCGGGGTGGTCTTCTACCTCTGGGAACGCCTGCCCTACCACAACACGGTCTGGCACGTCTTCGTTCTGGCCGCCAGCGGGCTTTTCTACGCCGCCATTCTGACCCGCGTGGTGCAAAGCACCTGACGGGGCGCGGTCAGACCGCCGCCTTGCGGCTTTCTTCCAGGTAGATCTCGCGCAAACGGGTTGCGACCGGGCCGGGCGCGCCCGAACCCAATGCCACGCCGTCGATCTCGACCACCGGCATGACAAAGGCCGAAGCCGAGGTGACGAAGGCCTCGTCGGCCGCTTTCGCCTCCTCGATGCCAAAGCTTCGTTCCTCGACCACCATCTGCGCCTCGGCGGCAAAGCGCAGGACCGCGGCGCGCGTGATGCCGTGCAGGATGTCGTTCGAAAGCTGCCGGGTGATGATGCGGCCGCCCTTGACGATATAGGCGTTGTTCGAGGTCCCCTCGGTCACCAGCCCGTCTTCGATCAGCCACGCGTCATCAGCACCGGCCTTCCTGGCCATCATCTTGCCCATCGACGGGTAAAGCAGCTGGGTCGTCTTGATGTCGCGGCGGTGCCAGCGGATATCGGGGATCGAGATCACCTTCCAGCCGGTCTTCGCCGCCGGGCTGTCGGCCAGCCCGGGCTTGGACTGCGTGAAGAGGACAAGCGTTGGCCGGGTCGTGGCCGGGTCGGGAAAGACAAAATCGCGGTCGCCGGGATTGCCGCGCGTCACCTGCAGATAGACCATTCCGTCCTCGATCGCGTTGCGCGCAACGAGTTCGCGGTGGATCGTCAGAAGTTCGTCGTCGGAACAGGGGCTGGGCATGTCCAGCTCGCGAAGCGACCGGTTGAGCCGCGCGCAATGGCCGGCAAAGTCGATCAGCTTGCCGCCAAGGACGCTCGTCACCTCGTAGACGCCATCGGCCATCAGGAACCCGCGGTCGAAGACCGACACCTTCGCCTGTTCTTCAGGCAGGTATTCTGCGTTGACGTAGACGATGCGGCTCATGGGTTCCTCCGGTCTGGGCACCTGCCTCTTGCCGGCATTGCCAAGGCGGGTCAAGCCCGCGGACGATCGCGGGGGCATGGTCTGGCGGGGTCAAGCGTGATGCGAATGGCACCGGCGCCCCCAGGAAACGCGCGAACAGGACGGGGTGCCGGTGCCATGACAAGGGGCGTGAAAGCCTCAGGTCAGCAACGAGCTTAGGACCAAGCCCGCGTTGCGACCTTGACTTGAATCAAGCCGCGTGAAAATCCGCCGGCTTCCAGGCCGGCGGTCGTCGTGCCGCGTGCCGCGGCAAGGGCCAAATGGATAAGGGGGCCTGAAGGCCCCCTTTGGATAGGCATGACGCCCGCCGTTATTCGCCGCCACCCAACTGGTGCACGTAAAGCGCGACGCTGCGGATGTCGGCTTCGCTCAACCGTGTGGTCCAGGACGGCATGACGCCGAAGCGGGCATTGACGACGCTGTCGGTGATCGCCTCGGCACTGCCGCCATAAAGCCAGATGGCATCGGCGAGGTTCGGCGCGCCTTGCGCGCGGTCACCGCTGCCGTCTTCCATATGGCAGGCCGCGCAATTGTCGGCAAAGACAGTCGCGCCTTCGCTGGCGAGCCCCGCATCGTGATCCTGCCCCGAAAGCTGCAGTACGTAGTTCACGACCTGACCGATCTGCGCCTCGTCCAGAAGCTCGTCGGCGCCGAAACGCGGCATTTCGGAATAGCGCGTTTCATCATTGTCGGTTGCGCGGATACCGTAGCTGACGGTCTGGTGGATCGCCTCTACATCGCCGCCCCAAAGCCAGTCGTTGTCGACCAGATTGGGATAGCCGACCGCGCCCGACGCACCCGAACCATGGCACTGCGCGCACCAGGTCTTGAAGACCGCCGCCCCGGCCGATACCGCGAACTGGTTTAGTTCGGCATCGTCCTTCGCGGTGGCCAGATCGGCCGCTGCGAGTTTCTGTTCCAGACCGGCGTTGGCCGCGTCGAAACGCTCGATCTCGGCGGCGACCTCGGCACGGGTGGAATAGCCCAGAAGCCCCGCGGTCGAACTTTGTACAAGCGGCCAGGCCGGATAGGCGATGGTATAGCCCACCGACCAGATGATGGTGGCGTAAAAGGTCCAGAGCCACCACCGCGGAAGCGGGTTGTTATACTCTTCAATACCGTCCCATTCGTGGCCCGTGGTGCCGACGTCCGGCTTGCGGGTTGTCGGTTTCTTGCTCATTTCCACGCCTCCTTCAGATTGGCGCCGTCGCAGTTGCAACCGCCACAGGAACCGGCGCAGGCGGGTTTGTCTTCGTTGCGGAAAATGGCGCTGGCGGCATCGTCATGGGTCCGGCGGCTGCCCGGGCGAAAGGCCCAGGCGATCACACCGACGAAGAAGACGGTCAGCAGCAACAGCACCCAGCTGTCCGCAAACTCACGCAGGAGGGAATAGGTTTCCATCACGCCCTCCTACCGGCTCGCGGCCGGGGTGAAGGTCGAGAAATCGACCATCGTGCCCAGCACCTGAAGATAGGCGACCATTGCGTCCATCTCGGTCAGGCCCGGTGCCCCGTCGAAATTGCGCACCTCGGCCCCGGCATAGCGTTCCTGAAGGCCCTCGTAGTCGCTGTCGGGATCGGCCTGCGCGGCAAAGTCGGCCTGTGCGTTTTCCAGCATTTCGTCGCTGTAGGGCACGCCCACCAGTTTGTGGGTGGCCATCACATCGCCGATATACTTGCCGTCGATCTGACGGCGCGCCAGGAAGCCGTATTTGGGCATCACCGATTCCGGCACGACCGATTGCGGATCGACCAGGTGGTCGACATGCCATTCGTCCGAATAGCGCCCGCCGACCCGGGCCAGATCCGGCCCGGTCCGTTTGGAACCCCACTGGAACGGATGGTCATACATCGATTCCGCGGCCAGCGAGTAATGGCCGTAGCGTTCCACCTCGTCGCGCATCGGGCGGATCATCTGGCTGTGGCAGACATAGCAGCCTTCGCGGATGTAGATATCGCGCCCGGCGAGTTCGAGCGGCGTATAGGGGCGAACCCCTTCCACCTTCTCGATCGTGTTTTCCAGGTAGAACAGCGGAACGATCTGCACCAGACCGCCGATGGTGACCACGAGGAAGCTGAAGATCAGCAACAGCGTGGCGTTGGTTTCAAGGATCTTGTGTTTGTCCAGAAGTGCCATGACTGTCTCCGATCATTCAGCCGGAACAGCCGCGGCCGCGGGCTTGGCTTCGCCCACCGAGGTCACGGTTTTCCAGAGGTTGTAGCACATGATCAGCGCGCCGGTGAGGAACAGGACCCACCCAGTGCCCGGACCACATACATCGGGAACTTGGCGCTGACGGTGTCGGCAAAGGCGTTCACCAGGAAGCCCTGCGCGTCGACTTCGCGCCACATCAGGCCTTCCATGATCCCGGTCACCCACATCGACGAGGCGTAAAGAACGATGCCGATGGTGGCGAGCCAGAAGTGCCAGCTGACCAGCGACAGGCTGTAAAGCCGTTCGCGGTTCCACAGTTTCGGCACCAGGAAGTAGAGCGCGCCGAAGGTGATCATGCCGTTCCAGCCCAGCGCGCCGGAATGCACGTGGCCGATGGTCCAGTCGGTGTAGTGCGACAGCGAGTTGACCGCGCGGATCGACATCATCGGACCTTCAAAGGTCGACATGCCGTAAAAGCCGATCGAAACCACCATCATACGGATGATCGGATCGGTCCTGAGCTTGTCCCGGCGCCCGAAAGCGTCATCAGGCCGTTGATCATGCCGCCCCACGAAGGCATCCACAGCATGACCGAGAACACCATGCCCAGCGTCGAGGCCCAATCCGGCAGCGCGGTGTAATGAAGGTGGTGCGGACCGGCCCAGATGTACAGGAAGATCAGCGCCCAGAAGTGGATGATGCTGAGCTTGTAGCTGTAGACCGGCCGTTCGGCCTGCTTCGGCACGAAATAGTACATCATGCCCAGAAAGCCCGCGGTCAGGAAAAAGCCCACGGCGTTGTGGCCATACCACCACTGCACCATGGCGTCCTGCACGCCGGAAAAGACCTGAACCGACTTCGATCCGAAGAGTGACACCGGGATCGACAGGTTGTTCACCACATGAAGCATCGCCACGGTGACGATGAACGACAGAAGAAACCAGTTGGCCACATAGATATGCGGTTCCTTGCGCTTGATGATCGTGCCAAGGAACACGGCCAGATAGGCCACCCAGACGATCGTCAGCCACCAGTCCACATACCATTCTGGTTCGGCATATTCCTTGCCCTGGGTCGCGCCGAGAAGATAACCGGTTGCCGCCAGCACGATGACCAGCTGGAAGCCCCAGAAAACGAACCAGGCAAGGTTCCCGCCCCAGAGCCGTGCGGCGCTGGTGCGCTGGACGATGTAGAACGACGTCGCGATCAGCGCGTTGCCGCCAAAGGCAAAGATCACCGCCGACGTGTGCAGCGGCCGCAGCCGGCCGAAGTTGGCATAACCCTGCGCCCATTCGAAATTCAGTTGCGGAAAGGCCAGCTGGAAGGCGATGACAACCCCCACCAGAAAGCCGACCACCCCCCAGAGGGCGGTGGCGATCACCCCGTAACGCACCACGCCGTCAAGATATTCATTGGCGTTTGCGGTGCGCGGCTCGTCGGTGCGGCGCAGCGTGTAGACAAACACGATGGCGGCGGCGAGCATGACGGTGATTGCGTTGACCATATAGGCAAGATCGTGCGCGTAATTGGCGGCGATCGCGGCGAAAACCACGATCACGCCAAGCACGATCAGCTTAACGTAATCCCACATTGTTGCGTCCCTTCGTCTGGCCCGGCGCAGCCCATGCCGCAGCGGCAAAGGCCCTTCCGGGTGCTTTCTGACTGACCCGCTTTTGAACGGTGGCGGGTCCAGCCGCATTGATCCATGTCAACTCTTTCGGGCAATTGCGTTGATCGAGGTCAAGGCCGCATGGGACGCTGCGTGATTTGCTGATGGCGAAGAAAAGCAGCCGTGACGGAGGATTGTCGCATGGCCTACCGATCGCTTCTCACCATCCTGACCGATGCCCCGGCACTGGCCGCCACACTGGACGCCGCGGCGGCGGTTGCGCGGCGGTTCGACGCGCATCTCGACGTATTCTGCCTCGGGATCGACCGCACCCAGGCCGGCTATTATTATGCCGGCACACCGGCGGTCATCCAGCAGGAGGCGATCGAACGGGCGCAGAGCGATGCCGCGGCGCTGGAACAGGCCGCGCGCAAGAAACTGGCCGCCGAAGAGGTCCGCTGGTCGGTTGAATCGGCGGTATCGCAGCTGGGTTCGGTGACCGCGCTGGTCGGGTCGCGCGCCCGGTTCGCCGATCTCGTCGGTGCTGCCCCAACCCTACGGCGAGGGCCGCGGGCAGGAAGCGGAAGCAGTGGTCGAAGCAGCCCTCTTCGAAGGGCAGACACCCGTGCTGATCCTGCCGAAAGGCGCCTTCAACCCCGATTTCGGCCACAAGGTGGTTCTGGCCTGGAACCAGAGCAGCGAAGCGCTTTCCGCCGCCCGCAAGGCGCTACCGTTGCTGGCAAGCGCCGATCTGGTGAACATCGCGGTGATCGACCCGCCCCAGCACGGGCCCGAAAGGTCCGACCCGGGCGGGCCGCTTTCGCAGTTGCTGGCGCGGCACGGCGCGCGCGCCGAGGTTTCGGTTCTGGCCAAGACCATGCCGCGGGTTTCCGATGTGCTGATCCGCCACGTCCACGACCAGAACGCCGATCTTCTGGTTATGGGCGCCTATGGTCATTCGCGGTTCCGCGAGGCCATCCTGGGTGGCGCGACACGAAACATGCTGGAAACCGCAGACGTGCCAGTGCTGATGGCACACTAAGGCCGCGGCAGGGCGCCCGGCGCGGGCGGCTCAGACCAGAAAGCCGCCGTCGGCGTCGTCGCCCGCCTCTTCCAGTAGCCGGTCGTAACTGGGGACGGTCACGTGGCGCTTGCCCTCAAGCTCGATCACACCGTCGCGCTTCAGGGCCGAGATCTGCCGGCTCACCGTCTCCAGCGTCAGGCCGAGGTAGTCGGCCATCGCCTCGCGCGTCAGGGGCAGGTCGAAGACCAGCCGCTTCGAGGTCGGGCGCAGGTTCAGTGACGCGTCGCGGCGGGCAATGATGGCCAGAAGGCTCGCGATCTTTTCGCGCGCCGTCTTGCGGCCCAGAAGCAGCATCCATTCGCGCGCGGCGTCCAGTTCGTCGAGCGTCATTTCCAACAGCCGCTGCCCGATATGCGGGGTGCGCGCCATCAGATCCTCAAAGGGTTTCTTGCGAAAGCAGCACATCACCAGATCGGTGGTCGCGGTCACGTCATAGGCGGCGTATTCGCGCCCGGGGCGGCCGACGAAATCCGAAGGCAGCAAAAGGCCAACCATCTGGCGACGACCGTCTTCCATGGTCTGGGTCAGCGTGGCGATGCCCGAGACGACCGAGGCGACGAAATCCATCTTGTCGCCGGACCATGCCACGGTCTGGCCGGCCTCGAAGCTGCGGTAGAACTTGATCGCGTCAAGCGCGGCCAGTTCGTCGGTCTCGCAGCGCGCGCAGACCGCGCGATGCCGTATCGGGCAATCGCCACAATCCAGTGTGACCTGTGAATACTGCTGTAGCACCGGGGCCGCCTTTGTTGATCTAGGTCAATGTCGCGCACGTGATCTGTTCTTAAAGCTAGGTGAATGACCGCTGAATCGCAACTCATGCGGCTCGGGCTTTTTGACGCGCGCGTGCCCCGGTACACCAGCTACCCCACCGCACCGCATTTCAGCGCGTCCGTGACACCGGGCCTGTTCGCCGACTGGCTTCGCGCCATCCCGGCAGGGTCAGAGATTTCACTTTACCTGCATGTACCGTTCTGCCGGCGGCTGTGCTGGTTCTGCGCCTGCCGGACGCAGGGGACAAGCAGCGACGCGCCGGTCCGGGCCTATGCCGAGATGCTGCGCGCCGAAATCGCCCTGCTGCGCACCCACCTTGCCCCCGGCATCCGGTTGTCGCGGCTTCACTGGGGCGGTGGGACGCCCACCCTGATGCCGCCCGACATGATGCGCGACCTCGCGGCCGCGATTTTCGACGTGGTGCCGCTTGGCCGCGATGCCGAGTTTTCGGTCGAGATCGATCCCAACGAAATCGACGACGCCAGACTGGACGCGTTGGCCGCATCGGGCATGAACCGCGCCTCGATCGGGGTGCAGGATTTCGACCCGCAAATCCAGAAGACCATCGGGCGCGACCAGAGCTACGAAATCACCTGCGCCGCCGTTGAAGGCATTCGCGCGCGCGGCGTCAAGAGCCTCAATGCCGATATCCTTTACGGCCTGCCGCACCAGACCAACGAACGCATCTCCGATTCGGTGCAGAAGCTTCTGTCGCTGTCGCCGGACCGGGTCGCGCTTTATGGATATGCCCATGTGCCATGGATGGCGCGGCGGCAGACGATGATCCCGTCCGATGCGATGCCGACGCCGCAGGAACGGCTGGAGCTTTTCGAAACCGCGCGCAGGCTTTTTGCCTGGGACGGTTATGACGAGATCGGAATCGACCATTTCGCGCGGCCGGAAGACGGGCTTTCGGTGGCGCAGAAGGCCGGCCGGCTGCGGCGGAACTTTCAGGGCTATACCGATGACACCGCCGAGGTTCTGGTGGGTCTGGGCGCCTCGTCCATCTCGCGCTTTCCGCAAGGATACGCGCAGAACGCCAGCGCCACCGGAGCCCATACCAAGGCAATCCGCGAAGGCCGGTTTTCCACCCATCGCGGCCATGTCTTTGCCGGCGAGGACCGGCTGCGCGCCCGCATCATCGAGGCATTGATGTGCGATTTCCGGGTCGAGACCGCAGAACTGGTGCGCGAGTTCGGCGCCGATCCCGGGGTATTGGCCGGCATGTTCCGCAAGGCGGCCGACGAATTCGACGGTATGCTGACGCTCGACGGCGAGGCGCTGATCATCCCCGAACCGGCTCGGCCCCTGACCCGCATGGTGGCGCGCGCCTTTGACGCCTATGACCAGAGCAAGGCACAGCACAGCGCCGCGATCTGACCGTGCCGAGCCGCGCCGTCAGGTGCCGGCGCTTTCCACGAAATCGACCAGCCGCGGCAAGGCGCTGTCCAGCGCATAATGCGCCTTGACATGTGCACGCGCCGCCAGCCGAAGCGGGGCATCGGCGTCCGGATCGCCCAGCGAACGGATGACAGTTTCGGCCAGCGCGGCGGTATCGAAGAAATCGACCAGCCGACCGTTTCTTCCGTCCGCGATCACCTCTTCGACCGGGGCGGTACGCGAGCCGATGACCAGCGCGCCCGCGCTCATCGCCTCCAGCATCGACCAGGACAGAACGAAGGGATAGGTCAGGTAGACATGCGCGCGTGTCACCTGCATCAGCGCGACAAAATCGGGATAGGCGATCTTGCCGGTGAAATGCACACGCCCGAGGTCGATGCGGTCGCCGAGCTCGGCCAACAGCCGTTCCTTCCAGCTTTGGCCATCGGGAACCGGGCCATAGCCGCGCTGATCGCCGCCGACCATCACCACCTGCGCATTCGGCCGGGCACGCAGGATCGCCGGCAGCGCGCGCATCAGGCTGTGAAACCCGCGATAGGGTTCCAACTGGCGCGACACGAAACTCAGCACCTCGTCGCCCGGTCGCAGGGTGCGGCCATTGGGCAAGGTAAAACGGGCGTTGGGGTCGGGGCAAAGCCGGGCGGTATCGATGCCATCGTGCTGCACGGTGATGCGCGGTTGCAGCGCCGGCGGAAAGCTCGACGCCTGAAACCGCGTGGGGACTACAACCGCATCGGCTATGGCGGCCGAATGCACCAGATGCGCGCCGCGCGCCACAACCCGCGCCCGCCGGTCAAGATCGAGCGCGGCAAACTCGGGGTCGAAGCCCACGTCGAAACCTTCGGTGCGATAACAGAATTCGCCATAGACCAGCAGACGCGCACGGGGCCAGACCTCGCGCAGAAACAGCGTTTCGCCCCAGCCGTGATGGCCAAGGATGACATCGGGGTGGTAGTCGTGCCGGTCACGCAGCGCGGCCGCGGCGCGCATCGCGGCCAGCCCGCGTTCCGATGCCATGGCATAGCGGCTGGAAACCGTCGTTTCGCGCCCCTCCTCGGGTGTCTTGTAGTAGACCGCAGGCACATTGACCGGCCGCTTGCGCAGCACGTCGCCCATTGCCAGAACCTGATGGCCCCGGGCCTGAAGCGCCGGGCCAAGGTGATGAAACTGGCCCGGATAGTTCTGGTGGATCAGAAAGGCCCTCACGCCGCCGGTCCGCCGGCGCCTTGCCAGAACGCCGCCGCCAGAAGTTCGCGCGTGTAGGCGGTCTGCGGCGCGTCAAAAACCGTGCTGCCTTCGCCCGCCTCGACGATGTCGCCCTCTTTCATCACGATCACCTTGTGCGCCATGGCGCGGACCACGCGCAGGTCGTGGCTGATGAACAGGTAGCCCAACCCGTATCGGCGCTGCAATTCGCGCAGCAGCGCGACAATCTGCACCTGAACGGTCATGTCCAGCGCGCTTGTCGGTTCGTCCAGCACCACCAGCTTTGGCCGCAGGATCATTGCGCGAGAGATCGCGATGCGCTGGCGCTGACCGCCGGAAAACTCGTGCGGGTAGCGGCCCATCGTGGCGGGGTCCAGGCCCACCTCCTCCATGATCGCCGCGACCATCTCGCGCGGGTCGCGCCCGGGTTCCGTGCCGTGCACGCCCAGCCCTTCGGCAATGATCTGTTCGGCGGTCATGCGCGGGCTGAGGCTTCCGAACGGGTCCTGAAAGACGATCTGCATGTCGCGGCGCAGCCCGCGCAATTGCCGCGAGCGCCAGTTCTGGATGTCGCGCCCCAGAAACAGCACCGGCCCCTTCGCCTCGATCAACCGCATGATCGCAAGCGCCAGCGTCGTCTTGCCCGACCCGCTTTCGCCGACTATGCCCAGCGTTTCGCCGGCGCGCACCGCGATCGAGGCGTCGTTGACCGCTTTCACATAGCCAACCGTCCGGCGCAGGAAGCCGCGCTGTATCGGGAACCAGACGCGCAGGTTTTCGGTGCGCACCAATTCGGGGGCCTCCGCCGGCACCGGGTCGGGAAGGCCGCTTGGTTCGGCGGCCAGAAGTTTCTGCGTGTAGGGGTGGCGCGGATCGGCGAAGATGTCCTCGACCGGCCCCTGTTCGACGATCTCGCCATCTTTCATCACGCAGACACGGTCGGCGATGCGGCGCACGACGCCCAGATCGTGGGTGATGAACAGAAGGCTCATCGCCTCGCTGCGCTTCAGTTCGGCCAGAAGTTCGAGGATCTGGGCCTGGATGGTCACGTCGAGCGCGGTCGTCGGCTCGTCGGCCACCAGCAGTTCGGGGCCGTTCGCCAGCGCCATGGCGATCATCACGCGTTGCCGCTGCCCGCCCGACAACTGGTGCGGATAGGCGCCCAGCCGCGCTTCGGCATCGCGGATACCGACCTTGTCGAGAAGTTCCAGAATGCGCGCGCGCGCCGCCTCGCCCGTCAGCCCCTGGTGCAGCGCCAGGCTTTCGGCGATCTGGCGTTCGATCGTGTGCAGCGGATTGAGCGATGTCATCGGCTCCTGAAAGATGAAGCTGATGTCATTGCCGCGCACCTTGCGCAGAAGCGCGGGCGAGGCGCCCACCATTTCCTGCCCCTCATAGGTGACCGAGCCGGTGACGCTGGCGCTGTCGGGCAGAAGCGCGACGGTCGAAAGCGCGGTCACGCTTTTTCCCGAGCCGCTTTCGCCGACCAGCGCCACGGTTTCGCCGCGCCCGATGTCCAGCGAAACGTTGCGCACCGCGTCGATGGTGCGACCATCCTGCGTAAAGCGGACCGTCAGGTCCCGGATCGACAGGACGGCACTCATTCAAAGGTCTTTCGCGGATCGAAGGCGTCGCGTACGCCCTCGAAGATGAAGACCAGAAGGCTCAGCATCAGCGAAAAGGCGAAGAAGGCGGTGAAGCCGAGCCAGGGCGCCTGCAGGTTCTGCTTGGCCTGAAGGGTCAGTTCGCCCAGCGACGGCGCCGAGGAAGGCAGGCCGAAGCCCAGAAAATCCAGCGCCGCCAGCCCGCCGATCGTGCCGGTGATGATGAAGGGCAGAAAGGTCAGCGAGGCGACCATGGCGTTCGGCAGCACGTGGCGAAACATGATCACCCGGTCGCTGACGCCCAGTGCGCGGGCGGCGCGGACATATTCGAAATTGCGCGCGCGCAGAAATTCCGCACGCACCACGCCGACCAGCGCCGTCCAGCCGAACAGCGTCATCAGGAAGACCAGCAGCCAGAAGCTCATCTGCCAGATCGCGGCGACAATGATGATGACATAGAGCGACGGGGTGGAGCCCCAGATTTCAAGGATGCGCTGAAAGACCAGGTCGACCAACCCACCGAAATAGCCCTGAATGGCGCCCGCGGCGACCCCGATGACCGACGTCAGCAGGGTCACGATCAGCGCGAAGGCAACCGACAGGCGAAAACCGTAGATGACACGGGCCAGCACATCGCGCGAGGTGTCATCGGTGCCGAGCCAGTTCATCGCATCGGGTGCCGCCGGTGCAGCGCCGGGTTTGTCGACGATGGTGTTGTAGCGGTAGGGGATCAGCGGCCAGAGGATCCAGCCCTTTTCGACAGGCTCACCGGCGACGGTTCCGCCACGCGCCTCGGCCAGAACGGTATCGGGGTCGTCCCAGCATTCCTGCCGCCCGCCCGACACGATCAGGCACTGCACCTCGGCGTCGCGGTAAACCGCTTCAGTCTGGAAATCGCCGCCAAAGGCGGTTTCGGGGTAGAAGGTCAGGAAGGGCGTGTAGTATTCGCCCTGAAAGCGCACCAGAAGCGGCCGGTCATTGGCGATCAGTTCGGCACAAAGCGACAGGCCGAACAGCACCACGAAGATCCACAGCGACCAGACGGCGCGGCGGTTGGCGTGAAAATTGCGCAGGCGGCGACGGTTCAGGGGCGAAAGGGCCATAGCTACCCCCGCCTTTCGAAGTCGATGCGCGGGTCGATCCAGACATACATCAGGTCCGACAGGATGCCGACGACGAGGCCCAGAAGACCGAAGACGAAGAGCGTGCCGAAGATCACCGGATAGTCACGCGCCACGGCCGCCTCGAACCCGAGCCGGCCGATTCCGTCGAGCGAGAAGATCGTCTCGATGATCAGGCTGCCGCCGAAGAAAACGCTGACGAAGACCGCGGGAAAGCCTGCGATGACGATCAGCATGGCGTTGCGAAAGACATGGCCGTAAAGCACGCGGCCCTCGCTCAGCCCCTTGGCGCGGGCGGTCATCACATAGTGTTTGCGGATCTCGTCGAGAAAGCTGTTCTTGGTCAAGAGCGTCAGCGTGGCGAAGGCCGATATGGTCGAGGCGATGACCGGCAGTGCGATATGCCAGAAATAGTCGACGATCTGCTCGCCAAGGCTCATCTGGCCGAAATTGTCGGAGGTCAGGCCGCGCAGCGGAAAGATCTTCCAGTAGGAGCCGCCGGCGAACAGCACCAGAAGCAGGATGGCGAACAGGAAACCGGGGATCGCATAGGCGACGATGATCACGCCGGATGTCCAGCTGTCAAACCCGGTTCCATCGCGTACCGCCTTGCGGATACCCAGCGGGATCGAGACAAGATAGGCGATCAGCGTCGACCAGAGGCCGAGCGAGATCGAGACCGGCAGCTTTTCGGCGACCAGTTCAAAGACCCCGATAGAACGAAAGTAGCTTTCACCAAAGTCGAAACGCAGATACCGGCCCATCATCAACAGGAACCGCTGCGCGGCGGGAATGTTTTCCTTCTTGCAGGCGTCGTTCTTCAGGTCGGGTTCGCCCTGAAAACCGGGTTCACAGACGATGCGGGCGAAACCCATTTCCAGTTCAAGCTGGTCCAGAAACTCCGGCGGCAGCCCGCGAGAGCCGAGATAGCGTTCGTCGCCCGCCGCCTCTTCCAGCCCGCCGCCACCTTCGCCGCCGCCGGCGATGTTGCGAAACACGTCGCCATCGCCCTCGAGCCGCGCCAGAACCTGTTCGATCGGACCGCCCGGCACGAATTGTGTCAGCGTGAAGTTGACTAGCATGATGCCGATCAGCGTCGGGATGACCAGCGCAAGCCGTCGCAGGATGTAAGCGCCCATGGCGTGACCGGCCCTAGTTCAGCACGCCCGCGGCTTTCAACGCCTCGGCCTTGTCAGCGTTGAACCACCAGATGTCCAGTTCGCCCAGCGCATAGGGCGGCAGTTCGGCGGGGTGTTCGTACATGTCGTAATACGCGACCGTATGGGCCGCCTTGTACCATTGCGGCACCCAGAAACGTTCGGCGCGCAGGACACGGTCCATGGCCCTGGTCGCGACGGTCAGCGCGTCGTTGGTGTCGGCCGCCAGCACGACATCGATCAGCCTGTCGACGGCGGGGCTTTTCAGCCCCATCTGGTTGAACGCGGAGACATCGGCGGTTTCGGAGCCATAGAATTGTTTGAGTTCCGCGCCGGAAATGTAGCTGGAGCGTGCATTGCCGACGACGATATCGAAATCATAGCTCGGTGGGCGCGTGCGGCTTTCCATCTGGGCGTTGTCGACCCGGGTCATCAGCGCGTCGACACCCAGCTTGCGCAGGTTTTCGACATAGGGGTTGATGACCCGGTCGAAGGTCTGGCTGTCATTCAGAAACTCGACGCGCAGGGTTTCGCCCTTGGCGTTGCGGCGCATGCCGTCGCTGCCCACGGCCCAGCCGGCTTCGTCCAGAAGCGCGCTGGCCTTGCGCAGGTTGGCGCGGTCAAGCTGGCGGCCGGAGGAAACCGAGGCGCCGACGGGCTCATCGGTCAGGATCGCGGCGGGCAACAGCCCCTCGTCGACCAGCGGCTTCAGGATTGCCACCTCTTCGGGGCCGGGCGTTCCGGTGGCTTCCAGCCAGCTGTTTTCCCAGACGGAATCGATGCGCGAATAGATGCCGTAAAACAGCGTTTCATTCGACCATTCGAAGTTGAACATCAGCCCGATGGCCTCGCGCACGCGCGGGTCCTGGAACTTTTCGCGCCGAAGGTTGAACAGGAAGGCCTGCCCCGACGCCTTGACCCGTCCGGCAGTTCGGCCTTGATGACCTGGCCGTTCTGCACCGCCGGGAAATCGTATCCGGTCGCCCAGCTCAGCGAAGAGGCTTCGTTGCGGAACGTATAGGCGCCGGCCTTGAAGCCTTCGAAAGCGGCGTTGTAATCGGCGAAATATTCGATCCGGATCGTGTCGAAATTCTCTGTTCCGCGCTTGATCGGCGATCCTTGCCCCAGTAGTCGGGGTTGCGCCGATAGACCAGCCGTTCGCCGACCTTCATGTCATCCAGAAGGTAGGGGCCGGACCCCAGGAACGGTTCCAGGCTCGACACTTCGAGGTCGCGGTTGTTTTCGGTGTAGTGCTTCTTCGAAAGGATCGGCAGGCCGCCAACCGTTTCCGGCAGGTCGCGCGTCGGAAAGCCCGGCTTGAAGGTGTATTTCACCTTGTAGGTATCCAGCACCTCGGCGCTTTCGACCTGCTGGCTCAGTACGGTGCGAAAGTCGGTCAACCCCTTGTTCAGGAACACCTCGTAGGAAAATACCACGTCTTCGGCAGTCAGCGGTGAGCCATCGGAAACCGCGCTTCGGGCCGGATGTTGAAGATCACCCAGCTGCGATCCTCGGGGTATTCCATGGTTTCGCACACCAGACAGTAGCTGGCGCCAATCTCGTCGGAAACGCCGGTCAGCAGCGATTCATACATGACCGATGAAAGCCCCCCGGCGCGGCCCTGAACCGAATAGGGGTTCATGGAATCGAAGCCGCCAAAGGCCCATTCCGAAATTTCGCCGCCCTTCGGCGCATCGGGGTTCACATAATCCAGATGGTCGAAATCGGCGGGGTATTTCAGTTCACCGAAGGTCGAGATTCCATGCGCGGTGATCACATCCTGCGCGGTAGCGGCCGAACCGGCAACGCGCGCGGCGGCCAGCAACGAGACGCTGGCAAGGCCGCGCAATCTGCGCCACGGCCTGCGCCACCGGCGCGCAGGGGGCTGTTCATCGCGATCTCCTCGTCATCCTCAAACCGGCCCGGCCCGTAGGCCGGACCTGCGGCATTGACGCCATGCTAACGGGCGCCGGGGCCGTCCTACAAGTTGCTTATCTGTTATGTTTGCGTGATCGGCCCCGAATGCGGCGGCAAAGGCACCCCGCGCAACGAAAGGCGCCGCCCGGGCAGGGCGGCGCCGCAAGGCCTGATGGCCAAACACTCAGTTCAGCGACGAGAGATAGGCCACGATGTTGGCACGGTCCTGCGCCTTGGGCAGGCCGGCGAAGGACATCTTGGTGCCCGGCGCGAAGCCCTTGGGGTTTTCCAGGAAGTGGCTGAGCGTTTCGGGATCCCAGGACTGTCCCGCCATGCCCGCCAGCGTACCGGAATAGCCAAAGCCATCGACCGCGCCGATGCCGCGGCCCACGACGCCGTCAAGATGCGGGCCGGTGCCGTTCGAACCGTCGACTTTGTGGCAGGCCTTGCACTTGCCAAAGACCTTTTCGCCCGCAGCCGGATCGGCCGCGGCCAGAAGCTCGGCGAAGGGCGGGCCTTCCTCGGCCGTTGTCTCGCCACCCTCGGCGGCGCCGGTGTCGATCACATAGGCCTGTTCGGCATGGTCGCCATGTCCGCCGGTTTCCGTGGAATAGAGCGACCCGGCCGCCCAGTTGCCCAGAAGGAAGATCAACAGCGCACCGCAAAGAGCGCCCAAAATCTTCGTGAAGGTCATCGTGTCGAACATGTCGCGTCCCAATTCAAGCGAAGTCCGGGCTATCTATCCGCTTCCCCTGCCCGGTTTCAAGGTATAGTTAGCGCGACCGATTGCCCTTTTTCGAACCGATTGCCACGGGAGGCCCCGAATGACCGCAAAGATTGCCTTCCAGGGGGAGCCCGGGGCCTATTCGCACCAGGCCTGCCGCGAGGCGCGCCCGGGAATGGAGGCGGTGCCCTGCCGGACCTTCGAGGATGCCATCGAACTTGTGCGCTGTGGTGACGCCGAGCTTGCCATGCTGCCGGTCGAGAATTCGACCTACGGACGGGTGGCCGACATCCACACGCTGTTGCCCAATTCCGGCCTGCACATCATCGACGAGGCCTTCGTGCGGGTGCATATCAACCTGCTGGCGGTCAAGGGAACGCCGCTGTCGGCGGTACGCAGCGCGATGAGCCACACGGTGCTTCTGGGCCAGTGCCGCGACTTTTTGCGCGAACACGGGATCGCTCCGGTGACCGGCGCCGATACCGCCGGATCGGCCCATCTGGTGGCGGAAACGGGCGATCCCGCACTGGCGGCGTTGGCCTCGGAACTGGCCGGCGAAATCTACGGGCTCGACGTGCTGGCCCGCCAGATCGAGGACCAGTCGAACAACACCACCCGGTTTCTGATCATGTCGCGCGACATCGACACGGCGCGGCGCGGCGACGGGCCGATGATGACCACCTTCACCTTCCGGGTGCGCAACATTCCGGCCGCGCTTTACAAGGCCATGGGCGGCTTTGCCACCAATGGCGTCAACATGACAAAGCTGGAAAGCTACATGGTCGGCGGCAGCTTTACCGCGACCGAGTTCTACGCTGATATCGAAGGCCATCCCGACGACCGAAACGTACAGCTGGCGATGGAAGAGCTGCGCTATTTCACCACCGACGTCTCGATTCTGGGTGTCTACCCGCCGCGCTGCAACGGCGCTGAGGAGGTCAGGCGTCGCGGTTGCGGTAGCGGCCCTCGATCTCCAGCGCGTAATCGTGCAGCCGCCCGGCCAGCCGCCGCGCGATCTTGCCGCGCGCCAGCTTCATCGACTGGATCATCAGCCGCGCCGCCACTGTTCGCGCGCGAATGTCGATGGACAGCTGCAGCCGCGTCCGGCGCGGCGACAGTTGCAGAAGGTCGAACTGTCCGTCCACCTTGTAGGATGGCGACTGACCGTGCACGGCCAAGTGGCTTGGCTGATCCTGGCTGACAACCTCGATCGTCGCGTCGCGCGTCTTGCCGCGAAACGGAAAGCGCGCGAACCAGCGCAATCCACTGGCACCGGCGGTGTCGGCGCGCGTCACCTCGATCCCGCGACGCAGCGCCAGACGCTCCATCGCCGGGAAATCCGTCAGCTGCGCAAAGACGAAATCAATCGGCGCCTCGATATCCTCGCGTGCGGTGTAGATCATGGTTCCGTCCCTGTCCCGGCTGAAGTCTTGCCGTCAATCCAGCCGGTCGGCAAGCCAGTTGAGCATCAAAAAATGTGCGATCGCGCCATTGCGCGGGCGGCGCAATTCGGGGTGCTCGCCAGCAAATACCCGCACCATCTCTTCCCGCTCGACCCATCTTGCATCCTCGATTTCCGCGGGGTCGATGGTGATGTCGGTCGTCAGCGCCTCGCCCTGGCAGCCGAACATCAGCGAATTGGGAAAGGGCCAGGGCTGGCTGGCCAGATAGTCCACCGCGCCGACGAGAATGCCGGTTTCCTCGGCCACTTCGCGGCGCACCGCCGCTTCCAGCGTTTCGCCCGGCTCGACGAACCCCGCCAGCAAAGAATACATGCCTTCGGGCCAGCCCTGCGACCGGCCGACCAGAACCGCGTTGCCATGGGTGATCAACATGATCACGACCGGATCGGTGCGCGGAAAATGCTGGCCGCCGCAGTCGGGGCAGCCACGCTGCCAGCCGGCCATTGCCATCGCGCTTTCGGCCCCGCAGCGCGCGCAGAACCGGTGCGTGGCATGCCAGTTGAACAGCGCCTTGGCGGTCACCGCCAGTTCCGCATCGCGCGGTGACAGGGCGGTCATGACGCCACGCAGTTCGGCAAACCGGTTGCCTTCGGGCAGGCCGGGATGGGGATAGACATTGGGGTCGAAAAAGGCCTTGGCGACCTCGGCGTCAAACCCCTCCGGCTCCCACCCCGACAGCGTCGTGGCAAAGCGCGGCGCGCCATCGTCAAGCCCCAGAAAGATGCGTTCGGACGCCTGTGCAACCAGAGGGTCGTCGGTGGCAAGCCAGATCAGCCGCTCGCCTGTCTCGCCGAGAACCGGCAACTTGCCGCGCCAGACAAGCAAAACGCGGGCCGAAGGATCGGCCCACATCGCTTTCTGCGCGCGCTCGTCGCCGCGCCGTTCCGCCGCCCGCTCCAGCGCCGAGCCGCCGAAGGTTACCGTTTCTGCCAGCCTCATCGCGCCTGTCTCCTGCCTGCCCCCGTTAAAGCGTTCCGCGCCGCCACTGCCAAGCCCGGGTCGGGCAAGGTGTTGCAAATACAACCTATGGGTGAGTTTTCTTTCTTTGCCCCGACGCGCAAAGTCTGGCACGCTGTTTACCGGGCCCATACTGTCACGAGAACGCCATGGCCCGGTGCCAGGGTTCCCGCGACCGCTCAAACAGGGGGAACCGAGCCATGAGCAACGCAACAGTACGCCATTTGTCCCGCAGGGGTTTTCTTGCCTCGACCGCCGCAGGAGCATCCTTGATCGCCTTGCATCCCTTTTCTGCCCGCGCGGCTGCCGGACAGGCGCATTTGCGCCTGATGGAAACGACGGACCTGCATGTCCACGTTTTCCCTTACGATTACTATTCCGACAAACCCGTCGATACCGTCGGGCTGGCACGCACCGCCGCCATTGTCGGCGAGATCCGCGCCGAGGCGACCAATTCGATGCTGCTCGACAATGGCGATTTCCTTCAGGGCAATCCGATGGGTGACTACATCGCCTATGAACGCGGCATGAAGGATGGCGACATGCATCCGGTCATCCAGGCGATGAACACGCTGGATTTCGCCGCCTCGACACTAGGCAATCATGAATTCAACTATGGCCTGAGCTTTCTGGAAAAGTCATTGGCCGGTGCCGGTTTCCCGATTGTCTGCGCCAATCTCGCGCGTGAGGCCGGGGCCAGCCCGCGCGACGACAAGACCTTTGTCAAACCCTACGTGATCCTTGACCGCGACCTGACCGATGGCGCCGGCGAAAGCCATCCGATCCGGATCGGGCTGATCGGCTTCGTGCCGCCACAGATCATGCAATGGGACCGCCGCCACCTGGAAGGCAATGTGACGGTTCGCGACATCGTTCAGGCCGCCGAGGCCTGGGTGCCGGAGATGAAGGAAGCGGGTGCCGACATCATCATCGCGCTCAGCCATTCGGGTATCGGCGCGGCGGAACACAGCGAGGGGATGGAAAACGCCAGTGTGCCGCTCGCCCGGGTCGCGGGCATCGACGCGCTGATGACCGGACACAGCCATCTGGTCTTCCCCTCGCCCGCTTATGAAGGTACGGCCGAGGTCGATCTGGCGGCCGGTACGGTCAGCGGCAAGCCCGCGGTCATGGGCGGGTTCTGGGGTTCGCATCTGGGGGTGATCGACCTGATGCTGGAACGCGACGGCAATGCGTGGCGGGTTCTGTCGGCAACGACCGAGGCGCGGCCGATTTCCAAGCGTAACGAGGACCGGTCAATCACCGCACTGGTCGAAAGCGTGCCGGCTGTGCTTGCCTCGGTCCAGAAGGAACATGACCAAACGCTGGCCTATGTGCGCCGCGCCGTCGGCAAGACGGCGACGCCCCTGCACAGCTATTTCGCGCTGGTGGCCGACGATCCTTCGGTTCAGATCGTGTCGATCGCGCAGGCCTGGTACATCGCCGAAATGATGAAGGGGACCGAGTATGAGGGCCTGCCGATTCTTTCGGCCGCCGCACCCTTCAAGGCCGGCGGCAGGGGCGGGCCGGAATACTATACCGACGTGCCGGTGGGCGACGTGGCGATCAAGAACGTGGCCGACCTGTACCTTTACCCCAACACGATCCGGGCGGTGAAGATCAGTGGAGCGCAGGTGAAGGACTGGCTGGAACGCTCGGCCGGGATGTTCAACCAGATCACGCCGGGCGGTACGGATCAGGTGCTTCTGAACCCGGAATTTCCGTCGTACAATTTCGACGTGATCGACGGCGTCAGCTATCAGATCGACCTCAGCCAGCCGTCAAAGTTCGGACCCAAGGGCGAGCCGTTGAACCCCGATGCCAGCCGCATCGTCAATCTGACCTTCAACGGCCAGCCGGTCGATCCGGCGGCGGAGTTCGTGGTGGCGACCAACAACTACCGCGCCTCGGGCGGCGGCAGTTTCCCCGGCGCGATGGGCGACACGATCATCTTCGAAGGGCCGGACACGAACCGCGACATCATCGTGCGCTACATCGTCGAGGAGGGTACGATCAACCCATCGGCCGATGCCAACTGGTCCTTCGCGCCGATGACCGGCACGTCGGTACTGTTCGATACCGGGCCGAATGCGGCGGCGTATCTGGGCGATGTGAAGGGCGTGGCGATCGAACCGGCCGGCGACGGGCCGGATGGGTTTGCCCGGTTCCGCATCGCGCTTTGACCCGGCTTCGCGGCTTGCGCCCGACGCGGCGTCGCGGCAGGTTCGGCCGATGAACGACGAAAGGCTTAGCATTCGCCATGCCGCCCCGGCCGATCTGCCGGGGCTCTTGGCGCTTTACCAGCACCTGACACCGGATGACGCGCCGCCTTCACCGGAGGTCGCAACGGGCATCCTCAACCGCTTCCTGCGCTATCCGGGCAGCGCGATCTTTCTGGCCCAAGCCGATGCAACGCTTGTCGGGTCCTGCGTGCTGGTCGTGATCCCGAATCTGACACGTGGCGGGCAACCCTATGGTTTGGTTGAAAACGTCGTGACGCATGGCGACTACCGTCGTCGTGGCATTGGCCGGCAGCTTCTCGATGCCGCGACCGATGCCGCCTGGTCGGAAGGTTGTTACAAGCTGATGCTGCTGACCGGCATGTCGGATGCGGGTACGCTGGCGTTCTATGAAAAGGCCGGGTTCGCGCAAAGCAAGACCGGCTTTCAAAAACGCCGGATCGCGACGCGGGGCTGACCCGCCCTGCCCCGTTGCCCTGACCCCGAGGCAATGCTAGAGCCGGGACGTTAGCGCTATCTTGGGGCCATCCATGCCGTTTGACGCTGTGATCTTCGATCTGGACGGAACGCTTCTGGATACCGAAGCGATGTGGGGCGCCGGGTTGGAACGCGTGCTGGTGCGCATGGGTCATCCGCCGGCGCCGGGGCTGATCCACAGCCTTGTGGGCATCGATCACGAACAGAGCCGCCAACGCCTGGCCGCGGCGCTTCCCGGGCTCGACGTTCCGGCGATGGAGGCCACGCTGTTTGCCGAGATGTCGGCCGAAGAGGCGCGCGGCATCGCACTGAAAGCCGGCGTTGCCGAGCTTCTGGCCCAACTGTGGGGCCGCAAGCTGCCGCTTGCCATTGCCACGTCGTCGGTGCGTTTTCGCGCCCATGCAAAGCTGGAGCGTTCGGGGCTTTCGTCCTACTTCGCCACGGTGGTTACCCGCGACTGCGTCACGCGGGCCAAACCGGCGCCGGATGCCTTTCTGCTGGCCGCACGGCGTCTGGGCGTCGACCCCGCGCGCTGCCTTGCCTTCGAGGACAGCGATGCCGGCACGCGTGCGGCGCATGACGCCGGCATGTACGTGGTGCAGGTGCCCGATCTGGTGCCGCCCGGTACCGGGCTGGCCAATGTCGTGGCGGCCGATCTTCTGGCCGGTGCCCGCTCAGCCGGGATCGTCTGAACCGATGCGCCCACGCAACGAAAAGCGCGCCCCGAAGGGCGCGCCGTAACCGCATGCCTGCAGCGATCAGGCCGCTTCGGCGTGTTCCTGTTCCATCTGGCTGCGGCGTTCGCTTTCCTCGCGCGAAAGCGCGACCGAGGTGCGCACACCCTTGCCGACAAATTCCATCAGCCCTTTCACGACCCGTTCGTTGGGGTCGATACCGGCGCAAGACAGAACCTCGCGACCGTCGCGCGACCGTGCCCAGCGCGCGATCTGATCGGGGCCATTGCCATATTTCTTGTCGTCGGCAATGGCATCATCCAAAGCCGCCAAGACCACCGCGGCAAAGAGTTTGCGCGCGCGTTGGCCTTGCTCGTGATTGAAGGCCGTACCATCAACGAAATCCGCCATCTCGTCGTCCTTTATTCTTGCTCTTGCATTTTCTGACGTGCCGCTGAATATGGCGACTTCGACGCGATTCGGTATTTCCGTTTTGGAATGGCAGTCATGCATTGGGCGCATGGCTTGCGTTTTTCAGTACCGTATCTAGTCGCCTTGCCAGCGATATTGCGACCATATATAGGACCGGCCAACAATCAATCAAGCTTTTGTCAAGGTTTCGTCACATGCCCAAGATCAACGGCAATGAAATTCGCCCCGGCAACGTGCTGGAGCATGACGGGGGCCTCTGGGCCGCCGTGAAGGTCAACCACGTCAAACCCGGCAAGGGCGGCGCCTTTGCCCAGGTCGAGTTGAAGAACCTCCGCGACGGTCGCAAGCTGAACGAGCGTTTCCGTTCGGAAGACAAGGTGGAGCGCGTACGGCTCGACCAGAAGGACCAGCAGTTCCTTTACGAAAACGATGGCATGCTGGTCTTCATGGACAATGAAACCTTCGAGCAGATCGAACTGCCGGCCGATCTTCTGGGCGAACGCCGCCCCTTCCTGCAGGACGGGATGGTCGCCACCATCGAGTATTACGGCGACGAGGCGCTGAGCGTGCAATTGCCGCAAAAGGTCACCTGCAAGGTGGTCGAGACCGAGCCGGTGGTGAAGGGTCAGACCGCCGCCAACAGCTACAAGCCCGCAATCCTCGACAACGGCGTACGGATCATGGTGCCGCCCTTCATCGGTCAGGACGAAGACATCATCGTCCACACCGAATTCATGGAATACAGCGAACGCGCCTGAGGCTCTGCGCCGGGCAGGATCAGCTGGACGGTTCGACCACCCTTTCGCGTGCCACAGATGCTGCGCGAACCAATGCGTCCAGGTCTTCCTGCCTGTGTTCCGACATCAACTGGATGCGCCAGCGGCACGCGTTTCGCGCTACCGCCGGGTATTCCACGAGGTTCACGATAGCGCCCTCTCCAAGTGCCGCTGCCGTCATCCGGCGGGAGCGCGCGCTATCACCCAAGACGACTGGAACTATCGCGCTGGGCTGCCCCAAGACGTCGAATCCGTTGCTGGCGAGCGCCGCGCGAAGACTCGTCGCGTTCTTCATCAAGCGCTTGCGGCGCTGGGCACCATCCGATCCCTCGACCACGTCGAAACAGGCCAGAACAGTCGCGGCCTGCACCGGCGACAAGGCATTGGAAAAGGTGAGCGGGCCGCTGCCATAGCGCAGGGCAAGCTTCAACGCCGGATGGCTTGAAGCGGCGAAGCCACCGTTCGAGGCAAACGTCTTGGAAAACGACCCCATGACAACATCGACACCGCCGAGCATCTGCTGCATTTCGAGAAACCCGCGGCCGGTCGGCCCGATGGCCCCCAAATCATGCGCGGCATCGACGAAGAGTGTCGCGTCGTAGTGCCGGCAAAGATCCTGTAGCACAGCCAGGTCTGGCACGTCGCTGTCCATGCTGAACAGCGTTTCGGTGACAACCAGAATGCCAGCATCCGGCTCGCTGTTTCGAATGCGCTTTAGCCGCCGTTCGACGCCCTCGGCCGAACGGTGTGGGAACCGGTGCACATTGGGTGTCGATAGGGTCGCCGCCTCCTGAAGGCAGGCGTGTGACAGAACATCGAGCACAATATGGTCACCAGGCTTAACAAGAGCCCGAATGGTTCCAAACCCGGCCGCCCATCCGGTGGGAAACACCGTCGCATCGGCGGTATGCAGGAAGTTCGCTATTCGGCGTTCAAGTTCCAGCGTTGTGTGTGTCAACCCCATGAGGGCAGCCGATCCGGCCGAATGCACGCCATAGGTGTCAGCAGCACGGTTTGCTGCGCTGAGGACGGCAGAATGCGACGCCAACCCCAGGTAATCCTGCGACGCGAAATTGACGCCGGAGAACGGGCGCCCCATGCGATCATGGGCCTCTATCGTGCGCGCAATTCGTGAGGATGTGGATTTTCCATACGAATCCAGATGAGCGTCGGCGCGGGCATTTAGCCAGTTTGTCATGGGTTGCCAGCGATCCAGAAGGTTTCGGTTCTTCTGGTCGTAGTAGTCGGTCGTCACTCCGTTCAGTATGTCCGGCTGCATGCGTTTCCCCTTTTTTGCAAGGGGCTATCAGCCTTTTTTTCGCTCGCTATGACCCATTTGGGCTATTCTGCAAGATTTACAGGCCAAGGCGTCAAAGCATTCTGTCGACGACGAGGCCGGCGCCAGAGTGTTGCTGGCGGTTTGCTGGCCGCCCCTTTCGGGCGGTCGCTTGCGTTCAGACCGATCGGGTCAGCCCGCCGTCGACCCGCAGGTTCTGACCGGTCATGTAGCCACCCTCGGGCGAGGCCAGCCAGCCGATCAGCGATGCGACCTCATCCACGGTACCGTAGCGGCCCATCGGGATGCGCGCCCGCCGGTCTTCGGTTTCGGGCAGGCTGTCGATGAAGCCCGGCAGGATGTTGTTCATGCGGATGTTTTCTGCCGCATAACGGTCCGCAAACAGCTTGGTGAATGCGGCAAGCCCGGCGCGGAACACGGCCGAGGTCGGAAACAGCGGATCGGGTTCGAACGCCGCGAAGGTCGAGATGTTGACGATCGCGCCGCCGCCCTTCGCCTGCATGTGCGGCGTGACCAGCCGGGTCGGCCGGATCACGTTCATCAGGTAGTATTCCATGCCGAGATGCCAGTCGTCGTCGCCGATCTCCAGAAGCGAGCCTTTCGGCCCGTGGCCGGCGGAATTGACCAGAACGTCGATGCGACCCCACCGCTCGATGGCGCCGTCTACCAGCCGCGCCAGATCCGTGCGGTCGAGGTTGGAGCCGGTCACGCCGAAACCGCCCAGTTCGCGGCCCAGCGCCTCGCCCTTGCCGGAGGGCGACAGGACGGCAACGCGATATCCGTCTGCCGCCAGCCGGCGCGCTGCCCCGGCACCCAACCCGCTGCCGCCGGCGGTTATCAATGCAACGCGTGTCTGTGCCACGGTCCTACCCCTTTCAACCCTGTTCCCAGCTTGCTGCCGCTTCGCCGGCGCGCATGTCGGCACCGGCCTTGTCAAAGCGAAGATAGGCGATGGCGCGGTCGCCGGCGCGAGTTGTCAACCGACCGACGGGCTTGCCGTCGGCGGTGACCTCGGTGCCCGGTTCGGCCTTTCCCGAAACGGCGACGCGCGCCAGCCCCTTGCGCAATTCGGTCTTGTGCTTCATCCGCGCGGTCACTTCCTGACCGACGTAGCAGCCCTTGCGGAAATCAACGCCGTCCAGGCGTTCGAAGCCGCATTCCAGAATGTAGCTTTCGCCGGGGATCAGTTCGGCCCCGCATTCGGGAATGCAATGCGCAACCCGGATCGCGTTCCAATCGATTTCCGGCGGACCGCCTGCCTCTGCGCCATAGGCGCGCCAGCCCAGCGCCGGATGGCGCGGGTCGGCGAAGGCCCCGGGCGGCGGCGTACCCAGCCCGCGCGTCACCGCCAGCCCGCTGTCGGCAATGGCGATGCGCGCCCGCAACCGGTAAAGCGCCAGCCGCTGCAACAGCGCGTCGGCCTGCCCCCGGTCGATATCGAGAAGCAGCGCCTCGTTGCGCGGGACCAGAAAGAAATCGGCCAGATACTTGCCCTGCGGCGACAGAAGCGCGGCATAGACGAGCCCCTTCGCCAGTTTGGCAAGATCGTTCGTCACCAGACCTTGCAGAAAACTGACCCGGTCCTCGCCGGTAATCTCGAAGACCTGCCGGTTTTCGGCCCGCTCGCCTGTCATCGGTTCCTCCTGACGCACGCATTTGTCATACAGGAGTTGACTGCCCGCCTCCAGAGCTTGCCATGCCCGCGCCCCTTAGTGTCGTCATACCCACGCTGAATGCCGCACCCGATCTTCCGGAAACCCTGGCGGCGCTCGGCGAAGGGCTGGCGGCGGGGCTGATCCGCGAACTGGTGATCAGCGATGGCGGATCGTCCGATGCCACCGAGGCGCTGGCCGAAGCGGCAGGCGCGGTCTGGGTCCGCGGCGCGGCGGGGCGCGGCGGGCAACTGGCGCGCGGGGCGGCTGCGGCGAAAGCGAACTGGCTGCTCTTCCTGCATGCCGACACCCATCTTTCGCCGGGTTGGGCGGGGGCTGTGGCGGCGCATCTGGCACACGGGGGTGATGACGCGGCGGCCTTTCATCTGGCGTTCCGCGCCGCCGGGGCGGCGCCGCGCATCGTCGCGGGCTGGGCCAATCTGCGAAGCCGGCTGTTCGGCCTGCCCTATGGCGATCAGGGCCTGTTGGTTGCGCGGGCGCTTTACGACGCGGTGGGTGGATATGCGAACCAGCCGTTGATGGAGGACGTGGCGCTGGCGCGGCGGCTTCGCGGACGCATCCGGCTTTTGCCGGCGCGGGCCTTGACCGGGGCCGAACGTTATCTGCGCGAGGGCTGGGTGCAGCGCGGCGCGCGAAATCTCTGGACGCTGGCGCGGTATTTCTGCGGCGCCGATCCGCAGGTGCTGGCCAGGGGCTACAACCGGCGGCGCTAGCGCCGCGCACCCGCGTCAGTCATCGGCACCGAACTGCAGCGCGCAAAGCTCGGCATAAAGACCGCCCCGGGCCAGCAGGGCGTCGTGCCGGCCCTCTTCGACCACGCGGCCGTGATCCATGACAACGATCTTGTCGGCACTGCGGATGGTCGAAAGCCGGTGCGCGATGACAAGTGTCGTACGACCCTGTGCCAGCGCGCCCAATGCCGCCTGCACCTGGGCCTCGGACCGCGCGTCGAGCGCGCTGGTCGGCTCGTCCAGCAACAGGACCGGTGCGTCGCGCAGCAGCGCCCGGGCGATTGCCACGCGCTGTTTTTGCCCGCCCGAGAGCGCCGAGCCGCGCGGCCCGACAGGGGTTTCGAGCCCCAGCGGCTGGTTTTCCACGATATCGTCAACCTGCGCGGCGCGCATCGCTGCCTGCAAAGCCGCCGGCGCGATATCCTCGCGGCCAAGTATCAGGTTTTCGTGCAGCGTCTCGTCGAAAAGCGCGGGGTCTTGCGTGACCACGGCAAATTGCGCGCGCAGATCGGCCAGGCCGAGCGCCGCAATATCGACGCCGCCCAAGAGGATCTGGCCGGCCTCGGGTTCCACCAGCCCGGTCAGCAGGTTGAACACGGTGCTCTTGCCAGCGCCCGAACGGCCGACCAGCGCGGTCGTTTTGCCCGCCTCGGCGGTAAAGCTCGCCCCGGTCAGAACCGGCATGTCCTCGTATGCGAACGCCACGTCGCGCAGCACGATGTCCGGCGGGCCGGCGGGGATGGCGGCCTGCGAGTTGGCCGGATGCGTGGTTTGCGGCGCCGTGTCGAACAGCCGGTAGATCCGTTCGAGGCTTGCGGCGGCGATCTGCCAGATGCCCGACAGATCGCCCAGTCGGCGCAGAGGCTGAAAGGTCAGCGCCATGGCCGTGAAGAAGGCCATGAATTCGCCGACCGTGCGCGTGCCGTTGATGATCTCGCGCCCGCCCAGCATCAGCACCGCGAAAAATCCGATACCCGTGACGATGTCGATCAGTGCGGGCATGGCCGACCGGCCTAGCATGGTGCGCACCTCGGCGCGCACGATGGCGCCGACGATCCGGCGAAAGCGGCCCAGCTGATAGGTTTCCATCCGGTTCAGCTTGATCGGGACGATACCGTGAAAGATCTCGTCCAGCCGGGTGGCGCGCTGACCGGCCTGGGCGCGCATCTGTTCGGTCTTGCGCCGGATATAGCGCTGCACGACGAGCGTCGGCAGGATCAGCAGCGGCGCGCCGATCAACGCGGCGAAAGTCCAGCGCCAGTCGATGGAGAAGGCCACGCCAAACAGCGCGACAAGCGCCACGATATCGCGCCCGATACCGGTGATCAGCGCCGTCCAGACGCCCTGAACCGCCAGCGTGTCACCCTGCACCCGTTCCATCAGCGCGCCGGGCGGGTTCGACTGAAAGAACCGGCCGTCGAGTGTCAGGATATGGACCAGAAGGTCTCGCCCTGCATCGCGGTCGAGCTTTTCTGGGCGATTGCGGTCATCATCGTCTTGGTGGCGACCGATGTGGTTGCGCGGATCACGAACAGCGCCAGTATCGCCAGCCCGACCCACAGGGATCTCATCGGCGCGCCCGTCGGTGAAGACGCGGTCGAAAAGCGGTTCGAGCATGGCGCTACGATTCCCCAGCGTGCTGCCCTCGACCACCATCAGCGCGAAAGCCGCCGCCATCATCGCCGCATGCGGCCGCAGATAGCCCTGCCAAAGGCGGGCAAGCAGACGTCGGGAGGAATAAGCGGGATCGGGGCGCGGCAAGGGTCGGTTCGGGCCTTGGGCGGGTTGGGCCGATCTAGCCCGAAAGCGGGGGCCGGGGCAAGCGCGCGGGCGATTGACCTTGCCCCGACGCGGGCATAGGCCTTGGCGGCATAGTCACGGAAAGCCCCGACATGACGCTTGCCAACGGACGCCCCTATCTTGCCATTCCCGGCCCCTCGGTCATGCCGGACCGGGTCCTGGCCGCCATGCACCGCGCCGCACCCAACATCTATGCCGGCGATCTGCACCGGATCGTCGATACGATCCTGCCCGACCTGCGGCGCGTGGCCCGAACGGTGCAAGGCGTGGCGATCTATGTCGGCAACGGGCATGCCGCTTGGGAAGCGGCGCTGGCCAACCTCTTTTCGCGCGGCGACAGGGCGCTGTCGTTGATCACCGGCCAATTCGGCATCGGCTGGGCAAACTCCGCCGAGGCGATGGGCGTTTCGATCGATCGGATCGATTTCGGCAAGGCGGCGCCGGCCGATCCGGCGCGGCTGGAGGCCGCGCTTCGGGCCGACCGGCAACACAGTATCAAGGCGGTGCTGGTAACCCATGTCGACACCGCGACCAGCCTGCGAAACGATCTGGCCGCCTTGCGCGCGGCGATCGATGCGGCCGGCCACCCGGCGCTTTTCGTCGTCGATGCCATCGCCTCGCTCGGCTGCGACCCGATCGAGATGGATGCCTGGGGTATCGACGTGCTGCTGGCGGCCAGCCAGAAGGGGCTGATGACGCCTCCGGGGCTGGCCTTTGTCTGGTTCGGCGAACGGGCGCGACAGATGGCCGACACGGCCGATCTGCGCACGCCCTACTGGGACTGGCGGCCGCGCAGCAAGCCCGAGCAGTTTTCGCAGCTTTTCTGCGGCACCGCGCCGACGCACCACCTATTCGGCCTGCGCGAGGCGCTGACGATGATTTTGGCTGACGAGGGGCTGGAGGCGGTCTGGGCGCGGCATGCCGCGCTCGCCAGTGCGGTCTGGGCCGCTGTCGACGCCTGGGGCGAAGCCGGGCCGATGACGCTCAATGTGGCCGACCCGGCCCATCGCGGTCATGCCGTCACGACCATCGCCATTGGCAGCCCCAATGGTACCGCGCTGCGCGACTGGGTGGAAACCCGTGCAGGCGTGACGCTGGGCATCGGGCTTGGCATGGCGCCTGCCGGCGATCCGGCGTGGCACGGGTTCTTCCGCATCGCCCACATGGGCCATGTCAACGCCCACATGGTGCTGGGCGCCCTGGGCGCGATCGAGGCGGGCCTGACGGCGCTGGATATCCCGCACGGCGGTGGCGGCGTAGCAGCCGCCGCTCGGGCGATCGCGCGGAAAGCCTGAACGCTACTGGCCGTTCTTGGCCAGCCAGCCCTGCATCCAGGAAATCTCCCCTTCCTGGGCGGCGACGATGCTCTCTGCGAGTTTGCGAATCTCCGGATCGGTGCCGTATTGCAGCACGATCTTCGCCATGGCTACGGCGCCTTCGTGATGGGGGATCATGCCACGGGCAAAATCCACATCCGGGTTGCCGGTGTAATCGATGGCCATGCCGCCATGCATGGCCGCGTTGGCCTGCCGATAGGCTTCGGTCGACGGGGCCTCCTGCGCCAGGGCGGGCGCGGCAAAGACGGCGAGGGCGGTCAGGGCTTGGTTCAGGCGCATCGTTGGTGCTCCGGGGCTGCTGCGATGCGCCATCTCTGCGCCCTTCCCGCGCGGGAAGGACAGTCAAGACTTCGTGACCGGGAACCCGCTCAGCGACCGGCCGCCTGAAGCGCGTGTGGCAAGGCGGTGGCAAAGGCATCGAGGTCGGCGGGCGTGCCGGCGCTGACGCGGATGCAGCGGTCCTGCGGCGCCACGAAGGGCATGCGCACGAAAATGTCGCGCGCGACAAGCTCGGCCAGGACCCGGCGGGCGAAATCGCCATCCCGCCCGCAATCGATGGTCACGAAATTGGTGGCCGATGGCAGGGCGCGAAGCCCGTTGGCCGCAGCGATGGTTGCGATCCGTTCGCGCGCCCGCGCGACGTTGCCCACGGTTTCGGCCAGCCAGGCGCCGTCGGCCAATGCCGCCAGCGCCCCGGACTGCGAAATCCGGCACATGCCGAAGTGGTTCCGGACACGGTTGAAGGTGGCGATCAGGTCGGGATGGCCGATGGCATAGCCGACGCGCGCGCCGGCCAGCCCGTAACCTTTGGAAAAGGTGCGCATCCGGATCACCCGGCGATCATCAGGGTCAAGCGGCGGCGCACTGTCCGGCGGGGCAAACTCCAGATAGGCCTCGTCCAGAACCAGAAGTGTGCCCGCGGGCATCGCCGCGATCAGCCGACTGATGGTACCGGCATCGTGCCAGCTGCCCATCGGGTTGTCGGGATTGGCGAAGTAGACAAGCTTCGCGCCCACTTCGACCGCCTTGGCGGCGAGCGCCTCGGGGTCCTCATGGTCGCCGGCAAACGGCACCTTGTGCAGCGTGCCGCCATAACCCGCGACGTGAAAGTTGAAGGTCGGATAGGCCCCTTCGGAGGTTACGACCGCATCGCCCGGCGCCACCAGCATGCGCACCAGATAGCCCAGAAGCCCGTCAATCCCCTCGCCCACCACGATCGCCTCGGCCGGAATGGCATAATGCGCCGCCAGCGCCTGGCGCAGGTCATGGTTTTCCGGATCGCCATACATCCATGCGCCGGCCGCCGCCTCCGACATAGCCCGAATGGCCCGGGGCGAGGGGCCAAAGACGTTTTCGTTGGCACCAAGGCGGGCGGCAAAGGCACGGCCGCGTGCGCGTTCCTGGGTTTCAGGCCCCACAAAGGGCACCGTGGCGGGCAGCGAAGCGACGAGCGATGTGTAGCGAGGTCCGGACATGGGCCGAGTGAAAGCCGATTTCAACGGCCCCGGCAAGCCCCGCCATGCACCCCGTCAGGCCCGCACAGGGGTTCTGGCCCTTGGCCCGCGAACGCGCTAAACGGGGCCGCGAACAGTCACGAGGCGCGCATGGCACGGATTCTGATCACTTCCGCCATTCCCTACATCAACGGGATCAAGCATCTGGGCAATCTCGTCGGCAGCCAGTTGCCGGCCGATCTTTACGCCCGTTACTGCCGGATGCGCGGCCATGAAGTGATGTTCATCTGCGCCACCGACGAACACGGCACGCCGGCCGAACTGGCCGCCGCCAAGGCCGGCAAGCCGGTCGAGGAGTACTGCGCCGAAATGCACGCGGTTCAGGCCGAGCTTGCCCGCGGTTTCCGGCTGTCCTTCGACCATTTCGGCCGCTCCTCCTCGGCGCGCAATCATTCGCTGACCCAGCATTTCGCCGGCAAGCTCGCCGAAAACGGACTGATTGCCGAGGTGTCGGAAAAGCAGGTCTTTTCCCATGCCGACAACCGCTTTCTGCCCGACCGATATATCGAGGGAACCTGCCCCAATTGCGGGTACGACAGGGCGCGTGGCGATCAGTGCGAAAACTGCACCAAACAGCTTGACCCGACCGACCTGATCGAACCGCGTTCGGCAATATCGGGGTCGACCGACCTGGAAGTGCGCGAGACCAAGCATCTTTACCTGCGCCAGCGGGCGCTGAAGGACAAGCTTGAAGCCTGGATCGACAGCAAGGCCGACTGGCCGGTGCTGACCACCTCGATCGCGAAGAAATGGCTGCACGACGGTGACGGTCTGCAAGACCGCGGCATCACCCGCGATCTTTACTGGGGCGTGCCGGTGCGCAAAGGCGACGCGCCCTGGCCCGGCATGGAAGGCAAGGTTTTCTATGTCTGGTTCGACGCGCCCATCGAATACATCGCCGCGACGGCCGAATGGGCCGATGCCGAGGGTCACGACGATGCCGCCTGGCAGCGCTGGTGGCGCACCGACATGGGCGCCGAAGACGTGCGCTATGTGCAGTTCATGGGCAAGGACAACGTGCCGTTTCACACGCTGTCCTTCCCCGCGACGATCATCGGTTCGGGCGAGCCGTGGAAGCTTGTCGACTACATCAAGTCGTTCAACTACCTGAACTACGATGGCGGGCAGTTTTCCACCAGCCAGGGTCGCGGCGTGTTCATGGATCAGGCGCTGTCCATCCTGCCGGCGGATTACTGGCGCTGGTGGCTTCTGAGCCATGCGCCGGAAAACTCCGACAGCGAATTCACCTGGGAAAACTTTCAGGCCAGCGTCAACAAGGACCTGGCCGACGTGCTGGGCAATTTCGTCAGCCGGGTGACCAAGTTCTGCCGGTCGAAGTTTAGCGAGACCGTGCCCGAGGGCGGGGCGACGGGCGAACGGGCGGCGGCCTTGATCGCCGATCTGGAAACCCGCGTGCGCGCCTACGAAGGCCATATGCAGGCCATGGAGATCCGCAAGGCGGCGGCCGAGCTCCGGGCGATCTGGGCGGCCGGCAACGAATACCTGCAGTCCGCGGCCCCCTGGTCGGTCTTCAAGGAAGACCCCGAGCGCGCGGCGGCCATGGTTCGGCTGGGGCTGAACCTGATCCGGCTTTACGCGGTGCTGAGCGAACCTTTCATTCCCGATGCAGCGGCAGCGATGCTGGCGGCCATGCGTTGCGACGACCGCAGCTGGCCCGGTTCGGTCGCCGAGGCGCTGACGGTTCTGAAACCGGGGCACGCCTTTGCCACGCCGGATGTGCTTTTTGCCAAGATCGCCGACGAGGAGCGCGAAGACTGGCAGCAGAGATTCGCCGGCCGGCGCGGCTGAGAGCGCGCGCCGCTAACCCTCCGCGTCGCGCCGGATCACCGCCACCGGTGGTTCGGGCGCCCGGGTGAGGCGCAGCGCACGGTTGCCCTTGTGCTGGCCCAGACGACCCTCGGCAAGGTGACGGCCACCGGTTTCCAGAACGATCCGGTCAAGCGCAGAGGTGGCGACAGGCACCATGTCACCGGGTTTCAGCCCCAGAACCGCGTCAAGCGGAATGGTCATGCGCGCCAGTACCGCGTCAAGCCGCGCCTCGGAGGCAAGAACCGCGTCGCGCATGTCTTCCTGCCAGCTGCGGGCGGCGCCGGCATCGGGCGGCTCGGCGCCTACGGCGGTGGCAAAGTGGCCACGCCCTTCGGCCGGCAGCGCGAGGATCAGCGTTGCCTGACGTGCGCCGTTGCCCAGTTCTACATTGACCGGGAAAAGCCGGTAGAGCGCATCGTCGAGCAACAGGCCCAGCGGCCGCGGATCGTCGAGAAACGAAGCGTAGTGAAACCCGCCGGCCCAGCCCAGCGCAGGGTCGCCGTCAAGGGCGGTTTCAAATTCCCGGCATAGGCTTTCGACGAAATCGGCGACCAGTGCGGCATCGGTTCGCGTCGGGCGCCGGGGTTCCGGTTCGGTACGCGAAACCCGGCCCATGGTTTGCTGCTCGATCAACGCCGAGGTGAGGCCGGGAGACAGGGCCAGAAGGCCCAGCGCTTCGCCCGGGCCTTCCAGAACGATGTTCATTGCGCGTTCTGGCAGGTTGTCCAGCACTTCGCCCAGGCCACGGCGCTGCGAATCGAGCGTTCTGACCTCGAGCGGGAGGTTTGCCGCCCTGTCGGCCGCACGAGCAAGCGCGATGCGCAGCGCCCGGGTCGCAACGGATTGTTCGCCCGCAGGCTGTGGCGCGCTACCCAGTTTGCGCCGCAATGTCGATGCCTGTTCCGTCACCTTCGGCCTCCGGTCCCGGCACGCAGGATAGGGCAGACAAGGTTGACAAAGGGTTAGGATGCGGCGGTTCGCTCAGCGTCAGCGGGTTCGTTCCGGGCGGGTTCGCGCCGCGGCAAGCGGCGGGGAAAGGCAACGCGAAAAGCCGCCCCGCCCTGCCCGGGAAGATAGCTTATCGTGCCGCCGAGATTGGCCATGATCTCGCGGCAGATGGCCAGGCCAAGCCCGGCGCCGCCGGCCCGGTTCTGATCGCTCAGACGCGAAAACTTTTCGAAGATCAACGCCTGGTCCTTCTTGGCGATACCCGTGCCATTGTCGATGAAATCGACCGTGATGCGGCCGCCGCCCGGCCGCGCGACGATCCGCAGTGTTGGCCGTTCGGCATCACAGTATTTGCGCGCGTTCGAAACAAGGTTGATGAACACCTGGCTCAGCCGGTCGGTATCGGTTTCGACGGTGACCTGTTCGTTCGGGAGATCGCGCTGGATGGTCAGCGACCGGCCGGGTGCAACGGAGCCCGAAGCGGCGACCGCGCGGTCGATCAGGGTCTGCAGGTTGGCGCTTTGCCGGTTCAGCGTGACCCGCCCGGCTTCCAGGACCGACAGTTCCAGCAGATCGTCGAGCAACCGGGTCAGCCGGATCGCCTCGGCATGGATGATGCCGGCGTATTTCACCTGCATCTCGCCGGGCAGTTCATCGTCCATCAGGATCTCCGAGAAAGCGCGGATCGACGTCATCGGCGTGCGCAATTCATGGCTGATCTGGCTCAGGAAGGCATCTTTCTGCACCGAAAGCTGGGTCAGCTTGTCGTTGGCCTCGCGCAGCGCGCGGGCGGTGCGGCTCAGCTCTTCGGATTTTGCTTCGAGCTGGGCGGAATACTCCATGATCTGGGCGGTTTCATTGGCCACCGCCATCAGTTCCTCGACCGAAACCACGGCGCCGCCGGCAATCTGGGCCAGCATGGCATGGGCGGTCGCGGCGCCGACCGAACCGGACAGGCGTCGCTCCAGCCGGTCAACGAATTCCGGTGTGGTATCGGGCAGATAGCCGGCCTTGCCCTGCGCCGTTGCCTCGGCCTGAAAGAAGGCCTGCGCCGGTTCGTCACCCAAGATGCGTTGCGCCATGATGAGCAGATCCTCGGCCTCCGCCGCGCTTTGCCCCCAGCCACCCGAGCCCGCGCCCTGATCGTAGACCTCGACGAACTGGGCGGCCTGCAGGCGTTCGACCGGACCGGGAAAGGTGAGGATCGAGCCGATGCAGAAGGCGCCGGTGTTCAGCGCGAGCGACCACAGCAGCGCATGCAGAAGCGGGTCCATCCCGGCAGTTCCGAATAGCGCCTGCGGGCGCAGCCACGAAATGCCGCCCGGCCCGTCGGCCAGAAGTGTCGCGCTCATCACCCCGTCGGGGCCGAAGCTGGGCAGGAACAGTGTATAGAGCCAGACCGCGAAACCAAGGCAGAGCCCCGCCACCGCGCCGGTCCGTGTGGCGCCGCGCCAGAAGATGCCGCCCATCATCGCCGGCAGGACCTGCGCAGCGCCGGCAAAGGATATCAGTCCGATCGCGGCCAGGGCGGCGCCACCGCCAGTCAGCCGGTAATAGGAATAGCCCAGCGCCAGAACGCCGGCGATGGACAGGCGCCGCGCGGTCAGGACCAGCCGGCGCACATCGCCCGAAACCGGTTTGCCGCCATGGCGCAGGGTCAACCACAGCGGTGTAACGATGTGGTTCGACACCATGGTCGCCAGCGCGATGGCGGCAACGATGACCATCGAGGTGGCGCTGGAGAACCCGCCAAGGAAGGCCAGCATGGCCAGCCCGCCCTTTTCAGCCGCCAGCGGGACGGTCAGCACGAAGAGGTCGGGATTGGCGCCGGAGGGCATGATTTCCAGCCCGACGACCGCAATCGGCACGACGAACAGGCTCATCAGCAAGAGGTATAGCGGGAAAGCCCAGCTGGCAGTCGCAAGGTGGCGTTCGTCGCTGTTTTCGACAACCAGCACCTGAAACATTCGTGGCAGGCACAGAACGGCCGCGGCGGACAGAAAGGTCAGCCCCGCCCAGCGGCCCGGCCGGATCTGCCATTCGGAAATCTGGCTGTCGCCGATCTTGTCGATCACGCCCATCGGGCCGCCGGCAAGCCCCCAGACCACGAAAACCCCAACCGCTAAAAGCGCGACAAGCTTGACCACCGCCTCGACCGCGATCGCGGTGACCACGCCGTGATGGCGTTCGTTGGCATCGAGGTTCCGGGTGCCGAAAAGCACCGTGAACACCGCCAGCCCGCCGGCGACCCAGATTGCCGTGGCGTCGCGGTTGGGAAGCGCCCAGCCTTCGGGCGTCTGGCTGGCAAAGACCCCGAAGGACAGGGTGACCGATTGCAGTTGCAGCGCGATATAGGGGGTCGAGGCAGCCACGGCCATCAGCGTCACGATCACGCCCAGGATCGGCGACTTGCCGTAGCGCGAGGAAATCAGATCGGCGATCGACGTGACGCGCTGGACCCGGCCGATACGCACGAGTTTCCGCAGGACCCACCACCAGCCGACGAAGACCAGCGTCGGGCCCAGATAGATCGTCATGAATTCCAGTCCGGAGCGTGCGGCATAGCCGACCGCGCCGTAAAACGTCCATGCAGTGCAGTAGATCGACAGCGACAGCGTGTAGATCAGCGGCGAGCGGAGCCAGCCGACCTGGCCCTCGTCGGCGCGGCGTTCGACCGCGAAGGCGACGAGAAACAGGAAGATCACGTAAAGAAGACAGGCCAGAACCAGAACGTTGAAGGGCACGGTCTAGTCTCCGTCGCGGTTCTGGTCGCGCGTTGCGGTATTGCCCGTCTCGACCTCGGCATTGACCGCGATGCGGCGTGCGATGAGCGCTGCCAGCACAATCAGCAGAAACCAGACGCCGAACAGGTAAAGGCCGTCGCGCGCCGTGTCCTGAATGGTGTGGGCGCCCGGTGTCCAGAATACCGGCACGATCAGAAGGAAGGCGCCGAAGGCCGGCAACAGGCGCGCGGCGTCGATCAGCCGACGCCGCCGGTAGCTGCTGCGGGCCAGAAACAGGGGGCGCCGGGCCGGTTTCACGAGCCAACCAGCGCGCGCAGCGCCGCGACGATATCGGCATTGGCAAAGGGCTTGGCGATGAACCGGCTGGCCCCGTAACGTTCGGCCTGTTCGCGGTCGCGCATCTGGCCGCGCGCGGTCAGCATCAGGACAGGCAGCTGTGCATATTCGGGATCGGCGCGAAGGTCCTGCAATATCTCGTAGCCGCTGCGCCCCGGCAGCATCACGTCGAGAATCAGCACGTCCGGCCGCGTCCGCCGGATGGTCGCCATCGCCTCGGCGCCGTCCGACAGCGTATCGACCTGCCAGCCATCGCGGGTCAGAATGAACCGGATCGCTTCGATGATGTTCGGCTCGTCCTCGATCAGCAGCACATGCCTGCCCATCCGCCGCCTCCCCAAGCCGCGCCCTCATGGCGCAAACTATCGCTCAATCCCCGGCGGCTGTCAAAACCCCTCTGACAGGATCGACGGTTCGCGTCTGGCCGAACAGTCCATGCGCGGACAGATCCGGCAACTGGTGCCAACCCGTGCTGCCGGGGTTTCCGGTTCCGGCGGCGCCGGCAGGATCAGCATCGCCGCCTCGACGACAGGGACGCCGCCAAACCCGTCGGGATAGCTTGGTTGGCAGTAGGCAAAGGCGAGAAACCGCTGCGGTACCCGACCTGCCATTTCCACAACCGCCCGGATCGGCACTGTCGGTTGCAGAAGCGCGCGGTAAAGCGGCCAGAGCGGGCAGGCAGCGCCAAAGCGCGGCAGGGCGAAACCGTCGGCGGGTTTGCGAAAGGTCAGCGTGCCGGAACCGTCGCAACATACCAGCCCGAAACCGCTGTCGGGCAAGGTCGCCAGTCGGCGGAACACCGGCATGAGCCCGGTCTGAAACCGCGTGGCGAGCCGTGCGGGGTCGGCGCCATGTTCCGACACCGCCCTGCGAAGCGCGGCCAGCGGGATCGCCTGTGCGTCGCGCCTGTACTGTGCCAGATACTGGGTGGCAAGCTTGTGCGCCGCGGTCGATGCCAGTTCCGGCGCGGCGTCGATTAGGCCGGCACCACCGTCGAAAGCCTCCGTTTCGGCCTCCTCGATGTGATAGCCGCATTCGGCCAGCCAGGCCTCGACCTCTTCCTGCGGCGCGGCGATCCCGCTTTCGTCGGGGACCGAACCGTCGAGCCATGCAACCAGCGCTTCGGCGCCCTCGGCCAGCCGTTCGCTGTCGTCGCGCAGGTTGGCGTGGAAACGCGCCCGCCATTCCGGTTCGATATCCTCGGTTTCGGCCAGAATGCCGGCGGTCGAGCGCACCGCCGTCACCGCCGACAGGACCTCGTGCAGGCTGGCCGACAGGAAGGGGTCATGTGTCATCCGGTCCGACAGGGTCTCGACGGTGCGTTCCATCGCCGACAGCCGCCGTTGCATCGCCGCGGTCGCCCGCGCCCAGCCGGGAAAACGGCCGGCGAATTCCTCGACTCGGTCGATTTCGGGCTGTTCGGCTTCGTTTGCCTGGGCCGCGGCGCGCAGATCGGCAAGAAGCGCGGCCTCGGCGCCTTCGGTCAGCATTTCGACCGAAACGCCCAGCACCCCGGCAAGGGCCTGCAACAGCCCCGAGCCGACCCGACGCCGGTTATGTTCGATCAGGTTGAGGTACGATGCCGAGATGCCGGCAGCGCGCGCCAGATCGGCCTGCTTCATGCCGGTCAACACCCGCCTTTCGCGAATGCGCGTTCCGGTAAGGCTTTGCCGCGCCATCGGTCCTTCCCCACCTGATCCGACACCACTTTACAGAAAGCCCGTTGCAGAACAACGCTGTAAATCGGTATTTACCGTCGCCGGCGGGGTTTAACGGCCCGTCACGACAGGCGCGTCGCCGCATGGGCGGTCATGGCTGCATCAAAAACCTCTGCCGTCTGGCGCGCCGCCAGCGCTTCGGCCATGCGGGCGGCCTGGCTGCGCGGCGCCATGCCGCCGACCGGCGGGTCGCGGTCGAGATTTGTCGGAAAGGCATAGCCTTCGGCGCTTGCGGCAATGACGTTGGCCACGGCGCGCGGCGCGAGCCCCAGGCCGCCATCGCGCAACACCGGGTAAAGCGCGCGTACCATGCGCAGACGGTCGACCGTCTCCATCGCGCGCCCGAAAGCCGAGGACACCTGCAAGAGGTTGGCCATGCGCCGGATATCGGCCGAGCGGTTGGTACCCGCGCCATGCATGAGCGCGGGGTTGAAGAACACCGCATCGCCCTTTTCCAGCGGCAGCTGTACGTGGTGGGTTTCGAAATAGTCGCGGTATTCGGGCCGGCCAAAGCTGAGATAGCCGTCAAACACCGTTTGCGAATAGGGCAGAAGCATCGTTGGCCCGGTTTCGACCGGCATCGCACAGTGGGCAACGGCGCCCTGCAGCGTCAGAACCGGCGAAATGGCGTGGATATGCGCGGGAAAGCGCGCCATCTCGGTGGGGCTCATGAAACCCAGGTGGTAGTCGCGGTGCGGGGTCTGGGCCGTACCGCCCGGGTTCACGCGGTTGACCTGTGCGGTGATCTGATAGCCGATCCCCAACCACGCTTCCGAGACCATCGCGATCGCGTCGCTGGCATAATAACGCGCAAAATTTTCCGGATCGGCCAGGCAATGCTTTTCGGCGGCGTTCCAGACCCGGTCATTGGCTCCCGGCTTGGCGAAATGGTCGCCGCCGCCGGAACCGGCCTTTCGCTCCTCCTCGATGAGCGTCTCGAAGATCGCCGTGGCCCGGTCCAGCGCGGCCATGTCCGGCATCGCATTCTTGATGACCAGAACCCCGGGGCCGGTCGACAGCGCGGTGGCCCATTCGGCCATCAGGTCACGGCGGGCACCAGGGTCGGTGGCAGCGCGGGTCGCGGCACCGCCATCGTAAAGCAGGACGTTTTCAGCAACCCCCGCCGACAGCGGCCAGTCGGCGGCACAGGTTTTTTGCGAAACCGCGGCGCGAAAGGCGTCGAAATCGGCGGTTTCCGCGTCCAGCCAGACGGCGGCGCTTCGTTTTGCGGTCAAGGCCCGAATGTCCATCTGATCCTCCGGCGTCTGGTCTGTGGATGGGGGGACGGTAGCGTAGCCAGCGCCGGTTTGTAGTGGAAAACACCTCAAAAACACCTCAGGATGCGACCATGAAACCACCCTACCCACTCAAGGAGATCGCTTTTCAGGCCGGGCTGAGCCTGGCCACGGTCGACCGTGCGCTTCACGACCGGCCGGGAACGCGCAAAACGACACGCGCCCGGGTCATGGCGGCGGTCGCCGAACTGGAACGGCAGTATGCGGCCGCAGCGCTGGATGGGCGGCGCTTTGGCGTCGATGTGGTGATCGAGGCGCCACACCGTTTTACCCGAGCCGTGCGCGCGGCTTTCGAGGCGGAATTGCCCGGCCTTCGGCCCGCACGCATTGCCGCACGTTTCCATACCGCCGAGACGATGGAAACTGCCGCGATGCTTGCGATACTTCGGGCGATCCGCAAGCGGGGCAGTCACGGTGTCATTCTGAAAGCCCCCGCACGGCCCGAGGTTGCCGAAGCGGCCGCCGCGCTGGGGCGCGTTGGCATTCCGGTTCTGACCTATGTCACGGACCTGCCAGCGGCCTGCCGGCTTGCCTATGTCGGCATGGACAACCGCGCCGCCGGTGCCAGCGCCGCATGGCTCATGGGCCAGATGCTGGCAGATAGGCCCTGTGCGATCCTGCTGAGTCTGTCTTCGGCCGCCTTTGCCGGCGAGGACGAGCGCGAAGCGGGGTTTCGCGCAGTCCTTGCCCGGCATTTTCCGACCCTGCGTGCCGTGACCGTGGCCGAGGGCCATGGCGTGGACCGCGCCACGGGCGACCGGGTGGCCGCCGCGCTGGCGGACGACCCCGAGATCGGCGCCGTCTATTCCATCGGTGGCGGCAACCGGGCGGTTCTGGCCGCTTTCGATCAGGCCGGCCGGCAGTGCCGGGCTTTCGCGGCGCATGATCTTGACGAACACAACCGCGCACTACTGGCTGCCGGGCGGATCAGCTTCGTGTTGCACCACGATCTGCGCCACGACGCGCGCATGGCCGGCCAGCTTTTTCTTCGCCACCACCGGATGTTGCCGGAAAGCTTTCAGGCCGCGCCGTCGCCGTTTTCCGTCGCCACGCCCTTTGCCATTCCGGACATGTGAAAAGGCGCGCCCGAAGACGCGCCTTTGCCTGGCTGTTGCCGCAGGGGCGTTACTGCAGCGCCTTGTCGGTGATCTGATGCGTCCAGGCACCTTCCGGAGCCTTGGAAATCACCGGGTCAGAACCGCCAGCCAGCAGCGTTGCCACCGTGCGTTCATAATCGGCCGGGTCCAGCGCGCCATTCGAGCCGGCGGTCAGTTTGGCGATTTCGCCCATCATCCGCTTCTGGTGGGTTTCGGTCTGGGCACCCGTCTCGTCGTTGTCGAGAACGATCATGGCCGCGTCGTCGGGGTTTTCCTCGGCCCATTTCCAGCCTTTCATCGAGGCGCGGACAAAGCGCACCATCTTGTCTTCGAAGGCCGGATCGGCAAGGTTTTGTTCAAGGACGTAAAGCCCGTCCTCCATCGTCGCCACACCTTCATCCTGATACTTGAAGGTAACGAGGTCGTCCGGGCTGATCCCGGCATCGATCACCTGCCAGTATTCGTTATAGGTCATGGTCGAAATGCAGGCGGCCTGCTTCTGCAACAGGGGATCGACGTTAAAGCCCTGCTTCAGCACCTCGACGCCATCGGCCCCGCCGGTCGTCGGGATGCCCAAGGTCGCCATCCAGCTGAGGAACGGATATTCGTTGCCGAAAAACCAGACGCCCAGCGTCTTGCCCTTGAAATCCTCAGGCCCCGCGACCCCGGATTCCTTCAGACAGGTCAACATCATGCCCGACGATTTGAAGGGCTGCGCGATGTTCACCAACGGCAGGCCCTTTTCCCGTGCGGCCAGCGCCGAAGGCATCCAGTCGATCACCACATCGGCGCCGCCACCGGCGACAACCTGTGTCGGCGCGATGTCCGGTCCGCCGGGCAGGATGGTGACGTTCAGGTCTTCTTCGTCATAAAAACCCTTGTCCTTGGCCACGAAATAGCCCGCGAACTGGGCCTGGGTTACCCATTTGAGTTGCAGCGTCACGTCGTCAGCCGCCCATGCGCCGCTGGCAAGAAGCCCAAGCGCCGTCGCCGTCGTCAACAGTCTTTTCATTTTCACAACCTCCATGTTGTCGTTATCGCCCTCTTTGCGAGGGGTGCCAGAAGGTGGCAGCGCGTTCGAGCGTGGCCACCAAACCGTAGAATGCCGAACCGGTCAGGGCCGCTACGGCAATTTCCGCCCAAACCATGTCCAGCGCAAGCTGTCCCACGGCGGTCGAGATGCGAAACCCCATCCCCTTGATGGGCGAGCCGAAGAACTCCGCCACGATGGCGCCAATGAGCGCCAGCGTCGTGGCGATCTTCAGCCCGTTGAAGATGAAGGGCATCGCCGCCGGCAGGCGCAGCTTCAACAGTGTCTGTGCGTAGCTTGCCGAATAGGTCGCCATCAGGTCACGCTGCATCCGGTCGGTCGCCGCCAGCCCCGCCACCGTGTTCACGAGGACCGGGAAGAAGACCATGACAACGACGACAGCCGCCTTCGACTGCCAGTCGAAGCCGAACCACATCACACGGATCGGCGCGATCCCGACGATGGGCAGCGCGGCGACGAAATTGCCAACGGGCAGCAGGCCCCGTTGCAGAAAGGGCGAACGGTCGATGAGGATGGCCGTCAGCACCGCCGCGCCGCAGCCGATCAGATAGCCCGACAACGCGCCTTTCAAGATCGTCTGCACGAAATCGCCCCAAAGGATCGGCAGAGTGCCCTTGATCGTGCCCCAGATCGCCGAAGGCGCCGGCAGGATCACACCGGGCACGTTCAGCCCCCGCACGATGCCTTCCCAAAGGATCAGCAGCGTCACGCCGAAAAGCGCCGGCACGAATAGCCGGACGGCTTTGGTGCCGGCCACGGGCTGCCGCGCCAGCCAGGCGTTGAAGCCCCAGGCAGCCAGCCAGAACAGGATCGCGCCCCAAAGCCAGATCATCGTGCCATCCCCATACGGGCGAGCGCCGCGCGCTCGATCGCGCCGATGATCACGACAAGCCCCGCCGCCAATGTCGCAGCGCCGAAAAGCGCGGCCCAGATCTGCACCGTCTGGCCATAGTAACTTCCCTGCAAGAGCCGCGCGCCCAGCCCCGCGACCGCGCCCGAGGGCAGTTCAGCGACGATGGTGCCGACGACGGCGGCGGCGACGGGCCACCTTCAGCGAGGCGAAGAGATACGGCATCGAGGCCGGAAGCCTGAGCTTCCAGAACGTCTGACCGCGCGACGCATTGTAGGTCGACAACAGATCAAGCTGCATTCCGTCGGGGCTGCGCAGCCCCTTCACCATGCCGACGACCACCGGGAAGAAGGTCAGATAAGCCGCGATCACCGCCTTGGAGAACAAGGGCGGTACGTTCAGGGGCGGCCCGCCCAGAACCACGATCACCATCGGCGCGATGGCAAGGATCGGCACCGTCTGGCTGGCAATCGCCCAGGGCATCACGGACATGTCCATCGCCCTGTCATGGACGATCCCGACGGCCAGCAGGATGCCCAGCCCGATGCCGATGGCAAAACCCAGCATCGTCGCCGAAAATGTGATCCAGCCGTGATAGACGAGGCTCCGCTTCGAAGGTGATCTTCTGCCCCGCAACCCCCTGCCAGAGACCCTCGGCCACCTGATGCGGCGCGGGCAACACGGGCCGCTCCTGCCCCATCGTGTCGGCCACCATCTCGGAAAACGAAATCTCCACCCCGCGCGCGCCGCCTGATCGTAGCTCCACTGGCTGTTCAGCCAGACCGTCGCCGCATACCAGAGCGCGATGATGGCCGCGACCACCGTCAGGATCGGCAGAAGCGACCTCATGTCCCCCTCCCTTCACCTGTTTGCAAATATCCTCGGGGCGTCCCGCGCCGCCCGGGACCGGGGGGCAGACAGCCCCCGTCGGCGGGCAGGGCCGGCGCGATGCCTGCCACAGGCCTTCATGGGTTGCGGTCGTTCCGCCGACGGTGTTCAGACCTCATCGCCATGCCCCGCCCTCAGACCTTCCCGCACCCGGTGCGCGATCTCGATGAACTCTTTAGAGTCGCGAATATCGAGCGGCCGTTCTTTCGGCAGCGGGCTTTCGATCACGTCGGTGATCCGCCCCGGACAGGGGCTCATCACCACGATCTTGGTTGAAAGGTACACCGCCTCGGGGATCGAATGGGTGACGAACCCGATGGTCTTTTCGGTCCGCGCCCAGAGCTTCAGAAGCTCCTCGTTCAGCCGGTCGCGCACGATCTCGTCAAGCGCGCCGAAAGGCTCGTCCATCAAAAGGATATCGGCATCGAAGGCCAGGGCCCGCGCGATGGAGGCGCGCTGCTGCATGCCGCCCGACAATTGCCAGGGAACTTTTGCCGAACCCTCCAGATCGACAAGCGCCAGCACCTTCTCCACCCGGCTCACCTGCTCGGCCTTCGAAAACCCCATGATTTCAAGGGGAAGCCGGATATTCCCGGCAATCGTCCGCCAGGGGTAAAGCCCCGCCGCCTGAAAGACATAACCATAGGCCTGCGCCTGCCGGGCGGCGTCTGGACTCATGCCATTGACGGTGAGCGTGCCCTCCGTCGGATGCTCCAACGCCGCAATGGCGCGCGAGGAAGGTGGTCTTGCCGCAACCCGAGGGGCCGATGAACGAGACGAAATCCCCTTCTCCACCGTCAGGTTCCGTCCTTCGGCGCATGGACCGGGCCGTCGTTTGTCTGGAACGTCAGCCCCAGCCCCTTCGCCTCGATCACTGGCGATGATGCGATGGTGTCCTTCACCTTACACTCCGCTCGCCGGAATGCCCGTCCGCTGCACCGGACGCGGAGAGGTCAGTTCCTTCCAGCTCGACAGCGCCGTGTTGACCGGGTTTCCGGCCTTGCGGGCGACAAATCCGCCATGGCCCTCGCGGGTCTCGACCTTGCCGTCATTCACCGCGACCATGCCGCGCGTCAGCGTGTAGCGCGGCAGACCCTTGACCGCGTGGCCCTCGAAGACGTTGTAGTCGATCGCCGATTGCTGGTCTTCGCCGAAATCGTCTTCGTCCGCTCCGGGTCCCAGACCACCAGATCCGCATCTGCGCCCACCAGAACCGCACCCTTTTTCGGATAGCAATTCAATATCTTGGCGATGTTGGTCGAAGTCACTGCCACAAACTCGTTCGGTGTCAGGCGGCCGGTATTCACCGCCGTGCGTCCAGAGCATCGGCATCCGGTCCTCCAGCCCCCCGTGCCGTTCGGGATCTTGGTGAAATCGCCGACGCCAAAGCGCTTTCTGATCCGTCGTGAAGGCGCAATGATCGGTTGCGACGACCGAAAGAGAGCCCGACTGCAACCCCGCCCAGAGGCTGTCCTGATGCTGCTTGTTGCGGAAGGGCGGGCTCATCACCCGGCGGGCGGCATGGTCCCAGTCCTTGTTGAAATACTTCAGACTCATCCAGCGTCAGGTGCTGGATCAGCGGCTCGCCCCAGACCCGCTTGCCTGCATCCGCGCCCGGCGGATCGCCTCATGCGCGTCCTCGCAACTCGTATGCACGACGTAAGCGGTACCCCCGCCATGTCGGCGATCATGATGGCGCGGTTCGTGGCCTCGCCTCCACCTGCGGGGGCCGCGAATAGGCATGGGCCTCGGGCCCCACATTGCCGTCGGCCAGAAGCTTGGCCGAAAGCTCGGCCACCACATCGCCGTTTTCGGCATGGACCAGCGCGATGCCGCCCAGTTCGGCAAGCCGCTTGAACGAGGCATACATCTCATCGTCGTTGACCATGAGCGCGCCCTTGTAGGCCATGAAATGCTTGAAGATGTGGTGATGCCTTCGGTCTCGATCACCGTCTTCATGTCGTTGAAACCTGCTCCCCACCAGGTCACAGCCATGTGGTAGGAATAGTCGCAATTGGCGCGGGTCGACTTGTTGTGCCACATCTTCTTGGCGTCGATCAGCCCCTGCCCCTGCCCCCGGCAGCACGAAATCGACGACCATCGTGGTGCCGCCCGCCAGCGCCGCGCGGGTGCCGCTCTCGAAATCGTCCGAGGAATAGGTGCCCATGAAGGGCATCTCCAGATGCGTATGCGGGTCGATCCCGCCCGGCATGACATAACAGCCGGTGGCGTCCAACTCCTTGTCACCCTTCAGGTTTTCGCCGATCTGGGCGATCCTGCCGTCCTCGATCAGCACATCCGCCTTGTAGGTCAGATCGGCGGTAACGATGGTGCCGTTCTTGATGACTGTGGTCATGTCCTCAACCTTCTCCTGCGCCCATCCCGGCCCTGAGCCGGGACCTCGCGGCGGCTCAGGCGGGAATACGGGCGGTGATGTCCTGCCAATTCGGATTGTGTTCGAAGATCAGCGCGTTCTTCCATGCGCGTGGCCAGCGCTTGATGGCCCGCTCCCGGCGCAGGCTTTCGGCAAAATCCTCGTGACACTCGAACCAGACGAGTGTCTTGATCTTGTATTTCGCGGTATGCGCAGAAAGCCCCGCGCGATGCCCCTCGACCCGCGCCGCAAGGTTCGACGTGCGACCGGTATAGATCGCCCCGCCGGGTCGGGAGGCCATGAAATAGACGTAGTGCACCATGTGGCGAAGGTGACGAAGCTTGGTTAACGAACAGCAAACCCGCCGCGGGCTTGACCGGGCGGCCCGCCCTCGACCAGATCCGGGAGCCCGCCCCGGCCTTGAGCCGGGAGCCCGCCCCGGCCTCGAGCCGGGGCCTCCACGCGGCCTCCGCGCGGGCTGAGGCGGGAGGTCCCGGGTCAAGCCCGGGACGGGGTTGTGCGAGAGGTTCGCCTTGCGCTCCGCGCCCTGTAGGTCAGATCGGCGGTGACGATTGTGCCGTTCTTGATGATTGTGGTCATGTGGCGCCCTCTTGTCCCCAAGCTCATTCCGCAAGAAGGCGCGATTTCTTCGGCGTCTCCGGCAACTTGCCCTAACGTGGTCGCCAAAGGCAGCCAGTGTATTCTTCCATCCTCAGCACGCCGTGTCCTGCCCGATCCGGGCAAAGGCATCAAGACGAACGGCGCAGGCGCTGCGGATCGCGTCGCGAAACTCATTGCCGTCACCCAGGCAAGATCGGCATCAGACAATCCGCGCGTGAAGTGATCTGCCAGCCAGTTCCTGACAGGTGCTCGCGCACTACTCAGTGCTGCCCCAACCGCGTCGCGCACGGCTGTCCTTTGTCGTACTCAGAGTGCCGCCAGGGTAACCGCAAAGAAGATCATCACGCCAAACATGCGGCGCATCGACACCATGCCCGGAGGAGGGCATGGAGTGAACGAAGTTGCTCACCCACGACTTCCGCCGTCTCCAGCACCGCGTGCAGCAGCATCCGTCCCCGCCTGCCGCCCATTCCGGGCTGATCTCCTCGGCCTCGCGTTGTGGGACAGCCATCGACGCAGGGCACATGATCATCGCGGTAGGGGGCGACGTCGTTGATCCAGCAGGCGTCAGGCCGGCGCCCGAGACGATATCCATGTGGCTGTAGCCCAGCCGTTCCGCCGCAGACCGCACGGTCTTTCACGCAGTCCTCGTTGAAGGCGGCGGGTCGAACTGGCCGACGATCTTGCATCGAACCCGACGCCGATCCCTTCGCAGAGCTTCGGCGCACGTTCCATGAACTCCGCCACCATCGCGTTCAGCTTGGCAGGATATGGGTGCGCATGTCGACGGTGAAGACCACGCGGCCCGGGATGATGTTCGGCTGTTCGGATAGACGTCGATATGGCCGATGGCGCCCACGGCGTTCGGCTGGTTTTCTTCATCGCGATCTAGGGACCAGTTCCGTCACCAGCGCGAGGCCCCGGCCCGCGTTCTGCGCATATGCATCGGGGTCGATCCGGTGTGGCTCTCTTGCCCGTTACCGTGCATTCGATCCAGCGCAGGCCCTGCCCGTGGGTGACGACGCCGATATCCTTGCCCTCGGCCTCAAGGATCGACCCTGTTCGATGTGCAGCTCAAAGAGACTGCATCTTGCGGGCGCCGACCTGTTCGTCGCCAACCCAGCCGATGCGCTTCAATTCGTCGCCGAAGTCTTCTTGCCCTCGTGGTCCTCGCGCTCATACGCCCAGTCCTGCGTGTGTTTTCCGGCGAAGACGCCGGAGGCGAGCATGGCGGGGCAAAGCGCGTGCCTTCCTCATTGGTCCAGTTCACCACGACGATCGGGTGTTGGTCTTGACCCCAAGGTCGTTCATCGTGCGCACCGCTTCCAGCGCGCCGAGCACCCCAAGAACGCCGTCATACTTGCCGCCCGTCGGCTGTGTCGAGGTGGCTTCCCATATAGACCGGCAGCGCATCGGGGTCCTCACCCGCCCGTGTGGCGAACATGTTGCCCATCGTATCGACGCCCATACTCATGCCCGCCGCCTCGCACCATTTCTGAAACAGCGCCCGGCCCTTGGCATCGTCATCGGTCAGCGTCTGGCGGTTGTGCCGCCCGCGATGCCGGGGCCGATCTTTGCCATCTCCATCAGGCTGTCCCAAAGGCGCGCGGGGTCGATCCTGAGATCTTCTCCGGGGGCGGGCATCCTTTCCTCCTGTCGGTCTCACGTCACGGGGCCTTCTTGCCCTTGCGGCGACTCGTTTTCTGACCGTATGGTCAAGGTTGAGAGCAACACAACCTGACCAACCGGTCAACAATTTTCTTCGGGGACGATGGCCGAACCGATCCGACTGTCCAAGCGCGATGCCGCGCGGCGCGAGAACGAAGCGCGCATCCTTGCGGCGGCTGAAAAGGTCTTTGCCGAGGCCGGTTCGGCGGCGCGACGATGCAGCTGATCGCCGATATGGCGGGGCTGCCCAAGGCCAATCTGCATTACTATTTCCCAACGAAAGAAGAGCTTTACCGCAAGGTGGTGCAACAGATCTTCGAGATCTGGCTGCATGCGGCGGACAGTTTCGACAATGCTCCCGGCCCGGTCGAGGGGATCGGCGCCTATATCGATGCCAAGATGGAAATCTCGCGCCGCCATCCGGACGGCTCGAAGGTCTGGGCGAGCGAGGTGATGCATGGCGCGCCGGTCATTCAGGATTATCTGGAAACCACGCTGCGCGACTGGACCAAGGGCCGTGCGGACCTGATTCAGCGCTGGGTGGATGAGGGCAAGATGGCGCCGGTCGACCCGCGCCACCTGCTCTACATGCTCTGGGCCACCACCCAGCATTACGCCGATTTCGGCCACCAGATCGAAACGCTGAACGGCGGCAAGCCGCTTTCCGAGCGCCAGTGGAAGGCCGCGAAGGACAGCGTGAAGCAGATCATCCTTCGCGGGATCGGGGCGGTCTGACCGCGTTCAGCCGCCGGTGACGAAGGCGTCGGGGACCACGTAGAATTCGCGCCCGTCAAGGCCGACATACCAGGCATCGCCGTCCTTGCTCCAGTCCGTTTGCACCTCGTCAGGCGACCGGACCTTGCCATCGGCAAATTCCAGCACGCGCTCCACCCCATCCGGCGACATCATGTGGATGGTGGCGCTGCCCGTTTCGGCACGCTTTGCACCGGCGGCGCAGGTCAATTCGTGGGTCGGGGCGTCAAGCGAACAGGCCAGCAAACCGGTCGCGTCATATTCCGGAGTTGAATAGGGCCAGGTCAGGTTCGTGCTGTCTTCGCCCTGTGCGTCTGCCTGCGCCTCTTCAAAGGGCGGCATCGCCGTCAGGAACCGCCCCTCGCTCCAGTTGAGCGCCTCGAAACAGCGTTCGAAACCCGCGCCGCCGCACCAGCCCCCGTCGCGACCGATGAGAAGGATGCGGTCCGGTGCCCAGTCAACCAGTTTCCATCCCAGCGCCTGCCATTCGTAACGCTGATCGCCAACCACGGCGTAAAGCGAACACCCACCAGTGCCGCAATACATCGTCGCGGCGGAGGAACAGGTGAATTTCGCGCTGTCGATCACCGTGTCGGGCTGATCGTCGCCGGTCAGATCGACGCTGGTCACCGCGTCGCCTGCCGCGAACGTGCCGTTCTCGAAATCCGTGCAGGCCGCGGCGGCCTCGGTCAGAATCCGATCGGTTTCCGTCTCGGCGAATGCCGGCTTCAGAACCAGCGTCAGGCAGAAAAAAACCAGAAACGGTAGGCGCATGTCATGCACTCCTTTGGCACGGGCCAACCCTATCACCGGGCCTGTGCCGCCGGAAGCGGGGCCAACGCCCCTGGCGTGTTATTTCAGTTCCAGTTCGACAAAGCTCATCGGCGCATCGCCGTCGTTGATCACGTTGTGTTCGACACCTTCGGCGCGCTGATAGGCGGTGCCTGCCGGGATCGTTACGCTGCGTTTCGTTCCGCCCGGTTCTTCCAGCAGCATGTGGCAGTCGGTGACCGCGGTGATCACATAATCATGGCCATGGCGGTGCCAGCCGGTTTCCGCGCCCGGCGCAAAATCGAACCGGGTGACCCGCAGTCGCGCATCGTCGATCATCAGGGTCGCGGTACAGGCCTGTCGGGTCATGGGCTGTCTCCTTCCGGGTGGGTAGGCGGAAATCGGGTTTGACCTTTCGATCAAAACCACGCTAGCAGAAAAGAAACCGCGGAGGGAGAGCCAGAGCGCCATGGCCAAGGCTTCTGAACGTCCACTGACCCGTATTCAGCAGCGAAACCGCCAGACGATCCTCAACGCGGCACTCGATGTCTTTTCGCAGAACGGGTTTCGGGGATCGACGCTGGACCAGATTGCCGAAGGCGCAGGGCTGTCGAAACCGAACCTGCTTTACTATTTCCCCTCCAAGGAAGCCATACACGAGACCCTCCTGGAAGACTTGCTGGTAAGCTGGCTCGACCCGCTGCGGCGGCTGAACGCGCGCGGCGAACCGGTGGCCGAGATCCTTGGCTATGTCCGCCGCAAGCTGTCGATGAGCCGCGACCTGCCGCGCGAAAGCCGGCTTTTGCAAACGAGATCCTGCAGGGTGCGCCCCGCATCCTTGCGGCGATCGAGGGCGAACTCAAGACGCTCGTCGATGACAAGGTCGCCGTGATCCGTGGCTGGAGCGTGGCGGGCAGGATCGCCGATGTCGATCCTTATCACCTGATCTTTTCGATCTGGGCGCTGACCCAGCACTATGCCGATTTCGATGTGCAGGTGCGCGCCGTTCTGGGCCCCGATCACGACCCCTATGCCGAGGCCGGGGACTTTCTGGATACACTTTTCCGGCGCTTGCTGACCCCGGTTCCGCCAGCTGGTCAGCGCAACGGATAACGGTCGCCCTTCTGGTCGATCACCAGAACCCGGCTTCCGGCGCGGACATATAGGTCGCAGCGGGAAAACCCGTTTTCAAAGGCCACGCAGACCGACCCGTCGGCTTCGATCCGATAGCGGCCTTCGGCGCGGTAACCGCCGTCATAGACATAGGCATAGGCATCGCCCGGCCCGTAAAGGGACTGCCCGCCATCGTAAAACCGCACCTCGTGGGTCGCCAGAAAGGCGGCCAGTTCCTCTGCGCCGAACCGGCTGTCACCGGGCCGCGTGGCCCAGTCTTCGGCCGCGGCCGCCGCGACCGGTACAGCCGTCAAGGCGGCTAGGGCGAGCATTCGCAACGCGATTCGCGCGGCCGTATATGGCGGCATCGGTCAGTCCCCACTGGTTTGGCGCCATTGGAACGCGTCGCCGGCCCGTGGGTCAAAACACCATTGGGTGAGCGGGCGTTTTCCGGGGTCAGCCGGCAGCGTGGCAGAAGCAAAAGACCCGCCGCTACTTCGAACGGCGGGCAGGTTCTGGGAGGATCGCCCCCCGTGCCCGCCCGGACGGCGAACACGGGGGGGCGGGTGCAGAATTACTCCGCCGCCCTGGCGGAGGCGGGGTTGTTGGGGTGCGTCGTCCAGTTGGCATAGTCGCCAACCTTGGTGCCAGTCCGCGGGTCAACCGCGCCCTTGTCCATCTGGACCATGGTGATGCAGTTTTCCACCGGGCAGACATTGACGCAAAGGTTGCAGGCCACGCATTCCTCGTCCTTCACGCTGAAGACGCGGTCCTCGCTCATCGCGATGGCCTGGTGGCTGGTGTCTTCGCACGCAGCGTAGCAGCGCCCGCATTTGATGCAGGCGTCCTGATCGATGCTGGCCTTAGTGATGTAGTTGAGGTTCAGATACTGCCAATCGGTCACATTCGGCACTGCACGGCCCACCAGGTCAGCGGTCGAGGTCATGCCCTTTTCGTCAAGATACTGCGACAGGCCGGAAATCATTTCCTGCACCACCTTGAAGCCATAGGTCATGGCCGCGGTGCAGACCTGCACATTTCCGGCACCCAGCGCCATGAACTCCGCCGCGTCGCGCCATGTCGTCACCCCGCCGATGCCCGAGATCGGCAGGCCGGCGGTTTCCGGGCTTCGGGCAATCTCGGCCACCATGTTCAATGCGATGGGTTTGACCGCCGGGCCGCAATAGCCGCCATGCGTGCCCTTGCCGTCGATGGTCGGTTCGGGCGCGAAGCCATCCAGATCGACCGAGGTGATCGAGTTGATGGTGTTGATCAGCGAAACCGCATCCGCGCCGCCGCGCTTGGCCGCTTCGGCCGGACGGCGGATATCGGTGATGTTGGGTGTCAGCTTCACGATGCAGGGCATGCGGCTGTACTGCTTCACCCAGCGCGTGACCATCTCGATGTATTCCGGCACCTGCCCCACGGCCGAGCCCATGCCGCGTTCAGCCATGCCATGCGGACAACCGAAGTTCAGCTCCACCCCGTCCGCGCCAGTATCCTCGATCCGCTGCAGGATGTCCTTCCAGCTGTCCTCATCGCAGGGCACCATGAGAGAAATGATCAGCGCACGGTCGGGATAGTCGCGCTTGACCGACTTGATCTCGCGCAGGTTCACTTCCAGCGGGCGGTCGGTGATCAGTTCGATGTTGTTCAATCCCAATAGCCGCCGGTCGGCGCCCCAGATCGCGCCGTAGCGCGGGCCGTTGACGTTGACCACCGGCGGGCCTTCGGAGCCGAGCGTCTTCCACACGACCCCGCCCCAGCCCGCCTCGAAGGCGCGGCGCACGTTGTATTCCTTGTCCGTCGGCGGCGCCGAGGCCAGCCAGAACGGGTTGGGGGATTTTATGCCGATGAAGTTAGATGTCAGGTCTGCCATATCTCAGGGCTCCTTCCTTTCGTGGCGGATCACGTCGAATCCGCCGAAAAACATGCGTTTGCCGTCATAGATGCGGGAGGGTGGCTGCGGCATCCGGGGGTCGGCCAGCGCCTTCTTCCATCCGCTGTCCCTTGTGCGTTTCGACGGCCAGAGCACGAAACCAACCGCCACGGCTTCACCTTCGCCTCTCTGAACCGCGCGCGGGAACGATGTCACGTCACCGTCGGTCAGATCATCAGCCCAGCCATCCAGCACCTCGGTTGCGCCGCATTCGATGAAGAGCGGCGCGAGTTGCTTCGCCTCACGCAGATAGGCTTTGCGGTTCTGGTCCGGCACCGGAATGACGACGACATCGACGATGGCCATGGCACCCTCCAGTCAGCTCAGGCTTGCGTGGATATCCTCAGCCGCGTCACGGCCCTCGGCCACCGCCGTCACGGTCAGATCCTCACCGCCCGATGCGCAATCGCCCGCCGCCCAGACGCCCGCGACAGAGGTGCGGCCGGCCCCGGTGACGGCGATCTTGCCACCCTCGATCTTCAGCCCTTCCGGCGCGCCGGAAAGCGTCTGGCCGATGGCCTTCATCACCTGATCGGCCTTGAGGCGGAAGGTTTCGTCCTTCTGCTTCAGCCCGTCAGCGCTGTCCTCGGTATAGGCGAACTCGATCTCCTGCGCGGCACCGTTGCCGATAACCCGGACGGGGGCCGCATGGTGGATGATGCGCACACCGACCGAGGTCGCATGTTCTTGCTCATGGGCCGATGCGCTCATCCGGTCCTGCCCGCGCCGGTAGACGATGGTCACGTTCTCGGCGCCCAGAAGCTTCGACTGCACGGCGGCGTCGATGGCCGTCATCCCGCCGCCGATCACGACGACATCGCGACCGATGGGCAGTTTCGCCTTGTCCGGCTGCTGGCGCAGATCCGCAATGAAATCGACCGCGGAGAGAACGTTTTTCAGATCCTCCCCCTCGGCACGAAGCGCATTCACACCGGAAAGCCCCATGGCCAGCACGACCGCATCGTGATCCGCCTTCAGGCCCTCCAGCGTCAGCCCCGACCCCAGCGCCTTGCCGTTCTGCACGGTGATCCCGCCGATCTTCAGAAGCCAGTCGACCTCGGCCTGGGCAAACCCGCCGGGAGACTTGTAGCTCGCGATGCCGTATTCGTTCAGCCCCCCCGCCTTGGGTCGCGGGTCGTAGATCACCACGTCATGGCCTTTCATCGCCAGACGATGCGCCGCCGAAAGCCCGGCCGGGCCGGCGCCCACGACGGCGATGCGCTTGCCGGTCGCGCTTCCCCGCGCGAAGGGATGAATGCCCTTCTCCATCATCGTGTCGGTGGCAAAGCGCTGCAGCCGGCCGATTTCGACGGGCTTGCCTTCGGCCGTTTCGCGCACGCAGACCTCTTCGCATAGCTGTTCGGTCGGGCAGACACGGGCGCACATGCCGCCCAGGATATTCTGCGAGAAGATCGTTTTCGCTGCTGCTTCCGGTGTTCCGGTTGCGATCTGGCGGATGAAAAGCGGGATATCGATCGATGTCGGGCAGGCCGTCATGCAGGGCGCATCGTGGCAGAAATAGCACCGGTCGGCGGCAACGCGCGCTTCGTGTGGTTCGAACAGGGGTTCGATATCGGCAAAATTCTCGTCAAGCGTGGCGGCGGGCAGACGCCCGGCGACGATCCCTGGTGTTAGCGGGCTGTTGGGCACGGCAGACCTCCGTTCTGGCCGATTGTTTTGTTTACGCTGCCACAGGTTCATTTTTTTATCAAATGGTAAATTTTCAGACATACCGGGGCTTTGACCGGTTGCGCGGCGGCATGCATGGCCGCCACGGTTGAGTCGCGCGCAGCACAACAGGCGCTTTCCACATCGCGCCGGCTGGCGTATAAGCGGCCAAACCGGACCCCGGGGGGAGGTCCGCAAAACGGGCAAACCGATCGAGGACGGAATGAACAAACAGCCCCACGACAGCGATGTCGCCTTCATCCAGGCATTGGCCGAACTTCTGAACACGAACGAACTGACCGAACTGGCGGTCAAACGCGAATACGGCGAAGACGACAGTCTCGAAGTGCGGGTGGTCAAGCAGGCCACGGTGATCACGACGGTAGCCGCCACACCGACGGCGGCACCGGTTTCGGCCGTCGCGGCGGCACCCGCCGCCGGCGCACCTGTCGCTGCGACCGCGGACGACCCCGCACAACATCCCGGCGCGGTGACCTCGCCGATGGTCGGCACTGCCTATCTGTCGCCCGAACCCGGGGCCGAGGCCTTCGTCGCGGTCGGCAGCCAGGTCAAGGAAGGCCAGACGCTGATGATCGTCGAGGCCATGAAGACGATGAATCACATCCCCTCGCCACGCGCCGGCACCGTCAAACGCATCCTGATCGAGGACGGCAGCCCCGTCGAATACGGCGCGCCCCTGATGATCGTCGAGTGAGGCTGCGGCAATGTTCGAAAAGATCCTGATCGCCAACCGGGGCGAAATCGCGCTTCGCGTCATCCGGGCCTGCCGCGAGATGGGGATCCAGTCGGTCGCAGTGCATTCCACGGCGGACGCCGACGCAATGCATGTGCGCATGGCCGATGAAAGCGTCTGCATCGGCCCCAATTCCTCGGCCGAAAGCTATCTGTCGATACCGGCCATCGTCTCGGCCTGCGAAATCACCGGCGCCCAGGCGATCCACCCCGGCTATGGCTTTCTGTCAGAAAACGCGGCTTTCGTGCAGGTTCTGGAAGACCACGGCATCACCTTCATCGGCCCTTCGGCGGAACACATCCGCATCATGGGCGACAAGATCACCGCCAAGGAAACCGCCAAGGCGCTTGGCATTCCGGTGGTTCCCGGTTCGGACGGCGGCGTCGCCGATCTTGCCGCTGCAAGAAAGGTCGCGGCCGAAATCGGCTATCCGGTGATCATCAAGGCCACGGCGGGCGGCGGCGGGCGCGGCATGAAGCTGGCCAAGACCGAAGACGACCTCGAAACGGCCTTTCGCACAGCGCGCAGCGAAGCCAAGGCCGCCTTTGGCAACGACGAGGTCTATATCGAGAAATACTTGCAAAAGCCGCGTCATATCGAGATTCAGGTCTTCGGAGATGGCAAGGGCGGCGCCGTACATCTGGGCGAACGCGACTGTTCGCTGCAACGCCGCCACCAGAAAGTGTTCGAAGAGGCGCCGGGCCCGGTCATAACGCCGGAACTGCGGGCAAAGATCGGCGCGATCTGCGCCAATGCGGTGGCCAAGATCAACTATATCGGCGCCGGAACGATCGAGTTTCTTTACGAAGACGGCGAGTTCTATTTCATCGAAATGAACACCCGCCTTCAGGTGGAACACCCGGTGACCGAGGCGATCTTCGGCGTCGATCTTGTGCGCGAACAGATCCGCGTGGCTTCGGGCATGCCGATGTCCTTCGGGCAGGAGGAACTGGAGGTCAACGGCCACGCGATCGAAGTCAGGATCAACGCCGAGCGGCTGCCCAACTTCGCCCCCTGCCCCGGCAAGGTGAACACCTTTCACGCCCCCGGCGGGTTGGGTGTGCGGATGGATTCGGCGCTTTATGGCGGCTACCGCATACCGCCTTATTACGACAGCCTGATCGGCAAGCTGATCGTGCATGGCCGCGACCGGCCCGAGGCGCTGGCACGGTTGCGGCGCGCGCTGGGCGAGTTGATCGTCGACGGGATCGAAACCACGGTGCCGCTGTTTCACGCGCTGCTGGCCGAACCCGATATCCAGAACGGCGAGTACAATATCCACTGGCTGGAGAAATGGCTGGAGCGGAACCTCTCCTGACCGGCCGGCTTTGCTGACCGGGCCGGCCGATGGATAGTGCCCTGACACCCCAGATGCTGCTGGCCGCATTTGCCATGGGCTTTTTCCCGATGGCGGAGGGCCTTGATGACCGCGGTCTTAACTGGGTTGACCCGCTACGGCGCGGGATCTTCCCCTTGCAGGATTTCCACATTTCGCGCTCACTTGGCCGAGCCATGCGGCGCACGACATTCAGTTTTCTGGTCAATACACAGTTTTCTGCCGTGGTTGACGGTTGCGCCGACCGCCCGGAAACCTGGATCAACGAACCGCTGCGCGCGCTGTATTGCGCGCTGCACGACGCCGGGCATGCCCATTCGGTCGAGGTCTGGGACGGGGCGGATCTGGCAGGCGGTGTCTTTGGCGTGACGCTCGGGGCGGCGTTTTTCGGCGAAAGCATGTTTTCGCGCCGGCGCGACGCCTCGAAAATGGCGCTGGCCTTTCTGGTTGACCGGCTACGGCTGACGGGGTTCAGGCTTTTCGACACGCAGTTCCTGACCGCGCATCTGGCCTCGCTCGGCGCGGTCGAGATCAGCCGCGCGGATTACCACGCAAGGCTTCGCGATGCGCTGGAACACCGGGCCGATTTCACCGCGGTGACGGCGCAAACGGTTCAGGGCGTCTTGCAGCGCAACAGCCAGACGTCATAGCGCGAATGATCCAGCGCCGAAAGCGCCGGGCTCGACGCGATCATCCACCCCTGAAAGACCGGTTCTGTGGCCAGCGTGTCGCTGATCGTCAGGTGGGCATAGGCATCGCCCGAGGGGTTGTCGGCAGGATAGCGGCAATCGTCGAGCCGGATCGTCAGCCGCCCGCGCGTGCCGCTTTCGCCGACCGCGAGGTCGAGATCGTCGGTCGCGCCCGAGACCTTGTCGAGCCAGCGCAGTTCGCCGCGCGGCGCCTCGACCGATTGCTGGGCGCTGTCCTGCGCGGCGAGAGCCCCGGGCAGGCACAGGGCCAGCGTCAATGCCGCGAATGCGCGTTTCATTCGGTCGTGCCCGCCGCTTCGGCGGCGGCCGGGTCGCCGGACTGGGCGGAGACAAACTTCATCAGCAGCGTGACAAGGCTGACAGCGCCCTGGGTATCCTCGATCTCGCCGCCCGGTTGGATGTTGTCGGGCGATCCGCCGGGCACCAGTTCGACATAGTTGCCGCCCAGTAGCCCCTCGGACGAAATCAGGATCGAGCTGTCATCGGGCAATTCGATACCGTTCTTCACCGCGATCGTGGCATCGGCGAAATAGGTCTGGGCGTTCAGGTCAAGGCTGGTGATCCGGCCTACCTTGACGCCGGCCAGCCGCACATCGGTACCGACAGATATGCCTTCGACGGAGCGGAAGCTGGCGTGCAGTTCATAGCTTTCGGAGGTGCCGCCAAAGCCGGTCATTTCGCCGGCAGGCCAGAAAGCCAAGGGCCGCGGCAAGCACCACGGCGCCGACGATCACCTCTGTCGTGTTTTCAGACATCGTTTTTGCGCCTATTCCGGCTGCCACGCCTCGTAATCGCGGCGGTCGACCGGGTCGGGCCGGCGCAGCGAACCGGCCGGGGCATAGGCCATGGCCGTGCCGGTGCGGTTTTCCTGATGCGGTTTTTCCCAATCCCTGTGGGCCAGCGGGCGTTCGGTGGGCGGCTCGTCCCAAGTGAAATGCAGCCAGCCATGCCAGTCGGGCGAAACCCGGCTCGCTTCGCATTCCCCGTTGTAGATGACCCAGCGCCGCTTGCCGTCACGGGTGCGGTAATAGACGTTGCCCTCACCGTCCTCGCCGACCTTGACGCCTTGCGCCAGGTCCACATCTGGTGTTGAGCGTCTGGCTGTTCCACCAGGTCAGAAGGCGAAGCAGGAAATTCATAGGCACCTCCGGGCAGTCCTGCCCGTTCTATACGGCCCGGTGCGGGAAGGTCCAGTGCCAAAGGAAGACGAAGGCGGCCTGTCGCCTCAGGGAAGGTCCGGCCGTTCCGCCTGCAAGGCCTCGAAAACCGGTGCGCATTCGCCGTTCAGCATCGGATAGAGGCTTGGCACGCCGATGCAGGGCGCGGCAAGCCGCCGCGCGAAGCCGCGAATGCTGTCGGCGCTGCAGAAGGGGCTGTCCTCGGTGCAGATGAATATCGCGGGCGGACGGTAGTTGGCGCCGGCCGGCATCTGCACCCAGTCGGTAACGGCCCAGCTGGCCTCGCGGCTGATGCTTTCACCGCCGTCCGTGGCGATGTCGACGGCGTTTTCGCGGCTGGCCAGAATCCCGTCGGGGTTTTCGAGCGTGGCATAGCGCGAGTGCGGAAGCAGGATCGGCGCGGACGGGGAATAATCGACCGCGGCGAGCTTTCGCATCGTGAACCGGCAGAGAAGGCGGAAGGTCGACGGGGCAAGCAGCGCGGTCAACGCGCCGGCCTTCATGCCGCCGCTCAGCCCGCGCGTGTCGCGCACCGAAAGCACCGGGCCGATGGGGTTCACCGCCACAAGCCGGCGAACACGGTGCGGGAAGGTCTGACAAAACGCATAGGCCGGCGCGACCCCGGTTGTGACCGAGATCACCGAACAGCGTGTGACGCCTTCGTGGCTCAGAACCGCGCCCGTGTCGCGGGCGTGCTGGGCCAACCGGTCCGGGCCTGTCCGGGCGTGCGGCGACGACCCGCCATAGCCGGCGCGGGAAATCGCGATAACCGGTAGCCTTCGGCGCTGAACGCCTCGCGCGTGCCCTTGCTCCAGTGACGCCCGGAGGTCAGGCAGTGGAAAAACACCAAGGTTTCCCGGCGCCCGTCGCCAAACACGTCATAGACCAGGTCGCGGCCGTCGGGCAGGCGCAACCGGCGCGCACCGGTCGCATCGGCAATCTCGGCCGAGGCCCCTCTGGTGGCGGTTTCGATGGCGCGAATGTCCTGGGCGACCCGGATGATATCGCTCTGGCCGGCAACGCCGAACTTGGCAGCGATCGCCTTGATCTGGTTTCGCACCGTTTCCAGCGAACGGTCGCGCGATTGCGCGATGTCGCGCAGCCGCGATCCCGACAGCAGCGCGACCAGAACCTCGATTTCGGATGACGATAGGCCAAAGGCGTCCTGAAAGAAGCTGACCGTCAGGTCATCGAAGCCTTCGCGCGCCAGCCAGGCCGTGATACCGGTGTCATCGGCCACCAGAATGGCGAAACCCGCAGGCCCCTCCGGATCGTGGCGGTGGCGAAAAGCAAGCCGCCCCGGACCTGCGCGAAACGCGCCTGTCGCCGCCCCAAGGCGGACCAGGTCGGCGGCGTCGATCATGCGCTCTTCGCCCCGCCCATCCCGGAACTGGCCGGCCGCGATCATCTGCGGCGTCAGTTCGATACGGTCAAGCCGGGCCCCGCCCCCGCGTTCCTTGGCCTCGCAATGCGCGGCCAGCAGTTCCCAGACCGTTTCGGAATAGGTTTCAAGCGCCGCGATTGCGAAGGCCTCCTGCTCCTCGTCGAACCAGGAGTTTATGACTTCGAACAGCGTGTCGACCTGAACGGGGTCTGCAATGCAGTCGAGAAAGCTGGCAAGGATGCCGCCCGCCGATCCCGCACCTGTTCCCGCCTTCGCAGCCGTCAATCCCACTCCCCGTCCGCGCGACCATCATGGCAAGGCTCGGCGGATGGGGGAATAGGCAAGTGCGCGGCGCCAGAAAGAAAGCCGGCCAGCCCCGGCATTCGTTGTCAGCGCTTGTGCAGTGCGGTCAGCCTGCGGAAGCGGGGGCTTTTTTCTGCGCTTCGACGTAGATCAGCAGCGGTTTCGAACCATTGTCGACCGCCTCGTCGTTGACCACAACCTCTTCGACGCCTTCCATGCCTGGCAGCTCGAACATGGTATCCAGCAGGATATCCTCCATGATCGAGCGCAAGGCCACGAGCGCCGGTCTTGCGTTTGATCGCGCGCTTGGCGATGGCGCGCAGGGCATCGTCGGTGAAGGTCAGCGCCACGCCCTCGATATCGAAAAGCCGCTGGTACTGCTTGACGAGCGCGTTCTTCGGCTCGGTCAGGATGGTGACCAGCGCGTCCTCGTCCAGATCGGTCAGGGTCGCGATCACCGGCAGGCGGCCGACGAATTCCGGGATCAGGCCGAACTTCAGCAGATCCTCCGGCTCCAGTTCCTTGAACATCTCGCCGACGCCGCGGCTATCGTTTTCCTTCACATCGGCGCCAAAGCCGATCGAGGTGCCTCTTGTGCCGCTGGGCGATGATCTTTTCGAGCCCGGCGAAAGCACCGCCGCAGATGAAGAGGATGTTGGTCGTGTCGACCTGCAGGAATTCCTGCTGCGGATGCTTGCGCCCGCCCTGCGGCGGCACGGAAGCAACGGTGCCTTCCATGATCTTCAACAGCGCCTGCTGCACGCCCTCGCCCGACACATCGTGGGTGATCGACGGGTTGTCGGACTTGCGCGTGATCTGTCGACCTCGTCGATATAGACGATGCTGCGCTGCGCGCGCTCGACATTGTATTCCGATGCCTGCAAGAGCTTCAGAATGATGTTTTCCACATCCTCGCCGACATAGCCCGCCTCGGTCAGCGTGGTGGCATCCGCCATGGTGAAGGGCACGTCGAGGATGCGCGCCAGCGTCTGCGCCAGAAGCGTCTTGCCGCAACCCGTGGGACCGATCAGCAGGATGTTCGACTTGGCCAGTTCGATATCGTTCGACTTGGCCGAGTGGTTCAGCCGCTTGTAATGGCTGCATGTACGGCAACCGACAGCACCAGCTTGGCATGGATCTGGCCGATCACGTAATCGTCCAGCACCTCGCAGATCTCGCGCGGGGTCGGCACCCCGTCGGAGGATTTCAGGCCCGCGGTCTTGGTTTCCTCGCGGATGATGTCCATGCAAAGTTCGACGCATTCGTCGCAGATGAACACCGTCGGGCCTGGTGATCAGCTTGCGCACTTCATGCTGGCTTTGCCGCAGAACGAGCAGTAGAGCGTGTTCTTGCTGTCGCCGGAATTGTTCGCCATCTCTTACCTCTGCGGCCTGTTTTCCTGCCGTCAGGGCCTGGCCCCGTTTTCAAACTGCCCCTGCGGGAATCCTAGGCAGTCCCCCGCGCTTCACAACGCCAAATTTCCCCGCGCCGCCTGCGCGTCGATCACTTGTCCTTGCCTTCGGCCTTGCCATCCGCCTTGCCGCGGCTTTCGACGATTTCGTCGATAAGGCCCCAGTCTTTCGCGTCTTCGGCCGACATGAAGTTGTCGCGCTCCAGCGCCGCTTCGACCGCGTCGAGCTTCTGGCCGGTGTGCTTCACGTAGATCTGGTTCAGCCGGTCCTTCAGCTTCTGCGTTTCGCGGGCATGGATCATGATGTCGGTCGCCTGACCCTGGTAGCCGCCCGAAGGCTGGTGCACCATGATCCGGCTGTTCGGCAGCGAAAACCGCATTCCCTTTTCACCGGCGGCTACAGCAGCGAACCCATCGATGCCGCCTGGCCGACAACCAGGGTCGACACCTTGGGTTTGATGTATTGCATCGTGTCATAGATCGACAGGCCCGAGGTCACGACACCGCCGGGGCTGTTGATATACATCGAGATTTCCTTTGACGGGTTTTCCGCCTCCAGATGCAGAAGCTGGGCGACGATCAGGCTCGACATGCCGTCATGCACCGGGCCGGTGACGAAAACGATGCGTTCCTTCAGCAGGCGCGAGAAAATGTCATAGGCCCTTTCCCCGCGCGAGGTCTGTTCGACCACCATGGGCACGAGGGTGTTCATATAGGTCTCGAATGGGTCTTTCATGTTCGCCAGCCTGCTGTTTTCGGTTCAAACCTAGTCGTCATTGGTTATCGGAGTCTTAGTGTCGCGGGCAGACCCCTGCAAGGTCAGAGCGGCGAAAGCATGACACGGCCGTGTTCAGACTTCGCCGGGCCAGAGCGCGGCACGGATCGCGGCAAGGCCCTCGCCCAGCGCGGCAGGCCCCGGTTGCAGGATCAGCGGCGCCTTGATTTCGATGATACGGCCGTCGCGGACCGCCGGGATCGCCTGCCAGCCGGGGCGCGCGGCGATCTTTTCCGGCCGCACCTTCTTGCCGCACCACGAGGCGATGATGACCTCGGGCGCGGCGGCGACGACCTCGGACGGTGTCACGATCCGGTCTTTCGCACCCTGGCGTCCCGCCCGGTCGGCGAAGATGTCGGTGCCACCCGCGACGGCAACGAGTTCCGAAACCCAGCCGATGCCGGAAATCAGCGGCTCGTCCCATTCCTCGATCCAGACCCGGGGCCGGCAGGGGCGCGCGATCGCCGCCTGGCGCGCCAATTCGGCCTCATAACCGGCGGCCAGCGCCTCGGCCCGGTCGGCCACGCCGGTCAGGGCGCCCAAAGTGCGGATCATCGCGAGACAACCGGCCACATCGCGCTGGTTGAAGGCGTGAACCGGCGTTCCGGCACGGATCAGTGCGGCCGCGATATCGGCCTGCAGGTCCGAAAAGGTCAGAACCAGATCGGGATCTAGGGCGAGGATCTTTGGCACATCGGCCGATGTGAAGGCACCGACCCTCGGCTTTTCGCGCCGCACCCGCGCCGGGCGCACGGCATAGCCGGTGACACCGACGATCCGGTGTTCTTGCCCAAGCAGGTAGAGCGTTTCGACCGTTTCCTCGGTCAGGCAGACTATCCGTTCGGGCGGAAAGCTCATGGCGCTGCCTTGCCTGCCGGTTGTGCCGCGCGCCAGGCAAGCCAATCGGTCGCGGCCTCGGCCACCGCGTCGCGGACCGCACGGCCCACCGCTTCGCCCGTGGATGTGTGCAGCCCCGCATAGGCACCGCGCCCGGGGCGCGCGGCCAGCGCCACGCAATCGGTGCCGGTTCCTGTGGCAAGGCCGGTGGGCAGGCGCCAGCCCGCCGCCGCGACCGCCGCCGTGCGCGCCTCGACCGCGATGCTCAGCGCCTCCAGCTGGGCGGAACGGGTCAGCCCGGCGTTGGTTGCCACGGCCAGGTTGATCGTTCCCCAACCGCTGCCATCGGCCGGATGCCAGGGCAGGCGCGCACCCACGGACTCGGCGTTCGACAGGCCCAGCGTGGCGATACATTCAGCCTGCACCCCCTCGACGCAGGCCGTGGCCCGGGGGAAAGTCGCGATATCGCGCGAGGTCAACATGGCAACCGCATCGCCCAGCCCGATTTCGGCAAGTTCGCCCTGAAACCAGCGGGCCGCGTCGAATCCGACCGGCAGATCGGCATTTCTGACTTCGCGCCAGACAATCCGACGCGCGGTCACATAGCCCGGCCGGTTCAATGCCCAGCTGAGCACGCGCATATCACGGCCCAGATCGGCCACAAGCCAGGGGCGCATCAGGGTCAGGCCGAACACCGCTGCCCCCCCTTCATCGCGTCACCGACAGCGGCTGAAACACCGGGCCGTCGGCGGTTTGCGCAAAATAGGCACGCAGGCCGAAGACGCTGCGAAGGTTTTCCGATGTCAGAACATCGGCCGGCGTGCCATCAGCCACCAGCCGGCCGCGCGACAGCATGACAATCCGGGTGCAATGCCGCGCCGCCAGTCCAAGGTCGTGCAGTGAGGCTACGACGCCACGCCCTTCGGCGGCAAGGTCGGCAAAGACCGCGCAGCTTTGGATCTGTGCGGCCGGATCGAGCCCGGCGGTCGGTTCGTCGGCCAAAATCAGCGGGGTGTCCTGAGCCAGGACCCGGGCGATCAGCACGCGCGCCTGTTCGCCGCCCGAAAGCTCTGTCGCCGTGCGGTGCCTGAAGGCGTCCAGCCCCATGCGTGCCAGCGCCCGGTCGACCGCCGCGCGGTCGGCGCCGGCGGGGCCGACCGAGCCCAGCCATGGCGTGCGGCCCAGTGCCACCAGCATCTCGACGCTGACCGGCCAGGTGACCTCGCGCGCCTGCGGCAGCCAGGCGGCGTGACGGGCACGGGCGCGCGGGGTCATGTCGGCCAGGTTCGAGCGACCCTGATGGGGCAAAAGGCCAAGGGCGCCGCGCAGAAGGCTGGTCTTGCCGGCGCCGTTCGGGCCGATCAGCCCCACGAATTCGCCCGGTTCGACATTCAGGTCGACCCCGTCGACGACCGGGCATTCGCCGCGCTTCACGGTCAGCCTATCAAGTTCCAGAAGGCTCATGCAGCGGCCCTCCGCGTTCGCCAGATGAGATGCAGGAAGAAGGGTGCGCCAACGAGCGCGGTCAGAACCCCGAGCTTCAGGTCGCGGTCGGGCGCGATCAGCCGCACCGCGATGTCGGCGGCCAGAACCATCGCCGCGCCGCCAAGCGCCGCCGCCGGCAAAAGCCGCGAAGGGCGCGCGCCGACCAGCGGGCGCAGGATATGCGGCACGACAAGGCCGACGAAGCCGATTGCGCCGGCCACCGCCGTGGCCGCGCCGACCAGCGCCGCCGTACCAAGGATCAGGACAAGGCGCAGCCGTGCCAGGCGGATGCCCATCGCTTCGGCCGCGTCTTCGCCCAGCGTCAGCGCATCAAGCCCGCGTCCAAGTGACAGGAGCATCGCGGCGCCAAGCGCCATGAACGGCGCGGCCAGCCAGACATGCGTCATGGACCTGTCGGCAAGCGATCCCATCATCCAGAAGACGATCTCGCTGGCCGCGAAGGGGTTCGGCGAAAGGTTGAGGACCAGCGCCGTCAGCGCGCCGGCGAGCGCCGAAATCGCTATGCCGGCAAGGATGAGGACCAGCGCGGTGCCGCGCGGCCCGGCCAACGCCAGGATCAGCAGAACCGCCACGACCGCACCGGCCAGCGCCGACAGGGGCAGCGCCAGCGCAAAGGCCGCCGCCGCACCGGTCTGCAAGGCGATGACCGCGCCGAGTGCGGCCGAACCCGAAACCCCGATCAGGCCCGGTTCGGCCAGCGGGTTGCGCAGGAAACCCTGCATGGCCGCGCCGCATAGCCCCAGCGCACCGCCCACCATCGCGCCCAGAAGCGCGCGCGGCAGGCGAATTTCGCGCATCACCAGTACCACCGCTTCTCCCTCGCCGCGGAAGAGCGCGCGCAGGCTTTCGCCAAGGCCCAAGGCCGCAGGCCCGACCAGAAGCGACGCGGCGAACAGCACCGCGACAAGCCCCGCCAGCGCGGCAATGAGCACCGATACCCTCACGATCCGCCCCCGGTCATCGCGCGGTATGCGCCGGCCATCGCGGCAACGGCGCGCAGCACATGGGGCGTTCCGCAGATCCAGTCGGCATCGGTAACCCGCGCCTGCCCGGCCGTTTCGCGCAGGGCCGCCAGCGCGGGATGGATCAGGATCTCTTCCGAGCGCGAGGCGCCGGGATAGGGGGTTGACGTGACGATCATCTGCGGCGCCGCCATGACCAGCCGTTCCAGTGGCAGGTTGCCGCCGCCGGTCACACCGGCTTCGGCGCCGATGTTGCGAAAGCCGGTCGCGGTCAGGATATCGTCAGCCAGGGTACCGGCCCCGGTCGTATAACCGTTGGGATAGTACATCGCCGCACCGACCGGCTGGCCGGCGTCGATCCTCAAGGCCGCCAGATCGGCGGCAAAGCCATCGGCAAGGGCGCGCGCCTCCGGTTCGCGGCCAAGCGCCGCGCCAACGGTCAGGATATGATCGGTGACATCCGAAAGGCGAGAGGCCGGGGCCAGTTCGACGACCTCGACGCCAAGGCGGCGCAAGAGATCGACCGAGGCACGCGAGGTATAGGTGCCGGCCAGCACCAGATCGGGATGCATCAGATAGACCTGTTCGGCCTGACCCATGGTCTTGGCGTATCCGCGCGCCTGTTCGACCATCACCGAGCTGAGCGGGTCATCGGCAAGCTTCGACACCGCCACAAGCTGGCCGGGCGCAGCGAGCATCATCGCCAGCTGGTCGGTACACAGGTTGACCGAAACAACGCGCGCCGGTGCAGGCAACGCCGGAGCCGCCGCGCCAAGCCCAAGGCCCAGCGCGGCCAGGGCGCCGAAGCGCCTAGAAGCTTTTCGCCAACCCGACATAGATCGCCCGCCCCGACGTGCCGTAGCCACTGACCAGTTGGTACTGTTCGTCAAACAGGTTCTCGACCCGCAGCGTGGCGCGGGTGTCGTTGCCGAAATCGTAGTCCAACGCCAGATTGGCAACGGTATAATCCGGCAGTCCCGCGCGGTCGGCGGCGTGGTTGATGTTCAGCGTACCGGAGATTTCCGGGGTGATTTCGGCGCCCAGCGACAGGCCAAGCGCATGGCGCGGAACCGAGCCCCAGGCCGTGGTCGCGCTGGTGGCGCTGTCGGTATAGGTGTAGTTGGCGCCGATCGTGAACATGTCGTTCAGCGCCACCTCGCCTTCCAGTTCAACACCGGTGCGGCGCGACGTGCCCGGCACCTGATTGTAGCAACCGAACCCCGAACCGCAGGCGACCGAGGCGAAATCGAAATCGATCAGGTTGTCGACTTCGAGCCAGAAGGCCGTGGCGCGGACCGCGGCGCGGTCGCCATAACGCTTTTCGATGCCGATATCGGCGCTGCGGCTTTTTCCGGTTCCAGCGCGGGGTCGCCGTAAAGACTGAACAGTTCGTAATTCGACGGGGCGCGGAACCCGGTGCCGGCCTGGGCACGCAGGATCAGATCGTCTTCGATCCGCCAGGCCAGCGCCACGCGGCCGGTGGTGTGGCCGCCGAAGCGAGAGTGATTGTCGTGACGCACGGTCGCCGAAAGGTCGATGCTGTCGGTCGCGGCATAGTTCATCTCGGCGAAAACACCCGATATCCGGCTGTCGGCGGTCGCCGCGCCGAAGGTGCCCGCGCTTTCGAACTCTTCCTTCGTCGTGTCGGCGCCGAAGACAAAGCGCGCGTGGTCGCCCAGATCGGTCGCGCCCTGCCAGGACAGGCCCAGCCGGCGTCCGGTATAGGTGTTGTCAGACGGGCCAAAGCCGCTGTCTTCGCGAAACCGCCGCTCGCCGTGAAACCAGGTGACCGCCAGCGTGTTGTCGATCGCGCCGGTCTGGAACTCGGCAAAGGCGCGCAGGCCCTTGGCGTTGCGGTTCATGACCTCGTCGGGCGAGCCATCGGCCAGCGGGAAGCCTTCGTCATACTCGCCACGGCTGGCGCTGACGAACCCCGAGGCGCCGATGCGCGCGCCATTGTCGAGCGTAACGCTGCCGTTGAAGGACAGCTTGTTTTCACGATACCCGTCGGCCTCGGTATTGCCATCGGCCTCATCCGCCGCCGAAAACCCGTCGGTCGAGACATGCGACAGGGTGACGGCGACATCGTGATTGGCGCCCTTGGCGGTCAGCCCGTAGCTGAGTGCGCGGGTCGAATGGCTACCGGCCTCGGCCTCGACATAGTGACGCACCCCTTCTTCGACGGCGCGCCGCGTGGTAATCGAAATCACGCCGCCCACGGCGCGCGAGCCGTATAGTGCGGATTGCGAACCCTTCAAAACCTCGATGCGGCTGATATCGGCCGTGGTCAGCCCGCCGAAGTCATAGGCGACCTGCGTGCCCGAGGGATCGGTCACGTCGATGCCGTCGACCAGAACCGCCACGTAGTTCTGGCTGGCCCCGCGCACCGATATCCCGGTGTTCGTGCCCAGCGGGCCGCGGGTGTTGACCGTTACGCCCGGCAGGCGCTGCAACACCTCGGTCAGCCGGGTTTCGCCGCCGGCGGCCAGCGCCTCGGCATCGACGATGGTGACTGTGGCGCCGGTTCGGTCTGCGGCCACGGCCTCGAGATTGGCGGAAACGACGATTTCGCCCAGGTCATAGACCTGCGCTTTGGCGGCGAACGGCGCGGCAACGGCCAGCGCGAGCGTGGATACGGCGGTAAAGGTCTTCATGTTGTCCCCCATGGGTGCAACGCACCCGGCTACGGTCTTTGCCTTGGGGATGCCCCCGGCGGCGGTGAACGTCACCTCTGCGGGAAATCCGCATCCGCGACGCGCCCCGCGCCCGGAATGGGTGAACGCCTCGGCAGGTCTCCTGGCTCGCGGGTCGTCACGCCGGCTGGCCTTCCCGGTTTCCCAGTGGCATCGTCAGCCGTCGCTCGCCGCATACAGTTGCGGGGGCAGCTGCGGATTTGGTGCTGTCCGGCACCTTACCGCATTCCCTTTTGCCCGGGCCTGAGCCCGGAACCGAAGCGCCCCCTGCATACGCCCGCCATGGCATAAGTCAAGCGCAACCGCGCGGCCCGGATGCCGGTGTCGCGATCCACGCGCGGACCGTCTCTTTTGGCCGCCGGCGGGGTTTTGTCGCGCGCCGAAAAGCGCTTGGCGCGCGCCGCCTGACCGGCGCAAGCTTGGCCGAGGCAAGGTGATTCCCCCCGGGCGGATTGGAGACAGGCGTGATCGCGGATTATGACAATTGGGACGCCACGGCGATGGCCGCGGCGGTGGCACAGGGGGACGTGAGTGCAGGGGAGTTGCTGAACGAGGCGCTGGCGCGGGTTGAGAGGCTGAACCCGGCGCTGAACGCGGTGGTGAACCTGCAGGTCGAAACGGCGCGCATGCATATCGCCAAGGGCCTGCCCGACGGACCGCTGAAAGCCGTGCCGTTCCTGTTGAAGGACCTCGGCTGCGAGGCGGTCGACTTTCCCAGCCACAACGGGTCGCGCTTGCTGGAAAATACGCGCTATGGGCGCGACAGCGCGATTTTCGAGCGCATTCGCGCGACCGGCGTGGTGACCTTTGGCCGCACCACCAGCCCCGAGGGCGGCATTGGCGCGGCGACCGAGGCCGCCGTCTATGGCGGCCCGACGCGCAACCCGTGGAACCTCGGGCACACGCCGGGCGGATCGTCGGGCGGGGCTGGCGCGGCGGTGGCCGCCGGCATCGTCCCGGCAGCGCATGGTTCGGACGGCGGCGGGTCGGTGCGCATCCCGGCGTCGTGTTGCGGTCTGTTCGGGATGAAACCAACCCGCGCGCGACTGCCTGACGGGCCCTATGTCGGCGAAGGCTGGGCCGGCATGGCCATCGACGGGTTCCTGACCCGCAGCGTGCGCGACACCGCGCTAATGCTTGACAGCTGCGCGGGCGCCGATGCGGGGGCGCCCTATTGGGCGCCACCGCTTGGCCAGGGGCATCTTGCCGCCATTGCGCGGCCGCCGCGCCGCCTGCGCGTGGGCCTGTGCGATACCACCTTTACCGGCCAGCCCATCCATCCCGAATGCCGCGACGCCGTGCGGGCAGCGGGGCAGCTGCTGGAAAGCCTCGGCCACCACGTTTCGCCCACCCTGCCCAAGGCCGACATCGTCGGCATGATGCGCGCCTGGACCGATATCGTGGCCTGCGGCACCGCGCTTGGCATCCAAAAGGCGCTGGAGGCACGGGGCCGCGACCTGCGTGCGGACGATATCGAAGGCGTCAGCCGCGGCGCGATGGCGCACGCGGCGCAGATATCGGGCGCGGATTACCTGAACGCGGTCGGAACGATCCACGCCTTCGGCCGACAGATGGCGGCCGCGTTCGACGAGATCGACATCCTTCTGTCGGCAACGCTGGCAGAGCCCCCCGCCGCCATCGGCCGGTTCGCCCATACGCGCGAGGACTATGTGGACTACCGCACCGGGCCGGACGGCATCTTTGCCTATTCGCCCTTCTGCGCCGTTTTCAACGCTTCGGGCCAGCCGGCGGCTTCGCTTCCGCTGCACTGGACAGCGGAGGGTTTGCCGGTCGGGGTTCATCTGGCGGCACACTTCGGCGCGGACGAAGAGTTGATCAGCCTTTGCGCCGAGGTCGAAACGGCCCAACCCTGGGCCCATCGAAGGCCCTGAAAGGGCAGGAAATGATCAAATCACTTGGGTCCAACTTAATGCTCCTGCAAGCCGACAAACCGAAATCTTGGGGCGAAAATGTTTCGGTTTTCCTTGCGCCGAATCCATTCGCCGCCCAAAATGATCAAAAATTCGGGGGGAATCGGTGACGGAAACGCCTGCCATCGACGTTCGTGGCGCCACGAAAACCTTCGGGCAGGGCGAACATCTCGTTACTGCGCTCGATCAGGTATCGGTCGAAATCCGCAAGGGGGAGTTCTTTACACTTCTCGGGCCTTCCGGCTGCGGCAAGACCACGCTGTTGCGGCTGATTGCAGGGTTCGAAGCACCGACATCGGGTACGATCCTGCTGAACGGCAAGGATATCACCGGCGATCCGCCCAACCACCGGCCGGTCAACACCGTGTTTCAAAGCTACGCGCTGTTTCCGCATCTGACGGTGGCCGAAAACATCAGCTTCGGGCTAGAAATGCTCGACAAGCCGAAGTCCGAATGCCGCGAAACCGTCGAACGCATGCTGGCGCTGGTACAGCTTGGCGCGCTGGCCGGGCGCAAGACGGCGCAGCTTTCCGGCGGGCAGCAGCAGCGCGTCGCCCTGGCCCGCGCGCTTGCCCCGCAGCCGCAGGTTCTGCTTCTGGACGAGCCGCTTTCGGCGCTTGACCTGAAGCTGCGAAAGGAAATGCAAAGCGAGCTGAAACGCCTTCAAACCGAAACCGGCATCACCTTCATCTTCGTCACGCACGACCAGGAAGAGGCGCTGACCATGTCGGACCGGATCGCGGTGATGAGCGCGGGCAAGATCCTGCAGATCGGCGCGCCGCGCGATATCTATGCCCATCCGGTCAACCGGTTCGTGGCCGATTTCATCGGCGAAACGAACTTTCTTACCGCCGAAATCGCCGATGGCAGCGCCCGGCTTGATGGTGGCGGCGTGCTGGCGGTTCCGGGCGTGTCGATCCGCGGCCGGCGTACCCTGGCGGTCCGCCCCGAACACCTGCGGCTATCGGCAAAAGGCGGAAATGGCGGATTGGCGGCCACGGTTACGCAAACGGTGTATTTCGGCACCGACAGCCACGTCCATCTGCGCCTTGACGATGGCAGCGAACTGGTCGCGCGGCTGCAAACCGATGCCGGCGGCGCCACCGGTCCGCAGCAGGGCGACCGGGTGAGCGTCAGCGTGGCCGACGGCGCCGTTCAGGTTCTGGACGATTGAGCATGTCGGGCAGCGAGGAACGCGCACGTCAGGCCGAGGTTCGCACAAGCTGGCTCTTGTCGACGCCGGCGCTGGTGATCCTTGTCGTTGCTGCCGCCGGGCCGCTGCTGATCGTGCTGGTCTATTCCTTCCTGACCCCGGGGACCTATGGCAATGTGGTCTGGCAACCGTCGGGCAAGGCCTGGTTCAACGTCTTTCTTCAGCGCGACATCTTTGACGATACGCTGGGCTGGGCCGACGCGCATCTGACCATCGTCTGGCGCTCCATCAAGCTTTCGACGCTGACGACGATCATCACCTTCGTGGTCGGCTTTCCCACAGCCTGGTTCATCGCCACGCAGCCACCGGCACGGCGCGCGATGTGGCTGTTCCTGATCACGATCCCTTTCTGGACCAATCTTCTGATCCGCACCTTCGCGATCAACGAGGTGATCCGCAACGAAGGGATCCTGAATTCGTCGCTGGTCGGCCTTGGCCTGATCGATCGCCCGATCCAGATCCTTTACACCGACACCGCGGTTCTGATCGGCATGGCCTATGTCTATCTGCCGCTGATGGTGTTGCCGCTTTTCGCCGCGATTGACCGGTTCGACATGCGGCTTCTCGAAGCGGGGTATGACCTTTACGCCAGCCGCTGGAAGGTGCTGCGCCGGATCATCCTGCCGATCGTCAAGCCCGGCATCGTTGCGGGCTCGATCCTGGTCTTCGTGCCCTCGCTCGGCGCCTATGTAACGCCGCGCGTTCTGGGGGGCGGCAAGAACATGATGATCGGCAATTTCATCGAACTTCAGTTCGGACAGGGGCGCAACTGGCCGCTTGGCTCGGCGCTGGCGATCCTGCTGCTTCTGGTCGTGATGGTCGCCCTGCTGATCTATGTGCGCGCCGCCAATCGCGAGGGTGGCCATGGCTGAACCCCGGTTTTCGGCCACGCACCTGCCCGGCTTCGCGGCCGTCGCCGTCGCCGCCTTCGTCGTGCTTTACCTGCCGATCCTGACGCTCGTCGCCTATTCGTTCAACGACACCATGTCGATCAGCGTCTGGGGCGGCTTTTCGCTGCGCTGGTACGAAGCGGCATGGGAAAACCGGGCGGTGCAGGAAGCCACGGTGCGCTCGCTGATCATCGCGGCCGCGGCCTCGGTCATTGCGACAACCGCGGCGACCATGGCCGCGCTCGGCACCACCCGGCGGCGGCCCTTCAAAGGCCAGACCTTCATCTACGTGATGATAAACCAGCCGCTCATGGTGCCCGAGATCGTGACCGCCGTGGCGCTTCTGATCTTCTTCGCCTCGATCAAGACGGCGACCGGATACACCGGACTTGGCTATCTGATCCTGGCACATTCGGCCTTCTGCATCCCGTTTGCCTATCTGCCGATCCGGGCACGACTGGAGGATGGACACGGTTCAAACTGCGGCGGCCGATCTTTATGCCACATTCCTGGCAGGTCTTTCGCCGGGTCACGCTGCCGCTCATGGCGCCGGGCATCATGGCGGGCGCGATGCTGGCCTTTGTCATCTCGCTCGATGACGTCATCATCACCGAATTTGTGAAATCCGCCGGGCAGGATACCCTGCCCACCTACCTGCTGGGCCAGATGCGCCGCGCCATCACCCCCGAGGTCAACGCGATCTCGACCGGGCTTCTGATACTGACGGTGCTGCTGCTGACGGCCTTCTTTCTGCTTACACGAAAGCGGGGATAACCCCGCGCCAACCCAACCAACCGGAGGATACAATGAAGAGACTTCTGACAACCACCGCCGTTCTGCTGGCTGGCGCCGGCACTGCGCAGGCCGAAGGCGAACTGAATATCTTCAACTGGGGCAACTACACCAACCCCGACCTGATCTCCAAGTTCGAACAGGCCTATGACGTCAAGGTCACGATCACCGACTACGATTCGAACGACACCGCGCTGGCCAAGATCGAGGCCGGCGGCCACGGCTTTGACATCGTGGTGCCGACCCACAGCTACATGCCGATCTATATCGAAAAGGGGCTGTTGCTGGAATCGCGGCCGGACGAGATGGAAAACTTCCACAATGTCTCGGCCCAGTGGGTCGATGTGCCCTGGGATCAGGGCCGCCACTATTCGGTTCCGTGGCAATGGGGAACCACGGGCATCGCGGTCAACACCACCGCCTACAGCGGCGATCCGAACACTTCGGCGATCTTCATGGACCCGCCCGAGGAGCTGGTCGGCAAGGTCAACGTCGTGCCCGAGATGGGTGACGTGATGGCGCTGGCGCTGATGTATGTCGGTTCCGAGCCCTGTACGACCGACAAGGAGGCGCTGAAGAAGGCGCGCGACTTGCTGGTCGCGGCCAAGCCGAAATGGCAGTCGATGGATTACGGCATGACCGAAAAGATGTCGGCCAATGACGTGATGGCGTCGGTCAACTGGAACGGCTCGACCTTCCGCGTACGGCTGCAGAACCCCGATGTGGTCTATGGCTACCCGAAGGAAGGCTATCCGGTGTGGATGGATTCGGTCGCGATCCTTGCCGATGCGAAAAACGTCGACAACGCCAAGCTGTTCATGAATTTCATCATGGATCCGGAAAACGCGGCGCTGATTTCGGCCTTCGCGCGCTATGCCAACGGCATCGACGGGTCTGATGCCTTCATGCCGGAAGACATGAAGACCGCGCCGGAAATCGTCGTACCGGAGGAGTTGAAGGCGGCCGGCAAGTTCACCGAGGCCTGTTCGGAAGAAGCGCAGGCCTTCTACACCGCGATCTGGACCGAATTGCAGAAGTAACCAACGGCGGCGGGGCGCTGCCCCCGCACCCCCGGACGTATTTTCACCAAGGTGAAGGAGACGCCGTGCCACTCAGCGACCTGAGCGCCTCGGCGCTTTCCGCAGGACTGAAGGCACGGACGTTTTCGGCCAGCGAGGTCATGGCCGAGACGCTGGCGCGGATCGAGGCGGTCAATCCGGCGCTGAATGCCCTGGTGTCGCTGCGACCGGCCGAGGCGCTGCTGGCGGAGGCCGAGGCGGCCGATCGCGAAGCGCCGCGCGGCTGGCTGCACGGCGTTCCGGTCGCAATCAAGGATCTGATCGCGGTCCGCGGGATCGTGTGCAGTTCAGGTTCACCCCTTTACGCGACTTTCGTTCCCGATGCCGACGACGGGCTGGCCGCGCGGTTGCGCAACGCCGGAGCGATCATCATCGGCAAGACCAATGTGCCGGAATTCGGGCTCGGCTCGCATACCTTCAACCCGGTCTTCGGGGCGACGGCCAACCCCTATGATCCGGCGCTGAGCGCCGGGGGGTCCTCTGGCGGCGCGGCGGCGGCGCTGGCGGCGCGGCTTGTTCCGGTCGCCGATGGGTCGGACGCGATGGGTTCGCTGCGCAATCCGGCGGCATTCTGCAATGTCTACGGCTTCCGGCCGAGTTTCGGGCTGGTGCCCGGCGAGCCCGAGGGCGACACCTTTCTGCACCAGCTTGCGACCAACGGGCCGATGGCGCGCACGGTCGAGGATATCGCGCGACTTCTCTTCACGCTGGCCGAGCCCGATGCGCGTCTGCCCCACGGCCGGGCGCGAGAGGATTACGCAACCGGCCTCGACACGAATATCGCCGGCCGCCGGATCGGCTGGCTTGGCGACTGGGGCGGCGCGCTTGCGATGGAGCCAGGGATAGTCCCGCTTTGCGAGGCGGCGCTTGAGGTCTTTGCGGCGCAGGGCGCGGAGGTCGAGGCCCTGAAACCGCCGTTTGCCCTGAGCGAGATCTGGCAGGCCTGGACGACGCTGCGAAGCTGGTCGAACGCGATGGGGCTGGCCGAGCAGTATCGCGACCCCGCGCAGCGGGCGCATCTGAAGCCAGAGGCGGTCTGGGAGATCGAGCGCGGCCTGGCGTTGTCGGCCGAAGACGTGCATCGCGCCAGCGTGATCCGGTCACGCTGGTTTGTCCGCGCCGCAGAGCTCTTTGCGACCTACGACGCGCTGGCCCTGCCATCGGCGCAGGTCTGGCCCTTTCCGAAAGGCTGGCGTTACCCCGAACGGATCGGCACCGTGGCGATGGACAGCTATCACCGCTGGATGGAGGTCGTGGTGCCGGTCAGCCTGCTGGGTTTGCCGGCGCTGGCCCTTCCCGCCGGGTTCGGGCCGGCAGGGCTGCCGACGGGGCTGCAGGTGTTCGGGCCACGGGGCGGCGACCGGCGTATCCTGCAGCTTGGTCAGGCCTATCACCGCGCGACCGACTGGCCGGGGCGGGTTCCTCCCGGCGCCGGCTTGCCAACTTCGCAAGGCTGACCGACACTGGCCCCATGTCGGTGCCACCGCCACGTCTGCGCCTGCGTCTGGTCTTTGCCCCCGGGGTCATGCTTGGGCCGGGCAAGGCGGATCTGCTGGCCGCTATCGCGGACACCGGTTCGATCGCCGGAGCAGGACGCGCCATGAAGATGAGCTACAAGCGCGCCTGGGGGCTGGTCGAGGCGATGAACGCAATCTTCGATGCCCCGCTTGTCGACAGTGTGCGGGGTGGCGCCGGGCATGGCGGCGCGATGCTCACGCCGCTTGGTCGCGAGGTGCTGGGCCGGTACCGGGCCATGGTTGCCGCCGCCGAAGCCGGCGCGGCAGAAGACATCGCGGCGCTTGTCGCCCGGCGCAACCCCACGCCACCGGCTTGACCGGACGTGCCTGCAACCGATATATCCAGACAAACATAACGGATCGCTCGCATGCCTCTCTGGCTGGTTTCCCTGTTGTTGTGTTGGTGTTTCGCGGGTGCTGCCCTGGCCGGCGACATTCTGATCGCTGTTGCCTCCAACTTCACGAAAACCGCCGAAACACTCCGCCAGAGCTTCGCCGCTGAAACCGGCAACACGGCAAGCCTGGCCAGCGGATCGACGGGCAAATTGCAGGCGCAGATCGCCGCCGGGGCACCCTATGACATCCTGCTTTCGGCCGATGACGCGGCTGCATCGGCGCTGGCCGCGCTGGGACTGGCAGAGGACAACAGCCGGTTTGTCTATGCCGAAGGCCGGCTGGCGCTGGTGGGGCCTGTAGCGGGGTCCGGCGATGACACGCCGATTGACCGGCTAAAAGCCGGCGATTACCGCCACATCGCCATCGCTAACCCGGCGCTGGCGCCCTATGGCCGCGCGGCCCGTGAAACACTTGAGGCGCTGTTGCTGTGGCCAGAGGCGCAACCCCGGATCGTGACCGGTGAAAACGTGGCGCAGGCACTGTCACTGGTTCTGTCCGGCGCGGCGGAGCTTGGCCTTGTCGCGGCGCCGGGTCTATCCCCCGGTGCCCTTCGCATCTGGCCGGTACCCGAAGCGTTGCACACGCCGGTCCGGCAGGAGGCGGTGCTGCTGGCCCATGGTGCCGACAACGCGGCAGCACGGGCCTTTCTGGACTGGCTGCGCGGTGACGCGGCGCGCGGCATGATCGTGGCGGCCGGCTATGGGGTGCCCGCACAATGAGCGGCGGGGATCTTGCGGCGCTGTGGCTGACGCTGAGACTTGCAGCAACCGTCACCGCGCTTCTGCTTCTTGTCGGTTCGCCTCTGGCGTGGTGGCTGGCCTTTGGCCGCTCGCGGCTGCGCCCGGCCGTCGAGGCGGCGACGGCGCTCCCGCTGGTTCTGCCGCCGACGGTGCTGGGCTTTTACCTGCTGGTCTTTCTCAGCCCGACAACCCCACTTGGCGGCTGGTTCCTGACCGTCACGGGGCAAAGCCTGACGTTTTCCTTCACCGGGCTCGTTCTGGCGTCGATGATCTATTCGCTGCCCTTCATGGTCCAGCCCCTTCAGGCCGCGTTCACCGCCATGGGGCCAGCCCCGCTGGAAGCCGCCGCCAGCCTGCGCGCGGGGCCACTCGACCGGTTCTTCAGCGTTGCGGTGCCGCTGGGCTGGCGAGGGTACCTGACCGCGATCGTGCTGACCTTTGCTCATACGGTGGGCGAGTTCGGGGTCGTCCTGATGGTCGGCGGCAACATACCCGACAGGACGCGTGTGGTTTCCATCGCGATCTATGAACATGTCGAAACGCTGGACTATGCCGCCGCACATCGCCTGTCGCTCTGGCTTCTGGTCCTGTCCTTTCTGGTCCTTCTGCTGGTCTACAGCGTGAACCGCACCAGCCGCGAAAGTCTGCGCCGATGACCGCCCTTGCGCTGGACATCCGCCGCGGACTGGAGGGTTTCGACCTGTGCGTCGAAACCGCGCTGCCGCTTTCGGGGCTGACGGCGATATTCGGGCCCAGCGGCGCCGGCAAGTCGACGCTTCTGCGCGCGATCGCCGGTTTCGACCGGGCTGCAACCGGGCGCATCGCCTTTGGCGAGGAGGTCTGGCAGGACGACGACGGCCGCTTTGTGCCACCGCACCGCCGCGGCGCAGCCATGGTCTTTCAGGACGCCCGGCTTTTTGGCCATCTGAGCGTTTCGGGCAATCTGCACTATGCCGCGCGCCGGGCCCCGAAAGGCGGCCCGGACATGGCCAGGGCGGTCACGATGTTCGATCTCGCGGCGCTGATGCCACGCAGGCCGGCAACGCTTTCGGGCGGCGAACGCCAGCGCGTGGCGCTGGCCCGGGCCTATCTGTCACATCCACGCCTTCTGCTGCTGGACGAACCGCTGAGCGCGCTCGACGCCGCGCGCAAGGCCGAGATCCTGCCGTTTCTGGAACGGCTGCGCGATGCGGGCGGGCTGCCCATTCTGTATGTCAGCCATTCGGTGGCGGAGGTGGCGCGACTGGCCAACCGGATCGTCGCGATGGATCATGGCCGCATCGTGCATGCGGGGCCTGCCGATCAGCTTCTGTCGGACCCCGGCCGGTTTCCCGACCTGGCTGGCGAGGAAACCGGCGCGGTGCTGACCGCCCATGTGTTGCGTCATCTTGACGGCGAGGGGCTGAGCGAACTGGGCTTCGATGGCGGATCCATCCTGGTTCCGCGCTTGCCTGACCCGCTGGGTTCGCGCCACCGGGTGCGGGTGCGCGCCCGCGACGTCCTCGTCGCGCTGGATCCGCCCAAGCGCATTTCGGCGCTGAACATCCTGCCGGCAACCGTCGACCGTTGCGGCGATGCCGCCGGCGGCATGGTCTATCTGCGGCTGGCGGTCGGCGGCGAGTATCTGCTGGCCCGGCTTACACAGCGCTCGGTTGCGGCGCTGGATCTGGCGCCGGGGCGGGCGTGCCATGCGATCCTGAAATCCGTCGCGCTGATCGAAGGCGGGCTGAACGGATAGTCGCGGCGCGCATTCGACGCTTCAGGCGCGCAACCGCCGGAACCGCGCCAGTTCGGCATTCACCGCAGCCCCCAGAAGCACGACATAGGCGCTGATGTAGAACCACATCAGAAGCGCGATCACCGCGCCGATGGAGCCGTAGACGCGATTGTAATTGCCGAAATTCTGCAAATAGGCGGAAAAGGCCAGCGAAACGGCGACCCAAAGCACCACGGCCACGATCAGCCCCGGCGCGATGCGGCTGTGGCGGTCGCGATCCACATTCGGGCCCAGCCGGTAGACCAGCCAGATACCGGACACGACCGTGAACAGCGCCAGCGCCCATTGCGCCCAGCCCAGCGCCTCGACGGCGATGGCCCCCAAGGGGGCGAAGGCAAGAACCAGCGGCACGACGACAACCGCAGCCAGCGCGACCAGAGCCAGCGCCACGAGAGCCAGGGTCAGCCCATAGGCCGATACGACCCGGTGCAGCCCTTGCCTGTGCGGGGCTCGATGAATCGCATTCAGTCCACGCGTCAGCGCCGAAACGCCGGCACGCGCCGACCAGAGCGCGAAGCCCAGAGACAGAACCGTTGTCCAGCCAAGCGTGGAGGAATTGGCGGCGATCAGCGCGCGCACCTGACCGTTCAGCAGGGCAAAGGCCTGATCCGGCAGAAACTCGGCCAGGATCGCCATCTGCGTGTCGATGACGCCGGGATCGGCGAAAAACCCAAAGAGCGCGATCACCGCAGCCAGCGCCGGAAAGACCGACAGCATGGCGAAAAAGGCGCACCCGGCCGCGATCAGGCCAAGGTTCATCCGGTCCATCCGGTCAAGCGCGCCGCGCGCCGTGCCCAGCCAGCGCCGGATACCATCGCCCATATTCGCGCCCTCCGCCATCGGCCGCAGTCTGAACGCCGCATCGGCGCTTGTCGAGCCGGCTGCAAAGGCGCGGCGAATGGCCGCCGGGGGCTTTCCGTTGCGCGCGCGCCGTGTCACTCTGCCCGCCGAAAGGGGGGCAGGCATGGCGATCACCACCTGCGTATTCGATGCCTATGGCACGCTCTTTGATGTTGCCGCCGCCGCGCGTTCGGCGGCCTCCGAGCCGGGCGGCGAAACGCTGGCCGCCGTCTGGCCGCAACTGGCAGAGGATTGGCGGCGCAAGCAGTTGGAATACACCTGGCTGCGTGCCATCACCGGTGCACATACCGATTTTCGCACGGTGACCGCCGATGGGCTCGATTGGGCGCTGGAGGCCGCGGGTCTGTCCGATGCCGGGCTGGGCGGCCGGCTGATGGCGCTTTACGACCGGCTGGATGCCTACCCCGAGGTTCCGGCGATGCTTGGCGCGCTGAAGGCTGCGGGGTTTCAGACCGCGATCCTGTCGAATGGCGAACCGGGCATGTTGGCCTCGGCCGTGGCGACGGCCGGGATCGGCACGGTGCTCGACGACGTGCTGTCGGTCGAAAGCTGCGGCATCTTCAAGCCGGCAGAGGCGGTCTATGATCTGGTCGGCGCGCGCTTTGGCGGCGCGCCGGCATCGGTGCTTTTCGCGTCTTCCAACGGCTGGGATGCGGCGGCGGCGGCCGGTTACGGGTTTCAGACCGTCTGGGTCAACCGCGCCGGCCAACCGATGGACCGCCTGCCCTGGCGCCCCGCCCATGTGCTGGGCGATCTCACCGCCATCCCCGATCTTGCGCGAGCCTTGTGATGCCTTATCTGTCCGCCGCCGATGGCGCCCGGCTGTTCTACCTGGATGAGGGCCAGGGCCTGCCGCTTCTTTGCCTGTCCGGCCTGACGCGCAATGTGAACGATTTCAACCATCTGGCGGAACAGGCTTTGCCCTTCCGGATGATCCGGATGGATTATCGCGGGCGTGGCCTGTCGGACTATACCGGAGCCGCCACCTATACCGTCCCGCAGGAAGCCGAGGATGCGCTTCGGCTGATGGACCATCTGGGGCTGGATCGCGCGGCGATCCTTGGCACCTCGCGTGGCGGGCTGATCGCCATGGGGCTTGCGGCAACAGCGAAGGATCGCCTTCTGGGTGTCTGCCTGAACGATGTCGGCCCCGAGATTCACCGGCCGGGGCTGGAACGCATCTTCGGCTATGTCGGGCGGAACCCGCGCGCGCGCACCCACGGCGAACTGGCCGCCGCCCTGCCCCGCAACATGCCGGGCTTTGCCAATGTGGCGCCGGAACGCTGGCTGTCCGAAAGCAGCCACCACTACCGCCAGACGCCCGAGGGGCTGAAGATTCGCTATGACCCGGCGTTGCGCGACAGTTTTCTGGCGGCATTCGACGGGCCGCCGGTCGATCTTTGGCCGTTCTTCGATGCGATGGCCGGTCTGCCCCTTGCCACGATCCGGGGCGCGAATTCCGACCTTCTTTCGGCCAAGACGCTGGCCGAGATGCGCCGCAGGCGGCCCGACATGATCGTTGCCGAGGTGCCCGACCGCGCCCATGTGCCGTTCCTCGACGAACCCGAAAGCCTGGATGCGATCCGCGCCTTTCTGGATGCCGTTGCGGGCTGAACAGCGCTGCAACGCTGCCGGCGTGGCAGCTAGAATTCGGTCCAGAGCCCGATTTTCAGCCCATGTTCGACGTCGCCGCGAACGCCGATGAGCGGCGCGATTTCCAGCTTGCGGCCGGTATCGCCGAATTCCCAGACGGTCGAGGCCTGAAGGCGCATGGTGGGATCCGAACCCGGGTAGTCTGCGGCCTGGGCCTGCAGGATCAGCATCAGCCCGTCGCGCGGTTTCAACCCGAGTGTGGCGTCAAGCTTGTGTGCGGTACCGGGCGCGACGCTTCGGGTTTCGCGCGCGGCGTCAAGGCCGAACCAGGCCTGGCCAAAGCGGGTATCGAAACCCTTGCCCCAAGAGATTTCCGGGCGCATGACCCGCGTCGTCCCCCAGGCGTCCTTGCGGGTTCCCGCGCCGATCCCGAGGCTGAAGGTGCCAAACCGGGTGTCAACCAGCTGCTTGCGCAAGGAAACCAGTGCATCGGCATCCCCGGCGCCCCGGCCGACGTCGAGACCCAGCGTGAAGCCGCGACCAAGCCCGTATTCGGCGAAAAGACCCGCGCGCGCCATCTCGGCGCTGTTGCCCGAACGGGCGAGTTCGACCGAGGTTGAGGCGAAGAACGCGCCTTTCTCGCGCGGCCAGCCGCCGGCGGTGGCGATGCCGGGGCCGACCAGCGCGAGGATCAGGGCAGGAAACAGGCGTGAAAACCGCATTGTGCACCTCTGGAACGAGATTGCCTCATCAGGGTTAACGAAAGGTGAAGCCATGCTTGCGCCCCGATGCGGTCTTTTCAGCGCCGCAGCGCTGGGCTAGCGTCGCGGCGAAAGCACCGAAACAGGCACCATGACCGACATTTCCCTGATCGAGGCAGCGGCCCAGCGCCTGAAAGGCCATGCCAGGCGCACGCCCCTATTGCATTCGCCCGATCTGGACCGGGTGGCCGGCCGCCGCGTACTGGTCAAGGCCGAATGCCTGCAACACACAGGCAGTTTCAAGTTTCGCGGCGGCTGGTCGGCGGTGTCGGCGCTGCCGCCCGATCAGCGAGCCCAGGGCGTGATCGCCTTTTCCAGCGGCAATCATGCCCAGGGCGTGGCCAGCGCCGCGCGCGAACATGGCGTGCCGGCGGTCATCGTCATGCCGCGCGACGCGCCAAAGTTGAAAATCGCCAACACCCGTGAACTGGGCGCCGAAATCGTTCTTTACGACCGGGAAACGGAAGATCGCGACGCCATCGGCGTGCGGTTGGCGGAAGACCGCGGGCTGAACCTGATCAAGCCCTTCGACAACCCGCAGGTCATTGCCGGTCAGGGCACGACCGGGCTGGAGATTGCCGAACAGGCGGCGGAACTGGGTATCAGCCAGGCCGATGTCGTGGTACCCTGTGGCGGTGGCGGGCTTTCGTCGGGCATCGCGCTGGCGCTTGAGGACCGGGCACCGGGGCTTCGGCTGCGCACGGCCGAACCGATCGGCTTCGACGATGTCGCGCGATCCCTGGTATCGGGCCAGATCGAGACCAACGACGTCGTTTCGGGGTCGGTCTGCGACGCCATCCTGACACCTTCGCCCGGCCGGCTGACCTTTCCGATTTTGAAACGACTGGCCGGGCCGGGGATGGTGGTCGCCGATGCCGATTGCATGCGCGCCATGGTCCAGGCGTTCCTGCGGCTCAAGGTTGTGCTGGAACCGGGTGGCGCGGCTGCACTGGCCGCGGCGCTTTACCAGCCAAAGCGGATCGAGGGCGAAACTGTGATCGTCGTCGCCTCGGGCGGCAACGTCGATGCCCCGTTCTTTCATCACGTTCTGGAAATCTATGGCGATGAAAGCGGCGGCCGGCGCAAGGGCTGAGCGAACCGGCTGAGGAGACGGAAGCGACCATGCACATCTGCGATCTGGGCGATGTCCAGCTTCACTACCGCATTGACGGCGATACGAAGGGCGCGCCGGTCGTCTTTGCAAATTCGCTGGGCACCGACCTGCGGTTATGGGATCAGGTGCTGCCATATCTGCCGGCGGGGCTGCGGATCATCCGTTATGACATGCGCGGCCACGGCCTTTCGTCCTGCCCGCCTGCGCCCTATGCGATGGGTGCGCTGGTGCGCGATGCCGAACGACTGCTTGACGCGCTTTCGGTGCGCGACTGTGCCTTTGTCGGGCTCTCGATCGGCGGGATGGTGGCGCAGGGTCTGGCGGTCAAGCGGCTGGATCAGATGCGCGCGATGGTCCTGTCGAATACCGCCGCGCGGATCGGGACCGCCGCAATGTGGCAGACCCGGATCGACGCGGTGCGCGCCGGCGGGATCGAGGCGATTGCCGATGCGGTGATGGAGCGCTGGTTTTCACGAGCCTTTCGCAGCCAGCCGGAACTGGCAGCCTGGCGCGCGATGCTGACGCGCACACCCGAAGAGGGTTATTGCGGTTGCTCGGCCGCCATCGCCGGGACCGATTTCTACACCACCACCGCCGGGCTTGGCCTGCCAACGCTCGCCATCGCCGGATCGGAAGACGGCGCAACCCCGCCGGATCTGGTGCGCGAGACCGCCGAACTGGTCAAGGGACACCGGTTTCACCTGATCCGCGGCGCGGGCCACCTGCCCTGTGTCGAGAAACCCGCGGAATTCGCCGCCACGCTGAGCGGTTTTCTGCGCGACATCGGCCATGTCTGAGCCCGGCAATCGGGGCGCGCGGTTCCTGCTGATCCACGGATCGTGCCACGGCGCCTGGTGCTGGGAGGCGCTGATCCCCGCGCTGGCCGCCCTCGGGCACGAAGCGCGCGCCATTGACCTGCCGGGCCATGGCGACGGCCGCGACCCGGCCGGGGTTACGCTGGCCGACTACGGCGCGGCGATTGTCGAGGCGGCCGGGGCAATGGACGGGCCGGTGACACTGGTTGGGCATTCGGCCGCCGGCTTTCCCCGACCCTTGCCGCCGACCGGGCACCGGGCCTTTTGCCAGGCTGATCTATCTTTGCGCCTATGTGCCGGCACCGGGAATGTCGATGATCGCGATGCGCCGGGCCGGGCCGCGCCAGACGCTTTCCGGTGCGGTTCAGGCGGATCGTGCGACTGCCACTTATCGCTTTCGTACCGATACCGCCGCCGACCTGTTGTACCACGACTGTCCGCGCGAGATCGCCGAACGCGCCGTGGCGAGGCTTTGCGCCGAACCGATCGCGCCGCAGGACACGCCGCTTTGGCCCGGCGCCGGATACGCAAGCCTTCCCAAACACTACGTGCTTTGCGAGCAGGACCGGGTCATTCCGCCCGACTATCAGGCCAGCATGGCCGCGGCGATGCCGGTCAGCCGTCTGGCCGCCTCGCACTCGCCCTTTCTCGCGATGCCGACTACACTGGCCGAAACCCTTGTCCGGATTGCTGCATGACATCGCCCTGTATCATCTGTGTCGCCATCACCGGCTCGGTTGCCCAGAAAACCGACAACCCCGCAGTCCCGATTTCCCTTGCCGAACAGGTCGAAAGCACGCATGCCGCATTCGAGGCCGGGGCCAGCATCGCGCATTGCCATGTGCGCAACGACGACGGCTCACCCAGTTCGGATCCCGAACGCTTCGCGCGACTGATGGAGGGTATTCGGGCGCATTGTCCCGGGATGATCGTGCAGTTGTCGACCGGGGGGCGGTCGGGCGCCGGCAAGGCACGTGGCGGCATGCTGCCCTTGCGGCCCGAAATGGCCTCGCTCAGCGTCGGTTCCAACAACTTTCCCACGCGTGTCTATGAAAATCCGCCCGATCTGGTCGACTGGCTGGCAAGCGAGATGCTGGCTCATGGCGTCAAACCGGAAATCGAGGCCTTCGACCTGTCGCATATCGTTCAGGCCGCGCGCATGGCCGATGACGGGCGGTTGGCCCGCCCGCTGTATGTTCAGTTCGTCATGGGCGTGAAAAACGCGATGCCGGTCGACAAGCCGATCTTCGATTTCTACATCGAGACGCTCGCGCGCCTCGCGCCGGACGCACGCTGGTGCGCGGCCGGGGTGGGTGCCGGCCAGATCGTGGTGAGTGAATGGGCCATCGCCGCCGGCGGCCATACCCGCACCGGGCTGGAAGACAACGTGCGGCTGGACAAGACCACGCTGGCGCCGTCGAACGCGGCGCTGGTGGCAAGCACCGCGGCGCTTTGCGAACGCTATGGCCGGCCCGTGGCGACCCCGGCCCAGGCCCGGGCAATACTCGGGTTGTCGTGATGGCTGCGTCGCTTTTTGACAGCGCGGTGTTTCGCGGTCTTCTGCACGACGCCGAACTTGCGCCGCTGTTTTCCGACAGCGCCGAGGTTCGGGCGATGCTCTTGGTCGAGGGCGCGCTTGCCGAAGCGCAAGGCGCGCTGGGCCTAATCCCGGAGGAAAGCGCGGCCTTCTTGCATCGCGCCTGCCATGAGGTGCAGATCGACCCGTCAGCGCTCGCTGCAGCCACCGGGCAGAATGCCGTTCCGGTCCCTGCCCTTGTTGCGGCCTTCGGCAAGGCGGTCGAGGCGCCGGCCCATGCGCAGTGGTTCCATTACGGCGCGACCTCGCAGGACATCATCGACAGCGCACTGACCCTTCGGCTGCGCCGCGTGGTGGCGGTTTTCGAGGATCGGATCGCCACCCTGCTTGCCGCGCTTTCGAGGCTGGCCGAGGATCACGCCCATCTGCCGATGGCGGCGCGCACCTATATGCAGGCCGCGACGCCGACCAGTTTCGGCGCGGTGGTCGCCAGTTGGGGCTGGCCGGTACTGTCACATGCCGAACGCCTTGCAGCTCTGAAGCCCCGGCTTTTGCGCGTCAGTCTTTCGGGTGCCGCGGGAACCTCGGCGCCGCTTGGCGCGCAGGCAGGCGAGATCCGCGCGCACATGGCCCGGGCGCTGGGCCTTGCCGACCCCGGCCGCAGCTGGCACAGCACCCGCGACAGCGTGGCGGAGTTTTCCGGCTGGATAACCGGGCTATCGGCAGCCCTTGGCAAGATGGCCGAGGACCTGATGCTGATGTCGCAATCCGGGCTGGGCGAGGTGGCGTTGTCCGGCGGCGGCGCTTCGTCGACCATGCCGCAAAAGGCCAACCCGGTCGGCCTGTCGGTGATCGCGGCGCTGGCGCGGCAGGCGGTGGCGCTGAACGGTGTCATGCAGGGTGCCGCCATCCACCGCCAGCAGCGCGACGCCGCGGCCTGGATAAGCGAATGGCTGACGCTGCCACAGATGTGCCTCGGCCTGGGCCGGGCGGTGAGCCTTGCGGCCGACGAGGCCCGCGGCCTATCGCCGAACCCCGGTGCCATGGCTCGCGCCTTCGACGACGGGATGATCCATGCCGAGGCAATCAGCTTTCTGCTGGCCAAGGACATGCCCCGGCCGCAGGCACAGGCCGCCGTTAAGGCGCTGGCCGCCGAGGCGCGCGACAGGGGTGCATCGCTTGTCGGTATGGTCGCCGAACGCTGGCCCGGGCGCGACTGGGCGGCAGCCCTTTCGCCGGCCGCACAATTGGGTCACGCGCCGGACGAGGCGCGAAACTTCGCCGAAGCCGCCCGGGGCTACGCAAAAACCGCTGGACAAAAGTAAACCGAACGGTTTAGATCGGGCTCTTTTCCACTGGATTGCCCTATGCAACGGCGTCTGCCTGTCCTGTTCATCCTGATCACCGTCGTGATCGATTCCATGGGGATCGGCCTGATCTTTCCGGTGATGCCGGACCTGATCCGCGAGGTGACCGGGCGCGATCTTGCCCATGCGGCGCTTTGGGGTGGTGTCCTGTCGACGGGCTTCGCGGTCATGCAGTTCCTGTTCGGCCCGCTTCTGGGCAATCTTTCGGACCGTTATGGCCGGCGGCCGGTTCTGCTGGTTTCGCTTGCGGTCATGGCGGCGGACTATCTGGTCATGGCGCTGGCCGGCTCGATCTGGCTGCTTTTTGCCGGCCGGATCGTGGGTGGCATCACGGCGGCCACGCATTCCACCGCTTCAGCCTATATGGCCGATATCTCTCGCCCCGAGGAAAAGGCCGCGAATTTCGGGCTGATCGGCGCCGCCTTCGGGCTTGGCTTTATCCTCGGCCCGGTTCTGGGGGGGCTTCTGGCCGGCTATGGAACGCGCGCGCCCTTCTATGCCGCCGGGGCCCTTGCCGCGATCAACATGGTTTTCGGCTGGACGGTCCTGCGCGAAACTGTGAGCGACGCGATCCGCCGGCCGTTCGAACTGCGCCGCGCCCATCCCTTCGGTGCCTTCCGGTCGATGACCAGCCTGCCGGGCATGGGGCGGCTTTTGGTGTTTCTTTTCCTCTACGAATTTGCGGTCATGGTCTATCCGGCGACCTGGGCCTATTTCACGCAGGAACGTTTCGACTGGGCACCGGGCATGGTGGGGCTGTCGCTGACGGTCTACGGGCTTGCCTCGATCCTGGTGCAGGCTGTGCTGATCCGGCCGGTGCTGCGGTGGCTGGGCGAGGCGCGTACGATCCTGGCCGGGCTGGCCTTCAACGTCGTGGCATTCGTTGTGCTGGCGTCGCTGACCAACGGGCTGGTGGCTCTTGTCTTCACGCCGGTATCCGCGCTTGGCTCGGTCGTGACGCCCGCCCTGCAGGCGCTACTGTCGCACCGCGCCGCATCGAACCAACAGGGCGAGTTGCAGGGTGCCGTGTCCTCCATCCGGTCGATGGCGATGATCCTGTCGCCGCTCGTCATGACCGGCGTCTTTGCCACCTTCACCGGTCCGGCGGCCCCGGTCTACCTGCCCGGCGCCGCCTTTCTTCTCTGCGCGACCCTGATGGTCGTTTGCGGACTTGTCTTTGTCGCGCGCACGCGCGCGCCGGCCGGTGCGTGACTTCTAGCGTGGTGGCGAAGCCGTGAGGAACGTCACCATGAAGCTGCGCGATCTCGAGATATTCACCGTCGCCCCGCCGCCGCCGGGCTGGGGCGGGCGGTACTGGACCTTTGTCAAGCTTGTGACTGACGACGGCATCGTGGGCTATGGCGAATGCTATGTCTCGACCGTCGGACCCCGGCCATGGCGGCGGTGATCGAGGATGTCTTTGCCCGCCACGTGCAGGGCGAGAACCCCGAGAATATCGAGCTGATGTTCCGCCGCGTCTATTCGTCGGGTTTTACCCAGCGCCCCGATCCCACCGTGATCGGCGCCTTTTCCGGGCTGGAGATCGCCTGCTGGGATATCCTGGGCAAGGCACGCGACCGGCCGGTCTGGGCGCTTCTGGGCGGGCGGATGAATGACCGGGTGCGGTCCTACACCTATCTTTATCCCCGCCCAGACGAAGACCATGCGAAATTCTGGATCGATGCCGACGCCACGGCGGCCTGCGCGGCACGGATGGTCGATCTGGGCTTTACCGCGGTCAAGTTCGACCCCGCCGGGCCTTACACGATCCGCACCGGCCACATGCCGGCGATGTCCGACATCACCCGCTCGGCCGCCTTCTGCAAGGCGATCCGCGAGGCGGTGGGTGACCGGGCGGACCTGCTGTTCGGCACGCATGGCCAGTTCTCCACGCCCGGCGCGATCCGGATGGGCCAGGCGCTGGAACCCTATTCGCCGCTCTGGTACGAAGAGCCGATCCCGCCCGATAACCTACTGGAATTCGCCGAGGTTGCGCGCGCTGTGCGCATCCCCATAGCGACCGGCGAGCGGCTGGCGACAAAGGCCGAGTTCGCCACGCTTCTGCGCACCGGCGGTGCCAAGATCCTGCAACCGGCGCTGGGACGTGTCGGCGGCATCTGGGAGGCGAAGAAAATCGCCGCCATGGCCGAAACCTACAATGCCGAGATGGCGCCGCATCTTTACGCCGGCCCGGTGGAGTGGGCGGCCAATATCCACCTCGCGGTGTCGATCCCGAATATCCTGATGGCCGAGACCATCGAAACCGGCGGCGCGTTTCACCAGAAGCTCATCGGCCATGCGATCACCTGGGAAGACGGGTTCATCCGCGCGCCCGAAGCACCGGGCTGGGCATCCGGTTTGACGAAGATCTGGCGCGCGCCCATCCCTACACCGGCGACCGGTTGCATCTGGAGATGCAGGAGGCGCCCTGCGACTGGCGCCACGGCAACGCCTTTCAGGGCGGCGCGCCGGCACCTGCGCCCGCCACGAAGGGCTGACCACGCGGCAGGGCGAGCGGCCGGGGGTTTTGCACCCCGGACCCCCGCAGGATACTTGCCTCAAAGCAAGGTTGGCGATCCCGGGAGGACTCGAACCCCCAACATCCTGATTAGAAGTCAGTAGATCTATCTTTGATATCGCCATATATCACGATGAAAACAAATGATTTTTCAGATCTCATGGTTGTTAATCGGCCAATATGGGCAGTAGCCCATGCCGTTCGTAGGCAGTTCGCGGGCCTCGATGACACTGTTTGAGGGAACACCTATGCCCATATGTCTAACTGAAAGAGTAATCCGATCAACCAACTACAGTGGATCAGTCCAGCTTCTGCGGGACAGTAAGATTCCGGCTTCATGGTCGCGATCAACAAGACGACGAAGTCGTTCAGGATTCAAGCGGACCTCTACGTTGGAGAACCAGGGAGAAAAACGAAGGTCAAAACCGTCCGGAAGACCTTGGGACTTTTTGATGCGATGAGTCCGGAAGAGGCTCGAGCAGAAACCATAAAGTGCCTTTCCATGATCAAGAATGGTATAGACCCGAATAAGACCTACCGATCGCTGGGCGAAGAGGATTGCTCGACGTGGACTGTCGCAGAAGCCTTGGAATGTCCTCCGTCAGCGCCCTTGGGACATTGACTTGATTTGGTAACGGAGGGTTTCAGGCTCATCGTGACCACCAAGGAGTGGAGATGAGACAGAAACCCGGAACAGTAAAGCCGACGGCGGAGTCCGTTGTGAAGGACATCCGCCGGCGCACGCGTAAGCACCATTCGGCCGAAGAAAAGATCAGGATCGTGCTTGAAGGGCTGCGCGGCGAGGACAGCATCGCTGAGCTCTGCCGGCGCGAGGGGATCGCAACGAGCCTCTATTACAGCTGGTCGAAGGAGTTCCCGGAAGCCGGCAAGAAGCGGCTTGCGGGCGATACCGCGCGGCAGGCCACCAGCCCCGAGGTCAAGGATCTGCGGCAGGAGGCCGCCGCTTTGAAGGAGGCGGTGGCCGACCTCACCCTGGAGAACCGCTTGCTCAAAAAAGCATGCTCGGGGATGGGGGAGACGAGCAATGAGGTATCCCGCATCGGAAAAACTCGAGATCATCCGACTGGTGGAGGGGTCGCATCTGCCAGCAAAGCGGGTCCTCGACATGATCGGCGTGCCGCGCACGACCTTCTATCGCTGGTATGATCGCTATCTGTCGCTCGGCGCCTCCGGGCTCGAGCATCGGCCCTCGCACCCGGGCCGCGTCTGGAACCGGATCCCGACAAGTTGCGCAAGCAGATCGTCGATCTTGCTCTCGAACAGCCCGAGTTGTCGCCACGGGAACTTGCCGTCCGGTTCACCGATACCCGACGCTACTTCGTGTCGGAAGCCAGCGTTTACAGGGTTCTGAAGGCTCAGGATGGGTGGCCTGATCTGACTGGTCCGACCTGATTGTTAGTGCATAGCTGGCTTCGGGTCCATGTGGACGATGGTTTCCGGTGCCGGTGGCCGGTATCCGAGGGCGCTATGGGGCCGCTTGGTGTTGTAGTGCTTTCTCCATCCCTCGATGATGATCTGCGCCTCCCTTAGCGAGTAGAAGATTTCCCTGTTCAGCAGCTCGTCGCGGAGCCGGGCGTTGAAGCTCTCGACATAGCCATTCTCCCACGGGCTCCCCGGTTCGATGTATGCCGTCCTGGCGCCGACTGCGGCGATCCAGTCCCGAACCGCCAGAGCGACGAACTCGGGGCCATTGTCGCTTCGCACGAACGATGGTGGCCCACGCAGGATGAACAGGTCCGTCAGGGCGTCGATCACGTCGGTGGAGTTCAGCTTGCGCTTCACCCGGATCGCCAGACACTCCCGGCTGAACTCGTCGAGGATGTTCAGCGTCCGGAACGCCTTGCCGTCGTCGGTGCGGCAGTGGACGAAGTCGTAGCTCCAGACGTGGTTGCGACGCTCTGGCCGCAGGCGGACACATGATCCGTCGTTCAGCCAAAGCCGTCCCCTCTTGGGTTGTTTCGCAGGCACCTTCAGCCCTCCTGCTTCCAAAGCCGTTCGACACGGCTGACGCTGACCTGCCAGCCGGCATCCCGCAGCAGCACGGCGACACGACGGTATCCGTATCCGCCGTATTGCCGGGCAAGTTCGATCATGTCCGCCACGAGCCGATCTTCATCCTCCTGGCCGTGGGGCTGATACCTTTGCGTCGATCGATGCTGCCCCAGCACCCGGCAGATCCGGCGCTCTGACACCTTCACCTCGCTGAGGATCAGATCGATGCAGGCGCGCCGACGGGCGGGGCTCAGAAGTTTCCCCGGGCAGCCTCGGTAAGGATGAGCTTGTCCAGGGTCAGGTCAGACACTGCCTTCCTCAACCGTTCGTTCTCCTTCTGAAGGCGCTTGAGTTCCTTCAATTGGTCGGTTCCCATCCCGCCGTATTGCTTGCGCCATCGGTAATAGGTCTGCTCGGTTATGCGAACCTCACGGATCGCATCCACCCGCTGCATCCCTTGGCCGACAAGAACATCAACCTGCCGCAGCTTCTGAACGATTTCCTCGGGCTTGTGCCGCTTGTTCGCCATTCTCTGTCCTCCGTTTCCTAAACATAACGGTGGACCAATTCAGAAGGGGCATTCCAAAGAAAAAGTTAAGTGTCTGAAAAGGCTAACGTATGTCGACAAGGCTGTCCCTGAGAATCCAGGAGCGGATCAACCGACTAACGAAAAGCGAGCAAAAACTGGCTCGGGTGATTCTCGAGTCACCGACGCTTATTGAAACGCATACTGCAACTGAGCTCGCGAGCATTGCCGATGTATCCAAGGCGACCGCCGCGCGCTTCTTTCGGGCGCTCGGTTATGCCGATTTCGACGAAGTGAAACTTCAGGCGCGGGAAGAGCGGAACCGTACCCAGCCCTACAGCTATTCAGCGTCGCCTCAAGGCAGCACGGTACTGGGACGGAAGATCAGTGAACACCTCGAGCTTGAGCTGACGAACATCACACGCACCTTCGAGGAGATGGGGCCGGAATCCCTTCGGGAGGCATCACGCATGATCGCGGACGCGCCGCGGGTCTGGTTTCTTGGACTTGGCGCTGACGCTTGGCTGGCGCGTTACGCACGCGTCACTTTCTCCCGCCTGCGCCACAACGTGAACGTTCTCGGCACGGGGGAAGGCGCTCTGGCCGAAGACCTCGCCATGATGGGGCCGCGCGACGTGCTGGTCACTATGGTTCAGGGGCCGCAATCCAGGGAATTGAAGGCGATCCTGTCCTTCGCGCGGACGACCCGCGTGACCATCATAGCGATCACAGATCACAGCAATCTGGCGCAGGCAAAGCGCTTCTCCGATCTCGTGCTACGGTGCCATATCGCGAATTACGGTCTCATCGCCACATATACCACCATGGTCAGCCTGCTGCGTCTGCTGGCGGTGTCATATGTCGGACATGTCGGCGAAACTGCCGTGCAGCGCACAGGCTTGATCGACGATATCAATGAGGAACTTGACGTATTCGGCTAGTGAAGACGGGTTCTGAACCGCCCCGGGTTTACCGGAGAGTTTTAGGTTCAATAGTTAGGCCGCTTTATCATCGGCATTCAGGTTTTCGTAGAAGGCCTCCTGTGCTTCTTGTGGCGTGACATATGCGATGGCGCTGTGCAGACGTTCGGTGTTGTACCGGTCGACCCATTTCAGGGTTTCCCATTCGACTTGGCCAACGGGCTTCCAGGGCCCGAGGAAGTTGATGACCTCAGCCTTGAACAGGCCGATGATGCTCTCGGCCAGGGCGTTGTCGTAACTGTCTCCGACGCTGCCGAGCGAGGTGTCGATGCCAGCCTCGGCCAGTCGTTCGGTGTACCTGATCGGCAGATACTGGCTGCCCCGGTCGCTGTGATGGATCAGACCACCGGCCTCGGACGGCGCACGCTGGCAGATAGCCTGGTTCAGGGCATCCAGCACGGTGAGCGATCAGCGCGCCACTGGTTCGAGCGCGATCGCGAACGGTCGTCATCGAGGTTGAAACACGCCAGCCGACGATCTTGCGGGCGAAGACGTCGATCACGAAAGGTGAGGGCCTGCCCGCCACCGGTTCAAGGGCATGGCCCGAACGAGACCATTCCCTGCCAGCTTGAGACACAGGTGAAATCCGAAACCCAGGGCTGGTTGGGCATGTCCGCCACGAAGGCCCGGTTCACCTTGTCGTCCGGGCACGGCCGGGCCGCATCAGGATTGGTGGTGACCACCTTCTTGCCGCGCACAACACCCTGTACTTGCAGGGCCCGCATCAGCCGTTCCACCCTGCAGCGGGCAATGTCACGGCCTTCCCGGCGCAGGACATGCCAGACCTTGCGGGCACCGTAGCGGCCCCGGCTGGCATCATGGACCCGCTTGATGGCCTCTTTGTCCGACAGGTCGCACTTTGCCCGTGCCGATGCCAAATCAGGATCGCGCTCGACAGCCATGTATGAATAGAACGTCGATGGGGCGATCCCCAAGACCCGGCAGATCGGCCCGACACCATAGACAGTCCGATGCTCCCCAATGAAAGCAATCATCGCCTGAACGGGCGGTCGAGCTCCGCCGCCGCGAAATACGCAGACGCTTTCTTCAGGATCTCATTGGCGGTGCGAAGCTCACGGACCTCGCGCTCCAACTCCTTGATCCTGTCCTTCTCCGCGCTCGTCAGCCCGGCCCGCTGTCCGGCATCGCGGTCGGCCTGCTGGACCCGACGCGCAGGCTGTCCGGCGAACAGCCCAGCTTCGGTGCAATCGCCCGGTAGGCTGCGGTATCGCTTGTGTAATCTGCACGGTTCTCTCGAAACATCGGTTTCGTCGCCGAGGCAAGACCGAACCAGAACAGCAATTGCAGGAAATCTCTAGAGCACGTCATACTTGGATCGCCACCTACTGGTTGCCAAGAAAATCCAAGAGTTGTGCGATTGCTCGCAGCCAGCAGCGCGCTTGGAGCCGCAGAAATGCTTTCAGTCGGCACATGATGACAACATCGAGCGGGCGCTTCAGATCGTAAGACTCTAAGCGCCTTGTGATCTGTCGAAATTTTGGCGACCCCGGAAGGACTCGAACCCTCAGCCTATTGATTAGAAGTCAATTGCTCTATCCAGTTGAGCTACGGGGTCGCGTTCACACCGTTCGGAAAACGGTGCGTAGTCAGTTCAAAGATGCGAACACATCTGAATTCAAAGCGAAAAATCCTTGTTGACACGACGTATAGAAGTCAGGTGCTCTATCCGGTTGAGCTACGGGACCACTTGGGGTCTTTTGCCCCAGTCGCCCGGCGCTGGCAAGCCGTCGGGTTATTGCGCGGCGAGGCCGGAAAGATCGAGACCGTTCACCGTCACCTTGCCCTGGCCATCGCTTTCGAACTGCCAGACCAGCCTGTCGCCGTCCTCGGGCTTGGCCAGGCCCCGCGCCATCAGAAGCGCCGGCACAGCGCCCTGGCTGACGTCCGCCGGCGCCGCATTGAGCGCGGTGAGGATCGCGTCCATGCCGCGCACCACGAGTACGCCCGATCCAACCGGAAGAAGCCCGGGGCCGGCGGTCATCGTGCCTTCCCAATTCACGGCATGGTCGCTGCGTTCAGCCCCGCCCGGCGCCAGCGTGATGCGCACCGCACCATCCGGCAACAGCGCCTTGAGCAGACGCTCTTCCTGGCTCGGGTCGGGTTTGCTGTCGGGGGTCAGTTCGTCAAGCAGGATGCGGGCGGGCGCGGCCAGGTCGAACCCGTCGACCGCGACGTCGATCGATACATCGGCAGGCAGGAGCGGCGGAACCCAGGGCGGAAAGACCTCGGCCGGCAGTGCCAGCCCGGTGACCGCGATCTTTTCGCGAAAGAGGCCTTCGGCAACAAGGCCGCTCAGCTCGAGTTCGATCTCGAGGCTTTCGGCAGCGCCGGAGCCGAATGTGGTGTCGACCGTGACCTTCTGCAATTCGCCGGTCATCGCGATCTTGTCCCACAGCGGCAGCGCGGCGGCGATGGCGTTCTTCATCGCCTCGAAGTCGCCCTTGATCTCGGCCTGCGAAGGGTGGGCAACGAACCATGCCCAAAGGTTCAGAAGCTCGGCCGTACGCAGCGCCGTGCCGCTTTGCGTGACCGAATAGGTTTCGGCGCCGAGCGTGAATTCCAGCGGGATCGGCATGTCGGGGTTGGCCGGGAACGACAGGTTTCGGCAAGCCCCGTCGCGTCGATCCGGCTTTCGAGATCCACGCCGCCGCCCAACCCGGCCTTCGCGTTGCTTTCGGTTCGAAGCGTGTCGATCCGGTAGCTGACGGTCATTTCGCCCTGCGTCGGATCGGTGATGGTTTCGTTCAGGACAAGGCCGCCGATTTCGGCCTGCGACTGCGAAAAGGCAGACAGCGCCTCGTCGTAGGTTCCGGCATAGGTCAGGCTTTCGGCCGAGAGCGCCAGCGTCAGCTTGCCCGGCACCGTAACCTGCAACGTGGGCGGGCTACCGCTTTCGACCGCCCATAGGCCACCGCCCTCGTCGCGCATCGCGAAAGCGAGCGGGCTCAGCGACACGTCGACACCCGGAGCCTGGGCTTCGGGGATCATGGCAATGAAGGGGGCCAGATCCAGGACCACCGCGTAGTGATCGGTTTCGGGCGTCACGGTCACGACGCCCTCGACAGGCCCGAGATAGCGGCGAAAGCTTTCGGCAAGGCTTTCGGCCCCGGCGTCGGTGGCCGGTTCGGCAAGCGCCGGTGCGGCGGCGAGCAGCATGGATGCAAGGGCGGAAAAGCGAAAGGTCATGGCAAGGCCTTGTGTGCAGAAACAGAAAAGGGCAACCGAAGCTGCCCCTGTCAGACCCTGCGCAAGCGGGCCGGCTTCGTCAAGCCTCAATGCGTCCAGGCGCCCTTGCGCTCGGGCACGAAGTTTTCGCCATAGCCGCGTGGGCGGATATTGGGTTTGCGGGTGTGGGTGGCGCTGAGCTGATAGTCGATATCATGAGCCCGGGCATAGGCTTCGGCGGCCTCGCGGCTGTCGAACTGCAGCCTGACTTGACGCTGCGTGTCGCCTGACGAGGTCCAGCCCATCAGCGGATCGACCTCTCGCGCCGTAGCCGGCGCAAATTCCAGCACCCAGACCCGGGTTTTGGCGGTCCCGGACTGCATGGCGTTGCGGGCCGGCTGATAGATGCGTGCACGCATGGGCGAACTCCTTGGTCAGGCGCCGCTGTTATCGGAAATCCGGCCGGCCTTCGCAAGGGTTAAGGCGGGGTCGCCGCACGGGAGGGGAAGAAAATCTGCCGGCCAGACTGGGAGCGAGGGGAAGGGTGAGACCTGCCGGCCGGCAGAGTTCGCTGCTTGCGCGGCCAGAGTAGAGAATACAACCTATACGTGCAATACATTTCACCCATTGCACCACGGCCACCCGATGCGCAGCCGAAAGGCATTTGGCGGACCCTTGCCAGTTCCTGTCAGCATCCGGTTTCGCAGCTTATGGCAAATCCTGCCGGGCTGTGCGAGAACAAAGCGTGACCAGCCACCGCCGCGAGTCGTCCGATGCCGCATAACACCACCAATGCCCCGACCCCGCGCCCCGACGTGCTGACCCGGCCAAAACTGGAGGGCGGCCGGACGTTCGTCATGCACACGACCTTTCAGCCGGCGGGTGACCAGCCAACGGCCATCGCCGAGCTGGCCACCGGGGTTAAGGCCGGCGAACGCGACCAGGTGCTGTTGGGCGCCACCGGCACCGGCAAGACCTTCACCATGGCCAAGGTGATCGAAGAAACCCAGCGCCCGGCCATCATCCTGGCGCCGAACAAGACGCTGGCCGCGCAGCTTTACGGCGAATTCAGGGGTTCTTTCCAGGAAAACTCGGTCGAATACTTCGTCAGCTACTACGATTATTACCAGCCCGAGGCCTATGTCGCGCGCACCGACACCTACATAGAAAAGGAAAGCCAGATCAACGAACAGATCGACCGGATGCGCCATTCGGCGACCCGAGCGCTTCTGGAACGCGACGACGTGATCATCGTCGCCTCGGTCTCCTGCATCTACGGCATCGGATCGGTCGAAACCTATTCGGCGATGACGCAGGACCTTGAAGCCGGCAAGCCCTATGACCAGCGCCAGATCATGGCCGAACTGGTGGCCCAGCAATACCGGCGCAACGATCAGGCGTTTCAGCGCGGCAGTTTCCGGGTGCGCGGCGATGTGCTGGAACTTTGGCCGGCACACCTGGAAGACCGGGCCTGGCGGTTTTCCTTCTTTGTGAAGAGCTGGAGGCAATCGTGGAATTCGACCCGCTGACCGGGCAGAAGACCGACAGCTTCGACAAGATCCGCGTCTATGCCAATTCGCATTACGTCACCCCGCGCCCGACGCTGCAACAGGCGATCAAGGGCATCAAGGTGGAGCTGAAGCAGCGGCTCGATCAACTGGTGGGCGAAGGCAAGCTTCTGGAGGCGCAGCGGCTGGAACAGCGCACGGCCTTCGATCTGGAGATGCTGGAGGCGACCGGTTCCTGCGCGGGGATCGAGAACTATTCGCGTTACCTGACCGGTCGCGCGCCGGGTGAACCGCCGCCCACGCTTTTCGAATTCATCCCCGACAACGCCATTGTCTTTGCCGATGAAAGCCACGTCAGCGTGCCGCAGATCGGCGGTATGTACCGGGGCGATTACCGGCGCAAGTTCACGCTGGCCGAACACGGGTTCCGCCTGCCGTCGTGCATGGACAACCGGCCGCTGAAGTTCGAGGAATGGGACGCGATGCGCCCGCAATCGGTCTTCGTCAGCGCCACCCCGCGGCGTGGGAGCTGGAGCAGACCGGCGGCGTCTTCACCGAACAGGTGATCCGGCCGACCGGCCTTCTTGACCCGCAGGTCGAGATCCGGCCGGTCGAGATGCAGGTCGATGACCTCCTGGACGAGGTGCGGAAAGTCGCCGCCAAGGGGTATCGCACGCTGGTCACGACGCTGACCAAGCGCATGGCCGAGGATCTGACGGAATATCTGCACGAACAGGGCATCCGGGTGCGCTACATGCATTCCGATATCGACACGCTGGAACGGATCGAGATCGTACGCGATCTGCGCCTTGGCGCCTTCGGCGTGCTCGTCGGCATCAACCTTCTGCGCGAGGGGCTGGATATTCCCGAATGCGGGCTGGTGGCGATACTGGACGCGGACAAGGAGGGATTCCTGCGTTCGGAAACCTCGCTGATCCAGACCATCGGCCGGGCGGCGCGCAACGCCGACGGCCGGGTCATCATGTATGCCGACCGGGTAACCGGCAGCATGGAACGCGCGCTGGCCGAAACCACCCGGCGGCGGGAAAAGCAGATGGCCTATAACGAGGCGCACGGGATCACGCCGGCGACGGTTCAGAAGAATGTCGAAGATGTGCTGGCCGGCCTCTGGCAAGGCGATACCGACCAGTCACGGGTGACGGCGAAGGTCGAAAAGCCGATGCACGGCGCCAATCTGGAGACGCATCTGGACGCCCTGCGCCTGCAGATGCGCAAGGCGGCCGAGAACCTGGAGTTCGAGGAAGCCGCCCGTTTGCGCGACGAGATCAAGCGGCTGGAAGCGGTCGATCTGGTGCTGTCCGACGACCCGCTGGCGCGCCAGTCCGCGGTCGAGGAGGCGGTGGAGGCGGCTGGCGTGAAGGCCGGGCGGTCTAAGGGCGGACGGGCTGGCATGAGGGGTGGGAAGAGGAGGAGGGGTGGGTGATGACAGAATGGGACAAGATTTTCGCAGACAAATCATGCCCCAACCACTCTGATTCATATGTCGAAATGGACGAATTTGCGGATGTTTTGTCGTCGCTCGTCACGCTGCGCGAAGCGCTTCGCACTGTGGAGGTGACGCCAACTTCCTGGAAGTGGATAATTCTTGCTGCACACAGCGCCTTGCAAGGAAGCTGTGTTTGCCTGCTGACAAGAACCGATGGCTCGGGCGCTCTGACAGAGAAAGCTGAAATGGCGCTGCGCCATTATCACGATCACTCTACTCAGAAGGCGATCACGGAGGGACATGGTGGAAGGTGGATTCTCCCTGCTCCCGCCTGCCCTGACGACCGCGTTGCAAATCTCCCGGACCTTTTGCGCCGTCTGCCGACGGGATTGCAAATCGACTCGCCAAAGAACGGTGCGAATCCGGAGATGCAGCCCAATTTGGACATCTGGCGACTTCACGACTTCCGCAATCGGTTCACACATTTTCCTTCGCTTCATTGGTCCATCGAGATTGCCGGGCTACCGCGGATAATCGAAGAGGCATTAGCTCTGACCCGCAGAATTACGGAATCGTCGGAATACACCCAATACAATCGTTTTTCCGAGATGGACTTGGAGCCGATCTTCACCGAAATCTTTAACAGCCTCAAGAATCTGAAGACCTAGGGCGGTTGGTTTCGCACCTTGGCGCGGGTTCACCCACCTTTGACGGCTACCCGGACCTTAACCCGCCCTTAACCATACCGCGCCAATCCTCCGCCCATGCGGAACCTGAACTCGCCTCTCTTGCACAAGCAAGCGTAGTGCGGGGTTCACCCCGCCACTGCGGAATCCCGCGGGGTGAACCCCGCCCAACGGACCCGTTCACCTCCACCGCCCCGCTCGACAGAGGGCCATCCCCCGTCCGCCGGGTGGGCGCTGCACCGCGTGATCTCCGCGCTTTATGGTGCAGCCCGCCTCCAACGCCTCTTCGGGTGAGCAACGTCGCAAAAGCGCCCGCCCGAGGGGGCGGACGGGCGCTGGCCCGGGCCGCTTCGCGGCAATTCCGGGCCGGGGCCTGGCCGACGTCGACCGGCGCGGCTATCAGGTCGCCGACAACGCAGGTCAACGCATCATCTGTCTCGCAACCGCGCCCCCATCCGCTGGCTCACCCCTCCCCGGGGACGCGACAGGCGTTTTCTTGAACAGAAAGCACGCCACAGCCCCCGGGGTTTTCAGCCGCCGCAGCCCCCAAACCATGCTACGCTCCCCTCCACCCGCTACAGGAGACCCGCCATGCATCGCCTTCGCACCCTCATTCTCGCCCTGACCGCCGCGCTTACCTTGGCTGGCGCGGCCGCCGCGCAATATTACGAACCGGCGCGGGGGACGGCCGAACGGGCGGCGTTGATGGACACCTTGCGGCCGCTCGCCATCGGCTATCTCGGCGCGCCGGTGGAATTCGTGGTGCAGGATCCGCGGGTGTCGGGCGATCTGGCCATGGCCTTCGTCATGGCCCAGCGCCCCGGTGGTGGACAGATCGACATGGCGGCAACGCCCTGAGCCGCCTCGGGCTATTATTCCGAACCCATCGACTATCCCGGCCTGCAGGCGCTTCTTTACCGGCAGAACGGCGTCTGGGCGGTTTACGACCACGTCTTCAGCCCCGGCGATGTCTGGCTGGCGGACCCTCGGTATTGCGCCAGTTGGCGCCCGGTCATCCCCGAATTGTGCGGCTAGGGCGGCCCGTCAGACCGATTTCACCACGCGGATCAGCACCAGAAGGATCACCGCGCCGACAGTCGCGTGTAGGATCGCGGCCAGCATGCCGCCGCCCATGCCAAAGCCGAAGCGGGGCAGAACGAAGCCGGCGATCACCGCACCGACGACACCTACCACGATGTTACCGACAAGGCCAAAGCTGCCGCCCCTGACCAACTGCCCGGCCAGCCAGCCGGCCAGCGCGCCGGTAATCAGCATCACGATCACACCCATGGTCGCCTCCTTGCACGCCACCTGCCGGGTCACACGACCTCGGCCACCTCGTACATCACCGGTTCGAAGCGCGAACACAGCGCGGCGATACGGCGATTTCGGTCGCGCATCTCGGGGGTGCGCAGCATGGCCTGAAAATCCTTGCGGTCGCGCCATTGCGAATAATTGGCGATCCGGGTCTGGGCGTCGTTCACGTGCAGCCCGGCGCTGATGAAGCCCGGCTGGTGACGGATGAACTCGTCATAGGCGGCCTTCAGCTCGTCCAGAAGGTCGGCGCAGGTGCCGGGGCTCATCTCGAAGGTGGTGATCACGGTCTGGCCGGCGAATTCGCGGGAAATGGTGGTCATGGCGGTCCTCCCGCCTGACAGCGTAACGCAGATCGCGCGGCGGTTCTATCGCTCTTCGGCGGCGGACAGCCGTTCGAGAATTTCGGCGGCCAGCGCGCGGATTTCGCGCGCGGCGGGTGCGGCGGCGGCGGTTTCGGTCACCGCCCCGCCCTGCCCCATGGTTTCGGCATAGGCGACACGCTGGGCCAGCCGCGACGTGGCCAGATCCGCCCCGGTTTCTGACGCCCCGCGCGCCACGTCCTCGGCCAGGCGGGTGCCGGCGCGGGCACGGTTCAGCACCAGCATGACCGGGCGCTTTTCGCGCGCGGCCAGTTCCAGAACCCCTTCGGTCGCCCAAAGGTCCAGATGGCTGGCCATGACCGGCACCAGAACCAGGTCGGCCTCGCGCAGGGCGGGGCGCAGATCGGCGTCAATCTTGGGCGGCGTGTCGATCAGCACGACATCGGCCGTGCGCTTGAGCTTGTCGACCTCGTAGGAAACGCCCCATGCGGAAGCGGTAGAAAATTCGAGCCCCGGTTCCTCGCGCGCTTCGCGGCGACGGATGAACCAGCGGCCAAGGCTGCCCTGCGGATCGGTGTCAAGAAGGGCGACGCTGTGACCGGTTTCGGCCAGTGCCAGCGCAAGGTGAACCGCCAGCGTCGTCTTGCCGCTGCCGCCCTTCTGCTGGGCGATGGTGATCACCTGCGCGGTCATGCCGATTCCTTTGCTGCGTCGCAGCATTGCACATGCAGCGAGAAATGCCAGCGAAATCGGCTGCCACGCCAAAGGCGGCGGCCTCGGTCTTCGGAGTGTGGGATTTTGGTGGAGTCGAGGGGGATCGAACCCCTGACCTCGTCATTGCGAACGACGCGCTCTCCCAACTGAGCTACGACCCCAACGCGCGGCTATTTGGCCGATGCCGTGCGGCTTGTCAAGCGCTGCCGGCGGCAGCGCCGATGCGCCGGTCAGGCCGATTGCGGCAGATGCTGACGCACGAAATCCTCGATACCCTTCGCCGGGCGGGCACCCGAGGCGCGGGCAATCTCGCGACCGCCCTGAAACAGGATCAGCGCCGGAATCCCCCGGATATTGTAGCGGACGGCGGCATCGGGGTTTGACTGCGTGTCGATCTTGGCCAGCCGCACCTGCGGCGCCAGCGTCTGGGCCGCCTTGGCGAACTCCGGGGCCATCATGCGGCAGGGGCCGCACCATGGCGCCCAGAAATCGACAAGCAATGGCAGACCGTCAGATTTCGCCGATTTCTCCAGTGTCTTCAGGTCAAGCTCCGCCACCCCGCCACCGTTCAGCTTGTCGCCGCAGGTCGCGCATTTCGGCCCGGCGCCGATGCGGGCGCGCGGCACCCGGTTCAATTGCCCGCAGGTGGCGCAGGTCAGAGTCACGGTTTCGGTCATGGCGGCCTCTACACATTCGTGTTTTCGCATATATAAGATGCCCTGGCAGGCGTTCAACGGGTCTGCGCTTCGCCTTCAAAAAAACACCCGGTCCACCGCTTCGCCCCAGCTCAAGGACGGGTCGAAACGGCCGGTCTGCAGAAACTGGATCGTTTCCGCCATGACCAGGGGGTTCAGCATCATGAAGGTGTGAGTCACCGGCAGCACGATATGGTCCTTCATCCCGGCCACGCGGGTGCTTTCGACCGAAACCTTGCCGTCATCCGGTCCCTCGATAACCGAGGAAAAGACCGGGTTCAGCGACCGGTCGCCGGCGATCACACCGAGTTCGAAATCCGGCAGGGGCAGGCGCAGCGGCACCGAACCTTCGCCGGTGCCAAGCTGCATGCCCGCCGGCCCGTTCAGCCATTCGAAGGCGCCGATCTGGCCGAAGGCATCCACGAGTTCGGAACCCCGGTTGGGTGGCGCAAGCATTACCGCGCGCCCCATATGGGCGGGCTTGTGGTGCTCCATCCAGACCCTCAACAGGATGCCGCCCATGGAATGGGTGACGAAATGCACGCGGGTCTCGCCGCATTCGGCGACGGCAGGGCCGACATGGGCCTCGGCCAGTTGAGCTATCGGGGCGCTGGTGGAGGGATAACCCCGGTTCACCACGCGATAGCCCGCGTTTTCCAGCGCCTCCTGCATCGCCAGCAGCGAGGCCTCGGTCCGCGCCAGACCGTGCAGCAGAACAACGCAGTCGGCCCTTGCGGGACCGGTTGTGAACAAAAGAGCGAAAGACAGGAGCAGCCAGCGCATGGCCAATAGATAGGCAATCGACAGCCGGCGCGCGAGGGGCTGGACAAGCTTTGTCCCTCGCCACAGTCTGGCGCCATGACCCGCGCCTCGCCCCGACTTGCCGCCCGTGCCATCGTTTTGCACGAAAACCGCCTGCTGATGGTCAACGCCTACCGCGACCACCGGCTGGAGCTTTGGTGCGCACCGGGTGGCGGGGTTGAGAAGGGTCAATCGCTGCCCGCCAATCTGGCGCGTGAGGTGCATGAGGAATGCGGGCTGAGCGTTACGGTCGGCGCGCCCTGCCTTATCAACGAATTCCACGACCCGGACACCGGTTTTCATCAGGTCGACATCTACTTTCGCTGCGCACTGACCGGCGGCGACCTGAATGGCGACTGGACTGACCCTGAAGGCATCGTCAACCGCCGGCGCTGGTTCAGCCGGGCCGAATTGTGGATGGCGCGGTTCGGTCTTCGACAGCTCGCCGGTAACGCCCGGGCGAGGGCTGCCACTACGATCCGCTGGAAGTGATCGTGAAATAGCGGCGGTCAGCGAACCGGCAGGGCCTTTCGTGGCCAGACGGCCAGCGCCACACCACCAAGAACCACGGCAGAGAAGACCACGAGGCGCAGGTGCAGCGGCTCGCCCAGCAGCGTCACACCGGCGACCAGTGCGATGACCGGAACTTCGAAAGCTGCGCCGCCGCCGCCCGGCTGGCACCAAGCGCGGGAAGGATCGCATACCAAAGCGCATAGCCAAGCCCGGAGGTCACCGCGCCCGAGATTGTCGCCAGTATCAGTCCGGTCGGCGCAAGGGTGCCATGGGACCCAAACAGTGCAAGCAGAAGGCCCACCACGGCCAGCGGCGCGCCCAGCGTGAAATTCGCCGCCGCGGTGGCCAGTGGGTCGCGTGCCCCGCGTCCGACAAGCGAATAGACGCCCCAGCCGATCCCGGCCAACGCCATCGCCGCCGCGTGCAGGGGGCTGACCGCCCAGTGGCCGCCAGCAGGCCAGAGCAGAGCGGCGAGCCCGGCAAAGGCAAGGCCAGCGCCCAGGTATCGGCGTCGGGGCAGGGTTTCGCCGGCCAGCAGCGCGCCGGCGAACATCGTGATCTGGACCGTTCCGAAAAGGATCAGCGCGCCGACGCCGGTATCCAGCGCGACATAGGCGAAGGAGAAGCCGAAGAGATAGGTCAGAAGCGACAGCGCGCCGGTAGCCCGCCCCGGCCAGCCGGGCCAGACCGTTCCACCACGGATCACCCGGCGCAACAGAACCAGCCCGGTCAGCGTCAGCGCGCCCGACAGAAGCCGGACATGGGCAAAGTCCAGCGCGGCGATCAGCCCACCGCCCACGGCGGCCCGGTTCAGGACCGAGTTGGCTGCAAAGGCCAGCATGGTGAGTACGGTCAGGGCGACAAGACGCGGTGTCATCGCGCGATGATTGTCACCGGCGACGCGTGCGGACAAGCCGGAGTTTCACAGATTGGCGCGGATCAGTTCGCTGCGATGGGCGTAGACGCTTTCGTCATCGAACGGCGCACCATCGGCAGCCGCGCGCCGGATCAGATCGGCGAGCCGCGCCCGGTCGCCTGCAAGTGCTGCCATTGCGTCGACGAGCGCCGCCTTGTCGTCGAGCGGCACCAGATGGCCGCCACCGTTTTCCGCGATCAGGTCCTTGGCGAACGCCCCGCTGTAACCGACGATCGGCGCCGCCGACAGAAGCGCCTCGATCAGGCATCGCGGCGATTCCGGCGTCTTGTGGCAGAACATGAAAACATGCGCGTCACGCAATGCGTTCAGCAGTTCGGTCCGGTCACGCGTAAAGCCCGGAACGCGGATCCTGTCGGATAGGCCCGCCGCTTCGATGCGCGCGCGCATGCGGTCGCGTTCGCTGCCTTCGCCCAGATAGGTCGCGCGAAAATCGATGCCGCGCCGGGCCAGCCCGATGCAGACATCGACCCAGTCCATCGGACCCTTCATGGCATCGGCGCGCCCGGCATAGACGATCTTCAGCGGGCCGTCGCGGACGGACTCGATCTTGGCTGTCAGGCAGGCGTTGGAAATGTGATCGACCTTCTTGATCGCGATGTCGTGCACCAGTTGCGGATTGCGGCAATAGGGCGCGTAGGTGTCGAAGGTTTCGCGGCCGTGAAACATGCCCAGATCGCAACGGCGGATCAGGAAGCGTTCCTGCCAGGCCATCGGGCGGTAAGTCAGGCGGCTGCGCAGCCGGTGGCGCCAATTGCCCTCGTGCATTCCCCGGCGGGTCACTTCGCTTTCCACACGGTCGGTCCAGATGTAGAAGCGCCGGTTCATCTTGTGCGCTTCCCATGCCGCCACGGCGCCCCAATCGCCGAACAGGCCGCCAATGGCGAAGCCGAGGTAGTCGGAACGTTCGATCAGGCCGCGGATCTTGCGGCGCATCGCTGGCAGATGGTGGAAAAACCGGTCGGGCCGGTAGGCCATCGGCAAGGGCACGATCTCGATTCCTTCTAGCGCCGGGCCGACGGCGCTGATCGGAACCCAGGCTGGCGGCGGCGGGCCGGGGTCGACCGGGAGCATGGCGATCACGCGGTCGAAATTCTTTGCCCAAAGCCCAAGACCGTTGCAGGCCTGGTCTTCAAGGAACAAATCGTCGCCGACCCGGTGCAAAGGCACCGGAGCGTAGATCAGCAGGGTTTTGCCATCACTCAAAAGCGAATCCATAGTTACAGGTCTTGGCGCGGCGATAATCAGCCAATTGGCTGACGAACACTTCAACAAATCGACGGGTAGGATGGCGTGATTATGGCCAATCCATGGAAATGGCCTAAACTACAGCCGATTCCAGAAACAAAAAGGGGGCCACCGCTCGGTGGCCCCTCAACTTTTTCGGCGATGCCGGACGGTTTACATCATGCCGCCCATGCCACCCATGCCGCCCATGTCGGGGGCGCCACCAGCCGACTTTTCCTGCGGCTTTTCGGCAACCATGGCTTCGGTGGTGATCAGCAGGCCCGCAACCGACGCGGCGTCCTCAAGCGCGGTGCGCACGACCTTTGCGGGGTCGATCACGCCGAACTTGAACATGTCGCCGTATTCTTCGGCCTGAGCGTTGAAGCCGAACTTGGCGTCCGTCGATTCGCGCACCTTTCCGGCCACGACCGAACCGTCGACACCGGCGTTCTGCGCGATCTGGCGCAGCGGCGCTTCCAGCGCCTTGCGGATGATCGCGATGCCGTTGTCCTGGTCGGAGTTGGCGCCCTTGACACCTTCCAGCGTCTTGGCTGCCTGGATCAGCGCAACGCCGCCGCCCACAACGATGCCTTCCTGAACGGCCGCACGGGTCGCGTTCAGCGCGTCATCGACGCGGTCCTTGCGCTCTTTCACTTCGACTTCGGTCATGCCGCCGACCCGGATGACGGCAACGCCGCCCGCCAGCTTGGCCACACGTTCCTGAAGCTTTTCGCGGTCATAGTCCGAGGTGGTTTCCTCGACCTGGGTGCGGATCTGCGCCACGCGCGCGGCGATTTCGGCCTTGTCGCCCGAACCGTCGACGATGGTGGTGTTGTCCTTGTTGATCGAGACTTTCTTGGCCCGGCCCAGCATGTCGACGCCGACGTTTTCAAGCTTCATGCCCAGATCGTCCGAAATCACCTGGCCGCCGGTCAGGATCGCGATGTCCTGCAGCATGGCCTTGCGGCGGTCGCCGAAGCCCGGCGCCTTGACCGCAGCGATCTTCAGACCACCGCGCAGCTTGTTGACGACGAGGGTCGCCAGCGCTTCGCCTTCGACGTCTTCGGCGATGATCAGCAGCGGTTTTGCGACTGGATCACCGATTCGAGCAGCGGAACCATCGGCTGCAGCGACGACAGCTTCTTCTCGTGAAGAAGAATCATGCAGTCTTCCAGCTCGGCGATCATCTTGTCGGGGTTGGTGACGAAGTAGGGCGACAGGTAGCCGCGGTCGAACTGCATGCCTTCGACGACCTCGGTTTCGGTCTCAAGGCCCTTGTTCTCTTCGACGGTGATCACGCCTTCATTGCCGACCTTCTGCATCGCATCGGCGATCTGGCGGCCGATTTCGGCCTCGCCATTGGCCGAGATGGTGCCGACCTGCGCAACCTCGGCGCTGTCGTTGACCGGGCGGGCGGCGGCCTTGATCGATTCCACGACCTTGGCGGTTGCCAGATCGATGCCGCGCTTCAGATCCATCGGGTTCATGCCGGCGGCAACCGCCTTCATGCCTTCGCGGACGATGGCCTGGGCCAGAACGGTCGCGGTGGTGGTGCCGTCACCGGCTTCGTCATTGGTGCGGCTGGCCACTTCCTTGACCATCTGCGCGCCCATGTTCTCGAACTTGTTTTCCAGTTCGATTTCCTTGGCGACCGTCACACCGTCCTTGGTGATGCGCGGCGCGCCAAAGCTCTTGTCGATCACGACGTTGCGGCCCTTGGGGCCGAGGGTCACCTTCACCGCGTCGGCGAGGATGTTGACGCCGCGCAGCATGCGGTTGCGGGCATCGGTATCGAACTTGACGTCCTTAGCAGCCATTGTGCTTGCTCCTGGTTGTCTTGAAAATTTCGGTCTGTGTCAGGCGCGCGGATCTCAGGCGATGATGCCCAGGATGTCGCTTTCCTTCATGATCAGCAGCTCTTCGCCATCGAGCGTCACTTCGGTGCCCGACCACTTGCCGAACAGGATGCGGTCGCCGGCCTTGACCGACATCGCGATCAGTTCGCCGGAATCCTTGCGCGCGCCGTCGCCCGCGGCGACCACTTCGCCTTCCGCCGGCTTTTCCTTGGCGGTATCGGGGATGATCAGACCACCCTTGGTCTTTTCGTCGCTTTGAACGCGGCGGACCAGCACTCGGTCATGCAGCGGTTTGAATGCCATCTGAGAACACTCCCTAGGTTCCAGGTTTAATGGAATTAGCACTCATCGGTGACGAGTGCTAACGGCCGGAATCTAAGGGCCGGTTCACCGGCTGTCAATACCGCGTGACCGGAAAAACGCCGCCCGGGCTTGGCCCCGCGCAGTCGCTGTGCCACGATCCCGCCCCGGGGGCCTGATGACGGAGTTTCGGTGTGCGCCTTTTTGTCTTGGTGTTGTCTTTCACCCTCGCTGCGGTTCTGGCCCGAGCGGAATGCGCCGGCCGCGATCTTTTGGCCGGCTTGGCACCGGATGCTCGCGACGCGCTGGTCGGTGACGCGCCCTTCGCCCGCGGTCTTTACTGGCGCGCGCGCCGCGACGATGCCGAGGTTGTCATCGTCGGCACGCTGCATCTGGACGATCCGCGCATGGACGGGCTGATGGCCACCCTGTCGGGCGATATCGCCGCCTCCGATCTGGTTCTGGTCGAGGCGGGGCCCGAGGAAGAGGCCGCGCTGAAGGCGGCGATCGCGGCCAGGCCTGATTACATGTTCATTACCGACGGGCCGACATTGCCCGAAATGCTGCCCGAGGACGATTGGCAGGCGCTGTCCGATGCCGCCCGCGCGCGTGGCATCCCGCCGTTCCTGATTTCCAAGTTCCAGCCCTGGTATGTGACCATGCTGCTGTCGGTTCCGGCCTGCGAGATGCGTTCGCTAGCGGCTGGCCAGCGCGGGCTCGATCATCGCGTGATGGCCGAGGCTGATCACGCCGGCGTTCCGGTCAAGGCGGTTGAGCCCTTCGACACGATCCTGCACCTGTTCGAGGCGCTGTCGCAGGACCAGAAAAGCGAGATGATCCGCGCCACGCTGGCGCAGGAGGCGGTCGCCGAAGACATGATGGCGACGCTTCGCGAGGCGTATTTCCGTGGCGAGATCCAGCTTTTCTGGGAATTTGCGGTCATGCAGGCACTGGAGACGGCCGGCGATGACCGCGCGGCAACCGAAGAGGCGATCGCGCTTTTCGAACAGGAGATGCTGATCGACCGCAACCGGTCCTGGGTGGCGCCGATCGTCGACCACTCTGCCGGAAAGCGGGTCTTCGTCGCCGTCGGCGCGGCGCATCTGCCGGGCAACGGGGGTTTGCTGCAGTTGCTGGCCGAACAGGGTTTTACCATCGAGGCCGCTGCCCTGCCCTGATGGGCATCGGAGCAGGTGCGATCAGGCTGTCGCGAGTATTGCGCGCGCCTTTTCGCAATCCGCCGTCATCTGGGCGATCAGCGAGGGCAGGCCGTCAAAGGCCATTTCGGGGCGCAGATAATCGACCAGCGCAATCGACAGGTGTTCGTCGTAAAGGTCGCCCTGGAAATCGAACAGGAACGTTTCGAGGTTGGGTACATCGCCGCCGAACATTGGACGCAGGCCAAGGCTGGCCGCCCCGTCGTAGCTGCCCGCATGCGGCCCGGTCAGCACATCGGCCTTGACCGCGTAGACCCCGAATTTCGGCGGGTGCAGCCCCGCAATCGACATGTTCGCCGTGGGAAAACCCAGTTCGCGACCACGCTTCTCACCATGGACGACCGGCCCCTCGATCCGGTGCCAGTGGCCCAGCATCCCTGCCGCATCGCGCGGGCGGCCTTCGCTCAGCGCGGTGCGGATGGCGGTCGAGGAAATGTGGGTACCGTCATGGGCGACCAGTTCGGCGATGGTCACGTCAAAGCCCATGGCCCGGCCATAGGCGGACAGATCCGCCGCAGTCCCCTTGCGCCCCTTGCCAAAACAGAAATCCGCGCCAACGACGACATGGACAACGCCCAGACCCGCGACCAGAACATCGCGGGCGAAATCCTCCGCCATCATGCCCGAAAGGCGGCCATCGAAGGGCAATTCGTATAGCCGTTCGACCCCCAGCTTTTCCAGCCTGTGGCCACGCGCTTCGGCATTCATCAGCCGGAAGGCAGGTGCATTCGGGGCGAAGAATTCGCGTGGATGCGGCTCGAACGTGATGATGCCCAGGGGCGTGTCGGGGCGCCGCGCGAGGTCGATCACCGCGCGATGGCCACGGTGGACACCGTCGAAATTGCCCATCGCGACCGAAGCGCCACGGTCGCGTGACGAAAGACCGGTCCACTGAGAATAGCTGCGCATCGTCCCCCGGGGCGGGGGACCCCGCCGGTTCAGTCGAATTTCCGGCTGGGCGCCAGAACCAGCGCCTCGCCCTTCAGCACCACCGTATCGCCCACCGCGCAATGCGTTTCAAGGGTGACGCGACGCTTGGCAAGGTCGATCGCGGCAACCTTGACCTCGGCATAGACGGTGTCGCCCGGCCGGACCGGCGCCATGAACTTCAGCGTCTGGCCCAGATACACCGTGCCGTGGCCGGGAAGCTGTTCGCCGATGACCGCCGAGATCAGACCGGCGGTCAGCATGCCATGGGCGATCCGGCCCTCGAAGATCGTGTCGCGGGCGTAGTCGTCATCCAGATGAACAGGATTATGGTCTGTCGAAACCTCGGCGAACATTTCGATGTCGCGGTCGGTCACCTGCTTGCGCAGATAGCGAACCATGCCGATTTCGATGTCTTCGATGCAGATCGTGCCGCGGGGCATGTTGTCGAGCATCCTGCGAATCCCGTTCATTGTGCAGGTGCAGCATAGCGGGTCGACCACCCCGGCGCAATGCAGGAAAGCAACAATTGGTCCTTTGGTTGCGAACAATCGTAACTTTATTGCGCAACCGTTTCAGCGCAGCTGCCCGATTGCGTAGCTGGGCGACAATTGCCGTTTGGCCAGCCAGGCCTCGAGCCGCGCGGGATCGGGGTTTGCGGGATCGTCGCCAAATTCCGCCGCCGCCAGCCCGCCGGTGATGAACAGCGTATCGAAGCCTTCGCCAACGCCGCCCTGAATGTCGGTGCCGATCCCGTCGCCTGTGGCCAGAACCGCGCTGTCGGGAATGTCATCGCCACGCAACGCCGCAAGGCGCCGGCGCGCAAGGTCGTAGATCGGCGGATGCGGTTTGCCGAAGTATAGAACTTCGCCCCCCATCTCGGCATAAAGCTGGCCCAGCGCGCCGCCGCAGAAAATGCGCCGGTCGCCCAGATCGACAGCGATGTCGGGATTGGCGCAGAGCATCGGCAGGCCCCTGGTCTTTCCCAGCAGAAGCTGGGCGCGATAATCGTCCGGCGTTTCGGTCAGATCGTCGAAAAGACCGGTGCAGACAATGCCCTCGGCCTCGTCCAGCGACACACGTTCGACCGGTGTTTCAACGACCAGATCCGGAGCGAGTTCGGTGAAGAAGGGTTCGTCCTTGTCCGGGCCGAGATGCCAGACCCTGCTGCCGACAGCCCCGGCGACCAGCGCCGCCTGCGCCGCTTCGCCAGAGGTGACGATCGCGTCGTAGAGCGCGGCGGGAACGCCCAGCCGGTCCAGTTGCCGCCGCACCGGGCCCGCCGGGCGCGGCGCATTGGTCAGCAGGATCACCGCGCCGCCGGTTTCGCGATAGCTCTTTAGCGCCGCGAGCGCCTCGGGAAACGCCTGCCGACCGTTGTGCAGACAGCCCCAGAGATCGACCAGCAGCGCCTCGTAGGGCGCGGCGATTTCGGCAAGCGACTGGACGATACGGGTCATTGTCTTCCCCCGGGGAGCTTCGACAGCCTTTTGAATGCACGAAATCGCGGCAAGGTTCCAGCCTGCAGCGCGCGAAGCAAAAAGGGCGCCACCCGGGCGCCCTTCCCCGCCCCTTGGCGTGCGATCAGAGTTTCAGCGCCGGGATGATCTGTTTCTTCCGGCTCATGATGCCGGGCAGCACCACGGTGTCGCCGGTGACCGTTGCGCCAAAGCTTTTCTCGGCCACGGTCTTGACCAGATCGTTCGGCACCAGAAGCGTTGCCTCCTCGCGCAGGATGTCGACAACGAAGAGCAGAACCTGATCAGCGCCATCTTCGCGCGCGACCTCGCCCATCGCGGACATCAGGCTGGCCTTGCGGTCCAGAACCACCTTGGGCGCCGTGGTTTCCAGAACCGATACGCGAAACTGTTTTCCCGCGACCTCGTATTCCTTGCTGTCCATGCGCAGAAGCTCGGCATCGGAAAAGGCCGAAACATCGGATTTTGCCGCGAAGAGTTCGGCCGCGTAGGCGGGAATGTCGATGCCCAGTTCCAGCGCCAGTTTCTCGGCCACGGCACGGTCATGCGGCGTCGTGGTGGGGCTGCGAAACTCCAGCGTGTCCGACAGGATGCAGGACAGCATCGCGCCCTTGATCGGCTTCGGCATCGCGGCGGCATGATCGCCCATCAGGTCGTGCATGATCGTGGCGGTACAGGCCAGCGGCCGGATGGTAATGCTGATCGGGCCCTTGGTCTTCAACCCGCCGACCAGCAGGTGATGGTCGATGATCTGCTGCACATCGGCGTCGTTGATCGAGGCCGGCAATTCGGCGGGGTTGTTGGTATCGACGACAACGCAGGGTTCGCCGGCAGCCACATCGGCGACGATCGCAGGCTTGGCGAGGTCCCAGCGCTTCAGAACAAAGGCGGCTTCGGTGTTGGGCTCGCCCAGAAGGACGGGCGTGGCGGGGGTCCCCTCGATCTCTGTCAAATACCAGGCCCAGATGATGGGCGAGCCGGTGGAATCGGTGTCGGGGGATTTGTGGCCGAAGACCTTGATCATGATTTCTTCCGTAACGCTGTGGCGAATTTGCGGGCCTTATAGGCAATGCCCCGGGGCTTGTCACGGGGCCGCGCTGCGGCGAATTCGGCCGCGGCCGCGCGGCTTTGCCAAGGCCGGTGGCGGTTGCCCCTTTCCTTTCGCGTGGCACTCGGCCAATCTCGCGCGTCATGACCGGAACCGCCCGAAACAAAGACCTTCGCCACCGCTTCTGGGAACGCATCCCGATCGACCGGCTGACCCCGGACGAATGGGAGGCGCTCTGCGATGGTTGCGGCAAGTGCTGCCTGAACAAGCTTGAGGACGAGGATAGCGGCGAGGTCGTCTTTACCCGCGTCGCCTGCCGGCTTTTCGACGACGCGACCTGCCGCTGCGGTCAGTATGACATCCGCAAGCAGATCGTACCGGAATGCGTGGTTCTGACGCCGGCAACGCTCAAGGACGTGGCCTACTGGATGCCGGCATCCTGCGCCTATCGGCGGTTGGCAGAAGGCCGCGGGCTGGCCGCCTGGCACCCGCTTGTGTCGGGCGACCCCGAAAGAGTGCATCGCGCCGGTATCTCGATGCGCGGGCAGACGGTTCCCGAATTCGAGGTTCCGGAAGAGGACTGGGAAGATTACCTGATCGACGAGGAGCATTGATGTTTTTTGGTTCCGACAACACCGCGCCGGTGGCCGATGGTGTCATGCAGGCGGTACTGGATGCCAATCGCGGCAACCCCGCTTCCTATGGCGGCGAGGCCGCGATGGAGGAGGTGCGCGCGCTTGTGCGAAGGGCATTCGACGCCCCGGAAGCCGCCGTTTATCTGGTCCCGACGGGAACGGCCGCCAATGCGCTGTCGCTGGCCCTGCACTGCCCGGTCTGGGGCACTGTTTACGCCCACGAGGCCGCGCATATCGAAGTTGACGAATGCGGAGCACCGGAGTTTTTCATCGGCGGCGGCAAGATCCGGCGCGTTGCCGGCGCGCATGGCAAGATGACGAGCAAGACGCTGGGTGACGCGCTGGCGGCGACGCCGGTCGGCGACGTGCATGCCAGCCAGCCGGGCGCGTTGTCGCTGACCAACCTGACAGAGGCCGGCACGGCCTACAGCGCCGGCGAACTGGGCGCCCTGACCGCGATGGCGCGCGATGCCGGCATCGCCACCCATCTGGACGGGGCTCGGTTTGCCAACGCGCTGGTGTCATCGGGGCGCAGCCCGGCCGAGATTAGCTGGAAGGCCGGGGTGGATGTTCTGAGCCTTGGAGGCACGAAGAACGGCTGCATGGGGGTCGAGGCGGTTGTGATCTTCGATCCCGCAAAAGCCTGGGAGTTCGAATTGCGCCGCAAACGCGGCGGGCACCTGTTTTCAAAGCATCGGTATCTTTCGGCACAGATGCTGGGATGGCTGCGGGACGATCTGTGGTTGGACCTTGCGCGCCAGGCCAATCGCCGCGCGACCGATCTGGCCCGGGGCCTCGAGGCGAGCCCCGGTGTGACGCTTCTGCACCCGGTCGAAGGCAACATGATCTTTGCGCGCCTGCCCCGCGCCGCGCATGAGCGCGCGCGCGCCGCCGGCGCCGCCTACTTCACCATGAGCGAGGCCGACGACGCTGTCATCGCGCGGCTGGTGGCGTCATGGTCGACGCGGGACGAGGAAGTATCGGGGCTTCTGGCCGCACTTGCCGGCTGAGAGGTTCAGCCCGCTGCCGACGGGCGCGCGACGGGCGCGCGGCCCCAAAGGTCGATCAAGCCGCGCGCCACATCGCCGGGATGGGTAATCGGCACCATGTGGCGCGCAGCGTCGACCACGATGCGCGCGGCACCGGGCAGGCGGCGGTGCAATTCGGCCTGTATCGCGCCGATGACGGGCGGCGAGGCCGCGCCCTCGACCAGAAGAACCGGCAGGTCAAGCGCTTCGAGCCTGCCGGGCCGCGAAAGCCCCGCCCGGTCCGCGAAGGTCGCGCTGTCGCCCGCCAGGATCAGGCCGATCCGTTCGACCAGACCCTGCCGGGTGCGGGCGCTGATGGTGTTCCAGTCATCGCCCGCGCCCCAGATCTCGGTAAACACCCGTGCGGCGCTTTCGCACTCGCCCCGCCCGATCGCTTCGACAAATGGCGCGAAGTCCTTCCGGTAGGCTGCATAGATTTCCGGCGCCGCCACCTCCGCCAGCTTGAACAGCACCGGCTCGATCAGAGCCAGGCTGCGGACCGATTTGGGGCGTTCCAGCGCGAAGCGCAAGGCGACCGTCGCGCCATAGGAATGGCCAATCAGGTCGACGGGGTCGTCACCGGCCAGCCCCTCGAGCATGCCGAGCGCCTGGTCCTGGAAATCCCGCGAGGGGTCCCAGGGCGCGGCGCGGCCATGGCCCGGAAGATCGAAGGCGGATAGCCCGATATCGGCGGGCATATGTGCTGCCAGCCCTTCCCAGGCGCCGGAATGCGCCAGTGAACAATGCACGGCCCAGACCTGCCGCGACGCGCCGGCATTCCAGCGTCTAAGGCCGGTCTGCGTGCCACCGGCGCGGACGATCCGGCTCAAAACTCCCCCGAAAGGTGTCTGTCGAGATGGTCGAGGCGGTCATGGCCCCAGAACCTTTCGCCACTGTCCACGATGTAGAAGGGCGCGCCGAAAACGCCACGCATCACCGCCTCTTCCAGGTTGGCGGCATAGGCCTCGGCGCCAAGCAGCAGCCCCTTGTCTGCCAGTGCGGGGTCGAACCCGTGGGCCGCCAAGCACTCGCGGATCACCGCATCCTCGGCGATATCCTTTTCCTCGGCCCAGCAGGCGCGCAGGATCGCATGCACCAGCCCGCCCGGATCGCCGCCGCCCGCCGCCTGCGCGGCGATGATCGCATAGGATGACGGCGCGGGGTTTGTCGGCCAGTGCCGGGGCTTGAGGTTCATGGGCATGGCCAACGCGGCGGCGGACCGGCGCAGGTCCTGCAGGCGGTATTCCTGACGGTTCGGGTGACGATCCGGCAACGCGGTTCCACCGGTGCGACTGAACAGACCGGCGATATCGACCGGCCGGTAGGAAATTGCGGCGCCGTGTCGCGCGGCAATCTCTTCAAGCCGGGTGCCGGCGAGGTAGCTAAAGGGCGAGACCGTGGAGAAGAAATAATCGATTTGCGCCATTCACTGTCCTTCCTGCCCGGCTGCGGTTCCCAAGACCGTAGTCGGGTGGTAAGCGGTGTCAACGTCACGAATCCGTCATCCCGACCGCTGCCCGAGGACGATCCCATGCCCGCGATTACCGAGCCGAAGCTGATTTCCGGCAATGCCAACCGTCCGCTGGCCAGCGCCATCGCGCGGCGGATGTCGATGCACCGGGGGATGTCGGTGAACCTCGTCGATGCGCGGGTCGAACGGTTCAACGACCAGGAGATTTTCGTCGAGGTCTTCGAGAACGTGCGCGGCGAGGACATGTTCATCATCCAGCCGACCTCGAACCCGGCCAATGACAACCTGATGGAGCTTTTGATCATCGCCGATGCGCTGCGCCGATCCTCGGCAGCGCGGATCACCGCCGTGATCCCCTATTTCGGCTATGCAAGGCAGGACCGCCGCACCAAGGCCCGTACGCCGATCAGCGCCAAGCTGGTGTCCAACCTGATCACCCAGGCCGGGATCGAACGGGTGCTGACGCTCGATCTGCACGCCGCCCAGATTCAGGGCTTCTTCGACATCCCGGTCGACAACCTTTACGCCTCTCCGATCTTTGCGCTGGATATCGAACACCATTTCAAGAACCGGATGCAGGACATCATGATCATCTCGCCCGACGTCGGCGGTGTCGGCCGCGCGCGCGAACTGGCCAAGCGGATCAACGCGCCGCTTGCCATCGTCGACAAGCGCCGCGAGAAACCCGGCGAAGTGGCCGAGATGACGGTGATCGGCAATGTGACGGGCAAGACCTGCATCATCGTCGACGACATCTGCGACACCGCCGGAACGCTGTGCAAGGCGGCCGAGGTTCTGCTGGAGAACGGCGCCAACGAGGTGCACAGCTATATCACTCACGGCGTTCTGTCAGGCCCGGCGGTGGAACGCATCACCAAGTCGGTGATGAAAAGCCTGGTGATCACCGACAGTATCGAGGCGCCGAAACCGGTGCGTGACTGCCCCAACATCCGCATCGTGCCCACCGCGCCGATGTTCGCCCAGGCCATCCTGAACATCTGGAACGGCACCTCGGTCTCTTCGCTTTTCGAGGTCGAGACGCTGCAGCCGATCTATGAAGGCATGTACACGCGGGGCTAGACGGCGCTGTCGGGATGGCGGCGGTTCATGACCAGGATCGCACCCAGCACCGCGATTGTCAGCCCGCCGCCAATGACATAGGCGCCAAGAACCCGGCGCAGTTCGTCATGCGCCATGACCGAAGCGTCGCCGGCACCTCGGGCCGCTAGCCACAGTGTCGCGGCAAAGCACAGATGCCCGGCAAGGCTTTGCAGCGAAAGGTATGTCGCGCGGCTGTCGCTGGACAGCAGGGGCTGGATACGTGCCAGAACAAAGGGCCCCGACAGCGCCGAGGGGACCATCCTGAGCAGCAGGGCCGCGATGGCGGGCGCCGATCCGGTCAGTGCCAGAATGGCACAAAGCGCGACCTGCAGCGCCAGGGCGAACAATAGGAGCCCCCCCAGCCCCAGAATTCTGCGCAACACCGGCGCCATCGACGAGGCGGCAAGCGAAAGCGTCATCATGGCGGCGGTGACCACACCACTGACCAGCGGGGCTTCGCCGGCCAGCCCCAGGCCGTCCAACGCCTGTAGGATGAATGGCTGACCGAAGACAAAGGGCACATGGCTGAAGATATAAAACGCAACGCTCAACCCCAAGAGCCACCGAAGAACCGGCTGGCGCAAGGCGGCGCCGAGACCGGAAAGCCGCAGCAGTTCGCCGCCTTGCGGCGGCGTATCGTCCCGGTGCCGCGGCTCGGCCATCTTCCGGGTAAGCACTAGCGCCGCCAACATCGCCAAAGCGCTGGCGGCAAAGGGCAGCCGGTCATGGACCTGGGCCAAGACGCCGCCGATCGCAGCCGAAAGCGCCAGACCGGTGAAGGCAAAGCGCCAGGCGCGCAACTCCTGCGCCTCGACCGCGTCGGCGCGGTCATCATCGCAAAGGCTTTCGTAAAGCAACGCGCTGTCGGTCCCCGAGGCAAAGGCGATTGACCCGCCCAGCAAAACCTGCGCGGCCGCGAAGACGGCAAAACCGGAACCGACGGTCAGCAGTACCATCGCGGCCGCACCCATCGCACAGCTGAGCATCAGTGTAAGGCGCCGCCCCGCCCGGTCGGAAAGATAGCCCGAAGGCACCTCGAGCGCTGTCGTCGCCACATCGTAAATGGCGTAAAGCAGGATCGCCTCGGCTGCGGTCAGGCGAGACTGAAAGAACAGAAACCAGACCGACTGCCAGAACAGCAGCTGCGTCAGAAACCTGAACCAGGGGTAGAGCGCGACCGTCCGGTCGGCGGAACTGGGGGGCGGTGGCATTGGCTAAGAATGGGGGCAAAGGAAAGCCCCGAAGCCTTAGCCGCGTCAAAGCGTGCGGTCAATCGAGCCGCCGGCGTTGCCGGACTGTCACATACGAAAAGGCCCCCGGGAACACATCCTGCGGGGGGCCTTGTTGCTTTGGTTTCAGCCGCTGGCGTTCAGACGCCCACAGCGGCGCGCAAGGCCTGCAGGTCGGCAAGCAGCTTGTCCGCCGTATCGCGGGCATCGCCGGCCGCAGCCTTGGCGGCGTCGCTGGCATCACCGATGAGACCGTCCATGTAGGACGCCGTCACTTCGGCCACCGGCACGGCCTGTTCGGCCAGAACCGAGGTTGCCTCGGCGGTGATTTCGGCGAACCCGCCGGTCACCGCGTATTCCTGCGTGCCTTCGGGGCCGATGACCCGCAGAACGCCGGGGCGCAGCGTGGTGATCAGCGGCGAGTGGTCGGCCATCGCCGTCAGGTCGCCGTCGGCGCCCGGGATCTGCACCTCGGTCGCGGCGACGGAAACCAGCCTCCGCTCCGGCGAGACGAGATCGAATTGAAGCGTGTTGGCCATCTGCCTCTCCCTTAGGCCGCGGCCGCGGCCAGACGTTCGGCTTTGGCGATCACTTCGTCGATGTCGCCGACCATGTAGAAGGCGGCTTCGGGCAGGTGATCGTATTCGCCGTTCACCACGGCCTTGAACGACGCGATGGTTTTCTCCAGCGGAACCTGAACGCCGTCGGAACCGGTGAAGACCTTGGCCACGTCGAAGGGCTGGCTGAGGAAACGCTGGATCTTCCGGGCGCGTGCCACGGTCAGCTTGTCCTCTTCGCTCAGTTCGTCCATGCCGAGAATGGCGATGATGTCCTGCAGCGACTTGTAGCGCTGAAGAATACCCTGGACCGAACGGGCGACACCGTAATGCTCTTCGCCGACAACCGCCGGGTCGAGGATCCGGCTGGTGGAGTCGAGCGGGTCAACGGCCGGGTAGATGCCAAGCTCGGAGATCGCACGAGACAGAACCGTGGTGGCGTCGAGGTGGGCGAACGAGGTCGCCGGCGCCGGGTCAGTAAGGTCGTCGGCCGGAACGTAGATGGCCTGAACCGAGGTGATCGAGCCCGCCTTGGTCGAGGTGATGCGTTCCTGCATCGCGCCCATGTCGGTGGCCAGCGTCGGCTGGTAGCCCACGGCCGAAGGAATACGGCCAAGAAGTGCGGACACTTCCGAACCCGCCTGGGTGAAGCGGAAGATGTTGTCGACGAAGAAAAGAACGTCCGTCCCGGACTGATCGCGGAACTGTTCGGCCAGCGTCAGACCGGACAGGGCGACACGCATACGCGCCCCCGGCGGCTCGTTCATCTGACCATAAACCAGCGCCACTTTCGACTTTTCCAGATCATCCGGAACGATAACGCCGGATCTGATCATCTCGTGGTACAGGTCGTTGCCCTCACGGGTCCGTTCGCCGACGCCGGCGAAGACCGAGAAGCCCGAGTGCACCTTGGCGATGTTGTTGATCAGTTCCATGATCAGAACCGTCTTGCCCACACCGGCGCCGCCGAAAAGACCGATCTTGCCGCCCTTCGAATAGGGCGCCAGCAGGTCGATGACCTTGATGCCGGTCACAAGGATTTCCGACGAGGTCGCCTGCGCGCTGAATTCCGGCGCCGGCTGGTGGATGGCGCGCGTTTCCTTGGCCTTGACCGGGCCCTTTCGTCCACCGGCTCGCCGATCACGTTCAGGATGCGGCCCAGCGTCGGGTTGCCGACCGGGACCGAGATCGGTTCGCCCAGATCGACGACCGCGGCGCCCCGCACGAGGCCTTCGGTCGCGTCCATGGCGACTGCACGTACGGTGTTTTCGCCAAGGTGCTGGGCCACTTCCAGAACCAGGCGCTTGCCGTTGTTTTCGGTTTCCAGCGCGTTCAGAATGGCCGGAAGCGCATCCTCGAACTGCACGTCAACGACGGCGCCGATGACCTGGGTCACCTTGCCGGTTGCTTTCGCTTTTGCCATGTCGTTTCTCCGGGTTCCCTAGAGCGCCTCGGCGCCCGAAATGATTTCGATAAGCTCTTTGGTGATCGCGGCCTGGCGCGAACGGTTGAACTGGATGGTCAGCCGGTCGATCATGTCACCGGCGTTGCGGGTGGCATTGTCCATCGCGGACATCCGCGCGCCCTGTTCCGAAGCGCCGTTTTCCAGAAGAGCGGTAAAGAGCTGCGTGGCGACGCCGCGCGGCAGGAGGTCGGCCAGAATGCCTTCCTCGCTCGGCTCATAGTCGTAAAGCCCGCCGGTGCCGGCGCCGTCCTCGAAGACCGCCGGGATGATCTGCTGCGCTGTGGGCACCTGGTTGATCACCGATTCAAAGCGGTTGTAGAAGATCGTCGCCACGTCGAATTCGCCGGCCTCGAAGCGGGCGAGGATATCGCGCGCGATATCATGGGCATTGGCATAGCCGACGCGCTTGATTTCCGACATGTCGACATGGGCGACGAAGTGCTGGCCATAGTCGCGGCGCAACTGGTCGCGGCCCTTCTTGCCGACGGTCATGATCTTGACGGTCTTGCCTTCGGCCAGAAGCTGCGAGGCCTTGGCCCGCGCCGCCCGCACGATCGAGGAGTTGAAGCCGCCGCACAGGCCCCGCTCGGCCGTCATGACGACAAGAAGCTGAACCTTGTCGCTGCCGGTACCGGCCAGAAGCCGCGGCGCACCGTCGGCATTGCCGACCGACGCGGCCAGCCCGGCCATCACCGCGCCCATGCGTTCGGCATAGGGCCGCGCGGCCTCGGCAGCGTCCTGGGCGCGGCGGAGCTTTGCCGCCGCGACCATCTGCATCGCCTTGGTGATCTTTCGCGTCGACTTGACGCTTTCGATCCGGTTCTTGAGATCCTTGAGGCTAGGCATCTACCTGTCTCCCGACCCCCGCCCTCAGGCGAAGTCTTTCGCGTACTCGTCCAGCGCGGCGCGGATCGCCTTGTCGAGATCACCGGCCACCTTGCGGTCGTTGTTGGTGATGTCGTCAAGCAGCGCCTTGTGGTTCGAACGAAGGTGGGTCAGCAGCCCGGTTTCGTAGCGGCCCACATCCTTCACCGCGACCTTGTCGAGATAGCCGTTGGTCCCGGCGAAGATGATGCACACGATCTCGGCGTTGGTCAGCGGCGAATACTGCGGCTGTTTCATCAGTTCGGTCAGGCGGGCGCCGCGGTTCAGCAGGGCCTGGGTCGAGGCGTCGAGGTCGGAGCCGAACTGCGCAAAGGCCGCCATTTCGCGGTACTGCGCCAGTTCCAGCTTGACCTTGCCGGCCACCGATTTCATCGCGTTGGTCTGGGCCGACGAACCGACGCGGCTGACCGACAGACCGGTGTTCACGGCCGGACGGATACCCTGGTAGAAAAGCTCGGTTTCCAGGAAGATCTGGCCATCGGTGATCGAGATCACGTTGGTCGGGATGAAGGCCGACACGTCGCCGCCCTGGGTTTCGATGATCGGCAGCGCGGTCAGCGAACCGGCGCCGTTATCTTCGTTCAGCTTTGCCGAACGCTCCAAGAGGCGGCTGTGCAGATAGAACACGTCACCCGGATAGGCTTCGCGCCCCGGCGGGCGGCGCAGCAGAAGCGACATCTGCCGGTAGGCGACGGCCTGTTTCGACAGGTCATCGTAGATGATCAGCGCGTGACGGCCGTTGTCACGGAAGTATTCGGCGATGGCGGTCGCCGAATAGGGCGCGAGGAACTGCATCGGCGCGGGATCCGACGCGGTGGCGGCGACGACGATCGAATAGTCGATCGCACCGGTTTCCTCGAGCTTCTTGACCAGCTGCGCCACGGTCGAGCGCTTCTGGCCGACAGCGACGTAGACGCAGTAGAGCTTCTTCGATCTGTCCTTGCCGGCCGCATCGTTGTAGCTTTTCTGGTTGAGGATCGTGTCGAGCGCGACGGCGGTCTTGCCGGTCTGACGGTCGCCGATGATGAGTTCGCGCTGGCCGCGGCCAATCGGGATCATGGCGTCGACGGCTTTCAGGCCGGTCGCCATCGGTTCGTGAACCGACTTGCGCGGGATGATGCCCGGCGCCTTCACGTCGGCGACAGCGCGCTTTTTCGACTTGATCGGGCCCTTGCCGTCGATCGGGTTGCCAAGGCCGTCCACGACCCGGCCCAGAAGTTCGTCACCGACCGGCACGTCCACGATGGACTTGGTACGCTTGACGGTGTCACCTTCCTTGATGTCGCGGTCATCGCCGAAGATCACGATGCCGACGTTGTCGACTTCGAGGTTCAGCGCCATGCCGCGAATCCCGCCCGGGAATTCCACCATTTCGCCGGCCTGCACATTGTCGAGCCCGTGGACGCGCGCAATGCCGTCCCCGACCGACAGCACGCGGCCAACCTCGGCCACGGCCGCTTCCTGACCGAAGTTCTTGATCTGCTCCTTAAGGATCGCAGAGATCTCGGCTGCCTGGATTCCCATTATCCGACCTCTTTCATAGCATTCTGGAGGGCTGCGAGCTTGGAGCGGATCGAGGTGTCGATCATCTTCGAGCCCACTTTCACGACGAGACCGCCGATGAGGCTTTCATCGACGGTGGTGTTCAGTTTCACGGTCTTGCCGACGGAGGCCTTCAGCGTCTTGGCCAGCTTGTCGGATTGCGCCTTGGTCAGCGCCTTGGCGCTTGACACTTCGGCGGTCACTTCGCCCTTTTCCTCGGCGATCAGGTCGCGCAGGGCGGCGACCAGCTGCGGCAGGACAAAGAGGCGGCGGTTCGCGGCCATCAGACCCAGCGTGCTGGCGGTCGTGGCCGAAAGCTTCATCTTGGCGGCCAGCGCGGCAACCGCCTTGCCCTGGTCGTCGCGACTGTAAACCGGCGAGGTGATCAGGGCGCGGAAGTCGGCGCTGTCGTCCAGCGCAGCGCCAAGCGTTTCGGTATCGGCCTCCAGTGCTTTCAAGGCCTTGCCCTCGCGGGCCAGATCGAACACGGCTGCCGCATAGCGTGCGGCAATGCCGGCGGAGATCGAAGCTGGTTCGGTCACGTCAACCCTTCCGATTTTTCGTCTTGCCCCCGGCCGACGGCGCGCCGCACCGGACAGAGGCCACCCGGGACGCATGCGAGTGCCTGCGCCTGAAATCCGGCGTGGGTGTAGCAGAGGACATGCCCCCCCGCAACCACCAAGGTCACCCGAAAGTGAATGCAAATGCGGCTGTTTGTCCCTTCGTTCGCATGCATTCGCGCCAAGCGGCGACGTGGGGCTTCAAACACTCCAAAAACGGGCGCGAAATGCGGGCGCGGCGTGAATCACCCGGTCAGACCGGTTTGGCCTCGGGCTGCGGCAGTCCTTCCAGCACCTTCAACGGCCGGCGCACCACCGAGCGCAGGCCGCTGGGCGTCGGCGCATAGACCTGCTTGGCCGCTTCGACCAGCAGAACGCCGCCGGCGGCCCAGGGCATCAGCCGGCGCCCGAAGCGTTCCCACCAGGGTCCGGTCCGCAGCCAGAACCGCCGTTCGCTCGGCGGGGAATGGAGCGCCGTGGCATGACGTTCGGTGGTAAACCCCGCACCGCGCAGTTGCGCCTCGAGCTGGCCAAGCGAATAGGGTCGGCCAAAACCGAAGGGCGTCCCTTCCGAGCGCGACCAAAGGCCGCGCCGGTTCGGCACGATGAACACCACCCGCCCGCCCGGCCCCAGAACCCGCCAGCATTCGCTGAGCACCGCACCGGGGTTTTCGGAGGTTTCCAGCCCGTGCAACAGGACCAGCTTGTCGACGATGCCGGTCGGCAGCGGCCAATGGGTTTCGTCGCTGAGGACCGAGACATTTGCCATGCCTGCCGGCCAGGCCATCACGCCCTGCGGGGCCGGCATCAGGGCGACGACACGCCGGGCATCGGCCAGATAGGGCCGCATCAGCGGCACCGCAAAGCCGAAACCGGCGACAGTCTGCCCCTGGGCTTCGGGCCACATCGCGGTCAACTGATCGCGTATGGCACGCTGAACCGCCCGGCCAAGGCCGGTCCGGTAGTAGAAGTTCCGCAGGTCCAGCACATCAAGGTGCATTGCGCAAAAGCATCCCTTCGGCGAAAGTCGTGCGATAGAATACCTCAGACAGGGGGAAACGCCATGGCAGTTGAAATCGTTACGATCCCCTGTTTGTCAGACAATTATGCCTTTCTTGTGCATGACGATGAAACCGGGGCCACTGCGATTGTCGATGTTCCCGAAACCGGGCCGATCGCGCGGGTTCTGGGCCAGCGCGGCTGGGCGCTGAGCGATATTCTGATCACCCATCACCACGAGGATCACATTGGCGGGGTCGACGCCCTGCGAGTGGCAACCGGCGCGCGGGTGGTCGGTGGCCGCGCCGACGCCAGCCGCTTGCCGGCGCTTGACCTGGCGGTCTCGGATGGCGACCGGTTCCGCATCGGATCGATCGATGTCGATGTGTTCGACGTGTCGGGCCACACGCTGGGTCATCTGGCCTTTTACATGCCCAAGGCCGCCGCTGCCTTCACCGCGGACAGCCTGATGGCGATGGGTTGCGGCCGCCTGTTCGAGGGCACCCCCGCGCAGATGTGGGCAAGCCTTTCGAAACTGGCCACGCTGCCCCCCGAAACGCTGATCTGTTCAGGCCACGAATACACCGCCGCAAATGCCCGGTTCGCGTTGACCATCGAGCCGGCGAACGCCGTGCTTGTAGACCGGGCACGAAGGATCGAACAGGCGCGGGCGAAGGGCGAGGCCACCGTACCCTCGCTGCTGTCCGAGGAGTTGGCCACCAACCCTTTCCTACGCGCCAAGGCCCCCGCCGTGAAAGCGGCACTGGGCATGGCCGACGCCACCGATGCCGCGGTATTTGCCGAAATCCGGGGGCGAAAGGACCGGTTCTAGACCGCCGTTCTTCCTTTCCGCGCCGCCGCCTGGCGCATGCGCGTTCACGCTGGCACGACGATGACGCCCGGGCGATCACAATTGTCACGCGCGATGCAAGAAAACGCGAAGTTTCGGAAAATGGACTTGAAGAAGCGCCAATAAAACCGAACTTTAAGCTTATGAGGCCAGGCTGAACCCGGTGTCGGGGCAGCCAGCCCGCAAGACAGGAGCGCCGAACGTGCCATCGTTTTCGACCACTCTGGAACAAGCCATTCACGGGGCGCTGGCGCTGGCCAATGCCCGGCGCCACGAACTTGCCACGCTGGAACATCTGCTTCTTGCGCTGATCGACGAACCGGATGCCTCCAAGGTGATGAAGGCCTGCAGTGTCGATCTGGACGAACTGCGCCGGACGCTTCTGGAATTCATCGAAGAGGACCTGTCAACGCTTGTCACCCAGGTCGAGGGTTCGGAGGCGGTGCCGACCGCCGCCTTCCAGCGCGTCATCCAGCGCGCGGCGATCCACGTGCAAAGCTCCGGTCGGACCGAGGTGACGGGCGCCAACGTGCTGGTCGCAATCTTTGCCGAACGCGAAAGCAATGCGGCCTATTTCCTGCAAGAACAGGACATGACCCGCTATGATGCGGTGAACTTCATCGCTCATGGCGTCGCCAAGGATCCTTCCTTTGGCGAAAGCCGGCCCGTGTCGGGCGCCAGTGAATCGGAAGAAACCACGAAAGTCACCGATGGCGAGGCCAAGGAATCGGCGCTGAAGAAATATTGTGTCGATCTGAACGCCAAGTCGAAGAAGGGCGATGTCGACCCGCTGATCGGCCGCGAAGCCGAGGTCGAGCGCTGCATTCAGGTGTTGTGCCGCCGCCGCAAGAACAACCCGCTTCTGGTCGGCGACCCCGGTGTCGGCAAGACCGCAATTGCCGAAGGTCTGGCGCACAAGATCGTCAACGGCCAGACGCCCGAGGTCTTGCGCAACTCCACCATCTTCTCGCTCGACATGGGCGCGCTTCTGGCCGGAACCCGCTATCGCGGCGATTTCGAGGAACGGCTGAAGGCCGTGGTCAAAGAGCTGGAGGATCATCCCGACGCGATCCTTTTCATCGACGAGATCCACACTGTGATCGGCGCCGGCGCCACCTCCGGCGGGGCGATGGACGCCTCGAACCTGCTGAAGCCCGCGCTTCAGGGCGGCAAGCTGCGCTGTATGGGATCGACCACGTACAAGGAGTTCCGCCAGCATTTCGAGAAGGACCGCGCGCTCAGCCGGCGGTTCCAGAAGATCGACGTGAACGAACCGTCGGTGGACGATTCCATCAAGATCCTGCTTGGGCTGAAACCCTATTTCGAAAAGCACCACGACCTGCGCTACACGCAGGATGCGATCAAGGCGGCGGTCGAACTGTCGGCGCGCTATATCCATGACCGCAAACTGCCGGACAAGGCCATCGACGTGATCGACGAGGCCGGCGCGGCACAGCATCTGGTCGCGGAATCGAAGCGCCGCAAAACCATCGGAGTGAAGGAAATCGAGGCTGTCGTGGCCAAGATCGCCCGCATCCCACCCAAGAATGTCTCGAAAGACGATGCGGAGGTGTTGAAAGACCTCGAAGTGTCGCTGAAGCGCGTGGTCTTCGGCCAGGACAAGGCGATCGAAACCCTGTCGGCGGCGATCAAGCTGGCGCGGGCCGGCCTGCGCGAGCCGGAGAAACCCATCGGCAACTACCTGTTTGCCGGACCGACCGGCGTCGGCAAGACCGAGGTCGCCAAGCAGCTGGCCTCGACCCTCGGCGTGGAGCTTTTGCGCTTCGACATGTCGGAATACATGGAAAAGCACGCCGTTTCGCGGCTGATCGGCGCGCCGCCGGGCTATGTCGGCTTCGACCAGGGCGGCATGCTGACCGATGGCGTCGACCAGCACCCGCATTGCGTCCTGCTGCTTGACGAGATCGAGAAGGCGCATCCCGATGTCTACAACATCCTTCTGCAGGTGATGGATCACGGCAAGCTGACCGACCATAACGGCCGGCAGGTAGATTTCCGCAACGTGATCCTGATCATGACCTCGAATGCCGGGGCCGCCGACATGGCCAAGGCCGCCATCGGCTTTGGCCGCGACCGGCGCGAAGGCGAAGACACGGCCGCGATCGAACGGATGTTCACACCCGAATTCCGCAACCGGCTTGACGCGGTGATCAGCTTCGGCGCGCTGCCGCGGGTGGTCATCCTTCAGGTGGTCGAAAAGTTCGTGCTGCAGCTCGAGGCGCAGCTGATGGACCGCAACGTGCATATCGAACTGACACCGGAAGCGACCGAATGGCTGGCCGACAAGGGCTATGACGACCGGATGGGCGCCCGCCCCCTGGGCCGGGTCATTCAGGAGCACATCAAGAAGCCGCTGGCCGAGGAGCTGCTCTTTGGCAAGCTGACCAAGGGCGGCGTGGTGCGCGTTACCGTGCGCGACGATGCGATCGCGCTGGAGTATCAGGAGCCGCAGAAACCGCGCCTGACCGGCACCAAGCCGCCGCTGCTAACGGCGGACTGACGCTGCCTTTTCAGGGAAAGGAAAAGGCCGGAGCCATCGAGGCTCCGGCCTTATCGCCTCCGGCGGGAGTGTTTTGAAACGGAAGAACCAGGAGGTTCGCGCTTCCCCTTCTTTTGTTCCAAAATGCTCCGCCCCCCTGGCCGGTAGGGTTCAGCGTTCCGTCAGCTTCATCTCGATCCGCCGGTTGGCGGCCAGCGCTTCGGGGCTGTCGCCTTCAGCGACCGGGCGGAATTCGCCAAAACCGGTGGCCGCCAGGCGGTTCGGCGGGAACCCCAGTGCATCGATCATGTAGCGCACGACCGACAGCGCTCGGCCCTGGCTCAGTTCCCAGTTGTCGGCATATTTCCCGGTGCCCGAGAGCGGCACATTGTCGGTATGGCCATCGACGCGGATGACCCAGTCGATCTCTGGCGGGATCTGCCCGGACACCTCGCTCAGGATCGCGGCGACGCGGGCGATCTGGGCGCGGCCTTCGGCCGAAAGATCGGCCGAGGCCGGTTCGAACAGCACCTCGGAGGAAAAGACGAACCGATCGCCCACAACTTGCACGCCTTCGCGCCCGGCAAGAACGTCGCGCAGCTTGCCAAAAAACTCGGACCGATAGCGTTCAAGCTGTTTGGTTTCGTCTTTCAGAAGCCTGGCTTCCTCTTCCAGCCGGATCCGTTCCGCCTCTTCCAGTTCGGCGCGGCGACGCTGTTCCGAGGCAACCTGCGCCAGCGCGGAATTCAGCCGCGAACCCAGCGCCTCGATCTGCACCCTGGCATCGCTGTCGCGGTCGGCCGCGGCGTCCAGCAGGCCCTGAAGCGAACCAAGCTGGGTGCGCAGCGCGGCGATCTGTTCGTTCAGAAGCGCCATGCGCCGCTGGCTTTCGGCCGACTTCGCCTGTTCATCGGAAAGTGCCTTTTGCGCCACCGACAAAAGCGCGGCCTGTTCCTCGGCCCGGCTCATCACATCCTCGGCGCTCAGCTCCGCGGCCAGTTTTGCCGCAAGCGCCGCGGCCAGTTCCCGCTCGATATCTCGAGGGTCGGACCCCGCGGCCTCGCGCAGGCGCTCGGCCTCGGCCAGCGCATCCTGAAGGGCCGCTTCCTTTTCGTCGCGCGCGACCAGGGCCGCGGCAAGCTTCAGGTCCAGATCCTTGCGCGCCACGTCGGCAGCCGCCAGAAGCGTCAGCGTGTCCTCGGCCTTCTTGCGCTGTTCTTCCAGCGCCAGCGTCATCGCCGTCAACTCATCGCCGGCCGACTGCAGCTTGGCGCGCAGGGCTTCGGCGGCGGCGGCATCGGCAAGGCGGTTCTTTTCCGCCTCGCTCAGCCGGGTTTCGGCCGCTTGCAGCGCCTCCTGACGTTCGGCGGCGCGGGCGCGAAGATCGGCCACCAGCGCGTCCAGCGCTTCGCGTCGGGCAGCAGCCAGTCGCGCCTCTTCCGTCTGGGCGTCGATTTCGTCGCGCGCCTGCGCCAGGGCCAGCTGCATCGCCTCCTGCTCGGTGATCAGTTTCTGCCGCGCGGTTTCCAGTTCATCGAGCGAGGCGGTCAGCCGCGCCGCTTCGTCGCGCGCGGTCTGCCGGTCAGCCAGAAGCCCGGCGACCTGTTCCTCGAAGCTCGCGATGCGGCCGCGCGCTGCCGCCAGTTCGTTGTCGCGCACCGAAAGCTGCCCGGTCAGGCTGGAAATCAGCGCCGCCTGGCTTTCCGCCTCGACCTGTGTGGCAGTCAGTGTTGCCGACAGCGCGCCCACCTCGGATTCCGCCTCGTCGGCGCGATTGCGTTCAAGGCCCAGCGCATCGGCCAGCCCGACGATCTGTTCGGTCAGCGCATCCAGTTCGTTGTCCTGGCTGGTGATGGTTTCGCGCAGAACCGACTGCACGATCATGAAGATCGACAGGACGAACATCAGAACCAGCAACAGCGCCGTCATGGCATCGACGAAGCCGGGCCAGATCGTGCCCGCCATCTTCTGGCTGCCACGGCGGACCAGCGCCATGGCTAGCCCCGCCCCACGCCGCCGCCCGAAGCCCCGCGCGACAGCTGGCGGATGGCCAGCGTCAGCGCGGCGAGATCGGCGCGCAGATCCTGCACGCTTTCCTGCCGGCCGGCGGTCATTTCCTCAAGTATGCGCAAAAGCTGCACGTCGATCGACCGCAGGCGCATCCGGCTTTCGGCGTCGACATGCGCGCCGTCCTGCGCGTCCCGCGCGGTGATTGCGGCGATCAGGCGTTCCTGCCCGTCGGCAATGCGCGTCAGTTGCGCGGTTCCGCCGGTTTCGTGGCTCATCCCGGCGGTCTTCGCCTCGACCGCGCCGACGAGCCCGGCCAGCCGCGCTTCCAATGCGGTGCGGTTTTCCTCGGACTGGGTAAAGATCGACTGCAGGGTCTCCATCTGTTCGGCCATGCCGTCGAACAGGCCGACCAGCACATCCTGATCGGCGCCACCCTCGCCTTCGCCCCCGGCAAAGCCGACCCGGGTGATGGTGGACAGCCATTCTTCCAGTTCGCGATAGAACCGGTTCTGGCCATGGCTTGCGAAGAGTTCCAGCAGACCCACCACCAAAGACCCGGCAAGGCCCAGAAGCGAAGACGAAAATGCCGTGCCCATGCCGCCGAGTTGCGCCTCGAGCCCGCCCATCAGCTTGTCGAAGACCTGCATGCCCGTCTCGCCTTCCTGCGGGGCGAGCGAACGGATGGTTTCGACCACCGCCGGTACGGTTGTGGCAAGGCCGTAAAAGGTGCCGAGAAGGCCCAGGAAAATCAGCAGGTTGACCAGGTAACGCGTGATGTCGCGCGCCTCTTCGATCCGGGTTGCGACGGAATCGAGGATCGAGCGCGCCGAGGATGACGAGATCTGCATCCGCGCCCCGCGCGACCGCAGAAGCGCCGCAAGCGGGGCCAGAAGCCGCGGCGCGCGAACAAGTTCATGGCCGGGAAGCTGGGCGGCGAAATCCTCGATCCAGCTGACCGAGTTGATCAGCTGCCAGACCTGCCAGAAGCAGGCGAAGATACCGATCACGAAGACCATGCCGATGAAGCCGTTCAGCCAGATATTGGCCAGAAACACTTCCTCGACCCGGCTGAACGTCAGATAGGCCCCGGCGCCCACAAGGCCCAGGACCACGAACATCAGAAGCACCTGCCGAACCGGCTGTGAGAATAACGGCTGCGCCTCTTGCGCGGGTCTGTCCATCTGGACTGTCCTGCCCCCAGTCACTAACGGGCCGACAATAGGCGGGGGCCGCGCGCCCGACAACCGTCAATCTGGTTTCGCGAGCCGCTTCAGGTCGCGAACCCTCTCTGCCAGCCAGGTCAGATCGGCATCGGCGATGCCGAGTTCTGCGAGATGGCTGGCGGTGTTGAAAAGGTATTCGTCGTTCGGTCCGCGCCCGCCCACGGCACTGGCGATGATGCCCGCCTGTTCCTCAAGGCTCAGACCCCCGCAATACTGATCATGCACCGGGTCGATCACATAGGTCACCGCGGTTATCTGTCGCCCGTCGCGCAGCGCAAGCCGCTGCGGTGGTTTCCAGATAAGCCGAGGAAATCAGCTCGCGCTCGCGCAACAAGGCGAGCGTCGGTTCCTCCCTCGCCGGGCGTGACGCGAAAGGCCAGACCATCGCAGAAGGCATCAGGCAGCGGTCAAGCGCCAGTACAAGGCCGGGACTGTCGACCGTGCCGCGATGGTGAATCGAGCGCATGCAGAAACTGCGGTGCCAGTGCGAAAGCCGCGCCACGCAGGTTTCGGCCACGGCAAAGCCCGGGTTCCACATCAGCGAACCATAGCCAAAGACCCAAAGCGCACCCATCGCCATCCTTCCCGCGGCCGGCCCTGAACCGGTTGTGACTGGCCCTTGCGGCCGGCGCCCTATAAACACCAGCCAACAACATCTGGAAAGTGGCCCATGCGGTTTCTCGGCTCGATTGTCCTTGGTGCCACGCTGCTTTGGGGCGGGTACTGGTTTGCGGGCTACACGGCCGCCAAGCATGTTGCCGAGATCGGGCAGCAGGAATTGCAGCGCGCCGGCTGGACGGTCGAACATGCCGGTTTGCGCGTTCTTGGCTTTCCCAACCGTTTCGACCTGACATGGACCGAACCGCAGCTGGCGACACCGGACGGTGCCTTTGGCTGGCGCGCGCCCTTCGTGCAGCTCTTCGCGCTCAGCTACAAGCCGAACCACCTGATCCTTGTCTGGCCGCACGATCAGCACATTGACACGCCGGCCGGCACCCTTCGCCTTGGCACTGCCGACATGCGCGCCAGCACCGTGTTGCAACCCGGAACCGACCTGCGGCTTGAACGCGCGACGCTGATCGCCGCCGCGCCAAAGCTCGTATCCGACTGGCAGGGGCTGAGCATCGGGGCCACTGAATTGCGGCTTGCGAGCGAGGCGGACGCGTCAGGCACAACGCAGCACCTGGGCCTGAACCTGACCGGCCTTGCCCCCGACAGCCGGCTGATGGCGCTATTCGATCCCGCGCTTGCCGTACCCGCCGTCATCGAGGAAATCCGGATCGATGCGCTGGCCGAACTGTCCCGGCCGATCGACCGTCACGCGCTGAGCGGCCCGCCCCCGAGCGTGAATGCGCTGGATCTGACCGAGGCGCGGCTTTCCTGGGGCTCGGTTCGGATACGGGCCTCGGGGCGGCTGGAACCCGATGAGGCGGGGTATGCGACGGGCGACATCGCCGTAACCGTCGATGACTGGCGCAAGGCGCTGGCCGTGGCGCAGGCCCTGGGCATGATCGCACCCGAGGTCCTGCCGACCTGGGAAAACGCCTTTGCGATGCTTTCGGCGCAATCCGAAGATCCCGATACGGTCGCGCTGCCGCTCAGTTTCGGCGGCGGGATGGTTCGCTTTGGTCTGCTGCCGCTCGGGCCAGCGCCCCGGCTTCGCTAGACCCGGCGGTCAGCGGCAAAACGGCCCCCCGCGGTAGCGGGCGGTGTCGAAATGGAAATGATCCTCGTGATGACCGTCCGAAGAGGGCCCGAGCGTGGTACCGAAGATCCCGCAGGCCGCCACATGGGCCGAACGCAACATGCGGCCGGTGCGACCACCGCGATAGTCGTCCTTGACGGTCAGGACCTTGCCATTGGCCAGCGTGAAGCCGCTGATGTCGATGGCGTGACCCTTGCCGTGTTCGGAAATCTTGGCGCCCTTCTTGCTGTTGCGCGTGCGGCAGGCGTAGTGGGCGGCGATCTTCAGTTCGACCACGCCGCCACCCGAACGCCCAAACGCCGGGCGCATACCCTTGTCGACCCAGCCTTTCAGCGCCTTTGCCGTCGTGCAATCCATGATCGCGGCCTGCGACAGCCGAACGCCCGACACTTCGGTAATCCGCACCGGGTCGGCCACCCACAGCCCTTCACGCGGCTGGTGATCGGCGCGATGGTCTGGCCCTTGATCGCCGGGTCGCCGCAGACCGCGCCTTTTTTCGATGGCTTGACCTTGCCCGGCTGAACCGGCGCCAGCGAGGCCGCGGCGAGCGTGACCTCGGCGTCGCTACGGGCACGCGGTCGCAGGCTCTGGCCGATGCCGACATGCGGCGCGCTGAGCGCGACGGGGCGCTGCGCCACGGCCGCGGGCCGCGGTTGCGGCCGGGTCGGAACGCGGGCGGTCACACGCGGTCCGGTCGAATGGCGCAAGCCCGAGGTGCTGGCCGCGGCCAGATCGGGCCGGGGCACCGGAACTGTCGCCACCAGAGCGTTTCCGGGGGTTTCCATAACCGGGCGCGGCACGGGGCGCGGCGACTGGTCGGGCGGTGCGGCGACGGCCGGCACGCTCGCCAGCATGGTCGTTATCGCCAGAAACAGCCCTTTCCAATGCATCAGCGCTCTGCCTTTGCGCGTCCGAAATCCGGGGCATCGGTATCTTGCCCGGCTTCGATGATACCGCGCCGGATCGCCCGTGTCCTTGTAAAATATTCATGCAGATGCGCGCCGTCGCCGGTGCGGATCGCGCGTTGCAGGGCAAAGAGCTCTTCGGTGAAGCGGCCGAGGATTTCCAGCGTCGCATCCTTGTTGGTCAGAAACACGTCGCGCCACATCGTGGGGTCGCTGGCGGCGATCCGGGTGAAATCGCGAAAACCGGCGGCGGAATACTTGATCACCTCGCTGTCGGTGACACGGCGCAGATCGTCGGCCACGCCGACCATCGTGTAGGCAATCAGGTGCGGCGTGTGGCTGGTGACGGCCAGAACCAGGTCGTGGTGGGGCGCGTCCATCGTGTCGACGTTCGAACCCATGCCGCGCCAAAGCGCCATCAGCCGGTCCAGCGCATCGGGGTCGGTGCCTTCAGGCGGTGTCATCAGGCACCAGCGATTGACGAAAAGCGTGGCAAAACCCGAACGCGGGCCGGAATGCTCGGTCCCGGCAAGGGGATGGGCGGGAATGAAATGCACGCCGTGCGGCATATGCGGGGCAACCGCCTCGATCACCGCCTGCTTGACCGAACCGACGTCGCTGACCGTGGCCCCGGGTTTCAGGTGCGGCCCGATTTCTCGTGCGACATCGGCCATCGCGCCGACCGGTACCGCCAGTACCACAAGATCGGCGCCCTCAACCGCTTCGGCGGCGGTGTCGTAGACTGCGTCGCACAGGCCAAGTTCCATCGCGATCGCCCGCGTCTCGGCGCTGCGGGCATGACCGGTGATGGTGTCGGCAAGCCCCGCCTTGCGGATGGCCAGCGCCATGGACGAGGCGATCAGCCCAAGCCCGATAAGGGCCACCTTGCCGTAGAGCTGCGCCATCAGCCACGCCCCCGGAAGCGGGCGACCGAGGCAACCACGCGCCGGCACGAGGCTTCGTCGCCCACGGTGATGCGCAGGCAGTTGGGCAGGCCATAGCCCGACACCCGCCGCACGATCAGCCCGTCAGCCTTCAGATGCTCGTCGCAGGCGGTCGCCTCGTCGGCATCGGCGAAACGGGCCAGAACGAAATTGGTCGTCGAGGTGTCCGACGGCACGCCAAGCTCGGCCAGCGCCTCGGCCAGCCAGGCGCGCATCCGCGCGTTTTCGGCCCGGCACTTGCGCATGTAGGCCTGATCGCGCATCGCCGCCTCGGCCCCGGCCAGTTGGGTGTTGGACAGGTTGAAGGGGTTGCGGATGCGGTTCAGGACATCGACGATTTCGCGCGGCCCGTAGCCCCAGCCGACCCTGAGCCCGCCAAGCCCGTAGATCTTGGACAGCGTGCGCGTCATGACAACATTGGGCCGTTCGGTGGCGAGGCGCGCGCCGCCGTCGAAATCCTCGACATATTCGGCATAGGCGCCGTCCAGAACCAGGATCGCGTTGCCCGGCAGGCCATCGGCCAGCCGTTCCACCTCGCCTTCGGCGATCATCGTGCCGGTCGGGTTGTTGGGATTGGCGACGAACACCATCCGCGTGCGGTCGGTGACGGCGGCAAGGATAGCGTCGACATCGACCTGCCGGTCTCGCTCGGCCACCTTGACCGGCGTCGCACCGACCGAACGGGCGATGATCGGATACATCAGAAAACCGTGTTCGGAATAGATCACCTCGTCGCCGGCCCCGACATAGGCCTGGGCGAGCAGGATCAGGATTTCGTCCGAACCCACGCCGCAAAGAATGCGCGCCGGGTCCAACCCGTGCACCTCGCCGATCGTGTCGCGCAGACGCGTGTGATCGGTCGAGGGGTAGCGGTGAAGATCGTGGACGCTGCGCGCCACGGCTTCCTTAGCCAGATCGGAAGGCCCGAAGGGGTTTTCGTTCGACGACAGCTTGATGACATTCGCCACGCCCTGAACATGCGCCTGCCCGCCCTCGTAAAGGGCAATATCCAGAATTCCCGGTTGCGGGCGCAACAGCTTGGTCATGGCATGGTCTCCGAAACTCGGGGTCTTCTAGCGGCTGGGCGCGCGCCGCGCCAGCGGCTTGTTGTCCCGGCACCGGGCGGGCGCGCCATAGAAATCCGGCCAGCTCGCGGCATGGGGATGGACGCGGGCGTAGCAAGCGTGTAGCGGGCAGGCATGACCCGATCGACCGATCATACCCTGACCGGCATCGCGCTGATGATCGCCTTCTGCGTTCTGGCGCCGCTTATCGACGTCGCCTCGAAACTGGCTGCGCAGGGGGTGCCCGTCGGCGTCATCGTGTTCCTGCGCGGTGTCGTTCAAAGCGGGCTGATGTTGCCGGTCGTGCTGGCCATGGGGTTGCCGCTGGCGCTGTCGCGTCCGGCGGCGCTGCTGGTGGCGTTCCGGGCGCTGATGCTTGTCGCCTCGACCTATTGCTTCGTGGCCGCCGTCAAGGTGATGCCAATCGCCGATGCGCTGGCCATCGTCTTTGTCGAGCCCTTCATCATCATGCTGATCGGCCGGTTCGCGCTTGGCGAAGACGTCGGGCCGCGCCGGCTGGCCGCCTGTGTCGTCGGATTTCTCGGGTCGCTTCTGGTGATCCAGCCCGCGTTTTCCGCCTTCGGGCCGGTTGCCTTCTTTCCGCTCGGCACGGCGGTGGCCTTTGCGCTTTACATTCTGGTCACGCGCCGGCTGTCGTCGCAGGTCCATCCGGTCCCGATGCAGTTTCACACCGCCGCGATGGCCGCGGTGTGGTGCCTGCCGCTTTTTGTCTTCGGGCGCTGGAGCGGCGAGCCGAGCTGGTCGCCGGAATGGCCGCAGGGAATTTTCTGGCTGTGGTGTTTTTGCGTGGGCCTCGCCTCGGCCGTCAGCCATATGGCGATGACCTATGCGCTGCGTTTTGCGCCGTCATCCACGCTCGCGCCCCTGCACTATCTGGAGATCGTCAGCGCCGCCCTGCTCGGCTACCTGGTGTTCAGCGATTTCCCCGACGCGCTGACCTGGCTTGGCATCGCCATCGTTTCGGCCTCCGGCCTTTACATCATCGCGCGCGAACGGGCGCTGGCGCGTATGGGCCGTGCGGTGCTGCCCTCAGCGCCGCTGCCGCTGCCCGAAGATGGCGGGCAGGAAGAACCACCAGTGCACGCGGCGCATCGACGCTGAGCCGGACAACCGGCGCCACGGTTTGGTTCGAGGTGCCGATGCGGCCCTCGGGCGACAGTTCAAGCCCGTCAATCGGCCAGCGCAGGCCAAGGCTCGTCCCGCCAACCCGGCCCATCGGGAAGAGCGAAAACCGCGTGCCGGTCGGCAGACGCAGTTCCAGCACCGGCGGCGCGAGAAAGCACAAGTCCCGGCCGATCAGTATGCATCGCTGCCACGGATGGCGGACAAGCGACGAAAACGCCGCCAACGCGTGATCGGCACGCCCGTCGGAAAACCCCACCGCCAGCAGCAACGGCGCCACGACATGGCGCAGGCACTTGTCCAGATCGGTCGTTTCCTGTTCGTCGATCTGGTATAGTGTGCCGGCAGGCAACGTCGCGCGGGCGCTCTTCGACAGCGAATCCAGATCGCCGATCACCGCCTGAGGGGCGATGCCCGCTGCCAGCAGCCGGTCGGCTCCGCCATCGGCCGCAACGGGGACCGGGGCCAGGGCAAGCGCCCGTTGCAGCGCGCTGGAACGTAAAGGCCCGGCGCCCACCAGGGTCACGCCGAGAGGCGTTTCAACAATCTTGGTTAGAGCGCTGGGATTAGACACGATTGCGGCACGGTTTCAGGGTCAAAGACATAATCAATCCACCAAATAACCTATATCTGTTCATGGATTCGAGCCGGAATACGTTAATCTGAGACGACCGGTATTAGGCAGAAAGCGATGTGACATGGTTGGTGCCAGCAAGATCCTTACGGTCTCCTATGGAACCTTTTCTTGCACGTTGGAAGGTTTTGACGACCCGTTTTCGACGATGAAGGCGATTGCGGAGTATTTCCGCGATCTGGCCGCTGACGATCGCTATTTCGGCGCAGAACCGCCGACACCCGATGCGGCCATGCTGCATCAGATCGCCGAACGCGAGATCAAGCGCAAGGTCGAAGCCCGGGTACAAGATAATGGGGTGCTCTTGCGCGCGGACGATGCGGATGCATATGCCGCACCGGCGCCGACAGCCCACCCTGCAGACCCAACAGAGGCCGCAAGGCCGGCCGCCGCCGCACCCCTCGATGCGCCCGTCGCGGACCCGGTTTATGACGACGAAACCCCGTCCGCACCGGTGGCCGCCGAAGATGACAGCGTGGCCGCAAAGCTTCTGCGAATCCGCGCCGCCGTGGCCAATGCGCGCGAATCGGAAAGCCGCCCCGCCGCGGCCGCGCATACCGCCGCCAATCTTGACCAAATTGTGTCAGCGCCCCCGCCGCCGGTGGTTGAGCAGACCCTCGCCGGTCTGGATGACGACTATGTCGAAGATGCCGAAACCGTCGACGAGGGCATTGACCTTGCCCGCCTGACCCGCGACCTGGCGGCGCCTGAGGCGGAGGCCGCCGAAGAGGCGCCCGAGGATATCGACGCGGCCGAAGACGAGCTTGCCGAGATCGCCCGGGTGGCTGACGCAGAGGACATGGCCGCGTCCGACGGTGATGCGGACGCGACAGACGAGGCCATCGATTCCATCCTGTCCGCGCTTGGCGAACCCGCCGAAGAGCTGGCCGAGGCGGCGCCGGAGGAAGAGCCGGAACTGGCCGAGATGGCCGATGCCGAACTGGCCGGTGACATTGACGCCGCCAGCGACAGCGCCGATGCCGACGTCTATGCAGACACCGAAGCCGCCGAAGTTCTGGAAACCGGCGACGACGCGATCGTGGCCGAGACCGAAGCCTTTGCCGAGCATGGTGACGACGACGCGCTGGAGCCCGCCGAGGTCGCTGATGACGCGGCGGACGAAGACCAGAGCTATGGCGAAGCGCAGGACGCCGCAGACATCGCTGCAGATGAGGTGGCCGAGGACGAACCGGCACCGGCACCGGCCATGTCGGCCGAAACCGCCGAAAAGCTGGCGCGGGCAAGGGCGCGTGTCATCCATGTTCGGCGCAGCGACGATGGCAAGACCGAAGCCAGCGTTTCCTACAGCGACGACGACCATGACGGCGGCGACGATGACACCGACCGGCTGACGCAGGAAATCGCCCGCGCCGGCGGCGAGGTTTCGGACAGCCCGGCACGCCCGCGCGACACCGCGCGTGGCGAGGCGCGCGTGCGCGATGCCGGCGACCCGGATGTGTCACGCATTCTCAAGCTTACGAATTCCGCGATCGGCAGCAGCGAAAACCAGCGCCGGCATTCCACGATTTCGCACCTGAAAGCCGCTGTCGTCGCGACCGAGGCCGAACGCGACCACAAAGGCCAGGGCCGCGACGAGGCGACGAAAACGACCGAGATGGACAGCTATCGCAGCGACCTTGCGGCCGTTGTCCGCCCGCGCCGGCCGGTGGCCACGGGTGCGGGGCGGCGCGATAGCGACGCCAAGCCGGGGCGCCTTGCGCCGCTGGTGCTGATTTCCGAACAGCGTATCGACCTGCCTTCCGGCGGTTCCGCGCCCGTGGCCCCGGCAATGCCGGCCCAGCCCCGGCGCGTCAGCGCGGGCAATCTGGCGCTGCATACCGAACATGCCGACGAGCTTGACGACGAACCGGTCACCGTCACCCTTTCCGACGAGGTTACGGATGACGAGATCGACGACCGCGCGGCCGAGGAAAACCTGTTCGAAGCCGGTCAGAACTTTGCCGATTTCGCCGAAAAGGTCGGCGCCCAGGGTCTGACCGATCTGCTGGAAGCGGCGGCGGCCTATCTGACCGGGGTCGAGGGGCGGGAGTTCTTTTCGCGCCCGCAGCTGATCCGCCGCGTTCAGGAACTGCCGGAGAACGCCGACATGACGCGCGAGGACAGCCTGCGCAGCTTTGGCATGCTGCTGCGGCAGGGCCGGATCGCCAAGGTCAAGCGCGGCCAGTTCGCGGTTTCCGAACAGTCGCGGTTTCTGGCCGAGGCCGAAAAGCTGGCCAGCAACGGCTGACGGGAAAACGGCCCGGCGCCCACCCGCAGGGCGTCAGCCTTTGCCCCCGTCATCCGGATCGGCCTGCCCGACGCCGCGGAACAGACGGCGAAACGGCAGCGCCCAGAGAAAGCCCAGGCCCAGATAGATCAGCAGTTCGGCCCAGATCGGCGGTTTGTCGAGCGGATCGGGGAACAGAAGGTTCACCGCCGTCACCGCCGCCACGATGTATAGCGGCAGGCCGATCAGCAGGATGACCAGCGCCCAGCGCTTGCGGGATTTGTACGACAGCGCCATCAGTCGGCAAACGGATCGGTGACAAGGATCGTATCGTCGCGTTCGGGACTTGTCGACAGCATAGCCACCGGGCAGCCGATCAGCTCTTCGACCCGGCGGACATACTTGATGGCCGCGCCGGGCAGATCGGCCCAGCTGCGCGCGCCTTCGGTCGATTCCTTCCAGCCTTCGACCTCTTCGTAGACCGGCTTGCAGCGCGCCTGTGCATCGGCGGCGGTCGGCAGATAGTCGAGCACGGTGCCGTCCAGTTCGTAGCCGGTGCAGATCCGGATCGTGTCGAACCCGTCCAGCACGTCGAGCTTGGTCAACGCGATGCCGTTGATGCCCGAAATGGCGCAGGTCTGACGAACCAGCACCGCGTCGAACCAGCCGCAGCGGCGCTTGCGCCCCGTCACGGTGCCAAATTCGCGCCCGCGGGTGCCCAGCCTGTCGCCGTCGGCGTCGAAAAGTTCGGTCGGGAAAGGGCCTTCGCCGACGCGGGTCGTATAGGCCTTGACGATGCCAAGCACGAAATCGATTGCGTTCGGGCCAAGCCCCACGCCCGTCGCCGCCTGGCCGGCGATCACGTTCGACGAGGTGACAAAGGGGTACGTGCCGAAATCGATGTCGAGAAGCGAGCCCTGCGCGCCTTCGAAAAGGATGCGCTTACCGGATTTGCGGGCCTCGTTCATCACTTTCCAGACCGGCGCGGCATAGGGCAGGATCGCCGGCGCGATGGCGCGCAGGTCGGCCAGAAGCGCGCCACGGTCAATCGGGTCAAGGCCAAGGCCGGCGCGCAGCGCATTGTGGTGGACAAGCGCGCGGTCGACGCGCAGTTCCAGCGTGGCGTCATCGGCCAGATCGGCCACGCGGATCACCCGGCGGCCGACCTTGTCTTCGTAGGCCGGGCCGATGCCACGGCCCGTGGTGCCGATCTTGGCGACCGCGTTCTGGCTTTCGCGCGCGCGGTCCAGTTCGCCGTGGAAGGGCAGGATCAGGGGCGTGTTTTCCGCGATCATCAGCGTGGCGGGGCTGATATCGACACCGAGTTCGCGAATCGCGGCGATTTCCCTGACCAGATGCCAGGGGTCGAGCACGACACCGTTGCCGATGACCGAAAGCTTGCCACCGCGCACCACGCCCGAAGGCAGCGCGTTCAGTTTGTAGACCTTGCCGTCAATGACCAGAGTATGGCCGGCGTTGTGACCGCCCTGAAAGCGCGCGATCACGTCGGCGCGTTCAGAAAGCCAATCCACGATCTTGCCTTTTCCCTCGTCGCCCCACTGGGCGCCGACGACGACGACATTGGCCATGTTCTTCCTCTACGAAGGCTCAAACCCGCGCCGGTATAGCGGCTTGACCAGCGGCCGGAAACCGCTTAATTCGTCGCGGCGGGCCGGACAGCCGGGCGGGCATCGCGCATGGCTAGTCAAAAGGAGCTGGTGCAATGGGCTTTCTACTGCGCTGGGGCTGTGCGTTCGGCCTGCTGAGCGCCACCTACAATCCAACCCGCTGGAATTATGCGCGCTGGGCGGAGGCGAATTTTTCCAACCAGATGTCATTGACCGTTCTTCTGGGGCTGTTGCTGCTGGTGGGCTACATCATCTACCTGCGCGCCACGCTGCGATCGATCGGGGCACTCGGCATGGTGCTGGTTGCCGCCGTCTTCGCCGCGCTTGTCTGGGTCCTGATCGATTGGGGAGTGGTCGGGCTTGGCAATGCCACGCTCAACGTCTGGCTTGGCCTTCTGGCGCTGTCGCTGGTTCTGGGCATCGGCCTGTCGTGGTCGATCGTGCGCCGCCGCCTTTCGGGGCAGGCCGATGTCGATGATGTCGATGAATGACGGACCCGGCGGTCGGGGGTTGCGGGGCGCGCCGCGAACGCCTAGATAGACGCGTCATTTGCCGGCGAAGGCCCCGACCATGGAAAACATCATCCTTGTCGTTCACCTGATCCTCGCGCTTCTGCTGATCGGCGTGGTTCTGTTGCAGCGCAACGAAGGCGGCGCGCTGCTGTCGGGTGGCGGCGCGGTCAGTGCCCGCGGTGCAGCCAATGCCCTGACCAAGCTGACCTGGGCCTTTGCCATCGCCTTCATCGCGACCTCGATCACGCTGACGATCCTTGCCGCGAAAAATGCCGCCGGGACCTCGGTAACCGACCAGTTGGGCATTGCCGCCCCGGCCGAACCGGACCCGGCCCTGCCCGCCGGCGGCGACCTGTTGCCACCCAGCACCGGCGATGCGCCGCTGACCCCGCAGCGTGCCGATTAAGCACCACTACACATAGCCAACACCTGGCAAGGGCTTACAGGATGTTGCGGTCCGGTTGCGGATCGCGCGCGAATCTTCTATAGCTTGAATCCCGTGGTGCTGCGGTTTCGCGACGCCGGATTTTCGCTGACAAAAAACGCAATCACGGGGGCAGTTTCCGCATGGCGCGATATGTTTTCATTACCGGCGGGGTGGTCTCTTCGCTTGGCAAGGGGCTGGCCTCGGCAGCGCTTGGCGCGCTTTTGCAAGCGCGCGGTTATTCGGTGCGGCTGCGCAAGCTCGACCCCTATCTGAACGTCGACCCCGGCACGATGTCGCCCTTTGAACATGGCGAGGTTTTCGTGACCGACGACGGGGCCGAAACCGACCTCGACCTCGGCCACTACGAACGCTTCACCGGGGTGCATGCCCGCAAGACCGATTCCATCTCCTCCGGCCGGATCTATCCCAACGTGCTGGAGAAGGAGCGCCGCGGCGACTATCTGGGCAAGACCATCCAGGTCATTCCGCATGTCACCAACGAGATCAAGGAATTCCTGCGGATCGGCGAGGACGAGGTCGATTTCATGCTGTGCGAAATCGGTGGCACGGTGGGCGATATCGAGGGCCTGCCCTTCTTCGAGGCGATCCGCCAGTTCATCCACGAACGTCCGCGCGGCCAGTCGATGCTGATGCATCTGACGCTTTTGCCCTATCTCTCGGCCAGCGGCGAACTGAAGACCAAGCCGACCCAGCACAGCGTGAAGGAACTTCAGTCGATCGGGCTGGCCCCGGATGTGCTGGTCTGCCGGTCCGAACATCCGATCCCGGAAAAGGAGCGCGACAAGATCGCGCTTTTCTGCAACGTGCGACCCGATGCGGTGATCCCGGCCTATGACTTGAGTTCGATCTACGAGGCGCCGCTGGCCTATCATCGCGCGGGCCTCGATCAGGCCGTGCTGGATGCGTTCGGCATCGCCCCGGCACCGCGCCCCAACCTGGGTCGCTGGGAAGATGTGATGGACCGGCTGACCAATGCCGAGGGCGAGGTGCGGGTGGCCATCGTCGGCAAGTACACGCAGCTGGAAGACGCCTACAAATCCATCGCCGAAGCCTTGACCCATGGCGGGATGGCGAACCGGGTGCGGGTGCGCGCCGAGTGGATCGATGCCGAGATCTTCGAACGCGAGGACCCTGCGCCCTATCTGGAAAACTTCCACGCCATTTTGGTGCCCGGCGGCTTCGGCGAACGCGGAACCGAAGGCAAGATCAAGGCCGCGCAGTTCGCCCGCGAAAAGGGCGTGCCCTATCTCGGCATCTGTCTGGGCATGCAGATGGCAGTGATCGAAGCGGCGCGGAACAAGGCCGGCCTTTCCCGCGCCGGGTCCGAGGAGTTTGACCACGAGGCTGGCGAAAAGCGGTTCGAGCCGGTCGTCTACCACCTGAAGGAATGGGTGCAGGGCAACCATACTGTCGCGCGGAAGGTCGATGACGACAAGGGCGGGACGATGCGGCTTGGCGCCTATACGGCGCAGTTGAAGACCGGCTCCAAGGTTGCCGAGGTTTACGGCGATACGGTGATTGAGGAACGCCACCGCCACCGCTACGAGGTGGATGTGAAATACCGCGAGAAGCTGGAAAGCTGCGGGCTGGTCTTTTCGGGGATGTCGCCCGACGGCCGGCTGCCCGAGATCGTCGAATGGCAGGATCACCCCTGGTTCATCGGCGTCCAGTTCCACCCCGAACTGAAATCCAAACCCTTCGCCCCGCATCCGCTGTTCGCCGATTTCGTCCGAGCGGCCAAGGATGTGGAACGTCTGGTGTAGAGATGTCCGCGCGTCGTCCCGCCGCCTGACGCAAGAGGACCGGCTTCGGGATCGAGCATTTTTCCAAGGTGAAAGGCGACCGCAGGACTTGCCCTTCGCACCCGGCCCATCCCATCATGGGCGAAAGCGGGAGGGATGGATGGGCAACGATATCGGCGGGGAGCTTTACCATCCCCAACTGGTCGAACTGCTGGAAACGGTCTGGGGCGAGGGCTGGCTGAGCCCGGGCGGGCCGGAGGAATTGGCGCGGCTTCTGGACGGGCGCGACTTGCGCGGCAAATCGGTCCTGGACATCGGCTGCGGCGCCGGCGGCATCGACGTGGAACTGGTGGGCCGCTATGACGCGGCCTATGTCACCGGCATCGATGTCGAGGACACCGTTTGCGCCACGGCGCGGGCGCGGGCCGAGGCGGCCGGTTTCGGCGACAGGATCGGGATCGTGAAGGTGGCGCCCGGGCCCCTGCCCTTCGCGCCCGAAAGCTTCGACGTGGTCTTTTCCAAGGATTCCATCGTTCACATCCCCGACAAGCGGGCACTGATGGCCGAGGTCCGGCGGGTTCTGAAACCCGGCGGCTGGTTCATCGCATCGGACTGGCTGATCGGCCATGACGGGCCGCCATCGCCTGAGATGGCCGCCTATATCGCCGCAGAGGGGCTTGATTTCGGCATGGCCTCGCCCGGCCGCTATGCCGAAGCGATGTCGGCGGAGGGTTTCACCGCCGTGGAAACCCGCAGCCGCAACGCCTGGTACCGCGAACAGGCGAGGCGCGAACTGGCCATGCTGCGCGACCCGGAATTCGGGCGCGGGGCCAAGGGCCTTGCTGCCGATTTCATTGCCCAGAACGCGGGCATCTGGGAACGGATGCTGCCGGTTCTGGACAGCGGCGAACATTGCCCGACGCATCTTTTCGCGCAAAAGCCCATGCAAGACGGCGCCGTCAAAGGCTATTGGGTGGCCCATGTCAGTGTCGACGATCCGGAGGTTTATGAAGGCTACCGGCGCGCCAATGCCGTGGCTTTCGCCAAATATGGCGCGCAGTTCATCGTGCGGGGCGGCGAAGCCGAGGTGCGTGAAGGCGAGGCGAGGCCGCGCACGGTCGTGATCGAATTTCCCAGCTTTGCCGCCGCGCGCGCCTGTTTCGACAGCCCCGAATACCAGGCCGCCAAGGCACTGCGCGACCCGGTTTCCAGCGCCGATCTGGTCATTGTCGAAGGCTGGCGGGGATGAACATTGGCATTTCCGCGAAATAGCGCCATATCGAAGTCATGCTCTCTGCGTTTCTCAACCGTCTGACCAGCCCGGCGCCCGGTAGCGAAAGCCTTTCGGGCCGGCTGGCACTGGCGGCGCTGATGGTGCGGTTGGCACGCGCGGACGGCGACTATGCCGAGGCCGAGATAGCGCGGATCGACGCGACACTGACGCGCCGCTATGGCCTGAGCGCCTTCGATGCCGCGGCGTTGCGGCAGCGCGCCGAAGCGCTTGAGGCCGATGCCAGCGATAGCGTTCGCTTTACCCGCGCGATCAAGGAAGCCGTGCCCCACGAAGACCGCGAAGAGGTTCTGGCCGCCCTGTGGCAGGTGGTGCTGGCCGATGGCCGTCGCGACGATGAAGAGGACGGGCTGATGCGGCTTCTCGCCTCGCTTCTGGGGATCAACGACCGTGATTCCGCCCTGATCCGGCAGCGTGTGTCGCGGGCCGGTTAGATCGGCGACAGAACGGGCGAGTCCTCTGACTTTTCGACGGAAAGCTTCGGCATTTCGCCAATTTGCCGGCGTTATGCCAGCCCGACGCACCAATCTGTCGTTGCAATCCGGCAGGAATCCCGCCTTACTTTGCGACGGACCAGAAAAAGATCGCCAAACGTGACCCAGACCCAGCCGCCCGTCATCGAAATCAAGAACTTGCACAAAAGCTATGGCGCGCTGGAGGTCCTGAAAGGGGTCGACATGGTCGCGCCGCGCGGCCATGTGGTGTCGTTGATCGGGTCATCCGGTTCGGGCAAGTCCACGCTATTGCGGTGCTGCAATCTTCTTGAAGACAGTCAGGATGGCGAGATCCTGTTCGAAGGCGAAGCGGTGCACTGGAAAGGTCGCGGCCACGGCCGCCATCCTGCCGACAAGGCGCAGGTCCTGCGCATGCGGACGAACCTGTCGATGGTCTTTCAGCAGTTCAATCTTTGGTCGCACATGACCGTTCTGCAAAACGTGATGGAGGCGCCGCTGACGGTGCTGAAGCGCGACCCCGCCACGGTGGAAGAGGCGGCGCGCGAATATCTGGACAAGGTGGGCATCGGCGACAAATGCGATGTCTACCCCGCACAGCTTTCCGGCGGCCAGCAGCAGCGCGCGGCCATCGCGCGGGCGCTGTGCATGGAGCCGCGTGCGCTTCTTTTCGATGAACCGACATCGGCGCTTGACCCGGAGTTGGAACAGGAGGTGGTGAAGGTCATCAAGGCGCTGGCCGAGGAAGGCCGCACGATGATCATCGTCACCCATGACATGCGGCTGGCCGCCGATGTCTCCGACCATGTCGTCTTCTTGCATCTCGGCAAGATCGAGGAAGAAGGGCCGCCCGACACCTTGTTCGGGAACCCGAAAACCGAACGACTGCGTCAGTTCCTGAGCGCGACAGCGCCGGCCTGACGCCAAAGAAACAACAGTGGGGAAAACAACAATGAAAACCTTGCTTATTGCCGCTTCCGCCCTTGCGATGACGCTTGGCGTCGCACAGGCGCAAACCGTGCGCATGGGAACAGAGGGCGCCTATCCTCCGTACAACTTCGTGAACGATGCCGGCGAGATCGACGGGTTCGAGCGCGAGTTGGGTGACGAGTTGTGCGCGCGTGCCGAACTGACCTGCGAATGGGTCAAGAACGACTGGGATACGATCATCCCCAATCTCGTTTCCGGCAACTACGACACGATCATCGCCGGCATGTCCATCACCGATGAACGCGACGAGGTCATCGACTTCACGCAAAACTATATTCCGCCGCGGACGTCGAGCTATGTCGCGCTGAGCGAGGATGCCGATCTGAATGGTGTCATCGCGGCACAGACGGCAACACTGCAATCGGGCTATATCGCGGAATCGGGCGCGACGCTTCTGGAGTTTGCGACGGTCGATGAGATGATGGCCGCTGTGCGCAACGGCGAGGCCGACGCGACGTTCTTCGACACCGATTACCTGAAGCCGGTCGTGGACAGTTCCAACGGCGAACTGAAATTCGTCGGCGAAGCGATCGTGCTTGGCAAGGGCACCGGCATGGGCCTGCGTGAGAGCGACACCGAATTGCGCGAGAAGTTCGATGCCGCTATCACGTCGATGAAGGCCGACGGTTCGCTTAATGCCATGATCACGAAATGGTTCGGTGCCGAAGCCGCAACCTACTGAAGAGTCACGGTTCCTGCGTTTCATGGCGCCGGAACCGAATGCATAAACAAACAAGTCCAACAGGGAGTACACACATGAAAAAACTGATCCTCGGCACCGCCATTCTGGCCCTGTCGGCCGGCCTTGCCGCCGCACAGACCGTGCGCATGGGCACCGAAGGCGCCTATCCTCCGTCGAACTTCATCAACGATGCCGGCGAGGTTGACGGGATGGAGCGTGAACTGGGCGATGAACTCTGCACGCGCGCGGGGCTGACCTGCGAATGGGTGACGAACGAGTGGGACACGATCATCCCCAACCTCGTTTCGGGCAACTACGACACGATCATCGCGGCGATGTCGATCACCGAGGAGCGTTCGCAGGTTATTGCCTTTACCGACCCCTACATCCCGCCGACGCCGTCGGTCTTCGTCGGGCTGTCGGCCGATGCCGATATAAAGGGTGGCGTCATCGCCGCACAGACGGCAACGATCCAGTCGGGCTATATCGCCGAAGAGGGCATGACGCTGCTGGAGTTTCCGACGCCGGATGAAACCATCGCGGCGGTTCGCAACGGCGAGGCCGACGCGGTCTTTGCCGATATCGACTACCTCAGGCCGATCGTGAACGAATCCAACGGTGAGTTGGTGATGGTTGGCGAACCGGTGCCGCTGGGTGGCGGGGTCGGCATGGGGCTGCGTCAGTCCGACAGCGAGTTGCGCGACAAGTTCAACGCCGCGATCCAGTCGATGAAGGATGACGGCACGCTGAACGCGATGATCGTCAAGTGGTTCGGCGAAGAGGCCGCCACCTGGTAACACGGCCGGGCGGCGGGGCGTTTGCCCCCGCCGCCCCCTGACGGGCATCCGCGATGTTTTCCTTCTGCGCCGATCCCAGCTCCATCGAGGGGCTGACATGGCTGATGTGCTACCTGACGACAGGCAAGCACATGCTGTTCTACATGTCCTTCGGCGTCGTGATGCTGCTGATGCTGATCACCGCGCCGGTGGCACTGGCCTTCGGTTTCGGCGGGGCAATGGCGGCGCGTTCGCATTTCGCCCCGCTGCGCTGGCTGGGCAAGGCCTATACCTCCATGGTGCGCGGCATCCCCGACATCATCTTCTTTCTCTTCGTGCCGCTGGCGCTTGACCAGCTGTTCGAATTCCTGCGCCACAAGGTGAAATGCCCCGAATGGCAGCACCCGATCTGGCAGGGCAACGATTTCGTCGTCTGCCCCGAGGCGAAGCTGCCGCTGTCGGCCAGCCCGCAGTGGGTCCATGAAACCTATGGTTTCGCCCTGGCGGTTCTGGCATTTTCGGTGGTGTTCGGCGCCTTTGCGGCAAATGTGATCTATGGCGCCATGCGCGCCGTCCCGCGGGCACAGATCGAAACCGCGGAATCCTACGGCATGAGCCACCGGCAAAGCTTCTGGCGCATCCTTGTGCCGCAGATGTGGATCTATGCGCTGCCGGGGCTTCTGTCCGAACCTGGATGATCCTGATCCAGGCGACGCGCTTCTGTTCTCTCAGGATCGAGGACATTGTCTACTGGGCCAGCGATCTCGGCGGGGCCAAGACCTCGCAATACGATTACCCGCATCCCGACTGGCGGCTTTGGTATTTCATCGCGCTTCTGATCTTCTATCTGCTGCTGACCCGGGTTTCGGAATCGGTTCTGACGCGGCTGACCGCCCGCCTTTCGCACGGGCAGGCGACGATGGCCGGCGAAGCGCAACGAAGGGCCGGACGATGAGCTGCTGGGAAACGATCACCGCCTATGGCCTGCGTTCGATCGGTGTCGGCGAACGGCTGTTGCCCAAGGGTGAGATGACCCTGTGCGAGCATTTCACGCTGATCGGCTCGGGGCTGATCTGGAACCTTTACTTCGGTGTGCTGGCGCTTTTTTTCGGCTTTTTCCTGGCCAATGCCCTGGCCCTGGCGAAAGCCAGCGCAAACCCCTGGCTGCGCAAGCCGGCCGAATGGTTCATCTTCGTGTTTCGCGGCTCGCCGCTCTTCATCCAGTTCTTCCTCGCCTACGAGGCTTTCGTGCTGCTGCCGCGCGCCGGCATCGACATTCCGCTGGGCTTCATCACGATCACGGTCGCCACATCGTGGCTCAGCAAGGCCTGGGCCGGGGCGCTGATCGTGTTGTTCCTGAACACCGCCGCCTATGCCGGCGAAATCTTCTATGGCGCGCTGAATGCCGTGCCAAAGGGCGATCTGGAAGCGGCGGATGCCTATGGCATGACCGGCTGGACAAAGTTTCGCAAGGTCGTCTGGCCGACGATGATGCGACTGGCATGGCCAGCCTATACGAACGAAGCGATCTTCATGTTTCACGCCACGACGCTGGTCTATTTTTCAGGGTTTCCGGCCTTTCAGCAAAAGGGTGACGCGCTTTACTACGCCACGTACTTTGCCGCCAAAACCTTCAACCCCTTTGTCGCTTATCCGGTCATAGCGGTCTATTTCATCTTGCTGACGCTGACGGTCATCGGCATCTTCGGGATGGTGAACCGCCGTTTGAACCGGCACCTGCCGCAAAGCCAGCGGCAAAGAATTCGCTTGCGCCCACAGGTGATCCGATAGTATCCTGCTTTTGATCAAATTTTACCGGATCGCATCTTCGCCCCTGAATCTTGGCGCGAAATCGCCTCTGACCTGCTGCTAATTTTTGATCATAACATAGTTCGGACCAAGGGCATGGGCCGACACACCTGCCGGGCATTCCGCCCGCCGGTGCGCTACCCGGCCGGTTCGCAGGTGAGAAGATGAAGAACTGGCTCAGAAAACACCCCGAGGTGCATACGATCCGCGTGGCCGCAGCCGACCTGAACGGCCAGGCCCGCGGCAAACGCATTCCCGCCCGTTTCGCCGACGGTGTCGTGGCCAACGGCACGCGGTTTCCGATGTCTGTGCTGAACCTCGACATCTGGGGTGAGGATATCGAGGACAGCCCGCTGGTCTTCGAACAGGGCGATGCCGACGGCGTTCTGCGCCCGACCGAGCGCGGATTTGTCCCGATGCCCTGGCTCGAGGCACCGACGGCGCTGTTGCCGATCTGGATGTACCACGAAAGCGGCAAACCCTATGACGGCGATCCGCGCCAGGTACTGCGCGCGGTGGTCGAGAGGTTCAAGGCGCGCGGGCTGACCCCGGTCTGCGCGATGGAACTGGAGTTTTTCCTGATCGACGATAGCGGCAAGACCTTGCAGGTGCCACCATCGCCACGTTCGGGCAAGCGCCGCAAGGCGGCCGAAACGCTGTCGATCCGGGCGCTCGATGCCTTCGACACCTTCTTTACCGATCTCTACGACGCCTGCGAGGCGATGGACATCCCGGCCGATACGGCCGTGTCGGAAACCGGGCTGGGCCAATTCGAGATCAACCTGATGCATTGCGACGATGCGTTGCGCGCCGCCGACGACGCGTGGCTGTTCAAGATGCTGGTCAAGGGGCTGGCACGGCGCCACGGCTTTGCCGCCAGCTTCATGGCCAAGCCCTATGCGGATTATTCCGGCTCGGGTCTGCACACGCATTTTTCCCTGATCGACGGCGAAGGCCGGAACGTCTTCAACGACGGCTCCGCCGAAGGCTCGCCGATCCTGAAGCACGCGGTCGCCGGATGCCTGGCGGCGATGCATGACTGCACGCTGATCTTCGCGCCGCATGCCAACAGCTATGACCGCCTGGTGCCCGGCAAGCACGCGCCAACGGCGATCTGCTGGGGCTACGAAAACCGCACCTCGGCGGTCCGCATCCCCTCTGGCAGCGCCTCTGCCCGACGGATCGAGCACCGCGTCGCGGGCGGCGATGTGAACCCCTACCTGATGCTCGCCGCCATCCTTGGCGCGGCGCTGATGGGGATCGAGGATGAAATGACACCGCCCAAACCGATCACCGGCAACGCCTACGCACTGGACCTGCCGCAGCTTCCCGAAACCTGGGCCGACGCGATCGACACTTTCGAGAACAGCGAGGTCGTCGCGCGGCTCTTCCCGAAGGACCTGGTGCGCAATTACATCCTGACCAAACGTCAAGAACTGCATTACATGGCGGATCTGGACGAGGCCGAACAGGTCGAACTCTACCTCGACACGGTCTGAGACAAGCGAAACGCTTGCCGGGAATCCGGCGGGCGACTAGGTTTTTGTTAGATAGCGAACGGGCACATCATGCGGATCGGAATCCTGCAAACCGGCCAGGCCCCAGACGGCCTTCGCGACGTCGCCGGCGATTATCCGGACATGTTCATGCGGCTTCTGGCCGACCGTGGGCTGGAGTTTTCCAGCTACCATGTCGAGGGCATGGAGTTTCCGGCCGGTGTGCACGATTGCGACGGCTGGCTGATCACCGGTTCGCGCCATGGCGCCTATGAAGATCACCCGTTCATCAAGCCGCTCGAAGAGTTCATCCGCAAGGCCTATGCCGAAAAGGTGCCGCTGGTCGGCATCTGCTTTGGCCACCAGATCATCGCGCAGGCGCTCGGCGGGCGCGTTGAAAAGTTCAAGGGCGGTTGGGCCGTTGGCCCGCAGGACTATGACTTTGCCGGCGCACCGGTTACGCTGAACGCCTGGCATCAGGACCAGGTCGTCGAAAAGCCCGCTGTCGCCGAAACCGTCGGCACGAACGCCTTTTGCGAATATGCCGCACTGCTATACGACGACCGCGCCTATACCGTTCAGGCGCATCCCGAATATGGCGACAGCTTTATCGACGGGCTGATGCGGACACGCGGCAAGGGACTTGTCCCCGACGATCTGATGGACAAGGCGCGCGAACGCTTTGGCGAGCCCAGTTCATCCTCCGTCATTGCCGATCGTATCGCCGATTTCTTCAAGCAAACCCGAAACTGAACAAGTGTGATTCATGGCCGACTGGACCCAGAAACTTCCGCAAGCCGCACAGGAATACATTGCCGGGCGGCGTCTGGACGAGGTGGAATGCCTTGTTTCCGACCTTGCCGGCGTGGCCAAGGGCAAGGCGATGCCCGGTTTCAAATTCGCCAAGCAGAAGTATTTTCACCTGCCCAACTCGATCTTCGCGCAGACGATCACCGGCGATTACGCCGACATGCCGGATGAAAGCGAATACACCGAACCCGACATGGTCCTGGTGCCCGACCTCAGCACCGCGCAGGCGGTTCCGTGGACGGCGGACATCACCTTGCAGGTCATCCACGACGTGCTGGACCAGAAGGGCCAGCCCGTTCCGCTTTCGCCGCGCAACCTGCTGAAGCGGATGATCAAGCTTTACGCCGATCAGGGTTGGAAGCCGATCGTCGCGCCGGAGATGGAATTCTACATCGTCGCGCGCAACCTCGACCCCAACCAGCCGGTGATACCGCCGATCGGGCGTTCCGGCCGTCGGGTGATGGCCAACCAGGCCTATTCGATGTCGGCGGTCGACGAATATGGCAAGGTGATCGACGACATTTACGATTTTGCCGAAGCTCAGGGTCTGGAAATCGACGGCATCGTTCAGGAAGGCGGCGCCGGCCAGGTCGAGTTGAACCTGTCGCATGGCGACCCGGTCATGCTGGCCGATGAGGTGTTCTACTTCAAGCGGCTCATCCGCGAAGCCGCCCTGCGTCACGACAGCTTTGCCACCTTCATGGCCAAGCCGATCGAGGGCGAACCGGGCAGCGCGATGCACATTCACCAGTCGGTGGTCGACAGCAAGACCGGCAAGAACATCTTTGCCGATGCCAAGGGCAACGAAACCGACGCCTTCATGCATTTCATCGCCGGCATGCAGAACTATCTGCCCGCGGCAGTGGCACTGATGGCGCCCTACGTGAACTCCTATCGCCGGTACGTTCCGGATTTCGCCGCGCCGATCAATCTGGAATGGGGCCGCGACAACCGCACGACCGGGCTTCGCGTGCCGATCTCGGACCCGGCTGCGCGGCGGCTGGAAAACCGGCTTCCGGGTATGGATTGCAACCCCTACCTCGGCATGGTGGCGACCATGGTCTGCGGATATCTGGGCCTGATGGAAAAGCGGATGCCGCGCCCGGAGAAGATCGGCAATGCCTATATCAACGCCGACGAACTGCCGACCACACTGGGCGACGCGCTGGATATCTTTTCGGAATGCGCGCCGATCCGCGAGGCGCTCGGCACCGAGTTCTGCGACCTTTACGAAGCCGTCAAGCGGAACGAATACAAGGAGTTCATGCAGGTCATCAGCCCGTGGGAGCGTGAGCACCTGCTATTGAACGTCTGAGGGGAGAGCCCGGGGCAGGCCACGCGCCGACCCCGGTATTCCGGCAGGGATTCAGGACAGTTTCGACAGTTTCGCCTGCAAGTCGGCCAGCTGTTTCTTGATGTCCTGCAACTCGGTCTTTTCTTCGGCCGGGGTGTCGGGCGGCGCTTCGCCCGCCTTGTTTGGCCAGCCCGCCATCATCGATTTCAGAAACTGCTGCTGCTGTCGCTGAAGCGCCTCGAAGCCCGGCATCGAGGCCATCGGATTGGGGAGGGTGGACAGGTTTTCCATCATCTTCGACTGGCCGTCGCGCAGCATCTCGAAGGACATGGCCAGAAACTGCGGAACCACGCTTTGCGCCTGGGTCGTGTAGCTGCGCACCAGATCGGTCAGCACGTTGATCGGCAGAACGCTTTCGCCTCGGCTTTCGTGTTCGGCGATGATCTGGAGCATGTACTGGCGGGTCAGGTCATCGCCGGTTTTCAAGTCGACGATCTGAACCTCGCGTCCGGCGCGGATGAACCGTGCGATATCCTCGAGCGTGACGTAGTCGCTGGTTTCGGTGTTGTAGAGCCGGCGGCTGGCATAGCGCTTGATCAGCAGCGGCTTGTCATTGTCGGCCATGCCGGCCCTCCCCTTCTTTGGCAGCGCAGAGAAGATTAGGGCAGTGCAGAAAAAAAAGAAAGGGCGGGCACAAGGCCCGCCCAGAACATACCGACAGGGAGAAATCGGTCGTTATTTCGCAGCCGCGGTGGCTTTCTTCGCCGCAGCGGTCACATCCGAGGTCGCTTTCTTGACCGCGGCGGTCGCGTCTTCGGAGAAGTCCTTGCCAGCGGCCAGCATCAGTTCGACGGTTTCCATCTGAACTTTTTTCGCGACTTCAGCGAAGGCGGCCAGGTTTTCGGCGGCCAGTTCGGCCGAGGCCGAAGCGAAATCGGTCAGGGCTTTGGTATAGTCGGTCGGCTCGGTCTTGGCTTTCGAAACGTCGCCCAGCTTGACCAGGGTTTCCTTGGTCCACTTGCTGGAGATCTCGGTCGACTTTTCAGCCGCTTCCAGGGCCACTTTGCTCATCTTCTCGCCGAGCGAAGCCGAGGTTTTGAAGGCTTCGTGAACGGCAGCGTTGTCCACCGGGAACGACGCCATCATGTCCTGCATGATCTTGGTGAAATCTTGCGGTTTGGTCATTGTCTTGCTCCTAAGCCGGGGGGTTCCCGTTTATCCTGCAGCCTAGATACATGCTGCGCCGCAGCATTTCAAGTGATTTCGCTGCGGTGCAGCAAAATTTTTTCGCGTGGCAGAAAGCGAACCGCGTTCAAGCCTTTAGGCTTCGTAGCACGTAGGTTCCGGGTGCCGGAGCGAGCGGCGGATGATCCGAATCGCCGGGTTCGCGCGCGGCAACCATCGCCCCGGACCGTTTGGCCAGCCAGCTTTGCCAGTGCGGCCACCACGAGCCCGCAACATGATCCGCGCCGGATTTCCAGGCATCGGCATCATCCAGAGGAGCATCGGATATGTAATGGCCGTACTTGTTCTTGCTGGGCGGATTCACGATGCCGGCGATGTGGCCCGATTCCGAAAGGATGAAGGTCTTGTCCTTGGACCCGAACTGCCGGAACCCGTCGAAACACCCGTGCCAGGCCGCAATATGGTCGGTCTCGCAGGCGACCGAACAGACCGGGATGGTGATATCGGCCAGCGAAAGCGTTTCGCCACAAATCCGGATCGTGCCCTGCGCCAGCTTGTCGTTCTGACAGATGTCGCGCAGGTACTGCACCGCCATGGCCGCGGGCAAGTTGGTACTGTCGCCGTTCCAGTAAAGCAGATCGAAGGCGGGTGGCGCTTCGCCCAGCATGTAACTGCGGATTGCCGGCTGATAGATCAGGTCGTTGGAGCGCAGGAAGGAAAATGTCCGCGCCATGATGCTGCCGTGCAGCATCCCTTTGTCGGTCACTTCGCGTTCTATGCCGTCCACGAAATCGTCCGACAGGAAAACCCCGACCTCGCCCTGGTCCTTGAAATCGGTCAGGGTGGTAAAGAAGGTCGCCGCGTTGACCGATTTGTCGCCGCGCTTTTTCAGCAATGCCAGCGTCAGGCTAAGCGTGGTGCCAGCGATGCAGTAGCCCACAACGTTAATGGACCGCTGACCGGTAATCGCCTTGACCGCGTCGATCGCCGCCAGATAGCCCTCCTCGACATAGGTATCGAGGCTGACATCGCGATAGGTTTCGTCGGGATTGACCCAGCTGACGACAAACAGCGTATAGCCCTGATCGACGATCCACTTGATCAGGCTGTTCTGTGCCTTGAGATCGAGGATGTAGAACTTGTTGATCCAGGGCGGAAAGATCAGCAGTGGGGTCTTGTGCACCTTTTCGGTCGTCGGCGCGTACTGGATCAACTCGAGCATCCGGTTGCGAAAGACGACCTGTCCGGGGGTCGTCGCAATGTTTGCACCGACCTTGAAGGCGTCGCGATCGGACAGCGTGACCAGAAGGTCGCCATCATTGGATTCGATATCGCGCACCAGGTTTTCCAGCCCTTTGACAAGCGACGCGCCATCGGTTTCTACCGCGCGGGTCAGCGCCTCGGGGTTGGTTCCCAGAAAGTTCGTGGGCGACAGCATGTCGATGATCTGGCGGCTGAAATACTCGATCCGCTTGCGGTCGCGCGCATCGACGCTGTCAAGATCGCCCACCGCGGTTGCAATCGCTTCGGCGTTCAGCATGTACTGCTGCTTGAGATAATTGAAGAACGGATGGCTTTTCCACAAGGGGTCGGCAAAGCGCCGATCCTCCGGGGTCTGGTCGGCGGGCGCGGAAAGCTTGCCGGTGGTCAAGGCCTGCTGCGCCTCGACGAAATGCTTTACCGTCTTGCCCCAGTAGGACACCTGATGCTCGATGATCTTCGAGGGATTCTGCATCATCTCGGCCAGGTAGGCGGCCGCAGCCTTGAGGTAGAGATCGTTTGACGGCCCGTGCAGGGCGGGATCGGCTGGGGCCTTGCGTGACAGCGCGGAAACCAGACGCTTGGACAATTCGTCCAGTTTCGCCAGATTGGCGTTCAAACGCTCCAGTTTCTCGGCTGCGTCACTTTCGTTTGTTGTCATATTAATTTTTCCCGCCTATCGTTCTCCGCACTGCAGCATAGCACCCGCGACGCCCTCGGGCAAAGCGGCGTTTTGGCAGACGTGGGGAACGCAATGAAACAGATGGCCACCTACGACCTTATGGAAGCCGCGCGCAACACCAACGAGTGGTTGGGGGCTACCGCGCGCGCGCTGGCATCCTATCCGATGATGAGCCTCTTGCCGAACCCCTTCGTCAACCTGACCGCCGCCTGGGGCGAGGTGACCGAACGGACCTTCGCGCGCATGGTGGCCAAGCCCGACTGGGGCATCCGCTCGATCGTCATGGCCGACGGGCAGGATCACCTTGTCGACGTCAAGACCGTCATCGAAAAGCCTTTTGGCGATCTCATCCATTTCTTTGTCCGCCGGCGCGCGCCGATGCAGCGCAAGGTCTTGCTGGTTGCGCCGATGTCGGGGCACTACGCCACGCTCCTGCGCTCCACCGTGAACAGCCTGCTGCCCGACTGCGACGTCTACGTGACGGACTGGCACAATGCCCGTGACATCCCGGTTTCGGCCGGCAAATTCGATATCGAGGATTACACGCTTTATCTCGTGGAGTTTCTGCGCCACCTCGGCCCCGACACCCATGTGATCGCGGTCTGCCAGCCGGCGCCGCTTGCGCTCGCCGCGACCGCCTATCTGGCCGGCGAAGACCCCGCCGCGCAGCCGCGTTCGCTGACGCTCATCGGCGGTCCGATCGACCCCGACGCCGCCGCCACCGAAGTCACCGATTTCGGCCGGCGCGTGACCATGGGCCAACTGGAACGCGTGGTCATTCAGCGCGTCGGCTTCAAATACCCCGGCGTGGGGCGGCTGGTCTATCCCGGCCTTCTGCAACTGCACAGCTTCATGTCGATGAATGCCGACCGCCATGCCAAGGCGTTTTCGGACCAGATTTTCCGTGTCGCCCGCGGCGAGGGCGGCGATCACGATGCACACAACCGGTTCTACGACGAATACCTCGCCGTGATGGACATGACGGCCGAATTTTACCTCTCCACGGTGGAGCGGATCTTCAAGAACCGCGAAATCGCGCGCAACGAATTCGTGGTCGCGGGCAAGACCGTGGATATCGGCAAGATCACGCAGGTTGCGGTCAAGACTGTCGAAGGCGCGCTGGACGATATCAGCGCCCCGGGCCAGTGCATCGCCGCGCTTGATCTGTGCACCGGCTTGCCTGCATCGAAGAAAGCCAGCCATGTCGAACCCGATGCCGGGCATTACGGCATTTTCGCCGGCAAGTCCTGGCGGCTGAACATCCGGCCGCTGGTGCTGGATTTCATCGACGCCAATTCCGGCATCACCCGCGACCGGCCGCGCGCGCGGCAAGGGAACGATCACGCTCGCCTCCTCCGCGTGAGGCCCGTTACTCGCGCGCCGCGATCCAGCCGGTTATCCGGGCGGCAACCGTTTCGGTCTGCCCGGGGCTCATGATCGCGCCAGCGATGACATGCGCCATCGGGTCGTCACCGGGGCCGGGCACGATCGTTTCAACCTCGACCGGGCCGCCCCATCTGCGGGCCGCATCCTGCGTCGCCTCGGGCGAAACCACCTGATCGGCGTTGGAAAAGAGGAACAGCGCCGGCACCGTCGCCCGTGACAGATCAGCCATGCGCACCGCGCGGACGGTTGCCGCCATCGGCATGACCGCAACGGTCGGGTAGCGGGTGGTCCAGAACCGGCCCTGTTCGGCATTCAGCGGCTGAAACGCGCGCTCGGCGCCTGCAATCAGCGGCACCCAGTAGCGCGCCAGCGGCCATTCCAGCAGCCCCGCCGCGGCACTGCGAATGCCGAAGTTCGGCGAGATGAAGACGATACCGTCCATCGCCCCGGCCAGGTCGGGATGCACCGCGCCAAGTGCCGCGAGCGTACCACCGGTCGAGGTGGCCAGCACATAAACCCGGTCGCCCAGCCTCCGCCCGATGGCCAGCGCTTCGGCAAGGTCTTCCAGCCAGTCGCCGGCCCGCGCCTCGGCCAGCGCGGCACCGTCGAGCCCATGGCCGGTCAGCCGGGTGTAGAAAAGGTTCGCGCCCACGGCCTTGGCCACAAGGTCCGGTACCGGCCTGATCTCCTCCGATGTCGCTGAAAACCCGTGCAGATAGACGAGCGCTATCGTCCGGCGCTCGCCCGACGCACCGGCCCAGACGATCCGTTTCGCGACCTCAGGCGACAGCCCGGGCACCTGGCCTTCCCGTTCGGCCAGGTAGGCGCCAGGTTCCGCCCCGATCTGCGCAGGGTCAAAGCCGATCTCGGTTTCAACCCTTTCACGCGGACCAAAAGCCCAAAGCCCCGCAACGCCAAGGGCAAGCGCCAGAAAAAGCCGCCCCAGAAACCTTCCGAACCGTCGCATCAGCCTGCCCTTTCCAGAACATCCTCGACCGACCGGGTGATCAGCGCCAGGCAATCGGGGCTGGAAAACCGGTGATCCGCCCCCTTGACCAGCGTCAGGCGCAGGTCGTCGCCCGCGGCATGGGCAAAAAGCCGTTCGGCAACCGCAACCGGCACGTCGGCATCGGCCGAGCCCTGAAGCAGGCGAACCGGAAACGGGAGCGTCAGCGGCTTTCTCAGAACCAGATGTTCGCGCCCCTCTTCGATCAGCCGGCGAGTGATCACATAAGGCTCGTCGGAATAGTCCGAGGGCAATTCGACACGCCCCACTTCGCTCAACTGACGGCGCTGCGCGTCGCTGAACCCGGCCCACATGCTGTCCTCGGTGAAATCCGGCGCCGCGGCGATGGTGACAAGGCCCGCCACCCGCTCCGGCATGGCACGCGCCAGCAACAGTGCGATCCAGCCCCCCATGGACGAGCCGACCAGAACCTGCGGCCCCGCGGTCAGCGCGCACACCGCCGCGCGCGCATCGGCGAACCAGTCACCGATGCATCCATCCAGAAAGTCGCCCGACGACGCCCCGTGCCCGGAATAGTCGAAACGAAGAAAGGCGCGCCCCGCACGCCGCGCCCAATCTTCCAGCGCCAGCGCCTTGGTGCCTTCCTTGTCCGAACGGAACCCGCCCAGAAACACCACGCCAGGTCCGCGGCCCGCAAGCCGGTCAAAGGCTATCCGTCGCCCCTCGGCGGTCGTCACTCTTTCGCTCATGCCGTCCCCTTCATCTTGGCAACAAATACTCCCCGGGGTCCGGGGGTGGAACCCCCGGCCGTTGACTTCCCCCGCGCGATCTTCCAGAAACGCGGCGTCATAACCCGCAACCGGGCGTTCCGTGGGCGCCAAACCGACGAGGAGAGCCAAAATGGCCCAGATTTCCCTCACATTCCCTGATGGCAATTCGCGTGAGTTCGCCCGTGGCGTGACCGCAGCCGAGGTGGCGCAGTCCATCGCGCCCTCGCTCGCCAAGGCCGCGATATCGGCCAGCATCGACGGCAAGCACTGGGATCTGCAATGGCCGATCGAGACCGACGCGAAAATCGCCATCCACACGATGAAGGACGACGCCCAGGCGCTCGAGCTGATCCGCCACGACTTTGCGCATGTCATGGCGCGCGCGGTGCAAAAACTCTGGCCCGAGGTCAAGGTCACCATCGGCCCGGTGATCGAGAACGGCTGGTACTACGATTTCGACCGGGACGAACCCTTCACGCCCGAAGACCTCGGTGCGATCGAAAAGGAAATGAAGGCGATCATCAACGAACGCGACGCGGTCCGGACCGAGGTCTGGGACCGGTCGCGCGCGATCGAGCACTACATCCGCAAGAACGAGCCTTTCAAGGTCGAGCTGATCGAGGCGATCCCGGGCGACGAACCGCTTCGCATGTACTGGCATGGGCATTGGCAGGATCTCTGCCGTGGCCCGCATCTGCAGCATACCGGCCAGCTGCCCGCCGATGCCTTCAAGCTGATGAGCGTCGCTGGCGCCTATTGGCGCGGCGATCACACCAAGAAGCAGTTGCAGCGCATCTACGGCGTCGCCTCAAGAACCGCGATGACCTCAAGGCGCATCTGACGATGCTGGAAGAGGCCGCCAAGCGCGACCACCGCAAGCTCGGCCGCGAGATGGAGCTTTTCCACCTGCAGGAAGAGGCGCCGGGAATGGTCTTCTGGCACCCGAACGGGTGGACGATCTACCGCGAGCTCGAGGCCTATATGCGCCGCCGCCTGATCCGCGCCGGCTACAAGGAGATCAAGACGCCGCAAGTCGTTGACCGCGTCCTTTGGGAACGGTCGGGCCATTGGGAGGCCTACCGCGAAAACATGTTCATCGTCGAGGTGGACGAGGAAGGCGCAAAGGAAAAGCGCATCAATGCGCTGAAGCCGATGAACTGCCCCTGCCATGTGCAGGTGTACAATCAGGGCCTTAAGAGCTACCGCGACCTGCCGCTCAGGCTGGCCGAATTCGGCTCCTGCCACCGCTACGAATCCTCTGGGAGCATGCACGGGCTCATGCGCGTGCGCGGCTTCGTTCAGGACGATGCGCATATCTTCTGCACCGAAGACCAGATCGAAGCGGAATGCGCGGGGTTTCTGGACCTTCTGTCCTCGATCTATGCCGATCTCGGCTTTGCCAAATTCGACATCAAGCTGTCGACGCGGCCCGACGTGCGCGTGGGTTCCGACGAAATCTGGGACAAGGCGGAAACCGCGCTGGAAAACGCCATTCGCAAGGTCCGCAACGATTACGTGGTCGATCCCGGCGAAGGCGCCTTCTATGGCCCCAAGCTCGATTTCAAGCTGACCGACGCGATCGGGCGTGAATGGCAATGCGGCACGTTCCAGGCCGATTTCAACCTGCCCGTCCGGCTTGGCGCGGAATATGTGGGCGAGGACGGGGCCAAGCATCGCCCGGTCATGCTGCACCGCGCGATCCTCGGTTCGTTCGAACGCTTCATCGGCATCCTGATCGAAAACTATGCCGGCAAGATGCCGTTCTGGCTGGCGCCGCGGCAGGTGGTCGTGGCCTCGATCGTCTCGGATGCCGACGATTATGTGAAGGAGGTCACGGCAAAGCTTTCGGCCGCCGGCATCCGGGCCGAGGCCGATACGCGCAACGAAAAGATCAACTACAAGGTGCGCGAACACTCGGTGGGCAAAGTTCCCGTGATCCTTGCCATCGGCAACCGCGAAGTCGAGGACAGAACTGTTTCAGTTCGCCGGCTCGGCGAAACCCGGACCGAAACCACCGCCCTGGACGTCGTCGTCGCGGATTTGGTGCAAGAGGCGCTGCCGCCCGATCTTCGCTAAGGCAACCACCGGAAAACAAACAGGAAAGACGTCGCGCCGCGGCGTCTTTCTGCTTTCACATTCCAGCGCAGGAATGTTTCAGCTCGTCACGGCCCTGTCATGCACGGTCCTGTGAATGGTCTGTGAACTCGTGCGATTGCTAGGCTTCTTGCAGTCGCACTTTCGCGGCTCACGAAACCGATCAAGGGAATTCTTTCATGTCTCAGCACTTCAAGACCCTCGCTGTTGCCGGCGCCATGGCTTCGGCGCTTGCCACGCATGTCGCCACCCCTGCCGCCGCGCAGGATATGGAAAAATGCTTTGGCGTGTCGCTGGCAGGCCAGAACGAATGCGCCGCGGGCCCCGGCACGACCTGCGCCGGCACGTCGAAAGTCGACTACCAGGGCAACGCCTGGAAGCTTGTCCCGGCCGGGACCTGCGCCACGATGGAACTGCCCGAAGGCCGCATGGGCTCGCTCGAAGCGCTCGACCGCGACCTGCCGCAGGGCTGATGCCAACCGGCCTTCCCGGCCATCCCGGGGAGGCCCTTCCAACACCGGGGGGACGGGATGCTCGATACCGCCAAGCCTTTCGCCGAACTGCCCGCTCGTCCGGGGGTCGGTTACAAGCCACAGCATTTCCCGGCGATCATGGCCGATGCCGCGCCGGTCGAATGGTTGGAAATCCACGCCGAAAACTACATGGGCGCTGGCGGCCGACCGCTGGCGCAGCTTCGTCATCTGGCCGAACGGTTTGCGATGTCCGTGCATGGCGTCGGACTGTCCATCGGCGGCGAAGGCCCGCTTGACGCCGAACACCTTGCGCGGCTTCGCCATCTTGTCGGCTGGCTGAACCCGGCCAGCTTTTCCGAACACCTGGCCTGGTCGAGCCACGATACCGAATACCTCAACGACCTTCTGCCGCTTCCCTATACGTCAAAAACCGTGGCCCGCGTCGCCGATCACATCGATCAGGTGCAGGAGGCGTTCGGCCGTCGCATGCTGCTGGAAAACCCCTCTGCCTATCTGGCCTTTACCGAGGCCGAGATGGATGAAATCGCCTTTCTGACCGAGGTCGCCCGTCGTACCGGATGCGGACTGTTGCTGGACGTCAACAACGTCTTCGTGTCGGCAACCAATCTCGAGACCGATGCCTTCGCCTATATCGATGCCTTCCCGCACCATCTGGTCGGTGAAATCCACCTTGGCGGGCATGACGAGGATGCCGACGATCATGGTCAGCCGCTGCTGATCGACAGCCACGGGCGGGCGGTGACCGACCCGGTCTGGCGGCTTTATGACCACACGATCCGGGTGGGCGGCGCAAAGCCCACGCTGATCGAATGGGATACCGACGTGCCCGACTGGCCGGTGCTGGCGGATGAGGCGCACATGGCGGCCCGCATCCTTGACGCGGTTGCGGCATGAGCACCAGTCAGGCGCTTTTTCGCGATGCGCTTCTGAACCCGGATCTGCCGGTCCCGGACGGGCTGGTCGATGCGAAGGGGCGCCCGGCAGGCAAGCGGTTTTCGGTCTATCGCAACAACGTGGTTGTCAGCCTGACCGAAGCGCTCGAAGTCGGCTTCCCGGTCTTGCGCAAGCTTGTGGGCGACGACTTCTTTCGTGCCATGGCGGGTGTCTATCTGCGCCAGCAACCGCCCGGCTCGCAGCAGTTGACGTTGTACGGTTCCGGCATGGCGGCCTTTCTGGAAGGGTTCGAACCGGTGGCGCATCTTGGCTATCTGCCCGATATCGCGCGGCTGGAATACGCCCTGCGCATCGCGTACCACGCCGCCGATGCCACGCCGGTACCGGCCGAGGCATTGCAGGCGCTGATCCCCGAGGGCCTTATCGCCGCGCGGCTTCGCCTTGCACCGGCGGTGCAGGTCTTGCGGTCGCCATGGCCGGTACTGTCGATCTGGCGCGCAAACACCGAAACCGGTGCACCGGCACCCAGCATGCAGGCCGAAGACGTGCTGATCACGCGGCCCGAATACGACCCCAGGCCATCGCTTCTGCCGCCCGGCGGGGCGGACTTCATTGCTGCGCTGCAGCGCGGCAACCGTCTTGGCGTGGCCCATGATGCAGCGATGCGCCACAAGGGCTTTGACCTTTCGGCGGTGCTGGGAACGCTGCTTTCCGGCGGCGCCATAACCGAAATTCTGCCCGAGGATTGATCCATGACCGCGCTCCTTTCCCTTTATGACCGGCTGTTCGGCAGCTTTGAACGCTTTGCGCCCGCCCTAGTCCCGACGCTGGCGCGGCTTGTCTTTGCGGGTGTCCTGCTGCTGTATTTCTGGGGATCGGCCTATACCAAGGTCGGCGACGGCATCGGCGGGCTCTTCAGCCTGTCAACCGGGGCTTACGCACAGATCTTTCCCAAGGCATTCGAGGCGGCCGGCTACAACGCCGCCAACCTGACGCTCTTTCACAAGCTCGTCGCGCTGGCCGGGACCTGGGCTGAGTTCCTGCTGCCCGCAGCGATCGTTCTGGGCGTTTTCACGCGTGCCGCGGCCTTGGGCATGATCGGTTTTGTCTTTGTGCAAAGCCTGGTCGACATCTCCGGCCATGGTGCCGATGCCGCGACCCGCGGCGCCTGGTTCGACAGGGCTTCGGATGCGCTGATCCTGGACCAGCGCGCCTTCTGGGTGTTCCTGCTGTTGGTTCTGTTCCTGCGCGGCGCCGGTCCGATATCGGTCGACCGTTTTTTTGGCCGGGTCTGAACGCGTCAGTGTGCGTCGGGCTGGCGGGCCACAATGGCCAGAACGCCGCCCAGCGCGCACATGGCAATCGGAAACATCGTGAAAACACCGAAGCCAAAGGCGATCTGCATGCCCGCGCCCGCCGCCAGCATCAAGGCACCGCCGATCTGGTTTTGCGACCGCGCCATCGCACCGCCGGCGATCGCGAGGATGGGTGCCACGAAGCTCGCCACACGGATCAACCCGACATTCTCGACCTGCTGGGCGAAATCGCCAACCTCGCCATAGTTGTCGATGAAGACGGTGTAGCCGTAGCTGAAGAACCCGATCAGCATCCCCCAGAGCCCGCCGATGATACCCAGGATCAATGCCGCATTGCGCATTCGCGTTCCTCCAACCTCGTTCGCCTCGATATAGGCGCGGTATTCCTGGGGTGAAAGACCCGCCGACAGAACCCTTGATTTTTACCGCCGTTGGGGCATCATCGCCTGCGTGACAACAGACTTTCTGCTACCGCCTCCTGTTTCAGGCTGCCGGCATACTGAGAGACCTGGCTGCACGGCCCGCGGCAATCTCGCCCCGGGATGTCTGAAGAAGGAGATGCGGAATGCCGACCGGCACCGTAAAATGGTTCAACAGCACCAAGGGTTACGGCTTCATTGCCCCCGATGACGGCGGCAAGGACGTTTTCGTGCACATCTCGGCAGTGGAACGCGCCGGGCTGAAGGGGCTGAATGACAATCAGAAGGTCGCCTATGAGATGCAGGCAGGACGCGACGGCCGGTCTTCGGCCAGCGATCTCAAACTGCTCTGACCGGCATCACCCGGTGCGAACGGCCCGCCACCGCGCGGGCCGTTTTCATTTCAGGAACGCCGCCTTTTCGGCCGCACCCCAGCCCAGCGTCAGGGTGTCGCCCGCCTCGATCAGCGGGCGTTTCATCAGGGTCGGGTGGGCTGCCAGCAACGCCGCCGCCGGGGCGGTACGCCCGGTCTCGCTCAGCCCGCGCCAGGTGGCCGATGACCGGTTGATCAGCCGGTCGCCGAAAGCCTTCTCGAACCGCGCGATGTCCTCGCCGCTCAGCGGTTCGGCCCGAACATCGCGAAACACCACCTCGTGCCCGGCCGCAGCCAGTTCCTTTCGGGCCTTGCGGCAGGTATCGCAGGTGGGAATGCCGTAAAGGATCATGGTGCACCTTTGGAGAAGATGAACAGGGCAACCGGGTGGTCACGAACCGCGCCAAAGCGGTTTCGGGGCGTGTCTTAACCCCAAACGCCCTCAAACTCCCGCCATTCGCCCTTCGACATGCCGGAGTTTTCCTGCGTCACGGTTTCGCCGGCCAGGCGGCGTTTCAGCGCGGCAACGCCCTTGGCGGACAGGTTCACGCCGCCCATCCGGTAGTCTTCAAAGGCGGCATAGGCAAGCGGCACCCAATCGGCCACCAGCCGACACATCGTTTCGGCATAGACGCGGATTTCGTATTGCGCATGGGCATCGGCGCGCAGGCGCAGGAAGTGGAACAGATTGTGCAGGTCAATCTTCCAGTACCACTGGGTATAGACATTGGCCGGCAGGTTCATCCGCGCCAGTTCGCGCGCCAGCCCCTGCTGGCCGTCCTGGCTCAGCATCGCCTCGTAGTGGTCATAACTGCGCGCCGCATCGCCTTTCAGGATCTCCAGCACCTGGGCGGCTTCGCGGCCTTCCAGAACCTCGCCCCGGCCCTGGTTGTTGACCGTCGACTGCGCGGCAAGCTGTTCGGGCGCGGGAATGTAGAATTCGCGGTCGAGGATCGAATAGCGGGCGGAATATTCGTTCACATTGGCGGTGCGATGGCGGATCCACTGCCGCGCCACGAAGACCGGCAGCTTGACGTGAAACTTCACCTCGCACATCTCGAAAGGCGTCGAATGCCCGTGCCGCATCAGATAGCGGATCAGCCCCTCGTCGTTCTGCACATGCTTGGTGCCTTCGCCATAACTGACGCGGGCCGCCTGCACGATGGCGCTGTCATCGCCCATATAGTCGATCACCCGGACAAAGCCGTGGTCGAGAACCGGGTTGGCGCGATAAAGATGCGCCTCCATCCCTTCGCTGACGGCGCGCAGGGTCGGGCGTGCGGTCGCGCGCTGGGCCTCGATTTCCTGCAACTGTTCCGGGGTCAAGGGCATGGGAGCCTCCGCGCTGTTCGTGTCTTACCAGATGTATGGGGTTCGCCCGCGCCAACATACGAGATCGCGTAGCGCCACGGCAAGCAGCCATCGCCCCGCGCGACCTTTTTGCACCATCGCGCTGCCCCAAAAGGGCCAAGTTGTTGACTTCACGGGGCTTCGACGGCACCCTTCGTGAAAAAACAGGCAACCAAATCGAGTAGGCAGCCATGAACAGGAAGTTCGCACCCGTCGCGGTGGCGGTCGCGCTTGCGGCATGCAGCGGCAATCCGCTGAACAACGTGACGACCACCGGCAACGCCGGCGTGGGCAACACGGTTTCGGGTTCCTTCACCGACAGCGGCATCACCACATCCGGCGATGCGGCGCCCCGGGTCAGCTACAATTCCGATACCGACACGCTTCAGGTCAACAACATGCCCTTTGACGGCAACGGCCGCTACACGCGTGATGGCGCGGTGCCGACGATGAACGGCTTTCGCGTCTATGCCAACACCAACACATCCGAACGGCGCGACTACCAGGCGCTTTACGGCGCAAGCCCTTCGGGCGGCGCGCGCGCGGTGATCGTGCGCACCGGCGACTATCGCGGCTATGGCTTTGGCGGCTTCATCTTCGAACGCGACATGCGCGCCAGCCTGCCCAGCAGCGGTTCGGCCACCTATAGCGGCAACTATGCCGGGATGCGCACATTCGACGGTTCCAGCGGGCTGACCTATACCCGGGGCGATCTGGAGCTGGAGGTCGACTTCCTCGACTTCACCAACCAGCGCGCCACGATGGAAGGGTTCATCTCGAACCGCGAAGAATACGACACTGCCGGCAACTATCTGGGCGATCTGCCGGTGATGGTGCTGGCCACCGCCTATGCCGATGGCAGCGGCGCCTTCGAAAGCGATGTCACCACGCACCGGATCAACCCGACGACCACGCTGGAAGAGCTGGACAGCCAGGGCAAGTACTACGGCGTGATTGCCGGGCCCGATGCCGATGAACTGGTGGGCATCGTCGTGGTTCAGGGCGATTTTCCGAACGATCCGACCGGCTTGACCTTCCAGGAGGCGGGGGCGTTCTTCGGCACCCGGAACTGACGGGTGCGTTCCGCCGGGTTCTTCCGCGCGGCCTTTCTTGCGCTGACTGCCACCGTGGCGATGGCCCTTGCCGGGCCGGCGGTGGCAAGCGCGACCGATCTGTCACCGCAAGAGGCGCGCAAGCTGGCCGAAGAGGCGGTGCTGGCCGGTGACCCGGCGCTTGCCCGGGCGCTGGCGTTGGCGCTTTTGCAACGCGATCCCCACGACAGCGACGCCGCGCGCATCCTTTCGGCGGCGGAGGACCTTCTGGGTAACGACCGCGCCGCGCGCGCAGCCGCACGGCAGGCTTGGAGAACGGCCGAAGGAGCCGGCGAACGCTATGCCGCCGCGCGCCAGCGGGCGCTGGCCGAGTATCACGCTGAAAACTACGGCACAGCGCAATGGTGGCTGCGCCGCGCCGCGCAGGCCGCGCCGGACGATCGCGCGCGGGCGCTGGCGCGCGAAAACTTCCGCTCGGTCGAACGTCAGAACCCCTGGGCGCTGGGCCTGCGCTTTTCGTTGGCGCCCTCGTCGAACATCAACAACGGCAGTTCGGCTGAAACCATGGATTTCTTCGGCGTGCCGTTCCTGCTTTCCGGCGATGCCCGCGCGCTGTCGGGAACCGAGGCATCGCTTTCGCTTTCCGCGCGTTACCGGCTATCACCCGCCGGCGCGAGAAACCGGACGGAGCTTCGCTTTGGCGCGGTTTCCAAGACCTACAGGCTCAGTTCGCAGGCACGCGCGCAGGCACCAAACGCCCGGGGGTCGGATTACGCGTTTTCGGCCGTCGAACTGGGCATCGGCCACCGCCGCCGACTGGACGACCGCACCAGCCTATCGCTCGGCGCGACGGCGGGCCACAACTGGTACGGCGGGCGTGACCTTTCCGATTACCTGCGGCTTGACGGCGATCTGTCCTATGCACTCGACCGCCGCAACTGGCTGGAGCTTGGCCTGGGCATCGAAGAGCAGATGCGGCTGGATGCCCGTTTCCTGTCGGCCAGAACCGCTGAACTGCGCGCGGGCTACGGCCATGTAACCGGCTCGGGCGATCGGTTGCATTTCGGCCTGGCCTTGCGTGACACCGCTTCCGACGGGGTCGCCATCGACCATCGGGCGGCCGCGCTTGACTTCGACTGGTCGCGCGCTGCGCCGCTGGCCGGCATCCGTCTGACCGGCGGGCTGTCGGCAGAATTGCGCGACTATGCCCAAAGCCGTTTTGGCGGCACCCGGCTCGACCGGCGCCTTGGCGCACATCTGGGCATGGTGTTCGAACGGGTCGACTATTACGGCTTTTCACCAAGCCTCGATCTGAACGCCTCGCGCACACTGTCGAATTTCAGCCTGTACGACACCCGCGATCTGGGCGTCAGCCTTGGCTTCGCCTCGAACTTCTAGGGCACGCATGGCGGATCGCGGCACAAGGCTTCTGGAACGCACGCTAGGCGACTGGGCGCGGGCGCGATTGTCGCCGGGCAAGGCCGAATTCGTGATGTTCGTCCTGAAACAGGGCTGGGCCTGCCTTTTCGGCGGGCTGTTCCTGATCGCCATCCTTCTGTCCAAGGCGTTGTGGCCGGCGGACTGGCCGGTTTCACGCTATGACGCCCTTCTGGTCTTCGCCGTCTCGGTACAGGTTCTGATGCTTTGGGCGCGGCTGGAAACCCCGAGCGAGGCGCGGGTCATCGTGCTGTTTCACATCACCGGAACGGCCATGGAAATCTTCAAGGTGCAGGCCGGAAGCTGGGCCTATCCCGAACCCGCGGTGATGGCGGTGGGCGGCGTGCCGCTTTTTCCGGCTTCATGTATGCCGCGATAGGGTCCTACATGGCGCGGGCGATCCGTATCTTTGCAATGCGCTTTGCCCCCAGCCCGCCGTTCTGGTCCTGCGTCGTGCTGGCAGTGGCGATCTATGTCAATTTCTTCGCCCACCATTTCCTTCCCGACATCCGGCTGGGGCTGTTCGCGGCCACGCTGCTGCTCTTCGGGCGCTGCCGGATATGGTTTTACGTCGGCGAAACGCCGCGCTGGATGCCGCTGCCGCTGGCCGCGCTTCTGTCTGCCTTCTTTGTCTGGATCGCGGAAAATGTCGGCACCTTCACCGGCACCTGGATCTATGCGGGGCAAGGTGCCCGCGAGGCAGTCAGCTTCGCCAAGGCCGGGTCATGGTACCTGCTTTTGTACGTGGCCTTCGTGACCGTCCTTCTGGTTGACCGGCGGGCCCTGTCGCGCGCGCCGCTTCGCCCCGACCCGCGCGCCCTGCCGCATCGCCTGTTGCCCGGACCGGGCGGCATGCTAGGCTGAAAGCGCCTAACCGGGGAACATCGATGACTATTCGCTATCTGCACACCATGGTCCGGGTTCAGGACCTCGAGGCTTCCATGGCCTTCTATCGCCTTCTGGGGCTGGAGGAGACGCGCCGCTACGAAAACGACGGCGGGCGCTTTACTCTTGTCTTCATGGCGCCGCCCGGCCAGCCCGAATGCCCGGTGGAACTGACCTGGAACTGGGATGGCGACGATGGGCTGCCTTCGGACAGCCGGCATTTCGGGCATCTGGCCTATGAGGTCGACGATATCTACGCCACCTGCCAGCACCTGATGGACAATGGCGTGACGATCAACCGCCCGCCGCGCGACGGGCACATGGCCTTCGTGCGATCGCCCGACAATGTCTCGGTCGAGATCCTGCAAGGGGTTCGTCGCTGGCCCCCGCCGAACCCTGGGCGTCGATGCCCAATACGGGGCATTGGTGAGCCCGGGCCAGGCTCTGGCACACATGGTGCGGGCAATCCGCATGGTCGTCCTCGCGCCCGGTCTGCTGGCCCTGCCCGCCGTGGCGCAGGCTGCCGATTGCCGGCAGGCGCTGGCGATCGGGCTGGATGTGTCCGGTTCGGTCGATCAGCAGGAATATCAAATGCAGATCGAAGGGCTGGCCGCCGCGCTGTTGAGCGAAGAAGTGGTGGAAAAGCTCCTCGACACGCCGGAAACGCCGGTGATGCTGGCGGTCTACGACTGGTCGGGGGCCGAACACCAGCGCCTGATCCTTGACTGGGTGGCGCTGAGCGACCGCGTGGTGCTTGAGCACGTCGCCGGGGTCCTCGCGACGGCGGTGCGGATCGAACGCTCGCCGGCCACCGGTGTGGGCGCGGCGATGGCCTATGGCGATGCGCTTCTGGCGCGGCAGCCGGATTGCCTGCGCGCGACGCTGGACCTGACCGGCGACGGTCTGTCCAATTCCGGTCCCCGCCCGCGCGATGTCGTCCTGTCGGAACGGCGCGTGCCGGTCACCGTCAACGCCCTGGTCATCGGAATCGACCGCGACGCCGGCTGGGACGGTGGCGAACCGGGCACGGCCGAGTTGACCGCATGGTTTCGCGCCGAGGTCATCCGGGGCCCGGAAGCCTTTGTCGAAGTGGCGCTGGGGTTTCGTGATTTCGAGGCGGCGATGCGCCGCAAGCTGATCCGCGAGCTTCAGGTCCTGCAACTCAGCGCGCTGGCGCCGCCTGCACCCCCTTTGCAGTCATCTCAGTAGATATAGCGGATCTGGTCAGCCCAGTAGCGTTCCATCCGTTTCAGCGCCTGGTTGATCTCTTCGATCCCGCTGTCGCCCAATATGCCGCGCGCCTGCATGCCTTCGGCATGGCGCTGAAACAGCTCTTCCACCACCTGCCGGATGTCGTGACCGCGCGCGGTCAGTCGCACCCGCACCGACCGGCGATCAATCTCGGACCTTTGGTGATGCATGTAGCCGAGGTCGACAAGTTTCTTCAGGTTGTAGCTGACATTCGAGCCCTGGTAGTAGCCGCGCGATTTCAATTCGCCCGCCGTCACCTCGTTGTCGCCGATGTTGAACAGCAAGAGCGCCTGGACCGGATTGACCTCCAACAGCCCGAGCCGTTCGAATTCGTCCTTGATCACGTCCAGCAACAGCCGGTGCAACCGCTCGACCAGCGCCAGTGTGTCCAGATAGCCCGTCATGAAACCGCGTCGCACTCCCTCGGGCAGGGTGGTGTGAATACTCATCCTCGTCTCCGCCGTCCGTTGGCCTTCGGACAACCTGAGTACAAAACGCAAACATTCGGTTAAGTGAGGAGATCTTCGGCTCAGCCCTGCGGTGAAAGGCGCGCGCGGGCAAACCGCCCGATCTCGGCGATCAGCCCCGCAAGCTCTTCGGGCACATCTGCGGCGGGGCTGCCGAAACCGGTGATCCAGGGGTAAAGATCCTGGTCGTTCTGCAAAAGCAGACGATCATAAAGCTCCAGTTCCGCCGACCCCATCGTGGCAAGTCTTGCGTCGGCGAAGGGACCGAGGATCAGATCCATTTCCTTCGTGCCACGCCGCCACGACCGCATGGTCAGCCGCTTCAGCATCGTATCGGACGTCTCGCTCACGCGGCGCTCTGGTCCAGCCCCTGGCGGAGCTTCTTTTCAAGTCGGCCAAGCCGCCCGGTCATCGCGGTCATCGCCGCCCGCAATTCGCGGATTTCGGCAAGCACGCCTTTCACGTGTGCCGCATCGGCCGCTGCTCCGTCCGGCAGGTCCACGCCATCGCCTTCGCCCATCAGAAGCCACATCAGCGACACGCCCAGCATGCCGGCCAGCATCTGCAGCCGGTTGGCGCGCGGTTCTTTTGCATCGGCCTCCCAATGCTCGACGACCCTGGTCTTCACACCGAGACGCTGCGCCAGTTCGGCCTGGCTGAGCCCGGCGGCCTCGCGTGCCGCCGCCAGCCGGTCACCAAATGTCGCGGCCTCCTCGCTATACCAGTTCTCCGCGCTTTCGGCGGCGGTTTCGAGCGTTTCGGTCGTCATTGCAATTCCTTCGTCAAGTCGCTTGCGGGGGTGAGGTGGCAATCTAAGACATGGGGCCGGCGATTACAAACCGGAGTACCGACGAATGCCGTTCCTTTCCGATACGCTGGCCCGCGTCAAACCGTCGCCGACCATCGCGGTGACCACCAGGCGCAGGAATTGAAGGCGGCGGGCCGCGACGTGATAGGCCTTGGCGCGGGCGAGCCGGATTTCGACACGCCCGACAACATCAAGGCCGCTGCCAAGCGCGCGATCGACGCGGGCAAGACCAAATACACCGCCGTCGATGGCATCCCGGAGCTGAAAAAGGCGATCTGCGCCAAATTCGACGGGAAAACGGCCTCAGCTACACGCCCGGCCAGATCACCGTGGGCACCGGCGGCAAGCAGACCCTTTACAACGCGCTGATGGCCACTCTGAACCCCGGCGACGAGGTAATCATCCCCGCGCCCTACTGGGTCAGCTATCCCGACATGGTGCTTCTGGCGGGCGGTACGCCGGTGCCCGTGGCCTGCGGGATCGAGAGCAGTTTCAAGCTGACACCCGCACAGCTTGAAGCGGCGATCACGCCGAAGACCAAGTGGTTCATCTTCAACTCGCCCTCGAACCCGACCGGGGCGGGATACAACCGGGACGAGTTGAAGGCACTGACCGATGTCCTGATGCGCCACCCGCATGTCTGGGTCATGTCGGACGACATGTATGAACACCTCGTCTTCGACGATTTCGAATTCGTTTCACCCGCGCAGGTCGAGCCCGGCCTTTACGACCGGACACTGACCTGCAACGGGGTATCGAAGGCCTATGCAATGACCGGCTGGCGGATCGGCTATGCCGCGGGCCCGGTGGCGCTGATCAAAGCCATGGGGACGATCCAGTCGCAATCCACGTCGAATCCTTCGTCCGTTTCGCAATATGCCGCCCTTGAAGCCTTGAACGGACCGCAGGATTTTCTGGCCAGCAACCGGGTTACCTTTCAGCGCCGCCGCGATCTGGTGGTGTCGATGCTGAATCAGGCCAAGGGCGTCACCTGCCCGCGTCCGGAAGGTGCCTTCTATGTCTATCCGGATATTTCCGGTTGCATCGGCAAGACTTCGGCCGGGGCACGGAGATCGCCGATGACGAAACCTTTGCCACCGCGCTGCTGGAAGAAACCGGTGTTGCCGTGGTTTTCGGTGCAGCCTTCGGGGTTTCGCCGAACTTCCGCGTCAGCTATGCGACGTCGGACGCGGCGCTGGAGGAGGCGTGCCGCCGCATCCAGCAATTTTGCGCCGGTCTTCGTTAGGCCGAGAGCCGAATGACGGTGGCGAAGTCGGGCGGCAGTTGCTAACCTTCCGCCCGAACCAGCGCGCGCAAATGACGGCAGGACAGCAGGGATGAGCACCGAACTGCCCGACTACTTCTTCCGCGTCCGTGAAAACGGCGCCTTTGTCTTTCGGGTCGATACCGAAAACCGCCATCGTCGGATCGACATGGATCAGATCGCCGTGGTCAACATCCGCAATGGCGAGATCAAGGCACATGGCGAGCGCAAGCTGACCGTGGGCGATATCGCGGCCATACGCGACTGGATGAAGGAACGCGCCGACCTGCTGGCACGGCGCGAGGTCGACGATATCCTGCGCACGGTCGACCATCTGAACCTGACCGCCCAGTGGGCGCAAAGCAAGGCCAGCGCCGATCAGCTTGACGCGATCACCGACGCGCTGCTTCTGGCGATGCACGATCTGCGTGGCGTGCTGGTGCGCAAGAAGGCCGAACGGCTCGCCACACCAGAAACGGAGGCCGCGCGGTGATAGCCGGCATCGTTCGCGCCTTCGTCCGCCCTTTCGGTTACACGACGGTCCGGCGAAAGCGCGGCTTTGGCGTGGTCAAGCGCCATGACCGCGATCTGGTCTATCTTCACGACTATTCCGGCGGCTACGACGAATACCGCGACACGCAGGTTTTCCACAACCGCCGCAAGCTCGACAAGGTCTGGGCCGACGATGCCACGCTGGGGGCGCTGGCCGAACATCTTTCGTCCCGTGGCATTGCCGCAAAAGCCGGGATCTGCCATGGCGCACGCAACGGCTGGGAGGTGGAAACGCTGGCCCGCCTGACCGGAGCGCGCATGATCGGAACCGATATTTCTGAAACCGCGACCGCGTTCGAACACATGGTGGTCTGGGATTTTCACAACGAAAACCCCGAATGGGCTGGCGCCTTCGATTTCATCTATACCAATTCGCTGGACCAGGCGATGGCACCGGATCGGGCGCTGGCGGCATGGGCCAGGCAGCTTGCACCGGGTGGGCGCATCTATATCGAACACACGATGGCCCATTCCGCCGCCGGCGCGTCGGAAATGGACCCGTTCGGCGCCCATCCGATGTGCATGCCCTATCTCTTTTTCAAATGGGGCAAGGGGCGTTACCGGCTGGATGACATCCTGGAACTGGGGCCAAAGGCCAATAACGGCAAGGATGTCTGGCTTTTCGTGCTGCGCGCCGAAGGTGGCGAGGCCGGCTAGACCGCAGCCGACGCGCCCAGCCAGCCGCGCCAGAAGCGACCGAGCAGAAAGGCCGCGGCAAAGACCAGTCCGACAACCAGCCCGATCCATAGCCCGACCCCACCCAGCCCCAGCGTAAAGGCCAGAACATAGCTTGTCGGAATGCCGATCAGCCAATAGCTGATCGCGGCCAGGATCATCGGCGCGCGTGTGTCCTGCACGCCGCGAAGAAAGCCAAGCGCCATCACCTGTGCCGCATCGGCGAACTGAAACGCCGCCGCCGCCGCCAGAAGCAGGGCGCCAAAGGCCACGATCTCGGACGCAAGCGGGTCATCGGGGTTCAGGAAAAGCGAAATCAGGAATTCCGGCCAGGTCAGGAAAACGACCACCGCCATCGCCGCCAGAACGAAGGACAGGCCCATGGCCACCACGGCGCTGTCGCGCAGGCCCAGCGTATCGGCCTGGCCGTGGGCGCGGCCGACGCGGACGGTCGCGGCATTCGACAGGCCCAGATGCACCATGAAGGTCAGCGCGGCAATCTCCAGAGCGATGCCATGCGCGGCAAGCGGAACCGTGCCCACCCAGCCCATCATCAGAGCCGAGGCGTTGAACAGCCCGCCTTCGGCAAGCCCCGTCAGACCCACCGGCCAACCCAGGCGCCAGATCGTTGCAAAGGCTTCCCAGTCGGGCCGCCAGAACCGCTGAAACAGGCGAAACTTGCGCAAGGCCGGGTGTCGGGACCCGTAGACGGCCAGAAACAGCGCGGTCACGAACTGCGTGGTCAGCGTCGCCACGGCGGCGCCGCGCACGCCCATTTCCGGTGCGCCCCAATGGCCGAAGATCAGCATCCAGTTCAGGATCACGTTCACCACCGCGCCGACAAGCGTCGCGACCAGAACCACGCCGGTACGTTCCAGTGCCGACAGGTAGCTGCGCAACGTGTTGACGATCAGCGCCGGCACCATTCCGAACCCGGCGATGCGCAGATAATCCTGCGCCAGTTGCGACAGTTCCGGTTCCTGCCCGAGCGCGCGCAACACCGGGCCTGACCACCACAGGAGCGGCAGGATCGCGAGGCCGAAAAGGATCGAATGCCACATCGTCATCCGCGTGGCGCGACGCACCTGGGTTTCGTCGCCGGCACCAAGCGCCGAGGCGACGAGCCCCATCATCGCGATCGAATAGCCCGCGCCGATGATGTAGAGGATGAAATAGGTCGATGCGCCCAGCACGACGGCGGCCAGCGCCTCGACCCCGTACCAGCCCAGCATGACCGTATCGGTGACATGCAACGCCATCTGCGCCAGGTTCGAACCGATCAGCGGCAGACCAAGGACCAGCAGCGCACGCAGGTGCGCCCCATATGTTTCCCGTGCGTTCATGCGCCAGCCTTACGGGCGGCGCGTGGCAAGGTCCAGCCCCCGTGAACTGGCGTTGCAGCCGCGCGGTCACGCTGGTCGGATCGCCCTGCGGCACCCGCTTGAACCCTACCCGCGCCGCGATGCGGTGCATCGGTTCGTTGCCGTCGCGGTAGAAGACCCGGATTTCCCCGATATCGCGGCGCCGGCATTCCGTGATCGCGCTGAAAAATGCCGGCCGCCAAAGCCAATCCGGCGCGGGTTGCGATCGACAGACAGCGCAATCTCGACCCCGTCGCTGACGTCGGGATGGCGATGAACCTCTGCCACGCCCGACAGCCGGCCCCGCAAAGCCAGCGTGACCATGAATAGCGGTTCGGCCTTGCCGACATAGGCCGCGATGGCCGCATCGGAGGTCGGGAACAGGAACCGGTCCAGGCGCGAGTCCGAATCAGGGCCTTGCAGATGACACCTAAGCACCTCTCGACACGCCGGCATCGCGGACTGCAGCATGGCGACCGGAAATCGTGACAGAGAATCGCGACCCATGGCCTGCCCTCTTTCTGCGAATGCACTGCGGCATTGCAGAAAATACGGGGACGCGCCGGGGACTGCGAACTCCCCGGCTGCGATCCAAACGTCTTGTGATCGTTCTCGGCGCGCGGCTGCCCGTTCAACAGCCAGTTTTCAACCCGCGTCCGTGTCTGCACCGTTTCCCGAGGCGGCCTTGTCGGCGCGGCGCAGGTCGGGATGCATGCTGGCACCCAGAATATGTTCGGACCCATGCACGACATGGCTGGCGCGGCCCACGATCAGCGGATCGGGCGCCTGTACGACCTCGGGATCCTTGCCGGGATAGTCAAGTGAAGACAGGAAGTGGCGCATGCAGTTCAGCCGCGCGCGTTTCTTGTCATTCGACTTGATGATCGTCCAGGGCGCGTCGGCGGTGTCGGTGTAGAAGAACATCGCCTCCTTGGCCTCGGTATAGTCATCCCACTTGTCCAGGCTGGCCTTGTCGATCGGCGACAGTTTCCAACGCTTCAGGGGATCGGTTTCACGCGACTTGAAGCGGTTTCTCTGTTCGCCGCGAGTGACAGAAAACCAGTATTTGTAAAGCCTTATGCCTGAACGGACGAGCATCCGCTCGACTTCGGGGGCCTGGCGCATGAATTCCAGGTATTCGGTGGGCGAACAGAACCCCATCACCCGTTCGACACCGGCGCGGTTGTACCAGCTGCGGTCGTAGAACACCATCTCGCCGGCGGTCGGCAGATGTTCGATGTAGCGCTGGAAGAACCACTGGCCCTTCTCGATCTCGGAGGGCTTGTTCAGCGCGACGACACGGGCGAAGCGCGGGTTGAGATGTTCCATATAGCGCTTGATCGTGCCGCCCTTGCCGGCGGCATCGCGACCTTCGAAGAGGATGACGAACTTCTGGCCCGTCTCCTGTGCCCATTTCTGCACCTTCAGCAATTCGGCCTGCAGCAGCGCCTTTTCCGTCTCGTACTTGGCGCGGGGCATCTTGCGCGAATAGGGATACTTGCCGCTTTCAAAGGCTTGCCGGACCGCACTGGCGTCAACGACGGGAAAGCGTTTGGCCTGTGTGCCGGTGGGTGGCGTCACACCGTTGGGCCGGACCCCGGTCTTGGCTTTGACCTTGGGTTCGGGCTTGCCCGTGGCCTTGGTTTCAGGTTGCGCGGTTTCCTTCACTGAAATGTCTGGCATCCAGCTCTCCTTCCACTTGGTAATCGGGGAAGGATAGGGTGGAACCGGCAAACCCGCCTTGATCCGGGTCAATTCCCGACGGGGCGGGCCGTCAGACAGGCGGCAAGGAGCCCATGCGCAATGCAAGCCGCCGGGGCGCACCCTGTGCGGTGTTGATGCCGGGGCCGTCGGGCTCCACCGATATCATCGCCTGCTCGGCAGAGGCATCGGCCCCCGAGGGTTGCCAGCACAGGATGCCGACGCCGAGGACGATCACACCCAGGCCAAGGCCCTCGCGCATCGAAAAGGTATCGCCAAAGGCGTAAAGCGAAACCGCAAGGCCAAAGACCACCTCGGCGGCGAACAGGAGGATTATCGCCTCGCCCAGCTTGGTGCCGCGCAGCATCACGACCTCGGCAAGGCAGGCCAGGCCCATCATGCCCAGAACCGCCAGCACGGCGACCGTCGGCGGCAGGGCATGCCAGAGCTTCAGAACAACGGTGGCGCCAACGTAGAACCCGGCACTGACCACGGCGAGGATGACAACGATGAAATACGACATGAAAATCTCCTGTGGTCAAAGCCTAGAACAGTCGGGAAAACCCGGCATACGCCAAATGGGGTATGCGGCCAGTTTCTTCACCGCGAACTGTGGTGAAAAAAGCGGCGGGCCCGCATTCCGGTCCCGCCGTCCCAACGCTGAAAGTCTTTGAAGAAAAATCCACCAGGAATGGGCTCAGCATAGGGGCGCGGCCCTGCCGGCGCATACCCTATCCGGGGTAAGCGGCAAAAAATCTCAGCCGGGCGTCACGGTTTGCGGCAACAGCGCCATCAGGCGATCCAGCGCCAGCGGCCACTCCTTGAAGAACAGTAGCTGGCCGGTATCGGGAACGAAGGTCACGTCGAGCCGCGGGAAATCGGCCATCAGTTCGCGGATGGTCTGCACCGGTGTCTGCGGGTCCTGATCACCCTGCAAAAGCACAACCGGTGCCGGGCAGCCCAGAACCAGCGCCGACCAGTCGCGTTCGGAACTGATGCATTCGCGGGTAAAGGCCTCATGCGCCGAAAGCCGCGGACCCAGCGAAACCTCGGACCCGGCCAGCATCGCGGCGCGCACCTCGGGCCGCGCGAAGGTTTCCATATCGGCGGCAGACCCGCCATTGACCTGGGCAAAGAACGCCTCTTTGCCGACGCGCCGGGCCAGCGAGAAACCGGCCTTGACCAGAAACGGCAGGATCTTGGGCGCATAACGGGCATTGGCAAGAATGAAACGTTGCCACTTGTCCATCCGTTCGTACTGCGCCGGCGAATGCAGTGGCAATTGCGCGGCACAGCCCAGAATGCCGCTGATCAGGTCCGGTCGCAGGATCGCCAACTGCATCGCAAAGCGCAGATCCGCCCCGAGCGCCAGCACC